>CAZNTG010000001.1:0-6427 GCA_964575955.1 uncultured Thermoproteaceae archaeon
CAAATGGTACTAATGTTCTATCTGGAAGTACCATTCTAGGTTCTGCACACCAGCTATATGGCTCTCCTTCCCAAACCTCTGGAATCTTAGGTAGTGGTCCTGGATTTGGAATTGTCTCCTTATTCCACTCATGGTATGGTATAAGCTCAGGTATACCATCTGCAAGAGGTCTACCAAGTGGATCAGCACTTACATACCTAGACATGTATTGTGCAGCTCCCTGATAATATCCTGATGTTAGTAGTTCAACCATGTTACGTTGTAGATCTGCAAATTCACTATACACAATTCTAGAACCTATGGCAAGTCCAGGCTTAAACAATCTTAAACTATATGCATAGTTATAACCCCCATATACTTCACTATACGTAAATGAGGATCTATCACTAGTAAATATTTCTGCAAATGGATCATCAAATAAACCACCTGAAAGCATTATTGGTGGTCTATATGTCAAACCTTCACATTTAGCATATGTCTCACCTGTCTGCTTAACCTCAACATTCTTATAGTAGAAGTTGAACATGTCAATCCACTGTGAAAGTATAAACTTGACCCACATAGTCAACATGACAAGTCTAGGTAGGTAGTATGTGAATAGACTCTTCAAATCATCAACAGGATATACAATACCACCAGGAACTAGCGTTTCAGGATGTGCATATTTTCCATATATTAACGATCCAGCCTCTTTAGCAAGTCTCTGATAGTACACTGTCAGTAGATAGGTCTTACCAGGTTTTGGAATTGGATTCCAACCCTTCATCATATCTGCAATAGTTGAATAGCCATGATACTTAGAGTATGTACATGATACACCTTTAGCAAGCTCATACACACTTGGAGTAAGCTTACCAACAGTATACTCTGAGTAGTCTGGTCCTTCTAGTAAACTTAGAAGTACTGAGTGATCATAGGTGTAGTCTGTCATTGCATATGCAAGATTTCTAAGACATACACCTAGAGGCGTTACAGGAACTCCAAGAGCAACATCACAAGCTAGTGTACTAGCATTAGCATGTGCAGCACCACAAACACCACAAGATCTAGAAGTTACAAATATTGCAGTATCTGGAGTTCTATTCTTCAAAATAACTTCAAAACCTCTAAACATTATTGCAATAGTAAATGCCTTCTCAATCTTTCCAGTAGTAGTATTTGCAGTAACATATATTCCAAGATGACCTTCAATCCTAGTTATAGGCTCGATCTTTAACGTGATCGACATCTAGAATCTGACATATAGAACATGTAGAATCTAAATAAAGTGTTACCCACGTAACACCATATACAAAACTCTTTTCAATAATTATTCACGTAGATTCTCACCACGTATGTAGGTAGTATGAGAGTGAATATTAAGATTTCTGAAACATGTAAAGTTAGGAGAGTAGTAGATAACTGAGCTATATTAAACAGATCTCAGATAGGATACCCTTCTTCACATATCTAGTGTGCCGGATTCTCATCACTCCTACTCTCCTCCTCTCCGCCTAGTGCTTTTAAATGTAGTTTCTCCCTCTCTTCTTTAGGTGTTGTTGAAAATTCCTTCTCCATCCTATCTAGAGCTTTTTCAATTTCCTCATCCTCACCGAGAACGTAAGTTTTCAATTCAGACACACCTAAGGCATGTTCAAATGCTTCTTCTAACTCTAACTCTCCAATTTCTATTCCCTCAGTTATATATTTTAATGCTTCTTCAATATTAACATCTAGATCATACTCCTTTCTAAAGAATTGTACAATATTTTCAAGATCTCTCTTCAATAAATCTAGAGCATTTTTATACTCTCTAGGTACCCACTGTGGCCAATCTATTATGTATGGCTTCTCCTCTTCTTCACTAAATTCAACAATCACATTATACTCACTTAAATCTCCATGTACAATACCTACATCTCTATACAGTGTTGCTACATCATCAAGAATTTTACCTAAAACTTCTTCAGGTTTTTCAAGACCTGTCCTTATCTCTGAAAGTTTTAATGATTCTATATATTTCATAACTACTGCATGTCTATTAACACTTATAGGCTTTGGAACACTTATATCAGCATTATATGCAAGTACTAGAGCTTTATACTCCATATGTGCTGAAAGTCTAGACTCGTATAGCCATGTTATGTGTCTTCTCTCACCAACCCAAATTCTGAACTTTCTAGTCTGTCTAAAACTAGTTCTACCAAGTCTATGAAACTTAACTACAAGCTTATTACCTGCATAATCTTCAGCAACATATACATCACTCTCCTTACCAACACCTAGAGGTGTTGGTGAGAGTTTCTCAATTACACCCCTCTTAGCAAGTGTGTGAAGTGCAAGAACATCATATCCAGAATATGTAAGTCTATAACCTGTGTAATTACCTTTCCATCTTAAGACCATTCCAAAAGAGTTCAACTTCTTCAAACTTTTAGATACAAGTTCCCAAGACCTATTACTCCACTTAACAATAACCTCAATAGGAACCCACTCAAACTTTCTATGAGCAATCTCGATTACTCTCAAAATTCTCAAATCTAGCTTAGTAAGTTCATTATATGCAGATAGTAGACTTCTAACACTCAACTCAACACCAAGTACTAACTAGTTATTGGGGAGTAATAAATCTATGTCAATATTAGAAGAATATGTCAAGTTTAGCCTTCTTTCTCTTAGACATGGCTTTTCTAAGTCTCTCAATACCTCTCAAAACTCTATCTCTACTAAAGTCATGTTCTCCACATAGAAAATCTATGATACCTTTATCATCAGGATCTCTAAACTCTATAACATAGTCATCTGTCTTTGGAGGATTTAGAAAATATTCCTTAATCTTCAGAGGATCAACAGGCCATTGAACATTTTTCAATACTGTATTCAACATCTTTTCAAGACTACCAAACTCATGTATAAGTCTTAATGCACGTTGTGGTCCTATTCCAGGAATTCCATCAGGATTGTAGTCAGTTCCTAGTAGTATTGCTAGATCTATGAGCTGTGACCTATCTTTCAATTTTAACGCCTTCAATACCTGTTCAAGCTCTATAATTTCAGGTTTAACTTCAACATACTCTTCTCTACCTGGAAGTTTTCTCTTACCTGTAATTGTCAAATTTCTAACAAGTCTAGGAGAGCCAAATAGTAGTGCATCATAGTCTTGACTACCTGAAGCCCAAGTACTTCCCTTCATAGTCATATACGCTGCCTGTGCCTCACCTTCAGCGGGTGCTTGAACCCATGGAATACCCATCAATGTTAGTAACTTCTTAGCATCTTCAACCATTTCATTTGTGAGGAATAGTGCACGTTTAGCATATTTTCTAGCCTCCTCCTTATCACCACGCTCTAAAGCCTTAACCCACTTATCTAAAGCTTCTTCTCTCTGCCTCTTCCTTCTAGCAATCTCCAGAAGCTTCATCTCAGGAGTCTTACCATCAAAGACATATACAGGCCATACATCCTGTTCTACAAAATTTATAGTTCTATAAAATAGACCACTTAGATGACTAGTAATTCTACCATGAGAATCCATGAGTGGTTTACCATCAGGCTGTCTAATAGATGCTAAAAATTGATAAAGTGCATTATATGCATCTATCGCAATAATCTTACCACTTAAATATGAAAAATCAACCTGCTTCCTAACTTCAGATGGTATAAGTTTACCAAGCTCAGTAACACCCATTTAGACGTGTATAGAATTATCAAACTTATAAACGCTAGTACACGACTAGTTGTGTGGTATATGGAGAATATCCAATTGTGAGACTTAGAAGACTTAGAAGAACTAGCCTTATTAGAGATCTAGTAGCAGATGTATGTATAAGAGTTGAAAAGTTGATAATGCCAATATTTGTTAAGGAAGGTATAGAAAATCCTGAGGAGATAGAGTCAATGCCAGGACAGTATAGATGGCCTCTAAATGATAAATTAATAAAATTTATAGATGACTGCTACACACACAACATAAGAAACTTCATAATATTTGGAATACCAAAACATAAAGATTCTATAGGTAGTGAAGCATATTCAAGTGATGGAATAGTGCAGAAAACTGTGAAAATTTTAAGAGAAACATTTTCAGATAAGATACTTATAATAACAGACCTATGCCTATGCCAATACACTGATCATGGACATTGTGGAATAGTTAGACAAGGAAGATATGGACCATACATAGATAATGATGATACATTGAAGATATATGCTAAGATAGCTATATCACATGCAGAAGCAGGAACAGACATAGTAGCACCATCAGGAATGATGGATGGACAAGTAAGAGCTATTAGAGAAGCATTAGATAATGCAGGATTTAGAGATGTAGCAATAATGTCATATAGTGTGAAGTATGCAAGCTCATTCTACGGACCATTTAGAGAAGCTGCATATAGTGCACCAAGATTTGGAGATAGAAAGACATACCAGATGGACTATAGAAACATTCATGAAGCATTGAGAGAAGTTGCTCTAGATATTGAAGAAGGTGCAGATATTGTAATGGTTAAACCAGCATTAGCATATTTAGACATTATTAAACTAGTAAAAACACACTTCCCATACATACCACTAGCAGCATATAACGTGTCTGGAGAATATGCAATGGTTAAAGCAGCAGCAAAGATGGGATGGATAGATGAGAAGTCTATAATAATTGAAATATTGACAGCAATATTTAGAGCAGGTGCAGACATGGTAATAACATACCATGCTAGAGAAGTTGTAGACATTTTACACTAACGAATGATTTATAACTACTCAAAACACAACTATGCAAAATGGATAGAACAAAACTCTTAACAACAATACTCCTAACACTCATAGTAGTTCTAACAGGAATAACAACAACAATACTAGCAGTAAAATGTGTATGGGAAAAATCAACAACAATACACGCACTTGCAGTTAGTGGAAATACAGGAGAAGTACTAAACATATCAATAACAGAACTAGAACCAGGAGATGGAATTGTATATATAGCATCACTACCACTACCAGCATATGGACCAGGAGGAGAAGGACAGATGTTCATAGCATCATCACAACTAGCATTCTACACAGCAAGCATGCTTGCATGGAAACCACCATTCAACTACAGCTTCTTAATAAAAGTTGAGGGTAATATAGTTGAGGTTGGGGGACCATCAGCAAGTGCATACATGACTGTAGCAATGTTTTCACTATTAACAAACAGTACAATGAGACAGGACATGACAATGACAGGAATGATACTACCAGGAGGACTTGTAGGTCCTGTAGGTGATGTACCTATAAAAATTGAAGCTGCAGCAAAGAATGGGTATAAGATAGTACTAGTACCACTACTAAACTACCTAACATTGATAGGAAGAAGGTTTCCAGCAAAAGTAATTCCTGTAATAGATGTTGAACAAGCAATACAGTACTTCACAGGAATACAACTCGTAAATAATAGCTTAACTATAAGCTCAATATTAAAATCTAATAAAAATATAACAAGAACATTAAAATACATATGGGAAACAATATATAATGCATTTAAAACATTAGATCTAACAAAGTTAACATTAAAACAGGAAGAACAAGTATTTAAACTTGTAGAACATGCTAAAGAAGAAGCAAAATTAGGAAACTACTATACAGCAGCATCACTACTATATCAAGCAATTGTTAAATATTTTGAATATCTATACATAAACGAGTATAATAATAGAGCAAGAATGTATACACCTGACATAGCTATAGAGTATTTTAATAACATTGCATCTAAACTTAAGTCAGAAATTGAAGATATAGAATATGAGATATCTATAGAAAAACCAACAATATACACAATAGACCTACTAATTGGAATATATGAGAGAATACTTGAAGCTAAGAATCTACTACAGGAATATCACGCAGAATTGAATAGTGGATCTATAGCACAAGCTCTAGAAGCATTAGCAATAGCTAGTGCAAGAGTACTCTCATTAAAAACTTGGTTAGAAGTTTTGAAATTTGTAGAGAAAAACTATCCAAGTAGAATAATAAATAGTGAAGTTTTGAGAAGAGTAGCTGAAATATATGTACAGTACTGTAAAGCATTGATAGGATATTCACCACTGATAAGATTTATTGGTGGAGAGGTAACACCTCAAATATATGTTCAAAAAATGATAACACTATATCAAGAGGGTAGATATGTTAAAGTTATAGCATTAAGTTTCCACTACCTATCGGACATAACTACAGGATTAATATCAGGATTTCTACAACAGATAAGACAGACGATAACGATTAGTAAAGTATCGAACATATTGATGAAAGGAGCAGATAGTTTAAGAGAATCAGCATTAACTAGAACATACGAACTTCTAAAGAGAGGACTCTTACCGATATACTCTGTAATGTATATACAGTTTGGAAATTACTACTTAAAGAAGGTTAATACTACAAATATGTTTGAAAATATTGCAATGGCATA
>CAZNTG010000002.1:0-60694 GCA_964575955.1 uncultured Thermoproteaceae archaeon
TCTGTGGGTTTTTATTTTGGTTTTTTATTTCCTGTTGTCTGTCTTTATTTTCTGCATGTGTGTTTTTACGTTTTACCATTAGGAAAATGCAACAATTCAACTCTCCTGAAGAGAAACATTTCCACAAGAAACAAGTAATACGAAGATCAGTATTATGGTGTTGTTTGTCTTATTATTTTGTGTAGTATTGCTTTTGTTATTGTTCTTAGATATGTGTCTGTTAGTATTTCGATTGTTAATGTTAGTGTTATGTATGGTGTGTATAGTAGTGCTAGGTTTATTATTGTATTTATCATGTTTGTTGTTGTGAATAGTTTTGTTATGTAGTTTAGATATTTGTATAGTATTAATATGCTTGTTAGTGATATTGCTAAGAATTTTAGTGTAGGTTTTAGTAGTATATTCCATATTTTTTGTAGTGGTTCTTTCTCTATCTTTCTAAATACCATTAAGTATATTAATGATGTTTCTAGTACATTTCTTGCGACTAATAGTGATGACCATATTACTAGCGTCAACATTTTGCTGTTGTATAGTGTTGATATGGTGAGTATGCATGGTATTAGTAATACTAGGTATGTTATTGATGTTATTACTCTATAGAACTGTACTTTATATGCTGATGTCTTTGATAATTCTGATATTTGTAAAACTTCTACATCTGAAACATCTATTCCAAGGCTAAGTCCTCTTATAGTCTTTAGAAATAGGAGTGTTAATCCATATATTGAAAGTATTTGAAGTATTGTTGAGTATTGAACATATTTTAAACCGTATACATATAGTACATACTTAGAGAATATTATCAAGAATATGTATGTTGGTATTGTTAATGATGCTATTATGTATGTGTATGCTTTAACCTTTTCAATATCTCTAGTTATTATTAAGAGTGAGATCATTCCCATAAATGTCGATCCAAATATTGAGAATATGTTATAAGAAATTGATAATGATAGAAAGAATCCTGAAACTACACTAAACCCAACTATATATGTTATGAAATATGCATCTACTACATATGCAATATTTGCTAAAATACTCATTAGAGGTATTTGATATTTCTTAAACCATCTTTTCCAATCTGTAAATATGTTTGATCTATTACTGAAGATTAATTTTCTAAACTTTAAAATTCCAACTGTTAGAGATGTTAGATAGCATACTGTTATTAATAGTATAAGATTGAATACATCTAACAGTCTAGTCAATATTAATATTACAACTATAGATGCTTGTAAGATCTTGACTATAAATATCAATAGTTGTGCATTATGTGGTGCATATACATTACATGTCGTTAACATGAAGTCAAACAGGACAAATATTGCTGCCAATACCCCTATAACAAGAGCTAGATGTAGTTTTAATGAGTATAATGTTACTAATACTACTATAGTCACTATGTATGAGAGAGATGCTAACAATATGCTGAATAGAAGTCCACTGTACAGTACTCTATATCCATAAGATTCTTCTCTAAATATCCAAAATCTAGAAAATTCCTGTATTGTTGTGAATGTTGTTATTACTCTAGAAGTTGCAAAACTATATATTCCATATGCCTGTCTTGATATATATTCAGGAATTAGGAGAATATTAACTATACTCGATAAGAATGCTCCTACCCTAAACAGTATACCAAGTATTACTTCTCTTACAGGTCTTCTAACTGGCCTACTCACTTAAGCATTTCACAAATGTTATAACTTATTAACTATTATTTGATAAAGGTGATTAGCTTATAACCCCCCTTAACAATATTTAGAGTAGTATGGAGGGTCTTAAGAGTAGGATACATGAATTTCTACTTAAGAATAGGGGTAAGGAATTTACTGTTGAAGAAATTGCAAAAGCAATAAATGAAGAACGTATTAGTGTTGTTAAAGCACAACTTACAAGACTTGTTAAGGAAGGTAAAGTTTTGAAGGTTGGTGTAGATAAGTATAAGGTTATTTAAAATACTGTGAATGTCAACACAGACATACTAATACTAGGTGTAGGTACTTCAGGTTCTACATTAGTAAAGTTTCTCAAAGACTTAACATCTGAAAAGACTATAGCTATATGTGACACACGTGTTAATCCATGGACACATGTAGTATGTGGTGAACTTATTCCTGACCCATCCTCGCTATCAAATATACCGAAAACACTGTTAGAATACATGTATAAAAGTCATAACATAATAATGGAGAATACTAAAATTATTAAAAGCTTTAAAGAGATTAGTATAAAGATATTAGATAGAGAGTTCATAGTTAGATTCAAATCATACATAATAGATAAGAGTGAACTAATTAAAAACCTAATAGATAAGAACATTCAATATTATGAAAATTATCTAGGATTTTCAGCATTTTCATATGAAATACATAATGATGGTATTAAGATTATGTTAAGAAATCGTGATGGAGATATTAAGTATGTAAAAGCTAGATTTGTAATATGTTCAGACTCATTTCCATCAATATTATACGATTCTCAAATCTGGAATTTCTTAAAAAATTCAAAATATTTAACAATTTCATGCATATCACTTCAAGCAAGACTTTCAAATCATATTGAAAATCCTAAGATAATCATAAATCCTAAAATCGCACCAGGAGGCTATGCATGGATCTTTCCAAAAGATGAATATATTGCAAATGTTGGTCTTGGTATCAATACAGACTTCATTAATAATATTGTAGAGTACTTAGATAAATTTTTGAAGATCTACAATTTGAAACCTGTAAGTAGAGTTTTATGTAAGACCTTACCTGTTGATGGTGTCATATATTCAGATAGGTTAGATGTTGTGTATGTTGGTGATGCTGGTGGTTTTGTTATTCCTACAAATGGTGCTGGTATTAATCCTGCAATAATTTCATCATTAATATTATATGAATCTAATGTAGATAGTGAAGTTTTCATAGAAAAATCTTATAATGTTATCGGTAACTTCATTAACAATCTTGCCAGACTTAGAAAACCTTTTGATAAAATTCTTATAGATTATTCTAAATTTGAGAGATTTTTCAATAAGTTATTTAGAAGATCTGTGATTAGTAATCTGTCTTGTAGATTGTTATTTAGATTTGTTACTGGTTGTCTAAGCTTTCTAGATTTGCTCGGTGTTAAGTTTGTTAGTTATCTTAGTGACATTATTTAAAATCTCGCTACTTTGTTAGTTTTGAGTAATCTGTGAGTTTAAAGCTTCCTGATGTGGTAGTTAAAGCTTTACAGGATGTTGTTAATGAGCTAGTTAAGATTTGTAAATTTAGTTATGTGTCAAACATGCTTTACAGATCTGTTTCTCACTACATCTATAATAAGGGTAAGCTAATTAGACCAACACTTACACTCTTAACATCATATCTTCTAGATGGTGATCTTAGTAAGGCTGTTAAGGCTGCTGTAGCTATTGAGTGTGTTCATATAGCTACACTACTTCAAGATGATGTTTTTGATCATCATACACATAGGAGAGGTACATATACTCCAAGATATCTATATGGTGATAACTATTCAATACTTGCAAGTAATGTATTTATTGCAAAAGCTGTTGAGTATAGTGTAGATACAGGTATAAGAGAGATTCCGATTGAAATTTCTAAAACCGCTCTAGACTTATCTGATGGTGAAGCTTTAGAGTTAGAGTATAGAGATGGTTTTAAGAATATAAAGCTCGGAGATTATTTCACCATTATTAGAAAGAAGACTGCATCTTTAATAGAAGCTTCTATGGTTGTTGGTGCATATACAGCATATAACGTATCTAAAAGTACTATAGATAGAGTTAGAATTATTGGCAGATTGTTAGGTATGTTATATCAAATTCGTGATGACATACATGACTTTCTTGAAGATAATATGGAGTATATAAATATTGTTAATGTATTTATAAGATCTGGATTTTCTAGAGATGAAGCTTTGAGAAAATCTGTTAAGATATTTGAAAAATTGTTTAACTATGTTAAAGATTTAACATACAGAACATTTCATACTAGAGCAGAAATCTTACACACGATACTTGACGTACATCTACGTTTACATATAGTAGACTTATTTTAGAAAATCTAGACTTTTATAAGGTATTAAAGATAGTATGCGATGGAGATTTCAAACCAGGTAATAAATGTTGAAGGTATGAAATTAAAACTTGAAGATTTGTTTAAAGCACCTGAGAAGGACGGTACTGTGATATCTGTTAGAGTTCATAGATCTGTTAAAGAAGTTTTAATGAAGCTTGCTGAGAAGGAAGGTCTTCATGGTGTTTCAGAGCTTGTTAGATATATTATTGCTGGATTCTTGATGGGTAGGTACAACATCGTTAAGCCAGATCCTAAGGTTCTTGCTCCACCCATATACTTGAATGTTAATGTTGTAAAGACGAGTAGTAGACAATCTCAAGATAGAGAAGATGGTCATGATGATATTACAATTCTAGAAGTTAAGAGTGAGATTGAGGATATTATTAGAGAAGTTGAAGATTTCATAAATAAAGCTAGGATTAGAGCTATCAGACTTCAAGGTAATGAGTATGTTAAGAAGCTTAGAACTAAAGTATTTAGAGCACTCGTAAAGGCTGTTAAGTATAATTTGAGAGATGTAGTTCCAAGACTTAAAGAACTATTCGAAGAACTTAACAACCTTCTAAGATCAGTATGATTAGATATCTGTGCAGTATGATAAGGTCATAGTCAAACCTACATACTCTCCAGAATATCCTGTAGTTATAGGTATCGATATAGTTGATAAAATTTCTGAAATTATTGAAGAAGAGTTAGATAATATTGATAAAATTGTTATCTTTGTTCAAAAACCTGTAAATGAGTTTGAAATGTTTAGAAACATCTTAAAAAGTCTTAAAGAGAAGTATGAAGTACATATATATGAAGTACCTCCAGGTGAGCAATCTAAATCTCTCGATCAAGCTATAAAATGTGTAGAATTTCTACACAATATTCAAGCTACTAGAGCGACAGTAGTTGTGGGTGTTGGTGGTGGTGCTCTTGGTGATCTTGTTGGTTTTGTATCTTCAATATATTTGAGAGGTCTACCACTTGTACTAGTACCAACAACACTATTATCAATGGTTGACTCAGCTATTGGTGGTAAAAATGCTGTAAACATGTTCAATATTAAAAATGTGATTGGAACATTCTATCAACCTAGACTAGTTTTTGAAGATTTAAAATTTATAACATATCTACCAGATAGAGAAGTTAAATCAGGGCTTGCAGAGGTTGTTAAGTATGGTGTGACTATAAATCCTCAAATTATTAAGATAGTTAATGATAATTATAGGAAGATTAAGAATAGAGATCTAGACATTATTAAAGAACTTGTCAAATATTCTGTACAATGTAAAGCATGGGTTGTAAATCTTGATGAGAGAGAGGAGAGAGATATTAGACAAATATTAAACTATGGTCACACAGTTGGTCATGGTATTGAAGCTAGCTGCGGTGGAATATTTACACATGGTGAATGTGTTATGTTAGGAATGCTTATAGAATCTGATCTAGGTTCAAGGCTTGGATATACAGATAAGTCTGTCTACACAACGTTAAACGATATTGCAAATAAGCTTAAACTTCCAACAAGAATACCTAAGAATATTGATAAGTTAAGCATTTTGAAGAAGATTGAGTATGATAAGAAGAGGGTTGGCACAATAATAAAGCTACCTGTAGTTAGAAGACTTGGAGAGTTTGAGATTATAAAGATGGAAATATCTAAACTATTAAGCTATCTAGAAAATCTACTAGATGAATATTACGAGAGATGATGAGCTCCTGCCCCCACATATTTGATAGATGAAGATTGCCGGGCCGGCACTGATCTAAAAATTAATATATTGAAGATGTGTAGACTAGTACAGTACTATGAGTCAGGAACAGTTATCTGAAATTGAGTTGAAGATATTGATACAACTATACAAATCTGGAGGATCATACATTCAGAGAAACCTATGGAAAGCTATTGGTATTGATGGTAAGACAGGTCTACCATATCTTCTCAAACTTGAGAAGAAGGGTCTTGTTATTAGAGAGAAGATGAGTGATACTAGAAGAGCTCAATATCTAGTTAAGTTAACTCAAGATGGTAGAAAAATTGTTGAAGAATATATTAAATCAACATCTGCAACACGTAGAGACTATGTTGAGGTCGATTATAGTTTAAAGATTTCAGAACTGTCCGATCATGAGAGAATTTTAATAACAATACCATGCCTATACTGTCCATATTTAGAATCTTGTGGTAAAGTTAAATATCTTGATCCAAGTAAGTGCGAACTTCTCTCGAAATGGATTTTAAGTAACTTAAAGTCTAGTAGCTAGTTATGAATCTACTTAGAGTATTTATTGCAGTAGATATAGTAGATGAGAATATTAAGAAAAATATTGAACTTATACAGAAAGAACTACTTAAAGGTGGTGTAGATATTAAACCTGTTGAATTAGAAAATCTACATATAACACTTAGATTTATTGGAGAAGTACCTCAACCTGTAGTTAATGAAATAATGAATAAGTTGAAGACAGTTACATATCAAAAATTTAAGATTAAAGTTAGAGGTCTTGGAGCATTTCCAAATAATTCAAATCCTAGAGTTATATGGGCAGGAATTACAGAAGGTTCTAAAGAACTATCAGAACTTCATGAAATTATCGAAAAACTTGTAGGTAAGTATGGTATTAAAGATGATAAAGAGTTTACACCACATTTAACAATAGCTAGAGTTAGATCTCAAAGAAATAAACAACACATAATTACGATACTAGAGAAGTATAGAGATTTAGAGTTTGGTGAACAATCTGTAGAATGTATAAAACTTAAGAAGAGTGTACTAACTCCTAGAGGACCGATATATAGTGATTTGTTGGAAGTGAAATTATTATGAAAAATAGTATAGAGATTATACTTGAGGAAGCTAAAAAACTTGTAAGACCTAGTGATGAAGAGAGAGTTAGAAGATTAAGTATTGCTAATAGAATTGTTAAACTTCTAGAAGAGGAATTTAGTAGAGATAGTATTAACTGTGAAATATCGATACAGGGAAGTTTAGCTAAAGATACTTGGCTACCTGAAGGTAAGGATATTGATATATTTCTAATATTTCCAAAAGACTTTCCTAAAGAAAGGTTTGAAGATATTATTAAGAAGTTGATAATTGTAGCTCAGAAAAGTGGTATTAGATGGATCTTAAAATATGCACAACATCCATATGTTCAATACATAGTTGACAAATATGAGATAGATATTGTACCATGCTACAGGATTGAGCCAGGTGAAAAACCATTAACTGCAGCAGATAGAACACCACTACATACAAACTATGTACTTTCAAAACTTTCAGAAAATCCTGATCTTAGAGATGATATTAGATTATTCAAAAGATTTTTGAAAGTTTTAGGTATATATGGTGCTGAGATTAAAGTTGAGGGATTTTCAGGATATTTAGCAGAACTTTTAATTCTAAATTATGGATCTTTCATAAATCTTATTAAAGATGTTGCAGAGAGATGGAAACCAAAGCATATAATTATAGACGTTGAAAAACACTACTCAGATGTTAAAACTATTAAAAAACTTTTTAAAGATAGTCCAATAATTGTTATAGATCCTGTAGATCCTACAAGAAATGCTGCAGCTGCAGTATCTGTAGAATCTCTATCCAAACTAATACTTGCATCAAAACTATTTCTACATAAGCCAGATATACTATTCTTCAAATATCCAGAGAAGTACTATGTGGATAGTTTAGAGAAGAGATTTTTCCCACCTATAGTTGTGATAGAATTTCCATATCCAAAGAAGCTTGTTCCTGAAACTGTATGGGGTGAAGCTAAGAGATTGTGTAGAAGTATTTGGAATGTATTAGAGAGGTATGAATATAAGCCATATGACGTATCTGTATGGAGTGATGAAGAGAATAGAATAGTAATACTCATAATGGTTGAGAGAGATGAATTAACACCATACGAATTTCATAAAGGTCCTCCTGTCTATAGTAATGACGTCTTAAAATTCTTATCTAAGTATGTAAATGATGAAGAATGTCTAGGTCCCTACATTATGGATTCTAGAGTTGTTGTAATTAAGAGGAGGAAGTATTATAATGTTGAAGTTCTTCTTAAAGCTCAACTCCCACTTATAGCTCCTAAGCATTTTAAGAAGCTTGTTAATAATTGTAAGATTGTTGTATTGAAGAGTGTTGATGATATATATAGACTTTATAGTGATATTAGAGATGTGTTATTGAGATTTTTACTAAAGCGTGAATTTTGGTATGTAAATTTATTAAAGATATCATAATACTTCATCTTTAAGAATCTCAAGGACTATTGATGGACATACTCTCTTAACGCCTGTCATTTTTGAAATTTCTTCATGCATTTTCATTAGTTCACTCTGATCTCTAGCTACAATCTTTACCATTATGTTATGATCTCCTGATGTTATAGCTACATATTTTACATTTTCCATATTTTTCAATTTTTCAGCCACTGTAAATAGATATTCTGGTTCGACATCTATACCTGTGAGTGAGGTTAGTCTAAATCCAAGTTTTGAATAGTCTATATTTAATGTATATCCTCTAATAATTCCAAACTGTTCAAGTCTCTTAACACGTTTTAGAACTGCAACATCACTAAGTCCAAGATTTCTAGCTAGTTCTGCAAAGGGTATTCTAGCATTTCTACTTAATGCTTTAAGAATTTGCCAGTCCTTCTCATCAAGTTCTATTGAGCTCATTCTCTAGACCTGTCGTGATCCTCATTTTTGAGTTTTCCCTTAATTAATCTTTCTGTAACTCTTTTAAAATATTTATGACATTTAGATAATATATTATCAACATCTACATATTTCTCTACTAACTCATACGCAGTCTTAGTATATGTATCTATATCTAAATCTATTTCAGGATGTGTATACTTTGAAAATCTTATACATGGAATTACATACGTATCAACTCCATACTTATTACATAAATTCATAATAAGCTTGACATACCTATTTTCAAGATCGTAACACTTATTCACTATTACACATATTGGTAATATATTCTTCATACTTAACAACTTTAGATATGCTTTAAGACGTATGTATAGATCTTCAATTCCACCATACGTTGGTGAACATACCAAGATGTAGGGTATCTTGAACTTATTTATGAAATCTATAGTTGATGTAATTTGATAATTATCTACCCTATACGATATACCTGTTAGTAATCCCATAACACCTTCAACAAGAACTATATCAAATTCCTCTAATGCTCTTCTAAGAGCCTTTTCTGCAGAAGTCCAACCATAGTAATCTCTCTTACCTTTAATAATAATACAGGAATAATCTCTCACATATTCTCTCAATATGTATAGTGGAGGATGTATATCTCTAACATCACCTCCAAGTTTTAAAACATAGACATTATATCCTCTAACCTTAAGTGCATATGAGATGCCTGTTGTTATGAAAGTTTTTCCATCGCTAGTTGCTAAAGATGCTATACATATAATAACCTTCTTAATATTTTTCAAATTATTTTGTATACAAGCTACTCCTCTACTAAGATATATGCTGTCTTTCAATTCTTTAAACACTTCCATACTCCTCTTCTTATGTTCTTCAAAATCTTTTATACCGAGATAATTACATACATTCTCAACTACCTTATGATTATTGAAAACATTATGTGGTAGAATTCCATGAATTCTCTCATCTTTACTACATACAATTGATATTATTGGAATACCTTTTTCAAAGTAATTAACTCTTCTAGGATAACTAATTCCAACAATCTTAACATCTCCAATTTCTACAGGTGCGAATGTATGTGCATGAAATACATTTCTCAACTTATCAACATCTCTAAATAACCATGATCTATACTTCAATTCTACACTTACAATATCAGTACATATTAATGGTCTAAATTTCACGTCAAGCATATCTAGACATTTTATAGTTCTCTTCTCAGTTTCTACGAATTTTGATAATAATTGAAATCCAGAGCATACTCCAATTATTAGCCCACCATTTGTGTAGTATTTATATAATTCTCTTTTTATGAATTCTAGATCTTTTAGAGTTTCTACAATATATCCTGGAGGTATTATAACTAGATCACATGTATGTATTTCATCTAAATTTCTAATAATTCTATTTGGAAGATATCCAAATGTTTCATACGCTGGCATTGACCCCTTAACACATATGATTCCAATCTTAACCATCTTATCTATACAATGTATTTAACTATGTTTAAATTAACAACTCAGACATAATGGCTAGATATGTACTTATCGAAGTCTATCCTCCTGAACTAGTTCAAAAAGTTGTTTCAGAAATTTTGAAGACATATGAGAACTTACTAGGAGTTAAGCTTGTTGAAGCACCAATATCTGTAGTATTAATCGATCCTCCACGTGCAATATTTAGGGTTAGGACAAGATTTTTGAAATTTCTCAGAATGGCAATCTTACTAACTAGGAGAGTTGATGATACTGACGTACTTGTTGTAACTATTAGAGTTTCAGGTACTTTAAGGAAATGTAAAGCTCAGTTAAAATCTATACAGAAGCTTATGTAGCTATATGATGATTTCAATACCCTTCCTATAGAATATATCTGAGAGAAATTGTAGATATCTTCTTCTAAGATCATTTATTAAATTAATATCAACATCACATAAGACTTCAACAAGGGAATATACATCATATGGATTTTTAATATCGTAAATATCTCTCACAGGTATTGATAGGAAAAAAGTTACATTATGTCTAATACAGTCTTTAAGAAAAATCTCTAATCTTCTAAGATATTTAATATTTTTCAACTCATCTAAATTCAACATTATTTCAATAGATTTGCCTTCCTGTTTTATAATCTTTAACTGACTTGAGGTTGGTATTGTCTCATTTCTAGATATATCTACACATATGATATCTACATCAAACATTCTCATGACTTTATTAAGGTAAAATCTGTTATCAGGAATTATAGAGACTACATCATAGGTATGTATATCAATATGTCTACAATATTTACTAGTTAAAAACTGTTTAGTTAATATCAATATATCTGTATTTTCCTGAATTTTTAAGATATTTCTAATATCTCTCCTTGAGTGAGGTACAATAAATACAACATCATATTCTAAACGTTCAGCTATACTCAATATACTTCTAATCTTAGAATTATTATGATATTCAACATGTGTTAATATGTTAACTTTATCTTCAATAACTCTTAAATTATCTATCTTTGACATATATCTCTAATTTTATTCTCAATACCTTCCTTTATAGCTCTTCTAATAACTCTAAATTTAACTCTAATAACATCGTCTGATACGTCATCTATAACTATCTTATTCAATATTAATTTTTGTTTATTCAATCTAACATATAGATTTCCAGCTTTATCAATTCTTAAATCTAGTGTCTTATATAGATTTTCAATATTTTCAGCTTTACATATCGTGTTTTTGAATATTAAGTTTGAAATATTTTCATCTTCTGAAAATATTTTAAGTCTAATTATTCTATTTCCAAAAGTTCCCCATAATATCTCAATTATTATAGGTATTTTTATATTGTCTAGTATGTTCTTTTTTATTGACTCAACTATCTTATCTATTGATTCTGTATTATGTATATATGTTTCTAATTCTACAAATTTAATTAAGTTTTCATCTTTCATACTTTTGACATTAATGTCATGATGAGCTTATTAAATATATCTCTATCAGGTCTCTTCTTATATTCTCTCAATATTTCTAGAATAGTTTTAAGTTTATGATCATCTATATTGAGTAGTCTTCTTATAATTTTACATGTTTCTGTATTTCTAAATATTAATGCATTAATTATCTGTGTCGTATTCTTACTAATTTTCTTACTTCTATCTTTCGCACTTTCAAAATCTATTATACATACATCTCCATCTTTCTTTACTAATACATGCTCTTCTACTCTAGATAGTTCAGAATGCTCTATACCTACATTATCAAGTCTATATGTTTGTTCTAGTATTTTCAGGATTGTCTCTATTATAGAATCTTTGTCTACATTCTTCACATATTCTTCAAGTGGTATTCCATCCACATATTCCATAATTATTATCTTATCACCATACTTAACTACTTTAGGACCAACATTAACCTCATTTGCCTTTTTTAATATTTCTGCCTCATGTTTAAGACTTGTTCTTGATGCATCAGGTCTCAATATTTTACATGCATATTCTCTACCATCTACTCTACATATCATAACTATACTATTCTGACCTTTACCAACTACATGTACTCCTGTGTGTAGTAGTATCTCTCCATAATCTTCAAATGTCTCTATTCCTAAATGTTCAACTTCTCTCAATACAGAATCTACATATTCTTTCGAAGGGTTGAATGCTAGGAGAGCTTTAATAAGATTTTCAAATCTATACATTTCCAATAGAGTGAATGGCGATATATGATATAAATAGTTTAGAATATGTCGATGATGTATGTGCAGGCCTCTGAAGAAACGTGATGAGAGCCTGGGCTCTGATGTAGATTTGAAATATTTAAACTACCTACTAACACTATTAGAAGATCCATACTCTCAATACTACTCTAGAGGTTATCTAAATAGTGAAGGTTTAACAATTCTATATAAAGTACTTAGAATACTATCTAGAGTTGATAAATCTCTACTAAACATGTTAAAAACATGTTTTAAAAATAGAGATTATGAACATATAGTAAATAAGATACGTATTGTAAGAGAGAGATTAGGACTTGAGTATGGAAGAGAAAGTTTTGAAGAGTATATCGCTAGCGGAGAGATGTTCAAAATATATAGACCTACTCTCAGGTACAGAGAAGGAGAGAGATTTTATAATAAAGATATTACAGGAGATTGATAATCCACTTCTAACTTATCATCTACATCCTGTATCTGTAATATATTTTGAAGAGAAGTATACATATATTGAGGTAGATGGAAGAGAATATACAGCATTTGCAATGCCTTACACATATAGATCAAGTGTTGAAGGTAGACTAGTAGACAATTTAGATGAGTTGAATGAGGGAGATATATTGATTCACAAGATACCTGAAGATGTTGATGATGCAAAATTCATACTTCTAAAAGCATACGAGAGAGGTTGTCTAGGAGTAATATTTTACGATCGAGTCAATTCTCCTAGGAGAATTGTTGTAAGTTTAGAAGAGAAATATACCTACAATACTGGTAAGTTTATAGAGATCCCAGTAGTATCAATACCCTACAGGTCTGGTATAGAACTTCTTAAGAAGGTTGGTAAGAGAGTTAGAATTGAGTGTGATGTTGATTATAGAGACTCTATCGGTTATAATTTGGAGATAATACTTTCAGAAGATGATAGAAATATTCTAGTATCTGCACATTTTGATCATTGGTTTACAGGTTTTCTAGATAATTGTCTTGGTGTTGGTGTAGCTCTTTCAATTTTAGATGATCTATTTAAAGTTTGTGAAAAATTTGGTGTAAGAGTAGTGCTATTTACAGCTGAGGAATTTGGAATTCCAAATATTGCTAGCCTGTACTGGGCTTGGGGTTCTAGATCATTTTTACAATATTTAACTAGTTCAAAGTTGTTAGAAACTTTAAGATTTATATTAAATATTGATGTTGTTGGTAGGAGACCATGTGTATATACTACACGAGATATATATGAGAGTCTTAATCTTAATGTAGAATTTGTACAATCTGCACCATATTTTGATACTCTAAACTTCGAACCTGTAGGTATTCCATGTATAACTATATCGTGTTTAAAAGATTGTTGGGATATCTACCATACTCCACTTGAAGACTTCAATAATATATCTATAAGATATTTGAAGAATACTATAGAGATAGTTGAGAGTATATTAAGGAAGTTGTATGAGAATAATCTAGAGATTGATTATAGTATATACATATCTAGATGTAGAAGATATCTCGAGGAGATTGGTATACATATTCAATCACAGTATAGAGATTTTGAAGTTTATAGGAATGTTAGATCTGTATTATCTAGAAATATGTTGATTAAGAGTGTGAGAGAGTATGAGATAACATTTTCTGAAAATATATTAGAAACTCTCAAAAAGTTATCTGAAGATGGTAGTATTATTGAAGTTTCTGAGCTAGGTACTGGTCTTACTCTACTACGTAGACCTTGTAAGACTTCGTATATGAGATTTCTAAACTATTTTAAGGATGTTGTTAGGTATAGTATTCGTCGATGAGATTTCTCAAATATCTAGATGAGAATTTCTCTCCATATCCGTCTCTGATTATTGGTATTACAATTATGTGGAGAGGATTTAATCCTCTTTTCAATCTTTCAATATTTATATCAAATGCTGTTTTTAGAGTTTCAACACTTACAACTATTAGATCCATCTCAGGATCTGATATAGCTGATCCATACTTATCTTCTAACTTTTCAAATTTTACTATCTCTCCTCTAGATAGTTGTGATACTAATATTTTTAATCTCGTTAATCTTTCAATAAATGATCTTGGAGTATATGGTTTTAATTTTCTAGCAAATTCATCACTAGTTACAGCTATTACTATAGTATTTGCTCTTCTAAGAGCTTCAGAGATTAATCTAACGTGACCTGTGTGTATTGTATCAAACGTGCCTCCAACACCTGCCTTAGTAAACAATTTACGTCTCACTACTACAGTATAGCTAGATTGAACAAGATTTAAAATATCTAACTAGAATTCAAACCGTGTGATGAAGGGTCAATGAGATGATAGATGATTAAGGAAGAGACGAGCTGAGACTACGATAAATCTTCTAAAGATGATGAAGGGTCTATGAATGATTGATGAAGCTATCGTGGCCGCTGCTGATAGAGAAACCTTTATAAATACATCAGAAATCTCAAAATAACAAATACAAGCCGGGTGGTGTAGCGGCCAAGCATGGCGGGCTCTGGACCGGTTGGGGGAGAGTCGGGCGGTCCGCGGCTAACACTTACAAATTGAATTTTCAAGATTGTACAAGCTTAACATAACTGCGATATAGTCTGCTGTTGATCCTGGATTTAATCTTCTCTCTTTAAGATATTCGTGAAATTTCAATATATCGGTGTAACATTTATCAAGTCCTTCATTTTCAATTTTGTAGTATAGTCTCATAGCTATCTTTCTAATTTCTCTATACTTCTCATATCCATCTTTACGTAGTATTAATGTGTCTCCAAATCTTGCTAGTGAGTATATGTATGTTATCAATATTGCATTATCAATATTTTCATATCTTCTTAATATATTTTTGAAGAATTTTAATAATTCTAGAATATCTTCATAACATGTAACTGTCTGTCTTACACAGTTGTCAATATGTGAACAGTATTTAAATAATTTCCATAGTGTTATATCTTCTCTAACTATCTTCTCGATATAGTATCTATCGTGTATGTCTGGTAGTGATGGTATTGGATTTATCTTCTCTACATAGCTTAATTTAATTTTTCTTAGAGCTTCATATAGTATTATTGTATCTTGACATGTTGAATATCTTTTTAATAACTCTGTAGCTTTTTGTAATATTTTCTCTAGAGTTATTTCATCTTCTATAGATTTTAAATATCCTATTGAGACTGCTATAGGTATTAACATTATGCATGTTCCTAGACAGGTATTTTCACCTGATATTTTGTAACTTTCTTTTAAACATTTAGATATGTAGTATCCATACTTTATATATCCTCTATATGAATCGTATATACATTCTTCAACTATAGTACATGTTGGTATACATCCTCTTATGAATGTTCTTAATGTTATATGTGTATCAGATATTCTACATACATTTCCAGGTTTTAGATATGTTATAGGTTCTTCAAATATTCCTGAGACTAGTATATTACATATTTCTCTCAGTAGCATATCTTATTAATCAGTCTAGTACTATATTACTAATGGGTGTTTACGATATTGTTAATATGTTTAATGAGCTTGTTGATGAAGATCCGTATAAGGCTGATGCACTATACTACATATCCCTGTGTTGGGGTTGTGAAGGTGCTAGATTAAGCTATGTTATTAAGTATGGTGATGATGTTAAGTATAGTCAAGTTGTTAGAGAGTTAAATCGTAGAAAGATTATGAATATTATTAGTGATGTTTGTAGTATCATTAACAGGATTGTTAGGAATAATTCTAAATTCTTAGAGTTCTTCGAGAGAGATACTATCGAAAGATTTAAAAGATTATCTAAGAAAGCTTTAAAATTATTTAAAGTACTTTCAAAACTTGGTATTTACGAATCTCTAATTGAGAGCGATATTGGATCTATACTATATACATCGATGATAGTTAACTCAGTATTGAGATCTATGTTTAAAGTATTTTATGAACTTAAGTGTTGTATCATAGAGCTTGTACGTGCAGGTTTGTTAGTATTATGCTGTATTGCACCATATGAAGGATTGCCACATATGTATAGAGTACCAATATACTCACTCAAGATATGGAAAATGTTTAGTTAACATGACAGGACCTGCACCGGGAAAAATACCTGTAAAATATAGTGAGGTAGTTCTAATTTGTAGAGGTAGGAGAGTAGCAATTAATCCTGAAATTTACATACATGTTAAGGGTTGGTCTCTTGCAAGAGTAACACATATAGACATTGAGTATGAAAATCTTAATAACATTCTAAATTTAAGAATTAGAGAAATTGTTGGAGGATTATTCAGAAGGTATTATGATAAGGTTCAGATAATATCTAGAAAATTTATAATTGAGATAAAGTCGGAATTATTAAACAGTTTAATACCTAGAGGATATGAAGATAAATGTGTTATTGGTGGTAAAATTGATGGAGTGTTTATAGGTGTCAAGAAGGATATCATCAAAATATTAGAAAACTATGCTTCAAGTCTCGGATACTTCCCAAGATAGTGAATTTCTCCATGCATACTCGTATGTTTATGTACATACACGCTTTTAAATAATCCCTCTCCCTTAACTCTATCGTGAGAGAGGTTCATAGAGTTTGTGCTCGATTAGAATTATTTGGAGAATTCTAAAGATTCATGTATAGGTATGTCTAAGAGAGGAAAATCTGCATATACGTTTCTACTAAACTTCCAGAGACAGAGCAGGAATATGCAAACATATTCAGGTATGTAGAGTCGGATTTGGCGCCGGGGGTGGGATTTGAACCCACGCCCCCTGTACGGGGACGGGCTTAGCAGGCCCGCGCCTTGGGCCTGGCTCGGCCACCCCGGCTTTCGTAGTCTGTTTCTTGTGGTATTATTTAAATCTTTCCTTATTTTTAATCTATGTTCTACTAATGGTTTCTATCTGTAACTTATTAATTATAGATTAGTTAGAATTAGTTATAGATAGTGATAAGTGAGCGGAAACTTCTATTAACAATAATCATCTCATCTCGGTAGGTAGCTTATGAAGAGGAACTTGAGGTTTAGAATCGATGAATCTAGTATTGGTATGTTATCTTTGAAAGATCTTGAAGTTACTATTGAGGAAGTTGTTAGAGAAGTTCAAGGTCCAACTCCAATGCCAACTCTTGGAACATTGCGAAGATGGGATATGATATTGTTGAATAGGTATAGACCATTCTACATGCCTGCATGTGACTACTGTTGTCTATGTACTTATGGTAAGTGTGATCTTAGTGAAGGTAAGCGTGGTGCATGTGGTATAGATATTAGAACTCAACAAGCTAGAATTGTAGCACTTGCATGTGCTATTGGTGCAGCTACACATTGTGCACATGCTAGACATCTAGTAGAGTTTCTAATACATAAATATGGTAGAGATCACAAGCTTGATCTAGGTCCTGAAATAAATATAGTTGCTCCAAACACAATGCTGGTCACAGGTATAGTACCTAAAACACTTGGAGATTTAGAGAAAGCTCTTGAATATGTTGAACGTGAAATAACTAAAGCACTATGTTCAATACATACAGGACAGGAAGGGTACTATCTAGATTATGAAAGTAAGGCTCTACATATAGGAATGCTTGATCATGTTGCTATGGAAGTTGCAGATATTGCACAGATAGCTGCACTAAACTTTCCAAAAGGTGAAGAAGAACAACCGTTTGTCGAGCTTGGTCTAGGACTCATAGATTATACTAAAGCAACAATACTATGCATAGGTCATAATGTGTCTGATGGTGCTGAGATTGTTGAATACTTAGACAAGTCTGGTTTAAAGAAGATTGATCTAGTAGAAATTGCTGGACTATGCTGTACAGCACATGACATTAGTAGACATACACATGGAGAATCTAAGATTATTGGACCAATATCTCACCAATTGAAGTATATTAGAATGGGATTTGCAGACACGATAGTAATAGATGAACAATGTATAAATATTAAGGTTGTTGAAGAAGCTAGAAAAGTTATGTCTCCAGTCATCGCATGTACTGACAAGGTTATGCATGGATTACCAGATTTGACGGATCTGCCGGCTGATGAAATTGTGAAACTTCTAGCATCTGGTAAATATCCTGGAGCTGCAATACTTGATGAAGAGAAGGTTGGTGAAGTTGCTGTAAAACTTGCACTTAGAATGGCAGTTATAAGAGGTAAGTATAAGAAGATACCAACGTTAGAGGAGTTGAAGAAGGAGGTTGAAAGATGTGTACGTTGTCATAGTTGTAGAAGAAATTGTCCACAAGACTTACCTATTAGTGATGCTATATACGAATTGAAGAAGGGTAACCCTGATCTACTTAGAAAAGTCGCTGAATACTGCCTAGGGTGTGGTAGATGTGAAGATGCATGTCCAAGACAGATACCAATAATATCTCTAATGATTGCAGTACTTGAGAGAGAACTTCCAAATGAGAGATATAGAATTAGGATTGGTAGAGGACCTATAAGAGATACAGAAATTAGAGCTGTTGGTAGAGATATAGTACTTGGACAAATACCTGGAGTAATAGCACTTGTAGGATGTGCAAATTGGCCTAGAGGTGCTAGAGAGAATGCTATAATGGCTAGAGAATTTGCTAGAAGAGGATTCATAGTCGTAGCTACTGGATGTGCTGCAATGGCTATTGGAATGATGAAAGATGAAGAAGGTAGAACACCATATGAAGAGTTTGGTGATGCATTTGATAGAGGATGTATACTTAACATAGGTTCATGTGTAGCAAATGCTCACATATCAGGAGCATTGATAAAGATTGCAAACATCTTTGCGGGTAGAAACATAATTGGTAATTATGAGGAAATTGCAGACTACATATTGAATAGAGTTGGTGCATGCGGAATAGCTTGGGGAGCTATGAGTCAAAAAGCTGCTTCAATAGCAACAGGATTTAATAGACTTGGGGTACCTGTAATTGTAGGTCCTCACGGCGTTAAGTATAGAAGAATGCTTCTTGGAGATGAGGAGGACTACGAGAGATGGCTTGCAATAGATATGAGAACTGGAAAGAGAATATATGTTGGTCCAGCACCACAACACCTAATCTATTCAGCAGAAACATTGGAGGAATGTATGGTTATGGCTGTTAAGCTATGTATAAGACCTAGTGACACACCACAGGGTAGAGCTATAAAGCTTGCACATTACATAGATCTTTACAAGAAGTTTTATGGAAAACTACCACCAGACCTACACCTATTCATTAGAAGTGAAGCTGACATACCTGTAACATATAAGCAGGAAGTTCTTGAATACTTAAGAGAGGTTGGTTGGAAACCATGGGAATACATAAGCACAGATGTAACACTTGTAGATAGGATATATGAAAAGTATAGAGGTGGTAAGAAAAGTACTGAATAGGTGAGAATATGGCATCACAACCCTGGTTATATGGTTTTGGATTTGGAATTAGACAAGCACAGGTAGTAACACCAGAACATGCTGCTAGAATAATTGCACAAGCACAAAATCCATTAATGATTATTGGAAGTGAGTGTGAGATAAGACTTCCAAGTGGTATGAGAATTATAGATTATGCTATTGAAATTGCAAAAATTAAGAATATTCCAATCATAGTTACGACAGGAATCATTAAGGAAGTTAGAGAAGTTTATGAAAATTGTAGACATATGTTTCTTATGGAGATATTTAGAAAGTTGATAAATCCAAATTGGAATTTAAATGGTAAACCTCACGATCTTGCAATATTTATTGGACATATATACTACATGATTTCTCACTTATTAACAGCTACGAGACATTTTGCAAAACATTTGAAAACACTATCCCTAGATAGGTATTATCAACCGAATGTGAACTTCTCACTACAAAACCAACCTCTACTAAATGTATATGAGATAACTTTAAAGAAGATAGTTAATACACTTAGAGGACTCGTTGGTACACAGTGATGAGGGACATCCTTGCTGATTATTGATGAGGGCCTTAACAACTGATACTACTCTTTTACTACTCTTTCAATATTCCTCTCTCTTTCAATATCTTTACTAGATTTTCAACAATAACGTCTGGTGGTGGTGTTGAGTCTAGATCAACTAGTAGACCTTTCTGCTTGTAATACTCTATTATTGGTCTAGTCTCTTCTCTATATACTTCAAGTCTCTTTCTAATTACTTCAGGTTTATCATCCTCTCTCTGATATAGTTCACCACCACATTCGCATCTATCAGGTTGTGGTGGTGGCATGAATTTTATATGCCAAATCTTTCCACACTTTTTACATATTCTTCTACCACTAAGTCTCTCTATAATTACCTCATCTGGACATACGAAGTTTACTGCTAAGTCAGGTTTTGCAAACTTATCTAGCTCTTCTGCCTGTTTTACAGTTCTTGGAAATCCATCAAGTATCCAACCTTTCTGACAATCAGGTTGTGATAATCTTCTTCTAACAACCTCTATAACAATCTCATCAGGTACTAGAAGTCCCTTCTCAACATACTCCTTAATCTTCTTTCCTAAATCAGTCTCTTTTCTAATCTCTTCTCGAAATATATCTCCTGTAGATATGTGAGGTATTCCAAATCTCTGTGATATTCTACTAGCTATAGTTCCCTTACCTGCACCGGGTGGACCTATGAATACTAGCTTCATTACTAGTACTACTCTTAGTAGGAAATTTATCTAATACCACAAATATCTACACTATCCAAACCTCAGATTTATATTTCAGGAATTTCTCTAAACTCTGTGAGTAAGGAACGTTCAATACTTGTAGCATATGACGGTTCTGAGATAGCTAAAAAAGCTGTTTTTAAAGCTATAGAACTTGCAAAAGCACTAAATGCAAAACTATACATACTATACGTAGTTAATGTACCTCCCGAAGTTAGAGCATTTCTAACAGCAGGAACAATACTAAACGAAGCACTTAAGAGTGGTATGAAAATTTTAGAACAATTAAAATCAGAATTAGATAAAGAAAATGTAAAATACGACCTAGTAGTTGAGATTGGAGATCCAGGAGAGAAGATTGTAGAATTTGCAGATAAGATTGATGCTGATATGATAGTTATGGGTCATAGAGGACTTAGTGGAATTAGAAAACTACTAGTTGGATCTGTATGTGATAAAGTTATTAGATGTTCAACAAGACCAGTACTAGTAGTAAAGTAAGACTTTATGAAGGTTGTCTAGTAAAGATTAGAGGAAGAGAAGAGATATTCTATATAAAGGGAATATTTGAAGAAGATGGAAAGTATATAGCATTACCAAGATATATACCACACCCTGAAGGTAATAGAGTTGATAATAAGGGTAGAAGATTCAAAGTATTGAAAACATATGAAGAACAGATAGAGTATGTATATAGTAAAGTTAGAGAAATTTTAAGATATTCAAAAATATTTAAAATGAAAATACCAATGATAGATGAAGAATATATAGAGGAAGTATATTACCCAACTGAGAAAACTAGAGAAATATTAAAAAATCAAGAATATGAAATCGATAAGGTAATTGTAAAAATAGTTAAAGAATTACAAAAAGATGTACCAATAGAATATATAGGTATATGTGGTTCAAGATTAGCAAATCTTACAGGACCTGAACAAGATATCGATATTGTAGTAGTAGATATGAGATATATACAACAGATATTTGAAAGATTGAGAAAATTAAAAACATGTGAGGACTATGTAATAGAAAGATTGTGTAATTACCATAAAGGATCTCTCAGAATACCATATACAATACTTTACAAGTTATTACGTAGAAGAATACTTGAAAATTCTATAGACGGTTACCAATATTTCATAAGGATATTACCAATGATAGATATGAAGCCAATACTGAAATATCATAATGTTGAGAAAATTTGTAGATTATATACACATGTTAAAATATATGATGAATCTAAACTATCATTTACAAGTCCCTGTATATATTTTGTAGAATCTCCAATTGGAAATATACCACTAATATCTGATAGAGGTATATTTTCAGAAACCTTACTATTACTACAAAACTTTAAGGTTAGTTGTGTCTTGGAGTGTGGTATTTTAGAAATATTTAATAATACTTTCGATAAGTGGTTTTATCTTGATTCTAAATCATTTATAAGTTTTTGAAGTTTTGGCTCTCTTTCTGATAGATGTTTACATATTCTTCTTACATATTCTTTAAATTCTTCACATATATCAGTTTTACAATTCTTATATATCAATTCTAGACTATATTTTAGTAGTTTTAAATATCTTCTATATATCTTATACTCAGTATTTGCTATTTTTGTTAAGTATACTGCAATATCTATCATATGGTTATATATTCTAGTTAATGGTTCTATTATTAGAAATCTACTAAATGCATCAATATACTCTATCTTCAAATCTACTTCTATCAAGTTTTTCTTAATATTCTTATTTTCAACTTTAGCTTCAATATATCCCCATATTTCATGTTCAGGTGCTATTCTTGGTGCATTTACTTTATATGCATTTACATATCTTATATTTTCATACTCTTCTCTTAATATATCTTTGAATGCTGTTACTATGAATAGCGTTGGATTATATGTTAAGTTTATAACTATGTCAGGATTTTTATTTTGAAATACTTTAAATGTTCTAGATCCTTCATATATTCTAATCTTGACTTTATCTCTACCTTTTAATTTAAAACCTAGAGGTACTGCATGTGGAGAATCTTCTAGATAATATGTAATTATTCCTTCATAAAGTATGTCTGGAGAAAGTTTGAGAAAATACACATTTTATATATGTGTATGTGTGTCTTATTAGTTTAGTGTTCTAGGACTCCGAAGTATACTGGTATTCCACCTGCCTCTAACATCTTCTTAAATAGTCCTTCTGCAATCTCTGTACCATACTTGCGTTGGAATAGTAGTTTCCAACCCTTCAATTCTGGATTGGTGTTTAACATGTCTTGTAGTTTGTATAGTATGTTTCTTGCTTTTGTTAGATATGTCTTATTTCCTGTAACGTTGTATAGCTTTATGTATACTCCTGCAAGTCCTATAAATCCTAGGATGTAGTAGTTTCTATGTGCAACCTCTCTATTACTAAGTACTGGGTGATTAATTAGCCATTCTAGATCTTTTATAGCTTTTGCAAATTCCTCCATTGCTTTTGCCTTATTGTGGAAGTATAGGTCTATTATAGCCATGTAGTAGTATGCTAGTGCTCTCTCATAGTATGCTGCAGGTACTTCTGCAGGATCACCAGGACACTGTATATGGTCAGTCATCTCTTCAGCGTCCTTCTCTAATGCTTTATAAGCTGTCTTTAGCATACTCATTCCAAGTTCCTTCTTTCCATGCTTAATATACCATATAGCTTCATAGAACTCTATTAAGCTCTTCAATCTACAAGCTTCACCATAGTAGTCTGAGCTTGGTCCAAACTTTGTAATTATTTCATTACAGAACTCTGTCGCAATACCCCACCACTTCTCTACACAACTCCAAGTACCATTCTTATAGCATGGCCATCCTATGTAGAATGCTGCTACAGCTCCTGGCATTAATCCTAGATCGCTCTCTTCTTTCCAGTGTGTTATGTAGTATTTTGACCATTTGAAGGTTTCATACCACTTTCCTAAGTCTATTAATGCCCACATTATGTGTTCTACAGCTGTGTCTATTGGGTATAGTTTAATGGACTTCTCATAATACTCTACTGCTAGCCATGGTTCTGCCATTGCTAGATATGTTCTAGCAATATTTTGATACACTGCTGCAAGTCCATACTTTCCAGCATACTTCTCAATAACATCCTTATACTTCAAAGCCTTGAATAAGTATGGTAGTACTAGCTTCTCTCTACATGTATAATTATCACAGTAGTCGTAGTATATTGCGCCAAGCTGTGCATAGCATAGTGGTGCTATATTTGGAAACTTCTTAATACATAGTTCACAGTAGTATACTGCTTTTTCAAAAGCTTCTTGTGCAAGCTTCATCCAATAAGCACCACTGTAATCTGGAGCGTATGGTCCTGGAATACATTTTCCACGAGTATACTCTTCATACCATGGTATTGCCTGTGTGAATGATGTATCGTTTGGAAGTTTGTAGTAGTGATGGAAGAATCCATCATTACCATATGCTACACATAGATCGTAATATGCCATTCCTAAGTTTGGATTAAGTTCTATAGCTTTCGTCAAGTTGTTTACAGCATCGTGAAACCACATCAATGCTTCTTTAGCATTTCCATTACCAAATGCGTCAAGTTCATTATTTATAGCTGCAACTCCCTGTTCAAAATATTTCATTGCTAAGCTATATTTTGACCATGTTGATGATAGGTATGCTGCTAGTACTCCAATACCTATTATACATAGTATTCCAATAACTATGCATGCTGCAAGTTTACCTTTCATGTGTACCGATTTTTCAGGTATTGAGTTAATATTTATACATTACCTCATGGAATACGTATTACTTATTGTGTAGATATGTAACAACGTTTATGAAAATAATGCTAAACTTTTAAGAAGATTTTAAGAATCGTATTACGAATTTTGAAATACCTCTACCAGCATAGTCACCTGCAAGTCCTGATAGGAATGCTAGTACTAGCATTACTACACATCCTATAGGCGATATGTATCTATGTATAGCTATGTAATATCCTAGCCAGTTTATTCCTACACATACAACATTTGCAACACCACCATTAACAAGTTCTGTCAATATTCCTAATGCTATGAAAGATATCAATCCTACAACACTAAACCAAGATACCTTAACAATACCAAACCATGGACTTGCGATTAGGCAGAATGATACTATCATCACAGCCGTTATAAGTCCATACCACCTACCTGCAATTCTATAAGCTAGGGATATCCAAAATACATACCAAAAACCTCCAAGTACTGGTAATATCTTGAATGGTACTTTAAATGGAAATACTGCATCTAGTATAGGTTTAACATCTATGTACATCGTTAACAGGAAGCTTAAATATGCAAATACTATACACAAGACAACTTTTAGAGGTTCAGGAATCCTACCAGAAACACTTTCTACAGATTTCATATTTTCTCATCCTCTTAACAAATTCTATATGTCTATTTAACATTGTTTTAAAATCTGTTCTAGCATCTCCAAGACATGTATCTGGTCTATCATGTAGGAATACACATGGAAATTGTTTGAAATCCCAAGTTACGAATATTGTAAACATTACAACTCTACAAGGTGTTGTATGTTTAATAGGTAGGTATACTTTCTTACCACCAATCTCTTTAACCTTCTTAAACAACTCTTTCTCCTCTCTCTCACTTATATATTCAATATCTGGATCTACATTATATATGTTGAATAGTCTATGAAGAACTATACCATCAACACCAACATCAATACCAAATTTAACAATTTCAGGAATTTCTTCTAAACTATCTCTAAATATTGTAACATCAAGATACACTACAGGTCCTCTACCTCTTCTCCTCTTCTCCTTAATAACTTCCTCAATATTTTGTAATACTTTTTCCTTACCTTTTAATGTGTATATTCCAAATGAAAGTTCATCAAGACCACTTTCAAATATTTCATCAAGTTTCTTATCTACAAGTATACCATTTGTACATAGACTAGCTTTCTTTCCAAGACTCTTAACATATCTTATAAAGTCGAATATTTGAGGATGTAGTAGTGGTTCTCCCCAACCATGTAGACATATCTCATCGAAATGTTGTAGTGGAAGTTTCTTAAATTCTTCAAAATCCATATAGCCTATAGGTCTATTTAAATGTCTTCTCATACATATTCTACATGTCATTATACAGTGATTTGTAGTCTCTACCTGAAGTATTGTTGGTCTAATAATTTTTTGAAGAAACATTGAGAAATCCCTGATTTAAGTCTGTGATGTGTATATTCTATATTTTAACTATCTCACAAAGAGCTTAGCTATAGCTGTCTTTATAGCCATGGATATTCTTGGCGTTACTGTCTTAATCATGTTTAGTAGTGTTGATCTAAATCCAAGTACTAGTGCTGCAACAACTCCAAATGCTCCAAGTGTTTGACTTAGATACCATGCCTGCAGTGTACTTGCTGTTAACACTACATGTAGTGTTGTAACTGACACTGGAGCACACATAGCTATCGACTTAGAACTATGTTAGCTGATATAAAAACTTTCCTAAATATAGAAATGTTAAGTATTACTCAGGGTAAAATCTTTACGTAATAAGGAAGATAGAAATCCTTATTAATTAGTCAGGGTTAGACTAGGACAGTATGTGTACGCCAGTATATGTCACAGTTAAGACAGCAGCATCAGCAGTACCAGTAGTACACTATATAGCAGGAATAATACTACTAGCAATAGGAGCAGCAGCAAGCTTCTTCGCAGCTTTCAGATTAAAAAGACATATATCAGCAGTAAAGACACAAGCAGTAAAATCATAACAGGACAAGACTAAAATAAACACCCCATAGATCAGCATAAAATAACACTTTTTCTTTTCTTTTCTCAACATCTCTAATGAAGATATTACACCCATCTAAATTCTACGCATTTCAACTTTCTAAATCTTCCCTAACCTAAGTGGGAGGTTGGTAGGCAGATTAATTATGTTTGGCGCCGGGGGTGGGATTTGAACCCACGCCCCCTGTACGGGGACGGGATCTCAAGTCCCGCGCCTTGGGCCTGGCTCGGCCACCCCGGCTCTAGTCGTGTAGAGGTACTTTGTTGGTTGTTTTAAATCTTACTTTGCTCTATACTTCTTTGGTCTTAAATTCTTACTTTTACATCTTCTACATTTTTCAGCTCTTGGCGGATTTCTTGCTCCACATTTTCTACATATTAAGTAGTTGAATCTGTGTTCTAGCGCTATTCTAAGCTTCTCTGGGTCTGTTATTGGCATACTTAGCTACATGTATTAATGCTAGTTTTAAGTGTTTTTCTTTTTAACAACATGAGGAAATTGTCTTAATATCTTCACATGTCTGCATATTGTGCAGGCTAGATCTAGACTTAGTAGAGCATCTCTACAGTTTGAAGCTGTTGAACTTCTCAATATTGCACGTAGTCTTCTCAAACTTTCATATAGAGAGCTTAGTGAAATTACAGGTTTTCAAGAGAGTGTATTGTGTAGATATGCTAATGGTGATCTACTACCGTCACCAGAGACAGCTCTTCAAATAATTTCTAAATTAGAACCAATACTATCTTTAGAAAATGTGTTAAAGAGACTTATAAAAATATATGAAAATTATGTAGATTTTGGAAAGATAGTTACAAATAGTGACATACTTAAACTATATGCAAGAAGAGTACGTTCACTATTTCAAGAATATAACATAACTAAAATCTTAACAGCAGCAACAGACGGTGTACCACTTGCAGTATCTGCAGCATTAATGTTAAATGCTGATTTAGCAGTTGCAAAACAGTATAGAGATGTATTTGAAGATGACTTCTATGAAGCAACATATATAATGGAAAGTCCACCAAGAAAAGTTACACTATACGTCCCAAAGTCATTATTAAGTAAGAATGATAGAGTACTAATTGTTGATGACATAGTCAGGACAGGTAGAACAATTGGAGCATTAATAGACATATGTAGACAAGCTGAAGCACAGATAGTTGGCATATCTATACTAATAGCATTTGGAACATCATGGCTAAGAAAGATATCTGATATTAATGCAAAAATAGATGTTGTACTCTACTTACAAAACTATGCCATATAATCTAACGATAGATATAATATTAATATTACTATCAATCTCAACATTTATAACACCAATATATCAAACGTATCTATACAATATAGGTAGAAAATTTAGAAATATATCAAACACATACGAAGATAAGTACATAATACTGCTACCAGTCAAGAAAGAACCAATTGAAATAATAATAAACTTCTTCAAAAATAATAGAGAACTAGTTAATAGAAGTATACTAACAATACTGATAGCTGATGAGTATAGTAATGAAGAACTTAACATGATAATAAGTAGATTATGCAAATTAAATGTTGAGAATATTCTCATAATACCATCTAGAAAATCTATAAATAAGGCATATGCATTAAACAGAGCATTAGACATTATTAAAAATGGAGATTTCACAATAGTTGTATTTGATATAGATTCAATAATAGAATGTAAAATTCCGAAGTGTAGATCTGTAATAAGTCCTAGATGGGAAGGTTATAAAAATATAAAATCACTACTAGGTACAGGTCTTGAAGTTGGTTATAGAATATTTATGAAAATTATAGATGGTCTATACATCATAACTAGATGGAGACCAACACTTGGTTCAGGATTAGCGACATCTATAGAAGTTTTAAAAAGATTGAAATATTTTAATGAAAATGTAATACTTGAAGATGTTGATTATAGTATTAGAAGTAGTATAGATAATATACCCATAGACTCATACAATAACTATGTAGTTAAAGTTCTTGTTCCAGCCACATACAACACACTCTTAAAGCAACAAGCTAGATGGGCATATGGTTCTGGAGAGTTAATTAGAAAGTATTTCAAATATATTATTAAGAGACCTATGATACTTCTATACTTTTATCAATACATGTCCTATCCATCTCAACTACTGTTAGCCATATTTCTATATATTGTAAATATTTTAAACATGTATATACCAATAGTACTTCAATATATGATAGTTATATTAATGATATATACAGCATTAATATATTCAATATTTTGTATATATGAGATTGGTATTAAAGACTTTAAGGTTGTTAAAGATAGTTTAATAGCAATTAATAGAGTTAATATGGCTTATGCAGTTATGTCTCCAAGAATTTTCATATCATTCATCTTAGGAGTTTTAGGTAAGCCTTATAGATGGATTCCAACACCAAAAATTGAGAAAATACCACCTCTACTTGTTAGAGTTAGATTGTACATAATTGAGATATTTATAAGTATTCTACTAATTGTGTTATTTTTACTATGTTTATTGTTAGGAAATATATTTCAAATATATGTTATAGATCCTGTAGCATTTACAATAACCTATGTATGGGGTACTTTTAGAGTTATTCAACGTGAGCTTACTTAGAGGTAGTCTAGTATGGATTTTCTCTTAATGTCAATTCTACCTGTTCTATATATTTCAACAATTTTCTTAATATCTTCATATATGTAATTTCTCAATTTTGGATTGTATAATGCTGCTGCTGGATGATATGTTGGTAGTATTGTTATATCTATTTCATTAAACATCTTTACGTTAAATATTCTACCTCTAATTTTAGATATTTGTGATACTTCTCTTTCTTTAAATCCACATAATTTTAAAATTTCTCTAGCACTATGCCTACCTAGGCATATTATTATTTTTGGTCTTATAATTCTAATCTGCCTTATTAGATATGGTAGACAGGATCTAATTTCTTCATCTGTAGGATCTCTATTTTCTGGTGGTCTACATTTAACAACATTTGTAATATATACATCACTTCTAGATATTCCAATTTCACTTAAAATTTTTGTCAATAAATTACCTGCTGGTCCTACAAATGGTCTACCTTGTTCATCTTCTTTCTCTCCGGGAGCTTCACCGATAATCATTATATCAGCATCAATCTTACCTTCACCAGGTACTGGTCTCTTCCTATACTTGTGTAGGGGACATTTTGTACATGTTAATATTTCATGTACTAGTTGCTCATACTCTAGTTGATTCATTTTGTACGATTAGTATATATAGTCTGTAGACATATAAGCTTCGTGATATTTAAATTTGGAAAATATAAACATTATAAGAAGATTATAGGTCGTGTATTAGCAACGCCTGATGGTAAGGATCTTGGAAGAATAACATCTATTAAGGTTGGTAGGAAGAGTGGTCTTGTTAGAAGTATAGTATATGTAGACTCTTCAGGAAATGTTAGAGAAGTTAAAGTTCGTAGAATTATAGAAATTTCAAATGGTAAAGTTATTGCAGATGTTGAAATTCCAAAAGAAGAATCTAAAGTTAATAATGTTGGAAACTCTATTATTGGAAATATAGTTGATCTAAATATACTTGAACAATCTAAGTACGATATTAAGAAGAAGATTGAAGATATACATACTAAATATGGTAAACTTCTTGAATTGTTGATTAATAAGGAGATAGATATTTCGATATATAGTGAAGTTAAAGATAGATTAGATAAGGAGAAAGAGGAAGTCAAGATATTGTGTGAACGTAAGATTAGAGAAATAGATGAGAAGATTAGAGATATTGATTATAGAACTGAAGATCTTAAAAGAAGGAGAAGTCAACTATATGTTAAGAAAGTTCTTGGTAATTTAACTCCTGAAGAAGAGAAAGAACTTCAAATTATCGATTCTATGTATAGAGAAGTTGAGGAGTGTAAGAAGAGGTTATACTTACTCAGACAGGAGATTGTTAGTATATGTTCAAATATCTAGTCAGTCTGCATACTTATTGATTTAAACTTCTCTGTTATTGCTCTATCAAATGGTATAAACTCACCTGTATCATCATCTATATAACCAACGACTTTATGTTCTGTATTTCTTCTACATCTTGGACAGTATAGGTATAGTATACTTCCAAATGCTGTTAAATCAAAACCAACATCTAGATACATGTCAAGTCCACATTGTGTACATTTTAGTAACCACCTAGTCATAGAACTCTACTTCTTGATTAGATTTATAATAACTTCTACAAGCTTTTCTGCAGGACTTTTACCAAGTACTTGTGATAGTTCTCTCCAATCTGGAGATCCATTAACTTCTAAAACTACGAATGATCCATCTTTCTCTGCAATATCAACACCTGCATATATTAGTCCAAGTGCTTCCGTAGCTTTTATTGCAAGTTCTTCAACCTCTCTATCAATTTCATGACAAATCTCACCTCTACCTCCCTGAGCTATATTTGTCTTCCAACTACCTTCAGGAGCTATCCTATACATGCATCCAAATATTTGACCATCTATGACTAGTACTCTTATATCTCTACCTGGCTTATTTACATACTCCTGCATGTATATTGGCTTTCTATATCCTAGTAATGTTTTCATAATTTGAAATGCAATATCTGGATCTGAAAGTCTTGTAATGCCAAATCCTCTAGATCCAGATATTGGTTTTAGCACAAAATCTTCAAGTTTTTTAGATTCTAAATATGCGTAGTATAGATCTTCTGTACATACAGTATATGGAACAGGAATTCCTCTCTTAGCAAGTTCGTAAGTTATTTCAAGCTTATTTCTAGATTTTAAGAATGGTTCTAGAGGATTTACAAGAATAACTCCAAGATCTTCAATTATTTTTAATGTTGTAACTCTCCTAAGATATTGTTCAAGATCGAGTAGAAATCCGATACTTCTGAGAAATGCTCCATCAAAATCTATCTTTCTATCTCTAATCTTAACATCAATAAAACCTTTAGAGAATGTTGTTGTTATTCTTGAAATTGGTATATAGCGAGCATTATAACCTTTCTTCTTTATAGTTTCATAAAGTTCTCTACATGGTCTATCAGGTAGTGGAGAATCTGCTATTATAGCTATCGTATACACAATGTTCAAAATGGAAACTTCTTTTAATACTATATATACCTTACCTCACAATGATGATTTAGAAGATGTTACTCTACTTTAACCTCATATACTCTACCCCAAAACTCTTCATCAAACTTGTCTAACATTCTCATTCTCTTACCAATGTCTGGATGTGTTGAGAATAATTCTTTAATCCTGTCTGTTAATGTTGGTTTTCTTCTCTTTAAGTACTCTATGAAACTATCAATATCTCTAAACTTAGTCTTAACTTCAACGAGTGGGTCTTGTATGAATAGTGTTCTAAATTGTAGTATTGATGACATCTCACTAATCTCCTCTCTACTTAATCCATACTTAACTGCTAGTACTATCTTTGCAAGTGCTCTCTGTAGTAGTTTACCTCCACGTGGTATTAACATTACACTATGCCTATCTGCGTAGTATTCTCTATATCTACTAAATGCTAGTACAAATATGCTTAGTAGAAATGCAACTGCTATAAGTATTATTCCTATAAGTATCATGTATGCATATGCTGAATCTCTCTCACCCATTCCAAAGATCATAGACCAGAATCCAAGTCTATACATTAGGTCTCCAATATTCCAAATTATTGTTGGTATTAGACCTATAGCAATTATCAATGCTACATCTCTATGCTTTAGATGTCCAATCTCATGTCCAAGTACTGCCTTTAACTCATCTTTACTCAATATGTCTAGTAGTGGTTCTGTAACTGCAACTTTAGGTCCTGTTAATGGTGATCCATATGCAAATGCGTTTGGTATTGGTATTCTAGCTATCATAACTCTCGGAATTTTCTTAAGTCCTGACTTTTCTGCAAGTTCACGTACAATATCGTACAGCTCTTTATGACGGTAAGGATCAGCTTCTCTACACATACACATCATATCTATTAGATATGGTCCAAGTAGCCATTGACCTAGTATGAATATTATTGATAATATTATTGCAATGTATAGAAACATCTGCATTGTTAACGATATTGCAAATATTCTGAAAATTATATATAGAACAGCAAGACCGCCAAGTACAGTAGCTATACCTGACAATACCATCGCTAGTCTAAGCTTCCAGAGACTCATACAGTAACGAAGTGTATTTTTTATGTTTAAAAAACTTGCTAGTAGATAAACCGTGCACAGTGAGCATAGACTTTACAGAGTAGATACTAGATGTCCACAGTGTGGTATCTCAATGCCAAAATTACCAATGTGTAGACTAACAGGAACATGTATTCAATGTGCTAGAAGTATGTTGTCAAATGATGTATGTGATAAATGTCCTGATAGAGATCTATGTAGTGTAGAATTGAGAGGATTAAACTACTTTAAAGAAATTGAACAAAAAATATCTATAATACTTCCAGACTTTCTAGAAGTTTTTAGAGATGAAATTATAGAATTATGCAAAACATCAAATAAGAGAATTAATATTGAAGATATTGAAAACTTCGTCAGGGTAGTTGTAACAATATTAAATACATTACACATAGTTAAAGATATCTCTAAATGGTTGGTAATGGTGTTTAAACCTGAAGTTATTAGATGGATCATTAAAGCTCCTTTAGAACTTATAAACTTTTCAAATAAGTTTAGAAGTGCTTTAAGAGAGTATTCACTTATGTTAGAAGTTGATTATAAGATTGTTGAAAATATTGTTAAGTTGCTAACATTGAGATTCATATCATATTCTAAAAATATTAAAGATTTCATATATTCAACATTCAAGACTGAGATTGCTATACTACTTACACAGAGATTATAATCTTCTATATCTAACATATCTTCTACCTTCTATAAATGACGATATTAGACATACTATTGATATTGCTAGCGGTATAGCTCCAAATAGCATGTTTAGTATAGATATTGTATTTAGTATGTCTACACTACATTTCAAGTATAACGATTTAACTATGCTATATGTTGTATATGTTGAGTATAGTAGTAATATGCCAATTATCACACATGCAATACATAATTTAGTTAATGCTAACTTCTCTCTTCTACTAGCTGCACCTCTAATTGCTAGAAATAGTAGAAATTGAATTATCATAAATGCACAGCATATTAATGTCCATGTGAGTATTGAAGTTCCTGTAAAGCTATATTGTGCTCCAATAACATTAACATCTATACATCCTGTAGGTACTTCATGTTGTAGTTCTGTGTATAGTGTTTGAAAGTTTACTACACATATGCCAATTATAGATATTACAAGTATGACTATGCCTAGCGTTGCTAATCCATATGTAATCTTCATGCTTAATCACATCTTCGTCATGTATATACACTGTCTAATCCTAATCTTACACTCTTTACAGGATAGTGTTCTCTCAATAATTTTAACTTTAGTTCTAGGATCTTCTCTCAGATATATTGCATCTATAGACATCATTGAGCCACAGTTTGGGCATTTTAGAAGTTGATGATTATTCTTTACAGATTCAGGAAGATTAACATTACCTCCAATACACATTGAGACTACTCGTCTAATGATCGAGGACACATATAGAGTGTCATTGTGAGAAAAATAAAGATTTAGCTTGTGTTAAAGATTATCTAATATGAGCTTAGAAATACCTCCAGATTTAAGACAATATCTTGAAATTGTTGAAGAAGGAAATGTTAAACATATTAGATGTAAATGGAGAAGTTCTAGAGGAAATGAATGTGGATGTCTCTTCTTCTCACTTGAAGATGCTATAAGACATCTAGTAACTCACGATCCTGAGAGACTGAGAAAGTACTTATTAAGATATTTGAAAAAGTAATGTTGTGTCAGAGCAAGTACAGAAGTTATCTATAGATGAAGTTTTGTCAAAAGTTAGAAAGTTAGAAAATTTTGAAGTTATCAAGTATGAAGATGATAAGATAGTTGTAACACCTGTGAAAGGTATTGTCAAGATAGGCCAGGATGAAGAATTGAAGAAGTATCTAGGAGAAGCTAAGAGAAGAAGACCTAGAGGAAAACCAACAGAAAAACAATTAAAATTACTAGAAAGTATTGTTAAGAAATTGCTAGAGGAGAAGATTAATTTTAAAGTAGTATTTGAAGGTAAAGAGATAATACTAAGATTTGATATTGATCACTTCATAAAAGTTACAGATAAGGAAGTCAAAATAGCAGGATTTAAAAATGAAAATGAAAGTCCTATAGATAAGATATATAACATACTTACAGGATATGGAAAAGTACTATTTCTAAAAGTTGTCAAATAGTATATATTCAATATCTGTCTAAACCCCTTATAAATCTTGTAGGTAATCTACGTCTCAAGATGATACCTAGAATAGTACTATGTGAAGAACATCCAAAAGCTATGATTAGAGTAAATTCATCAAAAATATTGAAATTATCAATTAGTAAAGATCTTCTACATATCGATATTGAACCAATATCAAAAAATTCAGAAGAAAGTGACTGTCTACTATACATACCTTATCGAGGTATCTACCATATGAATGATCTAGTAGAACCACTGAAAAGTGGTGATATATCATATGTAGAGATTGTATTAGAAACTAGAAGAACATTAAAAATGTATGAAATTCAAATATCTCAAAATATGATACAGATGGTCTCACATAGCTTAGATGATAGTTTCTTTAGAGGTTATGTAGTTAATAATAGTGATAAGATTGGATTAAGAATATTGAAGAAGTTAATACATTATTATCAATCTCTAACACTACCAATATACTGCTGTCTAATAAAAACTATACCACTTGAGAGATATCCAATAAATACATCAATATTAACAACATACATGTGTAAGAGACGTAAGAATATTGATCTATACTACTCATCTGGAAGATGTGTACTTATTAGGAAGGTTAGTGAATCTAGATATAACATATCTCTAATATTTTCAATATCTTACAGTACAGAGTTTTTAAATATGATTCTGGAAATATTTAAGAGATCTAGACTAATACTTGATTTAAAGCTTGGTAGAGTTGATAAAGTTGAAGGTATTAAGACTATACTTGATATATTCTCTAGAGCTGAATATTCTACAATACAGGAAAATTAATTACCTACTTACCTGCTCTATAGTTTGAATAATATTTCTAACATTTTCAACATTTTTCAACTTTACATAGTTGTACCTACCTCTTCTCTCAACTATCAATAATCCTCTCTCTGATAATCTATGAACTATCTTTGTAACTGTAGACTTAGGAAGATTTAATGTTCTATATATCTCCATCTGATAACATTCACCTCCACGACTAATTAGAAATTTCAAGACTTTCAATTCATCCAACGTTAATTGTGCAATAATCTTTCTCATAGTATTATCCTCTCTAACAATTATAGGTTCAGGAACTGTGTCTACTCTAGACTTCTCTTCTACCTTCCCTTCTACTCTTCTCTCAGATTGTTCAACTTCTATCTTCTCAAATCTTTCAACTGTACCTCTACGTTCTTCCACTCTTCTAGACTTGATAAGCTTCTTAACGTGAATTGAGAAGAGTGAGTATAATATTGCGAATGATGCTACGTAGAGTATTACTAGTATGAGATTAGAATCCATTACTACGCTGTGGTCACCTCACTTATTAATTTATCAACCTCATCAACAACTTTATCTGTTAATCCTATACTATATACTTCCTGTTCAAGTTCTGCATATCCTAAATCTAGCATGTCATTAGTAATTTTGAATCCTCTCTCAACAAGTAGATCTACAACTCTCCTAACTATGTCTATCTTCTTTCCTATACATGTTATCTTTATTAGAAGTTTACCAATATCATATCCATCTCTTGAAAAAATCTGCACTATAAGCCATGTATTTCCTGCTGTGCTAAATGTCTTTCTAACACTTCCAATTCTACCACTATCATAATCTACAAGCCATCCTCTCTTCAATATACTTTCCGCAATTTCTAAACTACTTCTAAAATCAGTCACGTAAGATACTACAAGTCTAACTATCTCAACTATCTCACGTACTCTACTAACAACCTTATCTAGAGAAGTATATACATACTCTACTGGACTTGGTGTTAAGTATACAGCTTTATCACTTGGTGAATAATCTACAGATAGTCTAAGTCTTGTAGATAGTGAAGATATTAGAGATATCTCTCCATGAGAAAATCCTACAAGTTTAATAAGTCTGAGAGTGTACATGTTAGATTTCAAGTCATGCATTACTCTAATCTCAACATTTCTATCCTGTGTTATTGGAATTCTTAAAGATAGTATTTCAAAATCTTCAGTCTTCTCTTCAACTTTCCACTCCACGAATATATAATCCCAGAGACGTAGTTAAATATCTAATCTTCAGGAACATTATTGAGTGATGAATAGAAGATCTAGAGGTAGAGATTTCAAGAGTAGGGATAGGATTGTGGAGTTGAATTATGTTATAAGGTTTAGACCTGAATATCTAGATAGAGTCTTATCAGGAAGTAAGAGAGTAACTGTTAGATTAGGCATTGTTAGACCTAGATTTGGAGAAGTATTAATAACATGTGGAAACTTAGTATATGGTGTTGGTGAAATTGAGAGTTTCGAAATCTACCGTATTGATCAACTACCTGAAAATATAGTTAGAGAAGAAGGTTTTAAATCAAAGAGTGAACTATTAAATGCATTAAGACAACTATACCCAGAAATAAAAGATACAAGTTTTGTAACAGTTATAAGATTTAAAGTTAAGAAGATTTTTAAAAATCCAAAACCTCTAAACATGGCAGTTCAACAATTTAAAGAAGGTAAACTCAGTATTGACTAGATGAACTTTAGAAAACTTACTAGATTGAAAGAATTATTTGAAAGTAAAGACATAGATGCAGTTGTGATAAGATCAGAGAAAAATTTAGAATATTTTCTAGAAGTTGAATTTGAAACTCCAACAGCGTTATTAGTCATTTATAGAGATCTAACATATAGACTATACATATCAAAGTTAGACTATGATAGAGTGTTAGATAGTGTGGAGAACCTAGATAGAGATAGTGTGTATAGATTATCTACAAATCCTGAAGATGTGAATGAGATAAATTATAGAGAAGTATATAAACATTCTCTAAGAGATTGTAAGAGAGTTGGTTTTGACAATTCTCTAGGAATATCTGAGAGATTGAAAAATTTAGATATAGAGATTGTAGATTTATATAATGATATTCTGAAGATTAGGAGTATTAAAGATGAGTATGAGATAGAGATTATTAAGAAAGCTATTAAGATTTCTGAAAAATGTCTTGAAAATGTTTTAAATATTGTTAAACCTGGTGTTAGGGAAGTTGAAATATCTTCACAACTATGCAAAATAGCTATTGAACATGATTCTTGGTTTGCATTTAAGCCTATAGTAGCTTCAGGTCCAAACTCAGCATATCCTCATCATGTTACAGGTCTTAGAAAGATAGAGAATCAGGATGTTGTTATTATAGATTTTGGTGTTAGATATAGATGTTATTGTAGTGATATAACTAGAACAATATTTGTAGGAAATCCACCTAAAGATTTTAGAGATACATATCTAGCAGTATTAGAAGCTCATAATGAGGGAGTTAGAAATGCTAAAGATGGTGTTAGAGCATCTGAAGTTGATAAAGCTGTTAGAAATGTATTGAGAGAGTATGGTTTAGATAAGTATTTCATACATTCAACAGGTCATGGCATTGGAATTGAATGTCATGAACCTCCAAGTATAAGTTCAATATCTGAAGATGTTTTGAAGAGTGGAAATATTATAACGATAGAGCCTGGAGTTTATATAAAGTCTAGGTATGGTATTAGAATAGAGGATGATTATCTAATTAGAGAAAATTCCTGTATTAGATTAACAAGAATTCCACAATTACTCATCTAGAATTTCAATAATAATCCTAACTTTCTTATTCTCAAGATCTCTTAAAATTTCATCAATAGTAATAACATCACTACTCTTCATCTTCTCAATCTTAGCTAGAAATTTCTCACGAGGTTTTAAATTTGAGAAATTTTGTATTTTCTCACTACATAGAATATATCCATCACCAGCATAGGGAATTATGTAGATATAACCTTCATATTCTCTCTTGTTCATGAAAGTCTATACTCGTATAAAATATTTAAATATTTAGATATGTATTATGGAAAATAGATGTAGAGACATAGAATTCCTACAAATATTGAAACTACTTCAGGAATTGCAGCACCTGTAGGCACTTTATATGCAAGATGTGTATACCACAATATTAATTACACATATTGAGAATAGTATCATCATAAGTATACTTCTCCTCTTAATTATGTAATACAGTACAAAACATGCAAGTGATATGAAAAATAGTACTGATATTACATAGTGATAAATTCCAAAACTTTCATTAATACACGCTACCAATGCTAGTAGTATTGATACATGCTTAAGTATCTTTGAACTTACACTATTAATATATTCATATTTTGATGCATAGGTAAACAATATGAATGAGTATATTGTTAATCCTATATTTAATACTAATGATGAATATATTGAATATTCTGGATTACCTAAATCACTTATGGCATTACTATAAATTGACCACCATCTATGTGATATTATGTACGATATTAATATTATTAGTATTGGCAAAAAGCAAATAACTACCTTACTAACTCTACTCATAGAAGATTCTAAGTTGTGGCTAATTAAAATGATGAAGGCACTCAGGTCTGATAAATGATTGAAACACCGGTCACTGATTCAGTTCCCGTCCCCCATTCTTCATTTCTCTGCATCACTAGGGTTCATCATCATACTAGTAGTTCTTTTTCATGTATTAGTCTGAATATTTCTTCAACATTTTCAATCTCGACTTTTCTAGATAGTACTGCTATTAATGATCCAGCCAGCAGTATTATGTCTCTTCTTGTTATCCATCCCATATTTCCAACTCTGACTATCCTACCTTTCAATTCATCCATACCATCTGCAATATCGATACCATACTTATTGTATAGTTCTAATTTTAATTCACTAACCTTAAAATTTTCTGGAGGTTTAAATGAGAGTACTGTTATAGATCTCTTATATTCATCCTCTACAAATGTTTTCATACCGATCTTCTCAAGAATCTTAACAATGAGCTCTGCTCTACTATAATGCCACCTTATCCATCTATCAAGACCAACATTATCACATATGTAGTGTAGTGCTTCTCTTAATGCATTTAGAACATTTACTGCAGGTGTGAATGGTGTTTCATTTCTCTCTAAAAATTTTTTACATATCTTTAAATCGAAATATGTACTTAGACATGTATTATTTCTCAATTTTCTCTCAGCTTCAACAGTCCTATAAGTTATAAATGATATTCCGGGTGGTGCTCCAAGACATTTTTGAGAACTTGAAAATGCTACATCAATACTCCATCCACTGCAGGTAAAGTAGTCACCTCCAAGTCCTGATACATTGTCAACAATTATTATTGCACCATACTCATGTGCAAGTTTTGCAAGTGATTTTAAATCTCTAAATCTTGTTCCTGGATTTGTTTCATTGTATACAACTGTCACAACATCTAATTCTCTAATCTTATTATATTCTAAAAATTCTCTAATTCTATCTACATTTGGAACTTCACCATAATCTACCTTGAATATGTATACATTTTCTGTAATTCTCTTAACCTGTTCTGCAAATCTTCTTCCAAATGTTCCATATATGATACAGAGAACTTTATCATTTCTAGATATGAAATTCATTATCGATGCTTCAACAGCTCCTGTACCACTTGCTGTGAATATATATACATCACCTTCTGTATCAAAAATCTCCTTTAAATATGTTACAACATCTTTGAAAATCCTTCTAAAAATGTCTGATCTATGTCCTACATGTCTTAAAAGTGCTTTACGTACACTAGGTATGAGATTAGAAGGTCCTGGAACTAGCAGTAGAGGATCTTCATGCTCTACTATATGCACTCTAGAGCTTGTGTATAATAATTTTAAAGTATTATTACATACTAAGCCTGTAGAGATGTGACTCTTAGACAATTAGAAATATCAACATCACAGGGACGTATAGATGTTGAATTTAGTAAGCTTACAGTACTTACAGGTAGTCCTAATGTAGGTAAGTCAAGTCTATTAAAGATAATTAATAAGATTTTTGAAAATATTGATAAGATATATCAAAAGGTTAAAATTACTAAAAAATCAATTATTAAGATAAGTATAGAAATACCACAAGATAAGCTTAAGATTATTAAGAGAAGATTTTCTAAGATTTGGGAAGTTGATCTATCTGACTGGGATGGTACTGTCCAAATTATATATAACATTGATAAAGATACTTATGAAACAATATTTAAGATACCTATAGTTGATGAACCAATATTCCAAGTGTCGTATAGAGATGGTGAGAAGATTATCATTAAGAAACCTATAGAAGTTGAAATTAAGGATAAGTCTGTAAGTATTTTAGATATTATTAAAAGTATTAGAGATATGCCTCAAACACATCTATTTTCTACATATGAAGAAGAGCTTGAAATTATTCTAGGACTTATTGAGAGTATTGTAACATCTTTAAAAAGTGTTAAGATATATAGAATTGGGCCTTATATAGACTATTCATCTTGTATAGATATGAGAGATGTATGGTCTACATATAGTGATGATTATGTTGGAATTCATGGTGAGAATACTCTAGTAGCACTGTCTAGAGCGTTTGCAGATGGTAGATTATGGCCAAATCTTGCAAAACTTCTATCATATTTAGAGAAGATCGGAATTTCGAGAGTTAGATGTGGTATTGTTAATGGTAAACTATCAATAACTTATATAAGTGATGAAGGTCTTGTAACATGTCCTGAATTGTCATGTAGTATTAGATCATTAATAACGTACTATACACAGCTAATGCTTGCACAGAAGAATTCTATATTAATGATTGACAATTTTGACTATTGTTTAAATGAAGATACATGTAGAGTATTAATACCAATGTTTAAAGATTGTCTATCTAGAAATGTACAGATAATACTTGAAGTACATAGTAGGGACATAGTATCAATATTAACTAGAGATGCAGGATTTAGAGAAATTAAGATTGATAGTAGAGTACCAACATATATAAAATTTGCATAGTTTAGAAATGTATTACAAATGGTTAGAGCTGTAGGTATTGACCCAGGAACATACAGTATGGATATCTACGGTTTTGATGATAAGACAGGGGAGACAATTATAGATACATCAATTTTGAGAGAAGAAATAACTAAAAATCCTGAGCTAGTATTGAGAGAGTTGGAGAAGTTGAAAGATGTGGACATCGTAGTTGGCCCATCAGGATATGGTGTACCACTTAGAGAATCTAAAGATATTACAGATATAGATATAGCATATGCAACATTTATAACTGAGAAAGATTATGAAAGAAGACTTAGAATTGTTGGACTTAGAAAACTTATGAAAATTCTTAAGAATAGTAATTTAAAAGTATACTACTGTCCTGGAGTTATACATCTTAAGACAGTTCCAAAATATAGAAAATTGAATAAGATTGATATGGGTACTGCAGATAAGATATTTAGTGTCGTAGCTGCAATGAGAGATGAATATGAGAGAGGTGTTAAACCTAGAGACATATCTATAATTGTTGTTGAGATAGGATTTGCATATAATGCGGTTATCGCTGTGCAAAATGGTGAGATAGTTGATGGAATTGGTGGTACATATTCAACAATTAGTTACCTAGGTATGGGTGCTATGGATTCTGAAGTTGCATATGCCATAGCTAATGTTGTTGATGATTTTTCAAAAATATTACTATTTAAGGGAGGTGTTGCATATCTAGTATTTGAAGATCCATTTAAACATACTGTTGAAGAATTTATAGAGAGAGTTAAGGTTAGTGAGAATGGTAAGATAGCATATGAAGCATTTATTGAAGGTATTTTAAAAGATATTGCTAGAATTTTAGTATCTGTAGATAAGGTTGATAGAATATATCTAAGTGGTAGATTTATTAGAGTTGAAGAGTTTAGAAAAGATTTAGAGTATAGAATTAGAAAGATGTTAAATAAGTTTAATATTAGATGTGAAATATGTACTATAAGTAGAAGAGCTAAAAATGCTAAAGAAGCTGCTGAAGGTGCTGCAATTATTGGTAATGGTCTTGCAGGTGGTAAATATAGTGAACTTATAGAAACTTTAAAGTTAAATGAGAGTTCAGGAACAATATTCGACTACCTAATTATTGATAGTGATATCAAGTCTAGAATATTGGAAAAGTTTGCTAAAGTTCCAATATGATTATTTACCTGCAATAACTTTTAGATGATAGTATATCTCTTTTGCAAATCTTGCAGGTGTGAAGTAGTAGCTTGTTCTTATAGCTCTTCTCCTCATCTTAATAAGCTCATCCTCACTCATCTGTAATACATGTAGTATATATTCAAGCATTTGTCTATCATTCTCATATGTAAATCCATCTTTACCATGTGTTACCAATTCTGCAAGTCCACTATCTCTAGGTATTATAGGTATAACACCTTGACTCATTGCTTCTACTGGTGCCATTCCAAAATGTTCACCAATTCTCAGATGAACATAAACTCTAGCCTGCCTATAGTACTGTAACATCTCTTCATCTTTCAAAGATTTTGATATTAATAATACATCTGGTGTTTCTTCAGCAAGTTTCATAAGTTCCTTATAGTAGTCAGTATATCTGATATCTGGTATTCCTATAATGATCAACTGTGCATCAGGTACTTTAGGCTTTACATGTTCTCTAAACATCCTGATAAGTGTATCAAGTCTTTTATGTGGTACAAATCTTCCAACACTTATTATAGTCTTACCACGTTTTTCAGAGATGTCTGGCTCATTTTCAAAATATACCCAACTAACAGCTGGATATATGACATCAGCATCAACTTCATAATGTCTATATAGTGCATCTAGAGTATAGTGAGAATTTACAAATCTAGTATCTGTATACTTGTAATATGCATTATACACATTTGGAAATCTATAAAGTTCAAAGAATTTCAACAAGTTAACCTCAGTCAACTCTTCCTCAAATGGGTAATGTATGTATATTGCAGTTTTAAATCCAGGTCTAACAGTTTTTAGAAGTAGACTATGTACAGGTTCCTGAATCATTATCAATGCAATATCTGGAACTTCATCATGCAGAATCTCGTCATAAGTTATCAATAGATCTATAATCTTACTAGTTACAGGACACTTACTGTAAAGTTCCATCCTCTTAAAATAGTAGAACTTTATCTTCTTATGCTCAGGAAATAGCTCTGTATTTCTATCACGTGTTGCAACAATAATCTCACACTCAGGACAATACTCAACCAACTCATACAGTAGTATTCGTGTAAGATTTTCACTACCACCAACTAAGTCTAAATGTGGATGTATGAGAAGTACCTTCATCAACTTTAGAAATATCTTGAAACTAATTTAAAGGTTAGAGTAGGTATTAAATATTGCTGAGATACGATGAAGATATATTGTAGAGCTGTCAGTGAGATACTTGCAGCAGCATTACTAGCATTAATAGCTGCAATTTTAGGCTTTATAATATTCTACTACGCAATAAATATATACTCAACAACACTTACATATGTATCAAAAGGACATTGTACATACAATATTATTGATGTTGAAATTAATGAATCATTAACACTTGTAAATATTACACCTATAGTGTATGTTTTTAGTAAAGTTCCATGTAGATTTGTTAATGAATATCTACTTATAAACTACTCAGTTGTTAAAGATATGATCACGATATCAACAATAGTTAAGCCTGGACAAGTTTCAAATTTAACAACACTATCATTATCAAATCGTGTATATAATAATGCTATTAGAGTTGATGTTTGTGTTGTATCTTCTGATGGTAATGTTAAGTGTTTTAATGTTAAACGTTAAATTGTAAGTCCAAGATCTCTCAATTTTCTATGAGCTATATCTAGAAGTGTGCATAAATTCTCTAAATAATCTCTATTAAATTCAACGTTATATCTCTCAACTTCTAGCTTGAGATCAGTACCTGTGACTGCTATTGGATCTAATCCAAGACCTGCTATTAATGTTAATAGGTCAAGTATTTGTGATGATTTTTCTCTACCAACATCTTCTTCTATAAGTTTGTAAACTATGTACATCTTTAATGCATATTCATCAACTCTTAATTCGTTTGATATCGATTTTATTGGTCTTATCTTTAGGTCTCTTAGAAAATCTTTGAATGTTGTATATCTTGTTCTAACTCTAGAATCTATAAATTCTACTGCTAGTTCTACATATTTTGGATATATTCTTAATATATCTTCAATATTTTCTGATAATTCAACTGCAGATTTATAGGCTATTGATGCAAGCTCTACCATTATGTCTGGTGCATATCCTGATCTTGCAAGTTCTCTAAAGTCATCTCCAGCTTCTTCATATAGTGTTGCATTATTTTCTATCATTGCTCTACATATCTTACTCATTGCTCTACAAGACCTCTCCTTCAATTCTACAATTCTTCTATGTTCTTCTGGAATTCCAATCTTGCTTCTTCTAACTTCATCACTACATAGTGTGTAGTATTTTTCTGCTTCTTCAATCATTCCATGTGTGAAGTAGTAGTTTCCTAATACTTCAAGTGCATCAGCCATGCTTAATATGTAGTTTACATATGCTTCAGGTATTGATGTTGAACATTTTCTAAATAATGCACTAGATTCAGCATATAGTTTTGAAGCTTTCTTAATAACATTCTCTTCTTCATCATGTTTCTCCTCATCATGAAGTTTCTCTGCAACATTTTTCAACTCTTCAGCTTCTGCAATTTTTGAAAATGCTTCAACGAATATTGCTCTATCTAGAATACCTACATCTCTATATAGTTTTGATGCTCTTCTAAATCTCTCAGCTGCTTGAGAATAGTTACCATATGCGTAGAGTAGAGTACCTATCTGCTCATTTATCTGTGCTTGTAATGATTTTGACTCATTTTCAATATCTTCCTTTAATACATGTTCATTAATTATATCTGAAAGTTCTAGTATGTTTAAATCTATAAACATTTGTAGAAGTCTAGATATTTCAGGTAGTGATAATCTACTCAACACTTCTGGAAATATTTCTCGAATTATATTTACATAGTCTTTTAATATGTTTTGAAAATCTTCATCTGAGATATCTATACTACAATTATCGTCAATACATCTTGAATATTCTAAAATACATGTATCTTCTAGATCTCTTCTAGATACTACACCTCTAGCCTTATATATTAGTATTGTTGATAGTGTTTTTGTTAATTTAGTAAGATTCCAACCACATTTTTCAGCAATTACCTCACTCTTCATTATCTCTTAACTACACTTTCTCTCCACGTCCAAGTCTTTTATATATCTCTCTAATTCTAGCAATCTCTTCCTGTATTAGACCTATGTGGAATTTTAATTCAGGAATTTCATACTTATCAGCAACTTCAAGACCATACTTAACAAGCTCTTCTGCAAGCTTCAATTCCTTATCTCTGACAAGACTCCAAAGTGAGTAAACTATACATTCAACAAGCTTCTCCTTAAATTCAAGAGCCTTCTCACGATTACCTGACTGTAATGCATGTTGATAAAGCCTCTCCCATCTACTACACCTAGCCATATCAACACAGGTCAAGAACCACCACTTTTAAACTTCTCCTTCATCATTTTAATCCTCCTCTCCTCAATAATACGCTTAATCTTCCTAACAAGAGGAATAAAACATCTATCAAGACCATACTTCCTAGCCTCACCAATAACACTCTTCAACTCCTGATAAACAACCTTAGGATCTTCACTAGAAGCCCTCCTCTCAATATCCCTCAACCTCACAACAATCTCCCTAGCCTTACTCTCAACCTCCTCACTAGAAATAGAAACACTACCAGACTCAGACATCAAACAAACAAAAAACAAACACATTAAAAACATTGCCTCATAAACAAGAGTTAGAATATTTCAATCAGGATATTATGCACATTTTAATAAAGCCTTTACCTACAGTCTCCTTCCCCCCTACAGCCATGATAGGCTCTGCTCTTATGAGATCTTCTAGCCTTTTCAATGAAGATTCACTACAATCATTTTCATCATTTTTAGCTATCATACTTAAATCTTTGAAGAGTATAGCTCCTACAAATATAGTTCCAGTAGGTACATACTCCTCTCTCCATAAAGCTCCTGACTTTGCAGTCTTAGTAGTATACTCTAGCGAAACTCTTGTCTGAATAATTAGAATTTTATTCACCAAACTTCTAAAAATATCATCTTTAACTATTAATATCCTCTCAAAAACCTCACTAGATGGATATGGCATATTCTTAACTACTTCTACAACTTCGCTAGGAATATCGATATCAATGTAAGATTTAGATATATCAATTCTAAAATCTTCCACGAATAAAGATTCTAGGTCTCTCAAATACTTACTACTCTCCTTTAATGGTATTGCATGACACTTTGAATCTTCATGTAGAAGTTTATTAGATTCTTCAAATAGTTTCTTAATAAAGTTGTAGAAAACCTTTACTCTACTACTCTCTGATAAACTTAGAATTTTTTGAATTCTCCATAGCAAGTATGGACATGTTACATAGATAACTAGCCTATCCTCATAATGTGTGGGAATAGCTAGCATAAATGCGTCAGTAAATATAACAAAGCTTTCACGTGCACTATCTACATCATCTCCTAAACACTTTTCTAACCCCCTACTAACTTTATGCACTAATGACTTAAATGTACCTTTTAATGAAGATGAAAATATCATTGGAATACCGAGAGAATCTCTTTGAACTACAAGATCAACCTTCATACTACGACCAAAACCAGCATGTATAGGAGTGATAGCACAATAGGCAGATATAACCACACCCTTAAACATGACATAATACCCATATGTACAATATATACGAATTACCCCAATCTCATGACTACAATACACTATAGAGAGAAATTAGAATACAAAAGCAAACTCTAACGCAACATTATCAGCATATCACCCTCTCTACAAACATTCTCTCTACAATTAAACTCCCTCAGAACATTAACAATCTCATTCACATCAAGTTGAGTAATGTCGCGAACATCAATGGGCAGTCCTATAACGGCAAGTTTTCTATTAATGATTGTTCTAAATAAGTTCATGGCGTAACTAGATTTATGAAGCGTCATAAGCAGAGATTGGGGTGATGTTATGTAAATGAGTTTTGTTGAGGTAAGTATATCATACTCGTCGCTTAACACTATGAACTCCTTCTTGGATGGTTCAAATACGTTTGCTCCAAATAATATAAGGTTTATTTCAAATTTACTTACTAGGCTACATATTAATCTCTTTATAATCGCATTTGTGCTTCCATTTTCATATTTTAGTATGTTATTTAGCATGTTATCAATATCGCTTAAATTATAAAATCCAAGTCCTTTATATGCAACACATGGAATCAACGATATACAGTCATTATTCCATTCCATGTATATAAACGGTATGTCCAGACTATTCTTAAGCACACAGATTTCCTTGTAATCTTCTTCACAAGCCTCTTTACAAATCATTCTGTAATTCTCACAATTTACTCTAGCTAATGCCTCTTTTTTAAATAAGTCCAATGAACTACTGTCTCTGAAACATAGGTATAGCATGGTTTCACTTATTACCTACTACAGGATTCCACTATTACAATTTTATCAGCAACGTTCCTATATTTTCTACGTAATTCATGCCTAGCCTTAATGGCATTTCTTGCGGGTAACAACACTATTATCTTCCCTAAGGTATTACAGTTGCATAGTCCACAAAGAATATTACATCTAGTTAATAAGATTTGTAACTTGTCTGTTAGTTTAGATACATCTAGTGCATTTGCATTGCATTTGCACTCAATGCAAAGACAAACTTTACGCGATCCATAACATGCTTTTATAAATAAATCAAACGTACTTTGCTGAGGACTACTTTGACAGTAACATATGCTAGATCCACCTTGACTAATATCATCTCTACATACGCATATGGCTAAAGGATTAATAACATCTTTTACAATACTTCTTAGAATCGATACTATCTTACTTACCAGATCATTGCAATTATTGATTCTGCACTCTCTATCATAAACATAATTCAGGTTATCTTGACATTGACATAGATCAGCAGTCACTCTTAATCCCTTAACCTGCACTCTATTTACTTGCATACTAGGTCGCCATAACATCCTGGTAAGCTCTTAATTCTCTCTCGAATAATTCTAATGTTCGTTTAGTAAGATGGTCTCTTGACACTTTATTCGCCACTATATCATTACCTTTAGGCTTTAAGTAATAGACATTGCACATATTCTTTATAGCCCATCCAATTATCATGCCATTATGTGTTTCAACTATGACTTGGACATAATCTATACTGTATAGCGTATCCATCAACCTTACAAGCCAATCTACATGTATGTTAAAATCGGGATTCTCTATCATTAACAAACTTGAAGGTAATTCGATACCTAAATCTTTGAAGACCTTTATGTACATTTTTGCTAAATGTGCAGCTAGCAATATTCTCATTACATTAAGAATACCTTCACTAAGTTGATTTAGTCTTAATATTGATTTGCCGGATGTGATATATATAAGATCTTCCTTAATTACTATATCGTCTATATAGAAGTCGTCGCCATATACGTAATTAAGGTCATCTAGTAGATCCTGAATTAAGCTGCTTTTAAGTCCAAACGCTATTAACTTCTTCACATTATCACTTACTTCTCTTATCAAACTACTCTTATCTTTAACTGTAATCACACGTACGATACTTTTCTTCACTAAAGTATCAATGGTAGTATCAGTGGTTAATATCTCGCTTTTGACTTCGTCAAGTGTGTTCACGTATCTTTCTACAATTTTATACACGCAATTTAACTTATCCAACCCTCCTATCTTTCTATCAGAGAGTTCTTGTATGATTTCTAGAAAGCCATCCCTTCTTAGTACGTCTTTTGACATTAGGGGTAGGAAAGAATCATTATATGGTGGTATAGGAGCATATATATTATCTCTTTCGCAGATCAGATTTCCATTCTGGTTAATCTTAAACCCACTAGCTTCTACTACAACTTCTACGTCTTCTATTCTAAACCATCTTCTAGTTGGTATTTTTATGGTACCAATATTGCTCTGTATAGTCTTGATTTGTGATCCTATTTCGACGAATATACTCATACCATCGTTATGGTATGGTAATCTGACTTTTCCTCCTATTTTCACAGTTGAACTTGCATCGTTTGTATAGCAGTGTATGTATTCGATTGATTTTAAGTACATAACACTTTGTTCCTCAATTTCTACACCATAAATGTATCTCAACAGAGTAAGAATTGCGTACAGTATTGATGATTTTCCAGATGAATTTGGACCGTATAACACTGTAACCTTACTAGCTAAATTTAGCTCATTTTCCGCTTCATTGCGTACTTCCAACTTTCCTATTCTTCTATAACCCTCAACTTGTATAGATTCTATTAACATGTATGCTCACTATATCAAACTTTTTAGGTAGCAGTATATAAATGATGCTAAGTTATACAACTGTTAGTTGTCCATATCCTAGCATTGTTTTTGCTCCTATGCCCTCTCTTAATGTTTCTGATATAAATCTGAGGAGCTCCCCTTTGAGTCTATTTATATCTACCGTACCAATTTTGTCTTCTATTCTCTTATTTATACCTACTATTATTCTGAATCTAACTCCAGTATTTATAGCAGGGTATATCACTGGTACTGGTTGTGCATATGTTTCCTGAATTTTACCTTCAATCTCGCTGTATATCGGTGTTGTTACTTCAGGTATTAGTAGTGTACTTCTACAACCTATTGGGTAGGAGTCTAAAAACATTATACAAGATACACCATCCTTTGGACTTCCAAGGATCTTGTCAACATCTTGTTCTGCAATTCTAATACCTCTCAACTCTAGATATGCTCTAAATGCACCTTTGAGAGAACTTCCAGGTATGTATGGCAGATTTAGATATGGATCCCACATAAGACCAACCTCGAATATTGGTTTACTAAACGTCTCTTCACTAATGCCAATTAGGAGTTTTGTTTTAGTCTCTGCAACCGTATCTATTACCTCGTATCCTAATGCTTTAAGAGCTTCCTTAGCCTTATCCATGAGTAGTCTAGCTCTATCAAATAGTTCTTTAAGGTTCTCATATTTGTAGAACAACGTACAAATGTCTTGAAGTAGAGTTCTCTTAAAGAGATCGAGATCATTAAACTTTCTGCCTCTATAGATTATCTGAATCTTTTTGCCACCTTTAGCCCTCTCTATCATGTATGTAAGTGCTACATATTTCATATACGTCGTAAAGTTATACTCACTCGGATTCGGCTCTACCTTTGCTATGATATCTCTCCAGCTCATGGAAATATCACCTTGAAATTGTATCCTAGTTTTCTAAGGTACGTTTCTAAATATGCTAAAACTCTCATACTTGTACTAATTATCTCATCTCTATTAATATTTATCGTACGACTACCAGCACCTGTCCATACTATCTGTGTAGGCCAGTCTAGGGATAGGAATATTGTGAAATATGCTCTATCTCTGTGAACTGCTAGATGTATAGGTGATGCTCTTCTCTCAATATCCTGTACATTATATCCAGTCCCTTTCTGGTTTCGAGGTAGTCCTAGAAACCATGATAGTTTATTAGAAGATATGTAGCACTGCCAATGTCCGTAAGGCGTATTTGCTCCTCCATAGAGATTTTTAATCCTTCCAGGTCTGTAGAAAAAGTCTTGTAATTCTCTTAAAACATGGCTTATAACCTTTCCACTCCACCTAACTTCGTATATTGCAAATATCGGCATCCTGTTATTACGCACTATTGAGAGACTAGGATGTGTATTAGGTACTTCAATTTCTTTTTTAATATCAACTTTTATTCCTGAGATATCTACAAAGTTGTCAGATATTAAATCACATGGAGGAAGATCAGATGGATAGTTCACTTTAGGCAGATCTTTTATACACTTACTTGATAAAACGTACTCATCTGCTATCTTCATGGTACTTCGTATGATATGTTGTAGATTATCCAGGTTTATCGTTCCAGCTTTAACCCAATCTCTAGGTAGATCTAGTGAGTGGACTACTCTTACAGTGAAGGTTCCTACACCTCTACGACCCATCTTTCCAATACCGTTAAGCGTTAATGCTGTTAGTAGAGATCCTATTGCTAAGATTTGCTCATCATGACTTAACCTTACTCCCGGCCTTAGCGATAATTCTACCTCCAATGTCTCTCCAGTGATGTAGTTTACTCTGCGTCCACCAACTGTTAACAATCTTACCCTCTGTAGATTACAGTGTGGATCTCCATATGAAGGACAGCTAGATATAGGTCTATATGGATACTTTTTAATAGTCGCCTTTAGAACTATCTTAGATGCTTGGTTAGTACCTCCAAGAATATTTGAGGTTAAGCAATTAATTGTATTTAAGACCTTTCTATTAAGTTCGGCAAGTCTCTTATGACTTAACCTATATCCTAGGTATCCAGCTCTATACAATGCACCAAGTATGTATGCTCTAAGCCACCATCTCCATAATCCTTTGAGTGATTGTGTTCTAAATAGGTCCCATTCGTGTGATTGTGTATCAAAGCTTCCTAAGAATATTGGTGTGTCAGATTCTAACTCTAGTCTGAGTATTGTGCTCATACCTTATCACTATTCTTCAAGTTTTGCCTCAGCGAAAAATTTTAACCATTTAACAATTTCATACGATAATCTATAAACAACCTTATTAAACCCATACTCCTCTATAAGCTTCTCAATACTGATATCAAACTTCTTATTCATAACTTTAGATAATATTGATAAGAATGATGCACCATAGAGTCCGTATGATGCATCCTCTCGAGACATATTTTTTATCTTATCTGCCAATTCTGACGCTACGGCAATAGGTTGCGAAAACGTATCTAAATTTTTGAAGAATACTTCATAAAGTTCTCTAAGCTTTCTTTCACTAGCCTTACCACCAATATATGCTAGAAAATATGGAAGACCTTGATACACTAGAACTTCATAGAGTTGTCTTGAACGAGTTCTAACTCCACGAACAATATCTTCATACTGTTGAGATTTCTCTACTAGCGCAGCTATACAACTTATGCAGTATGCTGAGTATCTTACGACATCTTTAGTATGGAGACTCATATTCTCACGACCTGTACTATTCCTTTACCAATAGTTTCATGTCCTCCAAGTATTAAGTAATCCCTAGGATCAACATAGTTATTCCACAATTCATCTATATTTTTAGCGTATTTCATAATAATCTCACATACTTTCTTACTATCCTCATTTTTAAATTCTCCTTCCCTACATTTCTCGAGGATTCTTGGAAATGAGAGGAGTAGTGCAGATACGAGAATTGTATTAGATGGAAGATATTCTTCAGACCATAATGCACCACGCTTAACAGTTTTAGTCTCATAATCTATGCGAACCCTAGTGATAACTTGCATACTTCTCATACATACATCATATATATCTTCATCGGATATTACAAATATCTTATCTAATTCGGAATCGTCTAAAATTTCTTCTGGAACAATCTTTCTAAAGAGAAGTTTAAGTTGATTATCTATTTGAACGTTAAATGGAATTTCGTTAAGTATAACCTTCCTGTTACCCTCAAGGTCAACTATACACTTATCAGATGTTGCAAATGCATAGCCCTCTCTTATATTCTTAACTTTATCAATAATCTTCGTGAGTGCTTCTAAAATTTCGTTTAGTACTGTGCTATGCTTTTTACAACACTTAGAAATTATTCTAATATAGTTCTCGAGATGATGTAGAAGATGTGGAGATGTGACATAGGCGTATACTCCTCTTAAGGATCTTGCCGGTATGAGTAAAAGTCGAGCGTCAAGTATTGATATAGAGGATGCAGACTCTATAATCTTGCCTGTATCACTCTCATCTGGGCCAAATAATGCTTTAATTATAATGGACTCATCTTTCTTAGACTTAAAAATACGCTCCTTTTGTGCTCTTATTGTGCCTTTTAGACTACTTCCCCATATTACTGGTATTCCAAATTCATCTCTCTGTACTGGTAGATCGACAGCTTCACCATACGTCCTACCAATACCAACGTGAACAGGTGTCACGGCTTTGAGAAATATCAACTTACCCATGTCGTAAAATGCTAGGTTATTGCTAGGTAGACTCACACATATCTGTTCGTTAGATTACTTTAAAATACTACTTTACATACACATTGTCTAAAATCTCACAGATTGATTATTTTGTATAATGCGTTTCTAATGTCGTTAGGCAATCTCTTTAGTGGTAGTATAATGACTGTATTGTACCCAATCTTATTACATTCTACACCATCGCAATATGCTCCACTATCAATACCTTTATAACAAAGTTCCTGTAGATATTGCGTAGATATTTTTCGTCCATTTAGAATCATTAAAGTTCCTGGAGGTATAGAATATTTTAGTGGTCTTCTACATTTACAGACTTCATTGAAGCCCAAACTAGTTACGCTTAAAACCTCTTTACCAAACTTTCCAATACATGCGATTAGAATATTACGATCTTTAAATAGTAATTTACTTAGATCTTCTATCGATATATAGTAATTGTTAGTATGTATGTCTAAGATAATTGGGGTAATGTTAATAGCGAGATAATAATCATCCTCCTCAATATACTTAGAGCATAGGTCTAGAAATCTTGAACTTTCAGTAATTTCTAGTAAAGCTATTCTAGATTCTCCTCCAAGTCTAACTATCCTTCTCTCCTCAATAGTCTTCTTAAATCTTTCAAGAATCTCACTATCTCTATCAGCAGAGCCACATGTTATATCTACACAAATGCTTAAGTCTACACATTTCATAGAGGCATCATAATCTACATACTCTTCAAGATAGAGCAATCCTCTATCTTCATCAGGAACCTTAACATCTCTATTAAGTCCTATTCCTAAAAATCGAATTATTTTCATACCACATTTACTATAATCAATAGGATATTTATTTTCTAGATATTCAAATTTTGGAGATATATTTGCAATACAGTTTGCAATATACCTAAATACATTACAACTATGATCTAATCTTCCTAAATTTATAACTATATTATCAATCGTAATGTAAACTTCTTCACCAACTGTAAAATACGGTCCTCTTATATATAGATCTTCAATACCGATACTTTTCTTAAGCTCAACATAGTTATCTCCTAAAGTGCCTCCTTTCTGTATATACTTGCCACGTATTAGTAATGTTAATACTCCTAGGATGGTGCTTGGCAGAGGAGTAGATGATACTCTTCCTAATGCTGCTGGTCCTCTTGCGGTTGGTGAGAATTCTCCATAAGATCCAAAGTGTAGAGGTTCTACAGTTTTGAAGAGTATTGAGGGCATACGTACTATATTGCTTTAGGACAGTTATTAAGACTAACCTCTATCTTGGTAGATTTCTCAGAAATCTCAAGCCTCTCATAATGTGTGTAAGTAAGGTCTCTCTACTACACTCATCTATAATTCTAGTAGAAGCTCTTAGGGCATCTAATACATCGTTCATATGAACTTCAGTACTTACCTTAATATTTCTCTCTAGAAGTCTGGAGATGGCTTTATTAATTATTTCATGCATATTTTTATCATAATACAATGTTTCTACAGTATCCCTATACATATTCTCATAGTCTATAGCTAGACCATGACTAATAATGTCGTTTAGAGTATATTTCCACAATTTATGTAGTAATTCTACAAATACACCAATACTACATCCAGACCTGAGTGGTATTTTTGCTTCCTCTACCACCTCTCCTATAGAAGTTCTACCGTAAGATATTGTTAATGTATCTTTACTAAACTTCTCAGAACATAAGTCCCACTTTGTATCTTTTGAATCTTCTAACAACTTCGTAGCAATATCAATCTCAGTTTGCATAGGATCCATTACATGAGCAATTCTAACACCATAACTACGACCATATGCTACAAGTGCAGGAACTACTAAACCACCACTATCATATCTATGGAAGTAGCCTGTATCTACAGCCCAATAGTTCTTACGTGTTTCTACAACTATCATCAATGCAGTCTCGACAGGTGTAAGAGCTACAATATCATCACCACCAGCATAGACAACAGTACCACGGCGTTCTGCTACGATCATAGCATCTTTAACAGCTGTAACCATCATAGCAGCAGATAGACTAGCATGATAGACAGGAGAGATAATAATGCTAGTATCTAATGCATCAGCTATTTCAGCCATGAAATCCAGGATATTTGAATACTTACTTGCTATCTTCTGCTTGACGTATTTATACACTATATCTTTAATACGTTCAGCGTATTCACATGCTTTTAGAGGTAGCTTACCTATAAGTAAGTCACCCATCGAGTCACCATCACCTTTAACAATAGCATAGTACATTCTCAATTGAGGTCTCTTCTCAATAAATATCCCATAATCAGCATCAATTAAGCCTTTAGACCTAACTTCTTCGAAAATATTCCTAATCTTACTATTCAACTGTCTCCTTAACTCGTTCGTAGACATGTTGAATATATTACCGAGATCGTATGAGAATGTACCATCGACTAATCTGCATAAAAGCCAGTCAAGACGGTCAAATATTTCCTCATACCCCTCCTTCTCTTTTTTACATCTATCTTCTAATGCTGGACGAAGTATGTAATCTATTATAAGTCTATTTGAGAGAACTTCAGTACTCTCAGTTTTTAAATGTGATGTATCTATCATGAATTTATTTGTTCTCTCTATTAAAAATCTTAATGCTCTCTTTACGAGACATATAGGACATACATATTCTCCACATTTAAAGTATATCATTATTTTCTCAATTTTCTCAATATCTCTATCACTAACATCTTCTGTAGATTCACTTAAAATTTCCTTAATCTTCTCCCTACACTCGGACAAATCTCTAGGAAGGTGTAGTATACTTGGCCTTATACCACAGGTAGTACAGTATCTCCATGTTTCTTCTTTCTCTTCTATACATTGTCTATACTTGTCTTCCGTTATTTTCGAGAGTCTCTCTGATAGAGGTATATTGTAGGGTCCTCTAGACTTTAATTTAAGTATTTCTTGTGAAAGTATATTTGAAAAAAGTATGTGATAAAACATTTTTCTTATGACTTCTAATTTATCTATCTTCAATTCATCTAACAATTCTTTATACTTCTTGAATATCTCTTCAATTTTATGAATTTTCTCTTCGTCTATGTATTTTTTGATGTCGTTGATATAATTGTTATAGACCTCTTCTATATCTATGATAACTATTCTTGGATGTTGTGGATATGAGTATTTAATTATGTTCTCATGCTTTTCAAATATTATACCTATAAACCTTTCTAATACATCTTTAGAATTTTTAAGTTCTTTTCCACAGTCGACTAGTCTTTCCCAACCTTCTCTATACTTCTGTATGAGATATTCTTTCAATTTTTCAGAATTTCTAATCTTATCTATCAATTCTATATTTAGAGTAACTTTATCGAATTTTGGAATTAATAGGCTTAATGTTGCTGGTATTACAGGATGTGGTGCCTTAGTAAACCAGCTACCCCATACACTCCTTATAGTCTCTATAATGTCTGTTACTTTTTTATCTGTCTTTACATGTTGTTCAATTAGCTTTAATAACCACTGTTTGTACATTAGGTTGTGCCTTGCTGTAGGTAGTATGAGAATGTCTGGACCGAGATATAGTACTAGTTCTTCAACTGTAGACCATGCCAGGTATGATATTAACCAACTACCTGCCCAATAGTCTGCTGTTTTTCTTGCAGCATTTACAAATTGTTGTATTCCTGGAATATCTATATATATCAAGTATCCTCTAGGTGTTTCACTATCTTCAAAGTATCTGTGTATAAATAGGTTTGATATTGTAGCTGTAGCATAGACATGGTCAAATACTGTGTGTGTTGGAAATCTTGTATCAGCTGGACAGGAGAAAGGCCAACATTTTGCCCATACATACTCCAGAATTGCATATAGGGTGTGATATCTCAATTTTGCATCATCTACGCTCTGTATTATTTCTCTAATTTTATTTGTAAAGTTTTCTACAACATCATTGCTAGGCTTCTCAGTCTTAGCGTTATTGTACGCTCTTTTACTAGGGTCGAAAATGTTCAAAATGTCGTAGAATTCTACAAAATGTCTAGACAATTCTTCTGAGTGTAGAATCAGCCATCTATCAAATGATGAAGCCCATATGTCTGCCGTCTTTACAACTTTAATAACATTCTCACTAGGAACACCACCTCCAAACTCTGTTCCACGAAATATTTCTTGAAATATTGATTTTGCTCTTTCTTCATGGTTTTGAATATTCCACGCCTTATCAGGAGGGTCATGAAGCAGAGACCACGCCTTAATTACTAGAAATTCTGTATAGTCTAAAGTAGGCACGTATATATATGATGTGAGTAGTTAATAACAATTACTCAGAACGTATCACACAATTGTAAAATCTTTTACAAACTCTCATTTATGGTATAGACCTCTATTTCAATTTACTACTATAGTGATCATGTTTTAATCACAGCGTTTCTCTAGCTTTAACAATCTTAACTAGCCATTCAGCTACTCTATAAGCACCATCTTTTTCTTCTAATACTCCAAGCTCTTTCCAATAATCTACATCTATGCCTGCTGATTCAAGTGCGTGTTTTGGATATGTTCCATAACCTATCTTATCTACAAGTGCTTTAACTTCTGCATTTATGTCAATTGGTATGCGGGGAAGTTCTACGTAGTATCTAAATGCTTCGTGTATATATACTATCTTGTCAACACCTGCTAAAAGACCAATTATTACAGCATATGTTACTTCTGGTTTAAAACCTCCAGAGGCTATTAATATGACTTTACGTTTTTGTTTCTTCTGACTTATTATATATCTCGCATACTTGTCTAGAAGTTCATCTATTCCCTCTACAAAGAACTTCTCACTCACTCCAAAGCCCTTAAGTTCAACTACGTCGCAAGTGATTCTGCAGTCTGGCTTCAACTCTGTCAACATTTTAAATTGTTCCTGCATCTGTTCTACATAGTTCTTTATAGCGTAGGCACAGAATATGCTTGTTCCCGTGTCTGTAGGATAGAGTCTAATATGCATTTCGTCAATATATGTAGTGTTTGGTTTCCAAGATCGTAGAAATTTTATCATTGTATTAAGCTCGGCAGACATGAGTTCTGGATTTTGCGAAATAACATCTACAATAAACCTCATCAACTTATCTGATGCGTGAATCCTCCTCCTAAACAAATCTTGCTTCGGATCATCTATTGGAAGTCTTCCAGCATTCTTAAGTATAGACTCAAACTCAGAAGGAATACTACCAGCCAACCTATCTAAGTTAATCAATATTGAAGTCCCAACAGTTGCTAACAGCGTCACCTTCATCAATACTAAACTAACAGGTGGCTTAATTAAGAATTATCAAAACATGTTAATACATCTCACAAAACACGCAAACCAACATCACATCTCTCATCTCAGAACATAGGTCTGTTATTCATATTGTGGCGTATTGCGTCTCTCCTACCCCTCCCCCTCATAGATATGTAATGCATGATATGGACTTGAGAGTAGTGTTGATAAAGTCCACATCTATCACATACCACACCCAACCTAATAACCACAACCTACTATCATCACACTCATATTACCACCTGATAATCACATCTTTCCTACTTTCGATTCTTTTCTAGATTTTTCTTATACAAAACGGCTGAGGGCTATATATATCCAGAAGACTGTGTTAACTTTCGATTCTTTTCTAGATTTTTCAAGTTAAGGAGGTGGAAAGGAGGTGTTTTGGTTTTATGCTCTTTCGATTCTTTTCTAGATTTTTCAGAAGCAAGAAAGGATGTTGAAACGCTTCTTAATATCGTCTTTCGATTCTTTTCTAGATTTTTCATATACAAAAATTGAAAAATAACAAAATAGCCTTTATATAAGTCTTTCGATTCTTTTGTAGATTTTTCTTAAATGAAAAGAAAAAAGAGTTTGTAATAGAATTAAATCCTTTCGATTCTTTTGTAGATTTTTCTGGAGTTTCCTAACCGCAAGAATGTTTGAGAGAATAAAGTGGTCTTTCGATTCTTTTGTAGATTTTTCCGTCAGACATACTCGAAATGTGGGCATGGACACCAAAAAATGCCTTTCGATTCTTTTGTAGATTTTTCAATATATACATTAATACTTGAAAAATCGTTAATACTAGCAAACTTTCGATTCTTTTGTAGATTTTTCGTACAAGATCTGGTTAGTCAACCTGTTAACCAGACCAGAATCTTTCGATTCTTTTGTAGATTTTTCATAATCGTCATTTCAATGCTTATCCGCTTTCTAGCACATACGACTTTCGATTCTTTTGTAGATTTTTCTTAAGTACTTTGTTGAAGGTCAAGGTAGATCTATAACCACTTTCGATTCTTTTGTAGATTTTTCGCGGAAAAATGAGACAACGCATGACACAAAAAATTGGTGTCAAAACTTTCGATTCTTTTGTAGATTTTTGCAAACCATACCACCTCCTCTATAGGTACACCATACATCTCCTTTCGATTCTTTTGTAGATTTTTGAGAGAGTTTTGAAAATTAGGTACATCAACTATCCATATCCAGCTTTCGATT
>CAZNTG010000003.1:0-136661 GCA_964575955.1 uncultured Thermoproteaceae archaeon
TGGGTGTTTTTGTTTGTAGTGTTTGTATATGTTGTTTAGTGTTTTTAGTGCATTTTCTCCTTCTTCAATCTCTTCACCACAAAGCTTACACCTCAAACCCTCCATAAACTCCTCACGCAAAACCTTAGCAACCTTAGACCAGGTTATTCTCACCATCGAGTATCTTTGTGTATGTGAGCGTTTAAATATTCTTCAAATATTTTCAATGATGATAATTCTCTTTCTAAAAATCAGGGCTTGAACTGGATGTTCTCTTTTTAAAATCTATGTCATAATTCACAACACAGGTAGTATCTAGTAAACTATCTATTCTTGATTTATTATGGAAAATCTTATCTCAAAAATCAGAGCAGTAGGACTCATCATTTATCTGTCCGTGATCCCATCATCATCAGATTACCTCTCTATAACTATCTCTAACCTATTTTCTAATCTTAACCTATCTAAAGCTTCTGTAGCTTTCTTCATAGCTTCCCTAGGAATCTTACTTACACCAATTCCCATTCTAACTCTATGTTTTTTAGAGAATTCTCTCAATAATTCAAAACTGTCTTTTAGAACTTCAGGATTTACAACACCAATCATATTATCACCTCCAAGATATAGTGCTATTCCTCTCATACTTGATATCAATCTTCTAAATCTCCTATATAGAGTCATTATGTATTCATAAGTTTCATAGACAGTCTTTCTAGATAGTAGTTTTATAGAATTTGCAAGATCTGCATGAATTATACATATATCAGACATGTCAGGAATATCTCCATAAGTTATTATGTGGTGAGAATTGTAGTTTGACATTAGTAGTCTAGAAGCAATTTTCTCAGCATTTCTAACATCTCTATGTACTGCTATAGACATCATTATTGGTGTTGGTGAATATTTTTGTAATTCTTCAAGTATTTTAAAATGATCTTCAACTGTTAATCCATTTGTAAACGCTATCATGAGATCATACCTCAATGGATGAGCTATACCTCCCTTCTCAGAGAATAGTTTCACAATAGTTCTATGTAGATTTCCCTGAACTTCCTGTATTATATGCTCTCTATCAAATCCTAAACTCTCAGTCCATTCTCTATATCCTACAAATTTAATTAAAGTGATCTGCACTAGCATAGACAACACATTAACACTTTATAAATAGTGTCCGAACTAGCATAATGTGCAGAAGATAGCTACATTCGATGTATGGGGTACCTTGATAGTTCCTGATAGAGATAGATTTGTGAGAGAGCTTTGTCAATCAATTCAGAGAGAGTTAAGTAAGTATGGATATGACATATCTATAGATAAGATTATTGAAGATTTTGATATTGTAGATAGAGAAATTAGAAAAAGAAGAAAAAATGAACTAACCTATATACCACCTGAAGAATCAGTTAAAAAACTTCTAGAAAAAATTCTTGAAAGACCTATAAGTATGAATATTGTTGATGATGTTGAAGATAGTATATGTAGAACAGTTTCAGAAACTGAAAGTGTGTATCCTGCAGATGGAGTATATGAAGTATTGAAGATGTTTAGAGATTTAGGATATAGAATTGCAATAGTTTCAAATGTAGTATTTTGGAGAAGTCGTGCAACTAGAAGACTTCTAAAGAGATTTAACTTAGATAAGTTCGATGTTGAGATATATGCAGATATTGTTAAAGAAGTAAAACCAAATACTAGAATGTTAAAATTTGTAGAAAATGAACTAAATGGTGAAGTTGTTATTCATATTGGCGATAGCCTATTTGAAGATGTTGCAATGGCAATAGCATATGGTGTTAAGGCAGTATTTATTGATAGGAGAAGACAAATCTTGAAGAATGGAGAATATAGTGTAGATCTAGGTGGTAGAGTTATAGTTGTTGATAAGATTAGGAGTATTCTAAAGCCAGAGATTATTAATATGATTAAGATCTAGAACTTATATACACCCTATATAGACATCACTAGCGTGGTTTTGAAACCTTTCAAATGTGTTAGAGGATGTGGATATTGCTGTAAGATTAGTCCAATAACGATATTTCCACATGAAGTACATATATTGAGAAGACTTGCAAATATGCTTAATAAAAGACTAATAATAAGACCTGGATATAAAATTGCAGAACTTAGATCGAGAGTTAGAGTTGTCATATCGTACATAGTTGAGCTAGATCCAGATACAGGTACATGTCCATTCCTATCTGAAGATGATAGATGTCTAATACATGATAAGTATAAACCTGTAACATGTAGAGCATTTCCAAGAGTTCCAAAAGTACTACAATACATAGTTGATAATGTTAATAGAAGTATATACTTCATGTATGAGATTGGCATATCTAAAGCATGTCCTGAAGTTAGGAAGACATATACTGAAGAAGAACTTGAACTATTAAGTACAAATTCTGAACTAGCTAAGAAATTGATGCCTAATGAATATGAGGCATGTGAAGAATTTCTACATATAAGAAAGATCTATCTAGACTTACTAACAATATTGTGGAAACGTGGATTAGCAATATTTAGTGATGAAATAACTGCACCATGGCCATTAGTAAATGCGTACGATTTCATTAGACAATTCTACCCAGAAATAACTATACACACATTCACTAAAGGTAGAGAATTGAGAATATAGATGCCTAAGAGATCTAGATCTGAGATAGATAGGAAGATTGGTCTTGAATGGTATATAACAGATACTGAAGGTTCAGGTGGAAAAATTAGGTGTAGAATTGAAGATTTCATAGTTGAAGAAATACTGCTAGATGGTACAGTTCTCTGGTCTTCAAATACTGGCAAGAATATAGAATTAAAATCGAAGGTAGGTGGTTGGTATTGGATTGTTATTGAGAAAAAGAAGATAGATACAATATCTATAAGTATTAAAATATCTAAAACACTTAATATAAATATAAGAGAGATAACATATGCAGGACTTAAAGATACTGTAGCAATAGCAACACAGATATTCTCAATACCTGCTAAAGTAGGTATAGAAGATATTAAGAAGATCGAAGATGATAGAATAAGTATTAAAGCTATAGTAAATATGGATAGACCATTCACATCACAAGAATTATGGGGCAACAGATTCACAATAGTTATTAGAGATGTTGAAAATCTAGATATAATACATGAGACAGTTAAACAAGTACAGGAACGTGGACTACCAAACTACTATGGTTATCAGAGATTTGGTATTCAAAGACCAAATACTCACATAGTAGGAAAACTGATAATTTTAAGAAAATTTGAAGATGCTATTAGAGAGCTAATTGGAATACCATGGTTTGAAGAAGATGAAAAAATTGCAAAAGCTAGAGAATACTTCCTGAAAGGAGACTATGCTAAAGCATTGGAATACTGGCCTAGAAGTTTGAGATTTTTACCTGAGAGAAAAGTTATAGAACATCTATATAAAAATCCTAGAGATTATGTTGGAGCATTGAGAAAATTACCTCCAGATCTATTAAAGCTATATATTGAAAGTTATCAATCATATCTATTTAACAAGTTGCTAAGTATGAGAATTGAATATGGATTATCTATAAAGTATGTAGATGTTGGTGATATTGCTGTTCTTCTAGATCATAATAAACTACCTACAAGACATATAATATACATATCTTCAGAAAGTTTGAAAGATAGAGTAAATGAGCAAATTGATAGAGGAAGGATGTGTCTAGTACTTCCAGTGCCTGGATATGGTACAAGAATCTTATCCGGAAAACAGTATGATATCCTTAAAAGATTGTTGAAAGATGAAGGAATTAGTTTAGAAATGTTTAAACTTGATGAAATACCTGAAGCTGATTGTCCAGGAACCATAAGACAAGCATCTATAAATCCAATAATTGAAAATTTAGAAATTGATCGAGATTCTAAATGTGTGAAGATTGTGTTTAGACTTGTACGTGGTAGTTATGCAACAGTTCTAATTAGAGAAATTATAAAACCTGAAGATCCTCTAAAAGCAGGTTTCTAACCTCTACACAATCTTGCAGTTACACTAACTCTAGCATTTACGAAGTATTTAGATGGTATTATTGTTGGACTTGTACCTGTTCTAACAGTTGCATACACTGTATATATGTATGGTACATATGTTCCAACTTCTTTAATATTTACAATATCTATCTTACTCATATTCAATGTATTTGAAAGAACTTTCAATTTACTTAAAGCATCTTCTATGGCAAATTTTAAAGCTTTAGAATATAGTTTATCAATATTTTCAGACATGTAGTATAGTTTTAGAGTTACCATATCACTAACAAGTTTTGGTATAATTTTCGAAACTATGTATGTCTTATTTGAACTTATTCTAGCTCTTATATAATACTCAACAAAATAACCCTGTAGTTTGTATGGATATTGATATGTTGGTGATATTTGTATAGTCTTAACCTCAACTTCAAAACCATTTTCTAAGAGTAGTCTAACAATATCATTACCCTTATTCACAACGTCGTTATATATCTTCTCTAGATTCATGTCTGGTTTTGGATTTTTCACAACTATGTCTAGAACTATGAATTGTGGAGTATATGATACATGTCCCTGACCATATACTGTAACTGTAATACAGTCTCTATTTGTCAATTCTAGATATGTGCTATTTCTAACGTCAGGTATGGTACTTACCTTACCTTCATTAATATTTTTAGCATTTTCCTGACCTAGAATTGATAGTATTAAGACAGCTAGTGCAAGTCCAAGTACTATGCATATGGTTATTAGTAGTCTATTTGAAGATTTTTTCATTATTGAGAATCTTACAGGATTCTCAATTTTAAACCGTACCTACGTGGGAATTTTTTGCTATCTCCTCTCCTCTATAGGATCTCCAAGTATTAACTTAGGATATATTCCAAGACTAATCAACTCTTGAAGTAGTAGTTTAAATGCGTATGGTACAACTACTTTAGCTATTCTACCTTTATCACCATGTATTGGACATATAGGCTTTCTAAGTTTTGCATCATACCACGCAATCATACCACAATCTTCACATACATACATAACGTACTTATCACTTGACTCTACAAGTCTCTCTCTAAGTAGAGCAGCAGCTCCATGAGCAATTAGACAGTCACGCTCCATCTCACCTAGACGTAGACCACCTTCTCTAGATCTACCCTCTGTTGGTTGTCTTGTCAATATCTGTACAGGACCTCTAGCTCTTGCATGTATCTTATCAGCAACCATGTGGTGTAGCTTCTGGTAGTATACTATTCCTATGAATATGTCAGCTTCAAGCTTCTCTCCTGTAATACCACTATACATGACTTCCTTACCATCCCATCTAAATCCAAGCTTGATCAATGCTTCTTTAAGCTCATCCTCAGTAACACCTTCAAATGGTGTTGCATCAACTAGACAACCCTTCATTGCAGCTACCTTACCAGCCATAGACTCAAGTATCTGTCCAACAGTCATTCTACTTGGTAGTGCGTGTGGATTTACAATTATGTCAGGTATAATTCCATCCTCTGTAAATGGCATATCTTCCATAGGTAGTATCATTCCAATAACACCCTTCTGACCATGCCTACTTGCAAACTTATCTCCAAGTTCAGGAATTCTCTCTTCTCTAACTTTAACTTTAACAAGCTTATAACCTTCATTAGTCTCTGTAAGTATTACACTATCAACAATACCCTTCTCACCACGTCTAACAGTTACTGAGGAATCTCTTCTACGTAATGCACTTACAGCAGCCTCTACTAGAGATGTGTAGAATCTTGGTGGTGATGTCTTACCGATAAGTACCTCACCACTAGATACGAACACTTCTGGAGAAACTATACCATCCTCATCTAAGTGTGAATATGCTTCACTACCCTTATAATCCTTAACATCTGATGAAGGTATCTCAATCCTATCCTCTTCACCACCTGGATATCTAATCTCCTCAGCTTCGTAAGTTCTAAAGAAGAAGCTTCTATACATTCCACGTTCAATCGCTGCTTTAGACATTATTATTGCATCCTCCATATTATATCCAGTATATGTTAATAATGCAACTACAGCATTTTGACCTGCTGGTCTCTTATCATATCCTACCAAACTTATACCCTTAGTTGTGACTAGTGGTCTCTCTGGATAAATCATGAAATGTCCACGACTATCCATTCTATATCTGAAGTTTGAAGTTGATAATCCAAGACTCTGCTTAGCCATTGCAGCCTCATATGTGTTTCTTGGTGCCTGATTATGTTCTAGGTATGGTATTATGTGTGCTATAGCTCCAAGAATTATTGATGGTATAATCTCAACATGAGTACACTTAGACAAGTCTTGACTAGGCTCAACACATATTATAGCATTTTCCTCTTCATCAGCATCTAGATATTCAACAACACCTTCCTTAACAAGATCGCTCCACTTCATCTCACCCCTCTTCAATTTCTCAACATGTTCAGGAGTAAGTTTCAATTTTCCATTCTCCACAACTAGTACTGGTCTTCTAAGTCTACCACCATCACAGTTTACTCTAATCTCATTTCTATGTGGGAAATATGCAACATTAATCTCATGAGATATCAAGCCCTTTCTTCTCATCTGTCTAATAGTGTTTACAAGTTTTTCAGGTTCCTCATGAATACCTATCAATCTACCATTTAGATACACCTCAGCACCTTTAATACCACTCTTCCTAGCTTCAAGTACGGGCTTAACACCTAGACTATATAGCTGTCTCTCAACCTCACTCTCATCAATACCTACGGTTATGTTTGCTAATAATGCGAGATTCTTAACTAATCCACAATTCTGACCTTCTGGAGTCTCAATTGCACATAGTCTACCCCACTGTGTTGGATGTAGATCTCTAGCTTCAAAATGCGGCTGTGTTCTACTTAGACTAGATACAACTCTTCTCAAGTGACTAAGTGTTGATAGTCTGTTAGTTCTATCAAGCATCTGTGATACACCTGTTCTACCACCAACCCAATTACCTGTAGCTAATGCATGTCTTATCCTCTCAGTCAATATGTCAGCTCTTACAAGAGTTATTAATTGTGGGATCTTTCCTCTAGTATATACTCTCTCAAGCTGTGATCTCAAATCTTGTAGTAATTGCTTAAATACAACTCTAAACAACTGTGTCATTAGTTCACCAGCAATTCTAACTCTCTTATTAGCCATGTGATCTTTATCATCGGGTTTTCTCCTACCAAGAACCATCTCTACAATACCCTTAACAATCTGTCCTAGGAATAGTGCCTTCTTCAGCCTAGTCTCTGGACTTGGATCAGTACCTAGATGTGGAAATAGATACCTATCAAGTATTTGCATAGCTCTTTCAATTCTAGCCTCTCTAGGAACACCAACAGCAACCTTACTACCAATAAAGTCTCTAGCAGCATCTACTGTGGGTGCAATATTTGATGAGTATAGTAGTGATGGAAATAGCTCTTTCTGAATTTCAATATCATCACTAACTGCAAGTACAATATCTTCATCAGTTTCTAATCCTAAAGCTCTCATAACTATTGGAAATGGTATTCTAGCAGGTACAGCCCTCATACTAACATAGATTATACCATCCTTATGTCTCTCTACAATGATAGTACTTCTATATCCTGGACCCATAGATATGACCTTAGCAGTGTGTGTTATTGATGCCTTTTCACCATAGTCGTAGAATGGTCTATTAGGTGCTAAATCTTCCTGAGTTACTAAAACTCTCTCACTACCATTAATTATGAAGTATCCACCAAAATCTTCAGGATCTTCAAGCTTCTTAACAAGCTCTTCAGGTTTAAGACCATACAAGTTGCAGAATTTTGATCTAACCATTATCGGTAGATCTCCAATATAGACCTTCTCTCTACTAATCTCCTCACCATTTACATATAGTACCATGGTCAAGTATAGTGGTGCCGCATATGTTAGATTTCTAAGTCTAGCCTCTATTGGATATACAATATTTTCACTACCATCAACCTCCTTAACTCTAGGCTTACCAACCTCAATCTTCTCAAGCTTTACAAATAGACCACCAATCTCAGTCTCAACTTTACCAACCTCATTAATCAACTTCTGCAATCTATTCTCAACAAAATCGTTGAAAGACTCTAACTGATGTCTAACAAGACCCCACTCTCTAATATATGCTTCAACAAGAGTCCACCTATCCTCATGAGTAGGGAATACTCCCTGAGTAGCTCTACGAGATCTCCATACAGGAAGTGGAACTATGTCAGGATTCTTCTGGTATGGAATCATTAAATCAAGACTAGTCTCTAATGTTAAGGTTTAAATACATTTCTGAGACATTACAACTCTACAGATAGGTAGGGTAATACTATTATGCCAGCACTATCAAGCACAGAATCACCAATAAAGATATACTACGTACCTGAAGTTAAATCATACTTCTTCAAGTATAGTATTGCTAAAAAATATGGAAATCCAATAGATGTAACACTAAAATTTAAATTTTGGACAGATCCAAGACCATTAATACCAAACGATTTAAAAATACTTAAAGAAGTTTCTAACATAGATAGAGAGTTTATAGAAAAAATATTGAAAATAGTTAAAAAAGGTACAAGTATAGTAAATACAGTAAACGACCCAACACTAGACATGATATATGAATACATGACAAATGGAGAACATGTATGTACTGTTAATTATGACATGTTTAACAACAAATTCATAATAACTCTAGGAAAAGTAGCAACAGCATTAGCATATCTAGAAGGTTATAGATATGTAAGATCAGAATTTAGAAAATTAGAGAAAGACACTATAGACCTTCCTAACAATACACCAATAATACTAGTAGATAGTAGAGATAGAATTTGGGGTTCAGGACTTGTAATTAATAGGAGAATCAGGATAGTTAGAATTTGGAATCCTGAAAATTCAGAAGATATTCTAGAAAGAGTAGATGTTAAAGGTGTAGATTATAGAAAACTCTACGAGTATAATATAGATTATATTGAGGAAAGATTGAGAAAAGTTAAGAAGGTTGTTGAATATTTTGAGAGAAAACATTGTAAGAAAGGTATATTAAGCTTCTCAGGAGGTAAAGATAGTCTTCTAGCACTACTACTATTAAAAGAAGCTGAATCAAATGTTGATGTAGTTCATGTACATATTGAACATGGAGATCCTGAAAAATTACAAGACTATATAGATTATGTAGAGTCTAAAGTTGGAGTAAAGATAAATAGAATACTAACTAAGTGGAGTTTTATTGAAAAATATTTAAAAATATTAAATATGCCAAGTAGAGGATTTAGATGGTGTACACCACTTCTAAAATTTGTAAACATATTGAAATATGTAAAAGAACTCTACGGATTTCAAAATATTGTAAGTTATGTAGGTAGTAGAAAATCTGAAACAATTAAGAGAAGTATAAGACCAGCAACATACATAGATTCTGAAGCTGGACTTCTGACACATGCTGTATGTTATAAATTTCCAAAATTGTTAGAATATCTATACATATGGTATAGAGAGAAGATTAGACTATTTATAGACTATATGAATGGTATTGAGAGGCTAAGCTGTATAATATGTCCATTCAAATCTTGCCTAGAGATAAAGATTTGTGAAGAAAAATATAATGAAGATTTTCAATATTGGAAACCATACATATATAAACTTTTGAAAAGTATTGTAAGAGATGAGAAAGATCTAGATAAGGCATATAGTGTACATTTATGGAGATTCTTCATGTTACATACAGATACGCAATACATATCTGGAAAGTTAGGAATTAAGATATATGATCCATATACATGTCAATTAAAATCTTTAAACTATGTAGAGATTGTTAATATAGAGAAGAATGTAAAACCTTTGAAGGTTTTATTGAAAATCCCAATCGTTAATAATGATGTTAAGATTCTTCTAAATAACCTATCTACAATATTTAAACAAGACTTAAAGATTTATCTTAATGATAATATCTTGAATATATATGTACTTGATGTTAATTTGAGTATAGATATTTCAAGAGGATTTGTATATGCATGTTCTGAAAATGTTGAAAATATTATAAATGTCTGTAAGGTAGTTTTTATGTCTCTATCCTGCACATCCTGTAGTCACTGTATATATAACTGTCCTGTTGACTGTATTGATATTCCATTTAGAGTTGATAAGGATAGATGTATATCCTGTCTAAGATGTCTTGATGCTTGTATACCGTCTAGATTTTTCTTCGATATGATACTCTATAGTGAGTTTACAAGTATTAAGAAGGCACGTGAGAGGATTGAAAGTATTAGAGAGAAGTATAAAGAGATCTTAATGAAAGCTAGAATTGAGAGTGGTCTAGATTGGCTTATGTGGTAACTTTCTTAACTTCAAATTCTTTAATTTACTCAACACATCGTTAATATACTTATCAACACTACTCCTAGATATGCCATTAGTTTGTAATATTTTATAAACTTCATTCATTACAAGTTCATACTTCTTATACTTCTCATTCATAGCTCTCCAAGGAAAATCTCTTAAAATTTTTCCAACATCTTCAAATTTTGGTAAGACATTTCTATACATTAAGAAGCTTATTATTGGATAGCCAACATATCCTCTAAGCATTGTACCATTATCATCGCTATATGCAACTCTTCTAGATAGATCAACATATACGTGATATATTCTAGACTTATCTGATGAAACTACTTCACATCTATACTCATCTATAGGTCTAACTCTATCTCCATACACTGCAGACAATGCTTCAAGAACCTTAATTCGAGGTGGTAATCTTAGAAACTCCATAATATGTATAACATCACTGCAGTATATAAGGACAAGCTTACTACTGCAAAGTATTTATAGTATTATGCAGTACATGACCATGAAGACGAGTACACAGGAACTATCCATGAAGTCTAATGTGACAATTGTGTCATCTCCTCGTGTGGAGTTGTGTAGGGTTTGTGGTAGTTTGGCGTGTATTTCTAAGATGTTTAATGTTGTGTATAGGCGTGTTGACTATTCTAGAGAGTATTTGGAGGATGTTGAACTTTCAGATAGAGATCTCAAGATTATTAGAGAGATATTGAGGAGGAGGCATAGTTCTGTACTTGAGTTTATAGATACTCTATGGTTTATAGAGTGTAGTCGTGTAGTTACTCACGAACTTGTACGTCATAGAATTGCATCATATTGGCAGGAAAGTCAGAGATATTGTCTAGTATCTGGATACCTACTACCGAGATCACTACTCAAAGATGAGAATATTGTTAGAAAGATATTGGAGATACATGAAACATATATGAAGCTTGTAGAGAAGTGTAGAAGATTTGGTGAAGATGAGAAACAGATCTATAGATACATAATTCCAAACTGTGCACTTAGTAGAATATTTGTAAAGATGAATCTTAGAGAGATTACTGAAGTTTTCATACCATTGAGAATGTGTAGACGTGCACAGCCAGAGATTAGGTATATAGCAATTAGGATGTATATGAAACTTGTAGAGATATTTCCAGAACTTTCAAAATTTACAGGACCTAGATGCGTAATATTTGGAAGATGTCTAGAATATGGATATGAAAATGAGGAACAATGTAGAAAATGTAGAGAGGCAGGATACATAGAAGCAATACAAGAACACGGAACAGACAAAGAAATAGAAAACATAAACGAAATACTGAAAAAACTACCATAAACAATACTCAGTCCGCAGGGAAGTTCATCAATACTCAGACATTGGACGGCTCATCACTTATAAACTCTATATTCTACTTACACATGTTGATTATAGTATTATGATGAGCCCGACCACTACTGACATATCTGATGAGATGCTTTAGGTCTGACTATTTCAACCTCTTCTGTCTTTTAATAAGTATGAAGTGTAGTATTGGACAATATTGACCACACATTGTACATGGACCCTCTTCAACTTTTCCAAATTGTGTTAATACTTTCTCAGCTTCTTCAGGAAATAGAGTATACTTTACAGTATCTTTCAATTTTAACTCAGATCTAAGCTTACTAATTTCAAAATCTTTCCAAGAAACTCTTCTACCAAGCTTAACAATATCTGCTATATGTGCAGCAATCTTACTCGCAATTAAACCTTCCTTAACCTGTTCAGGTGTTGGTAAACTTAGATGTTCTGCAGGTGTTAAATAGCATAGTAAGTCAGCACCTGCAGCTGCTGCCAATGCTGAACCAACAGCTGCAGCAATATGGTCATATGGTGCAGCTACATCTGTTGGTAGTGGTCCAAGTACGTAGTATGGTGCACCTTTAGTAACCTTCTTCATCAACTTAACATCCCACACGATCTCATTTAGAGGTATATGTCCAGGACCTTCAACCATGACTTGAACACCTCTCTGTCTTGCTCTCTTTACAAGTCTAGCAACTGTGAGTAGTTCATATATTTGAAATTCGTCATGTGCATCATCTATACATCCAGGTCTTAATGCATCTCCAAGACTTATAGTTGCATCATACTGTGCAAATAGTTCAAGTATATAGTCAAAATATTCATACAGTGGATTCTCCCTCTCATGATGAAGCATCCATGCAACTATAAACTCACCACCTCTACTAACTATAGGTATAACTCTTTCAGATTCTGCAAGTTTTAAAGCTATCTCACGTGTAACACCTGCATGTATTGTCATAAAATCTACACCATCTTTCAAATGTCTCTCAATAGTATTCAAGAGATCATCAACGGTAAACTCAATTCCAGAACCATACTTTCTATATGCTTCAATAAATGTTTGATATGTTGGTACTGTTCCGAAAGGTATTCCTGAAGCCTCTTTCATAAGTTCTCTACGAATAAAGTCGAGATCACCACCTGTAGACAAGTCCATTATAGTATCTGCACCATACTTAACAGCAATCCTAACTTTTTCACGCTCCATATCTAAATTACACACTCTCGAACTAGTTCCAACATTAACGTTAACCTTTGTTGTAAGTCCAAGACCAACACCTCTAGGTCTAACACCTTCATGAGAAACATTTCTAATAATTATTACACGACCTGTAGCAATTCTATCTCTAATCTTTTCAGGACTAACACCCTCCTCCTTAGCAACAATCTTCATCTCCTCTGTAACACTTCCTGATCTTGCAGCCTGTATTAATGTTCCCATGAATCCTATACCTAGACCATATACTATGTGGAGACTATTATGTATTGCTACCTATAGTAGAACTATTCTACACAACTATCTTCTTTAATAAGTTGTTCAAGTTCTCTAAATAGCATACATATCTTCTCAACCTTAGGATCCTTCTCTCTAAGTTTAACAATTCTGATACGTCCAATCTGCTTCTCTTCAATTAAGCCATATCTCTTCAATATTTCAAGATGGTATTGAACAACCTTATGATTCAATTCTGTAAGTCTTGTAAGTTTAGTAATGTTGACCTCTTTCAACTCTAGGAGAACCTTTAGAATCTTTAACCTAGTCTTAGATGAGAGTAATTCCTCAATAGATAATTGTCTAACCTCTCTCATGATATCTCCCTCTTAATAAGTTCTTCTAGAAGTCTTTCAAGACCTTCTAGAGGTTCTGCAGGTATTGAAATACTGATCTCTCTAGATAGTGATATTAACGTTGTTCTACCTCTCATACCCTTACCTGAAAGTCTAGTCTCAACAATACCCAACTTCTTCAACTCTTTAAGATATTCCCACAGCTGTGTATGTTTTCTAGGTCTCTCACCATACTGTTCACATATCATATTGTAAGTCTCTTCAACATATCCAAATGGTACATATGCTTGATTTCTCCTACTCTTCAAAGCTTTAACAATAGCTAGTAAGAATAGCTTCTTATGTAATGCCAATCCTTCAAGATACTCAACAGGAATCCCAGGTACAGAATGTTTCAATGCTTCACGAACATGTTCTGGATTTATCTTATCAGCACCTTCAAGCTCTGCAAGTTTAGCAGCTTGCCATAGTACATCAAGTGCAAATCTTGCATCACCTCTATGACCTTCAGCACCCTTCTCCTCATCTGTACCTGCAACATCAGCAATCATCTCTAAAATATCTTCACTATACGTGCCTTCTCTCAACGCAATCTTAGCTCTCTGCTCTAAAATTACATATATCTGCTCTTTAGTATATGGCTCAAACTCGATCTTAACATTTCCAAGAAGACTACGTGCAGACTTGTCTAATCTCTCCATAAATCTTGGATCTTGACTAACAAGAATCATACCAATCCTATACTTACCAGTCTTGTAGTACATCTCTTCACTAAACTTTATAAAATCACTCAACTGCTCTTCTTCAACAACATCTGTTAGATGAAATACATCGTCTAGAGTAACTATGGCATATAGATCTCTATCATTCATACTCTCTAATAACACCTGCATGAGATCACTCACAGATAGTCCTCTTCTAGGTATAGCAATATTCAACTGTTGTGCAATATCTTTCAAAACTGCGAAGAGTGTTCTCTTTGAGTAGCAGTATACATGTACATACTTCAATCTTCTAGCTTCACCAACCTGATTAACATATTCACCAAACTTTCTAGCTGTTACTGTCTTTCCAGTACCTGCCTTACCTATCAAGACGACTTTAGGACATATACTTCCTGGCTCTTCTATAAATTGTGAAAAGTATAGTTGAAGTCTCTTAAGATGATTCTCTCTGAATGGAAGTTGTTCAGGCATGTACTCTGGTCTAAGAGCTTTCTCGTTTTTGAAGATCTTCACAATATCTCTAGCCTAGACTCGTATTTAATTAGTTTACGTTTACTGTTGAAAATTTTCCTACACCAAACCGAAAGTTTCGATTACTAACATGTGTACGGTCTATACATAAGTATGTTCTTATCAGGATGTCCCACATATACACCACACAACTCCCCAACCTGCTCAATAAGTATTAGATAATCAGGATCTTCAAAACTAACTTTAAAATTAACAAGACGTTTAAGATATGCACCAACAATCATCTCAACTCTATGCTCACCTTTCAAACCTCTAAATCTACATCTAACAACAACCTTCTTAGAATTAAACATTTCAATATCAATTCTAGGTAGAAAATCCTCAATTATTAACACTGCAATATCTTCATAACTTCTAAACTCTCCATAACTAGACCATACTAGAGGTACTACAGATTTAACAATTCTTCTAACATGAGCTATAGATAGCATAATTTTTGAAAGATCTATAGAGTTAACTTCATCACTTCTAAACACTATAACTCCAGGATACTTATCAAATATCTGATATGTAGATTTTACACCTCTAATAAGGAGTAGATCTGTAATCTCACTAGCATATTTCTTCTCTTGAAATGCATCTACAGTCACTAGTACAGTACCCATAGTTAACCACCGTGAATATATGCTAATATTACTATTGTAGAATCTTCACATATCTCAGTATCTAGATATTTTAACAACCTAATATCTACATCATTTAGAAATATTACGATATCAGGCATTAGATCATGCTTATCTCTATTCCAAATTCTTCTATAAAGTTCAGGACTTTCAAAATATATCTGCTCTATAACATCTCTAATGGTTGAACATTTTCTAACTTTCAGAATAATCTCATCTCTGTTCTTAGAGACTAGGTATTTTAACACTCCTAGAAGCCTTATCTTAACGGTAATGAAGTGCATAGTGTATATACCGCTATACGATATAGCACTACTACGCTTAGATATTTGTCAAGGTTGTAAGATCATATCAACATCTATAGTTGAAGATTCTTTACAAAATCTTGAACAGTCTAGTGATGAAGATATTGATAATGATAATATTTCAAAAATTGTAAAATTAGCACGTGAAGTAGTTTATGGACATGCAGAACCTATAGAACTACTACCATACTTAAACATACCTAACGGATTTAAAGGACTAGTACTCATGTCTATAATGGCAATACCTAGAGGTAGAGTAGCATCATACAGACAAATTGCAGATCTACTAGGTACAAGTCCAAGAGTTGTTGGTAGATTACTATCACTAAATCCATATCCTGTAATTGTTCCATGTCATAGAGTTGTTAGAAGTAGTGGAGATATTGGTGGATATACACCACAGAAGATACATATAAAGAGGAAATTGCTAGAAATTGAAGGTGTGTGTTTTAATCATGATAAAGTTAGAAGATCAGAATTTGTAGATTTTGAAACATTAAGATCAAGATTTACACAGATAATTCAAAGATATAGACAATATTCTAAAGATAAAAACTTATAACACCCACAATCTCATACACATGAAGCATGGTTAGACCAGCATATAGAACAAGATCATTAAGGAGAATCAAGATCAGAACACCTGGAGGAGAATTGAAGGTTCACTACGAGAAGAGATTTAGAAATCCACCAAGATGTGCAATATGTGGTAGAGTTCTACAAGGAATGGATGAGAAGAGAATCAAGACAGATCATGAACCAGTAAGATCTGTATCAAGACCATATGGAGGCTATGTATGTCATGAATGTCTAAGACTAGGATTAAAACTTGCAATTAGACTAAGATCATAATGGTAGTAATAGCTGTAAGTGGAGAACCTGCAAGTGGAAAAACAACAATAGCAAGAAAACTTGCAGAAATATACAACTTGAGATATGTTTCTAATGGAATGTTATTTAGAAAATTAGCAGAGATGAGAGGAATACCATTCATAGAATTTCATAAAATTGCAGAAAATGACGAAACTATAGATAAGCAGATAGACTCAATGGCTATAGAAGAAGCAAAGAAGGGTAACGTAGTTATTGAAGGTCATCTAGCAGGATGGATACTTAAAGATATTGCAGATATAAAGATCTTCCTAAAAGCAGATATCAACACTAGAGCTAGAAGATTAGCAGAAAGAGAAGGTAGATCTATAGAAGATGCATTAAGAGAAATTAAGTTTAGAGAAGAGAATAATAGAAGAAGATATTTAAAGATATATGGAATAGATATTAAAGACTTATCAGTATTTGACATAGTTCTAGACACCACCTATCTAGGAGTAGAAGATGTTTTAGAAATTTTAAAAACATTTATAGATAAGGTAGTTAAGAGAAAGGTAAAGTAGCAATCTTTAAAATACCCAAAAAATAACATGTGAAGAGACAATGCCACGAGTATTCGATGTAGGTAGAATATGTGTTAAAATTGCTGGAAGAGAGGCAGGTAGGAAATGTGTGATAGTAGATATAATCGATCAAAACTTCGTACTAATAACAGGTCCTAAATCACTTACAGGTGTTAAGAGGAGAAGAGTGAATATTAGGCATATAGAACCTACAGAACATAAGATAAACATTCCTAAAGGTGCTAGTGATGAAGAAGTTTTAAAGGCATTAGAGGCAGCTGGATTGATAGACTACATGAAGGAGGTTGTAAAACCAAGACTATTCATGGTACCATCACAGAAAGTCTAAACTTCTAATCTAACAATCTCTGAACTACTCTTAACGACATACAGTTCTAATTTATCAACTTTTAAGATATCTTTTAGACATTTTAAAAATATTTCAAGACCTGTGCTTGGTTTAAATATTGAAACTTTATATTGAGCACCTGCAGCAAATTTATGACCACCACCTCCAAGTCTTTTAGCAATTGGTGTACAGTCGTAAATACTTTCTTTATCAGCTCCACAGTATAGTCTAAATGTTCTAAAACCTTTTCTAACTAGTATATTTATAAATTTGACACCTTTCTCCTTTTGTATTTTTATACTTAACTGTCTATAAGATATTTTGAAGTTTTTAGATTTTGGAAAATATATTGTTAATACTTCTCTACTAGGTAGTTGCTTAACTATAGTATCTATCAATGCTTCAGCTTCTAATCCTCTTCTAATTGCTTCTGAAATTTCGTAGTCGTTAAATATATCATCAATACTTTCTCTCCAAGCTAACATTTTAATTATCTTCAACTTTGTTCTATATCCTGAATATCTAACAGCTAGATCTAACATCTTAGCTTCTCTAGACGTTATATTTGCTGTATCTGTCTCAATTGCTATAGATACTATCTTCTTAACATGTTCATCATTTTCAAGACCTAGCAACTTTGCTGTAAGTATTGCTGAACATGGAGCATCTGGATCATAACATTCAACCTCTGCACATGGTTGATTAGTTCTATGATGATCAGCACGCATCTTAACTCTACTACCAGGAGGACATGGTAAATCAGCTATGAAGTCCCATGTAAATAATCTCAAAATTCTAGACTTAGAGACTTGTGCTGGTGCTCTAAGTATGATTGTTGCATTTGGATACTTTCTTAAGAATATTGCAGCACTAGCAATACCATCTACATCACCTATATCACATAAAGCTACTGGTTTCTTCAAAATTTTTGATATTAAGATTCTGAACAGGTCAATAAGATTTCTCAACACTTGAAAAGTAGAACTACATCCCTATTTAAATCATGACACACATATCTAATATGTATGAGTAGTGAAATTCCAGGTAAGGTATTAGCACTTGTAGATATTAGAGGTCACACAATATACATTGTGAGAGATGAGAATAGCTCGACAGTATACATGTATGAGAGGTGGAGTAGTGATGAAGATCTTGTAGAGATTGAACTTGGAAATATAGATGACGATAAGATATATGAAGAACTTACAAATAGGATTGATGAAGAATTGAAACTTCCAAAACCTGTAAAAGGAAGACTTAAAGCAAAATTGAAGGAGTTGAAACTACCCATAACAATGAGACTTATAGAATCTGGACAAGTAACAATACTAGATATAAAAGGTTCTAAAGGAAAAGCACAGCTAGTAATTAGATATTCACTACAGTAAAGATAATAAAGATGCTAGACCTATGGCACTGATAAGTCAGCATGTACAATATGTCAGGTAGAGTTAATTCAATTAAGAACTCATTTATGAGATTATTCTATAGGATTAATGTATGTCCTGATAAGAAGACTTTAGATAAAGCTAAACTTACACTCATAATAACAATAATCTTAATAATTATTGTAAATATTCTCACACCACTACAACTATACATGCCAGTGTACGTATATATACTACTTGTATCACTTCTATGTTTTATACCTATAGTAGTGTTAGCATATATTCAATATGTCTTATGTGGATATATTACAATTGACTGTATTCGTATTAGAAATTTTAAGATAAATTTAGATAATATTACAATGATAATCTTAAATTTAGAGAAGGGGATTGTTGAAATTTGGTTTAAAGATGGTAAAAGGTTAGAATTTGTAACATCTCTACTAGCTCGTAGTGGTGTTATTGATGTATTGAAGAGATACTTTGAGGCACGTGGTATACAGTTTATAGTTGTGTAATAATTCTCATCTTCTAGTAACAATCCTAATTACCATTCTATGTTGAAGTTTTGCATCCATACTCAACTTCCTACCTGTTCTAACATCTATAGCACATATTGCTTTTTCAGCTATCTCACTATGTATTTTCCTTGCTAAATCTAGTATTGTTGAATCTTGAGGCATTAGATATACGTCAGGTAGAACATTACCTTCAGTATCTGTCAACTTCTTATCATCAGCTACTGGAAATACAGCTACCATCTTTAAGACATCAAATATTGCAGTATTTAAACACTGTACAACACCTGTACCATTCCACTTCTTCATGATATCTCTAATCTTTTCAAGAGCTTTCTTCTGTTCAGGTCTTAGTTTAGATTCATCAACAATTTCAAAATCAGAATCTCCAGGTATGTACTTCACTAACCCCTTCTGAGAAGCTTTCCTTAATGCAAGTTCAGCTTCTGCACATGTTGGAACTACTCTACAATTCTTTAACTCTCTCATCATTCTCTTGACATTATCCTCAGCCTCTGGTATATCTACCTTATTTGCAGATATTACTATAGGTTTTGTAAGTTCTCTAATAAGTTTTACAAATTGTTTTAAATCATCTTCAGACCAGTTTGATATATTTTTCTTATCTAGATTAAGCTCCTGTAGAGCTTTTACAATATGTTTTTCCTCAACTCCAAGACCACTCAATCTATCTAGAAGTACTGTTCTAACATCTTTTTTCGCATATTCAACCATTCTAACAATTCTATCCCAATCTTTTTTCAATATTTGAAACATCCACATAACAATTTCATTTTCTAGAAATTCAACATCTTCAATAGGATCTCTAGTGCCTGGTTTAACTGGTCTACCTTCTTCATCTGTTGCACCTGCAGCATCTACAACATGTATGAGTACTGATGCTCTTCTAACATGGTCTAGAAATTGATTACCTAGACCTCTACCTTGCCATGCACCTGGTACAAGTCCTGCAATGTCTACAAGTTCTACAGGTATGAATCTGTTACCTTCAATACATATTGAATTTCTAGGATTATCTTTTACACCAAACTCTCTACATACACATGGAATTCTAACATATGCAATACCTACATTAGGCTCAATTGTCGTGAATGGGTATGGTGCAATCTTCACATCTATCATAGTTGCAGCTGCGAAAAATGTTGATTTACCAACATTTGGCTTACCTACAAGACCAATCTGTACTGTCACACCTATCGACAGTATAGGTTAAATAGCACATCTTATACATTACACCAACGTGATAAGTATAGATGAGGCATTTCAACTACTCAAAAAGCTATCAGACGCATTTGGACCATCAGGTCATGAAGATGAGGTTAGACAGATAGTTATTGAAGAATTTGAAAAGTATTGTAATAAGGTTATAGTTGATAAGTGGGGAAACGTCTACGGTATTAAAAATGGAAAGACTGATGAGAAGGTTATGATTGCAGCACATATGGATGAGATTGGACTAATGATTGATAAGATTGAGAAAAATGGATTTCTAAGATTTAGACCAATTGGAGGATGGACAGAACAATCACTAATATCTCAAAGAGTATTAATAAAGAATGTAAGAGGTGAAAAGATACTTGGAGTTATAGGTGTTAGACCACCACACGCAACACCGCCAGGTGAGGAGAGAAAACTTCCAGAGATTAAGGACATGTATATTGATGTAGGTGTAAAATCTAGAGAAGAAGTTGAAGAACTTGGAATAAAGCCAGGATGTGTAGCTGTGATATATAGAGAACTTGAGAAGATTGGTAAAAAATGTGTAACAGGTAAAGCACTTGACAATAGAGCTGGCTTAGCATCACTAATACTCACATTAAAGATGCTAGATAGAGTAGATATAGAACCTACACTATACGCAGTAGCTACAGTACAGGAAGAGATTGGTCTCAGAGGTGCTGGTATAGCAGCAGAGAAGGTATATCCAACATATGCAATTGCTGTAGATACAACACTAGCATTAGACGTTCCTGGAATTCCAGAAAGAGAACATACAATAAAGCTAGGTTCAGGACCTGCAATAAAGTATATGGATGGCGGTAGAATAGGAATGTTCATAGCACATAGAGTTGTTAGAGAATTCCTCATAAAAGTTGCAGAAGAAGAGAAAATACCATATCAACTAGAGATACTTCTAGGAGGAACAACAGATGCAACAGCAATAGCATTTAGAAGAGAAGGAATACCAGCAGGTGGTGTAGCAATACCTACAAGATACATACACTCAGGAGTAGAAACACTAGATCTAGAAGATCTAATAAATACAGCAAAACTATTAGCAAAAGCTGTAGAGAAGACAAATATAGAACTCTTAGAAAGATTGAAAGATTTAACAATCAAGTGATTGAAAATATCCTTCTAACATTACCATACTCAGAGATAATGTAGTTACAATAATCTTCAAGACATGCAGGTATAATTAACACATTTAGAGATGCATAACCTATAGGTAGACTCCTATCAACAACATCTTTAATAGTGAGATTTAGAACATCTTCAATAGCTTTAGAATCTACACTATATCCAAGATCTCTTAAAGAATCTACAACACCCATAATCCAACCTTTCAAAATATCACTTCTCATACTAACTCTAATAATAGAATCATTTAGAAGTTTCTGTTTTTCACAAACTCTTAAAACTATAGCAAGTTTTTGAATATTCTTAATATCTACACTCCTCTCAAATTCTCTTAAAAACTGTACATACCTATCACAATACATAGACTGTATTCTACTACAAATATCTGACTTATACCTATCTATCTGAAGAACATCTCTAATAACAGGATTTTCAACATCTTCAATCGAGCTTGAGTATAGTACTCTCCTAATATTTGATAATGATTGTTTTAATTCTAGAACATCTACATCTTTCATCCTTTCAGATACGTGTATTACTATTGGGTCTATGTTCATAGAATATATAAATCCTACAATGAGTGGAAATAATTCTAACTTCTTATCAATCCACTTCTTAATCTCATCAACAATACTCTCTACTACAGACATTGACGAGGTATTTAGTGTAACATATTTAAACATGTTCTTAAGTGTTGTTGATGTTGTAGAGTGATTAATCATATAGCATTTATACCTGATGGAAATAGAAGATGGGCTAGGAGTAGAGGTGTATCAATATTTGAGGCATATGAAGTTGGTGTATCTAAAATACATGAGATTGTTGATTACATATCATCTACAGGAGTTGCCAAGTATGTAACATTCTACATATTATCGCTAGAAAATGTTTTAAATAGAAGTAGAGAAGAGCTTGAACTAATATACACTCTACTTATAAGAGAGTTGAGAAAAATTAGAAATGATGAGAAGACATATAGGAAAGGTATTAGAGTTAGAGTTATAGGTATTAGAGATATACTTCCTAAAGATGTTGTTAGAGAAATTGAGGAGACAGAAAAATCAACTTCACTAAATACTAGATGTATTGTGAATCTAGCAGTTGCATATAGTGGATTTCTAGAAATTGCACATATGCTAGTTAGAAAGATTAGAGAGCTAGGTATAGAGTATGTAATATCTAAAATAGTGAATAAGAATGTTGATTATAGAGAATATATGTATATGAGTGATACTCCAAAACCTGACATAGTTATACGTACTGGAGGTGAAGAGAGAGTTAGTAATTTCCTACTACCATACATCTCAGGTTCTAGACTAGTATTTCTCAAGAAGTATTGGCCTGAAATCACAATACAGGACATTGAAAATATATTGAGAAGTCTAGACCAATGTAAACCTTATACTACTTAAATTTCACACACTATCCATAAGTATAACAGTATGAAGATACTAGTAGTATCAGACACACATGGAGAGTTAGATAATGTGAATAAGATTGTTGAAAAATTTAAAGGTAGAGATATAGACATCGTAATACATCTTGGAGATGATTCTCCAGACGCTGAACCATTGAAAAATCTTGGAAAACCACTATACGTAGTACCAGGAGTATACGAGCCACATTACAAGAATCCCGACACTGTTAGAAGAATGGTAATAAATGTTGAAGGATTGAAAATACTGCTATCACATACAGAAACAAAACATCAAAATGATCCTCCAGAAGAGGAAGATCCATTAGAGAAGTTGAAAAATACAGACATAAATATGCTATTTCACGGACATACACACATACCTAAAGTAGTTATTGATGGTAGAAAGATAATACTAAATCCAGGACATTTAAAGAAGAGTGATAAAAAGGGATATCCACCAACATATGCAATAGTTGATATTGATAAATCAAAAATTAGAATAACAATACACAAATTAGAAGACGATACACCAATACTAAATGTTGAGATATCAAGAACATTAATAGGCTAGGAGAAGAGATGTATACAATACTTAGGAATATACTAATTGAAAATCCAAAACTGATATCAGCACTGGCAGCGTGGCTTGCAGGATATACGAGATATGACATTGTGAAGATATTTAACATAGATCTAGAATTATTGAGAAAATACAACATAATAATTGATGAATTTGGAGAGTATGTATCAATAATAGATAAGAAGTTTAGAAGATATGAGAAAGAGTCTATTGAAAATATAGTAAGACTATCAAATATAGATCCAATAGAGATGTTGATAACATTGTTAAGAGATATAAATTTTGAAGAAGCAAAAATTCTAGCATATACATCAGACTTCATTAAGAGATATGGAAAGTTTAGTCTCTACGGTATTAGTGACTATATTAGATGTGTTGAAAAACCTGAAAATGTAAATATTGAATTTAAAGTCCTAATAACATTGCAGAAATATCTAATATACATGTGTGATAGAGCTCATAGATGTGAAGAATATTCTTGGACTAATAAATACCTTGAAATACTACATAAAATCTTATTGAAAATATTTAAATTACCAAATGATGATGATATATTAAAACAACTTAGCAAGTTTATTGATGAGAATGTGTCTAATTTAGAAGTTTTAGCAGCTATGTACAGCATGTGTACAGGAACTATAGATCAATTTCAACTATTTCATAAATGTAGAGTTCAAGATGTTTTAAAAGATATTAGAGAGATAGACTATGTATATTATAATGGTTTTGTAAATCCACTATCGCTAGATTTGATAGTTAAAATTATAATTGATAAAGTCATATCTAGAATAGTTGAGAAGATTGAGAATGTTTTTAAATGTAGAGCTGTACTACTTAATAATGATTTAAACTATATAGATTACAAGGTTTGCGATGTTGTTATTAGATTTCCAAAAATGTATTATCTATCTCCAATATTTTGGGCTAAGCCTAATGCTATAAATGTTCTATATCATATACCTAGAGATGTTCGTTCGTACGTTACAACGTATAGACCATATTTTGAGGGTGGTTTTCTAATAATTTCTCAAGGTTATAATATTTTGAAGATTTTTGCATTTCAAAATCATGATAAGACTATTAGAACATTGCTAAATAACTTGTCCGATATTGTTGATGTAGAATGGTGATTGTACTAGGTATAGAATCTACAGCACACACATTTGGTGTTGGTATTGCAACTGATGAAGGTGATATACTTGCAAATGTAAATGACATATACACACCGCCACCAGGTACAGGAATGCATCCTAGAGATGTAGCTGAACATCATGTAAAAGTTGCACATCAAGTACTTAAGAAAGCTCTTGAGAAGGCTAACATAACTATAGATAAGGTAGATGCAATAGCATTCTCTCAAGGTCCTGGTCTTGGACCTGTACTTAGAGTTGGTGCTACAATAGCTAGAGCATTAGCTGTTAAATATAGAAAACCTCTAGTACCTGTTCATCACGGTATTGCACATATAGAAATTGCAAAACTAGTAACAGGATTTAGAGATCCACTAGTAGTATTGATATCTGGTGGTCACACAATGATACTTGCATATAGTGAAGGTAGGTATAGAGTATTTGGAGAAACATTAGACATATCTATAGGAAATTGTCTTGACATATTTGCAAGGAGGTTAGGCTTCTCACTGCCAGGAGTTCCAAAAGTTGAAGAACTTGCAAAGAGAGGTAGGAGATTTGTAGAACTACCATACACTGTCATAGGTCAAGACTTATCATTCTCAGGACTTTTATCAAGAGCATTACAGCTTGTAGATGAGATTGAGAAAGGCAATATTAGAGATATATCAATTGAAGATGTAGCTCTAAGCATAGTAGAGACAGCATACTACATGCTTGCAGAAGTAACTGAGAGAGCTATAGCAGCAACAGGAAAGAAACAACTACTAGTTACAGGTGGTGTTGCTAGAAGTTTAAGACTTCAAGAAATATATAGAGAAATTGCAAAAGAGTACAAAATTGAAGTTGGATTTGTAACAAATGAATATGCTGGAGATAATGGAGCAATGATAGCATACACAGGAGCACTAGCATACATATGCGGGATAGAAATACCAGTAGAAGAGAGTGTAGTTAAACAAAGATGGAGAATAGATACTGTAGATGTACCATGGGTAGAGAAGATAATTAGAGGTGAAATTAAATTTAAAACTCTCAAAGAAAAATACTACATGAGTGGTTCGTAAAACAATTTACTACATAGGACGTAGAAAGATATATGACTTAATAAGAAGTCTACTATTTGAAGATGTCATATCTATAAAATTCTTAGAAACACTAGACGATAAATATATTGAAAATCTACTCGTAGACAATGTATTTAGTAGATATGTACCTAGCAGATATGTTATAGATTCTGAAACAGATATAGTATACATAATTAACAAGCTTGTAAAAATTATATCAGAATTATTAGAATGTAATGATGTTGTTATTGGTATAGATCCTGGAGATGAAGTTTCAGGTGTTGCAATACTTCACTGTAACTATCCTACAATACATACAAAATTGACAACTTTAAAAATTGTAAAACTTATACAACTACTCTCAAATATTGATAATATAAATCTTAGAGTATGTATTGGCGTTAAGTCAAGTAGAAAGTTTAAAGATATTAAGAATATTGAGACAATTCTATCTCTTGGAAAAGACGTACCTATATACATTGTTGATGAGGAATATACAAAGTATAGGAGGAGTATATATAATAGAAGAAGGAGAGGTTGTAAGATATCGAGCGATGAGCTAGATGCTGTAGTATATGCATTATCTATAGATGATGGTATTAGAGTTACCCTGTAAGTAGCATCTTTAAAATGCTAAGAGAGGTATTATACACATGCCTATCTGTATTGAATGTGATTCTTGCGGCTTCATCCTGTATTATGGTAGGGAGTTGAAGAGTATTGATGATGTGTTGAGAAGATGGGATTATAGATGTCCATGCTGTTTAAGTAAACTTGAAAAAGTTAGTCAAAACTTCACTATAAGACCAATACATGAAATCAAACGTAGGAAAGAGTAGTTCTGAATATTGGATAGATATAGACAAGATATTAAAAATATTGACAATAATACTCATACCAGTAACATTATACACATTCACAGTATTGGCAATATATGTAAGACTACTACAAGCACTATACTTCGGATGGCATTTAGCAGCTTACGACCCATTCATAAGGTACTACCTTGCAAAATTTTTAGTAGATGTTGGTGTTGGTAATGGACTTCTATGGTGGATTACTGGTGGTTTAGCAAAGTATATTCCAACAACAGCATTGTACAGCTATAGTATTAAGATAGTTCATGGATATACAATATTTACAAAATTCTGGCATCCATGGGGTATTGATTGGGCTAAGATATTAAGTCCAGGAGTATCGCTCATAGGCGCGTTAGCCTACGTTCTTATAGGTAAGAAGATTGGATTAACACTTCTACAGACAGTAGTTGTAGTTCCAAGCATAATTAATGCACTTGCAGTACTATCAGTAGCATATCTAGTATGGAGAATATGTCCACCAGAGATTAGGAAGTGGTGTGCTCTCTTAGCAGCAGCATGGGTAAGTATAACAACACTATACACAATTAGAAGCTATGCAGGATGGTTTGATGATGTAGCATTTTACCAATTCTTCGCACCTCTAGGAATAGCACTCTTCTTAGAATCATACATAAGGAGAGGATGGCAGAGAATACTCTTCCTAATACTATCAGCAATAGTTAACGGCTTCACAGTATGGTTATGGGGTGGATATTTCTACCTATTCAACATATATGGATTAACAGCAATATTTGCAGCACTATACTCACTATATGTAAATCCTGAGAAGATAGAGCCAGGTAGACTATTTACAACATACTTAGCAGCATATGTTGGATTTACAACATTTACACTACTAACACCTAGATATGGAACTGCAGTAGTCTTTGGAGGTAAAGGATTTATACCACTTATAGCACTTGGCTTTACACTATTCGTATTTATAGTATATAAATCCTTCTCAAAATATATAACATCTATAAGAAGAGTATTCAAATACATATTTGCGATAAGTGTAGTAATACTAATTGCATGCTTCATACTTGCATCAATAGGATTAATAAAGCTAAAGTTGATAGCAGTATCAGGTAGATACCTCGCAATACTTGCACCACCACTAAGAAAAGCACTTGTGAGTAGTGTAGCAGAACATCAATACGTTCCAGCTAACAGTATAATGCCAATGTTTAGTCTTGGTGTTGTACTAGCAGCTATATCGTTGATATTATTTATTGTAGAACCATCATTAACATCAATATTAATGATAATTGGAACAATATTTGGAATGTACTTTCTAGCATCTATGTACTATACAGCATTTTCAATATGTATGATAATAATACCAGCATCAATATACTCGATAGCGCTTGCATTAAAATTGAGACACTTAACGACAATATCATTAACAATATTGTCAATAATTGCAATACTCTTAACAATATCTATAATATCGACAACAACAATACCACTTGCATTACCAACACTTGAACAAGGATCTTGGATGCCTGCACTTGAATGGTTACAATTCAAAACACCTCCAAATGCAACAGTTGTGAGCTGGTGGGATTATGGATATCTCATATCTGTAGTTGCTAATAGGACAAGTATTGCAGATAACTCAACAGTAAATGGTACACAGATTGCAACTATTGCAAAACTATTCTTAACAAACATTACAGATAGAACAGAGATAGATAAACTATTGAGACTTCTAGGTAGGCCAAACTACATGCTCATATATCAACCATTTACAGTATACTCACTCACAAGTAATGGAATGCCAATATGTATTGGAATACCACTGGTTGGCGGTGATTTTGATAAGAGTATATGGATGGCAAGAATTGCAGGTTATCCAGACAACTACACATTCACACACTTCATATGTAGATTTGTGGAAGTTAGAAAGATAATTGGACCATACATAACATATCAAATACAGCCAAACTACATGACAGTAAGTTTCGATGGTAGAACTATTAGAAGAGTAATGGCTGTACCATGTTCAATAAACTACACAATATACTACGCAATGTTTAACCCATACATACCATCACTATCTTATCAATGTCCAACATTACCAATATTGACAAGATCATTATGGATATTTGAACTGTCTAGACCAATAACAGGATATGCATATCTTGTAGGAAGTGTAGAGATAACATATGTTGGACATGTTGTTAAGATAGTACCACCACCATCATGGTTACAGATTGCCTATGCACCTAGAGATGCAATATACATATACTCCATAAATTATAGAGGTCTAAGTTAGGAAGACTGTGATTGAGAAGTCTCAACCTCAGCTTCTCTAGATTTAAATGCTTTTTCAATCAACCTATTTTTAACATCTTCAGGTAGTTGAAGTTTTCCTGACATTATCTTCATAAATAGTCTATACATGAAATATCTATCATCTGGAGAATATTTTGGTGGATGTGGATTTTCAACTTCACCACCACAATATGGACATCTCTCCTTATTTAATGTATATCTTCCACACTTCTTACATCTTCTCAATATTGCCTGTATCATTGTACTCTAGTAAAACTTGCTTCTCCACCTCTCTTCTTAGCTTCATCAATTATGAAGTTTGAAATTTCTGTAAGTACTTGATCTAGCAATTTTGGATCTCTACCAGTAACATCAATTCTATATCTTGGAGGTCCTACAACATATATCTTATATTTAACACCTGGATACTTCTCTTCAATAATCTTCTTAACACTAGTCAATATATCTCTAATATGTTCAACACCGTCTGGCTTTATGTTTATTATTCTTATAATTCCTGAAAATGTTACTTCTGGAATCTCTATATGTTCTTTAGCTATCTCTTCAATAACTTTAAATACGTTATCTGGAATATCTTTCAATATCTTTCTAACTTCATCAACATTACCCTTAGCTATCTGTTCAAAACCTTTCAACATGTCTCCATAAATATCTTCAAATCTATACCCAACCTTCACTAGTAGCTCCTGTAGTGGTATTCCAACTCTCTGAGATACAAGTTCTAGAAGTTTTACAGCTCTTACAGTCCTCTTCCACTGTAGGAATTTTTCTCTCTTCTCTTCATCACGAACTTTTCTTAATGATGCATCTACAAGCTTTCTCTTAGGATCAACTCTAATAACTCTAAAAACAGCTTTCTGACCTGGCTTTAGATAATCTTTAATACTGTGAAACCATGATTGTACAATCTCGTTAATTGGTACATAAGCTTCAAGACCACCATACTCGTCAAGTAGTATATATGCTCCGTGCTCCATGATCTTCGATACAGTTCCAACAACAAGTTCTCCAACATCAGGAACATCCTTTCTAGCAATTTTTACAGGTAGTACCAGCTGGACACTCTCCTTCTCTTTATCTTTCTTCTTTTGACTAGTCATACTCTTTAATTACTGTAGCAAGTATCTGAGCTTTTCCTCCAGTTGGAGTTGCAAGAACATTACCACATACTAGACATCTAACAACTATAGATGCATGTGAGAATATTATCTGCTCATTACCACAGTTTGGACATCTAACTCTTAGGAATTTTGATCTTGGTTTTGGTATTAGTACATCACGCCATCTCTGTGGCATAGCATGAGACTAGAATTGTGAGTGTTTAAAAGACCTACTTCTTAACCTCTACAAGTTCAAGTCTCTTTAACCTTCCAATACTCCTAACCTGAATATATCCACATACTCTACATTGCAATTTAACTGCAATCTTCTTAGTAACTTTAGCAAATCTCTTCTGTCTAGGCTTTCTACTAGAACCATATCCCTTACACTTCCTCTCATACCTTCTCTGACCTTCAGCAAGTGTTCTACGCTTACCATGGTGATATATTGATACTGAATGTTCAGTATGTGCATTACATCTAGGACAGTATGTCCTAATTACCTTTGGAAACTTCATCCAGCAAGGGTAGTAGTTTGAGGATTTATAAATTTACAGTCTCAATACATCAACAACACCCTTCTTAACAAGCTCAGAAGCATCATCAGTAGGTAGTGTAACAATATCATACTTCAAGAATGGTCCTAACCTCTCCATTCTACTAGTCTGAATTGCTGGAAATGAATCTCTCATACATACAGGAACGAGATCTTCAAAACTCTCAACCTTTTCAACCCTCTCGACCTTCTCAACAACCTTCTTCTTAAATAATTGATCAATCTTCTCAAATATCTGTATAAGCTTCCTCTCCTCTAAATATAGAAGTTTCTTAGGAACATCTTCACCACTTGCAATCTTCTTCAAAATCTTCTCAAGACGAGTTTGAAGAAGTACAGCTATAGAATTTTTAACAATTTTCAAAGCTTCATCTCTAAACTCATCTTCAACGTAGAGTGATAGTTCCTGTATAATATCCTCGTAAGATTTTGCAATTGGCTGTTGAAGTTCCTCACTTTCAACTTCTCTAATAGTCAACTTACTAATCTTATCAATAATCTTCTCAATCTTCATACTCTACAAAATCTGCTAATCCTTGCCTAATTAAGTATATTCCAACAAATGCAGGAACTATCTGAACATCATCAATAGAATTATTTATAGTAACTCCAAGAACATTACTTACAGATAGTCTCCTCTTTAATACAATCTTGAGATATCTATTCTTAACAATTCTAGGTATAGAAATCTCAATAACATGTTCAGCACCTCTCTCAAGATCTGAAACATCTAATCTAGATACTATAAGTCCAGTCTTTCCATGTAGTGAGTTTGGTACTCTAATCAACCTCTTGATATCTAATGTAACTATCTCATCAATCATGACACTTAGATTATTTAGACAATCTCTAACAGCATTCTTAATCTTATTTAAATATCTTCTAACACTCTTCAAACCTAGTATACATGTCTTAACCTTATCTTCAAGTCTACCCTCAATACATCTCCAAAATCTACTACCAAAACCATCAAAGTCAGGACCTGCAATAAGTCTACCTCTCTGATCAATAAATCTCTCAAAGTTAAACATTACACATCTAAGATAGTCAACAATCTCTCTTCTCTCATCTTGTGAAAGTTGTAAAACATCTTCAGACTCTACATGTACATGAAATCCTCTATGACCTGAAAATGTTATATAATACTCATCTCTACTAATTCCAAACTCACTTTCAAGAATATCTACAAGCTTCAAAGTCTCATTAATAGTATCTTCAAGACATTCTACACATATAGCACCACAATCTGCAGAAAGTTTACAATTCTCTGTTGGTAGATGATCACCGTCAATATCAAATATTAGATCAGCACCACGCCAACCTTTCCTCTCCATGTCAGGATTGTCTGGATCTACATATCTAGCAGTACTATAATATACATGTGCTGGAACATTTTTTAATGCAAATTTCTTAAAATCTTCAACATTTCTAAATGATAGATGTCTAATCATTATATCTTTACCAAATGGTTGATATGCAAACTCTCTACTTTCAATATCTGTAATCTGTATATCTCTATCAGGATTTCTATAATATGATTTGAAGTATGTTTTTATAAGTGTCTCAATTCTAGACATTAGTCTAACATTGGTGCTATGAAGTATGTCAATCTACCACCCATAGGTATTTCAAATGTTAGTGAGACAGGTTTACCTGTTGCAAATTCTATAACTGCAATATCACTAACCCTATATGCCTTAGATACAATATCTGCAAGATAGTCTAAACTATATCTAGCACTTGCTGGCTCTTTAAGATCATACTCAAACATTGCTTCACTATCTCTCTCAAACTTAACCTCTAGATCACCTCTATCACTGCTAGCTGTTATGTATAGTCCATCATCCTTAGCTTCAAATTTTACAGAATCAGCAATTACATCAGCATCTTTCATAGCTTCTCTAAGAGCATCACTAGCAACTTTTGCAGTAACTGTGAACACTACTTTAGGTGTTGGTAGTTGTTCTACAGGTACGTCAATTATTGGAAGCATTACTGCTCTAGTAGCCTTACCTATGAGCTTAACTTTCAACTTTCCTTCAGAGACCTCTAGAGCAATTCTATCACCTTTCTTAACTCTCTTCAAGATCTTCTTCAAATCGCTGAAGTTTACACCAACTCTAATCTCTTCAGATATCTCTGATGGATATTCTTCAAAAGCTTCTCTAGGCATGAATAGGTCTATAAGTGCACTTCTTGAAGAATCTATAGCTCTAAGTTTTAGACCTTCACTAGTTATTGTAAATGCTGCTTCCTCAAGTAGTACAGCTATGGACTCTACAATATATACAAACTCCTTAGCATCTGAGTAGAGTAGTTTCACACTTTCAGACATGTCGTATGTATAGTCTTTACATAATTCAAAAATCCTCTCCTAGACAACACTACGTGTATAACATTTCAACTACTCATACTCTCTCCAAGTATGTCCACATCTGGTACATCTGTAAAATCTTGTAGGTGGTTCATCAGCAGCACGTGTCTGCTGTATCCAGTAGTATGCTTCTTCATTACCACACTTAGGACATATAGCACGTGTCTTTGGAAGATTAGTACTCTCTTCCTTAATTATTATTGGAGTATCTGTAGGCTTTCTCTCAATTACAGTCCTAACTGATAGACTTTGACCAACAGCTGATTCCTCATAACCACACTTGGGACATTTTAGTACATTACCATTCTGAGTCTTCACTGGTCTCATTAGAGTTCTACATCTAGGACAGAAACGGAGTGACATTGCTCTAATAGTACTCAAGAAACGTTTATAAGCTAATCGCTGTGCTTGAAATGGGGATCCAGACTGGTAAGTGTGAAAGAAGTTCCACCTGACAGATTGATATCTAGACTAGCACAATACTTGAAGAACATTCCTGAGATAAAGCCACCACCATGGGCAATATTTGTGAAGACTGGTGCAAATAAGGAGAGACCACCAATGCAGGAAGACTGGTGGTACTATAGAGCAGCAGCAATATTGAGAAAACTATACCTACACGGTCCTGTAGGTATTGAAAGATTGAGAACAGCATTTGGATATAGAGCAAAGATTGGAGGTGGATATAAACCTGAGAGATTTAGAAAAGCTGGAGGAGCAATAATTAGAAAAATACTACAACAACTAGAAAAGGCAGGACTAGTAGAGAAAGTACCAGGAAAGGGAAGAGTATTAACACCTGAAGGTAGAAGACTACTAGACAAACTTGCATATGAAATACTTAAAGAGATGGTTAAAGAAATGCCTGAACTTGGAAAATACCTAACACCAAAACTAGCACAACAATAATGAGAGAAAAATTTAATGTTAAACTAAAAACCTAGTAAGAAAGTAGGTATGAGTACTCCAGTAGACGAGTATAGGAGTGAACTTTCAGATGAGGAATTGGAACTGTTGAAGAGAAGAAAGATGGAAGAACTTCAAAAGAGACTTGAAGAAGAGAGAAGAAGAGCTGAACTACAGGCTCAGAAACGTGCAATACTAAACGTGATATTGACACCTGAAGCTAGGAGAAGATTAGACAATCTCAGACTTGTAAAACCAGAACTTGTGGAAGCAATAGAGAATCAACTAATAGCTCTTGCACAATCAGGAAGACTTAAGACACCTATAACTGATGATGAGCTTAAGAGGATGTTAGAGGAGATCTATAGAAGAACTCGTAGAGATATAAGAATTAGATTTAGATAAACTTAGACATTTTTAAAAAGGGTCTTCAACATGTTGTGTTGGTAAGAATATGGCTAGAAATAAGCCACTTGGAAAGAAGCTTAGACTTGCAGCAGCATTAAAATCAAATAGACTACCACCACCATGGGTAGTTGTTAAAACGAATAGGAGAGTTACAATAACACCAACTAAGAGACATTGGAGAAGAGTTAAACTTAAAGCATAACAAGACCTAGGGTGATGTCTATGGCTGAAGCTAAGGCTACAGGTAAGGTAGTTCTAGAGAGAGTATATACAATAAATCTACGTAGGACACGTGAAGTATCTAGAACAAAACGTGCACCATACGCTATAAGGCTAATAAGAAAATTCATATCAAGACATCTACATGTAGAACCACAACAAGTAAAGATTAGTAATGAAGTTAATGAGAAAATCTGGTCTAGAAGTATTGAAAAACCACCTAGAAAGATCAAGGTTAAAGTTGTGAAGTATGAAGATGGTACAGTATGGGTATACCTATACAAGGAGGAGGAATCTAAACAGTAGATGATCATCCATGTCTAGAAAGTTTGAAGTTACACCAATATCAATATATGGTACACCAATAATTGGAGTATACATATTCACAAATAACAAATATACATTCATACCACCAGAAACACCACCAAAAATTGATGAAGTAATAAGATCAACATTAAAGACAGAGGTTGTTAGATTAACTATCGGTAAGACACCACTACTTGGAATATTCATGACAGGTAATGATAATGGTATTGTTGTTCCAAACATAGTTACTGATGATGAATTAAAAATTTTGAAAAGTCTAGATCTTAAAATATCTATAATAGATACAAGGTTTACAGCAATAAACAACCTAGTACTATGTAATAACAAGTCCTGCCTAATATCTCCAATAGTAGAGAAGGAGTATGTAAAGACAATACAGGAAACTCTAGATGTAGAAGTACACATAGATACAATATGTAAATCCTACCTCGTAGGTTCTCTAGCAGTTGTAAATAGTAGAGGTGTTCTTGTAAGTGCAGATGCTGATGAAGAAGATCTAAAGAAATTGAGAACAATATTCAACCTACCTGTAGATGTAGGTACGATAAATAGAGGTAAAACAATGATTAGAAGTGGACTTGTAGCAAATGACTATGGTGCACTTGTTGGTGATGATACTACAGGTTTTGAAATTGTTAGAATAGTACAGGTATTAGGATTTACAGAGTAGTAGAGTTTTATGAGAGTAATTGATCGATAAACCACTCTTTTCTAAATGGCATAAGATCTTCATATCTTTGACCAACACCTAGGAAGTATATTGGCTTTCTCAAAACTACCAAGAATGTGAGTATTGACCCACCTTTTGGATATGCATCAACCTTAGTTATTATTAATCCATCAATATTTACATATTTTGAATATGTTTTAGCTACTTCAAGAGCTTCATTTCCAAGTAGTGCGTCTGCAACAAATATTGAAAGGTCTGGTTCTGCAACTCTATAAATCTTCTTCAACTCATCCATAAGATTAACATCTGTATGCATTCTACCTGCAGTATCTACAAGTACGAAATCTATACCTTTAGATTCTGCATGTGCTATAGCATCATGAATAACAGCTGCTGGATCAGCACCATATCTATGCTTTATAACTCTAATACCAAGTCTACGACCATGCTCCTCTAACTGCTCTATAGCTCCTGCTCTAAATGTATCTGCAGCTGCAAAAATTACAGAATATCCACTCTTCTTCAATAGATATCCAACTTTTGCAATTGTAGTAGTCTTACCATAACCGTTAGGTCCTAGAAATAGTATTACAACAGGACTACGCTCTTCATATATCTTCTTTACAAGATCGAGAAAATCTACATCAGGAACATCACCAATAACGTTAAGTATTGCTCTTCTAATACAGTCTTTAATAAGCTTCTCTTTATCACTACCAAATCTAGGTATCTTAAGTTCAGAAAGTTCTCTCTTAACAGCTTCTGTAATTGCCTCACTAACCTCAACAGCAACATCACATTCTACAAGTTGAATAAATAGATTTTCACAAAGCTTACTAATCTTATCCTCACTAAGTCTAGTATATACAACAGCCTCACTAATCCTATGAGCAATCCTAGATAACAATCCTCTCCTCTCTTCAATCTTCTCCTCAACCTTACTCTCTTCAACCTTAACTTCCTGAACTGCATGTTGTGTAGATATTTGCTGTACTTGTTGTACTTCCTGTATAGTCTTCTCTTCAATCTTCTCCTCTTTCTTCTCTTCTTCTCTAAATAGTGATACTATTGCATTTGTGAAATTTCTAAACGCCTCTTTCAATTTTTTAAACATGCTCTCTAATCTAGATCTTAATATCGAAAGTATATTAAGATAACTTCAAGATTATGATTTACCTTCAGCTTTCTCTTCAGCTCTCATCATTGAGTATACTGCTGCTAAGAATTGTCTAATATTTTCAATCCTTCTTAAAGTATCTGCAAGCCTCATCTCAAGTCTTGAACGTATATCTTCAAGTTCTCTAATCCTCCTATCAATATGGTCAAGTGCAGAGTTTACACTCATCTCAACTACATAGTTAGCACCAATGTTTACAAGCACCTTATCGTAATCTTCAATTCTAGATTTAACAAATACACCACCACCAATAGCTGTATAACTCTCCTCAAACTTCTTACCGTCAACAAGCATCTTTATGAGTGATCTAGCTGATCTCAACTCATTTATAGATGCTGATAGTATAGTTATATCCTGTCTAAGTGCCTGTGCTGTAGATTCTAGAACTTCCAACTCCTGTACAAGTCTAGCAATGTCTGCCTCAGTTATTCTTCTCTCTCTAACTTCACTCATACTATCAATCCACCTTTCAATATTTTTAGAATTTTACAATCTTATCAAGCATTAACAATATCTTAATCTCATCTCTAGCCTCTTCAGGACTTATCTCTCTAACATCTAAAATCTTGATCATCTGTCTATTAAGTTTATGTCTACTACCAAGCATTGAGTATACTCTCTCAATAACTTCAGAAACTCTAGTACCTGTAATATCAATCTTAAACTTCTGCCAACTATTCCTAATCTTCATCCGACCAACAACTCTATACACCTTAACACTCTTAACAGGACTTGACATAGTACTAGACTAGTCTAAGAGGGGGTTATTAGTCTTCTCTCTCAGCATAACTTTTTAATACATGCCTACAAGATACGTTCAAGTCTAGATGCAGAGACAAGTTGCTAAAAGACAAGTTCAGAAGAAGAGTAGTGAGAAGTCTAGTATTGCTAAGATATTTGATAAACTAGTAACCTACCTATCACTTGTAAAATGGATATTGAAAGTTGCTCAAAGACCAACATCAGATCAGTTGAAGACTACTGCAAAGATGACATTGATAATGGTCTTAATAATTGGAATATACGCATTCATAGTATCACTAGTTAGATATCTAGTATTTATGAGAGGGTCAATAGTAACATTACCACCACCATACAACTACATTCTGATAGGTGTAATTGCTGGAGCATGTATTGGAGTTCTAATATTCGTATACATATCACTTAGAAGGACAGTTAAAAGTAGGGGTAGGTAGGTAGATTATCAATGTCTGAGAGTGAGAAGAAGCAGATAAGTGAAGAGTCCTTCTTCATGGTAGTCAGAACTGTCGGAGGACAGGAATATAATGTTGCACTAATACTAAAAGCCAGAATTGAGAGTAAGAATCTAAACATACCATCACTCATAGTCTTACCACAATTGAAAGGTTTGATATTTGTAGAAAAAGGACTACCACACATACTACAAAACCTGATAATTGGAATTAAACACTGTAGAGGAATACTCAGAGGTAAGGTACCACTAAGCGAGATAATGAGAGTAATCACAAGACCAATAGAACTCAAGATTGGTGACATGGTTGAAATCGTGAGTGGACCATTCAGAGGATATAAAGGTAGAGTCATGGATATAGATACTGAAAGTGGAACTGTGACAATAGAGATCACAGATGCAGCATCACCAATGCCGATAACCTTAAGAATTAAAGATGTTCGACTACTAGAACGCAGAAGAGAGGGTGAACAAGGATGAAGAAAGTATTGAGAATACAGGTAACTGGAGGAAAAGTAAATCCAGCATCACTAAAACCATTACAAGATCTTGGATTTGACATAAACAAGATTATGCAAGAGATAAATGATAAGGTTAAGCTAGTACTAAAATATAAGATACAGAACATGTATGTAGAGATTGAATATGACCCAGATAGAAAGACATATGAAATAAAACCTGAATGGCCACCAATAGGAGATCTCTTGATAAGAGCTGTAGGTAAGGAAGATGGTGCACATCAAGCAGCACCAAAAGAAGTAATTGGTAATCTATCTATAGATCAGGTAGCTGAGATAGCATATATAAAGTTTGATGAACTTAGAAGCTACACATTTAAATCAGCATTAAAACAAGTCTTAAGTACATGTAAATGTGTTGGTATTCTTGTAGAAGGTAAAGATCCTAAAGAAGTTATAAAGCTTGTAGACTCAGGACAGTACGACGACATAATTAGAAAATATGAAGAGAAGTTGAAGAAGGAGGGTAGACTATAACACAACCTTTAAAATCTCTCACATATAACATCTGCAACAATGTTTAACCTAGATGAGATTGTTAGAGCAGTTGAAGAAGCTAAGAAAATTGCTAAAAAGAGAAGATTTATACAGAGTGTAGACATTATTGTAAAATTGAGAGATGTAGATCCTAAGAAGAGACCTGACGATAGAGTAAACATAACAATACCACTACCACACCCAATACCAAACAAGATACCTAAAATATGTGTAATAGCTTCAGGTGCTGCAGTACTAGCTGCAAGAGATGCAAAAGCAGACACAATACTCACAAAAGAAGATCTTGAAAAACTTGCTGGAAATAAGAAAGCTATTAAAAAACTAGCACAGGAACATGACTTCTTCGTAGCAACACCAGACATGATGGTTCTAGTAGGTAGAATAATGGGTCCAATACTTGGACCTAGAGGTAAAATGCCTGAAGTTGTACCACCAAACGTAGATATTAGATCTGTAATTGAGAGATTGAGAAGAAGTACACGTGTACGTGTTAAAGATCAACCACAATTCATGACTAGAGTAGGTAGTGAAATTATGGATAGTAGAGATATTGCAGAAAACATAGTTACAGTACTTGAAGAAGTTATGAGAAGAAAATATCCGAGAGAGAAGATTGAGTGGACTAAAGTAAAATTGACGATGGGACCGCCTGTAGATTTCAACCCATTCATAGAATAGATCTAGCATATACACATACATGCCTATATTCACAACGTCTACACCTACTTCTACAATCTGTAGGTATGTACTCACCACGAGTATCAAACCAATAACCTAGAGCCCAATCAAGATATCTAAAACTTGAATATTCATAACCATAGACATGTATAGAGTATAGACTACCCCTAACCTCAACCTCACTATCCTGATACTTCTCTAATATATTTAGAACTTTATTAAAAAGCTTCTCTCTAACAGTGTCTGTAATTTGTAAATCTCTATAAACTTTAATAATAACAACATCGCAATTTCTAGATATGTCATTACTAACTAACATATATGCATATAGCTGTGCTTGAACATATTCACATGTAAATACCTTACCAATCCACCTCTTCGTAGTTTTAAGTTCTATAACACCAACAGCTTCACCATCTCTAAATATTATTGCATCAGGAACACCCAATATTGGAACATCACGATAAGTTATGCATAGAGGCATTGTAACTATAGCTCTTCTACATGTAGAAACTATATCAATAAGCTCACTTCTAGAAACTTGCTCACCTTTAAAGACCTCTTCATGAATATAAGTTCCAAGTTTCATAGCATCAGTCTCAACCTTACCCTCCCTATACATTAGAGTAAGCTTATGTTCACAATAGAATTGTTGTGCAATTTCTGAAATTGTTAAATACTTCTTATCAAACTTCAAACCATCAGCATACAACCTTCCAGACAATACATCAATAACCATGTTAAGATTCTTCTTAATTCCTAAAATATTCATCACAGACATATTAAAAATATGAAACATCTTTATTAACCTTATGAATAATGTGAAGTTCTATAGTATAGTCCGACATTGAGTTCTTGAGGAAAATCTTTAAACACGGTTAAACATTGAAACCTTCGCATGGTAAGGAAGAGTGTAGTAATTGCGATAACATTAATGATAATAGCAATAGTAGTTGTAGGCTCAATATCATATATATACTTATCGAAGTATAGACCTTCAAAAATTGTTAAACATATAACTAAACCTACAAAAGTCAAGATAACACCAACATGCAGTATATCATGGCCAAACGTTACTGTACAATATGCAAAACTTTTCAAAATAATAAACACAGGAAAGTACTACATAATTATTAAAGATGCTTCAAACCACACATTTATACTAGTACCAAATGGCTGTCCAATACCTAAAAATGTCAGTGGAATAGTTCTAAAAGTTCCATTAAGTAGGGTTGTGTACTTCTCAACTACAGAAGTTGCACTACTGTACAGAATAGCTGAAGCTCTACATAACATGACACTCTTGAGGAGTATTATTGGAGTAACTTGGAGAGGTGTTTGGTGGATTCCACATATACAAGACATGGTTAATAATGGAACTATAAAGTATGTAGGATCTTCATGGAATCCAAATATTGAGAAGATTGTAAGTCTAAATCCACAATTGGTAGTAATGTATACTGGAATACCAACAATGGTTCAAGTAATGTATAAACTTGAAAAATCTGGACTTAAAGTATTTGTTGATAATGAATGGCTAGAACATACATATCTTGCAAGATTTGAATGGATTAAAGCAATAGCAGCACTATATGGTCCAAAAGCATTGAAAGCTAGTGAAGAAATATTTGAGAAGACTGTAAAAACTGTAGAAGAGATCTATAATAAATGTAGAAATACTAGACCTGTAAAATATGCATGGATGGTAATGTATTGGGGAAAATTCTACATACCTGGAACTGAGAGTTATGTTGTTAAGGCTTTAAGTAAGATGAATGGTGTATACATATTCGCCACATCTAGATTAGCTAGAGTTGGATCAGTAACTGCAAGTAGAGAATTTATAGATTCAAAAATACCAAATGCACAGGTAATAGTAATATCAGGATTTCCACCATATACAACATCAATAAACATATACATAAAGACACTACCAGACATGTCAACATCACCTGCAGTAAAGATGTTTAGAATATTCATGCTACATCCATCATATTGGCAATTAGGGTATGCATATACAGGTCAGGTACTACTACAACTAGCATCAATACTACATCCATACAAGTTTAGAGGTATATATAGAACATTCTTCATACCAATATACTACAACAATATAAATACAACATTTGGAAAAGTTAAGATAATTTGGAGAGGATATTACGAGATAGTTAAGGACTACTATAATGATAGTATAATGATAATACCATGGGGATTAATAAATCAGACAAAATACTACAATCCAAAAGTATTTACAGCAATAGGTAGATTAGAGAAGGATTTAAAGATTGTTAATGCTATAGTTCAAACTCCTGTACATAGAATTGCAATATCTAGAACATGTTTAAAATATGTTGAAGATTTAGGATTCTCAAAATCTGTAATATATATAGTTAATAAGAGTCTAAATATTGAAAATATAGTCAAACTGAGACCTCAAGTAGTAGTTTTAGATTATAGAAATTCCAATATTAGTATTGTTAGAAAGTTGTTGAAGTTTAAAATTCCTGTAATTGTTCTAGATTGTAGTTCTAAATATTCAGGATTTATAATATCACTACTATACAACTATCCAGATCTTGGATATATGCTCTATATGTCAAAATAGTTTATGAGTAGTATTAAAAATATTCTAATTCTATTAACACTATCTACTCTCCTAATACCAACATTCATAATATGTACATGTATTGGACCTGTGAATATACCTATTAAATACATATTGAAGGTCTTGATATGTGGTATACTTCATAAGAATGTTGATAATAGTGTTATACAGTATTTTGATATTATATGGAGAATTAGAATTCCTAGAGTTTTAACAAGTTTTATAGCTGGTGCATGTTTAAGTGTTTCAGGACTTCTATTACAGATATTGTTTAGAAATCCAATTGTTGGACCATGGGTTTTAGGTATTGAATCTGGTTCAACACTTGCTGTTGGTTTACTAGTTCTTACTGGTTCTCTAGTAGTTCCTGGAGGTATTAATAATCCTTGGACACTATTCTTAACATCTCTAATTGGTGCACTTGCTGTCATGTTTGTCGTGTTGTCTATTGCAGGTGTTGTTAGAAGTATTGTTACACTACTGCTCATAGGTATAATGATAGGCTATATATGTAGTGCAATTTTGAATATCTTAGAAGTATTTGCTAAAAATATTCAACTACACGCATTTATAATATGGACATTAGGATCTTTAGGATATGTAACTTGGAGAGAACTATTTGTTATAATATCAATATCAATACCCTGCATATTACTTACAGGTATTTTAAGTAAGAGTTTGAATGCTTATATTCTAGGTGAAGATTATGCAAAAACTCTAGGTGTAAATATTAGACTTGTTAGAATACTTGTCATATTACTATCAAGCATACTTACAGCAATAATAACAGCATTTACAGGACCTATAGCATTTATTGGACTTGCAATACCACACATAGCTAGACTAATATTCAAGACTAGTGATAGTAGAATTCTAATACCTGCAACAGCAATCATAGGCTCACTAATATTATCATACTGTGATCTAATTGCAAGAACAGCATTATCACCAATAGAACTTCCAATAAGTACAACAACATCACTAATAGGTGCACCAATAGTTATAATACTCCTACTTAGATATAGAAGATGATTTTGAAAGTTGATAAGATAACAGTATCATACGGTAAGAAGATTGTACTTAAAGATCTTGATATAGAATTTGAAGAAGGTACATTGACAGGTATTGTAGGTCCTAATGGTAGTGGTAAATCTACACTATTAAAAACAATTGCAACATTACTAAAACCATTGAGAGGTACTGTATATATAGATTTTAAAGAGATATTTAAAATGAGTAGAAGAGAAATTGCAAAAACAATATCAATAGTACTTACAGAAAGACCAGATGCTGAACTTATAAAAGTTAGAGATTTAGTAGCACTTGGAAGATATCCATACACAGGAATATTTGGAAAATTGTCAAATAGAGATATTGATGTTGTTAAAGAATGTTTAAAAATTGTAAGAGCAGAACATCTAGAAGATAGATATTTTACAGAACTTTCAGATGGTGAAAAACAGAAGGTACTTATAGCTAGAGCACTTGCACAAGAGCCAAAAATATTAATACTTGATGAACCAACAACATTTCTAGATATTAAGCATAGGATGGAGATAATGTCAATACTTAGAGATATTGCTAAGAAGAAGAATATGATAATAATAGTATCACTACACGAACTTGATATAGCATCAAAATTCTGCGATAAGATAATCATAATAAATGATGGTAAAATTGTCAAAGTTGGTCAACCTGAAGAAGTTCTAGATGAAGATACTCTAAGTAAAGTATACTCACTAGATAATGTTGGTGTATGTAGTCTAGGACCAATATTTGAAATAAAGATATATCCAAAAACTGAAATATTCATAATAGCTGGTCAAGGTAGTGGAGTTAAAATATATAGAAAACTTGCTAGAAGAGGTATAGGATTTTACACAGGCATACTATACAACTTCGATATTGATTACATAGTTGCAAAAACTATGAATGCTGGTGTATTATGTATAGAAGATTTTGAAGATCATAGAAAAGCAATTGAAAATGCACTAAAGATCATAGATAAGTCAAGGATAGTCATAGATTCAGGATTTCCAAGAAGTAGAATGTATAGACATAATGTAGAACTATTAAACATGTGTAGAGAGATTGGTAAAGAAATTTTGAAGATAGACGAGTTAGATATTGATCAACTATACAAAATAGTTAAGTAGATAAATATATATTTAAAAATATGCATATTGACATGTGGTAAATATTGAAAATGTAGTTGTTGTTGGATGTGGACCTGCAAGTCTCTCAACATGTAGAATATTGTCTAAGTTTGGAATTAAGACAATACTACTAGGTAGACAGTACATACCTGAAAAACCATGTGGTGGTGGTCTTACTAGAAGATGTGTAAAGATTCTAAATCTAGTATTTCCAGAATATTTAGAAGTTATTAAATCTAGAATAGATACAGTATATATAATACATAGAAGATGTGTATATAAGATTGAGAGTAGAGAGATAATGTATACAACAACTAGGAGAGAATTTGATTCAAAATTTCTAAAAGCAGTAGTAGATTATGAAGGTGTTGAATACATACCTGAAAATGTTGTCAAAATATATAAGAGAGATAGAGTGTATAGGATAGTGACAGATAGAGATACAGTAATTGAATCTAAGATAGTTATCGCAGGTGATGGTGTTTATTCAAAAGTTAGACAATGTCTAGAAAATTACAACATTAGAAAACTACCATACGCAGTTAGAACATATTGTAAAGGTTGGAATTTTCAAGATACTGTAATTCTAGATTTCTCAAAAAATCTAGACTATGGATATTTTTGGATATTTCCAATAGGTAGTAATATTGTAAATATTGGATTTGGAACATTTAAAGGAAATCTAAAAGATATAGATAAAAAATTGAGAAAATATATAGATAGTATAAATCTAAAAATTATAAGTGACTTAAGAGGTCACGCACTTCCAAAAGATATTAAAAATATAGCAAGTATAGATAAGAAAGTTATATATATTGGAGATGCTGCAGGACTAATAGACTACACACTTGGTGAAGGTATAACATATGCAACAATATCAGGAATCTTAGCAGCAATATCATATATAAAAAATATGAAAAATCCAGGAGAACTATATGAAAAATATATGAAAAACATAATAATAGACTTGAAGATAGCTAGGAAAAATGCAATACATGTACCATACATAGTAGATAGAATACTAGACTTAACAATAAAAAACATAATAACTAGAGGAAAACTAAGTATAGAAATTTTAAATGGAAAAGAGACATACTACAAAGCAATTAGAAAACTACTAAACATGAGAGAAGTATTAAAACACCTACTCAAACCTTGAAAACATCAACAACTGATCAATCAACTCAACATGAGCAAGCAAAACTCTCCTACAACAATACCTCTTAACACCAAGATCATCAAGAACCTTACCAGGATCTTCACCAGCAAGAACACGCTCCTTAAAAATCTCCCAAAGATGACCTAAAGGCTTACCACAAGTAAAACATCTAACAGGAATTATCATACACACATACAAGTCTAGACAAGGTAATAAACCTTACTATATGTCTGGTATCATTTTTGTTGTTTCCTGCGTTCAATTTCCACAGAAATTTCTGGGAAAAGGCTTAAAATAAAGACAAAACATGTAACTACTCATGAAGAAGTTTGAAGATTTGAAGATATGTCCTAAGTGTGGTAGACCTATATCATATATTGAGAAGCATGTTAAGAAGAGTAATGTGTACTATGTTGCTGTTCACTATCTTGGTTATGAGAAGACTAGTAGTGGTAGAGTTAGAAAGATTGTTAAGAAGTGTTATCTAGGTCCTGAAGATTATAAGTATGTTACTAGACAGCATAGATTTACTCTTCATGGTTGGATTATTGAGAAGAGAGAGTTTGAATATCTTGAGAAGATTCTTGAGAAACTTGATGAGATTTCTAGAAAGCAGGATGAGATTTTAAGAAGGTTGGATAGGTCTTGATTTTCTATTTCTCTTTTCACATAAATTTCTGTGGAAATTGAAAAATTAATATAAAAATGCTACCACTATTGTATTAATTGTTTTTTGAGGTATGGTATTAGTCCTCCTGATTTTAATATTTCTACTATTTTTGGGTCTAGTGGTTTGAAGTTTAGTTCTATTTTTTGTTTATTTTTCTTTTCTATTATTACTTTTCCTTCTAGTAGTCTTATTTCTGCTATGTCTTCATCTTCTGCTATTTTTGTTATTCCTGGTATTATTATGACTGGTAGTCCGTTATTTATTGCGTTTCTGAAGAATATTCTTGCGAATGATTCTGCTATTACTGCTTTTACTCCTGCTCCTTTTAGTGCTATTGCTGCTTGTTCTCTACTACTTCCCATTCCGAAGTTTTTTCCTGCTACTAGTATTGTTCCTTCTTTTGCTTTTTCGTAGAAGTTTGGTATTAGTGGTTCCATGCAGTGTTTTCCTAATATTTCTGGTTCTGTATATACTAGGTATTTTGATGGTATTATTATGTCTGTATTTATGTTATCTCCAACTTTTATCACTTTGCCACGTATTACTTCTAGATTCATCTATCTTATTCATGTTTTTGTGTTTATAAGATATATCTCTAGACTATGTCTATAACTATTTTAATTTCTAAACTTTTCAAAAATTCTCATGTTATCTGTTGGTGTTGTTGGTGTTGGTAGGTGGGGTAGAAATCATGTTAGAGTTTTGAAAGAGCTTGAAGTTGAGGGTCTTGTTAATCTTAAACTTGTTGTTGATGTTGATGAGTCTAGAGCTAGGATGATTGCTGATGAATTTAAAATTCCTCACTATAGTACATGTGTTGAAGATGTTTCTAAGTATTGTGATGCTGCTATAGTTTCTGTACCTATAGAACATCTATATTCAACATCTAGACTACTTATTGATGATGGTATTCATGTACTAGTTGAAAAACCTGTTGCCTGTAGTTCTAGTCAAATTTTAGATCTTATGAATTTGGCCAAGTCTAAGTCTGTAGTTGTGATGCCTGGATTTATTATGAGATTTAATCCAGCTATTATGAAGTTGAGAAATTTTATAGGTAGTGATGTTCTATACATATTCTTTAGAAGACTTAGTAGAAGATCATTACAGGCTAGGAAGTATAGCATACTTCTAGATCTTGCTGTTCATGATATTGATCTATGCATGTACATGGTTGGTAGTCTAGATTTAGAGTTGTTGAATAGTTTTGTTAAATATGTTGATAATTATGAAATTTGTCTAATATCTTTAAGATGTGGTAATTATATATGTAATATACATGTTGATGATATTTCAAATATTAAAATTAGAGAAGTTGATGTTGTTGGTAAAGATTTCTTCATTAGGTGTGATACTGATAGTTTAAGTATATTGTATAGATATTCTAAAGGTGTTGTTAATGTTGAGAAAGTTAGTGGTGAAGAACCTTTAAAGATGGAGGATAGAGTGTTTATATATTTAGTATCTGGTAAAGATGTTAGTGATGTACCAACTTTAGAACATGCTTTACAGGTTTTGAAAATTATTGAAGAAATTTCTCGTATATGTTCTATAAAGCTCATAAGAGATTAGACTATACATGTGAAATTATTTAAAAGACCTCAATATTTGTCTTATTGAGTAAATTATGGTACCACCTTTAAAGAAATTGAGTGAGTGTGTATGGGAAATTCCACAGTCATATAAACCATGTATGAGAGTTCCCGCACGTGTATTTGCTAATGAGGTGTTGTTAGAGAAGATGAAGAGTGATGCAACTCTTGAACAGGTTGCTAATGTTGCATGTCTACCTGGAATATATAAGTATAGTATTGTACTACCTGATGGTCATCAAGGTTATGGATTTCCTATTGGTGGTGTAGCTGCTATAGATGCTGATGAGGGTGTTATAAGTCCTGGAGGTATTGGTTATGATATTAATTGTGGTGTTCGTCTAATAACTACAAACTTGACAGAGAAGGATGTTAGACCAAGATTGAAACAGCTTGTAGATACTATATTTAGTCTAGTACCTGCAGGTCTCGGTGAGCGTGGTCTACTTAGACTATCTATAGATGAGCTTGATAGAGTACTCGAGGAAGGCTGTGAATGGGCTGTAAAGAAGGGGTATGGATGGGCTGAAGATCTTGAATATATTGAAGAGCGTGGTAGTTGGAATCTTGCTGATGCTAGTAAGGTTAGTAATAGAGCTAAGCAGAGAGGTAAAGATCAGCTAGGAACTGTGGGTAGTGGTAATCACTTCGTTGAGATTCAGAAAGTTGACAAGATATTTGATAAGAAAGCTGCAGAGATCATGGGAATATATGAGGAAGGTCAGATAACAGTGATGATACATACGGGAAGTAGAGGTCTTGGTCATCAAGTAGCTACAGACTACTTGAGAGTTTTTGAAGCAGGTATGAGAAGATGGGGTTTAAGATTACCTGACCGTGAGCTAGCTGCAGCACCATTAAAGACACGTGAAGCACAGGACTATATTGCAGCTATGGCTGCAGCAGCAAACTTCGCATGGACTAACAGGCAGATAATAATGCACTGGGTTCGTGAAGGTTTTAGAAAAGTCTTCGGTAAAGATCCTGATAAGCTTGGAATGTACTTAGTGTATGATGTTGCTCACAATATTGCAAAACTTGAAGAACATGTTGTAGATGATAGAGGAACTGTGAGGAAGGTGTGGGTTCACCGTAAAGGTGCTACTAGAGCATTTCCTGCAGGTAGACCTGAAATACCTGCTAAGTATAAAGATATTGGACAGCCTGTCCTAATACCTGGAAGTATGGGTACTGCAAGTTGGGTACTTCTAGGAACTGAAGAAGCTATGAAGATAACATTTGGAACATCACCACATGGTGCAGGTAGAACTATGAGTAGAGAAGCTGCAATTAGAACATTACCACCAAGTAAGGTTAGAGCTGAACTTGAAGCTAAGGGTATATATGTGAGAGTTGCAGAGTCTGAAATTATTAGTGAGGAAGCACCACAAGCATATAAGAATGTTGATATTGTTGCTGAGGTAACTATAAAGGTTGGAATTGCAAAACCAGTAGTTAGACTTGTACCGTTGGGAGTGATTAAAGGATAGAGTATTAATACTTCACTCCACATAGAGCATATTGATGTCTTTTGTAGAGATTGAAAATTTCTACTACCTACTACATCCAAGACCTGTAGTACTTGTAGTTACCTGTAGTAGAGATGGTAGAATTAACGTCATGACTGCAAGTTGGATTACACCAATAGCAGAGGATGAGCCTACTATAGGTATTGCAATTTCTAGAGAACATTTCACTAGAAAGCTTCTAGATGAAGTTCCTGAATTTACAGTAAACATACCTTCACTAGAGTTGATAGATAAGGTATGGAAAGCAGGTACTGTTAGTGGTCGTGATGTTGATAAATCTAAAATACTTAATTTAAAATTTGGAAAATCTGAGAAAGTTAGACCACCAATTATTGAAGATTGTATTGGATATATAGAAGCTAGAGTTAGACAGATAATACCTATTGGTGAAGTAGATTTCATTATTGGTGATGTACTTATAGCTAAGGTTAAGAGAGAATTTTTATATAAAGGATCGTATATAGATTATAGAAAAGCTAAAAATCTACTACATGTTTCAGGTAGAGCATTTACATACATGACTGAGGTTGTCTATCCTAGTGAGAAGTAGTTTCTTAAAATTCTAAATTAAGAATATTTTTAACACTATACACATTGTCTATCTAGTGGCTAGATTTGTAGTATTGAGAAATGCGTGTGTTGTAGATCCTGTACAGGATATTGATTGTGAAATAATGGATATATGTGTAGATGTTGAAAATGGGAGAATTGTAGATTGTTCTGAAGTGAGTAGTGATGTTGAGATTATTGATGTTAATGGTAGATTAACTATGGCTGGTGGTATTGATATTCATACACATGTTGCTGGTCCAAAGATAAATATTGCTAGACTTATGAGACCTGAAGATCACTATACTACAAATGTCTCAGCCTTTAAATATCCTAGAGGTCATTGTGGTAAATCTACACCCACAGTGATTAGAACTGGTTATAGATATGCACAGATGGGTTATACTTTAATTTGTGAAGCTGCTAGTCCACCATTGAAGACTAGGCACACTCACGAGGAGTTGAATGATACTCCAATAGTTGATAAACTTGTATATGTACTATTTGACTCAACATGGCTAGGTCTTGACTATATTGTTGAGAAGGATATAGAATCACTTGCAGCATATGTTGCATGGATGTTAGACACCGTTAAGGGATACACAGTTAAGCTTGTTGATCCAGGTGCAGATATGGCATGGTTCTACGGTTATGGTCTATATTTTGATATTGATGATCAAGTTCCTGAGTATGGTGTAACTCCTAGAGAGATTATTGATGCGTATTCTAGAGTTGCACAAATTCTAAATCTTCCACATAGTATTCATGTACATACTAACAAGCTTGGAATACCTGGAAACTATGTAACACTATTAGAGACTTTTAGAACAGGTGAGAGAAGTGTACTATATGATAGACTTGTACTACATGTAACACATGTACAGTTTAGTGCTTATAAAGGTGATTGTTGGTATAATTTTGCAGGTGCTAGTGAGGAAGTTGTTAAAGAACTTGAACGTTCACCACACACATCTATAGATCTTGGACAGGTAAGTTTTGGTGAAACGACAACGATGACAGCTGATGCACCTTTCGAATTTATACTATACCACTTGAGGAAGTGGAAAGTTGTTCTTCACGATATTGAAGCTGAGACAGCTACAGGTATTGTGCCATATAGATATCGTAAGTCTAGTTTTGTAAATTGTATACAGTGGAGTATTGGTCTTGAAATTGCGTTAATGGCTTCTGAAAATTTAAAATGGAGAATAGTATTATCTTCAGATCATCCAAATGCAGGACCATTCACTAGGTATCCACTAATAATGATGTGGCTTATGAGTAGAAAGGCACGTGAAGAAGAGATGAAGAAGATGCCTAGTAAAGCTATACGTAGAATGATACTTCCATCGATAGATAGAGAGTATACTTTTAGAGATATTGCAATTATTACGAGAGCAGCACCTGCAAGAATTCTAGGTCTTGAAGATAGGGGAAATTTAAAACCTGGATCGATAGCAGATATAGCAATATATGATATAGATCCTAGAAATGTTGATCCATCTACAGAATATTCAAAAGTCTATAATGCACTTAGAAGAGCATGGCTAGTACTTAAAGATGGTAAGATCGTTGTTAAGAATGGTGAGATAGTTCAAGAACATGTAGGAAAAACACTCTACGTTAAAGTTAAGGTTCGTGAAGATCTATATAACAAGGTTAAGAGAGAGATAGAGGATAGATTTAGAAAATACTATTCAATACATCCTTCAAGCTTCAAAATATCTCTAAAAGAAATTTCAAATCCATATCCAATAACTAGAACTTCAAAATTGATCTAACTATAAGTGATATACCTACTATAAACATCGTAATAACATATAGAATACATACACAATATCCAAAGTTTAGAAGGTATGGAAATAGTATAGAAATTGTGAATAATCCTGAGAATATTCCAGTACTAACTACAGAATATACTTTAGGATCTTTAACATGTATAGCGTAACCTCTAAACCATACTTCAACAATTGCTAGAGATATTCCATATAGAATTCCCACGATTATAGGATTATTGTAGAATATTACTGATAATATTGATGTTGTAGGTATTATACATGTTATAAGTATTGAACTTCTAAACTTTGTAAATATACCTACAGGTATTGAAAATATTGTAGATACTATTGAACTTAATATAAACATTATAAGACCATAATACACATTTCCAGATGTTAAAGACATGTATTGAATACCTATGATTGGGAAGAGTGTTGAAGATATTATCAATACTCCAAGACAGTACAATATTGATCTTCTACTTATAGTTCTACTATGTTCAACATTTACATCTACATAACTCTTCACATTAAACTTATGTAGTCTATATATGACATATGTTAAGCATAATATTAAGATTATGTAAGATATTGAAAATATTTCAAATATCTTTACTAGAAAATCTCTACTATTCATGACTAGTAGCATCAATATAGGTCCTAATGTAGCTCCAGCCTGATCTAGAGCTTCAACAATTCCAAAACTCTTTCCAACATCTTTAGATATTAATTTAATTACTATATCTCTTGATGGTCCTCTAATTCCTTTTCCAAATCTTTCAAATATGTATGATATTGTTATTGTGTTTATTGATAATGTTGTTGTTGGTATTATTAAACTTCCTGTTAGTATATATCCTAATACGTATTCTAGTATTGGTGTTGTTTTTAATATTGTTGTTATTGATCCTAAGATTCTTCCTATAAGTACTGTTAAATCACCTAAACCCCATATAGTACATGCCTGTACTATATTACCACCAGCTTCACGTACGAATATGTACATTATTGATCTAAATCCTTCATATATGAAATCTGCTATAAAGCATATGAGACCTATAGATATTATTGTTATTAACTTCCTATTCATTTCTCTCTTCTTCTCTTTCTCTCTTCTCTAAGTATTGAATATATTGTAAGTATAACTCCAATAACTAGGTAGATGTATGCTATCTCTGCTATCTTATTTGCAGCATTTTCATAACCTAATGCTAGTTCCACTGCTGCAATTACTATCAAGATCATGAATGCTATTATGAATGGTCTTTCAGGATTTTGTAATATTTGTCTTAATGAGCTCATCTAGCAATATTCTACATGTGGGAGCGTTTATTAATGTGTTATACTGTGTCTAGCTAGATGAGTAGTAAGCCTTTCAGTTTTACCTATATTCTACATTGGTCTCCTGATCATAATGTTCCAATTTTAAATCCTCATAAAGCACATAGATTTTCATCATTTTTCTTAAGAATTAGATTGACAGAGCCTGGTGATGTTAGACCTGCATCAATGTACGATATATTGACTATTAGAGAGGCAATTTATAGAGAGTTTAATGATTGGAAAGTTGTTAATTTGTTAATACCTGAGAATAGTGTTGTACTTCTAAATAAGATTCCTGGATATCCTGATGAGGCTGATGAAGTTATTGTTAATGGTGAACTTATTGGTCATAGATGGTATGACCCTATAGAACATGTATGGAGATTTAGACCAATACTATATGGAGCTTCTAAAATCTTAGATAATAAAGTTGGATATTACGCAATTGTTGATTTACCTAAGTTAAGTAGAGGTTTTGAAGTTCATAGAGACAAGATAGTTTCTGCAGAACTACCACCAAGGAAGGGAATGATTGTCGTAGTTTCAACAAGAGATGGAAAGTGGCATGGTATTGCAAGACTTGTAAGAAGTAGAAGACTCTACATCATTAAAGCTTGGAGAAGTGTTAAATCTCACTATATAGATGTTAAAGCAACAATAAAAGACATCTTAGAAATTAATGAAGAAGAGCTTGAATCAATGTATAGTAAATCTATAAAATTTCTAAAAAGTGTATTTGAAAAATATAGAAATCGTAAAGTTGTAGTATCTTATAGTGGTGGTAAGGATAGTCTTGTAGTTCTAGATTTAGTTAATGATATTTTGAAAGATTACTATGTAATTTTTAATGATACAACATTAGAACTTCCTGATACTTACAAGAACATATTTGAAGTAGCTAATAGGTATGGTATTGATATTATTATTGCAAGAGCAAGAACAAATTTCTTTAAAATTTTAAAATCACTCCTATTACCATCTAGAGATTTTAGATATTGTTGTAAAATGCTTAAATTAGCACCAATATCACAGACTTTAAAGAGAATAGCACCAACAGGTAGTTTAAGTATTACAGGTCAGAGAAAGTATGAATCATCACTTAGAGCTAGACTTCCACAAATATCTACATCTAGATGGGTTGCAAATACTGTAGTTGTTGCACCAATTAATGATTGGACTAGTCTACATGTTTGGCTATACATATATTGGAGAAGATTACCATACAATAAGGCTTATGATAAAGGTTTTGATAGAATTGGATGTTGGATATGTCCTGCAAATGAGATATCTGAGATAGAACTTGCATGTAGACATTATCAAAATCTATCAGATATATTTAATAGAGTTTTAGAAATATTAAAATTAAACAATGTAGATGATATATGTAGAATATGTGGATTATGGAGATGGAGACAGAAAATTCCTGGTGATGTGAAGAGATTTCTAGAATCTAAATTTAAGAAGGTAGATATAGAGAGTATACATTCTAAATATATTGAAAATGCACTACCAATATCAGTTAGAAAGTTTAATTCTAAATTTATGATATATCTAAGAAGAGTCTTAGATGATATTGATATCTGTATTGATAGATTATTAAAATTCCTATACACTTTAAAGGATGTATCTGAGGTATGTAGAGATAGGAATATCATACATATACATACAGCTAAGCTAGATATCGATATTAAGTATAGTGTAGAAAATCTTGATAGTGTTAGTATTGAATTAGAATTTAACAATTATGATTTTGATATTATTGTCCAGATTTTTAGAGTATTAGCTAGATCTTTCTACTGTTCTAAATGTGGTCTTTGTGAATCTTGGTGTTCTAGATCTGCAATTTATGTAGATTCTAATATTGATATTATCTTTGATAGATGTTCTAGATGTGGTCTCTGTAATATTGTTTGTCCAATAGCTGAATATCTAATTTCTAGATCAGGTATTTTGAAAATTTTTAAGGCTTGAGATGTGTCTGTCTTAGAAATGTCTAACTATCCTCATATTGAGATTGTTGATGATAGACCTATTCTAAAGTTTGGAAACTCTACGTACATTATTCCAAAGTTGAAGCATGGTGTGATATTTTTGATGATTAGTACTATTGCTAGACAATATGCAGATTGTGAATATAGGATACATCTAGACTATTCTAAAGGTAGAACTATTAGAAGAGAGATGATTGATGGTATAGTTGAACATCGTAGGCAGTTGAAAGTTGGATATAGTTTTGATGATGTTGATATAGATCCAAAACCTGGAGATAAGATACCAATATTGATAAATGTTGGTTTTGATGGAATTACATATTTTAACTATGTAATGCGTGAGAGATGGATTATAAATCTACTAAATAGTTCTAACATGGATAGAAAATTCATAAGAGAACCAACAGCTGTAATAGTTTTTAATAATGTTCCAATACTTGCACAACCTGACTTATTAATACTTAATAGTGGTAAAGTTAGATTGATAGTTGAGTTAAAAACCTGTAAAGATGATTCAAGGAAGATTAGTAGAAGTGATATTATTCAAGCATCATTATATGGCTATGTATTTGATAAGCTTAATATAGATTTTGAAGGTATAATGTTAGTGAAATTGAGAAGAGGTTCAAAGATAAGTATATTAGATAGTTTAGATTTCATCTTAAAGAATTTTGAAAGTTGTAGAAATTTCTATAGTAGAGATATATCAATTGTAAATGTTAAGTATAGTAGAGATGTTTGTGAAAAGATTATAGATTGGGCTCTACAATATTGGCTTCATCTAAGAAATCCACAGCCAAAACCTAGTGATAGATGTAGATTTTGTAGTCATAGACATATATGTGGATTCTCTAGATATACTAGATAAAGACTTATGACTAAGGTTAGTGTAGTACTTCTCGAATCTATATTTGATGAAGATAATGTTAGACTTGTTGCAGATATTGTTGATAGATGTATACATAAGATAGATACGCTACTTCTACCAATACCTGAAGAGCTAATCCAAATATCATTTAGAGGATATATAGATTATAGAACTGTAGATCAGGTAGCTGATAAACTAGTAGAGACTTATGAAAATAGGATAATTCAGATAAGACCATTAACAAGAATTTTAAAACCATTAATAGAAGTTCTATATAAAGCATTAACAGTAAATCCTGAGTTAGAAATATTGACAACATATTCTATGGAGAAATTAAGGAATGGTGAAATAACAACAATAGATATAATATCTTTAACAATGAGTATTGACAGATTTCTAAAGAAGATAGATAACATACATGACAAGGTTAGAAATATGATAGATAACACAATCTTAAACATACAAAATATACTTAGAAGAATATTCTCAAAAACATATAGAAAATGTATAATAATTCCATCATCATGTTCTGAATGCTTAATATTGAGAGAATTAATGTTTGAAAAATATTCTAACATGAGTATAGATATAGTATCTACATGTAGTAAAGTTATACCACCATCACAACTCATATATATGGCAATATATGTTAAAGATAGTGAATTAATTAGGAAAATTCATCCATATTATAGAGATTTTATACTAAACTATCTCATAATTTCAAATACAATACATGAGGCGTATGTTAAGTATTTAAGAGATAATTTACATAGCTATTACAGTGTTATGATGGATACAGTTGAGAAGTTTAGGAATGTTATAAAATTAAAGTTTTCAAATCAGAGTAGGATTTCAATATCTGCATAATATTCTAACATCTTTAAACTTATCAATTCTCTATGAAGTATGTTATCGTCGTAGTACCTAACTTTTAATCTGTATGGTCCTACTTCTTCAACTTCAATTCCGTGAGTTGATAATACTTCTTTTAATGTTTGTGTACACTCTTCTCTACATAATATTTCTGCTTCTCTCTTAATACTTCCAGTTAATATTTTCTCTAGAAGTTCTATAGGTATCTCATATATACATTCTATAGTTTTTATGATTATTCTGTACACATCTCTAATACTATATTCCTGTGGTATTACTATCATTAATCCTAGACTTGATAATCCTTCAAGTACGTAATGTGAATGAGGAAGTTGTAGTAAGTCAACTTTTTCAAATATGTCACCTATATCTAGGTCAATTTTTCTTAATATATCTTTAACATGTTTGTAAGTTTCTTCACTTGTTGATATTATGTTTATTAGAGGTTTCTTAATATCTATATTGAGTGTCTTATTACTTACTGGTAGTATTATTATACTTGGCTTTAAACCACTTATAACTCTATGTAGAATCTTACTATACTTCGACTCTAGTGTTAGTGAATCATATATTACTTGTACTCCCTTCTCATCCATTATAGATCTTCTATATATTCTATTCTTGACTATGTATCTATTATATGCATATTTATTAACTATTGGATATATGTCTATTTCAAACTTCTGCAATACCCTTCTAGGTAGTGCTTTTTCTATTCTTATTGTTTTTAATTGATATATTGTGTATAGTATTATTGAGTTTACTATCTTATAGTCATATAATGAGTATCCTGATGTTATTAGTATTTTCTTACCATTTCCAATTTTGTATATTATCTCTTCTCCATACTCTGTATAAATTTTTAAATTTTCTATATTTAGTGAATTTAGAATATTTTTAATATATTCCTCATCTAGATGTTCTAATGTTAATGCTATTGTTGGTTCTGCGTATTCTGACATATGTTGGTAAGGATTATATTTTCCTCATTTAAACTACATCTCGAAGTGATGTAAGCGGTGTGTTCTGAACATGTGTGATGAATGGTGACACAACTGACTTCTTGTCATGGACTTAAAACTTATAAAGGGGGTCATAGTGCTTCGTGAGGACAAAAGCTAGCTATGTATAGTGGCGATGTGGGGGGTAACTCCACATCCAGGTTCAAGATATAGGGAGGATCGAGATAGAGGATCTAGACTAGTCTATGGTATACATGTGTATGGTAATTTGAGAAGATGTAATCCAGAGATTTTAAAATCTGAGGAGAAGCTTCGAAAGATTGTTGAAAATGCTGCAAAGATTGGTAATATGACTCTAATATCAATAACATCTCACAAGTTTGGTCATGATAGTGGAGTTTCTGTTATAGCTATTGTTGCTGAAAGTCACATATCTATACATACATGGCCTGAGTATGAGTATGCTACTGTTGATGTATATACGTGTGGTGCTAATTCAAGACCAATACAATCATTTTTATACATTGCTAGAGCACTTGAAGCTAGAGATGTTGAGGTATATGTTAACGATAGGTCTCTATATATTGGCGATATTGTTGAAAATTATGATTTTGAAAATATTGTTGAAGTTAGATCATCTAAGTTAATGAGGGAATAAGTATCAGTTACTTAAATCTAAAAGTTTAAAGACCTCTATTTCTCACTTCTCCTAGCGGGGCCGGTAAGTAATGAGTGAACTTCAAACTTTCAAATCTGCATATCTGGAGATAGTGTCCTTTGTAAGATCTGCATTAGACCTCTTTGAGATGGATGCAATTTCAGAGTTTGTAAAAATACTACTAGATGCACAGGCTAGAGGTAGTAAGGTACTTGTCGTAGGTGTTGGTCGTTCAGGACTTGTAGCTAAGGCATTTGCAATGAGGCTTGTACATCTAGGCTTTAGAGCGTATGTTCTAGGTGAGACAATAACTCCAAGTGTTCAGCGAGGTGATGTTGTTATTGCAGTATCTGGTAGTGGTACGACAACAGTAACAGTAACTGCTGCAGATGCTGCTAAGAAGGTTGGTGCAACAGTTGTAGCAATAACAAGCTATAAGGATAGTCCATTAGCAAAAATTGCAGATCTAGTAATATTCGTTCCAGGACGTACAAAGACTGCAAGGATAGATGACTACTTTGCAAGACAGATACTTGGAATGCATGAGCCATTAGCACCTCTAGGAACACTATTTGAGATAACTACAATGGTATTTTTTGACTCTATAGTTGCAGAATTAATGAAGAGACTTGGAAAGAGTGAGGAAGATCTAAAGAAGGTTCATGCTAATATTGAAGTCTTTGCTTAAGATGTAAGTAAAGTCTCAACATTGAGGTTATGTAAGACATAACCTCACTAATAGACATTGGAATTCCACTAGCAGGTCCAAGCCTAATAAAATAGTCACATACATCAACATCATCAATACACAATCCCCATCTCTCTCCACCAATTACAAACACAAGATCTTTCACATCACACTTCTCCAATAAATCTAGCAGATCTATCTCTCCACTAGAAGTATGCATAGATAAGCACACAATCTTCCTACCTTTAAAATATCTATCAATAACATCTCTCAAATTTCTCCTAGTTATAACTCTAGTTTTTGAAATACTTAAAAACTTTTTAAATTCATTTAAAAGCCTTCTATCTCTAAATCTCAATCTAGGATTTACTAGGTATAGTTTAATATCTAATGCTGATGCAATTCTAACACAACTAACAACTTCATGATCACTTTCAATATTACAAACTATAAAATATGGTTTAAATTTAGAAAATGTTCTATACCACTTATCTACAAAATCTAGAAACTTATCAATATCTAAACATTTTATAAATACAACCTTGAGTTTAGAATCTCTATAAAAATCTCTAACAACTACAATATTCTCAAAATCTCTACCACTAAAACTTCTCAATAGAGATCTCAATGCAATATCACTAACTCTAGGAATTATAAATGCATTTAAGCTCTTAGCAAAGTTTAAGATACCTTGAATATCATCTCTATCAAACTCCTGTAATACTTCACCAACCTTATCAATAAACTTTACACTTCTAATACTATTATAAATGTAGTCTCTAGAATATACTATAGCTTCAGTTGATGTTATAGATTCAACATATTCAACACCTGGAATGTTTATCAATATGTTATTAACACGATTCCAATCATCTTCAGATACTATATGAATGTTAAACCATACATAGAACCTATACATAGAATTGGTGGGGCCGCCGGGATTTGAACCCGGGATCACTCGGGCTCTCGTACCCCACGGGCTTTTTAACATGTTGCCCGTGGGGGCATCCCAAGCCGAGCATCCTACCAGGCTAGACTACGGCCCCCTACTTCTTGTCATTACTAGGATTTGTATAGGGTTTTAATTCTTTTCTTTATGTCTTTAATAGTCCTGTCTTGGTTAAGCATATTACTAAAATCTACATTAACGTTTTTCCATGCCTTCACTTAGTGTACATCTACTTATTGGTCTTGTACTACTATCTTTGTGTTATTTAAATACTAGAGATCTTTTATCGAGCATTCTATGTCTACTATGTTCTATAATACCTGATGTAGATTCTATATTTGGGATTCATAGAAGTTTTATTACACACAACTTCTTGATACCTATAATCATGTTTCTATTTTCCATACTTTTCAAAATTATAGGTAGATTTAGACTTTCTAGAGTCTTCCTATGGTCTTCTATAGGATATTTTTCACATCTAATATTTGACATATTTACAGGATATGTAGCATTGATGTATCCAATATTTAACATCTGTATATCTTCTAGACTTATTGTTCAATATTTTGGAAGATTTAAAGTTAGCATATTCTCTAACTTATCTATACTACCATGTTCTCTAGTTCCAAGACATGTAATTTATATGTCTGATAAAATTATGATAATAGTATTTATATTCACCTTAATAGTACTTATACTAGTACTGAAAAGTCATGTTAAATAGATATATCACAATACTTGTTAGAGGTAAGAAAGATAGAGATGTTATTGAACATGTAGTTGATAGATATTATACTGATTGGAGAGGTTTGATAAGTATAGAGACTTTTACCGAGAGAAGTATTGATAGACTAGTTGATAGAATTAGAGAGTTGTTAAAAAACGTTAATTCTAGCGGCTATATTCTTACAATATTAGGTAGAGATGATATAGCTAATGGTGATGTTAAAGATTTAGAATATGTATATAAGTATCCTAACATTTCCATATTAAAGGTTAGAACTTCAAAAGTTAGAAATATGAGACCTTTAGAACTTTTTGTTAATATTGAGAAATGTAAGGCAGATATTAGACTTAGAGTATCATGGTTAAGAAATACTTCAACATACGTATTAGGATATTTAAACAATTTAAGAGATGTGCATGTTAAAATTATTGAAAATATTCATCCACTATATGATGTATATCTAGTCTTTGGTAATGAAGCTATCAGAAATATCGAACATATCATTAATAAGGATTTAGATACGAATACATTACTCATAGTTAAGAGATTACATGATGAGCATGATGTATATATTGGAGATAGAAAATTTTGTAGATTGGCGATTCCTGAAAATGATGAACCATATGTTAAATATATTAAAGATACGTTAAGTAACGTATATGTTAATCTTAAGGATGGTATTGAGCTTAGTTATAACTTCTTGAAAATTCATGAGAATATAGCTATAAATCTTATAAGAAGTGTGTTTGAGGTTAGTAATTTTGATAGAGTTGTAGTTCCTTGGAGTGGTGGTAAAGATAGTACTGCATGTCTTATACTTTCAATTAAAGCTTTAGGTAAGGATTTAGTTACTCCAATATTTGTAGATATGGGTTTAGAATTTGATTTAAATAGGATGTATGTGGAGTATGTTTCAGATCTACTACATGTAGATGTGGAGATTGGACATGTAGATCTTCTATCTGAACTCTCTAGAAGAGAATTGCCTTCACATGAGTTTAGATGGTGTACTAAGTTGAAGATTAGAGAACTTTATAGAATTATGAAGAAGATATCTGATAAACCTCTAGTTGTTGTTGGTGATAGAGATACAGAATCATTACTTAGACTTAAGAGAGCACCTGTTAGAAAGCATGAGTGGATTACTCAGGTTGCACCATTAAAATTTTGGAGTAGTATTATGGTTCAATATTACCTACTTCTAAACAAGGTACCTATAAATCCACTCTACATGTTAGGTTTTTACAGACTTGGATGTTATATCTGTCCTGCATATAGGATATATGAGCTTAATCTAGCTGAGAAAGTTCTCAAGATTGATAATTATGAGACTTTTTACAATATTTTAAAAGAACAATCTTATTTAATCTATTAACCTTCTCAACTTTAATAATACCCTTCTCTTCAAGTCTCCTAACATATCTCCACAATGTTGTTCTCGGAATATCTAACAATCTATACAGCTCACTCTGTAACATACTTCCACCTCTACTTATCAACAATTCAACTATTCTCTTCTCAATATCACTAAGATCTTCATATTCTAAATCTTTTTTCTCTTCCACTTTTCTAATATCTGTTCTAAATCTATATTTTAAATATTTGAAATATAGTACTGTTAGTACAATTATTATAGTTATAATGATTATAATGTATATGTAGTTTAGAATTTCTATAGTAGATTTATGTCTAGTATTTATATATGGAATCACTATGTAGTGTATTTCATATATATGATCTGGACTTAATATAGCACATGTAGTATTTATAAATTCTATATATTTAATGTCTTCCAAGTTTGGTATTAGTAGTATATTATTACTCCATCTCAATATTGCGTATTTATATATTTTTGATAGATCTATGTCTAGTATAAACGTTGAATTTTTAATGTTAGGATATGCTACATATTCTATCTCTATATTTCTACATGTTGTTGGATTTACTATACTTATAGTATTGTTATAGTATTTGAATGGTATTGGAGTATTATTACATTTTTCAAGTACTAGTATTGTACTTTGTAGAGGTTTTATTGGTAATGTAGTGTTTATGTATGATAGTTCTGGTATTTGCATATTTATGCTTACTATTGCTGTTCCTCCAAGAGTTATGTTTATGATTAATATTGCTATTATCAATACCACACTTAGCTACTTGTCTTGACGTACTACTTTATATATTCGATTTTCAATCTTTTAAGAGATGGGTACTGTATACATAATTGGTGCTGGTCCTGGAGATCCTGAGCTTATTACTTTAAAAGGTTTGAAGAGATTGAAAGATTCTGACATTGTTCTCTATGATAGACTTGTTAATCGTGATATTTTGAAGTTTGCTAAGAGAGGTGCAAAGTTGATATATGTTGGTAAAGAACCTGGTAGACATGAGTATTCTCAAGATGATATTATAAACATGATGATAGAATATGCGAAAGAGGGGTATAATGTTGCTAGACTTCATGGTGGTGATCCATTTCTATTTGGTAGAGGTTTTGAAGAGATACTCAAACTTAGAGAGGAAGGTATTAGGTATGAGATAATTCCAGGAGTATCATCAATATATGCAGTACCTGAATACTTCGAAATTCCACTAGTATTAAGAGGCTATGCTAGCAGTTTTGCAGTTGCTACAGGAATGGAAGATCCTAAGAAAGGTAGAAAATTTGTAGATTTCAGAAAAATTTCAAATAGTGTAGATACAATAGTGATAGTTATGGGTGCTAAAAATATTAAAAATATAGTTAAAGAATTAGTAGAAGGTGGTAAAGATTTAGAAACACCAATAGCAATACTTAGAGCATATATAGGTGAAGAATTGAAAATAATAACAACATTAAAAGAAATATTAACAAAAGATATAAATGTAGAACCTCCAGTAGTAATAGTTGTAGGAGATGTATTGAGAGTAATTAATAAATTACGATAATGGATAGATATCAATATTACCTACTGTTCCTATGATGTATCCTGTCAGAACTTCGCCGTTGATAACATGTATTTGATATGAAATACCAATGCCTAGATTATATGATGGATACAGCGTTTTCCAAAGTTGTATTATTTCAGAGAGGTCTGTTGTTAAGTTAGCTACGGGTACAACTACATAGTTGATATACCATGTCGGATAAACTTCTCCATATATGTATATTAAGGTTGTCTCATTCTTAAAAACAACTACTTGTTGACCTTGGTATACATAGTATATCTCGAATACTACCGAGACGTTTACATATATGTACGATGGTAAATTAAGGAGTAAAGAGAGTAGAGATGGATAAACGAATAGTATTAAATAAGAAGAACCATTAACAAAAGGTATAATATAGCTTAGCTCAAGTTTGTCTATTCCGGAGGTATTGAAGAGTATATCAACTTCGCCGTCCGTGAATAGAGACCCAGAACATTCAAACGAATTTCCTGAAAGTGTACAACTTGAAAAACCTGTGTATGCTACTGATGCTATGCTGTTTAACTGAAGTGCTTTAACCAACTCTATAGTGACGTTCCTTTCAAGTCTATTCTTAATACTTGAGTAAGAGTAGATATCTGTTCTATTAATGCAGATTCTCATGAGTCTAAATACATTGCAATTCAATAATTCGTAAAATATATACTTCCCGTACATAGGTAGTAATCCTTCGTATGATATGTTTGTTAAATTACAATAATTTTCGCCTGAGTACGTCTGTACTATCGATGTATTGATAAAGTAATATTTCTCGTATCTTCCGTTGTATTTTGTTTCATTATAATTAGTGTAGGTTAGATAGTATAGATATGTACTATTATCTTCTAGGTATCTCAATATTGGTACATAATTTATACTTACATAATATACATCATACATTTCTCTGTATTTCTTTATGATGTCTTCGATATTTTCAGTAGTTTCTCTATAAAGGTATGAGGTTATTGATAGTATTAGTGTATATTGAGTGTAGTTAGGTTCAGTCGCGTTCTCAACATTTAGCGCTATATAGTTCTCTATATTGCTTGTATTCAAATATATAATGTACTTTCTAGATATACCATCTCTATACACTAACGTCAATATTAGAGAACTATTAGCTACACATGGAATTATAATTGTATCGTTTGTGTAGTTTATTACTACATTCACGATTTTTCTAATATCCTTGCCTGTTATGGTAATGTTAGTACAGTCGGCTATTCCTGTTGTTACATCTTCCATATTTCTTGATGTTGTTATGTATGTCTTTCCGAATTTTATTGTTAAGTTTTTTAATATCAATTTGTGTGGTATTATATCTATGCTTTGTAGTTTATTTTCTATACTTTTTCTGTAGTATGTGTATATCGTGTATAGTGATACTAGTAGTACTATTGCTAGTACTAGTATGAATATTCCAATTATGAGACTAAATTGTCCTCTATTATTCATGTATATATCGTTAGTATATGTTGTGAGTGTTCAATTAAGTTTAGCTTCTCTATCTAGTATATGCATGGGGTTGCTTATGTTCGTGTGAGTACTGAAGATCAAGATCTAGATACTCAAATTCATGCTATTGAAGATTGGGCTTGTAAGAATGGTGTTAGTATTGTTAGGTGGTATTTTGATCATGGTGTTAGTGGTGTTGTACCACTTATCGAACGTCCAGGTTTTAGAAGTTTGGTAGCTGAGATTGATAGTCTTAATCCTAGACCTAGCATATTGCTTGTGTACGATATTTCACGTATTGCTAGAAGTTTAAGAGAGCTTATACTTGCGTGGGATTTTATTGAAAATAAGCTTAATCTTGTACTAATACCTGTACGTGATGTACATATGTTTAAACTTCCTGTAGAGTATAGAAATGTTCTTAGAGTTCTTCTTGCAACATTTGCAGAAATTGAACGTGAGCTTATTAGAAGAAGAACTAGAGATGCTATGAAGAGATTGAAGAAGGAGGGTAAGATTGTCAATATTGTTGAGAGACTTGCTAAATCAAATCCTGAAGTTTTAGAGATGATTTGTAGAGATTTTGAGAGTGGTATTCCTAAGTATAGGATTTCTAAGAAGTTTAAATTAACAATGTATGCTGTTGAGAGAATTTTGAGAGAGTATTGTGGTTATAGTAATGATGAGAGAATATGTCCGAGATGTATGCATTTTATGAATATTGAGAAGAGAGATGTAAATATTGAGGATGGTAGAGTAATAATCAGAATAGTTTACTACTGTAAGAAGTGTGGTTATGTTAGAGAGGTTGTTAGAGGTGAATAATATCGCTATTTCATTCCTAGGGTATTTATATCCTATGAGTCTGAGCTATGAATGTGGAGATTAATGTGAAAGTGTTAAGAGAGACTGGAGAGATATTGGTAGAGCATTTAGAAGAGCCTTATGATTTAAAGATTTTTCAAGATGTTGATAAAGCTATACAATATCTTAAAGATGTTATTAGTAGAGCATTGAATTCATCGGAAGAACAACATTCACAATGTCTAGATAGTGATAATTCCTGTATTGTGAAGACTTGGTATATAAGATTTCCACCTGAGAGAATATTAAATATCTTAAGATTTGCATATCAGACAAAGATTGACGATGTTAAGAAGCTTCTAGATGAATATCTAACAGTTGCAGGATTGAGTAAGTCTAATGCTAGAGTTATAACACCAACACTATCAGCATTAAGACTATCACTAGGTAATAAACTTACAGATATAGCATTGTCAGTTGGCAAATACTTGACAGAGAATATGATTGATAAAGCTGCAGATATACTATTTGAACAATCATTACTAAACTGCGTCTTGAGAGAGATATTTTCTGAACTATACTCTACAGATACAAACACATTTCAAGAGTGTGTTAAGAAGATTCTCGAAAAGAAGGGATATTTGAGAAAGGATGAGCTTAACTATACTACAGACTTCATAAAATTTCTATATAGGAATAGTGTTAAATGTAGATGTTACGTTGTTAAAAATCTCTTTAAAAATTATCTATATGAGAAGAAGAGAGTTTATATAAACTACATACCGAATGAGTGTCTTGTAGATATTGCAGAGATGCTTATTGAATACATAAAGATGTATAAGCCATACATACTTCAATCATTGATAGATCCTGTAAATTCTAGAGTTGATAGAGTTGAAATATATAGGAAAGATAGTATGCTCATAATATATGATAAGCATTGTGAAACATCTATTCAGGTAGTTCCTAAGGTTATGATAACTAGAGATGTACTATATGCATCATTCTTAAGACAGGAGCTTGAGAAGATTAGAAGAGAATTGCAACAGAGATGTAGACAGAGTAAAGTTACATTCTTAATAACAATTTTAATACTTGTAAATGATGTATATACTAAAGCTAAACTTTACTTAGAACATGTTCTTAAAGATGAGCAAATATCGTCAAGAATAATAGACTTACCATAGTTTAACTATTTGAATGTGTAGTATTGATAAGATTGAGAAAATTCCAAAACATATAGCTTTAACATTTCCAAGAACGTATTCTAGAGTATTGTCTCAATGTAGTTTTTATAGAAATCCTATGAATAGGAGGTTATTGATATTTACATTAATTTCAGATATTTTGAAGATTATAACATACATTGTTGAGCATGGTGTTGAGATTATTACAGTAGACTTCTTACCTAGAGATGTTATAGGTAAGTTAGGTATAGATTTGACATATGTTGAAAATATCTTGACAAGAGTTCTATATAGGCTTAATAATGTTAATTCACAGATCGTTATTTTGGAGGATAGTTATACTGTTAGAAGAATATTTTTTGAACCTAGAGAAGGTTTTGTTAAGCTTAATATTGTTGTTGGTTATGATAGGGTGTTAGAGGTTGAGAGATCTATAGTGTTGCTGACTTTGAAGATTGGTGAGAAGATTTATGAGCATGGTGGTAAGGTTGATCTTTTAGATATTTATAATCTTTCTAGAGATTTTAGAGAATCTCTCATTATTCAGGAAGATCCTGACCTTATGATAGTTTTTGGTGATAAGATTTTTCCAAACTTCATACCTTTCAATCTTGCTTATAGTGAGCTTGTGTTTATTGATAAGGAGATTACACAGGTAGATAGGAAGGATATTGAGTACGCAATTTTAGAATATTCTAAGAGGTGTAGAAGATTTGGAAGATAAATAATATATTTCTCGACATGTGAGACGTATAGTATGTCTAGTCTTGGTTGTCATGTTGTTATCTTGGTAACAGTTCCAGATTTTGATACTGGTGTTAAGATTGGTAGAGCGTTAGTTGAGTCTAGACTTGTAGCATGTGTCAATATTGTTAGAGATGTTAAGAGTATATTCTTTTGGGAAGGTAAGGTTGATGAGGCAGTTGAGGCTCTTCTCATAATTAAGTCTAGACTTGACATGCTTGATAAGATTATTGAGAAGATTCGTCAACTTCATCCATATCAAGTTCCTGAGATTATTGCTATACCTATAGTTTATGGTTTTGAAAAATATTTGAGATGGATTGATGAGTCGATACAACATTAAATATTTGTAGTGTAGATCTACGTAATGGCTAGATGTCTATTCATACTTCTAGATGGTGGTGCTGATAGACCTGTAAGACAGTACTACTACAAGACTCCTCTTGAAGTTGCTAGAAAACCCATGATTGATAGGTTAGCTGCTGAAGGTATGTGTGGAATAATGTATACAATATCTCCAGGTATTAGACCAGGCTCAGATACTGCACATCTAGCATTATTTGGCTATGATCCATATAGGTATTACAAGGGTAGAGGACCTTTTGAAGCTGCTGGTCTAGGTATGGATATTAGACCTGGAGATGTTGCTTTTAGAACAAATTTAGGAACTGTTGATGAGAATGGTATTGTTGTCGATAGGAGAGCTGGTAGATATTTTACTGAGGATGAGGTTAGAGAAATTGAGAGTATTGTAAGTGAGGTCTGTAATCAAATATCTAAGATGTTTAATGTAGAGATATTCTATAAACATGGAACAGAGCATAGAGGTGCACTAGTACTTAGAGGTGATGTTAGTCCTAAAGTATCTGACAATGATCCACATAAAGTTGGGCTACCAGTACAGCCATTTAAACCTCTTGAGGATGATGATAAGGCTAGGAGAACTGCAGAAATTCTTAATACATTTGTAAAGATATTATCTGAAAAGCTTTCAAAAGCTAGTTTTAATGAGAAGAGGAGAAGAGAAGGTAGACCAATAGCGAACATAATGTTAATTCGTGGTGGTGGTATATTACCGACAGATATAGAGCCGATATATAGGAGGTATAGGATAAGACCTGCAATGGTTGCAGGTATAGCACTTATAAAAGGTATAGGTAAAGTACTAGGTTTCGATGTTATAGATGTACCAAACTACACAGGATCAAGAACAGACGACTTTAATAGAGCTATGGAGGAAGCTGTAAGAAAATTATCAACATACGACTTCGTATTTCTACATGTAAAACCAACAGACGCAGCAGGACATGACGGAGACTTTCAAGGTAAGGTAGACATAATAGAACGTGTAGATAAGGCATTGAAATATGTTATAGATAAAATACCAAAAGACACATACATAGTAATAACATGCGACCACGCAACACCAATAACATTCAAAGACCATACAGGAGACCCAGTACCCTTCCTAATACATGGACCAGACATATTGACAGACGACGTAGCAAAATTTACAGAGAGACAAGCATGTAAAGGAGCATTAGGAACAATAAGAGGAATAGACGTAATGAATATAATAGGAAACTACATGGGAATACTAGAAAAATTTGGAGAATGATGAACCCGAAGTTAGCAGAATAGTGAAGAGAAAGCCGAGTACTGACAAAATAGACTCTCCTAATTTAGTACTACTACGTAATATTTAAATATAGTTAAACGAAATATATAAATATGCCTCACTGTCTTAAATGTGCAATAGCAGTATTAATATTTGCACTTCTAGCACTATCATGTGCGTTTGCTATCACTATATCGCATCCTCATAGACAGGGTGTGGCTATACCGACAGAGATGGTTACTAAATTCAAAATAGTTGCAAATGAGACATTAATACCTTTTAACACAACGCATTTCTCTATATACGTCCTTACTAAGCCTCTAATGAATGTTTGGGATATAGCTAATGTACTTGAGGATGCTTATAGTAGAGTAATAGCTAAATACCAACTACCACCTCCCTGTGAAGGGAATAGATACATAGTATATATAAACCTCAATGGCTCCCCCGACTATCCGCTTACCTTTGTATGGGACTGGTTTTACGTATTCTCTTATAGAAATTCTTCGAACTATATATACAGCTATTGTATTGATTACATGGTGTTTTCACCCTTCGTGACATTTTCAAGCGATTATTTCGAAAGCTATGTAGTTCAAGCTTTCCTAGACATGGTAGCCCTAAGCCATGTTAGATATACAAATATTCTTAATGAATTCTTAAATGGAAACTTATCATGGTACGACTATGCCTTAGATAATGTTTTAACATACCTAACATATAGACCGTCATATACGGTATTTCTGTACAACGATGCGTTACACTTCATAAAGTATAATAAAACTTATCTCTATGGTCCTCTTCAGCTAAGTTCAGCATATTGGCCATATTATGCAACAATAATGTACTATGTTGTGAAGAAGCTCGGTCCATCTTATCTGCTTAATATGCTCTCAAGACCCTCCCTCGAGAGTATACTAATGGATGAAAGGTTCCTTAATGCACTAAAAGACTCATATGTTTCGTTAATGAGAGGTTTTGTACTCAATAAGTCTCTAGTTCCAAAGTTTAGAGATATAGGTACCGGCTCAACATATGTTAAAATATCGCCTCCAGATGCTCATTACTACGTATTTATGGGACCAGCAGGACGTTATACAATAAAGGTGCAGTATTTTGGTCCATTTAAGTCGTATATATACGTTGAAGGAAGGGGATACATTAGTAATGGTGACTCTGTATACTTAGAGCCTGGAACGAAGATTGTTGTAATATTCTTACCAACAAGCTTGGATGGCTGGATTACTAATACCACAGGAGTTATAAAGATTGTTAAGGCATATACTGCTGGACCAGTAACGGGTATGAGGGTTGTTGTTAAGGGTATTAGTTTGCTTGTTGGTAGTGTTGGTGATGTTGATGTGTATCTTGTGAATGCGTCTAATGTTGCTGGTATTCGTTTAACATTGTGTTATAATCCTTATGTTATTAATGTTGTAAATGTTGTTCCTCTATACAATTTTGAGCTATTTACCAAGTCAGTAAATATGACTTGTGTAAAGATTGCTGGTATATCTAGTCAGCCGATATCCGGAAGGTATGTACCAATTGTTAGGTTGGTTGTTAAGGGTATCTCTGTTGGTGTTAGTAAGATATGGGGCTATGCTACAATATCAACAGCATCTGGAGTTCCAATAAATGTCCCGGTAGTTCCAGGAGTTGTTAGAGTTGTAAGGTCAATGTGTAAGATAGTTCTAACTCCTGTTTCTACCATATCTGTAGGTTCTATTGGAAAGATAGGTATCTATCTAGTGAATTGCTCATCTGCAGCAGGTATAGACTTAGCATTAACAATTGTCTCTAATGTCACAACACTACAACCAATATTGAAGTTTATAAAATTTGAGAAAGGTCAATTTGTCACGATAGTTAATGGCTTTGTACAAGTATCTATTCACGATAATACTATCCATATAGTGATTGCTGGTTCTAGACCATGCGGTATGAGTAGAGTATTGATAGGGTATGTAGACGTTAAAGCACTATCATCAGGAACTGTAACCATAGTGGGCAATGGAACAGTATCAACATACTCCGGAGAAGTCATTCCCGTACTAGTTACTCCACTAACGTTGAAAATATCTAAAGTCTTAATGTGTGATTTCAATCATAATGGTAGGCTTGATATTGGTGATGTTGTTCTTGCTCTTAGAACTTTGTTAGGAACATACCACAGTAATGTACCATGCGATCTAAACCACAACGGAAAACTAGACATAGGAGACATAGTACTCCTACTAAGAAAACTACTAGGAAGCTAACTATCTAAAAACTAACCTTCCTCTAAAAACCCCTCCTTAAACAATATATTTTTTACATATCTTAGTTCTATCAGCTGTAATACCATTCTTCATTTGTTCGGGGGTCGGGGTATTCATCATCGTGTACGTATTTAAATATCCTACATTTAATATATTTCGTGCATTTATAGTTCTCTTCTTCCTGTTTCTGTGCAGGGGGTTTATATGTGTTTCAGGTAAGATATTTTTGAGGGTCTTAAATGAGTAAGTTGATTGATCTTGAGCTTGAGTATATAAATAGGACTAGCTGGTTGGTTAGGGAGAATGCTAATGTTAATGAGTCTGCTATTACATTATTTTGGTATGTTGCTAAGCAGAGTATTCTTGATGATGTTTTGAAGTTTATACCTCCGAGAGCTGTTAAGGCTCATAGAGAGGGTTGGATTCATATTAATAAGCTGTTTGATGGCGGTTGGTATTTACCATACTGTTGTGGTGTTGATACTGCTAGAATATTGCAGAAAGGTTTGATAACTCCAAACATATCTTCAAAACCTCCAAAACATCTTGATAGTGCTGTTGATCAATTAGCAAACTTCATAATGATGATGGCTCAGGAGAGGAGTGTTACAGGTGATACGCCAGTACTGGTCAAGGTTGGTAATGTGTGGAAGATATTCACTATAGAGGAACTATATAGAGATTATGGTTCTGATAAGATTATTCATGTTCTAGCATTCACACCTGAGGGTAAGATTGTTGAAGCTCCTGCAAGAATTGTATACCATGGTAAGCATAGAGTTATCAGGATAACACTTGAAGATGGTAGTTGGATTGATGTAACACCTGACCATAGTGTATTTAAGTATGAGAATGGTAAGATAGTACTTGTAAAAGCTGGAGATCTAAAGGTTGGTGATAGCCTAGTAATACCACATAGACTAAACATACCTACAAGAAGACTAGAGATTGAAAGTTTTGCAATATGTGATGGTGGTGAGATACCTGTAGAGATGTTTGAAATAGATGAAGATCATGTTAAGAAATTCTTAAAGAAGGTATTTCACAAGTTTGGAAGAGTTATAGAAAATGCTAATGGTATATCTTTAGAGTTTAGCATATGTTCATGGAGATTTGCAGTTGGATTAGTATATCTATTAGCAAGATTTGGAATTAGATCAAGAGTTGTATCTAGCGATGATGGTAGTTTTAAGGTTATCATAGACATACCTGAGAGTGTTGAGAAATTTGTAAGATTTATAGATCTTGAAGAGTCTATGTACAAGTTTGAGACTTATCGTAAGAGCGTTATCGTTCCTATTCCAGGAACTGATCTTGCGTATGTTAAGATTGTTAAGATTGAAGATGTTGGTGAACGTGATGTCTATGATTTTGAAGTTCCTCCGTTAGAGAACTTTATTGCTGGTTGGTCACCAATATGTTTACATAATACTGGTGCTATCGGTCTTAATGCTATTGATCTATACTTAGCACCATACATTGCACATGACAAGCTTGATTATGAGCAGGTTAAGCAATGTATTCAGAGGTTCATATATAATCTAAACTATACTACAAGAGTTGGATATCAGACACCATTTAGCAATGTAACATTCGGTCTAGGTGTTAAGGAGTACTATTCAGCACCTGCATATGTTGGTGGTAGGATTGTTGGTAAGTTGGGAGATTATGTTGAGGAAGCTAAGCTAGTATTGAAAGCATTTTGTGAAATACTTCTTGAAGGTGATGCTTATGGTAGACCGTTTAGTGTTGCTGGTGATGAGATTACAATAGCTAGATTAGATGGTAGGTTAGTGATAGATGAGATTGGTAAAATTATTGATAAGCTATTTGAAAAATATGGAGACTATGTTCTAAAGTTTGGAAAATATGAAATATTACCATTGGCTGGTCTTGATGTTAATTTGGAAGTATTAGGTATCTCCAATGCAGTACCAACATTCCAAAAGGTGCTATATTTGGCAAGACATAGAGAGGATAGTGTTATTGAGATTAAGACTGATAGAGGATTTACAATCAAGGTTACAGATTCACACTCTGTACTTGTATGGGAAGGTGGTAAAATAGTTGTTAAGGAGGCTAAAGATTTGAAGATAGGCGATGAACTTGTTGCATTAATATCACTTCCAGAGTTTGGAAGAGTAGATAGGTATGAGTATGTGAATATTGCAAAACTATTGAGAGAACATGTTCAAAATGTTGAGGATGTGTATGTTAAATCTCGTAGTGGAGAAGTATTACCATTATCTGAAGTTGATGTATCAGTATTGACAGATGAGGATGAGATATTTACAACTAGTGATAGGGTTGTAGTACCTGCGGTTATTAAGCTAGATGAAGAGTTTAGCTATCTACTCGGAATATTCACTATGAGAGGTATTTTAGAGAATTGTAAAGTCGTATTTAGATTTAATATTGATGAGTTTGATATTGCTAAGCGTGTAGTATCGATATTTGAGAATGTGTTTGGAATTAAGCCAATATTAAGATTCTATGGTGATAGTATACTTGTTGAGGTAGATTCTAGAATAGTTTCAGAATTGTTTAAGATATTTAATGTTGATCATATACTTGAATCTTCACCAATAGTTAAGATTTCATTTATATCAGGTATTGTAGATTCTATACAAGACTTAGAGCTTGATAATGATGAAGTTGTTTTGAAGTTTAGTAATAAGAAGTTGATGTATCTCATAACTTATCTACTTCTAAGTCTTGGAATTGAAGTTTATGCAGGTGATAGTGGTCTAGTATTGAGGTATAGTCCTCTATATAGAGAATTCTCTAGATTTAGCATCAAGCTATCTAAGACATGTACAGGTAAGTCTGTGAGTTGTGTAGTTGCTGATGGTTGTGGATTTGTAGGCAGGTTGAAGGTTGTTGACATTAGAAGGGTTGAGTATAGTGGTTATGTGTATGACTTTACTACATCTAGTGAAAACTTCCTTGCAGGTGTTGTAGTTGTACATAACACATTCCCAATACCAACAATAATACTTACTAATGATTGGATTAAGATAGTTGAAAGTGATGCAGAGCTTAGTGATCTATTTTGGAGATGTGTTGCTGAGCGTGGAAGTTTCTACTTCCTAAATAGTCTGACAAGTGATAGAACAGGAATATTCAGCTTCTGCTGTAGATTGACTGTTGATGTTAGAAAGGTTGTAGAGTATCTACATATGAGTAGAGGTGTATGGGCATTACCACCAAGTACTGGAAGTATTGGATATATAACGATAAACCTGCCTAGAATTGCTATTGAAGCATCTATGAGAGGAGATGCTGAGAAGTATGTAGATGAACTACTTTATGAGTATATGAATATTGGTAGAGAAGTTCTAAATATACTCAGAGCAAGATATACAAAATTGCATAAGTTAGGTTACTATCCACTAACCAGACTGTACATAGATGAGCATGATCCATTTAAATACTACTATAATACTATTGCAGTTACAGGAATGGCAGAGTATGTATCTATAATATTGAATGAGCCTAAACTATGGTTTAGAGAGATAAGTTTTGATGGTAGAGAATATGTTAAAGATGTTATTAGAGTATATAAGAGAACTTTTGAATATATGGGTAAGATATTGGAAGAGTTTGAAGAAGAGGATAGAGTATTATACAACCTAGAACAAGCACCTGCAGAGTCTAGTAGTTATAAGTTTGCTAGACTTGACTGGGAGAGATATCCAAAGTTTAGAGAATTCATACCACACGGTGTTGATCCATTTACAGGACGTGAAGAGCCATATTACACAAGTCAGAATACTCCACCATATACATCATGGAGAATTCAAACACAGATAGCTGTTGAGTCTGAAATTCAGAAGTTATTTACAGGTGGTGTAATGAAGCACATATTTGTCCATAGACCTGTAAAGAGTGAGAAAGTTAGAGAGTTGGTACTGTCTATATGTGAGAAGACTGATATAGTATATCTAAGCTATGCACCAACACAGAGTATATGTCTAGATTGTGGATATAGAACTACAGAGGTAATTTGGGAATGTCCAAAGTGTGGTAGTAAGAATGTTGAACAGTGGACTAGGATTGTGGGATATTATAGACCTGTTAGGAGTTGGAATCCAGGTAGAAGAACAGAATTTGCTATGAGAAGAGATTTTGCACAAGATTTTGCATAATTTTAATATCTTGGAGCTGACTTTATAATTTCTAAAGCCTGTACAACTCTTCTAAGAACTTCTAGATCACGTATCAATCTCTCGTATGTAGTATCATCAATCTCGCCTCTATTCTTAGCTGATTCTATCTCTTGTAGAAGTATGTCTATCTTTTCAGTACTTATAGTCATGGTATCTATTGATCTTATCCAATGTTCTTTAATCATATTTTCAATCTCGTCATACTTACGTTTCAACTCTTCGTATAGTGTGCTTATTCTTGATATAACTTCATTTAATGTTGCAAGTCCTGAACTGTATGTTTCTTCATCTATAATCTCTAACTCTCTCTTAACTCTCAACATCTCTATCATCTGTTTTGCAAGATCTAGCTCATTTTTCAATTCTTCAATCTTTGAGTATATTAATGCATTATCAATATCCCATCTCCTCTTCAATTCTTCTACAGCTCTCTTATACTCTTGCCATAGTTGTGAAACTTTTTCAAGAAGTTGTTTATACTCTTCATACTTCCTATTTACAAATTCTTGAATTGCCTCTATATACGTGCTTAATCTTCTTTCTAATTCTGATGTCGACATAGTATATCACTAACTTAGAAGACTTTCAAGCTCACGTTTAAGTCTCTCATATACCTCACGACTAATCTTACCATCTCTTAACAATTCGTCAAGTCTTGTAAGTATAACTCTCATCTTACCAACTTCAGGTGTTGGTACAACTGTCAGCAATTTCTTAACATGTGATATTATTCCACCTGAAATATATTCAAATCTTCTATACAACTCATCAAACACTCTTCTAAGTTTTGATAATCTATTCTCAATCTCTTCTCTAAGTTTACTATATTGCTCATCATCTAGTATTCCAAGATCTTTACGATAATCTAACTCTTTTAAATCTAGTTCATACATCGATATTATTCTTTTTAATAGTTCTAGATGATGTTCTATCAATATTCTCTGCTTATCAAATTGTGTTCTAGTATTATTAACATATTCTTCATATTCTCTCCACTTTCTATCAAGTTCTGAAACTCTATTTTCAAAATCTTGAATAATTTTTTCAAGATCTTCAATAATCATATCTTCATACTCTCTAGAAGGCTTTACAGCTACTTCTACAGGTTTTGTCTCTACAGGTTTTACTTCTGCACTTTCTATCGTCTGAACTTGTTGTGTTTCTGGTTTTGTCTCTATAGCAGCCCTATGTCTAATATATATTGGACATGTAATGTAGTCAAGAAAGCAATACCATGCATATGGATTAACTGGCTTGTTAGTAAATGAGCATATATACATATCTCCCTCTCTCCTTAATGCTGGACATACAGCACTTCGAGACATATGTATTACCTAGACATGGGGTGATATATACTATCCTCATTTAATAAAGATACAGTTTTAATATAGTCTAAATGTGTTCCAATATCGATAACATCATCTTCTAAACATTCTAAATCTATGTAACTAACATTAACTTTTCTACTAACAAGCTCTCTAAATAGAATATTCATATCTACCATATCATACATAGTTTCAAGATGTTCCAATATTGGATATATGGCTTCAAGATTTATGTAATATATTCCTGATATAGTACTAAATTCAGGTTTTTCAACCCATCTCAATTCTCCATCACTTACAATAATGCCATATTTAAACTTTCTACGTATAGTAAATATTGTAAGTATACTACCACTATCTATACAAGTTTCAACTTTCTTCATAATATTTTCAATACATCGTTTAGATATGTATAGATCCCCGTTAATTAGAATTATGTTCTTAAACCTATACTTCAAATATACATTTTTTAAATGTCCTGCTGTACCTCTTAATTTAGAATCTACTAATGTTTCAACATTTAGATATTTTAGATATCTTTCGTATGGATATGCGCAATATCCTAATACTATGACAATTTTAGAATCTTTCAATACTTCTCTTATATTTTTCACAATGTTTAGTAATGTGCTGAATTTTCTAGATATAGGTACGAGAGGTTTTGGTGTTATGTATGTTAATGGTTTTAATCTCTTACCTGCACCTGCTGCTAATACTACTACATCTATAATAGTTATGCACCTATAGGTAGTCTTCTAGACCTATCTTCTTTAATTTAGCTCTAACTTTTTCAACATCTTTCTCAAGTTTCTTAGCTTCCTTAACTATGTCTATCTCTGGAGCTTCTTCATGTCTCTTACTCTTTAGACATTTTCCATCAGGTGATAGTGCACGTGCCATACATGATGCAAATTGACATCTAGCACCTATGCATTGATCATTTGTTAATGTACATATTACCTGTACATTACTTCCTCTTCTAATTATTCTAAGACACTTCTTTAAACATCTAAAATCTGGACATCTTGGTCCTTCACATTCTTTTAGTCCTTCACTATTGGTTTTCATTAATGTTACATGTATTATATCTTGACTAGTACTTAATAACTTTACTTTTCTAAAACCTGGCTTTGCAATATTTCTGCTTCTCTTCTACACCCATTTTCAAGTAGAAATCTGTATACTTCATATGGTTCTGGTACATTACTACCACCTCTCTTAGTACATTTTAATGCTGAGTATGCAGATGCTATCTTTCCAGCAATTTCTGGTTCTACACCTAGAATTCTCATGTATGTATATACTGCTGAATATACATCACCAGCACCTGTAGTATCAATAACATTAACTTTAAATGGCTGTATTAGATATTTAGAATCTTCAATAATTATAAGACTACCTCTATCTCCTAGAGTTATTATAAATTCCCTACATTTATCATATAGATCTCTAATCTTATGTTCAAAATTTTCTGTCTTAAACATTAGATATGCTTCTTGAAAATTCATGAACATATAGTTAAATCTTATATCAAACTTTTCAATAAAATCTATGCCTAGTTTAGCAATTTCTGTTCTAAGTCCTAAAGATATAGATTTTACATTTATACTACTAATCTTCTCTAACACCTCTTTCAATACTTCAATCTCAGATAATACTACATGTACATGATCTACATTTTCTAATACTTTCAAATCTTCATCCGTCAATGTTAGATATTTATTAGCACCTGAATTTCCTATCATATACTTCACACCTCTATTATCAACTATGACTATTACAAATCCTGTTGTCTCATTTACTCTCTTTATATGTTTAATATCAATGTTGAGAACTTTCAATCTATCTATCAGGAAATCTCCAATCACATCTAGACCACATGAAGCTATTAGAATTGAGTATCCGCACAATTTTGATATTGTTATTGCATAGTTTGTAGCTGCACCTCCTGGAGCTATATACGCTTCTCTACATGTTTCTCTAGAGTCTGGCTTAGGAATTTCATCAACTCTTACATATATGTCAAGATTTAGATGACCTATAGATGCTACTCTAGGTTTCACATTATCCAACTTTTAAATACTTGAAGATATTTATTAAAGATGGTAATCTCGTGAGGTTTAGTGAAGAACATGTTGAAAAGCTTCTCAGGATTCGTAAGATGTTAGAGAGGAAGATTAGAAGATTGAAAGCTCAATTAAGATTTTATGAAGAACTTCTAAGATATGTAGATTCAATACTTAGACAATCATCAATAACAACAGCTGATAAATATCTTATTGAGAAGCAAAAGATTGAAGAGAGGATTAGTAAGTGTGTTGATATTGAGAGAAGAGATGAATATGTTGAAATTAGGCTAAAATTTCCATTGAAGAAGGATGATTGGAGATTTAGAAAATATGTTAAAGAGAAGTATTTAGAAAAATTTAAGAGTGAAGATCTTGAGAGAGTTAGAGAAGGTGAGATTGAGAAGGAGTATATGTTTGATTATGAGGTAGTCACTAGAGAGGATGGAACTATTGAAAGTTTAAAATTGTGGAATTGTGATAATATTAGACTTGAGAGGATTGTCAAGATTTTAGAATATATATGTAGAAGAGCTAGACAAGAGTCAGGTTAGACTACTTCACTAATCTTCACCTTTCTCTGCCTCAGATACATCTCATATATCTCTTTAACTGTTGTTGCTTGTTCAGGTTTTTTATCAAATCTATACCTACCTGTAAATCTTGGAAATCTTATTGCAAGTCCAAATCCTGGTTTTACACTATTCATAGCACATGTATGTAATGGACTTAGCGTTATCTCTGCACCAACAATCTCTAAGACTAGTGAAGGTACAAACCACACATCTGGTTCCATCTTACTTACAACTCTTGGATGTTTGTGAGGTATTTTGTATGGTTCTAATATTTGTTGAAGTTTTACAAGATCTTCATCTGTAAATCCACTACCTACCTTACAGACTGTGTAGAACATGTCTGTATCTGGATCATATGCAGCCATTAGTAATGCACCATACTTACCTGCTCTTCTACCTCTACCGTAGAATGCTCCGACAACTACTAGATCTAGTGTGTCTGTTAGCTCACTTCTATAATCTCTCTTATACTTAATCCATAGCCATCCTCTAGAACCCATCTCATATATTGCATCCATCTTCACAGATTTACATACAAGTCCTTCACATTCTTCAGATATTGCTTCATGGAAGAACTTTTCTAATTCTTCAACATCATCGATAAGTCTCCATGTTGCAATTTCTACATTTTCTGTAGGTTTTACAATTTCTATAAGTTTTCTTCTCCTATCTATTAGTGGTGTATTTGTTAGATCTTGACCGTCAACATATATTACGTCGAATAGGAATAGTTTAACAGGATATTCTTTCATTGCTTCTGCAATGTTGTGTTTTCTCCTTCTATGCATGAGTTCTTGAAATGGTTTAAATTCTCCAGTATCTGGATCATACGCAACAATCTCACCTTCGACTATGTATTCTCTAGCGTTTATTGCCTCTTCAACATATTTAACAACGTCAGGATATGCATGTGTGATATCTTCAAGTCTTCTACTAAATATCTTAATTCTACCATCTCTAGTCTTATGAATTTGTGCTCTCTCACCATCATACTTATACTCGCATAAAGCTATACCTCCAAGTTTTGACAATATCTCACTTGCAGAGCTCAATCTCTCAGCTAGCATTGGCTGTACAGGTATTCCAGGTGTTACGCGTATTTCCTGTAGAGCTTGTGGTCCTTTCTCAGCTAGTAGTTTTGCAATATATCCTAAATCTGGATATACGTGATATGCTTTCTCAAGTTCTTCTCTTCTAACTTTAAATACTGTAGATAATGCGTCTAGTATAGTCATATCTGCTATTCCAAGTCTAAGTCTACCTACTACAAATCTAGCAATGTATTTAGCTTCTTCAGGTTTTGCATCACTAAATAATGATGCTAATAACTTAACTTTCAGATCCATAGCACCTTCACCTGTAGCTTTAGCAATCTGCATTAAAGTATCGTAAACTCTGCTCATAGTTAATTCTCTCTGAACCTTACCTGTACCTCCTCCTAAAAATGCTAGTATTGTACCTTGCTGTGTCTGTTTCTGTGTCTTCTGTAGTAGTACTCTTCTAGCAACTTCACCTAAATCACCAATCTTCTTATACAACTCTTCAATCTGTTTAATAGGTAGACCTGAAGCATGTGATAGTGCTCTCATTGTAAGTCTCTCACCAACACCAAGTTCAACACCTTCCCAACTTGGTCTTAAGTCTCCAAGTATGAAGTATATTACCTTATCTATAACATTTGGAGAACATTTTCTCAATAATAGTGAGAGTAGTTTAGCCATTGTTGTTCTTTGTGATGTAGCTTCAATAGCTTCGAGAACCTTAACTACTTCACTAAATTTCAAATCCTGTTCCTGATCTGTAGTCTTAACACGATTAGAACTCATACTACTCAATAATTATAACTATATCCTGATTAATAAGGTCGCTTCTTTTCAAGAAGCATCTCTAGATATGTCTTATGTACAATATCACTATCTTTCAAACCTATACTCTCTGCAAAATCTTTAATATTTTTAATACATTCATCTATTAGAGATCTATCATTTACAACACACTCTATCTCTACAAAATTACCTAAATCTTTAACATAGTCTAGAGATATTGTTAAATTCTCTTTCTGAAATACACGTCTATACTTCACAATTTCTATAACCTTCCTGAAACCTAACCTCTCTAAAATTTTAATACAATTTTCATAATTATCAACTTCTACACTAATCTCCTCTCTAGTCTTACCTTCACTACACATTCTAGGTCCTTTATATGTCAATATGTATGATGTTCCTCTTTCAGATTTTTCAATTCTTAATCTCAAAGCTTCATCACTCTTTGCAAAATCTCTACATGGATGTGCAAAGTATATATCTATCTCCTCTACTACGTATATCTGTCTACATTTACTATCTATCAATTTTTTCTCAATATTTTGAATATTATTTTCAACTTTATACTTTATCTCAACTTCATACATATATTAAGTATGTATTAGTCTACTATTTTAATCTTCTCTTTCAAACTATTTAATATTTCTAGTAGATTTTCAATGCTGAGTCTATTCATTATAAATTCTCTCAATAGTATCAGTTCTGTAGTGCAGTATGTTATTATGTTTGTATCTATTCCCTTATAGTTTAGTATTATGTATGCATAAGATTCTTCATTTATTTCTCTATATACTTCAATATTCTTTAAAATATTTCTTAACTCTTTATCTTCTATTTTTGACATGTTTTCTCTACCAATTATGTCTATTCCAGAGCATACATACTCGACTTCTAGTATGCATGGTGGTTTATACATGTCTACTATCAGCATCTTCCTACTTTTCAATTTCTCATTTGAGTACTTCTTAACGTATTCGTATGGTATTGATGTTACGTATGTTAATTCTCCTCTAAATCCTGCATATATACATACTGTTGCTGGTTCTTTAGTGATCTTTCCTGGTGATGTTAATATCATTGCAAATGCGTTACATCTATCTCCAAATGTTCTAAATACGTATATTGTAGCTATGTTAAATATCTTATTTAATTTTTCTTCTGATGCGCTTACAGCTATTATAAATGCATCAATCATCCTATAGTACTATATTTAAAGTCAAGTTTTATAAAGAAGTATCTACAGGAATAGATAGTGTATAGATGAGTGAGAGTATTGTTAAGCTTATTGATGCAGTAAAGAGGGGAGATGCATCAGCATTTTTGAGACTTGTTAAGAGAATTGAAGAGATATGTAGAACATCTATGATTAGTAGAAGAGAGGCCTGGCTTGGTAAAGATCTAGTACTTGTAAACTACTGTACATACATGCTTATAGATAGGAGAGAGGGTGCTGCATATGTTCTTGTTAGAGGGAGAGAATATTACACAGTTATTAGACTAGACATAACATCACTATTAAATCAGAGTGAGAGAGAGATAGCAGAGACATTATGCATATATGTAGATGAGATAGAGTCAGTATCAAGAACAATATAGATGATGTCGGCCTGCCAACACTGATAGATGATGTGGAACCGGTGTTACTGATCTCTACTACTCTTTAGAAAGTATTTGGGGTTGTGTATAGCTATGTCTATAGTTTTCAACATCCCGTAATCAAGCATAGTTTTGATAAGTCTATTCCAATCTACTCTCCTAATTATCAATATGACAATTATGGTAATTATTATTGATAAAACTACAACAACACCTGTAGGTAAAACCTCACCCATTACCTGTCCTGATAAGGCTACAAACTCTGTTATTACAAACTTACCTGATAAACATGCTAAGAAGAATTTTAATGGACTATATTTTAAAGCTCCGACAATTATGTATAAAACATCGTCAGGTAATGGTGTAGCTGCAAATAGAAAAATTGCAAAAAATATACCCTTATCTGCAAGTTTATTAAATAGTTCTATATCTCTATCATTAACTTTACCAACTATAAATCTTCTAAATGACTTTCCTATAAGATATACAACAATTTTTCCAAGTGCTGCACCTAGGCTTGATATGAATACTATTAGAAGTATTGTAGGTATGTTATTTGAAAACATTGATGTATATACAAATATTATTGCTAAGTATGGAACTGTTAGATAAGGTACACAGTTTGATAAGAATGATATAATTCCAGTAATTACAATTATGTACAGTATACCACTACCAAGGACATGTTTTAAATATTGTGAAACTGCATGAAGTATTGATAACATTATAATTCTTACTTTTTAGGTGCAGGCTTTCTTTCACCTCTAGGTGGTGCTGGCGGTGGTGGAGGTGGTGTTGGTGCTGTTCCTTTAGTCTCTGCTTTTCTTGGTGCTGGTTTTGCTCTAGCTTTAGCTTCTGGTTTTCTTGGAGGTGGTTTTGCGTATAGTGTCTTAATCTCCTGTATTCTCTTCATTAACTCTTCCTTCAACTTTGGTGCTATGAAGTTTCCTGTAAATGCATCAGCTTTTGCAGCTATTGCTAATTTTGCTGCTAGTGCTCTAGCAATTTTACCTCTCTGCCATCTTGGTGCTCTGAATATTTCAGGGAATTGGAATATTACTCCATGCTTAGGTGGTTTACCTCCTGTTCTTAATGCTCTAAATAGTGCTTTTTCAGCTCCAAGTACCTGTATTGTTGATGCTGGTAGTAGTGCAAGTTTTAGTAATCCACCTGCAAGATTTATCAATCTTGCACCTAGTAGTGAACCTACAAGCTCTCTAATATTTGGAGCTACTTCTTTCATAGCTTCATCAATGTATTCTGCAAGTTTTCTTCTTGCTTCAAGTGCTGTTATGAATATTCTAGCGTATGATCTTATAGCTTCAAGGTCAAATTCTGCCATTTCAGCACCAACACTCTTCTCTGCTGCTTCTGCAATTCTCTTAGCTCTCTCTTCAGATATGTTTGGAATTATCTTTCTAATATTCTCAACTGTGAAGTTTGATCTATGACCAAGCTCGTATAGTAGTCTCACGTAGTCTCTATGATCTCTAACAAGTTCTTCAAGCTCTGGGAAATGTAGTCCATACCACTCTCTTAATCTTGAAGCCATCAAGTTCATCATCTTATCACAATCATCAACTGCACTTATTGCATTTGCGATGAATAGGTCTCTCTTCTCTGCTGCTTTCCTCAACTTTAATCTTGTTTGAAGTACTGTTAAGTCATATACTCTCTTATAGTACTCTTCAAAACTTTCAATTCCATAGACCTCCTTCAAGTACCTGTCTAAGAAATGTTCTCTAAATAGTTCACCACCCTTACTTGGAATTTCTGCTCTAATTTCAACATCCTTAACTACAGATGCTAGATTTCTAGCAAGTTCTTTATGTTCTAGAATTATAGTATCGTAACCCTTACTCTTCAACTCTTCTACAAGTTTAACAAGTTCAGGAATTACCTCACCTTTCTCAATACTTGTAAGCTTTTGAGCAACTATCTGGTCAGTACCTTCATAAAGTACTTTACCAATAACATTACCTTCCTCATCGAGAGCAACAACTCCCAGAGTATCGGTAACTATGTAGGCTGTAGGCATTATACTGATTACAGGTATGTAAGTATTTAAAGATATTTTCGTACTATCAAGAATCTTAAAACTATCCTGAGATTATCTGTGATATAGCTCTTCTAACATCATTAACATCTGCTCTACCTCTCAACTCTCTCATACATATTCCAAGAAGCTTATTTACATCTCTAACATCTACATTCTGTATAAGTTTTCTAACTTTCTCTAAAACTTCCTCATACTTCAACTTCTTCAAATTTAACTTCTCTACAACTTCTATAGGTTTCATACCTGTCTTTGAAACTTCTTTTAATATCTCAGGAATAGCTTCTTTAACTATTACATCTTTTGCTAGTAGTTCTATACATTGTTCAATATGTTCTTCAGATATTTTTGAGATATCTACACCTTCTTTCTGTAAGTTTTTCAATGTTATTAATATTGTTGATATTATTATACTTGGAGATACTTTATCTCCATACTTATCTATTAATCTATCGATAAATTCTGCATGTGGTGATTTTACAGCTTGTATTGCTAATTCTCTACTAACACCCATAGATACATACCTCTCAACTCTACGATCTATAGTCTCAACTTTCATCTTCTCAATCTCGATAACTATCTTTCTAGTATTTATTGGTCTAAGATCAGTCTCAGGATACATTCTTGCACTTCCTGGTCTTGGTCTCATGAATCTTGTAGTTCCATCAGGATTTGCTGCTCTAGTCTCTTCAGGTACACCAACTAGAGCATATTTCAATCTCTTAACAAGTACATCTACAGCATCGTATAGCTCTGTCTCTTGAATTCCTGCAATTATTATGAATGGTCTACCTCCAGTTCTCTCATATATCTTCTGTACTTCATCAATAGTTATTCCATATGCTGGAAGTTCATCACTGTGAATTATTCCTTTAAGATATGTCCATGCTCTAACATAATCTGCAAGTTCTGTTCCAAACCTCCTGCCTGGCTGTATTTCAACTTTTAATAATCCTCTAAAACCTTCTGGAAGTTTTAATGCTATAATCTTACCTCCAGACTTTATAATATCTTTCAATATTTTCGATTTTGTGTTTGTAAATATGTCAGTTATATCTAGTACATCTTCTGTAATATCTTCCTCTTTAACATTTCTATTTCTAAGTTCTTCAGCTATCTTGAGTAAGTTTAACTGTCTCTGAACTTCATACTCAATTATCTTAGGTATTAGTGATAGATCTGGAACACCTTTAATTTCTGTTTTTGCACCCTTCTCAATAGATATGTTTAAGTCTTGTCTTACTGTTCCTGCTCCACGTTTTGCTCTACCTGTAAGTTTTATACTATATCCAATACATGCAGCTATCTCAGCTATCTCCTGTGGTGAATATGTTAGTGGTCCTGTAGATATTTCTACTAGTGGTATTCCAAGTCTATCAAGTCTATATACTACGTATGTCTCTGTCTCTTCTATCTTTCTAGCAGCATCTTCTTCAAGTGCTATAGTCCATATAGGTACCTTGTAGTTGAAGAATGTTGCTAATCCATCATGTGCTATCAGTATTGTTCTTTGAAATCCTGAGACGTTTGATCCATCAATAACTATCTTCCTCATCACGTAAAGTTCATCAAACACCTTTGCATTGAACATCTTTGCAATCATTATAGCTGTCTCTAGTGAGAATGGGTCAGGTTCGTGTGGTGGTTCTTCATCAATCTCTACTAGACATGTAGTGTCGTAGTAGCCTTCATATATGTATGTCTTTCTTTTTCTAAATTCCCAAAGTGCTGCTGGATCAACTTCACCAAGCTCGCTTAATGTTGGTCTTAATCTACGTACTATCCTGAAGTGTGGTGGATCATTTCTAATTACTGTTGGACATTCGCAGAATAGTTTTCTAGGTGAGTCAAGTTGTACATGAATTTCTAAACCAACTTTCAATCCTAAATCTCTATAGTCTATCTTCATTATATTTGAATAGTTGAGCAAGTAGTTTAAAGCGGTTGCGATATTATACTACTCCATGACTACTTTCAGAGAATTTCAAGAACTTATGAAGAAGCTATACTATGAGAGAGATAAGTCTAGAGGGGTTGAAAAGACCTATATGTGGCTTGTAGAGGAGGTTGGTGAGCTTGGTAGAGCGATATTGAAGAATAATGTTGAGAATATTAAAGAGGAAGTTGCTGATGTTATTGCATGGTTAGCAAGTCTATGTAATCTTCTAGGTATAGATATGGAAGAGGCTGTAAAGATGAAATATCCTGGTAAATGTCCAAAATGTGGATCAATACCATGTAGATGTAATACGAGGTAGAGATTAGACACTTGAGCGTATCTTTATAAGTTAGATAGAACGTAGAGTCTACATAGAAGTCTGTGATGTCTCGTGAAGAACGCATAGCTGAGGATATCATAGAGGATTTAGAATTTAGAAAACTTCAACTATTAGGAAGATCTTCAATTGCTGTAACAATACCTAAGAAGTGGGTACAGGCACTTGGATTAAAACCTGGTGATGTTGTAATACTTAAGAGAGCTAAAGATAGCATATTAATACAACCATACGCTCAGACTGAGGAACAATCACCAAACAATACTATGAGAGAGGTCACAATATCTACAACACATCTAGCTAGATCATTGAGAAAAATTATGGGACTATACTTATCAGGTATATCTTCAGTAGTTGTAAAGTTTCAAGAAGATAATCCAGGTGTTAAGCAGATTGTTAAGAATTTCATACGTGAAAAGCTTCCAGGTGCCGAGATTGTTGATGAGAGGTATAATATGATGATTGTTAGATTTTTAACAAATCTTGAAGAACTTCCAATACGAAGAATTTTGAAGAGGATGAGTAATATGGCTATTAACATGCTTAGAGAAGGTTTGAAAATTCTTGCAGAGTCTGATAAAGATATAGTTATTGATCAATTGCCTGACTCATCTGTTAAAGATGAAGAAATTGATAGACTGTACCTGCTAGTTTACAAACTTGTAAATCAAGGTATTCTAAATCAGAAACTATTATCGAAATTGGAGATTGAAGATCCTAGAGAGCTTATAGCTGCTCTAATAGTTGCAAAGTCTATAGAGAGGTGTGGTGATCATGCTACACGTGTTATAGATCTATCAAAAGCTATACTATCTATAAACGTGTCATTAAGCTTAAGTACTGACGTATTTCAAAAACTTGCAGATCTTGGTCAATCTGCATGTTATATTCTTAGAGAAGCAACTCAATCATTTGTTGATAAAGATGTTGAACGTGCACAGGAAATATTGGAGAAGAGAGTTGAACTTAGAAAGGTAAGTATTAAGCTTGTAGATAACATAATGAAGCATGCCTGTCCATTATGTATGGTTAAGGCTAGTGAACTATTAACATATGTCATACTACTAATTGAAAGTATTAGAAGATTCTTAGCATATAGTTACGATATTGCAGAAATAACGATAGATACATACTCTAATAAGACTGAGTGAAAAGTATGTCAGATAGGAGAGGTGTCAAGATTTTGATAATGAGTGACGCACATATACATGATAGAGCTGATGAAGTTCCAAAACAGTTTGAAGAATTAATACATAGTGAGAAACCTTTCGACATTGCTGTATATGGTGGAGATTTTACAGATGAAGATGTGTATAGGTGGTTTAGATCACTAGCACATACAACATATGCTGTTCAGGGAAATATGGACTATCTAGACCTTCCTGAACATGTAACATTCATGCATCCACTATCAAACATCAGATTTGGAGTTATACATGGACATCAGGTTAGACCTAGAGGAAATATTGTACAACTAACAGAAATTGCAAAGAGAATGAATGTAAACATATTGATAAGTGGTCATACACATAGCCCATTCATAAAGATATTCAACAATGTACTACACATAAATCCTGGATCATTAACAGGAGCTTGGGGTGGAGGTGGTGGATCAGGAATACCAAGTATGATAATTCTCACATTGTATGAAAATGGTGTTGAAGTAAGACATTACGAATTGAGAAGAGGTAAGATTTCACTAAACATATATAGGTTTAGCTATAGAGGTGATATGTGGAGTGAAGTTGTATGAGACTTATAGCTAGTTTAAAGCTTAGAAATTTAGAAGGTGTTAAGAAGTTTGAGAAGATATTAGAGATATTGTCAAATATAAAATTTGAACTAGACTTAACAAAGTTTATAGTTAGTGAAGATTTTCAAAAATTTATACCATTAATAGCATCTGAGATTGAGGATATATTTAGAGATAGGATTTCATATATAAAAGTATTGAAATACCAGAGTAAGGATGTGATTGAGAGATTGTTAAATCTTCTAGACTATCTAAATGTTGATAGAGTTATATTGAAAGTTCCTGAAGATGTTGACCATATGGTTGATATTGTTGATGAAGCTTCAAGGTATGGAGTTAAGACTGTGTGGAGATTTAGTAAGATTGAAAGTTTTGAAACATTGTCAGATATTGCTAATAGTATCGCACCATACAAGTTGAGAATAGCTATTGATGTTGCAGGTAGGAGATCTGTTAAAGACTTTACTAGAGAATTATTGATGAGTAGTGGATATGTTGAAGTAATATACTTAGACAATAAGGATGGCAGTAGTAGAGGTTTACCAATATTTCACACATCTGGAAAGATAAATTTTGTTAAAATATTCAAAATTTTGAAATGTGTTGGATATGATAGAGATCTAGTACTAAACTATAGACCTAGATACTACCTTGACTATGTTAGAGATATTGAACTTGCAGAATCTGTAATATCTTCAGTTGGTTCAAGTGTTGTTGATAAGTTTACTAAAAAGCTTGTTGAAGATGTTATGAGAGAGATGATGAATCTTTAATTTTAGAATTGTCTTAATCTATATATGTCATATAGGAGGTTTAAAAAGAGAAATCTACTAACACTACTAGACTACTCTCCTAGTGATGTATTGAAAATTTTAGAAATTTCTAAAGAAATGAAACTTCTATACTATTCAGGTTATAGACTAATTAATTCACATGTTGGTAGAGTATTGATGTTAATATTTGAAAAGCCTAGTACTAGAACTAGAGTTAGTCTTGAAGTTGCTGGTTATGAGCTTGGTATGCAGGTTATTTATGCAAGTCCATCAGAGCTTCAACTTGGTAGAGGTGAGCCAATTAAAGATACTGTGAGAGTATTGTCTAGATATGTTGACTGTATTGCAGCTAGAGTATATAGTCATCAATCTCTAGAAGAGATGGCTAAGTACTCAGATATACCTATAATAAATGCTCTAAGTGATAAGTATCATCCACTTCAAGCACTTGCAGATGCATTAACAATATGGGAGTATAAGGGAAGGTTAAGTGGTATTAAACTTGCATTTCTAGGTGATGGAAATTCAAATGTCTCTAGAAGTCTAGTTGTTATTGGTTCTAAGCTTGGTTGGGAAGTTAGAATTGTAGGTCCACGTAGATATTGGCCTGATTCAAAACTTCTTAAAGATGTTGAAGATGATTGTAGGAAGACTGGTGCAAATATCATACTTACTGAAGATGTTGAGGAAGGTGTGAAGAATGTTGATGTTGTTTATACAGATGTGTGGGTTAGTATGGGATTTGAGAGTGAAGCTCAGGAACGTATTGAAGCTATGAGAAAGTATCAGGTTAATATGGAGATTATGAATATTGCAGGTAGAGATGCAATATTTATGCATTGTCTACCTGCGAAGAGAGGTCAGGAAGTTACTGAGGAAGTCTTAGAATCTGATAGAAGTGTTGTGTGGGATCAGGCTGAGAATAGGCTACATACAGCTAAGGCAGTACTATACCTGTTAGTACCTTAGACTTTACTAGAAATTTGTTTAAGATTTAACTTTATCTTTCTCATAAATAGTTTAATCTCTATAGCTACAATCAATGTTATTATTATGAAAGATTGTAGAAATGTACAGTATGTACATATCGCATGTACATCATAAAGCTCTATGTATAGTAAGTATGGTATTAATGGTACACCTATAACAGATAGTATCAATATAGCATCAATCAATCTCCTATCATACAGTATGTAGTATATGCATAATATTGTCTTAGTTGTAAACCATGCAACAGCTATCAATGCTATAGGTATGTCATATCCTCCAACATGTATATAGGAGTATGGACTTGTAGCAACTCTAGCACAATTAATCTCAATTCCAAATAGAGATCCTCTACATAGTAGTGGATTTTCATGAAGTGTATACACAACATTATAATACATCAACGTTATTATCCAACCAATAATATTCGTAATTACCAGTATGTAATCTAGAATTAGCAACGTTTTAGGAATCTTGAAGTTATTTACCATGTTCTCAAACTAGAATTTTAGACAAGGTTAAAATGCTTTTCTAAAGCCAAGGATTTTTAAGATATTCACAATCTATCTAATAAACATGACTTGGAAAATTATAGATGAAGAAGAATTCGAAGAGGAGGAAGAGGAAGTAGAGGAAAGTGAAGAAGAAGCTGAAACTGAAGAGGTTTCTGAAGAAGGAGAGGAAGTAGAAGCATCTGAAGAAGCGGAAGAGATTGAAAAAGAGGAGGAAGAGGAGAAGAAGAGTGTCCAGGTTCAGAGGCAGGTTAGTAGAGAGAAGGTTAGAGAAGTGAAGATTTACCGTGTACCTTTTGGTATTGATAAGCTTGATGATGCTCTTGAGGGTGGTGTTCCTAAGGGTAGTTGGGTTGTTATTGGTGGTGAACCTGGCACAGGCAAGTCTATCTTGGCAATACACTTTGCCTGGAAAGGTCTTGAACTTGGTGATAAAGTCATCTACGTCACTACTGAGCAGGAGTTTTATGATGTTATTGTTCAAGCTAAGCAGTTTGGTATGGATTTTGATGAGTATAATGTTTTTAATCTTGCAGAGGCCATACAGTGGGATCGTGCTGATCGTGAATGGACTTTTGAGAAGCCTAGTAAGACACCTGACATCGTTGTTATAGACCTCTTCGGTCTAAGTCGCGTAGCACGTTTTGCACTACAGGAACAGCTTAGTAGTGAGAAGAAGAGTACTAAATCAAAGAAGAGTTATGTACCGTGGAGTATTGATACTCTAATCTTTGCTCTAGACAAGGCTTATGAAGTTCTTGAAGTTGAGAAAGGTCAACATATACGCCTAATCATAGACTCAATGTCAACCTTCTGGGTCGACAAGCCAGCAATGGCTAGGAGATATAGCTATCAGCTGAAGCTTGCATATCATAGGAGCAACATTACAGCATTCTTAACAAGTCAATATGCAATGACTACAAAAGGAATCTTCGGCTTCGGTGTAGAGCACATTGCAGATGTCGTAATGGAGACATGGATGACAGATATCAAGACAAGTAGAAAACTTGAACGCTACCTCGCAATAAAGAAGGCAAGAATGACAGCAATAAAGCATAACTTATTCAAGATAGATTTTGTGAAGGAAGGTAACATAAGTAGACTAGTTGTAGAACCTGTAAAACTGTAAGTACTACTCACCTAAAATATTTCCTTCACAATCTACAGTTATAACTATAGGACCAAAATTTTCAACTCTCAAAATCCACATAGCTTCAGGAATTCCAAGCTCTTCTAAAAACATTACATCAATAACCTCTTTAACATGTATTGCTGCAACAATACCACAACCTCCTGGAAATATTCCATATGCACACACTCTATCTCTAAATATCGGTACTACTCTTCTAGTAAGACCACCTTTCCCAACAATCATCTTGACGTTGGCAAGTTTTAATAATCTTGGTATATACTTCTCCATCCTTATACTTGTTGTCGGTCCAATAGACACTATATGCCATTTATCATTCTCTCTCCTAACTACAGGTCCTGCATGATATATTACACATCCTTTAAATATGTCTTTACTAATCTTACCCTCTTCTAGTAGTTTTATTATAACTCTATGTGTTAAATCTCTAGCTGTTATTAATGTTCCAGATATATATACAATATCGCCAACATGTAGATTTTTAATATCATCATCTTTTAGAGGTGTTTTTAAGTATTTCACATTCGCCATATATCAGAACTTTATAATATAGCATTATAATATTTTTACGATATGTTTACTGTAGTTGACCTATTCTGTGGTGCTGGTGGTTTTAGTCGTGGATTTAGAGATGTTGGTTTTAAAGTGAAGCTTGGTGTTGATATTGATCCAATATGTGTTAAAACTTTCAGTTTCAACTTCCCTGAAAGTATTGTTCTTCAATGTGATATTAGAGAATTGACAGGTAGAGACATAATTAGACTTGTAGGTAAAGTTCCTGACGTTATTATTGGTGGTAGTCCCTGTGAACCATTTACAGCTGTCAATCCTAGAAGGATGGAAGATCCATTAGATAGACTATATGTTGATGAGCTTGGTCAACTCACACTTCACTTTATACGTATTGTTGGTGAAATTCAACCTAGAGTATTTGTATTAGAAAATGTTCCAGAACTTTCACAAGAACCGTTGAGGTCTGCTATTAAAGAAGAATTTTCTAGAGTTGGATATTCAAAAATATTTTTCAATATCTTAAGAGCTGAGCACTACGGTACTCCAAGTGTTAGAAGGAGAGTTTTTATAAGCAATATTGAACTAAGACCTGAGAGGGTTAGAAAAATTAAGACTGTGTGGGATGCTATTGGTGATTTACCACCACCAGATTCTGCACCTATTCCTAACCATGAGTATGTTCATATTAGTGAGAAGAAGCTTAGAAAGATTAGAAAATTAAGATTTAATGAAGCATTATTAAAATTTAGAGGTCATGAAGGTATGTTTAGAAATTTTGTAAGATTAGATCCTAACAAACCTGCACCAACAGTTATGGGATGTTCGAGATTTATACACCCATACGAGGATAGATTACTAACAGTTAGGGAACAAGCTAGACTTCAAGGATTTCCTGATGATCATGTATTTCTAGGTCCAAAAGATGCACAGTTTAATCAGGTTGGTGAAGCTGTGCCTGTTCCACTTGCTAGAGCAATTGCAAGATGTGTTAAAAAGTTCCTAGTTGAATCTGATCATAGTGTTTAATTAAGTCATGAAATGCAGCGAGGAAAATATTTAAATAAGATACACGATATTAAGAAGGGGGACCCACCATTGTAATATATGTATCACCAGAGAGGAAAGCAGCAGAAAAGTCACTTGCAGCAGTGTTAAAAGAGTTAATGTTTCGAGAGCTCATAGATGGTGATGCTATAATAGGTGCAGTAGTCCTTGATGCATCAGGATCGCCAATAGTACATCATCTACCAAACACATTGACAATGAAGTCAATACGAAATCTCTCACCAATAACAGAGATTGTTGATAGAGCTAAGAAGATAAGTGATGATCTGTTAGGAAAGTTCAACTATGCAGTATTCCACTTTGCAAACTTTAAAGTAGCATTTTTCGATGTTAATGGTAAGGGAACATTAATAATATTTGTAAATCCTGTGTGGCATATTGAAAATCTAGTAACTAAAATTAAACAGTTCTTAGTGAAGCTAGCAAGATTTATATAACACGTAGACTTCTATTAAAAGGCGTTATTAAAGAGTATCTATTTTCCTCTTCCTAATCTCTCATGTGCTCTTGCTAATTCATTTCTTGCAAATGCTATAAGTAGATTTAACTCTCCTGCAAGTACTGCAGCACCTATAATTTCTGCAAATTTTAGAGCATTAGTACCGGGGGGATTTCCTGATCCAGCAACTCCAAGTATTTTTAACGCTTCTTGCTGTGTTGGTAATCTTGTACCACCACCAACAGTTCCAACTTCTAGACTTGGTAATGTTATTGTGAAGTAGAGATTTCCTTCTCTATCAACTTCTGCCCATGTAAATCCCATGCTTGACTCAACTATCTGTGCAACATCCTGTCCTGTTGCTATAAATATTGCAGCTATAATATTTGCAAAATGTGCATTAAATCCATAAGATGCTGCATATGCTGATCCTAGAAGATTTTTTCTATGTACAATATCTACAACATCTTCTGGTTTTATATTAAACTTCTCCTCTAGATACTTTCTAGATATTCTAGCTTCTGCAATTACAGTCTTACCTCTACCAAGTATGAGATTTAGTGCATTTGGCTTTTTATCAACACACATATTTCCACTAAGTGCTACAAGTCTTGCTTTTGGAAAGTTCTCAATTATGTATCTTACAGCTCTATCTACAGCTATTGTAACCATATTCATACCCATTGCATCCCCTGTTGTGAATTTGAATCTAAGCCATACATTATTTCCCATAATATACTTCTCTATATCTATCAACTTTGCATGTCTACTTGTTGATTCAGCTATCTTTTTTATATCATTAAAATTCTTATCAATCCATTCTAAGAATTCTAATGCGTCTAAGATACTTTCAAATGAGAATACTGGTGCTCTTGACATGAAATCTTTAATAACTCTAACATTTACACCACCATTATCTGTAACAATTTTACAACCTCTATTTACAGATGCTACAAGTGCACCTTCAGTTGTTGCTAGTGGTATGTAGTATAGACCTTTAGCATATTCACCATTTATGAGTAGTGGTCCTGCAATTCCTAGCGGTATCTGTACTACACCTATAGTATTTTCACAATTTTTACCAACAACATCATTAAAATCTATACTATAACTTCCAATGTGTTTTAACTCAACATTACATAACTTCTCTATTACTCTCCTTCTTACATATGTTGCGGAGTTTGAATTTTTTAATATATTGTCAAGTTCGTGCATCTTAACCTTGCCATTTAGCACATCTTCAATAAGCTTCTCCATCATACTTACCGGTTCCATATGTAGACTTTTTAAGAGAATAGTTATATTCGATTTTTCTAGTCACAAACTATGCAGAAAGTCTATGTTAAGTCTATATCAGTAATTACTGCAGGTAGACACTATGATAAAGGTTTGAGAGAACTTGCAGGTAGAGTGCTTATAGATGCATTAGAGAAGTGTGGTGACTATGATCTTGACTATGTTATTCTTGCTTCAGCATTTTCAGAAGTTGTCGAAGAACAACTTCTCTCTTCAAGCTATGTGTGTGAGTATGTTAGTCTAGAACATGTTCCAAATATTAGAATAGAGCTTGGAGATGCTTCTAGCTGTGCAGCTATTGGATATGCATATCAACTTATAAAGTCTGGTCATGCTAATAAGATTGCTGTAGTTGGTGTTGACAAGATTGCAGATTTTATAAGTGTTAAAATTAGTAAAGTACTATCACATCTATGCGATTCCACATACGAGTCTTATTATGGTGTAACACCTGCTGTACATGCAGCATTAATGACTAAGAGATACATGGAGAAGTATGGATGCAGTTATGAGGATATTGCTATGTGGAGTGTGAAAATGCATGAGCATGGTAGTAAGAATCCATATGCTGCAATGAGAAGAAAACTATCTATCAGGGATATTATGAATAGTGAAGTTGTCTCTGATCCAATAAGACTTTTTGATACTGCATTACCACTAGATGGAGCTTCATGTATAGTATTAAGTTCAGAACCTAGTAAGGAGTTTAAGATTAGTATTGAATATTTTAGAACTGTATCTTACAACACTCCAATAACTATGAGAGAAGATTTGACAAGATTATACACATTAGAGAAGTGTAGAGATGTTGTTAGTAAATTTTCACCAACAATATTTGAAGTATGTGATAAGTTTAGCATATTTGGAATATTGAGTATAGAATCTCTAGGTCTATGTGAATATGGTAAAGCTTTCAAACTAGTAGCCGATGGCAGGTTTGATCCTGGGAGTGATATTGTAGTTAATGCTAGTGGAGGATTGAAATGTCTTGGATATACTGGTGGTGCATGTGGTATGTATCTCACAGCTATGTTAGTGATGGAACTTCTACAGTTAGAACCATTTAAAGATGTTGGTGATCATGATGTTGGACTTGTATGTGATATTGGTGGGTCTGATAGAGTGAGTAACGTATTAATTCTTAGACGAGAGTCGTAAGTCGTGCCAGACTATTCAATACCTGTACCTAGATATTGGAGAAGGATTGGTGAATATTATAGACTTGAAGCTTCTAGATGTTTAAAATGTGGAAAAGTATACTATCCGCCTAGAGCTAGATGTTCTTGTGGTAGTACAAGTTTAGAGAAGATTAGTCTACTAGATGGCAATTTTATACTTAGAGAATTTACAGTTCTACATTCAGTTCCTGTAGATTTTGAAAAACAGAAACCTATAATTCATGGAATTGTTGAGAATGTTAATATGAATATTAGATTAATAACTCAAATATCTGACGTATTAGACATATCTAAACTTCATAAAGATATACCTGTTGAACCAATATTTAGAGTTGTTAAGAGAGATGGTAATATTGGAATAATATGTTATGGTACAAAATTTAGACCTAAATCTATCGAAGGTGTGTAAGTATGAGTTTTGGAATATCTGGATGGGGATGTTACATACCTAGGTATAGGATAACTACTAGAGAGATTGCTAGAGTGTGGGGTGATGATCCATTAAGAATTCGTGATCTATACTTAATTGAGGAGAAGACTGTTGAAAACTATGATGAAGATGCAGTTACAATGGCTGTTGAAGCTTCTAGAAGAGCTATTGTTAGAGCTGGAATATCTCCAAAAGATATTGATGCAATACTTGTAGGTACTGAATCTAAACCCTACGCTGTTAAACCTATAGCGTCAATACTTATAGATGCTTTAGGAGCTAGATATAATGTTCAAGCTGTTGATTCAGAATTTGCATGTAAAGCTGCTTCAGATATGATGATTTTAGCATATCTAAGTGTTAGAGAGGGTAAGTATAGTAATGTTCTTGTAGTTGCTACAGATGCTAGTCAGGGAGAGCCTGGTGAACATCTTGACTATAGTGCAAGTGCTGGTGCAGCCGCATTTATAATATCTAGAAACGATGTATGTGCAGTAATAGAAGACTTCTACTCATACTGTTCAGATACTCCAGACTTCTGGAGAAGAGATGGTTGTCTATTTCCAGTTCATGGTGAAGGATTTACAGGTGAGCCAGCATATTTTAGACATATAATATCTGCAGCTAGAGGATTGATGGAGAAGATGGGTCTTAAACCATCAGATTTTGACTACGTCATAATACATCAGCCAAATGCTAGATTTCCTGTACGTGCAGCATCTATACTTGGTTTTCCAATTGAGAAGGTAAAGCCTGGTCTTGTAGTTGATAGAATTGGAAATACGTATAATGCATCTGCACTTCTAGGACTTGTAAATGTTCTAGATATAGCAAAACCTGGATCTAGAATACTGCTAGTGACTTATGGTAGTGGTGCTGGATCTAACGCATTTAGCATATATGTTACTGATAAGATTGAAGAGAGGAGAGGTAGAGTTGAAACACTTCAAGAAATGTTGAAAATGAAGATATATGTTGACTATTCACTATATTCGAGATTTAGAAAGCTTATAAAAATGTTACAGTGACAATCAAGTCCTTAAATATACACATTATTCAAACATAGACCTCACGTAGTTATTTTAAAAATCCAGATCTTAAAATAGTAATAGTGGATAAACATGCCTAGAAGACAGACATCTAAGGTAATTGAAAGGAAGAAACAGATACTCGAACTACTACTAAAAGAAGGTGAATTACCAACAAATGAGATTGTTAGAAGAACTGGACTAAGCCATAGTCAAGTATTCTATGCATTGAAACTACTACAGAGAGATGGTCTTGTAAAAGAGATCAAGAGAGGAAAAGTAGCATATTGGAGAGCTTCTGAAAACGTAACTCCAGAACTATTACAAAGACTCTCATCATCTGATGGTGGTGAAGTTAGAGAGGAAGGTTCTGAAAGTGAAGAGTCAGGAGAGTTATAGTAGGAGAAGATTAATTAACCATGATTAAAACTATTAACAAGATTGATGAGGCGAGGCAGCGCCCGAGAGATGAGGAGCCTGTCTCACACTGATCAAGATGTCTCATCATTACTAAAATTCACACCATATGTACTTGCATTAATGAGACTTAGAATAACTGAGGACTCTTATAGAGAATTATCATTAAATGATTTAGCTAAAATACTCTCAACAACTGTACAAAATGCACATAGAATTGTTAAGAAGCTTGAAGAGGAGAATATTATTGAGAGAAATGGTAAATTAGTAAAATTTTCAATTAGAGGTCAACAGGTAGTTAAATATATAATAAACACAGTTAAGCAATATCTAGAAGATATGACAATAATAGAATTAGCAGGTACTGTAGTTTCAGGACTTGGAGAAGGGAGGTATTATATGAGTATTGAAGAGTACAGGACGCAGTTTAAAGAGAAGCTTGGATTTGAACCATATCCAGGAACACTAAATGTTAAATTATACCCTGACTATATTAAAAATAGACTACTACTATCAAAACTTCCAGGAATTATGATTCACGGATTTGAGAAAAATGGAAGAAAATTTGGAAGTGTAAAATGTTTTAAAGCAAGAATTGAAAATTTTGAAAATATACCATGTGCAGTATTGATAATAGAGAAGACTCATCATGGACCTGAAATTATTGAAGTCATAGCTCCTGTAAAACTTAGAGATGAGTTAAAGCTTGTAGATGGATCACCAATAAAGATTAGAGTATTCATAGACTAGTACTTGGCGCCGGGGGTGGGATTTGAACCCACGCCCCCTGTACGGGGACGGGATCTCGAGTCCCGCGCCTTGGGCCTGGCTCGGCCACCCCGGCTTAGATACCTTTTAGCTGTCTAGCTATTTCTGATATGTGACTTATAGCTTTTTTCTTATCTTTCCCCAATGGTGATCCTAGTATTATATGTCTAACTCCTATCTTAACTATCTTCTCAATTTTGTTTAAACACTCTTCTGGTGTTCCAACTATTGCTAATTTATTAACATCTTCTTCATTTATAATTTTACATGCTTCTAATATATTTCCTCTAGATATTTCATATCTAATTTTCTCAACTTTACTATAGTCCATTCCTATCTTTTCAACACTTTCTTTACTCATTCCTGATAGTATATATGCAATTATTGGTTTTGCAGCTTCAATAGCTTCATTTCTATCTTCATCTACTGAGAAGCATGTACATACAGCTATGTCTATCTTATCTATAGATCTTCCACTTCTCTCTAAACCTTCTTCAACATATCTAACACATTCTCTAACATATTCAGGATCTGACGCATTTATTAGAACTCCATCACCAATCTCACCGGCAAGTTTTAACATTTTTGGTGCTTGTGCACCAATGTATATTGGTACGTCTATTCTACTCTTAATATTTAATTTTGCATTTCTTAATTTAAATATCTCACCTTCATAATTTAAAATTTCACAATTTAGAAGTCTTCTAATTATCTCAACACATTCTTTAACAGCTTTTAGAGGTTTTACTCTTTCAATACCTATAGATTCTAATGTTGTTTTATCACCTGCACCTATACCGAGAATTATTCTACCTCTAGATAACTCTTGAAGTGTTGCAACAGCACTTGCAGTCCATGCAGGATGTACAACATATGGATTTGTTACACCAATACCCAACATTATCTTCTCAGTATTTAATGTTAGCAATGTTAAAGTTATATAGACATTCTTATTATAGTAGTGGTCTGTAACCCATATTGAATCTAGATTGGACTCTTCACAAAGTTTAGCAATATTAACAATTTTCTCTAAGTTTCCTATTGGTAAAATTTCAATTCCAATCTTTATAGATTTCATACATATATAGAGACTATGTGCGATATTTCAATACGACCTACCTCATTAAAGCTCTATGAATAAGCATTACTAGTTGAGATCTTTTAATAAGTTCATCAGATATGTCCACTGTATCTCCTATATTTCTATAGATTCTACATAGCATATACATGAGTAGGAAGTATGTTAACCATACTAGATAGTATACTAGAGTTCTAATCTTCTCATAATTTTCTTTCCACCATCTCATCTCACTACATTCATCAATCTCTAGACTAAGCACATCAACTTTACTAAGCATTCTAATACAGGATGCTGCATCTTTCTCAAGATTTTGTAATTCTTGTAGAAATCTTCCTTCATTAAATAATTTTAACGCATTTTCAAATGTTTGTTTTGCTTTTGATACTATTTGTGAAAATTCATCCAAAATCTTATCAGTAAGTCTATGTAATCCTCTATTTTTTCTCTCCTCTTCTAAATACCTATCTACAATATCTTTTAAGGTATTTACAATATCTTCAAATTCTCTACCTCTAGGCTTTATATTTATTCTTCTAAGAATCATTTCTAAATTATCTAGTATGTTATCTATGCAGAATATGAAATCTTTAATCTGTTTAACTGCCATATCTATCTCAATAATCTTAATGCAATATCTACATATATCTTTGAAGCATCTACAACATCTTTCAATCTTACATACTCGTCAGCCTTATGTGCAACATTTACATCACCAGGACCGTATGTCACAGCCTGTATTCCAACTTCTTGATAATATCTCGTGTCTAGACCACCTGTACATACAACCTTTCTAACATCTATATTTAGAATATCTTTTATAGATTTTTCAAGTGTCTTAACAAGTTCTACATTTGGATTTACGATAGCTGGTGAAGATTTTTGTACTGTCTTAATATTTATTTGGATATTCATTTCTCTAGCTTTTGAATATAGATAGTTATATAATTCCTGCTCTACATCATCTACATTTTCTTCAGGTATTACTCTTCTATCTATTGAAAATGAGAAGTATCCTGTAACCATGTTTATCTTACCACAACTCTTTACATCACCTCCAAAAACTATTGTAGCTTTATTACCTCCTTCAATATCATACTCATACTTACTTACAACACTTTCAACCCTGCTTTTCAACTCGTCTATTATCTTGTTTAGAAATTTAATACCAATTTCAAATGCGTTTACTCCGAGCCATGGTGTAGCTGCATGTGCCTGTTTTCCAAATATCTCAACTATAAGCCATATCAATCCTTTATTTCCAATAACTATCTTATCTAGCCCCGTTGGTTCACATACAATTACGAAGTTTGGTCTAACTTTCATCTCTCTAACTAAGTATCCTGTTCCTGTAATTCCACCAATCTCTTCATCAGGAACTAGAGCTATTTCAACTCTACCATTTAGAATATTTTCAAAATCTTTCAAGGCTAATAGCGTCAATATTGCTGATGTTATACCGCCCTTCATATCATCACTACCTCTACCATATAGCTTATCGTCAATTATTACTGGTTTGAATGGGTCTGTAATAGTCCAACCTGTTCCTGGAGGTACAACATCATAATGACCATTTAGATGAAGTACTCTATCTCCAGATCCAACATTTGCAATAAGTATATATCTAGGATATTCTACATATTCAGGTATATGCTTTCTAACATACTCATCAGGAACTTTAATTATCTTTGAAGATATTCCATACTTACTTAATAGTTCTTTAACATAGTTACAAAATTCTAAGTATTTTTCACCAGGTGGGTTAACTGTTGGTATACTTACAAGATCTTTCAATATACTTTCAGCAATATTTTTCATATTTTCAATTTTTCTCAATATTTGATCTCTCTCAATCATGTATATATCTCTACTAACCACTATTTTAACATCTTATCTCTAATATTCTTGATATAAAGTTCGAATGTTTTTAATGCATAGTATTGATCTTCTGTTATTGACATATCTGGATTAATATTCATCATAATTCTTAAAGCTTCTTCACATTCTAAATTGTTTGAATATATTAAGTATGCTGATAGTACTGTTGGTGTTCTTCCAAGTCCACCAACACAGTGTACATATACTCTATATCCATCTTGTATAGATTTTTCGATCTTCTTACATATGTCTAGTAGTGTATATTCATCAGGTGAATATCCATCTTTTGTTGGATATCTATATATTTTCATATCTAAATTCTCAACTATTCTATATACATCATCTATAGACATATCTGCATAATATTCATATTCCCAATCTTCAACTAGTGATATTATTATCTTAATATTTAAATTTCTAAGTTTTTGATAATCATCTTTAAGTGGTATACATCCTCCAGCAACTTTATCATTAATCCAGTACATTCTTGGTAAGACCATACTTATAATGTGTCTATACTACTACCTATTAATAATGTATCCAAAGCGTATAGTTGTAGCAACTAGACCTAGCAAGCTATCTCTAATACAGACTGAGATTGCTATTAATTGGATTAGAAGATATTTTCCAGATATTGAATTTATAATTAAAACTTTCAAATCTACAGGAGATAAAATACTTGACAAACCACTCTATGAGATTGGTGTTAAGGGAATTTTTGAGAAAGAGATTAATCTTGCAGTACTTAGAGGTGATGCTGACATTGCTATACATAGTTTGAAAGATCTTCCAGCATCTATAGATCCTAGACTAGAATTAGCATGCTATCCTCCAAGAGATAGTCCATATGATGTTCTTGTTGTTCCAAAGAATTTTGAACCAGATATTGATAAGTTAGATAGAAATTCTAAAGTAGGAACTTCAAGTATTAGAAGAAAAGTATTTTTAAAATGTTTAAGAAGTGATATAGAGGTAGTACCAATTAGAGGCAATGTAGATACTAGAATAAGAAAGTTACTTAAAGGTGAGTGTGATGCATTGATAATAGCTGAATGTGGATTAGATAGATTGAGAGGTCATATTCCAGAAATTGAAGAGGTTAGATATTCGAGAATTAGTTTAGATAAAATACCGCCAGCACCTGGACAAGGAATAATTGTCGTTGTATGTAAGAGAGATGATGTAGATCTTCTAAAAATGTTAAGAGAATGCTCTCATAGAGAGACAACTATCGAAGCTATATGTGAAAGATCTTTCTTAAAATCATTTGGAGGTGGTTGTCATACACCTATAGGTTGTCTAGCTACATGCTCAGGAAATTTCTTAACGATAAGTGCATATTTTGCAGATAGAGAGACATATAGGATATATAGAGTATCTATATGTGGAAGTTCTGAAAATCCTGAGGAATTAGGTAGGAGATGTGCAGAAGAGTTGAAAAGATTAATAAAGAGTGGTGGTATGTAGTCAAGATATTTTAAGTAGTGCATAACTATACTAGTCTCAGTATGAAAGTTTTGAAAGATAGTGTAACTATACCAGGATTAGGATCGAGAAGTATGACTTTCAAATTAAACTTTCCAGAAAAATTTGAAAATGAGTATAAGGTAGTTATAGATGCTATAAAGTACTTCATAGAAAATGGTGAACAGGTAGGTGATGTAGATATTGGAAATTTCATAGTTGAATTCTTCCTACTTAGAGAAGAAGATTTAGGAGAATACTACAGATCATACTACATAGCGGTATTACGTAGAATCGATGCTCCAGGAACAGAATGTTTAGCAGTTTATAGATTTGTTATAGATTATGAGAAACAGAGTGTAGATATTGATGATGTAAGCTATTTAGCAGGTATTAAGAGGTAGAACTTAACACAATCTTACTCCTATACACACGTACTAGTAGACTTATAGAGAATTTTGTAGGCTTATCAACATGTCTAGTCATTCCAAAAATCTCAACTTTAACATCGTAAACTCCAGGCTTAATTATACAAGTTCTTAAAAGTGGTGGCATTGGTACAGGTTCTGACTTACGTGTAAATGGAATTACTATAGGCATTCTAAACCAAAATATACACACAGGAATTCTCACTGTGAAGTTTCCTCTAGAAAGTTTCTTTTCAATACTCACTCTCACGTATAGATATCTAAATGCTCTACTAACATTCACAGAGTAGAATGATCCTATAAGAGCTACTGGTTCTTTAATAATAAGACTCGCACTACATACTTTAACATATTTTACAAACGTATCTGCACTTATATTACCAAGATCTACAATACATTCCTTAGCTTCTATCAAGGTTTTATTTCCTATAAATTTAACAGGAACTACAGTACCTGTTATATGTGCTACTTTAACACTCTCTTTTTGAAGTATCATATATGCTGCAATACAGACAATAGTTATTACTAACACTGCCAATATTATAGCAATGATAAGTCTACTAGCTATCTTCACAATTTTTTAACTACGTCTAATCTTTTAAATACTTCGAACTGCTATTAATCAACTACATATCTATGAAAACCTAAGTAGATATCTACTAATGATGTAAATAGTGATATTGCAAGTATGCTAGATCCTAATGTTCCAAGTATGGTCATATATTCACATGGTCTCTCCACTATAAGTCTTCTTTTCACATATGGAGCATCTATAAATCCAGGTGGGGTAGCTATTATTAGACATGGTTTTAGGATATTTACATTACTAATTATCTTATCTAGAACTTTTGGAGATGCTCCAACAACTACTATAGAATTCTCACATATATTCAATATTTTATCTATCTGATCTACAAGTCCTTCATTATAACTTCTTCTTAGAGATGACAGTGATACTACCCTATTCTTTAATCCATATCTCTCCAATTTATATCTTATACCTGTCTCTGTTAATAGAGAATCACATAGTATTGTTCTACAATTTCTTAAAGCTTTTATACCTTCTTCAATAGCTTTATCACTAATTTTCACAAGCTTACCTGCAATTACGAGACCTAGAGTCTGTACTACTCTTACTCTTACATACTTTATCTCTGGAGGTTCATCACTATCTTTATAATACATTCTATATATTTTTCTTAATGCTTCTAACGTTTTTATATCGGTTGTATACATTTCTATGTGTATATCTTTGTTATTAACTTCTCTATTTTCTCTCTATAACCTCTCTCTGCTACTAGCCATTTTCCAACTTTTTTAACTTTTGATGAGCATATTATTACTATACAATTCATATCTATATCTTCAACATCTATATCTCTCAACGTTCCAACTTTTATATTTTGACCTTCTCTCATTGCATTTTTAACAACTGCTATTATTGTATCTTCTCCCTTTATTTTCCTAACAATTTCAAATATCTTTAATATATTTTTCTTCTTTTTTCTAGATATTGGATTATATATTGCTATTGTATAATCACCTTCTAGAGCTTTTATTAATTTGTGCTCTATCTCTTCCCAAGGTATTAGAATATCACTTAGATTTAGGATCACCATATCTCTCATAAATGGTGCTCCAAGTAGTGCTCCTGCAGCTAGAGCAGCTGTAACTCCTGGAACTATCTCAATCTCTACACCCATATTCAATGTCTCGTTTAACTCTATACACAGTCCTGCTAGTCCATATATTCCTGGATCTCCACTACATATTAATGCTACATCTCTCTTCTTTGATTCTCTAAGTGCTATTAGACATCTCTTAACTTCATCTCTCATACCTGTTGTGTATATTATCTTACCTTTCACTAGATGTGCAATATATTCAATATATCTTCCATATCCTACAACTATGTCAACCTTGTTTAATATCTGGATTGCTTTAAGTGTCATATATTCACACTTTCCAGGACCTATACCAACTATGTATAGTTTAGCCATAGTTAGATTCTGCAATCTCTTTAAGCTTTTTCTCTATAAGATTTCTACTACTTTTAACTTTACCTATAAACCATTTTAATGCTTTTTTAATTATTAAAAACTTCTTATCATTCATATAATCTTCTATAAGTTTTTCAGCCCAGTAAAGTGCATGGTCAAGACATGCCATTAGAAGTTCTACATGGTATGGCTTTATCTTTCTAAACCATTCTTCTCTTCCAAGTCTGCTAGGTCCCATAGGTACGAAGAACATTGGAACTATGAGACTTCTATACGGTCTTAATCTTTTGATTAACTCTACTGTTGCTTTAACATCATCTTCATCTTCTTCAGGTAAGCCTACGATTATTGTTGCTGCTGGTATGATATTATGTTCATGAAATAGTGAAAATGCTTCTTCAACAATTTCAGGCCATTTCTCAATTGGGAATGGTTTAGATTTTGCTGGCATATGTTTTCTCATTAGTTTAACACTACCACTCTCTACTCCAACTTCAACTCCAATAAATTTTTGATATTCACCATCTATGAGTATTTCTGCTAGTGTGTCTATAAGCTTCTTATTAGCTATAGCTGCTGCTAATGTACAGTGACTCCAACCTACCTGTTTCCAATACTTTTTAGCTAGTATGTGTAGTTTAATTACGGCATTCTCGTTAGGTATAACTGTGTCAGATCCATAGAGTAGAACATCTGTACAGCTGAGAATTCCATGATTAACTCCCTCTCTAACATTTACCTGTATCTCCTTCTCTATAAAATCTAGAGGATACCATCTAACAGGTCTACTACCTACTGAACAAAATGCACATTTTCTAGGACATCCTCTACCAATCTCAATTAAACCATTAACACTTGCATGTAGTATAGGTACAAGTTTATCAAGTGTTAAATTATCTTTTATACCCATCTTTATGTATGATGGTACTTCTCTACCCTCTAATATCCTTTTAACAACTCTAGATACCACAATCTCCTCTCTATCTCCATTGCTGTCAACTATGACATCTATAGAATACCTATCTATCAGATCGTACATATGTAACCATTGCCATACTGCAGGTCCTGTAACTATAATCTTAAAATCATACTTATCCTTCAATCTACATACAGATTCTATAAACTCTCTAAAGAGTATGGCATTTAGAGGTTCCTTATCTATAAATGCCGTCCAGGTAGTTGTAGGTGGATTTAGACCAAACCAATCATGATGTCTTATTATGAGAACTTTCGCACCTTCCTCAATATATTTTGGAACATAGTCTGGATCAACAACTGCAGCATTTATACCATCATGAACAAGTCTTGCCTCTATTCTTCTAAGTCCATAAGGTGCTTGCCATACGATACCATTATCATGCTTCATTGGAGGACAAAATAGCCATTGTAGAAATTTTCGAGGAAGAATGACAGGCATTGTTGTTCCAAATCCAAGAAATTCCTTACCATGATGATTCGTCATTAGACTTCTATCTGTACTAAGTATAACGTCAAACCTATTCATATAGTTTACCTAGTTCAAATTCAAGTAGTTTTTCAGCTTCTTCTTCAGAATTTACAACCCATATTGATAAAGATGGATATATGTTTCCCTTTATTACACGTCTTAGCTCACCTATGATTTCACCAATAGTTTTACATGACTTTACTACAATTATTCCTATTCTAAAACATCCTTCTGAAAGAGCTTTTCTGACCTCTATCTCAGCTTTATCAAGTTCTGTATCTTTAAGTATAAACATCTTCTGTTTCATGTAGAAACCATAGTCTCTAAATGTTTAATAAGTACTACGTTAATGATATTAAAAATGATGCGTAACGAAACCATGACTATAGCTAAGAGATTAAGAGAATTATTAGAGGAAGAAGCATCAAAAATTAATGTAGACGCAGTATTGCTTAGTGGTGGTTTAGATTCATCGATAACAACATACCTACTAAGACATTCAGATCCTACAGCTATCACTGTAATCTTGTTAGAAAATCCTGGAAAGGATGAAGAATATTCTATTAAAGTATCTAAGAAACTATCAGTTAAACATATAATACTTAAAGTAAATGTTAAATATGCTATTTCAAAAATTCCAGATATAGTAAAAATATTGAAAACATTCTCACCAATGGAAATACCTAACGATATACCTATTTTAATAGCGTTAGAATATGCTAAAAGTCAAGGATTTACGACACTAGCAACAGGAGATGGAGGAGACGAACTATTTTGTGGATATTCATATATGACTAAGATGAGCTATGAAGAACTTGAAAAATATATTCAAAATCTTCCCAAGTTTTGGTATTTTCCAACATTTAAACTATCTGAGAGGTTTAATATAAATTCATTATCGATATTTCTTAAAGATAGAGTCATAAACTATGCACTAAGTATACCAGTAAAATATAAGTTGTATAGAGATGATAATACTATAATTACAAAGTATATTCTTAGATTAGCATTTCAAGACGTACTACCTAGAGATGTTGTATGGAGAATTAAAGAACCTATTGAGTATGGTTCGGGATTTACATATATCAGAAAAGTTATTGAAAACATGATTAGTGATTATGAATTTCATAGAGAGGTTAATAGAATTATAAAAGAGGATAATGTTAAGATTGTATCTAAAGAACAACTATACTACTACAAGATCTATAGAGAATTTTATGAACCACCTCATCAATATTCTAAAACTAGTTTAAGATGTCCTTACTGTGGTGCTGATCTAAATCCTCATAATTTAAGATATTGCTATGTATGTGGATCCTGTATAGATGTTTAGAGGAAGTGTAGTTTGTCGATTATCAAAGCTTTACTTAGATCGTGTATGTTTATTATCTTTATGAAGAGTCCACCTCCGATACGTGATAATTTCATTAGTAGATCATCATCACTATTTTCTCCAATAGCTATTGTTGATATTGTTGCTCCCTGTCTACGTAGTCTAGTTACTTCTCTTATACATAGTTGTGCATTTACAGTTCTACCATCTGTTACACATACTACATGTTTTGCAGTACTACGTGATTTTGATAATACTTCTCTAGCTCTCTCAAGAGCATGTGCTAGATTTGTACCACCTCCAGCATATACGTAACTTAGCATGTATAGCATATGTTTCCAATACTTCTTAACTTGGTGTAATGTCCATAATACGTCTGCTCTAAAGTTGAATAGTATTAGTGAGAGTCTATCGTTAGTATTCATTAAGAATTGTACATATTTTGATACAGCATCTTTTGCAATATCTATCTTCTGTGTACCCCAGCTAAGCTCTCTCATACTTCCTGACACGTCTAGGCATAGTACTAGGTCTATAGATTTCACATTTGCATACTCTTTAACTATTATATCTTTTGTTGTTATCATTTTACCCATTAGAGATTTTCTACTAATGTTTATTGCTGTCTTATATAGATCTATATTTGAATAACTATCTCCAAACTTATATTCTCTCATATTTACTACATATGTCGGATATCTATCAGATCCTACAAATTTCATTATCTTTATCTGACTCATATCACTTGAATATCCTTTTGTTTTTCTTCTAAACTCTTCAAATAATCTCTTCTCTTGATGTGTTATTCTTCCATATGTTGTTCCTGTAAATCCATAACTCTTTAAGTATTTTTCAAGTTTTTTCAATACTTGAACTTTCTTTATAATATTTGCATCATATCTAACGAACATATTTATTAACTGTGCTAGATTCATGAAGTTTGCAGCACCAATACCTCCATAAAATGCTTCGTATATTGTTGATATCATTTGTTCAACTTCATCATTTTCAGGAACTTCTTCAACTTCTCTATTAATAATCTCACCTATAGAACGTATACCACCTCTAGATCCGTAGTGTAGTGATGATTGTCTAGACATCTCATGAAGCATTTTACTACCTGCAAAATCTATCAACTCATCACTTGTAGATCCTGATAGTGTAGACTCTTCAAAGTTTGTACCACTACCTTTACCACGTCTTTTCTGTTGTTGCATATATTGTTGTAGTTGTCTCTCTTCACCATACTCACCTTCACTTCCTGTTCCTCTTCTATCTCCTCTCTTCTTATCACCTCTACCTTGATCTGATAGTCCTTCTCTAATTGTTTGTTCAACTTTCTTCATAACTCTATTGAAGGCATATTCAAATGCTTCTTCTAGAACTAGCTTCTTCTCTTCAGGACTTTGAGTTTCAACTGATAGATATAGGTTTTGAATACCTATTCTAGTAACTATTTCACGGAATTTTTCTTCATCAACATTTCCACCTTCGAGTAGTAGTCTGAAGTATATGTCTGCTACTGCAGCTTCATAACTTCTTATAGATCCAGGTCTTATAACGCGAGAGTCTGTCTGTAGATATTCATATACGAGTTTTAGAATATCTGAGATTAATGATACTGGGTCTAGTCTCATTATATCACTATTACTCATGCTCCTACAATATATTGAGTGTATAGCGGGGTTATAAAGTGTAGTCTGTAGTTTATGATTATTCTAGACCTATCTTTTGAACATCTTCTTAGCTATTAGTAATGCTTCATCAAACTTTTTCAATAGATACTCCTTCTTCTCTTGTTCAGATGAGAAGTTTCCACGTACAGTAGATATCATGTTTTCTATTAGAGAAATCTTCAAATCATTTATTGATGGTTCTCTACATTCAATCCATGCACGAGACATAGCATTCGCTAGTGAGTATATTGCACTTCTAATACTTGGACCAACCTCTATATTTGCATCTTGTACAAGAAGCATTAAGTATGTTGTAACTACCTCAACCATGAAGTCTGGAACTTTTGTGCCTAGATGCTCTAGCAGTGCATTTGATTTCCACTCTAAAATACCTCTTAGAACTTCTCTATCAGGATAGTTTATCTCTATCACTTTCATTCTATCAGCAAGAGCTTCGCTAAGCTCATAAACTCCTGAATATTCAGCAGGATTTGAAGTTGCAATAACTAGAAAGTCACTTCTAATTCTAAATCCTCTAATAAATACGTAATGTTCCTGTAGTGCTTGTAGTAGTGCTGCTTGACTATATGGGTTTAATCTATTAATCTCGTCAAGTATCAATATTCTACCATGTGCAAGTACTAGTGGTCCAGGTATGAATGCTAATGGATGATCTAGACCTGCCTGTAGTGCAACTGCAATATCTATATCACCTGTAAGTTCTGTAGCTGTCATATGGCTATGACATGCAACTTCTATGTATGGTGGGTCAGATATTGCCAATATTTCTGCTATAGTTTCTGCAAGTGTTGTCTTACCAACACCTACAGGACCCATTATTAGTACATGTCTACCAATTGCTAAACTACTCAATAGGTCAAGTGCAACATCTCCAAGACCTTTAAGTACTTTATCAAGTTCTGACAATATGTTTCTAATACCTTTAGTCCTGATAGCTTCAGCGATAAGCTTCTCTACCTGTATTGGTTCACGTTTTAGCAAGTCTGATAATCTTGGAAGATTTTCTAACAATTTATCATTTATACCATGATGTTCAACTTTCGACTGTTGACCTCTACCTATGTCCTGTGGAGTCTTTCTAAATCCGACCATTATGTCTACAGTAGCGAAATAGTGAATGTAAAATTAATAAATATTGAGGCTTTAGCACAAGTATATCCACGTGAGAGGAAGATTAATAAGGAAGTACCGAATCTGTATGTGGAGAAGACAGTTTGAATAGGTGATAAATATGTCCTCTACAAGGAGAACAACAAACTACATTGAGGAGACAGATATAAGTGAGTTTGACCTTAAAGCAAAACCAGCAGATCCTAAGACAAAGTGGATTCAGAGAATTATAAAGTCCATAAGCATGTACTACAAGAGATGTCCATACTACGATATGAAGACTAGAATATGCTTCATAGCCTATGATAGAGAATCAAACATATGTCCAAGAGATGGAAAGTATGAAGGCTGTAAAATTCTTGAAGAATTTCTATCAAAAAAGTATGATGAGATTAAAGCTAGTGGTAAACCACTACCATACGACTTTAGAGATCTTGCACTAGTCTAAATAATGAAGTGTAAGATATTTTAAAAAATCTTAAAATGTTAGATTCAGGATGATAATGTTTTTAATGTTTAAAATATATTTGAGAGGCTTATCCATGAGTAGATTATGCAGAAATATAAAGTTGAGCCAGGCAAGTTGCTGAGAGTTGAAGGTCCAGCAGCTGTCAGAGTTATAGATGGTGAAGTTTATGTACTAGGGATAACGTATGGCGCAGATTCAAGATTTACAGTACTACGTGCTAGAAAGGTTGTTGTTAAACCATTACGTGAATCTATACTGGAAATAACTTTAGGACCTGATGGAAATGTGGAAGAAGCTAGAAGTGATGAAGAAGTTATTGATATTTGGGAAGAAGCTACATCTAAAATAGAGTTGAAAGGTATATCCGTGATTTTAGGAGCTATGGATGTTGGAAAGACAACAATGACAGTCATGATAGCAAATAAGGCTTCTAGAGCAGGATTTAGAGTTGGTATAATAGATGCAGATCTAGGACAAAATGATCTAGGACCACCAGCAACAGTAGATGCAGCAGTGCTAGAACCTGGAACATATATAACACATCTGAGAATGTTGAAACCTATAAGAGCAATGTTTCTAAAAACTACAAGCGTTGAGAGAGTGTGGCAAGATGTTGTAAATGCTGTACATAGATTAGCGAGATATCTCATAGATAATGAAGGTGTGAGTACTGTAGTAATAAATACTGATGGTTGGGTAACAACTGAGAAAGCTGTTGAATATAAAGTTAAGCTATTGGAGAAGTTAGAACCTAGAAATGTGATAATTATTCGTAGAAGTGACGAAGTAAATCAACTATTATCAACTATTAGAGAGAAGTTTCAAGATAAGATAAACATAATTGAACTTCCAGCACCACCAGCTGCTAGAGTTAGAACTAAGGAAGATAGGAGAATTCACCGTGAGATGGGATATGGTAAATATCTCACACCACCAAGAGATATTACACTAGACTTGAAGAAGTCTCCTATAGTGAACTTCCCAATTTGTAGTGGTATAAAGGCTAATCAAGACTTGCTAAATCTAGTTAGGAAGTTTGTTAAACATCCAATAATGTACTGCGAACTTCTTGAAGGATTTATGATAGCAATAACATCACAATCTGACAAGAGAGAACCTGAAATTGTTACAGTTCCAGGTGGTGGTAAGATTATAGTACTATCAAACGGTTGGGAGAGAGGCATACTTGTAGGACTTGAAGATGAGAATAACTTCCTACTAGCATTAGGAAGATTGAAAAAGATATACTACAATAATCAGAAAGCTGTAATTACAGTATCTAGATCATTTTCAGATATTTCAAAGATTGATCATATTAGATTAGGAATGATTAGACTAAATGAACAATATGAAGAGATCGAGAAAGTTAATTATATTGCTAAACTAGAAAATTTACTAAAGAGAAAAGCTACATGATGAAGGTCTGTAGCGCTGAAGATGTGATGACCATGCTGAAGTCTGAGAATTATCTGATTTATTCCTTCCTTTCAAGAACTCTTATACCTCTCTCATGGCATATATTCACTATCTTCTGAATATTCATCCAAGATTTTGATTTAATAAATACTAAATTACCAACAATTTCAAACTGCACACCTAGTCTAGATATGACATCTTTCAACTTTTCAAATGTTGCCACACTCATCAGAGCTACATAGTATCCTTGAGGATCTCTCTTTCTACCAATATGAATCTCGTAATCTCCTATCTTAACCATGTTGTAGATAATTCTATAAGTTCACTTAATACATTTACAGCAGTTTCAAAAGGTCCACCACCAATACCTTTTATAAGTATATTATTGTAGTCTGTAATAATTCTAACAGCATTTAATAGATATTTAACCTGTGCTAAATCATCATTTTCATCAAGTTCTACAGGTTTTACACCTATATAATTCTTCTCTAAGTCTAGCATAGCTATAAGTTTTATAACTTTTCTACGTTCTCTACACTTTCTAATATAATCTTCATCTAGCCCTGTAATACCTATTCTCTCAACATCATTTAAACTTACGTCAAGACCTACAGTATTTGCAATAATTACTATCTTTGCAGCAGCATCAATACCTTCAAGATCTAATGCTGGATTTGCCTCCATAACTCCTATCTTTCTAGCTTCTTCTATAGCATCTTTAAGAGATAGATTATCATAGAAAACTCTTGAAAGTATGTAATTTGTAGTTGCATTGAGAATACCCTCAACCTTCTTTAAACTATGTGCAGCTAGATGTTTTAAAGTATCTATTAGAGGTACACCACCAAAAACTGTAGCTCTATAACCTATAAATGCTCTTCTAGATTTAGCTAAGTTCATTAAATATCTAAACTTCAATACTAGTGGTGCTTTATTTGCAGTTACAACACTAATACCTCTCTTAAGTGCCTTTATAATGTTTGTAAGACCAGGTTCACCATCTTCATAATTTGCAGGTGTTAATTCAATTAAAAAATCTGGAATTGTCTCATCGAGAACATCCTCAACATCATGAGATATCTTACCAATACCAATCTTTGCAACACTACTTCTAGGTGCATTTAAAAACTTCTCAAGTTCATCTCTACTAAATCCATCATATTTATATGAAAATCCTGAAGAGTCTGCAATAGATACAATACTAAACTCAATACCGTACCTAGATCTAATATAATCATACTTATCTAGTATTAACTTAACAAAACTTCTACCAACATTTCCAAAACCTACAACACATATTCTACAAGTTTTACAAGTATTAATTTTCATGACAAATCGTGACAATATGAAGACTATTAAAAATTACGTTTACAAACTGTGATAATAGGGGGAAGAAGGGGAAGATCGGTTCTCGCTATCTTCTTCTATGGCGGGCCCGCCGGGATTTGAACCCGGGACCTACGGGTCTCTCCTCCCATATTGTTGGGATTAAGAGCCCGCCGCTCTAACCAGGCTGAGCTACGGGCCCTCTTTACTGTCTCTACTTCAAGATACTTGGTGTTTATAAGTCTTACTTTATGTTGGGTGTCTATGGATAGTTTAATAAGTGTTTTCTATATGTTTCAGGTGTGTCTGCCGAATCTATAGCTATATTAAATCAGATGGTTGGTATTCTATTTTTCCTATTTATACTACTGCTATTTCTAGAACCAACTTTGAGATTTAAAGCATTGCAAATGGCTAGACTTAGACTTTTACAGGAGATGGAGCTTAAGTATGGTTGGAGAGTTATAACTATGATACATAGAGAGGAGTGTGTTAGATTTTTCGGTATTCCTGTGTACAGGTATATAGATATTGAAGATTCTGAAGCAATTATTAGAGCTATAAGATCTACACCACCTGAAAGACCAATAGCACTCATATTACACACACCTGGTGGTCTTGTACTTGCTGCAATGCAGATAGCTATGGCATTAAAGAGACATCCAGGTAAGAAGATTGTAATAATACCACACTATGCTATGAGTGGTGGAACTTTGATAGCTCTTGCTGCTGATGAGATACTGATGGATAGAAATGCTGTACTTGGACCACTAGATCCTCAACTATCTTTTAAAGGTCAGATGGTTCCTGCTCCAAGTATTTTGAAGACATTTAAGATTAAAGGAGATAAAGCTAGTGATGAGATACTAATATTGGCAGATGTTGCTCAAAAAGCTTTAAGAGAAGTTCAGGAATTTATAGTAGACTTACTTAAAGATAAGATGGGTAGAGAGAAAGCTGAAGAAATTGCAAAAACTCTCACTGAAGGTTATTGGACTCATGACTATCCAATAACTTTCGAAAAAGCTAAAGAACTTGGACTACCTGTTCGTGATGAAGTACCACCAGAAGTGTATAGACTTATGGAACTATATCCACAAGCTGGAATAAATAGACCCGGAGTTGAATATATACCATACCCAGTAATACCGCAGAGACGTAGAGAACAGTCACATAGATAGTTAATATTTTTCTTCAAAAATCTTCTCAATATTTTCATACTCTCTTCTAATTTTCTCAATAATATCTTCACTAGTCTTCCAAAGTCCTCTAACATATGCTTCATATAGTCTTCTCAATATTTCAGAGTATGCATATGGATTATAGTTTAAAAATCTATTCTTAATATCTATATTCTCAACATATGTTCTATATATCTTATCGAATACCCAATTAGGAACATCTCCACTCGTTGCTGCAAGACCTAGAACATATTCAACTCTTTTAGAAATTTCTCTACAACCATCATAGCCATGGTTTAGCATAGATTCTATCCATTTTGGATTTAGAAGTCTAGTAATTGCTGAATCTTCTATAGCTTCTCTAATATCTTTAATACGTATTTTCTCTAATGTTGTATCTATCCAAAATGTTGATACATCACTACCTTTAACATTCTTAACAGCATTTTTCAAACCTCCAAGAAATTCATAATAATGATCTAGATCTGTTATATCATACTCATTTGCATATTTTATCTGTGTAATCATGTCAACTTTAGATAATAGATATGTAAATAGTTCTCTTGCTTCAACTGCATGTACATTTTCACCATATGCATATGACATATCTTGAATATATGTTTCAGCTAATTCTGAACTATCTCTCCAATTACCTGTTTCAATCTTATCGACTATTCTAGTATTGTAAGCACCATCTTTTGGTCCAAATATTCTTAAGAGTGCCATATCTCCAAGTTCTTTAATTTTCTCAAGATAGTGTTTTCTAACAAAGTTCATATTAACTGGCTCGTCAAGACTAGCTACTAATCTTACAGCTCTATCTATCATAGTTATTAAATTTGGAAAAGTATCTCTAAATATTCCACATATAGTTACAACAACGTCAATTCTAGGTCTACCAAGCTCTTCAAGAGATATTGGCTCTAACTCCCAATGCCATGGTCCATGCTTTCTTACAAGTCTAACACCTAGATAGTGAAGTATTTGACCAATAGTTTCTCCTCTAGTACCCATAGTTTCAAAACCCCAAAGCACTACACTAACAGTCTCAGGATACTTACCATGTTTCTCATAGTATCTCCTTAGAGTTTCCTCAGCAATTTTAATACCTCTCAAATATGCAGCTTTACTTGGAACTAATCTTGGATCAAATGCATATCCATTACAACCTGTTGGAAAAACTTCAGGAAATCTAACTGGATCTCCACAAATTCTCGGAAGTATATACCTACCCTCAAGTGCATCTAGAAGTGATTCTAACTCTCTACTAGACACTATGTTCCTATAGATATTGTATAGATATTCTAGTATCTCTCTACCTTCACCTCTATACTTACTGGGTATTAATTTTAAAGCATCTTCAAGACCATTCTTAACTAGTCTATTTATAATTTCTCTACATAAATTCTCAACTTCAAAATATATACTACTTAAAGGCTTTCCATTGATAATCTTGTTAGGATTTTCAAAAACATCATCGTAGTTTATACCAATACTTTCAAAAATTAATCTATATAATGATTTGACTTCTCTATCATATCTAGACACTATTAGTAGATATTCAACTATATCATCAATATTCCAAACGTTTCCAAGTATGTGAAGACCTTTTGGAATTATACTTCTCTTCAATGTGAATAATCTATCATGAAGACTTTCAACATCTTTAAACTCTATACCTAACTCTCTACACTTCTCCTCTATCAACTTTATAACAGTGTTAGCTCTCTCAGGATCTTGCACTTTTGCTTCTTCATATTCGTGGACTAGTTCTTCAAGCTCTTTCCATTCTCCATATAGTTCCGATATTGTGAATGGTGGTGTTGAATGTGTTATAATATATGCATAGCTTCTTCTCTTAGCAATAGTCATCTCTGATGGATTTGTGACATGGTACACATATATGTGAGGTATATCTCCTATAAGTATATCAGGATAACATTCTGATGATAATCCAACCTCTTTTCCTGGCATAAATTCTAAAGTTCCATGAGTACCTAAGTGAATTATTGCATCAGCTTTAAACTCATTTTGAAGCCATAAATAGAATGTTAAATACTGATAGTGTGGTGGTAGATCTTTTGAATGATAAACTTTATCAGGATCTTCATGAATACCCCTACTAGGTTGAATTCCAATGAATACATTTCCAACAACAATTCCAGGTATTAGTATATAACCATCTTCAGAGTTTATATTAAAATCTTCAATACTACCCCAAGTTCTTTTAATATTTTCAATAACATTCTCAGGTAGTGATTTTAGAAGACTTTTACACTTTTCAATATCTACCTTTATAAAATCTCTAATATTTCTAGATATGTATTTTGGAGAATTTATACGTCCTTCATTAACAATCTTCTTAACTAGCTCTTCCTTACTTAATACGTCTACACTGTAGTTTCTCTCTTTCAACTTCTTTAATATGTTTTCAAGACTTGCAAATATGTCAAGATATGATGCACTTCCAACATTATCTTCACCTGGAGGATAGTTGTATATTATAATTGCAATCTTCTTATCACTATTATTCTTATATCTCAATGATATCCAATTTACTGTTCTTCTAACTCTCTTCAATAATCTATCATCTATAACTACGATATCTTTAAAAATATCATTACTAAGACCAGCAATTGGTATTGGCTCTATAGAACCATCAATTTCTGGTAATGCAACTCCAGTAATTACCTCAATTGGTGATATACCTCTAGGATCAGATTTCCATTTCTCAACTTCTCTCATATACATTATCAATCCATTAATTAACAACACATTATGATTCAACAACATATTCCACGTAGGTTCAGAAGGACCACCATATGGACCTCCATTTATCCTGAACCATTGAAGATTTATCAAAATATCTAACTTAACTCTATCTAAAATTTTATCAATTTCATATACTTGTCTTTTGAGATCAAATGAACCACCACCAACAATGATTACACAATTATAACCAAGATCTCTAAACATCTTGTATAATCTTGAAGCAACAGGCTTACATTGATCAAAATGCATTCCTGAATATACTAAAATACCGATAGTAGGTCTATTTGGATCTAGTCGAATTTTATCAACATCTACAAACTTCTCAATATCGGGTATCCATATTGAAAATGGTTTCACATCTTCACTAGGTTCTTCATACTCTACATCTATATTGAAATAATTTCTTAATATCATTTTAATTAGATTCTCAATATTTCTCTCAGTTCCATAAGTCCAATACTTTACAGCCTTTACATAATTGTGTAGATCTTTCATAAAACCTAAATGTAATATTCTTCCAATCTTCTCAAACATATTCATAATTTTTTCAATATTTTCAACATTTATATAATCTACATCAAAATCAAGCTCTTTAACCTTTTTTGTAATAATTTCACCCCTAACGTTGCCTATCTTTAGATATTTCATTAAATTTGAACTTCCAACAACTAATGGTAGTATTATTCTTGCTCTACTTTTACCTATGTTATCTTCCAATATCTTTATAAAATTGCTAGTTGGTGTTCTAATGTCTATAAGTATTATATCACTATCTACTATATCTTCTCTTAATCTATCTATAAGTTCTCTATATGAATCTAGCTCATGTGTATAGTATATTCTACATATTATATCTATACCACTCTCTCTTAATTTCTCTACTGATCTTATTAATGATCCTAAACTTGTTCTTGTAGATATTACTAATAGCTTTATCACGTATGAATATTCTATATAGTAGTTGTTTAAGCATTAACCTATAGCTTTCTGCAATTGCCAAAATTCTTCTTTTCCAAATCTCATGATTAGCATAGTATTTCTATGAACTTTAATCTTCCTAAATTTTGATAGTATACTCGATATGTATGGATATTCTTCAATTTCTGGCTCTACATATACTGCTACTAGATTTCTATTTTCAACTCTGGTGTATAGTGATACATCTCTACTCTTGGATACTGCGATAATATACATGTTAGCACAACAATCACGTATTTGAGATACTGACAATACTAAGTGATCTACGATAACATTATTTTTAATTAATTCATCTGTAAGTATTTCTAACGATTTCTCAACTACGAAATCTCCATCTGTTTGATATATTGTTGATAGTAGTTCTATTAATGCAATTTCTGGTTTTGGTTCAGTTATTTCTAAATTTTTCTGTAAAATTATGTTGTATATATTTATGAATGATACTATTCCTTTAAATGTTAGGCATAATACTGAATCTATGCATGATCTACACATTGAGTATGAATCTGATATTGTTATACATAGTTCTTCACAGTTATTTTTTGCAAAGTTTAGATCAGGTATTAATACTTCTGATATATTATCTGTAGATCTTACATAGGTGAATTTTTCTATAAACTTACTACCTACACATGATGTGCATATACTTCCGCTTGTGATTTTTAATTCTTCTAGAATTTTTCTAAAATCTTCTATATTTCTAACTCTTGCAGAGATTAACATCTAAAGTCCAAGTTCTTTTGCTAGTTCATTTATAAGTATTGTAGAGCCATATCTTGCCCATATTGAGCATGTTCCTTCACTTGATACCATGCATGGTCCTAATGGTCTTGATGGTGTACATGATTTTAAGAAGTGTTTACAGTCTGTTGGATATGCTAATCCTAGCATTATCTCTCCACATCTACATCCTGGTGGTGTATCTTTAACCCATTTTGACTCATCTAAATCTTCAATTCCTAATTGCTTATATGCATCCCATCTCTCATACATATCTTTTAGGTATAGTCCACTTCTAGGAATTATACCTATACCTCTCCATGCAGATTTTTTAACATCAAAGACTCTATTCATAATCTCTCTAGCATATATGTTTCCTCTCCATGTTACAGCTCTAACATATTCTATAACTGTCTTAGCCTCACCTTTCAATAGTTGTCTCAATATTTCACATATTGAGAGTAGTACATCTACAGGTTCAAATCCTGACACAACAACAGGAATTCTATACTTCTCAGATAGAAAACTCCATGCTTCACCTCCAGTTATAGTAGATACATGTCCTGGAGCTATTACTCCAAATGCAGGTTCTTCGCCATACACTTCTAATAGTTTTGATTTACAGGCTTCAATACTGTACTCTGCTGCTGGTGGTGTTAATCTAACAACACTTAGAAAGTATAGTTTTTCAGGGACTTTATTATTTAGAAACATCTGTGCATATGCTGGTGCTATTGTTTCAAATCCAATTCCTAGAAATATACTATCTTTAGGATTATTTTTAAAATGTTGTATAGCTTCAAGAAAACTATATACAACAACTACATCACAACCTGAAGCCTTAGCTTCTTCGAGACTTCTAACACCATTAATCCTCTTTACTGTAGGTACTCTATACGTATCTCCATATGTGTATATTCTAAATCCTTCAAATGCAAGTTCAATACATTTCTCAACGTAGTATGATGGTGTTATACATACAGGACATCCAGGACCAGCAACAAGTTCAATTTCTGGAGGTACTATACTTCTGATACCATAGTACACTGTTGTCCATTCATGAGTACCGCAGAAGTTCATTATTCTTATTTTAGTTATCTTCTTCCTCCTCTTCAATTCTTCTAGAAGTTTTTTAGAGAGTTCTCTAATTCTTGAGACAAGTTCTACATTATTCCTATATATTTCTTCAATTTTTCTTAATCTTTCAATACTTCTCTCAGACACTACTATCCTCTAATTGTCTTCTCTATATGTTCGTAAATCATATACTTTATCTCTCGAATTGCTTGTGAAATTACGTTTGGATCAATCTTACCTAGAGGTGTCTCTGTTTCAAATAGCTTCTTAGGTAGTTCTATCTTCTCTGGATCGTAGCCTTCTCTAAGTTTAACAATCCACTTCTCAATCCATATCTTTCTACCAACCTCTTTCAATCTTTCAACATCTATGTTAATTCCTATAGATCTAAGTGCTTTTACGACAACATCTTCCTTATATATACCTCTACCAAATAGGCATAGTACCATGCTGTTCAATATTTGTCTCCAAGATTCTTCTTCAACAATATACTTAGCTATTTCATGTGGTGTTACATCTCTTCTACCTTCTTTAGCAAGTTTCTCATCGTATGAGTATCCTGCAGAGTCTAGATGACTATGTCTAAAACCTACGACTAGACTAGTCCAGTATGTGGGTCCTGTATGATATCCTGCAGGTTCAACACCTGCTACATGTATCGCAAATTCTCTACCTTCAGGATACTTCTCAGCAAGTGCTTTAACACCCATTGCAGCTATCTTATAGAACTCGTTTGGTTGATAAACTATGTTTCTAACAATTTCAATATAGGTCTTCCAATCACCCCATCTTGGCTCTACAATAGTCTCACTTTTACTAACTATACCTCTCTCATATGCTTCAGTAATCCATGCAAGGACAACTCCAGTACTGATTGCATCTAGACCATACTCTTCAACTATCCTTATGAGTCTTAACATTCCTTCAGGATCTCCAATACCTAGATTACTTCCAAGAGCATATATTAGCTCATAGTCGTATGATATGAATGTTGTCTTGTAGAAGTATGGCTCACCTGTAGGTTCTCTAAGTGCTGCAAGATGTATACATGCTACAGGACATCCAGTACATGCAATTCTCCTACCTAACATCTTCTCTGCAAGATATTCACCACTAATCTTCTCAGCTTCTTCAAATCTTCCTGATGAGAAGTTTCTTGTAGGTAATGCACCAAGCTTATTTAAGACTAGAACATTCTGTGGTGTTCCTAGATCATGATATTTTCTTAATGCTGGTGATTGTGTTGCAAGTTCATAAATTTCTTTATAAGTTTTCATATATTCTGCAAGGTATTTTCTATCAAGTTTAAATGAACCTCTACCAATAAATACTATAGCTTTCAATTTTTTAGATCCAAAAACTGCTCCAAGACCCATTCTTCCAAAGTGTCTATATGTATCTACATTGACATTTGCATATCTTACGAGTTTCTCACCTGCAAGACCAATTCTGATTATACTTCTAAATCCTGATCCTGTCGTTACCTCTCTCAAAACTCTACCGATAGTTTCTGTAGATTTCATACCCCATAATGATGATGCATCACAGAATTTGACTCCCTTATCATCTATGACTAAGTATACAGGAATATTGCTGACACCTTTAATCACAATTGCTCCATAACCTGCAAATCTTATAGCTGCTGCAAGTCTACCACCAGCATGACTTTCAGCTACATAACCGCTTAGTGGTGATTTAAATACTGTAACAACTTTAGAAGCCATTGGAAATATGACTGAGAGTGGACCTACAGCAAATATTATTGGATTATCAGGACTTAGAGGATCCATATCTGGTTTCGATTCCTCTTTATATAGTTGAATTGCGACACCAATACCACCAAACCACTTCTCAAATAGATCACTCCTATCTTCAACATGCCATCTCTTCCTTGTTAAGTCTATGTATAGTACTTTGCTTGGAAGCCATGGTGGTAGCAAGCTCTCTCCAGTCTCCTCCTGTTATTTAGCTAAAATATTAATCTATCCGTTATGAGATACATCTTGCACTACTTAACAAAATTTCTACTCTTCTTTTCTAAAAATTCAATCTTAGCAGAAAGTTTACTAATTTGTGTTTTTAGAAATTCTAACTCTACAGCAATATTATCAACAATCTTCTCAATTTCATATATCTTCTCAATATTTTCGATAGAATTTCTATCAATATCCTCTAATGCCTTCATAACTATGCTATATATCTTATCTATAAGGTCATCATATGTTAATGCTCCTGTATATAATTTCAACTTTTGAAGTTTCTCCCAAGTCTCTCTTCTAATAGTTATAGATACGTAACCTCTTCTAGGCATTTCAAACTATATACTTCTCAACTCAGTTAAAATTCTATAAACAAGCTCAATCCACATCTCAACATCATATATATTACACATCTCTACACATGTATGAGTGTACTTACATAGGACACATATTGGTAATGTATGTACATTCAATTCTTGAAGTTCAAGTGCATCTGTTGTACCTCCTGCAGATGCTATCTGTATAGGTATGTTATTTCTCTTAGCAATATCTACAACCTTCCTCAGAAGTTTCATAGAGCATATAAACTCATTATCTAGAATTCTAAGTACAGGACCATTACCCATCTTTGCATCACCTGTAATTACAGGATTACAACATGACATAGTGTCTAGAACTAGCACATATCTAGGATTGTAAAGTCTTGAAAGTGCTTTAGCACCTCTAAGACCAATCTCTTCCTGTACAGTCCATGCAAATACAATCTTACCATACCTATAGCCTTCTCTAGAAAATCTCTCAACAAGTTTTAACAATGTGTAACATCCAACTCTATCATCAATACCTCTACCAACAATTACCTTACCTCTATTCAATACTTCAAAAATCTTATGTAGACATGCTGGACATGGAGGTTCAATACCCATATTCTTAACATCCTCTTTAGAATCAACACCAACATCAATATACAAATCATACCATGGAACTACCTGTAAATCTCTCTTTAACTGTAGATGTGGTGGTTGTATACATATAACACCCTTAATAACGTTCGAATCATTATAAATTTCAACAATTTGATTAACTAAAACTCTATCATCAATACCTCCAACCTTTCTAAATCTAATCTTACCATCATGCTCAACATTAGTAACTAGGAGACCAACCTCATCCATATGTGCACATACTAGAGAAATTACATCACCTTCACCAATCTCAACAATTATATTACCTAGAGAATCTTCAAAATACTTAACATTAAAATTCTCAAGAAAGTTTATTATAACACTCTTAACAGGATCTTCAAAACCTGAAACACCTCTAGCAGTTATGAGAGTTTTTAAAAGCTCAAAATCTATATCTGACATAGTATAGTGAGAGAAAACAGGATTATTAAACAGTACACATGATGAAGAGCGCAGTCACTGAAAATTGATGAAACGACAGAGTGCTGATGATGAGAGGAGTGGTGCCTGTATAAATGATGATTCAACCCCGTCCTGAATTAGCTATAAATTTTGAAAAAGCTACAAGATACTATATGCTTAAACTTGACATATTTAGAAGTATATTCACATGGATTGGAATTATAAATTTAGTAATATTCATACTATTACTACACTACTACAATTTTAATATTATAGAATTAGAATACTTAACATACATACTCTCACTAACATTTATAGCACTTGGAAAGATTGATAAAGATTGATATAGAGTTAAATAGAAAAACCATCTAAAAAGTTAATTATGAAAATATTAGTAATATTAACACTATCACTCTGTGTAGAATATTTAGTAGATATCTATATACCGTATAGAGATTTGAGTACTAGTCTAATACTAATTACAGGTATATTGAGCTCAATAATACTTGGATATATATTTCTAATAGAGTGGAAAGTTTGTAAAGTTAAGACTAACCAACGTTCAAAACGTAGAACAATGCTTATAAGGACATGTTCGACATATAGAACATGGATGATGTTAAGAGACTAGCAAGTTTAATTGGTAAGAGAATACAAACTTTAAGACAACGTAAAGGATTAACACTTTCAGAACTTGCTAAAATTGCAGGTATTTCTAAATCAACACTTTCAGAAATTGAATCTGGTAAAGTAAATTCAACAATAACGACACTCTGGTCTATAGCTAAAGCTTTAGGTATAACTTTTGGAGAATTAATACAACCCTTACAGGAAGTCTGTGAAGAAGATGTATGTGTTCAACTTCTCAAAGATGGCTATAATGTAGAGATATACTTAATGAAGATCCGTAAAGGTGTAACATACATATCAAAACCGCATCCTGAAGGAACTAGAGAACACATCATAGTACTTGAAGGAGAGATGATATGTGGACCTCTAAATAATGCGAAAATAGTCAAACAAGGGCAACTGATAAGTTTCTATGCAGATAGAACACACATATATGCTACATTAAGCAAAGATTCTAAATGTATAGTAGTGGTAGAGTATCCTGAAACGTTCGCTACTCCGAACATAGTACTGAACCTAGATTCTGAACTTAGTGAAGAAGAGATAGTGAAAAACATAGAGAAGAGTATAAGAAGATCTAAATCAGTACACATACTTCTAAAAAATTCAACAGATAACATATATAGAATATTGGATATTATACGTAGCAAAACTATATCAAAAATTGTAAACATTCAAAGAGATTGTAATGTAGAGTCTATATTTATATTTAATAGAAACTACATAGGAGATATCAAGTGGATTGAAAAATTGTCAAACTGTAACATAGATATCTTAAATAAATATGTACATACTATACATAACATCTTCAAGAGTAGAAATATTTCAAATATATTAAAATCTATAGAGTATGAAAACTGGATTTTCAAATTATTAATCTCAGAATATTTAACATTCCTAAATAAACCTAATGTAAACTATTACATATCTAACATACATAACAACATATTAAACATTATGAAATGTTTAAAACAAAGATATGAAATACTGTATTCAATACTTGAGATAATACGTCCAGGATACGTTAGACCATATCTACTAATTCTACCCTACATATTGAATATTTTAGAGAAAGGTAGAGAAGTTAGAATATTACATATCGATAATTCGATATACTCATCTAAGCTTATTCTAAGTTTAATACCTGAAAAATATGTAAATAAGATTAGTATAGTACACGTATGCTTAGATAGAGATTTAATAACACTTTTAGAAGGTATGTATAAAGATTTTAATAATACTATACAACTTTGCTATAATATTGACATTAAGGATAGGTATGACTTAGTAGTGTGTAGATATGATGCGTGTAATGTAGATCTTAATAATTTATTAAACGCAGTTAATGATAAGTTAAGTAGTAATTGTAGCTTTATAGTCTATGGTAATTTTATAAGTAATAATTTGGATGAGCATAGTGTTATTAAGAGTATAGTTATAAACTACCTAACATACATTGTAGATAGTTTAGTAGATTTAGATACTAATGACTTATCAAGTATTGAGAGGAAAATTATTATGCTTGTAAAGATTTGTAGTGTAGATTCTCTACATTACATACTTTCAGGAAGGTTTTATAGAGGATTAACATATTTCTTGAAGTGTTGTAAAGAGATTGTAGATTTATTGAATAAATATGATCTTAATTTCAGAGATGTTAATTTTATACATTACATATATTCTATGTTGGAAATTTTATTGTTAAGGAGTAGAATATCTAACATTGAATATCAGTATTTCTCTATTAATGACATTGTCTATAGATTTGGAGTTTATGGTTTTAGAGTGTATGAATCTTTCAAAGTTTATGAAACTTATGTTGATAATGGTATGTATGTAATAGTTTTTAGATATTTATGATGTTTAGAGAATATTTGTATGGTTTGAGAGATTCTTTAACAATAGTTGTTGGTTATATTCCTGTAGCTGTTGTATTTGGATTATCTGCTATTGCTTCAGGATTTACATTTTTTGAAACTATTATAACATCTATGTTAATATTTGCTGGTATGAGTCAATTTATTCTTATAAATATGATTAATATCTCTCCAATCTATGCTATAATTCTTGCATCATTAGTAAATCTTAGACATATTGTTTATGGTTATGCACTATCTCGAAAATGTAGTATTAGTAAGAAGATTTTAGTAGCATTTGGATTAACTGATGAAGTTTATGCATTATCAATATGTAGAGAAAAATTGACAGAACACTACATTATTGGTTTAATTACAGGAGCATACACATCATGGGTATCAGGTACAGTTCTCGGAACACTTATTGGAAATGTATTATTGAAAATAATGTTTATATCAAATTTAAAGTTTATATTAATAGCATTATTTATATCAATACTAGTACTATATATAGAAAATGTTAAAGATATAATCTTAATATTATTAATATCATCACTATCAGCAATACTATACATGTTTAATATAGGAGAAATCTCACCACTAATTTCACCAATAATTGCACTAATTCTAGAAAAAATATACAAATGTAGGACAATATGATAAATATAATACACATAATAGCTATAGTAATTGTTGCAATAATAACATACTTAGCAAGATACATACCACTTAAACATGGAGAAAAACTTACTCACAGCAATGAAATTAGTAGAATATTGAGAAGTTGTACGATAGCAATCATAACAAGCTTAATAATAATATCAATACTACCAACATATGAAAAACTCGAAATCTCTAAAGCAATACCACTAACAATAAGCATACTAGCAATAGTACTAACATCTAGAAAAATAAATAATATAGGTATACTAACAATAATAGGATTTATAATCTATACACTTATTAGAATACTTTTAGAACTAGAAATCAGTATTAGTAGCTAGAAAGTATGGTAAGATTTTTAATGTAACACATTATCCATTAGTTAATGTTACATGTTATCGATGTAAGTGCTGGGTACTATGGAAGCTGTGTATTGTATGATATTAATGTTGAATTTAGTAAGGGTTTACACTTCATAATTGGCCCTAACGGTTCTGGAAAGTCCACATTACTTAGAGTTACATCCGGCATATTAATTCCGTGGAAAGGTGATGTTCTTTTAAATGGCTATTCTATATTTCGTAATCCACGTCTCAAGCGTTATATTGGGTATATGCCTCATGGCGTTGGACTCCTTCCTCACCTGACGGTAAGAGATAACTTTTTGTTATACGCTGAACTTGTCGGATTAACTGATAGATCATTCATAAAGTCTCGTATACAGGAACTTTGTGAAATTTTCAAACTTTGGGATATTATTGATAAGAGAGTTGCAGAACTTAGCCATGGACAGAGAGTTAGAGCCGGTATTGCACGTACACTTATACATGATCCAGATGTTATTATATTAGACGAACCAACATCAGGTCTTGATCCATATTTTGCTATCGAGGTTCTTAACCTACTTTCAAATATTTCAAAATCTAAGGTAGTAATAGTTACTACACACTCACTTAATGATTTAAGGACATGTAGACATGCATCAATCGTATTGCTACATAGAGGTAAGGTAATGTTTAAAGGCAACTTTTCCGAACTTGTGAACAAGTTTAAGCCAAAGCGTAAATTCATTATTCAATTTAGAGGCAGTCTCTCTAAATTATATAGGTGTCTTAGTGAAATTAATCTAGAACCAAGCAGTGTAGATGAGAATCTTCTCATAATTGAGACTGACCAATATGACATAGACATACTTCTACTTGTAAACAGATTAACGAATTGTGGTATAGTTGTTGAAAATGTTAGAGAGGATCAGGAGTATGTTATGCATAATATTATAAAGATGTTAATCTCAAAGCAGTTATGAGTTTCACTAGATTGTATAGGTGGTTTCTAAAAAGGTTATTGATAGAAGATGCTCACTCATTGCTACTTTCAATACTCATATCAATACTACTGCTTATATTTTTAAGTATGCAATACGTAAAGACTATCTCTCGCCTGATTAAGTTTCTCGGTACTGCAGGTGTTGTATCAAATGTTGCTCTTGGAATAGGTACATTAATGGGATTTCTGGCCTCAGTAGCCGTTAGTACAATTGCTTCAGGTATGTTGTTTAAAGATAGGTCATCAAAATTTATTGAGATAATATTAGCAGCACCATTCAGTTATAGAGAATATTTAGTATCTCTCACATTGAGTATGATATCTCTAGGAGTGATTATTAATATCATGATGACTATAGTGTATATATGTGCGATAGTGACTTTCTCATATAACCTACTTACAGTTATGACGAACTACCTAATATATATTGTATCCTTACTAATAACTATAATAACGTCCCTACTCATAGTAATTGTAAATTTAGCTTTACTGAGAATAGTTAGAAGACTACGAATTAGTGGTTTAGTATCGACATTACCATCCATCATAATATACTTAGCGATCATATTTCTAGTGAGACCATTTCACACGCATACAACACTCTGGCCCGTATTAACTACACTAATAATATCCACAGCAATTGTAATTGCAGTATTAATAATCTTAATACTAAAACTAATAAAGCCTGATACATTACTAACGTGACCTTACCTAGCATTAGTTTCTGATAATAATCATCCTATAGTCTTGCTTAATTTTCGTTGATTTCTAATGTTTTTCGATCAGGACATAGCTAATCTAATAATTTTTCATCTCCCTCATAGTTATGCTATATTAAATACATGGTATGCATATTGTAGGAATTATCCTCGCTAAATTCAATATAATCTATCGTGAAAAGTATTTCTAAAGAGCTTCAGTAAAGAGAAAGCTTTGCTATGTCTAGCAAGAGTCAGCAAGATCATCTTATCTTGAGGAATATATTGCTAATTCAAGGTGTTGGTTTTATCAAGGGTATGATTCACTCATTTATTTCATGGTTTCTACCAATACTAGTCATGAGATGCTTAGGTTCCATAGTTTTTTCACTTGTTTTTACAATGAGATTTGTAATGTTTTTTTCACATTTACTTGGAGGTTATTTAGCAGATCTTAGTAGAAAGTGGACTCTTACTTTATCAGATGCTCTTCTAATGTTGTTTCTATTTTGTTTACTTTCATTTCATGGTAGTGCTGTTGATCTATTATTTCTAGTATTTCTTTGGTATTTTTATTATGCCCTTCCGACAGCTGCTGCTCAGCTGCTTAGGATGGAGTCCGTACCAAGTAGATGGAGAGGAAAGATTTTAACTATAGCACCTGCATTGACAACAACCTCATACGCGGTTGGTTCAATAATCTTTGGCTACATTTACACAGTGTGCGGTTTTATACTTCTACTACAGGTAATGCTCATACTTGCATTTATTGCACTTATATCGAGAATCTTCTTAATTGAAACAACTCATAGAAAGCGAGGTAGGTCTGAATACTTTAAAGAAGTGTTTTTATTAATTAAGGATAGAAGTTATGTATGGTTTGTAATTACTGCACTATTTATAGGAATAGCGCTTAATGCCAAGGTATTTCTATCGCCATATATGAAAAATGTGTTAAAACTCAATATAATGACAATTGCAACATTCTACGCGTTGTTTGATGTGATAAGTGCAGTTGGTTCAATATATCTAGGTCATGTACTTGATGTTCATAGATATGAGATACCTAGAGTTTTTGCTCTATATCTTCTAATCGATAGTATGGTGATAACACTAGCTATGATCTTATCAACTATAAATCCAATACTGATTTCTATTATTGCAATATCTGAAGTAATATCATCGACATATTTTGCAGCAATTAGCCTATATGTAGATGAGCGTTATAGAAATGTTAAGGGAATAGCTCTAATGAGTGCAAGGGCGTTAGTTGACCTAGCTGCATTTACAAGACCAATAACAGGTTTGTTATGGACCTATAGTCCACAACCTGCAATAATACTAACAACAACAATACCGCTTACAGCAGCAGCAATGATACTACGAACAAAGATGAGATAGAGCTAAGTACAAATTCTATTATCCTAAATGTATACTAACCTACAGATCGCTAGACTAAGTATTTAATAAAAATTATTTACATAATTCTTCACTTTTTCATAAGACTTCCCAAATATTTAGATCCCTGGATTAATTATAACAATATTTGTATCACTAAGGGTATAGCAACGGAATTGATATGATGTTATCTATTGTAAAGTTAAGACATTAATGTATACTTTTGTCTTCTTTTGGTGGGGTGCCCCACCAAAAGGTAGTTTAAACACCTACAACTATATCTTATATTTTTCAATTTTGCGTACGGTACAGATGTTGTTCTCCATGTGCGGTACTTGCGGTACATTTTCAATTTTTCTAGTTTTTCTTCCTTCTTTCACTATATTGTTCTGAAAGTTCTCTTTAAATCTTGAATCTGCAGTATCTACTCTATATGGAGAGTCTTGACTCAACTATCAGGAGATTGCATTCAGATGTTATGTATGATTTTCTGAGTAATGCTTGTTCTGATATTGATAGAGATAGTGTTATATCGTGTATTAGTGATGTCTTGTCAAAACATGGATTTACTATTAGTAGATGTACACTACTATCTATAGATGGAGAAGTTGTTCAAAGTCCTGAATTTGCAAGATATGTTAGAGTTGAAGCAAGACATCCAGATACTGGAAACATATCTCACATATTTACTTTCGCTATAATTCGAAGAAGAGATAAGTATGACGTTCTATATCTTCAATCTGCAGTTATTGTTAAATGATGATAGCGTCCCGTTACAGATAGATGAAGAAGACAACCGGTACTGATAATCTATGTACAGTAGTATTCTAAATCTTCTTCTAAAGCATCTCTAAGCATTCTTAAACTCTCTAATAAATCATTTAAACTTCTAATAACAAGATCTATCTTATAACCCTTCTCACCCCTTCCATCAGAACTTATTAACTCTCTCTTAAACTCCTCAACCTTCAATATATACCTATTAACAACTTCAATACATTTCAAAAGTTCATCCTTACTATTTAAAAATCTTGGTCTAATTGGTAATTTCACATCATCAATATATATCCATTTAAACTGACTCTCTTTCAAAACTCTTGATAATGGTGTTGCCTCTTCAAAAATGTATGGATTTGTACGTAGTAGATATGTATTAAATGACCATTCAAGAGCACCTTCAATATTCTCTTCAATATCTTCAGCATTTGACCAGGGAGTTGCAAGTATGACATACATAGTCCACTTAACATTACTCTTAGATAATTCTTTTAGACAATTTTCAACAACATTTCTATCATAACCTCTAGAGCTTCTATATAGATCTCTATTACTAAAATGTTCTATACCTACATCAACTATAAGCTTACTCTCCATACTTGGACATATTTTTCTAACAATCTTCAATATTGTTGAGACATATTCAGGTCTTGTTTGAAATTTTAATGATGATAATACTTTATCTAAACCTCTATTGACAATCTCTTCAAGAAGTAGTTTAAAGTTATGTGGAGTTAAACAATCATCAACAATTACAACACTAAATCTTTCAGCATTTTTAATTCTAGTGAATAGATTGTATGCATTTTCTATCTCATTAACAGCTCTCTTATAGTTGAAGTATGTTAACCTTGGTTTAATTATCTTTTCAAAAGTATCTTTACCATACTCTTCAACATATCTTAAGACTTGTTCTCCAATACTACAATATATGCATGGATTTCTAAAATATTTTGGACATGATGCAAGACTACATAAGATTGGAAATAGTATTGAACCATCTTCAACATAGTTTTCAGGATTCATATCAAATTTTTCAATATTCCAAGATATTGTTGGTAATTCTCTAGGATCAGGGACTATATCTAACTTGTTTAGTATAATTTCACCATTAGTGTCAATATATCCAACACTCTCTAAATCACCTATAGGATCACCTCTATCTATCTTGTCTAGAATTTTTATCATTGGTCTTAATGATTGACCATGAACACCTCTCAATATTGCATATGGTTTAAATATTTTTAAATATTCAACAGGAAAGCATGTTGGTCCCCAACCACCTATTATTATTGGAATATCATTTCTCAATCTCCTAATAATGTTCACTAGTATTAAGTCGTTGTGAATATACATCTTATATGATGATAATGCAACAACATCAGCCCATTCTAAGTATTGTTTAATATCTTCTTCAAGTTTTTCAATATCTAAGTTATTTCTATCAACATCATAGTATAGATTTACGTCAAATATCTTAACTCTATGATTTGAATTTTCTAATATATACTCACCAATGAGTATTAAGTTTAGATAAAGATCAACTTCACCATGTAGTGATGGTAGTAGTAATATATTCATAAATTTTTAACTTTTTAATTAAAATTCTATGATTGTCTTACCCTTACTCTTATATTCTTCAAGTATGCTGTTAGCCCATTCAGGTGGTAGTTTAATTACGTATAGATACTTCTTTAATCTAGCCTTCAATTTCACATACTTATCATACCTCTTAACTCTAATCTCATCTGCCTGATCTGCATATCTCTTCCAGAGTTCTACCAAGAATATCTCCTTAGGCATCGTATGTTGAAGTTTCTAGGTATAAATAAGCTTTCTCTAAATGATAAAGATTGAGTACGGCCGCAAGGCTACCTCACTCATTCAGGGGATTTCACACCCCTGTCGTGAGGTAGCTATATCCTCTACGTTTTCCAATATTTAAATTGTTTTTCCTAAAATCGAACAACTTATTAATAGGTCTGATATTGGTCTTTGACCTGAGGATGGCTAGAGGACCTAGATATAAGGTTAAGCATAGGAGAAGACGTGAAGGTAAGACTAACTACTATAAGAGGAGAAAGATGATTAAAAGTGGTAAACCTAGACTTGTTGTTAGAAAGACAAATTATAGAATTATAGTGCAGGTAGTAACTGCAACACCAATAGGAGATTTAACACACGTATGGGCTTCAAGTGATGAATTGAGAGCATTTGGATGGAAAGGAAGTTTAAAGAATACATCTGCAGCATACCTAACAGGAATATTAGCAGGACTTAAAGCATGGATGAAAGGTTTTAGAGAAGCTATACTAGACATAGGTCTACACAGACCTGTTAAAGGTTGTAGAATATTTGCAACACTTAAAGGTGTTGTAGATGTTGGTATAGAAGTTCCTCATAGTGAAGAGATATTTCCAGACGAATCTAGAATTAAGGGTGAACATATCGCAAACTATGCAAAGATGTTGAAATCAACAAATGAGGAATTGTATAAGACAAGATTCTCAATATATTTGAAAAATGGTCTAGAACCAGAGAAGCTACCTGAACATTTTGAAGAAGTTAAAGAGAGAATATTAAGAAGATTTGAAGGTATGTTTAAGAAGATGGGTATAGAACTTCCACCAATACTTAAAGAAGAGGAGAAAGCTATTGCAGAAGCTGAGTAATTTTATCTAATCTTTTCAGGTGGTACAATCTTATTAGTTATCAAGTACTGCTTTAAGTGACTTAGATCTCTGAAATATCCACCCTTAGCCATCCTATACAACTTTCTCCAAGTTTTTGTATCTATAATACCATTATCTTTGAGATATTTTAGATATCTTCTCAACGTTCTAATTCTATTAATCCAAGCTCTCTTTGGATCTTGTCTTGCAGTTTTTGGACCCTTTCTACTTCCATATCCTCTTCTCCTACCTTTCTTCTTCTTTTCATGTCTAATTCTCCATCTACCTCTACTATTTCCTTTCTTAGGTTCAACAACAATCAATCCCTCCTTTATTAATCTTCTAACATCTGCTCTAGTTGATACTTCTTCTAACCTTTCCTGTGCTTCAGGTAGTATTTTAACTCTAGATTCTCCAACACCAAGAATTTCAGCTGCTAATCTCTTTACATCTACCATCTCTACTCACCTCTAGCTTCCTGTATAAGTTTTTTAACTTCCTCTATATTTGATGCATTCAAAATTTCCATCATATCTCTATATGTTAGATTTATAACCTTGATATTCCTCTCCATAGCCTTCTTAATTATCTCTATTCTCTTCCTCTTACTCACTGTAGATGCTATAACTACTGCCTGTCTAGAAGGATCTATCTTATCTAGATCTTCAGGTCTGAAGACTCTAACTACTTCAAAACCTGATGGATGTAGACCTCTAACAGCCTTTGGCTGTCTATACCCAACTTTAACCATTGGTGGATAACCCTTCCTCTGATGTCTAATCTTGTTATCTAGACCTTTAGGTCTTCTCCATCTCTCCTGTCTCTCAATTCTCCAAAATCTCCACTCATCCATCCTCATCCATCTAGGCTCTCTTCTCTCCATCAACATCCTAAGCTTCAACAATCTTCTCTGCTCACTAGGTAACTCACGCTTCAACTTTAACAACAGTCTAAGCTTACTAGCAATTTGCTTAACATCAACACTAGA
>CAZNTG010000004.1:0-51322 GCA_964575955.1 uncultured Thermoproteaceae archaeon
GTTGAAAGGTAAGATTGTGCCTATTGAAGGAGATGTTGATAATATTGCACCACTATTCTACTATAAAGCTGATAGAGTATTGATGACACTACCATTAGGAGCATATGAATATCTACATCATGGACTACTATGTGTAAGACCTGAAGGTGGTTATGTACATTTCTACCATATTGGTAAAGAACCTGACATATTTAAAGAAGCTGAGGATATTGTAATGAAAGTTTCTGAGAAAGTTAATAGAAGAGTTAAGATAGTTAATAGGAAGATTGTTAGAGATTATGCACCTAGGATGTACAAGATTAGACTTGACATATATGTAGAATAGTTAGAGAAATCTTGGCATCTCTCTTCTCTCACTAGTCTCTCTAGCCATATGAGCAACCTTCTGTTCAAAGTATAGCTTAAGTATCTCAGGAACTGTAGGTTCATTAGATATCTTTCTCAAAAGCTCTGTATACTTAGATGTGTGATCTATATCAAGCTTTACAAAGTCAATAACAATCTTACGTAGACGTTCTTCAAGTTCTCTAAGAAGATCTATAGGCATTATTGATGTTATTATTGGATTGTTAAGCCATGTCTCAAAGTCTTTCAAAGTTCTCTCAATATACATCAACATTGCCTGTGCGGAGTATAGTAGTGATAGTCTATCCTCATTTGAAGCTATGTATTGTCCAAACTTCTCAAGTTCATTAATAAACCTCTTCTGATCAGAAACCCACCTCTCCAATCTTCTAATCAATCCATCAATATGTTCCTTTATCATTCTAACCTTAGGATCTTCCATAAAGTTCATACTCATGCATAGACTATACGTATACGTATTATTAAAGCCTTTTGTTTTAGACAACTTTACGAATATTAACATATTCACATATATTCGATATAGGACATATATGACATCTAGGGTTTCTAGATTTACATAACTCTCTACCATGGTGTATTAATACTAGATGAGATATCTTCAACTTCTCAACATCGTTATGAAATTCTTTAATAAAAATTGATGAAATATTATCATAATTACAGGAATTTGATAGAGGAATCCTAGTACAGATTCTACTAATATGAGTATCGACAGGAAATGTTGGATAATCTCTCTTGAAAAGTAGAAATACATCAACGCACTTCTTACCAATACCTTTCAAGTTTAGTAACGTGGATCTCAACTTCTCAGGATCTTCAACTTCTAGATATCTATCACCTCTCTCAAGAACTAGTCTAGATATGTTAACTATAGCTTCAATCTTTCTTCTATACATACCTGAAACTTTAATACATTCTAAAACCTTCTCAACATTATTAATAATATCAACAGGATTTAAAGGTCTCTTAAATACATTTAAAATATTGTTAAATGCCTTTCTAGCTAATTTATCACTAGTATTTTGTGAAAGTATTGTTAATATAATAAATTCATAACATGTCAATTCTCTAGATAGTTTATATACTTCACATTCCTCAATATTGAAATTGTAGAATGTTACTAACTTCTCGATAATTTCTCTAACTCTAATCTTCATATAATTGATAAAGCTATACCTAGCAATATTATTAGTAATGTAACTCCTGCAGGTATGCCCATAACATACATTATAAATCTCTTGTAATGTTCAATACAGGTACTCAACTTCTCTTTAAGATATGTAAAACCTTCAACTCCAAGAACTTTAGGTCTAACTTTGACATTCTTATAGACTATACATCTAACTTTAGACAATTCTCTCTCAAGCTCATTGATGATATTCTTCAACTTCTCAACAACGATATCAGGATTACTCTTCTCACCTAGAACTGCATAACCTCTACCTGATATGAATTTAACAAGCTCATGATCATCCATTGTTAATGTTTCAACAATTCTATTCTCACTTGATAGTTTATTAACAATTTTCTCTCTAAATCTTCTAGTCATATTATTACTATCGAATGTTATTAATACTAGATCTTTATTAAAATCTCTACATGAATATCTCAGATATAGTATCTGCACTCCTTCAGGACCTATCTCATCTCTACTAATTCCATCAATATATTTTAATACTCTCCATGCTGCGTATAGTGTACATATCCTTCTATTGTAGTTGACATTCTTTAGAAGATTTTTCAACTCCCTAATCTCTTCACTAGTCCATGATGAATCACCATCATAAGAATTCTGAGAATCTATAAGTATAATATTGTTTAGTGGTATACATTTCTTAACTGAGTTATACACTTCTAATGGTATGTCATCTGTAGCTCCTAGTTTCCTACTAACAAATATTAGATTTATATCACCTAAAGGAGCTTTTAGAAGTCTAACATAATTTCCTTCAATAATTACAGGAACTCCTCTACAATATGTTACATATGTTTTACAATCATTAAATAGTGTTCTACACTCCTTCTCAACACTTCTTAAAATCATCTTACAACTATCTTCATCAAGTACATCTAATTCATGACTACCCACACCATGGAAATACAATATTTCACACTTTGAAACATTTCTACAAACATTATTAAGATCGTATAGTAGTTTTGAACCTACCGTACCACTTATAGGTCCGAAGTGTAGATATGGTATCAATATTATACATCTCTTATCATCTTCTGTCTCTATACCAAACATATGTATTTTAGTATCAATATGGGTTGAAATTTCTCTTAATGTATTTTCAAATTCTTGAACATTATCTCCAAATGCTTCAAATAGTGCTTTTAATAATCTAATCATAAATCTTGAACTTTTCTCTTCTAAAAATCTCAACATTAAATATGTGCTTAATAGTGATGAACTATATACTGCACAATCAAGTACTAGGTAGAATCTTAGTGGTATATTTAGTAATATTGACGTTATTATTTGTGATGGAATTACAGTTATGCATGGTATTATTGCTCTAATAAGTTTTCTACTTCTACTATCTTCAATATTTGATATAGTTATTATACTTGTGTGCAATCCTGAAAATGCTACTATTGATATGAATGCCACTATCTTCCTTATTAGAAAACTTATTGCTAAATCTACTAGAGAGCTTATTGATGATATTGAGAATGTTAATGATTTTGCAAATCTAGATTTTCCAAAACCTTCTCCACATAATCTATATGATGCTAGTAGTAGTACACTATTAATTATGTACAGTATTGGTAATATTGTTGTTATTATTAAGTTTAGAGTAAGTATGTATAATAGTGCTGGATATATTGTAAATAGTGCTGATGTTGATATGATTCGAATGGTTCTATAAGCTCTGTTAAGAACTAGATTATAGCCTCTCTCAAATATCCTACTCATTGAAGACGCTTTTCATATAGTGATATGGCTAATTTAAATGTATTTACCTTAGACGCATCAAGTGATTCCTTATTAGATTTCTATATATAGTGCCTGTATATCTAAATTGTGCAACACCTCTGTTAAATGTTGGTACTTTAAATACTACAAGTCTATCAATATCATATCCATACATCACAACATATCCAACATCTCTCAAAACATTCTTAGAAAATATTGTCTGTATAATCTTCCTGTAATATGATACTTCTCTCCTATCTCTAGAGTAGTGTACTAGTACAACTTTATCAAAACCATATTCAACATATTTCATAACTGCACTAATACCTCTATGCAATGTCTTATCAATATCTACAAACTTGTGTGCTATAATATCTCTCTCAGTAATAATCACTAGATCTACAGGAAAGTCAAGTACTAGAGGTATAATACTTGGTATATGTCTATAATTTTCAATATGTTGTCTATATTTTGAGAAGAAGTAATTTTCAAGTTTCTTAGCAATATTTGCATAAAGTTCCTGTAATGTTGAATACATTTCTAACATTGGCATGAATGGTAGTAGGATATGCATTTCTAATATTGGTATATCTACACCATATGTAGATAATTCATCAATCTTATCTAAAATATCTAGACCATCTTCTAAATTTATAGATGCATGTTCTGTAAGTTTCATAATACCAGGAATGTATATGTATTTTCCAAATTTTGAACATAATTTTCTATTTTCTAACTCTTCAAATATTAAATCAATATCAACTATAGACTTATTTTTTCTTATAGCTGATCTATTAATTATTAATGATCCTGATGGTGTTAGATATGCCTTACCATCAATTCCAAATATTGTTCCTGTATATATCCATGACCATACTATCTTCTTAAGATCATCTCTCATATTTAACACAGTTCTCAATATTGTTAGTGGATCTACTATCTTGTCTACTATCTCACTATCAATCTTGTATGCTTTCTCAATATTTTCTAAACTACCTGATGTGATAAGTCTTATTATCTCCTCAAGTTGTGTATCGTTGATGATGAAGGCTGAGCTCATGATAGGTGATTAGTTATGAGCAGTCTGATCTCTACCTGTTGATCATTATTTTTATACCTTTCTACACATATATTACTTGGTATCATTCTTTAACACTTTTATTAGAGATTTCAAATTACTTATATGTCTTATTCTAACATGCATCTACTCCATATATGCACCCTTAGATGCTGATGTTGCTTTTTCAGAATACTTCTTTAAGATACCTCTCAACTTTCTTTCAGGAGGTTTCCACTCTCTTCTTCTCTTCTCAAGTTCATCCTTATCAACTTCTAAATCTATTCTCTTAGAGTTGATATCTATACTTATGATATCTCCATCCTTGACAAGTGCTATAGGACCACCAACATATGCTTCAGGACTTACATGACCAACCATTATTCCACGTGTAGCTCCTGAAAATCTACCATCAGTTACTAGTGCTACTTTATCTCCAAGTCCTTGACCAACTATGGCTGCAGTTATCTGCAACATCTCTCTCATTCCTGGACCACCTCTAGGACCTTCATACCTTATCACAACTACAGTTCCAGGTTCAATCTCTCCACTAAGTACTGACTTTACAGCTTCTTCTTCAGAATTGAAGACTTTTGCATAACCTCTAAATTTTCTTTGAGTTATTCCAGATGTCTTAACTACAGCACCTTCAGGTGCTAACGTTCCTCTAAGTATAACTAATGCTCCACTCTTCTGTATTGGATCTTCTACAGGTCTAATAACTTCTCTATTCTTAGGTTCAGGTGCTTCTCTAATGATATCACCAATTTTCCTACCTGTAACTGTCAATACATCGAGATTTATAACACCAATCTTTGAAAGCTCCTTCATTAAAGCTGGTACACCACCAGCTTCATCAAGATCAACAACGTAGTATGGACCTCCTGGAGATAGTGGTGATATGTATGGTACCTTTTCCTGCATCATATCAAAATCGTCAAGTTTCAACTCAACACCTGCCTCATGTGCAATTGCTAGAAGGTGAAGTACTGTATTTGTTGAACCTCCAAGAGCTAGATCGACAGCAATAGCGTTTAGAAAGGCTTCTTTAACAAGTATATCTCTAGGCTTAATATTTTCATAAACTAACTTCACTATCATTCTACCAGCTTCACGAGCTTTAGAGAGCTTTCTACTAGATATTGCAGGTATTGTTGATGAGTATGGAAGTGACATTCCTAAAGCTTCTGAAAGTATGTTCATAGTATTTGCAGTGTAGAGTCCAGCACATGATCCAGGTCCAGGACATGCTTTTCTCTCAATTTCTTCAAGTTCTTCAATTGTTATCTTACCTCTAGAGTATGAACCTACAGCTTCAAATACATCTTTAATATCAACTCTACGACCTTTAAAATATCCAGGTATCATAGGACCACCATTAACATATATTGTAGGTATGTTCAATCTTGCAGCAGCCATCAACATCCCTGGAACAACTTTATCACAATTACCTACTAATACTAGACCGTCTAGTCTATGTGCTTCTGCAATTATCTCAATACTATCTGCAATTACCTCTCTACTAACTAGACTATACTTCATCCCTACATGACCCATAGCAATACCATCACATACAGCTATTGTGTTGAATTCTATCGGTACACCACCAGCTTCTCTAACACCTTCTTTAATTGCTTCAACAATCTTTCTAAGATGTACATGTCCTGGTACAATCTCATTAAAAGAGTTTACAATACCTATTATAGGCTTTTTAAAATCATCATCACAAAAACCTACAGCTCTTAATAATGCTCTATGTGGTGCTCTATGATAACCTTCAACTACTTCTCTACTTCTCAAATTCACGATTCTTTAAAAATTTTGAAAAAATATTTAACTAGTTCCTCAAAGAGTATACATGTGATGAGGGTCCTAAGTGATGAGTGGTGATTAAGAATCCACGCTGCTGATCATATTCCAAGTGCTGCTCTTAGAATAGATAGATAGTCAACAGCTTCATACTTAACTTCTTTAAGTGTTGGAATTTCCATAATTATCTTCTTAGTCATCTTCAATCTAAGTCTATTGAAGTAATCACGAATTTGATTTACAAGATTTGAAGTTACTAAAACAACACCAACATCTTCGCGATCTTTAACATCTTCCAAAATCTTAATAACATCCTCACCCTTCTCAACAATTATACCATCAAATCCTAGAAGTCTAAATGTGTATACAGTATACTTATCACCAACTATCAATACCTTAACTTGGCCAGTAGGCATATCTTATCTAACTAAGTCTATAAATTTCCAATTTTAAGTTTATCACTACCAAGGTACATCTTTCACTCTCATTAAATAAGCTATAAAGTTTGTAAATAGGTGCATAAATATTGTAAATATTGGAGCAATAATATACACATATAGATCATATATATGCAGTATGTAGTACATGTAGAGAAGTGGAAATATTAGAAAATCTAACTGATCTAATATTGGAGCAGGAGCACCTCTAGCAAGACCAAGTCTTCTCTTAATAAATGCACCAACAAGATCACCCAACAATGCTAGGGTAGATAGTATGAGAACATTAACTGGATCTAGAATTAATATGTTGAGATTTTTAATAACATTCTCAGGAACTATAGCTAGAATTATTGAATATATTATCAAACTTATAGAATATCCTGATAAGACACCACCAATAAAACCTTCAATAGTTTTACCATCACCAAGAATTCTTCTACCATCAATAAAATTTTTACCAAAATCTATAGGTGTACATTCTCTATTTAATAATTTAGATATTACAGGTGGTGAACCATTAGCAACATATTCAGGAATTAGTAATATTATTGTTTTTATAAATTCTCTCAATATATAGTTCATTTTTCAACTTCATGACTCTTAAGTACGTGTACTAGTGCAGATTTTTTAGATGTAAATTCTCTACCACATATAGTGCAATACCATACCCACATACCATTTCTCAATACTGCAACTACAAGATGTTCACGTATATGTCTCAAAAATTCTCCCATAGATTTCAACTTGACATTACATATATCACATACAACATTCTTACCTGTAACTCTACAATGCTTAGATAGGTGTATTGCAAATATCTCTGAAGAAACTTCCTGACCACATTTAGGACATTTAACAACTCTTGGTGGTGTTGATAAACTTCTCAAAGCTTCAACAATCTTAACTACATCATCACCAACATAGTTCAACACTGGACATACAACCACATTTGTAAGCTTCTGAACTTGAATACCTGTCTCTGACATGTACGACTAGATGAGCATACATATCTAGATTTATAAATTTTGAAATTTTGAGAAAAAACATGACAACAGGAATAGCAATGCCATCATGGTCAAGTGGATTTATCGGTCTAGTTTTAGGAAATTTAGAAATATTTAATGAAACTATCGAATATGTAAAAAATTACTGCTATGTAGATGATGTAGATCTTGTAAAAGTTCCAAAATATAAGAGGACATGCGTTATTAGAGGAATTAGGAGAGTACTTGAAAAGTATTTAAATGATGTTAGAAAAATTCTAATTCATGTAGATATTTACGGTATTATCAATAAGCTATGTACTGAGTATAGAGTTAGTAGATTGTTAATAATTAATAAAGCATATGACTATGTTATTGATATTTTAGATAGTTTAAAGTTGATAGATGGAGATGTCTATGTTGATTCTGAATTTGGTAATCATATATCTAGAGATAGACATTTTAAAATTTATGTATCTGATGAAATTTCTATAGTTAAAGTTGCTAGATTTATAGCATCTCTACCTGAGGTATCTCAATGTAGTATTTTTAATAATTATAGAAGATTTATCTTAGATACTGAAGATTTTATTGTAGAATTTTACGATATTAAAGATAGTTTATATTCTAAAATTCTTGAAGATATTCATAAAATTAAATCTACATGAAGTATCTAGATACTTCTTCTTTAGATGTTGATCTTAGTATAGATTCTACACTTCTAGCTCTATCATATGCCTCATCTAGCTCTATTCTAATTCCTACAATATTTGCAAATTTTTCAAGAAGCATAACTGTACCTCTCCAATCTGCTATATTGTATCTTGCAAGTACATTATAGTACTCTAGGTATGGTATGTGTGCCCATAGTCCTATCGTCTTTATACCACTTTCTCCAAATCTTCTAAGCATTACTGTATAGAAACTGCATGGTCCACGATAAGTTACAGTTCCTGTATCTACACTTCTAGCAATTTCAATACATTCTCTATGTGATGCAACTACTGATATCTTAATATTTGGACTTTCATCAAGCATACTTCCAAAAGTTATTACTAACTTCACATCATGCTTCTTTGCAATTTCTAAAAAATCTTCTACAAGACTATTCCACATTCTATGTGGTTCATGACCTCTAACTACTAGAAGTTTTGTATTTCCTATCTGTGTAATACCAACATCTAGATAGGGCATTGATAGTGTACGTATTTCACCATCTACAATATCTACATAAGGTCTAGATAGTCCATATATGAATACTTCATCTGGATCTACTCTATATATTATATCAATACCATACTTATGTACTATATATCCAAGACTTGTAGATGCAGCTCTCCCAGCATCAGGCCAACCTTCAAAACCCATAATCATTATTTCGCACTTATCAGAACTCTCCTTCACAGTTTTCAAAACTCTCAAACTCATACTAGAGATAGAGTCTAGATAGCGTATAAATATTAGTTTCAGTCCATGCAAGTCTCGCTCACTAATCGCACGGTTGATCCTTCATCATCTAGATATTGGATTTTTCAAAAATTCTTTAAATATGTTAGCAGGTTAGGTGAAATGCACCAACAACCTTTCTACCTTCCTGAACAAGTTTATTATATATCTCTACAGCTCTTCTAGTTGGCTCTGCAATATATTCAATACCTCTTCTTCTAAGTTCATCAATAACTTCACGCTCAATAATAACAAGACCGTGGTAACCTGTTCCAAATACTATAATTTCAAAATTTTCATTAAATACACCATACTTCTCAAGATCTTCAAGATATACTCTATGACCTTCCTTTCTCCACCAATTCTCAATAATCCTACTAGGAGTAATAATTATATCTCTAGTATATTCACGACCATCAACTACAATTCTACCAAACTCATAATGCTTAACTAAGTATGGCATAATGTTCAGTATAGAGGAAGTGTTAAACATATTTTAAACATCTCTTCATGATGAAAATCCGCGGAACTGAAAAATGAAGAACGCCTGCGTCGCTGATTAGGTATGGTATGTAAATTTTGATAATGCAGAACTACAAGCTATAAATAGGAGTATAGGCTCCACTATCGACAGTACAGACTCTATAAGTGCTACCTCCCATATATATGGCATAAACCAGAGTAGTATAAATTCTACTATTGACAATACTACAACTACTATAAATAGAACCTCTCTAGTATCATCTTTCAATTTTGCAAGACCGATGAGATAGCCAATCCATGATATGAAAAATGATGCAACTTCAAATACAATTAACAATATCTCTGTTATCACAACTTCATAACTTACAAACATTACTATAGTTGGTAAGCGTAATGTTGATATAATATATATCGATAGTATAGGTATTACTACTGCCAGTATTGAAAATACTATTCCAAATATTATACCATATTTCAATAGTGAGTATGGTGTTGAATATTTTAAAGGATCATATTGTCTAAATCTATTGAATGAAGGTATTAGATACTTAAATACTGCTATGATAATTAGTATAAGTATGATTAATATCAACACTACAATTAGGAAGACGTATTGTGAAACACTACGAATAACATTATATAACATATCTTGAATGAACTTTACATATCCTGTAGAAGTAGTAGGATTGTACGTGTATGAAGTTACTGATGTAAAACTTATTAATGCACTATATATTGCTGAGGAAGCTGTGTAGAAGAATGCTATACATAGTGCTACAACTACTATCCAAATTAAAGCATACCTCTTTAAGAGGCGTAATCCCTCAATAAGTCTATCAATACTCATACATTAATATGTGAGACTATATTAACTTTTTAAGTAGTATTATGTAGATATTAGCTGTTAGAGATTTGAGTGATGTAACTTCAGCGGGTCTGAATATGTGATGATGGGTTGGAGTTGCTGATGATAATGTTTTTAAGAAGTTTAAAGTTGCTAAATGCTTTGACGTATATATGATAGATATAGTTTACATAATTTTAATATCTTCAATAATTCAAGGTTTATTTGAGTGGATTCCTATTAGTAGTAGTGGTATTGTTACGATATTCTGCACATTTCTAGGTATTAAGTTTTTAAAAAGTTTTAATTGGTCTTTAGCACTTCATTTAGGTTCAGGATTTGCTGCATTTACACTATTTTGGAGAGATTTTCTAAATATCTTAAAAATTAGAGATCGTAAAGCCTGTGATAGTTTAAATATTAATTTCAGTATGTACATAATCTTGATTTTCATATCACTACTTGTTGGTGGTCTACTCTACATATTGCTTGTAAAATTTTATAGTTATGAAATTCCTGGTAGGGTAGCTCTTGGTATTGTTGGTATATTTTTAATCATTACTGGATTATTGGACTACTACTATGAGAAGGTTAAGGCTAAAGTTGTGTTAAGTAGTGATTTATCTAGATTTGACTGGTTTATTCTAGGTTTTCTTCAAGGTATTGCTGTAATTCCTGGTCTTTCTAGAAGTGGTTTATTGTTAGCATATTTGAGTTTTAGAAAGGTAAAACCTGATGTTGCATTTAAGATTAGTCTTATTGTTGGTGCTCCAACACTCATACTTGCTGGTCTTGCTGGTCTATATATGTGTAGAAGTGTCATACCTACGTTAGATATTGCTATTGCTATATTGTTGTCATATATTACAAGTCTACTGTTTGGCTATCTATTCTATAGAGCTTTTATGAGATTGAAAGTTTGGAGTTTCGCTATTATTATAGGTATACTACTTGTAGTAAGTATGTTAATATCACTACTTTAATTCTGGTTCCAAAATTTCAACTCTACAATACTGTTCTGCAAGTTTCTTAAATTTCTCAGCATGACTTTTATCACCAACAATAACACCATAATGCATTGGTATTGCAATTTTCGGCTTAATCATCTTCACAGCTTCTACAGCTTCTTCAGGTGTCATAACATATGTACCACTTACAGGTAGTAGTGCAATATCTACCTTACCTTCAAGTTCCTTCATCTCTGGTATATTGTCAGTATCACCAGCATGGTAGATGACTACGTTTGATATAGTTACTACATATCCAACTCTACCATCCTCCTTAGGGTGAAATACTTTTCCAGGTGCTCTAAACTTATTAATGTTGTATGATGGTATTGTCCTAATCACTACATCTCTAATAGTAATCTCTTGATATGGTTTAACTAGAACAATTTGACCGACCCTACCTGAAAGTTCAGATACACAACCTCTAGCAACTTCAGGAGCTGCAACTACAGTGTCAGATTTAGCTATCAATTTAACACTCTCAGGATCACAATGATCAAAATGTTCATGTGTAATTAATACAAGATCAGCCTTAGGTAATGTAGCTTTTTTAGGAAATTCATAAGGATCGAAGTATAGTACTAGGTTAGGTGCTTCGACTCTAATACATGCATGTTTTACAAGATATATCTTTAAAGGTCCATATTCTACAAATCTAGTCATTACTATTTAATATCACTAATTCAAATTTAAAAAATACCTAGAATTGTTGAGGTTACATATTAATACTCTAAACGGATAATTTATTGTGGTTTCTTGGTCTTGGACTAGAACATTATTGAGAAGTATGGATAGAGATAACATTAAGACAATACTATCACTACCAAACGTTAGAGAATCAATATTCTACATAAAACTTAGAAATTATAAAGTTAAATGTACACTATGTCATAGAGGATGTATATTAGATAACTATCAGGTAGGTACATGTGGAGTTAGGATAAATATTGAGGGTAGATTATACACAACAACTTATGGACTATTGACAGCTGTTGAATCTAGACCAATGGAGATAAAACCATTTTTCCACTACTATCCAGGATCTACAGCATTAACAATAAGTACTTGGGGATGCACATTTCCATGTGCGTGGTGTCAAAATTGGTATCTTTCAAAATATGCATTTATAGATAGAGGTGAGTACTACCCTATTGATAGATTATTAAGATATCTAGAAGCTACAGGTGATGAAGGTATTAATGTTAGTTTTAATGAACCAACACTGCTCACAGAGTATTGTATTGAACTATTTCAAAAAGCTAGAAGTATATGTAAACACTTATCATACAACACAAACGGGTATATAACTATTGAAGCATTAAAAAAGTTGATAGAATCTGGTCTAGATGGTGCTAATGTAGATATTAAAGGTGGTCCTGAAACATATAGAAAATGGCTATGTGCAGATTTTAATAAATATTGGAGTTCTGTTAAATATCTATATGAAAATGGTGTACATATAGAACTTACGTATCTAGTAATTCCAGGAGTTAATGATGAAGATTATGAATTTATTATTGATAAAATATTGAAAGATTTAGGTCCTGACACTCCACTACACATAACTAGATTTCATCCAAATCACCTACTCATAGATAGACCAGCAACACCTATAGATCTTCTAGAGAAGATAGCTAGATATGCTAAAAAACAGGGTTTGAAGTATGTTTATGTTGGTAATGTTCCTGGTCATCCACTAGAACATACATACTGTCCAAACTGTGGAAAAATAGTAATAAAAAGATATGGAATGTATGTAGTTAAGGTTGATTTAGAGGAGAGAGATGGTAGATACCTATGTCCAAATTGTAAAACTGAGATCTATATTAGAGGTAGAGTTAGGAAGACTGTTGAGAGACATGTGTAGAATTACTTCACAGGAATCTCATATCTACTACTCTTCATATGGTGAGTTATCTCTTCAGCAAATTCTTCAAGTGTTTGACCTGTAACAACATGTATTTCATATGCTTCAAGCTTCTTAACATCATATACTATGACTCTCCTAGTAGCTGATACTTTTGCTATAACTATACTACCCTCCCTAATTCTATCTCTCTCAGCTTCTTTAATCCTGACATGTACCCTCTCTGACGGTCTGTGGAGGGGGCTTATTAACGTTTCTAAAACTAGTTCAAATTTATCCTTCCTGTACTCGACAATTCTACCAATTATGTAGAAGTGTCTCACTATACATTACCCTTCTCTGAAAGTTTTATAAATATTTTCTCAAACCTGCGATTAAGCTAACATATGAGTAGTAAAAATCTCAACACTGGTCTATGTATACTTGTAGCAGTTCTATGGGGTATACTTGGTCTTTTTATAAAACTTCTAGATCCAATAATACAACCTACATATCAGGTAACTGTCAGATATGTACTATCTCTAATATCTTTCATAATAATAATGACAATATCTTGGATATACGGTGCTAAAGGTCTTGGAACATACTACATAACGCACTTATCATATCTTAGAATTGGTAGATTAGCATTTTCAAATATTGTAGTTATAATACTTGCATCAATATTTGGATTTGGAATATCAATACCAGCATTCTTCATAGCAGTATCAATATGTGGAGTATACTTCACATATATAGTAGGTATAGGATTGACAGTTATCGTGACGGCACTTATGAAAGTATTATCAGGTTCTGAAATATTTACAAAATATAAACTTGGATATATAATACTACTACTAACTATCATAGTAGTAACAACATACATATCAAAGATTTCTTATACAGGTTTGATCTATGTTATAATATTTTCAATAACTTGGGGTCTATATCTATGGCTTGTTGGTAATATTAATAGACCAGGTAGAGATTTCATATCAAAACTCTACACAACATGTATAGATATGAGTATTAGCTTAGCTATAGGTTTAATATCATTAATAGCATTCTTTCACATAGGTTTAGGACATGTATTTAGAAGTATCTTAAGATCACTATCTAATATCTATACAATATTTCTAATGGTTATAGGTATAGTACTACTATGCACAGTACTTCCATACATTATCATATGTATAGTCTTGAGTATGGATCCAACACTTGTTGTTAATTTCTCAATTATTCAATATTTAGAAGTTATACTTGCACTACTGTTAGGAATATTCTATTTTCATGAACTTCCGATTAACAATATAACGATAATGTATATCATATTTTCAATAGTTAGCCTTGTACTATGTATGTATCTTAGAGCACTTGATATTGGTAAGAGATGATCAGTTCATGAATGGGTAATCATCTATCATCAAGGCCAGAGATCATCATCCTGAATATTTTTATGATGCTGGTAGTGGCTGTGTACTAATCCAAACTATCTCTGGTGGTGTTGTTGGCCATGTTGGTGGTCTTGGTCTTACTGGAAATCTCATCATTACAAGTCTCTTTACTGGTCCAGGAACTGTACCATCTAGAACTATGTATGGTCCTCTTATAATTCCATAATGTTTAAATCCACCTTTAGGAGTTACTTCCTCTCCTGATTGACCAATCTTCAATATTCTCTTATTATACTCAGTACGTTTATGAAATCCACACTGTCCTGCTCTAGGTATTGTAAACATTGGTCCTGGTGCTTGTGGACCTACCGATCCACCTTTTCTACATCCTTTTCTATGCTTATGCCATCTTGGTCTAATTACAATTCCAAATCTCTTTACTGGTCCTTGAAATCCTTTTCCTTTAGTTACAGCTGTAACATCTACATACTGTCCTGGTTGAAATACATCCCATATGTTTACCTCTTTTCCAAGTATGTTCTTGGCATATTCAATAATTTGATTAATATCATCTACACCACCTATAGGTATTTCAAATATTTCAGGTGTCTTCTTACCAATACCTGATAACCATGGCTGTGTACTACATATTGCTCTAACTTCCGTAACTATGTCAATCTTATCTTCAATCTTCTTCCACATCTTATCAGGATCTACCTTAAGTGTTGGTATTCTTCTCTTAATCTTCTCCATAATATCATCAGGTAGTTGTGCCCAAACTTCTCCAATACTTAGCTCAGCAACTTTAACAGGATCGAAAGTGTAGAATCTAATACCAACAACTCTGAGAGGTGGTGCATCTAGTATTGTTACTGGTCTCACAATCTCCTTACCATAGAATGGACTTGTCTGCCTATCATCAATCATGACCACATGAGCCATACCTGCCTTATATGCTGCAAATCCAAGAAGTATTGGCTTTCCAGGTTTAGGATCAACCCAAGTTCTAAATTTTGCGACTATAGATGATGCTCTCTTCCTAGGATAGAAAGCCATTGAGCCTCTTCTTGGTCTATTAATCTTAAGACCCATAACTAGCTCACAGACATGTATTGTAAGTATTTAAATATCTTACTTACCAACACTATAAACTAGACAGACAACATATATTAGACCTCTTTCTAGACTATGAAGATTACAAAAATGGTAAGATTAGATAATAGAAAGTCAACATCAACATTCTACGCAACTATAAGTATTGCATATGCTGTACAGTTTATTGGTGTATCATTAAAGTTGTATAGTATTAGTGCATCAGGAATTGTTATAGGAATAGCATATCTACTATTCAATCTTGCAGCAATGATTGGAAGTATAGTAATACCAAGATGCTTATCAAAGTACTACAATATACTAACAGCAATATCTATAGTGATGATAGCAATATCATGCTACATAATATACATATCTAGATATGTATTACCAATAATCTTAGGATTTATAATGACAGGATTCTTCTACTCAACTCTAGGACCTGCATTGACATACCTCTTAACTGAGGAGAATGAAGATATGAAAGTTTCTGTAAAAATTTTAACAATACCACAAAATTTAGGTTGGTGTTTAGGTTTTCTAATGGGTGCACTTTCTTGTCTATTTACAAATCTAAGTACTGCAATACTACTTTCAGCATCTTCAGCAATAATATCAATACCATTTGCAATACCTATAATAAAAAACTTGAAGAAGTATGTGATGATTAGAGAATTTAAGAAGAATTTAAATATTGAAAGATTGAAGAGGAGTATATTAATACCATACTACGCATCAGTATTCTTAACATTCTTAGCAGCTAGTACATTCTTCACATCACTACCACCACTACTTGCAAAGCTTGGTTTAAAAAACTATGAAATATATTTTGCAAGATTTATAGGATCTGTAGTTGCAGTTCTATCATACATATATACAATATCTGCAATGCTTGAAAAAGTCTCAACAGTACTTCACAAAATATCTAACTACCTAATTGTTAGAGGTGTAGGATTTCTTCTACTATTAACAGCATTCTACCTAAGTGGAATTGAACTTTTCATAGATGCATGTATAATATTGATAATAATTGGAATAACTTGGAGCTACTTAAACACAGGTATAAAAGTCATAGTATTAAACTTTGGTGAAGAAGCACATAAGATATATGGAGATACAACATTTCTAATATGTCTAGGATTTATAATTGGATCTTTCATAGGTGGAGCACTACTAGACCTATACACAATACTAATACCTATAGTGTCTTCAATACTTGCATTTACAGCAGCAATATCATACACACTAGCCTCTAAAAGAGCATTAATATCAGACATGGGTTCCATCATCACATAGTCAGATCCGTCCCCAACTCTTCACCAAATATACAAAATATCGAATAACACTATTTTAAACATAGTGACATACTACTACATAACTAGAGAACCTACAGATGAAGAATCTTGGAATCTATACATACTTTACAAACTTTCAAAAATTAAAAATAAGATAGTTGGAATATACTACATACCTAGTCTAAAATATTACGGACCTGTAATATGTAGTGAACATAGTTTAAATGATGAAATATTTATAGAAATAAATTCTGAAATATTGAAAAATTCTATAAAGATGATATGTGTTAGATGTGGATGGTGTTGTGAAAAGAATTGTGGTGCATTTATGTTTGAAAATGAGTTAGAACTTGTAGATAAATCTCTAAAATATAAACTTCCAAGTAGAGTCGTAAAACTTTACGATGGTTCTAAAGTTAGAATATATAGACTTGATGTTTATAGACATGGTATGTGCATATTCTACAATTATAGAAGTAGACTATGTAGAATTCACGATAAGAAACCTATAATATGTACTGTAACTTACTGTGCAAGATTTGGTACAGATAGTAATGGTAATCTCTATACTAGAATTGGCAGAGCAGTATCTGGTTATATAATATTTAAGAAAATAAAACGTATTAACAATATAGATAATACATTCTAAAATACTGAGATAGGTAAGCTTAAACAAACTATTCAAAATCTTAATAACATGTGAGAGAAATAACACTAATACCAACATCAATACATGAACACATCTTTAGATGTTGTAAATGTGGTCTCTGTTGTGAAGGACCTGTAGAGCTTACAGATATAGACTATAGGAGAATTTTAAAGAAAGCTGAAGAATTAAATATAAAACCATCTATAGAATTTAGAAAGAGAGGTGATAAATTAAGACCAGTGTTAAAACCAATAGAGAAAGATACTCTAGTTTTAGAATGTGCATTCTTAAAAAGAATTAATAATGAGAGAATATGTCTAATATACGAAGATAGACCATGCTACTGTAGACTTTATCCACTATTTATAGGATATAGTAAACATCTAAAAATAGTATATGTAGATGTACTACACTGTCCAGGTGTACATCATAGATGTATTGGTAGATATTCAACATTTAAAGCTTCAACAATAGATAGTAAGTATGTTATAGATATCTTACAGGAAGTGTTGAATATAGATCCAAATTTTCTAGATATAACACCAAATACCGATAAGGCAGTCGTATTAACTCTATATCCAAAATTTAGGAGTGTTTATATTGATTGGAATCTTAAGTATAGTACAATATCTAGATTGAATAAGTTACTATGTGAAGAGTTGTATACATGTGAAAATCTACTACAGATAATATATATAACATCTAGATTTCAATTAAAGGTTAGAGAGTGTATAAAGAATGTTGATAGTATATTTAAAATACCTGAAGAAATTAGAAGTATTAAATGTACATGTCATGTAAAGATTAGAGATGTTGAAAGAGAGGTGTTGAAGATGTTTGAACTTAGTGATGTTATTAAAGAGGGTAGAAAGCTTGTTATTATAGATAACTATGATAAGAATGTGTATGAGATAGAGCTTAATATTAAAGATTTTAAAGATCTCGTACTTGATAATAGAGATATTGAAAATATTCTAGATATGTTATATAGATTTAGTACTAATATACAGACATGTGCTCTTCCTCTAGAGTTACTATACATTAATGGTTATACATTTCTAATAGCTATATACGGTATCTATAGATCTATATGTGATGAAGAGGTTAAATATTTATATAATATTGATGCTATTGGATTATCTATATATACTAGATCTCTTATAGAGTTTATGAAGAAGCTTGGTATATCTTATATAAGTCTTGAAAGAATTTAACTTCTTCTAAATCTAATTCCATCAACTTCGACTATTGCTGGTTTATCTTGTTCTCCCTGTACTTTAAATTTTATATTTAATATCTTCTCAACAATGTATATGTTTGTTATTGTGTGAAGTGTTAATTTTGATATTCCAATTTTTGAATATCCATCTGCTAGTGCTATGTATGGTATTAACATGTCTGCCATATGACTATCAAATGCTTTTCCAGATTTCAACTCTTCTACAAGTTTACTTGCAGCTTCTCTACCAACCTCTTCTGCTGGTTTTCCTTTCTCTCCAAGTGCATCTGCACCAATTATCTGTCCTTTATCTGTTAATGCCCATAGAACTATTCCTGATCCAGGACCTAGGTGAGGATCTTTTTCAGGTGGGTAGAATTCTAATTCAATATCTATTTTTGATGTTATTCCACTTCTCTTAAGATATTCTTCTGCAGATTTTGCCTGTCTTTCAGCTACATGTTTTGGAAGTTTTACACAGTGTGATCTACCTCTAATCTCAACTACATTGCCTAAGTCTGTGTCGATTATGGGATTTAACTTTTCTGTTGGATATACTACAAGTTTTACATGACCACCACCACGTGGGTAATGTCCTCTTCTAAAAACTTTCAATTCAGCATTAACACCCATCTTTGAGAGTATTGGTAACATAACATGTCTAACATAGTCTATAGGTGGTGACCAACGAACATCAGTACCACCTGTAATATCTACCTCAACAACATCAGGTGCGAATATCAGCACGGGAAGTATTGCCTGAATAACAAGACTAACACTACCAGCAGTACCAATATCAAACCTAAACTTACCACTCCTAATCTTACCAGGTATGAACAGTAGCTCCATAGAACCTTTATAAGCACCCTCCACCTTAGCATTACACAACTCAGCAATAGCCTTAACACCAGTCAAATGTTGAGCTTGAAGACCAGGATTTGAACGTTTAGCACGAATATTAAATATTCTAATAGGCTTACCAGTAAGTGCAGAAAGAGCTAAGCTAGTTCTCAAAATCTGACCACCACCCTCAAGAACAGAACCATCAATTTCTACAATGTCTGATTTCATGTGAAGACATATGACATATTAGGAGAATTAAAACTTTAGACTATAAATAATCTCAGTCTCAATCGCCATCTTCACCGCTTCAGAAGGTGGGAGTTTCAGCATCTAATGATTCCTATATTTACAAAGTTTTTATCTTCTTCTAGACTTTTTTATCTAAATACTATATGTCGATATTGAGGGAATGTATTTAAACTAGTTGTGTAGTTGAGATGTGTATATCTGTGAGAGGTATATTGGCTAATATTAATTACGATGATCCATTAGTTAAGTATAGAGCTAGAGAGGTTGTTCTTGAAGCACGTAGAAGACTTTTCACTAGAGTTGAGCAGTGTGATCCATATATTCTAATAGATTCATACTATATTCACTATAGTGAACCTATATTTAGAAAGCCTAGAGATATTGAAGATGAGAAGTTGTTATTATGGTATAAGGTTGCTTCTATATACATACAATCTCAAACATATAAGAATATTAAATCTATGTGTTTTGGTAATTCAAAAATTTCTAAAATTCTTGCAATTAGACTGTTGAAAGTTTATTTAGACATGTTGAGTAAGGTTGAGAGTAATCGTGAATTTAAAAATGCTCTAATTGCAGAATTTAAATCTAAAAGTCAAGGTAAGGAGCCTAGTAAGTATATTAGATCTATAATACATAGACTTGACTATGAAATTAAGACTAGTATCAGTATGAATATTGGAAGTTTGAAGAAGGTTAGTGAAGTTATGAAGAAGGTTAAAAATACTATAGGACATTTTGCAGGTGATGAAGTTGCTGAAATATTGATGGATCCTGAAGATGAGTCATCAAGACTTAGACTTGTAGAGATGTTAAACTCCTTAATAGAACTTGCAAGACAGGCAGCACAGGAGGTTGATATATATGAAAGAGAGATTGATGTTAGAGGCTTCATTTCAGGACTTAAAAAACTTTCAAGAATTAGAGAACTTAGAGATTTAACACCAAGTGAGATTGCTAGAGCTAACATATCTAAAGAATTATTTGCATATAGATTAGCAACAGGCAGTTTGCTAGTACATGAATTGAGAATTACTAGAAAACCGAAACTATACATACTTGTAGATAAAAGTGGATCAATGTTCTACTCAGTAGATGTGAAGATTGAAGATTTTGAAAATCTTAGTAAAATTACATGGGCTACAGCACTAGCATTAACACTACTATTGAAAGGTAGTAAAGTTATTGTGAGATTTTTTGATAAAAAAGCACATGAACCACTTCAAGATAAGTTAAGTTTAGTAAAGATACTTCTAAGATTAACACCACTAGGAGGTACAAGTATAACAAATGCATTAAAGACAGCTATAGAAGATTGTTATAGAAATCCAAACCTTAGAGAGTATAAGTTGATATTGATAACAGATGGTGAAGATTCAAATGTAGACATTCAAGTGTTAGAGAAAGCTCAAAAGATGTTTAAAGAATTCATAATCATCCTTGTAGGAGGTGAAAATGTAATACTTGAGAAATATTGTAGTAATGTTATAAAACTTAAGAGTATTGGATTACAAACACTTAAGACAGTTCTAAAAAGAGTATAAACTTATAAAGTAGATAAAGTAGTAGAATCTGAGCGAAGATGATAGACTTACCAACACTAGCACTTATAGTTATAGCAATAGCAATATTGTTAATATGGGGTCCAAGCAAACTACCAAGTCTTGCAAGAGCTATTGGACAAGCAATACATGAATTTAAGAGAGGTACTAAAGGTCTTGTAGAGGAAGAGGAGAAGAAGGAAGAGAAGACAGAGACTAGAAAGAGTGAGAAGACTGATGAGCTCGATAAGGAGAAAATTTTAGAACTTGCAAAGAAGCTAGGTATAGATACTACAGGTAAGTCCATTCCTGAGATTGTAGCTGAAATTGAGAAAGTTTTAGAGATCAAGAAGTCTCAAACAGCTAAGTAACTTATCTCCAAAATATCTACACCTCTATTTTTAAATTCTTCAAAAACCTTCTTAACAAGTGTGTAAATTTTACTATGTAGATTTGGAGCTAGGCTAGTCCTGACAATAAATATCTTATCATCTCCTGAAAATGTTATCCAAACTCTGTCAACACCTATCTTGACATATGCTACATGTTGCGATAATTTTAGTACGTAATCGAAATTTCCACTCTCTCTAAGCATCCTACTGATCTCTCTATTCTCGATAACTTGAGTTATCATCTTAAACTTAGTCGACTTAAATGATTTAAGAGAATACTTTCACACATCTCTCCCATGATTTAATATGTGAAAAGTGTCTAAAAGAGATCGTTATAACATATTGCTGATCTATAGATGTAAATCTTAAACTAGTCTTCTTAACCTCTAGTGAGTATAGATGGTTAAGGTTGGTATAGATACTAGGATATTCAAGTATTATGATGTTGAATATGCAATATCTAAAATATCTAAATTTTTCAAAATAGTTGAAGTATGTGCAACACATATAAAAAGACTTGAAAGAAGTTGTTTAACGATAGGAGATATTGGAAATATTTTAAATAGACTGCGTAAAGATTATGGTGTAGATATTGCTCAGATACATGCACCTTATGGTGATATTGATGAGTTGTTGACATATCCAAGTGAGAGAGAACATGCAATATCTAGAATATTGAAGTATGTAGAACTTTGTAATATTGTTGAATGTCCTGTACTTGTAATGCATGTACCATATAGAAGACCTATGAGTAATGAATCTTATATAGACTTTATTAGATGTTTAGAAAATTCAACAAGATATTTAATGCGTAGATTAGATAATTTGTTAAGAAGTTATTCTGTTAAGATAGCTTTTGAGAATAGACTTGAACAATGTTTTGGCTGTATTCCTGATGATATTATTAAGATAATATCTGAGGAAGGTGTTGAAAATTTTGGAATATGTATAGATACAGGACATGCAAATGTTAATAAACTTAATATTGAAGATATTGTTAAAAGATTTCATAGATATATAATTGCGACACATGTACATGATAATGATGGTATTCAGGATAGACATATGCCACCTATGATGGGTACAATAAATTGGAGAGGTATAATAGACGTATTTAGACGATATTGTAGAGATGTTCCATTAATACTTGAAGTTGAGCCTATATGTGATAAATGTTGTGAAAATATGTTAGAACTATGCTACACTATCATTACAAGATTAGTCAGTTAACCGAGCGTATCTTCATACACTATCCGTAGGGCAACTCCTCATCACTCAATAGATAATAACTGTAGTTGCTAGTCTAAATATATGTTTCTAAGATCTGAAGAATGTTTAAAATTTCTTAAAAAATCTTGGAGAGGAATTTTAGCACTATGTGATAATGGTAAACCATACGCATTTCCTGTAGCCTACATATTGTATAGAGATGTTCCACATTTCCTATTTTTAAAATATGGTAGAAAGATGAAAATTATTGAGAAAAATCCTAACGCTTGTTACCTAGTGTATATTGAAGAAGATAGGAAAGTTGTATCCATACTTATAGAAGGGATTTTAGAATATGTAGAAAATGTAGATGTTGTGAAGGATGTAGTTAGGAAATTTGTAGAGGAGATATTTCCAAGAGATCCATATTTTAAAAATTTGAAAAATATTGATATTGATAAGCTAGTGAATGATATTATATCTAGAAAAATTCCTGGAATATATAGACTAGAAATATCTAATATTAGCTGTGTGGTAGAGTATTATGATTAGCAGAGTCTTAGGTATAGCAGCTATAAATAAAGATTATATAGGTATAGTAGATAGGCATGTTGAAGATGTAGAAGAGACTGTTAATGAGGATATATTTAAAATACATATAGAGACTTTAGGTAGAGTATATGAAAGTGTTGGCGGTTCTGTAGTAAATACATTATATGCATTTAGACAACTTGATAATAAAGCTATGATACATATTCATGGAATTATTGGAACTGATAGTGATGGTATTTGGATTTTAGATAAATTGAGGAGTTTTAATTTAAAATTTATAGGATATCTAAGTAGTGAAGGTTCTACAGGTAAGACGTTGGTAATATCAAGTATTTATGGAAGTAGGAAGATATTGATATGTCCAGGTGTTAATGATTTATATAGTAGAGATCTAGTATATCCATTAGAAGATTATCAAGTACAGGATGTGTTACATACATCAACATTTGCATGTAGTAGAGGTTGTGAACCAATTAGAGCACAGATTCTAGCTTATTCACTAGTAGATGCTAAGTATAGATCTATAATGCTTGGATCACTATACTGTAATATGTATAGTAGAGAGGAGTATAGACCTCTAATAGATTCTCTAATTAGAAGTGTAGATATTGTATTTGTTAGAGAAGATGAGTTAAATATTATGTTTAAAAGTTTTGAAAATATGTTATCAAAATTTCCAAATATAAAAATTCTAATAGTAACAATGGGTTCTAGAGGTGTTAAAGTCATTACAGATAATAGTGTTATGATGTTTCCTGCACCTAGGGTAGATGTTGTAGATAGTACAGGTGCTGGAGATGCATTTGCAGGTGGTTTTCTAGTAGGATTAGTGAGAAATTATGATATAAAGAGGTGTGTTGAACTTGGAATAATATGTGCAAAACACTGTCTAACAAATATTGGAGGAACAGGATATAAAATATGTAATAGCTAGATAGTCAAGTTATGCGATTTATAGTTATACTAGATCTTGAAGGTGTATTAACACCACCCGGAACAGACTTTGCAGAATACTTAGCTAGATATCTTGGAGATGACTATTACAGATTTTTCAAGTACTTTGACACATATGATGACTATAGATGGATTAAGGAATATATGACAAAGACAGGAAGATATCAGACAGGTACTACACCATTCTACACACTCTTAATGGCATATTCTCATGGTCTTAGAGAGGAAGATATTATTGAAATTTCTAAACAATATGCAGAGAAGGTAGTTTATGAAGATTTTAAAGATATTGTTAGAAGATTAAGAAAGAATTATGATATAGTTGTAACAACTTCATCATATTTTCCATATTCACATGAAGTATGTAGAAGATTAGGTATAGATTTAGATAATGTATATTCTACATGTGATACAAAGATAGATGATGTAAATAGTGAGCATGTACTACAAATCTTAGAAAGTATAGCATCTAGAGATAAGATTAGGAAAGTCGTTGAAAGTATAGCTAGAATATGTCTAAATATTGTATCAGAAAATTTACCACTAAACTCAGTAGATGAATATGTAAATTCTATAGATGATTTAGGATTAAGAAAATATCTATATCAAAGACTTGTACAGCAGAGAGGTATTGCAGGTTCTAAATTTAAGGCTAGTATTGTTAAGAAGTTTAGAGATTTAAATAATGTTGTTATATATGTTGGTGATTCTATCGTTGATTCTGAAGCTGCATCATTAGCAAATATTTCAATTAGTATTAATACAACATCACCACATCTACTATACTCATCATCTATAAATGTAGTTACTGAAAATTATAGAAATATTGTTGATATTATTGAAAATATTCAAGATCTAGTTATGGGTAAATTACCAAGTAGATTAGATGTTAATGATGCAATTATATACTTCTCAAATGATATTGTTAAGAATCTAAATACTATACTTGAATTAAATAAGAAGGTTCGTGAGAAGGTTAAGTTAAGATATTTCTCGTCTAGTGACTCTCTATTTAGGCTGGAAGTTATTTAGAATACTTCTACAAGTATTTTTTGAGCCATACCTCTACATAATGCTACTGTTGTTGATGAAGAACCTAGACGAACAAGTACAACACCACCAACAACCTGTAATACTCTAATTTCCTGTCCTGGCATAAATCCCATACTTAGAAGCCTTCTTCTCAATCCATGTCCTGCATCTACACTAACTATTCTACCTCTAGATCCGGGAGGTAGTAATGAAAGTGGTAGTACTTTCCTACCTGTATACACAGGAAATTTCCATTTTTCAGAATTTTAGCTTCTTCAAAACTTTTACTTCTCCAAACTTTCAACCTCTATAAGTGCTGTGTAGTCTATAGGTATTTCAACAATATTATTAAAGTCTTGAATTTCTATCTTTAGTTTAGATATATCTTTTCTATATTCTAAAATTCTTATCTTAGTACCAACCTTAATACCATACTTCTCAAATAGTTGTAATGCTTTTGTAAATTCTCCAAGTATTCTAACAATTCTAAATGTGTAATTAACATCTTGTGCATAATCTATGAGTGTTTTTCCTCTAATCTTAACTTCAGCATTTATTGGATTTCCATGAGGACATTGTATTGGTTTTCCACATATTTCATATATCTTAAGTATAAGCTCATCAGGTAGGTGTTCCATCATGTGTGCATATATGTGTACTCTATAGGTATCTATGTTTAGAAATTTCTGTAAAAAATATTCACATACTCTATGCTTCCATATTACTTTAAGTGCTATTTTCCTACCTGAATCTGTAAGTATTGTACCTCTATACTTATCGTACTTTATATATCCACCTTTCTCAAGTTTTTTCAACATTTTAGTTACTGTTGCAGGTGTTACATTTAGTTCTTCAGCTATCTTACTAGTCTTGGCAACTCCAAACACATCTTCAAGTCTAAATATTGTAGATAGGTAGTCTTGTAGAACTACTTCTTCACAACTCTTTTTACTACTTGCTAGGATAGATCTTAAATTGATCTCCATCCTAGCTTATATTTTGAGTTGTGGAGGATCTTAAAAAGGTGTTTATGATGAGAAGAAGGTACTCTAATATTATTAAAGTTATACTAGTAGGTCAACCAAATGTTGGAAAATCATCATTATTCAATATTCTTTCTGGAAAATCTGTACGTGTTAGTAATTGGGCTGGAACTACAGTAGAGATTAAGAGTGGTAAGATTGTTAAGGATGGTCTAGTTATAGAGATTGTAGATATTCCAGGAACTTACAGTTTAACACCAACAACACTTGAAGAACGTGTAGCTAGAGAATACATATTGAAGGAAAGTGCAGACATCTATGTAGTACTTGTAGATGTATTAACGATTGAGAGATCTCTAATGCTTGCAATAGAACTACTAGAATTGAAGCCTAATGTCATAATTGCATTAACTAAATGTGATATAGCGCATAAATATGGAATACATGTAAATTATGAAGGTTTAAGTAAGAAGCTTGGTGTACCTGTAATACCAATATCAGCATATACAGGTGAGGGTATTGAAGAACTATTAAGAACAATTACAAGATATACATATTCTAGAGGTCAAGTTCTAAAGATAAATTATGAAGAACTTGAAAAATATTTCAAAATATTAGATAGATGTGGTGAACATATATTAAAGATCTTGAATATAGATGTAGATAAGAGATGGATAATTTTAAAACTTTTAGAGGGTGATGATGAACTTCTAAGAATATTAGAGGAGAGTGATTTAGAATGTTTTAAAGATGTTAAGAATGTTAGAGAAGAGTTTTATAAAATGTTTGGTAAATATCCTGAAGATTATATATATGAAATTCGTAGTAGATATTTGAGAAATGTTCTTGAAGGTAATATTGTTAGAACTAGAGTTGAGATTGGTAAGTTATCTAAGATTGATAGATTGTTCACACACTCAATTTTAGGTCCAATAATTTCACTTCTAATTTTAACATCTTCGATATTTACAGCACTTATAATAAATATGGGTTTTCCATTAAACATCCTATTCTATGCTTTAGGTTTTTCAAATATTGCAAATATTGTAGAAAACTATTCAATATCTGGAATTTTAGATAGAGCTTTTGATTTATTAGGAAGTTACTTATCATCACTTACAAGTAATGTTGTTTTGAGTAGAGCTATCTATGGTATTGTTAGTAGTGTTGGTGCTGTATTATCACTTGCACCTCTAGTATTTATTATGAGTGCTGTACTTGCAATTCTTGAAGATTCAGGTATTGGTGCTAGAATGGCAATCTCAATGCATAGTCTACTATCTAGATTTGGACTTTCAGGTAGGAGTATATATCCAATACTTGTAGGTTTTGGATGTAATGTACCTGCTGTTCTCTCATCAAGAACAGCTATAGACCATTTTGAGAGAGTTCAAATTGCTATGACAGTACCATTTATACCATGTCAAGCTAGGATGATAATACTACTATACATGGCTACTATGTTCATAATGTTTAAACCTGTAGAATTATTCTCATTTATACTATTAACAATCTGTATTGGAGTATTGCTAACATTAATATCGTCATTAATGTTTAGAAGAGTACTGTATAGATTGAGAACAGGACCTGAACTTCTACTAGAAATACCACCACTACACAGACCAAAGCTTAGAGTTGTTTGGTGGATTTCTTGGAGTACTACAAAACATTTTCTAGAGAAGGCAGGAACTGTAATATTTATATCCTGTCTAATAATATGGACAATGCTACACTACGGACCTACAGGATTTACAATGAACATATCTCAAAGTTATGCAGCAATATTTGGAAAATATTTAGGGTATATATTTGAGAAAATTTTAAACATATCTCAAACATGTGCATGGAAACTTGGACTTGCAACAATTGCAGGTATAGTAGCTAAGGAGAACATAATAGCAATCTTGTCAATACTTGGAAATTTAAAATTAAGTAAAATACAGATGATAGCATTTACAATATTCACAATGCTATACATGCCCTGCATACCCACAATAATAGCAATAGCAAAAGAGGTAGGTATTAGAAAAGCAATAATAACAACAATATACATGTTCACAATAGCAATCTTAATATCCTACCTAACATACACCACACTAAAAGGGGCCGTAGTCTAGCCTGGTAGGATGCTCGGCTCGGGCCCGAGTGATCCCGGGTTCAAATCCCGGCGGCCCCACCAAAATATTTGAATCTTACAACTCTAAGATAGTAAACGCAAAACGCATTTAAGCATATTATTAAACCATTATAGTCAGGATTATGTACTCCAAACTACTACTAATAACCGCATGTCTACTACTACTCACCATAATAACAACATGCTATGCTACTGTAATAGCAGCCATAGTAAAGATAGAACCTCTAAATGTGCCTGCAGTATATATAAATAATACACACTCAATAACAAAATTAAAACAGTTCATAAATGTGACAATAAATGCAACCGCATTTGTAAGTGCAGCTGTAGCTGCAGCCGGTGTATCGGCTACAGCAACAATTAATATAACATTTCCAACAGCCTATGTAACATTTCCTAAAGTTATAAAATTTGAATCTCTAACTCAGGGTGCATCATGTACAATAAATAATCTAACTAGTGTAGGTGTACTTCAGCTTGTATGTACGGTAGTGATAACAGGAGTACCCTCAGTTAATACTTCATGGAACTACTTCATTTTAGAAACTGTTGAAGAAGTTAAGAATAATGTACCACCGTCAGGATATTTCACAATTAATACTACGGATATTGGTGGTGTATATTCAGGATACATACCATATTTATCAAACGAACTATATAACGAGACTGTGTACAGTGTTGTAGGTTATGTCAATACTGTAAATCAGACTGTTACAACTTTGAATGATACTATACCTATGAAGCTCTATGCTACAAATATAACTTTGATAGATATTGCACCTGCTCCAGTAGTGCTTAATGAGACTATGTATATTAATGAGAGTTCTACATTGACAAATGATATTGCTAGATATTTCGCTAATTGGCTTAAAAATGCTGTAGATATTTCTAACATATCTTCATGGTTAAAGAATATGATTGAGACAGAATTATCAAATTCGTTTAGTACTAGCCTAGTATTTAATATGGCTGTGTATAATACTACAACAACTACACCATCATTAATAACTACAGTACCTGATGTTGGTCCTAGAACAACATATGTACAGCCTGTAACATTTACAATGAATCCTAACACGAGGTTGACTACTATTAGCGAATTTGCAAATAGAATACAGGGATTTGTAGCTAAGTATGGTGGTAAGACTTACTACCTGATATATACAGGTACTGAAGTTACTACAAATACAACATTGAAAATATACAATCTAACATATTCATCAGCAATACAGGACTATATTGGCTCTGAAACTATCGCTTGGAAGACGTCAACATTCAAATTCTACCCACCTGGATCATTGTCCGGACATATTCTAGTTGGTGTAAATGTATCAAAACACTACATAGCTCTACCTGGTGGTAATATAACACTTGTAGTATATGCTAGTGGTGTTGTTGGTAATGCATTTGTCAATGTTACATTTATACCATCAACAATAGTATCACCAATAGGCAATGTAGGTTTAACATTTTATGGATGTAAGTATGTATATACAGGTCCTGGTGTTGGTGATGGTATTAAGATTAATTGGAATCCAATAACACGTTCAATAACATTTACAGATGTTGATGAATATGAAGAGGAGATATGTACATTTCATATAGATGCAAGTAATGTACATAATAATACTCTAATAATGATACTTAGCAACATAACAATACCAACAACATCAGGAAACTACACATATAGCTATCTAAACTATGTAATACTATACAACAAGTCTGAAAGTACTAGACTTGAATCATCAATATCAGTAGCAAATACTGAACATACACTATTTAAGATAAATTCGACAATAGTTGCAGAAGATGCATTACCACTAATGTTAGCATTATGGAAAGCAATATACTTACCAATACGCTACATACCATCACCATATAAGCCTGTAGATCACATATACTCAATAACGCCAATATCGAATATTGTAACATTACAAAACGATACTATAAACATGACGGTCGTTGTGATTAGTAATAGAGATGTTGTATTGAAATTTACAAATATTACACATCTAGACAAATTAACATCTACACCATCAATATCTGCAATATTCTACATAAATAAGACTAGTCTAAATGAGACAATACTTGAAAAAATTGAGAAATATCCAAACGTTACTATAGTATTTACTGAATGTTCATCATTTGGATGTTGGAATATTACAAAATATCAACTATTAGACATGTTTGCACCAAAGGTAGAGAATTATAACATAACGTTTAGAGTACCTGCAGGTGTTGTATTTAAAGCATTTTTTGAAAATGGTACATACATAATACCAAACTCAAGCAGCTACATCTACATAGTACTAAACGTAACATCATATAGAGAGACTAGCAGTTACTCACCTGCATATTTGAAAATACCTGAAGTATATGTAAATGGTAAATCCATATCTGCAGAATGTAGACCTATCAGATTTGTACAAGTTGGTGAATCGGGTATAAATATGACAGAGATAAACTGTACAATACAGACCACACAGATACAAAATATGAGTACAATATCCATAATGTTGTTAGACAATCTTGGAAGATACTCATGGTTTAACATAACTATAGAGAAGGTAGTTGTTGAACCGCCAATAATAGAGAAGTATGATCTCATTAAAGAGGTTGGATATGTCGTCGGTGTTGAGAATATTATTGCAAAAGCAAGATTTGGAATTTATAGATTTAACATAACGTACATATCACCCATATGTAATAGATCAATATTACTAAGTCCATCAACACTAAACTCATCATACAGACTATACCCATGTATTGGAGGTGAATTCGAACTAAATAACACACTTAACATAGGATCATTACCAATAAACATATCTGCAGGAGCTTTAATAGTAGGTTATGGAGAAATTATTGCAATACCACCAACAAGATATTCAAACTGTACAATCAACATAACAGCGATAGGATACACATTGAAGAGTAGTACACCAATACTAATACATGTAAACTATGGAATAGTACCAGACTGGTACTATATACTGTATCTGCCTAAGGGTTGGGATGCATTTTCAATACCTGGAGTATTAGTAGGAGCATGGAACAACATATTGACATCACTGAGAGATGTAGTACTATACTCATACTGTATAAATCCAGGTCCTCTAAAAGAGATAAAGCCATGTAATCTAGAGGATGTAAAGCCTATTAAAGTTGAAGGTTTTACATTAATACCAACAACATTCATAGTATATATAAAGAGGAGCACCGTACTAATAATACCTGTAGTATACTATACAGAGGTTGGACTACCATATAGAGAAATAATTTCAATTGAAAAAGGAACATTCAATATAATACCAATAGTACTTCAGAAAGGAACAACTACAAATATAATGAACATAATGACAATACCAAACACAGTTGAACTATGGATTTATGCTTGGGATGTTGAGGCTCATAGATTTGTACCAGTAGCAACATACATGTACGGAACATGGTATGCAACACCATTTCAAACATACATACCACTAGGAACACCACTAGCAATCTACTCAACAGGTAGTGCGAAGATAGCAATTCTACCAACATAATAAAAATATTTCTTTTCCTAAAACAATATCTCAATCCTTCTTTTAAAACACTATTTTAAAGTCTAGATAATACCTGAAACAGTAGAGTTACACTTAAAAACTCTACACACTATAAAAAACACGCTATGAGAAAACTCGCAATTCTAACACTACTAACACTACTAGCAACAATATGCATCATAATACCCTTAGCAAAAGCAACAATAACAACAACAGCAACAGCATATAACAGCATCATACTCATAGGAGGAAACACATTAAGCATATCCAAAGTAGCAAATATTACACTGACTTCATCAACACCATTAATAAATCAACAACTGAACTTAACAATAATACCAATAACAAAGCTACCCGCACAAATAAGATGTGCTGTTGTTTTCAAAAACTCGACATATACATTTGGAACAGCAACAATAGTTATAGGTCCGTCAACAATATCAAATAGTACAACTGCAACAGTAACGTACACTACAACGGTATATGTGATTGCATACTGTAATATCACTAACCTACCAGTGGGTAAGTATCTATTCAATGTAATATTATTTAACCAGACATCTGGAGAAAAACTAAGTAGTACAGTCGTTGAGAAGGATGTGGAGATTGGTTTGTGGGTTGATGTTTCTCCACGTTTCATACCTGTTAAAGAGGGTGGTTATGTAACCGTTGTTATCTATGGTAATGGTACTGTTGGTAACGATGTTGTTAATGTAACAATACCATCAGGTGTTGAAGCAGTATACTATGGATATAGCTATAAGTATGTTGGTCCTGGTCAGGGTGATGGTGTTACTGTTAATTGGAATCCTGCAACAAAGTCACTAATAGTTTCGGATGTTGACCAGTATGAGAAGGTTGTAGCTAAACTATTCCTAAATACTACTAATGTTGGAGTATATGGTATAATTGTAATAATTACTACACCGTCAGGATACAAATATAACTATACCATACCAATAGTGTTCTACAATAAGTCTATAACTTTGACATATTCGACAACGTATACTCCAACAGCAAATCACGAAAACTATACTATCGAGACAACTATACAGTTTGATAATGGTGTACCATCTGGAGTCTTACCATCTGCTAACGAGATTATAGTATATCCATACCTATATAATGGTAGTGTTGTGACTGGTCAGTTAAAGAGTATTAATGTTCTAGAATTTGAGAATCCAACAGTGAAAGCTTCAATGACTATTTTTGCTGGTAAGGTCTTGCTTGCTAATAAGTCTTTAACAACAACATACATGAACATGTTGACAAGTACACCAACACTTAAGGCAATTATAAATGCTAGCACACTAACTCCAGAACAGAAAGAAGCTTTAGAAAAGCAGCCAAATGTTACCGTTACTGTAGTAGTATCAGACTCACTAGGTTATAGTAGTAAGACTGTTGAATATCGCGTACTTGACATATTACCACCACGTATTAGCGGATTTGCATTGAAGTTTAATACTACAAGTGGTCGTGTGTTTAACGTACTTAAGGAGAATGGCATATACATAGTTCCAAACACAAGTACGCAATTCATAATGTACATCAACGTGTCAGCATACAGAAATATTAAGCATGATAACGTAACACTACCCTATCCTGTTGCAATACTACTACCACCAGTAGCGTACATAAATGGAACAGAGACCACATCTATATCATGTACAATAGAGAAGCCAAACATGACTATTGGAGAGACAGGCGTAAACATTACAGAGTTCAAGTGTGTTATAAGTGTTTCTAACCTTAAGGCCTTGAATAACATATCTATAAAGTTCTCAGACAACTGTAGTAGGTATGTATGGTTTAACATTACTGTAGAGAAGAAGTATATACCACCACCAACACCACCAACATACACACCTGTAAAGGAGGTTGGATATGTTGTTGGTGTAGCTAACCTAACTGCAAAATCAGAGATCGGAATATACGAGTATAACATCACCATAATATTACCAAGATCGAACTACACAATACTCATACCGAAATCTGTAATAGATAGATCCGAATATGTGCTATACCTAAGTAATGGTAGTAGCTACGTGCTTGAATCATTACTAACTCCTGGAAATACAACATTATACAGTATGAAGGAGATGTTAAAGAAGAATGGAAGTCTAATTGTTGGTTATGGAGAGATTATAGTTGTACCTCCCGCTAGAGTAGAATCTGTTAAGATGATTATAAGAGCCATAGACTATGCTGGAGAACAGAGTAATGCTACAACAGTAGAGATATCATATGGAGTAACACCAGACGCCTACTACATACTATACCTACCTGCTGGTTGGGATGCATTTTCAATACCTGGAGTATTAGTAGGAGCATGGAACAACATATTGAAAGATGTTGCCAAGTATGTAGTCGAAGCATTTAGAATACCGACAGGACCATTCACAATGATAACTCCATGTAATCTAGCAACAGCTAAACCTGAAGAAGTTATAGGTTATGAAGTTAAGCCATACACATTCATCGTATATGCATCTAGAGATGCAGTGTTCGTAATACCTGTAGTATACTATACAGAGGTTGGACTACCATATAGAATAACAGTGAATGTTAAAGCTGACATGTATAACCTAATACCAGCAGCACTACAACTTGAAGCAGTAAATATTACAAGAATTGCAATGCCTAGAGAGATGCAAGCATGGATTTATGCTTGGGATGTTGAGGCTCATAGATTTGTACCAGTAGCAACATACATGTACGGAACATGGTACACTACAATACCAATGACACTACCAATTGTGCCTCTAGGAACACCACTAGTACTATTCACAGTAGAGTCAGGAACAGTAACAGTATTGCCAACATAATCTTAGTGTAAATAGATCTTTCTTTTTATATAAAACTTACATTTTCTTTAATAAATCCTTGTTTTTGTCTTTCTCCTTCTATCCTTTCATGTTTATATTTTTCATTGTTTATATATTGTTTAATTGTCTTATCGAAGTGGTAATTCTTAAAAAGTCTTTTATGAAGTATAACGCATGGGTATGAGAAGTATCCTAGTAGTTGCTATGCTGTTAGCTACATGTCTAATTGCTTTATCGACACTAACTGCATATGCAACGTTAATTACAGGTACTGTCTATGTAAATAAGTCTGGAACTCTTGTAAAGCTTGGTAATGTTGTCTCACCTAAGTTATTTGTTTTGAAGTTTGTATATTCAGGATTTGTTAAGCCCGTTGAGATATATAGTAACTCTACATATATAGTAAATCTGCCTGAAGGTGCTGTTGTGTCAGTATATATAGCACAGGCAATGAATACTTCAAAGGCTGTACAAGCACTATTCTACTATTTAGGTATATTAAGTAAGACGTATAAAATACCACCTCAATTTATTGTTGGAGTTCCTATAGGACCGATAAATATAGTTGTCAGTTATTCAGATTTGATGAAGATTATGCCTGTATTTCCAAAGTTTAAGTTCTCTATAGTTAAGATGTTGCCAGAGACATGTGTTGTAGGTAAGGAGTATACAGTAGAGGTGTTGGTTTCCAATGTTGGTAATGCTACTGGTACGGCAATAGTGGCACTATATCTGAATAGTACACTTGTAAAGTCTAGGAAGGTTAACGTAGCTCCAGGGAAGTCTGTCACTGTAGATCTATCAGTAGTATTTAACAAGACTGGTATTTACAATATAACTATTACAGGTAATGGAAAGGCAATACCACCAACACCAACATATGTGAAGGTTATTAAGATAACAAAGCCTCAATTCAAGGTTGTGAATGTCTCTGTACCAGAGAAATTCTATGTTGGAGTTCCTGGAACTGTAAAGGTCATTGTCCAGAATACTGGTACAGTTCCTGTTACAGCAAACATAACAGTATTAGCATTAGTCAAGGTAATAACTGGACTAACAGTAGTTGGAAGAAATAGTACACTAGTATACTTAATGCCAGGCGAAACTAAGGTAGTAAGCGTAGAATTGACCTTTGAATCTCCCGGAAAACCAGCATATGTTAAGGTTATTGCAAACAGCACACCACCATATGAGAAGGAGTTTCCAATAACACTAGTAGTGCCTCCAGTAACATTGGTGATTGGAGCTGAGAGAAAGTACAAGCTCTATGTAGGCCAAGAATTAACAATACCACTAATACTTGTCAACATGACAAAAGTTTACGGTATTAGTGTAAATATTATGTATAATAGGTCAGTAGTGAAGGTATTAAATGTCACGAGAGGCAATTGTAGCTTTGCAAAGTTTATGAAACATATAGTTAACGGAACTGTCAAAATAGTAGCTATATCCTTCTTTAAGCCTCTTGGTGTTTACAAATGTGTAATGTATATGACTATTAAAGCTGTTAATACAGGAGAGACAAGAATATACGGTAATGGAACGATAACCACATATTCTGGAATACCATTACCTATGCATGTTATTCCAACTACTGTTGTTGTTACTAAGCCTAGTGCTAGAATTGTTGTTGTTAACTTCACAGTTCCACCTAAGGCGTATGTTAATGTTCCGTTTCCTGTTCATGTAGTTTTGAAGAATGTCGGCACAGTTCCCGGTACTGTGAATGTGACTGTTGTTGCTGATAGTGTTGTGTGTGGTTCAGCAACTGCATATATTAAGCCTGGCATGGTTTGGTCTCACGTATTTACATGTAGGTTTACTAGTCCAGGTATACATACTGTCAAGTTGTTACTGAATGGTACTGTTGCTAAGGCAGCAACAGTTACTGTATCTAAGATTAGTGTATTAGCATCTATCAAACTAATACCAAAGATGTACGTGTATTGGGCCGGCTACCCAGTAATGGTTACTGTCAGCGTTAAGACACTTGTACCAATCTCTGAGCTAAATGTTACTGTAGTGATGATGCAACCACCATTAAAGCCTAAGGTTGTGATTAGTAGAGTAATTCCATCACCAACACCTGGCAAGGTGTATAACATATCTAGTAGAGTAATATTACCAACATTCACAACTAAGGGTGCACTTGTTGTATGTGTAAATGGTGCACCTGTAAATGCTACAAAGTTCATGACTACTGGAGTTGCTGTAATATTGAAGCCATACACATACGAGCTAATATCAGTACCACTAGTACCAAAGTCACCAATACCAAGCATACCAACACCACCACCAACAGGTTCAGCACCAATTAACCTACCAACACTAGAGCAAGTATACTCACTAGCTATTGATGCTGTTACAGGTGAGAAAGTTTCAGGAATTTGGAACCTAGTACAGATATACTACTACAATACTATAGCTACAAAAGCACCATACTACATACCTTGGAGTCCAACAGCACCAGTTAGACCAGGTATGGGATTTGTAGTATATTCAACATATCCAGACACAGTAGTACTAATAATGCCAATCAATGTAACAGAAATGAGTCCAAAGGAGATTATGGCATTAATACACTACTCACTAGCAGTAGCATATGTACCATTCCCAGGAACAACAGCAGGCTGGATGATTGCAGGACCAATAGGACTTACACCAATCAAGCTACTACCATCACCTGTAGAAAATGTAACACTATACTACACAGAGTCAAAGACGTCTGAGAAATGGACAACAATAATACCAGTAACAGTTGGAGATTACGTAGTTCCAGGTAAGGGATATTGGATATTCTGGAGTATAGTAACATATCACGCAATTCACGGTAATATGAAGATGTATCTAGGGCAGATGTTTAAGATGATTCAAATGTTGAAAGGAGGAAAAGTAGTGACATAACAGGAAGCTAGGTCATAAATATAAACTAACTTCAAAAAACTTCTTTCTCATGAATAAAATCTCCACAATCTTTCTCATTCTCGTATTTCTCATCCTCTCAATACTTTCCCAATCTATACTATCTTTATCAAATATTTCTATTCCACCTCCACCATCTAAATCAAATATTTATAAGGGTAAAAATCTCACACAGATATATAATAAGATTCTAAATGTCACATATGGAAAAGGTGTTACAAATATTACTAAAACTCAAAATAAGACAGCTCTAACTACAAGTGTCGTTGTAGGTCGTGGTAAGTTAAATCTCACTACTAGTCTACTAGTAGTAGGTATTGTATGTATAGTTGTGATAGTTGTTGTAAGTGTGGTAGTGATAATATTTGTTAGAAGGAGGAGATAGGTAATGATGTATCCTAGACCAGTCTGACTTGTTGATGATAAATCTGGGTTCTGACTATTCTCTACTATCTATTGGTACGTATTTTAATCCTATCGGTCCTACATATCTCTCTAATGGTCTTATTAGTCTATTATGTTTCCAGTATTCTAATACGTGTGCTACCCATCCAACTATTCTAGATATTGCAAATATTGCTGGATTGTAGTCTTGAGGTATATCTAGTAGGTATAGTATGACTCCTGCATACAGGTCTACGTTTGGTTTAATTCCTTTATGTCCAAGTACTTTCTCTACTTCTTCTTCAAGTCTTTCAGCTATTCTATATACCTTCAAGTATTTTCCACCCTTCTTCTCTGCTAACTTTTTAGCAACTTCCTTCAATATTGGTACTCTTGGATCTCCACGTGTAGACTTCTTATATACTCTATGTCCAAAACCCATTATTCTCTCCTTCTTCTCAACTCTCTCACGTACAAATTTTGGAACATTTTCTTCATCACCAATTTCGAGAATCATATTAACTACTTCACGATTAGCACCACCGTGTAGTGGTCCTTTGAGACTTGAGAGTGCTGCAATTATTGCAGATCCGAGGTCTGTCAATGTTGATGCTACTGTTATTGCTGTAAATGTTGAATTTGCAAGACTGTGATCTGCATATATTATGAATATTGTCTTTATAGCTTCATACTCTTCAGAATCTGGAAATCTACCCATCATCATGTAGTAGAAGTTTGCTGGATGATCAAGTTCTTCACGTGGTAGTACAACGTCAAGACCATTACTAATACGGTAGAAATATGCAAGTACTACAGGTAGTTTACTTATTAGATCTATAGCAAGCTCATAGTTAGATTCTAAACTTCCAGTATTTATAAACTTCCTACAGGTACAGTAGTAGTCTATTGCAAGTCTAATAACATCTATGGGATATGCATCTGGAGGTACTGTTCTCAATAAATCAATGACATTACTCTCAATAACTCTCCTGCGCTTTAACTCACTACTAAACTTCTCAAGTTCAGATCTTGTAGGTAACTTACCATATAGTAATAGGTATGCAACTTCTTCAAAACTTGCATATTTAACAAGATCTTCAAGATCATAACCTCTATAATATATCTTACCACTGTCATTATCTATATAGCATATCTCTGACTCATTGACATATAGACCTTCCAATCCCCAAAAAACTTTCAAATCTCTCTCATCTACTCTCTGACAGATAGTCATTATCTACAGACTAGAGATATTGCTTAACTAAAATATAAACATTAATATCTTGAGTAGAAGATGGAGAAATTTTAAGAAACATCAAATATCTATCACAAGAAATATTGCACAATCATTACATAGAAAATATTCAAATACTATGAAGAAGAGTATAAGATATAGCTGTGAAATGTACATTCTGTAGTAGAGAAGCTATATATAAGGTTAGAGATAGGAGAATATACTTATGCAATTACCACTTTAGACAGTACATAGAGACAGAAGTTGAAAGTACTGTAAGTAGGTTTGAAATGTTGAAAAATGTTAAAAAAGTCTTAACATGTGTAAGTGGTGGTAAAGATAGTGTAGTTATGTTAAAAATACTTCACAAAATATGTAGTGATAGAGATATAAAAATTCTAGGACTTGTAATTGATGTATGTATTGGAGATTACTCAAAGAGACAGGTAGAGTATGCTGTAAAGAATTTTAAAGAACTTGGAGTTGACTATGTTGTTGTCAAGTTAGAAGATTTTGGCATATGTCTAGAAAATCCTGATAGAATTGAAAGATTGTTGAAGAGACCAATATGTTCCATATGTGGAATAGTTAAGAGATACATAATGAATAAGGTAGCTCTAGAAGAGAAGTGTGATGTAGTAGCTACAGGACATAACCTGATAGATATATCACAATACGCATTAATGAACATACTAACAGGAAATTTAGAATATCTAGTTAAACTAAAACCAAAAGTTGAAGGTTCTGAAAAGATAGTAACTAGAATTAGACCACTATACTTCATAGATGAGAAAGAGATAGAACTTTATGCAGAAACATCAAATTTAGAATACTTAAAAGATCAATGTCCATACTCAACGCGTCATAATTATAGAAAGATGACTATACAAGACATGTTGAGGATGTATATTAGAGAGATAGAAGATAGAAATCCAGGATTTTTTAGAAAATTTTTAGAAAATTTAAACAGTAGAATAATACCAATATTAGAAAAGCATGTATATGAGAAATATAGTACATGTAAGATCTGTGGTATGCCTTCAAAAGGTGATATATGTACATTCTGTAAAATTATCACCACATTGAGAAGATATGGCTAGAATAGAACTTAAGAATATTAGAATTGCATCATTAATACCTCATGAAGATGTTCTAGAGAGTAGAGTTAGAGAGATTGTTGAAGATATTAAAGTTAGAGGTTTAAAATATCCCATAGTTGTAGATAGAGAGAGTAGGATAATCATAGATGGTCATCATAGAGTTGAAGCATTTAAAAGACTTGGAATTACTAAAATACCTGCAGTACTGGTAGACTATGGTAGTGATCTTGTAGATATTAAGAGGTGGTTCTACATATATAAGAGGAAGAATGAGCCTATAGATATATTCTATATAAATAGTTCTGAAATAATTACAAGGGTTATTAGAAGAATTGTAAGATATTTAAGACCAGGAAATGTTGAGATTGTTATTAAAACATTGAGATATCATACAAAGATATTTCATGATAATCTACATGAAGCATATTGGCTTCTACATAATGCTACTATAGATCTACCTCTAGTTAAGATACCTGAAGATCAGTATGTAGGTGAGATACCTGTAATATATACACCACACATATCTAAATACCACGTTATAATGTATGCGAAGATTGGTAAAATATTACCACCAAAAACTACAAGACACATATTCTACTTTGAAATACCTGAAGTAAATTATAGGATTAATTAGTGGACTTCTTCTTTTTCATATATTTTGTTTCATACTTTTCAAGTGCTCCCGCTTCTTCTAATGCCGCTACTAGTCCTATTATTGTTGATGTTATTGCGTAGTCTGTTGCTATTGTTACTTGTGGTATTAAGTCGATTACTAGTTTTGCAAATCTGAATATTCCTACAGGTATTCCTTCTCTAGCACCTACAAATATGTGTACTCTATCATAGTTTTTGAATATTTCAGCTAGTCTATCTTTAACATGCATCAAATATTCACCTTTTGGATCTGTTACTATTATTGCTTCATCTCTGTGATCTCTAACATATTGATACATCTCGTATACTGTTACAGGTACTTTATGTACAGGTCTACCATAACATCTCTTCTGTATTTCATATCTAGATTCTATACCTTCATACACACCTTCTAGAAATGTTAACAATTCTCTACCATTTACCGGTTTGTAATGTGCTATACATAGTTCACCAATTTCAAATGTCTGTACTGCACGACCAATACGTACACCCATCTTTCTACATGCTTCTAACGGTCCTGTATATGGCATCTGTACAATAACTATCTTTCTAAGTATGTTTAATGGTAGTGGTTTTCCAGGTTTTAATTTTCTATACTCTTCATCTCTAGAAACTACACATATAGCTGCAATATTATCAAAAATCTCTATGTAAAATGCCTTATCAGGATATTCTAAATCAACATCACAACCTGTAACTTCCTGTACAGCTTTACCAGCTAGAACATTCACATCTATAGATGTGAAGTTGTGTTTACCTCTCCTATTAGTTCTTATAGCAAATGTCTCATTACTTGAAAGTACATTTTTTGCAACTTCTCTAACAGCATTACATATATCTTCAAGATTTGCATTAGTTATAGAATATACAGGAAGTATGTGTGATGCTTCAGGAACTTCATTTCTAATAATTTCACATGCTTCAAACTTTCTATCACCAACATCTTCGATAAATACAACACCAAGCCATTTTTCAGGTTCTATTCTAACTCTACATGAGATACCTCTACTAGATAAGACATCTTCAATATGTGATGCAGCAATCTTCTCTAAACCTTTAGGAACTTTAACAATAATATCTAAACTCATACTCTAGGAAGTACTATATGGTTCATATTATACCTTTTTCACCATCTACCATACATGTATGATCCTTTAGAATATTTATTAACAATAATATCAACAGTTATCAATATTGGAGCTATAATTAACATTATACCACCAATAATATTTAAAACACCAACAACTTGACCAAGTGCAATAATATATTTAACATTTAGAAATCTTACAATAGATAATAATCTACTACCCATAGTTGCAAAATATGTACCAACTAGTATAACACCAATACATGTCAATATTAGCGACAACACATCTATTATATATGCTCTAGATATAAATCTTAAGAATATTGCAACACTAATAATAACTATACCTACAATAAATGTATTAAATCCAACACCTGAACCAAGTACTATAGATGCAACAATTATTAATATTGGACCTACAATATTTCTCATGAGTGTTATCTTACAACCTATTAAAAATAGTACACCACTAACTATGAGATATACACCATACGTATTTAATGGTATTATAAATATTTTAAATATTTGTGATGATACTAACATAGCTATTCCAAGAAGTATTAAACCTATAGAGAATGAGTTTACTCCAGAGTTTATTAATACATACTCAACACTTCTAAAATTCTTATATTGAAAACCTACTCTTATTAATACAATTCCTAGATATATGAAGAATATTGAGCTAGCTATTGCAATTATTAAACTTATGTATGGATTTATTAGTGTTGCATTATTTTTTATAAGTATGTATAGTGTTAGTGATGAAGATATTATTAATGATAATGCTACAACTATAGTACTTATACCTATAAGTATACTACTAACACTACCTAGAACTATGCCATATTTTGCATAATCTGTCTGATATGTCATTAATATGGTAGTTCTTATTCTGAAATTTAAGTTATGATATAGACTCAAGATTTAATACCCCCTACACATAGTAAAGCTAGGCATGAAGATACCATATGTTAGAGAAGAGATTGAAATTCCAAGTGGTGTAGATGTAGAATTTAGCTGTGATGGTAGACTTGTCGTTAAGGTTAGAGGTCCTATGGGTGAGATTGTTAAAGATTTTGGTAGTGTTCCAATACTTGTAAGTAAGGAAGATGGTAAACTTATCTTGGAGACATACTTTGCAAGAAAGTTTGAGAGGGCTTTAATTGGTACTATAGCTGCACGTATTAGAAATATGATTAAAGGTGTTACTAAAGGTTGGAGATATAAGTTGAAGATTGTATATTCACACTTCCCAATAATGGTTAAAGTTCAGGGTAATCAACTAGTAATTGAGAATTTCCTTGGTAGAAAAGATAAGATAGTACTTGAAATTCCTAAAGGTGTCAAAGTTCAAGTTACTAAAGATGACATAATTGTTGAAGGTATTGATAGAGATGTTGTTAGTCAATTTGCTGCAAATATTGAAGAAGCAACAACATTGAGAGGAGATGAAAGACCATGTCCACATGGTAGAGAGGGTGGTCCTGGAGTTCTAGATGGAATATATGTATACGCTGTTGAGCATATAAAATCTTAAAGTGTTAACAATCTTCTACATAATCTACTATAGAAGTTGTATGGTCTTGTTCTTGCAAATTTTACATTTCTATCAGAACCTTCAACTTTAATTTTCTGAGACTTACCATATAGAATACCATCACACACAACAATACAATCACCTTTAGAATATATTTCAATACTCACATCTAGTGGATGTACTATAGGTACTAATGCTGGTGAGAATGGTGCAACAGGAATGATGACTTTAACATCTTGAATTCTATAATCAACAACAGGACCACCAAGTGCTAGTAGGTATGCTGTAGATCCTGTTGGTGTTGCAACAATAACACCATCCATCCTACCTGAAAGTATTACATCTCCACTAGTTTCCTGAACTGTGAACTCTATAACTTTACCAGGATTTACATAACGCATAACAACTTCATTTAATGTATATACTTTATAACTACCTGTATCAACTATTAACAATCTTCTCTCATCAATATTAAATTTACCTTCTCTCAACATTATGAATATATCTCTACTAAGTTCGTCTATAGTTATATCTGAGAAGAAGTTTACTTTTCCAGTACCTATGTGGTATATTGGAATTTCAAATAGATCATATTTGAGAAATATCTCATCATGAATATATTGTAGTATTGAACCATCACCACCAAGAACAATTACAAGATCAGGTTTTGGATCAACTTCACATATCTTAACATCAATACCAACATCTTTACACATTTTAGCTATAGTATCTACATATTGTCTATCTCTATCTCTATAATACATTAAAGATACTAGCTCAATCTTAGCCATATAACATAACAGTCATATCTATATGTTAAAAATTAAGTTAAACATACACATATCTATGTCATGTCCTAGATGTGGTTCAAATGATATAGTAATTCTAAGTTCAGAAACACTCTCATTTAAATGTAGAAAATGTGGATATGTTTGGAATGTTGAACAGAAGATAGCTACAGTAAACACACCTTCAGGACCTGTACATTGGACAGTACATACATACTATAAAGAACTTGCACTACAAGACTCTATAGATCTCTTAAAGGAAGGTAAAGATATTAATGAGATAGTAGAAGAGTTGAAGAGAAGATATTCAAATTATTTAAATGATAGTGAAATTAGGAAAATTGTAGAAAAAGCAGTTAAACTATCACAATACTACTAACAGTACCTATCTAACAATATGTTAATTATAGCAACTTCCTGTTCAGGTTTTAAATTTCTCAAAAATCTAACACGCTCAAACCTATCATAGAAATCTTCAATGTTTTGAGATATGTATGTTATATATGTTATAGATTTAACACCTCTCAAAACATTCTCAATATCATGACCAATACTAGACTTAATGAGATATTTATCAGTTCTAAATTTCTTAACAATATCTTGAATATCTACATCATCTTCAACAACAACACCTGAATGTGGTCTTCTACTTCTAGATTTTAATGCTTTATTAATAATTCCATATGCAGATGCTTCATCAGCTCTCAATTGTCTTATAGTAGATCCATAGAATATTAATACTCTCCTAATATCTCTAACATATATACATGATATAGAGTCTCTTCTAATTGATCTAGAGATCATTAATGAAGATACTATAAATCTAGCATGAATACCTCTTCTATAGTTTAAATCTCTACTAGTTGTTACTAGTATAAATACTCTCACACTAACATTCTTAAATCTAGACATATTTTATGCATGATGAAGATTATAATTACAGGAACTCCAGGAACAGGGAAGACAAGTGTAGCGAAGAGACTTTCTGAAAAGCTTGGTTATGAATATGTAAATCTTAATGATATACTTATTAGAAGTGGTGTCTGTGTATATAATCCTGAACTTGAAACACATGAAATATCTAATATTGATAAAGCTATCGAGATTATTGATGATGTAACTTCTAGAGATAATATTGTTATAGATACTCTAGTTGTATCATTAATAAATCCTGAATATGTTGATAAGGTTGTTGTATTGAGATTAGACCCATACATACTTTTAGAGAGATTGAAATCTAGAGGTTGGAGAGGTAGAAAACTTTGTGAAAATGTTATGGCTGAAATATTAGACTACTTCCTAATTGAGTGTGTTGAAAATTTTGGTAATGATAAAATTATAGAGATTGATACAACTAATAGAGATGTTGAAAATATTGTTGATGAGATTATACAGATGTTAAATAAAAATTGTTCTAGAGTTGGTGTTGTCTCTTGGTTATCTAAGATCGATCCTGATTTCCTACTGAGGCTTGATATGTGTAGGGAAGGTGTTGTAGATATTGTTTAATAGTCTGCAGATGCTTTACGTACAACTCTTCTAATCTCGAATAGTAGTTTTCTATGCCATCCAAACTTTTCTAATCGTTTAACAACATGTCTAAGTGCTCCGCTTCCAAATGATAGCATTAGCACTTTCACAACTTTACCTTCCTCATCTATGTATAGTCTAATTACAATACTTTTCTTACTAACTTCACCTATGTAGTCTACTGTTTGAAGGTTTGATTGTATATATTTTTTAAATTCTCTCTCAGCGTTTTCAACATATTTTAAATATTCTTCAGGTAGTGAAGCAACTTCAACAAGATTTTTAATACCAGAGATCTGCAATTCCAATATAGCAACATCTTGATCTTTTCTAAGATCGAACACAGCTATACCATATACCCTAATTGTAGCCACCCTAGAGACCTACTTTCTCGTTCATTAAAAAGCTTTTTGTTAGATATGTTGAAGATTGAGAGAAAGACCTATATTTTCAAGACTAGATCAAGAGTATACGTATACAAGCCATGTCAAAGACAAGAGTTGTTCTAGATCCTCAAGAAGATTATGTAATAATTCCTCTACACATACTTGAGAAGATTGTTAGATATGCATTAACACTATGTCAAGATAGATGTCCAACAGAGAGAGATCCAGAAGCATGTATATATCTTGTGAAATTATGTAAAATTTTAGGTCTTGGAGAACCACCATGCATATCAGAATATGAAGGTTTTACAACAATAACATTTAGAAACTATATAAGAGAAATTGAGAGAAAGTATGGTATGAGGATTGAAGAATTTCTGAGAAGAGTTAGAGCTAGAGGACCTAAAAATCTTGAAGAAAATACAGATTACATAGAGGCAGAATTTGCACTTGGAGTTCTCAAAGCATTATCTAAGAAAGTTGAGATATATGTTGTAAAGGGTTGTCAATTGAAGATAGAGTAGATACATGACAAGTAATGTGATAGTGTTAGCATATAGTGATAGAAAGAGAAGATACACATTTGAAATTGATCTAGACTGTATAGCAGATGCTGTAGGAGATCTACTAGATATGGATAATGTATTTGACATAGTTTCACATCTAGGACTTATCGTACAGACATTAATAGAGAAGATAGATGAAGGATATAGTCCAAGAAGAGCTATATACACAGCACTATACGTATTACTTCAAGATCTAGGTGTTAGGAAGTATTTCGATTTTGCAAGTAGGGTTGATAGAGGTACAAGATGTATTAAGTATCGTGAAGAGTTGTGACTTTAGATACAAAACTCTTAACAATACTCTTAATATCATCTAGAGAGTAAGTTTTAGGTTTAACCATAATAACAATACTATCAACGGAAATCCACATCCTATCTACACCAAACTTCACAAATACCTTATCAAGACCATCAATACTTGTTATAAAATCCCAACATGGAGATTCTTTAACAACTTTAGAAATTTCAGGATCTAGAACTCTAATCTCGAAAAGTCTAGAACCAATCTTAATCTTGCGAATCATCTATATGCACAATACCTGTAGAGAATATAGAACAAGTAGTTAAAATAAGTATCTGTACATGGAAATTATATTCTCTAAAGCTATAGATTTAAACTTCTCAAATTTACCTTCATGAACACTATCTAAATCATTTAGAATCCTACTTAAAACTTCTCTACGTAAATTATCAACTCTCGGAGACCAACACTTAAATATTCTACAAAGTTCAGGACGTGCATCATATATAGTGCATAATGCATATTTCTCAAACTTCAGAAATGGACAAGGTTTCAAAATCTGTATATGTGAATTCCATATAATGAATAGTTCAACATTATCATAAATATCAAGATTTGTTAAATTTCTAAAAGTATTAATCACATAATCTCTAAATCTTGATTTAAATATCCTATCTGAATCTTCTAAAGATATTGGAGGACAACCTGTTGAACAACATGTACCACATCTAACACAGAGGTCTCTCATATCAAGTTCATTATAAATCATCTCTACAACATCTCTATTTCTCAATTTCTCTTCTAGAAATTTGAAGAATTTTATAAAATTAGTAAATTTATAAATATTAGATCCATATTTTAAACATATATAATCTCTAACGGCTACTCCGTCAAAATATCTACATATCCTAACCTCCACATTTCTCAAGTCTATACATGTACACTTTCTCATTTATCAATATTGGGAATTTTTATTTTTAATTAAAACTTTTAGAACTATTTAACTAGTTTCTGAGCATAGTGAATCTAACTTATCTAATATTTCTATTATTATTTGTAGATTTTCCACAATTGTCTTCAATGCATTTGCACGGTCTCTACTTCCAAGTGCTTTAGAAATCCAACGTTTATCAACTATTTGTGAGAGTATTAGATAACATCTCTCCAATTTCTCCTTAGTAATCTCATTCTTACGTAATTGTTTCAATAGTGAACATATCTCTTGAACTCTGTTCACAGAGGCCATGAGTATATAGATTCTAAACTGTTTAAAGAGTTATACCGTCCCGCCTACATGTGTACTATGTATCGTTATTGTGATTTTAGAATAAAGATTTTAAACCTATAGAGAACATTCATGTCTAGGATATAGGGCCCGTAGTCTAGCGGTAGGATGCCCGCCTCACATACCGTGGATTTAGATCGGTAGAGGAGGCGCGGGTGATCCCGGGTTCAAATCCCGGCGGGCCCACCAAACTTTAATTATTGCTCGAGGTATTGTTAGTTGTGTTTGATAGATTTGTAGATCTTGCAGAGAAGATTATTCAAGTTTTGAAGAGTAGAAATGTTGAAGGTGACGTATATTGTGAATATTGTAAATCTATAACTGTTGAATGTCAGGAAGGTAAGTTTAAAGGCTCATCTATATCTGAGGAGTGTGGTCTTGGTTTGAGAGTTGTCGTTGATAATAGTGTAGGTTTTGTATATACTAGTAGTCTAGATGTTAATCCTATAGATCTTGTGGATAGAGCTTTTAAAATTGCAAAATTATGTTCAAAAATACCTTGGAGAGGATTACCAAAAATTTCAAAACCTGTAAATGTTTCTGATATATTTAATAGAGATCTCGCGAATATAGATGTAGAATATGTTTTAAGTTATGTTAATGAGTTTCTAAAATATTATGAAAGTGATAGAGATATTTTTAGTATATGGTTTGCAGGTATTGAAGTATCTTACACTAGAAGATTTATAACTAATACAAATGGTGTTGAGTTAGAATGTGAAGAAACAACATCAACAGCTGGTCTTGAAGTTAATGCTAGAGATGGTACATATACAACACCTGGAGTTTACGATTTTGAATGTAGTAGAGTTAAGATTGTTGATCTAGTTAAAGTATATGAGAGATGCAAAGATAAAGCTAGAAGGCTATTAAAACCTGTAAAACTTGACTATACTAATATAGACGTCGTTTTAAGTCCTAAAGCACTTACACATCTTCTAGAGTATACACTACTCTCAGTATTGAATTCTAGAGCATTTGCATTAAAGAGAAGTCCATTTATTGGTAAGATTGGTCAAGAGTTGTTTAGTAGAGAATTAACACTTATAGATGATGCAACAAAGCCTGGAGATTTAGAATCAACACCATTTGATGATGAAGGTGTACCTACTAGAAGAGTTATCTTAATTGAGAAGGGAGTTTTAAAGAATGTTATATCTGACATATATTGGGGATCTATAGCAAATCTTGAAACTACAGGTAATGGATATAGATCAGGATATTATTCAACACCAACAGTATCATTTACAAATGTTGAGATACTTCCCGGTAGTCTAGATTTAGAAGAGTTGAAGAGTGGCAAAGTGCTGCTTGTAGATGATGTTCAAGGTGCACATTCCAGTAATCCAGAGAGTGGAGAATTCAGTGTTGCAGCCCCATGTGCATGGATTATCGAGAATAGATCTGAAAAACCTGTTAAGGGAGTTATGATTTCAGGTAATATGTATACAATATTGAGAGATGTCAAATTTACAAAACAGGTAGAGAAATTTGTAAACTTCACACTACCATACGCATATGTTTATAAGGAAAATATTAAAGTTATTGCTTAATATATTCTTAAAATCACTACATTAACTCTATGAATTCTCTTATAGTGATGTGGATATTTTGCACGTATTGTAATACTTCTATACCCTAGAACATCTACATGCTTACCAAAATCCTGAATTTTCCTTATGATGAAGTTTGTAGTCTCAGCTTTATGTATTGTATATACTATCTTTGAATATTTTATTGAAGATTCTAAGAATGCTATATCAATACCTCTCCTACTCTGTATACCAAATGGAGGATTTTGAAATACTACATTAAATTTCAAGTTTTCTCTAAATGGTAATTTCAATACATCACACACTACTAAATCTATTTTACTATCTAGATCTAGTCTATACACACTCTCCTTAGAGTCTAATATTGCGTCATAATCAACATCTACACATACTACCTGTAAAGCTCCAAGTAGTGCAGATGCAATTGCAAATCTACCTGTACCACATCCAAAATCTGCAACTTTAGATTCTGAAATTTCTCCTCTCATGAATGATAACCAGACTATCTCAGAGACTATAGATGAATCTGTTATATATTGCTCAAGTTCAATCTTAGGCTTAGAGTAGTCTGGCACTGACTCTAGCAAAATTTCAAGATCTTTCTTACATCTAACCCTCATTACAGGAGATTCTCTTTACACAGTCTATTAAGAGTAAGAAATTGTCTACTAACCGCTGAGAGGTCTGTAAAGTACATACACCAATTTGTGAAAAGAGAAATCTACAAATTGATAAAGAATAACTTCATTTAGCTTGAACTTAATTAGTCAGTTCTCAAACCCTTAAACACGGGGGTCGCAAGATGGGTCGTGTTGTTTGGTCTAAGATTGCTAAGGTTTTGCGTGAGGAGTATGTTGAAGGTTCTAAGTGTAAGGTTTGTGGTGAAGAAATAGAAGAAGGAGAAAACGCATTCAAAACACTATCAAACATATACAAACACTTC
>CAZNTG010000005.1:0-19328 GCA_964575955.1 uncultured Thermoproteaceae archaeon
GAAGTGTTTGTATATGTTTGATAGTGTTTTGAATGCGTTTTCTCCTTCTTCTATTTCTTCACCACAAACCTTACACTTAGAACCTTCAACATACTCCTCACGCAAAACCTTAGCAATCTTAGACCAAACAACACGACCCATATGCGATCTCCGAAGCTTGACATACACTAGAGATATATATTGAGATCGTGTAAAACAGGAATTATACATGTCAGGACTTCATTACAGGATTATCTAGTTGTAGTACATGGCGTAAACGCTAATTAACTCTTCAACAAGTATAGTAGTAGGGATGATTTGTGACATGCCAGCTGACATGTGATGATTCCTGGGGTAGATGACCTATGAAGAAGGTGTTCTTAGTAGCATATGACGGTACTAGATTTGAAGGATTTATAGGATCTAAAAATTCGGTATTTGAATATCTCATTAATGCATTTAGAAAAGTGCTTAATGAAGATATTGAAGATATATCATATTCATCTAGAACAGATCCTGGAGTTTCAGCATTAAAAAATGTTATATGTTTTAAAACATCAAAATCTATAAATCTTGGAGAAGTTAATAGTATACTACCTCAATATTTGAAAATATGGGCTATAGCAGATGTTGATGATAGTTTCTCAGCTAGAAATGCTATTGAGAGAATATACATCTACTTAAAACCGTATGAAGGAGAAGATATAGAACTTATGAGAGAAGCTTCAAAAATGTTTATTGGAATTCACGACTTTTCAAATTTCATGATTATGGATGAAGATTCAAATCCTATAACTCAAATATATAGTATAGATGTAGATATTAGAGATGGATTTATAATATTTAGATTTTCAGGTAAAGGTTTTAGAAATAAGATGATTAGAAAAATTGTATGGACATTAACAATGGTTGGCAAGAGATTACTCGATATTGATTATGTTAGAAAACTTATTAATGTTGAAATTAGGAGAACTGTACCATCTGCACCTCCTGAAGGATTAATTCTTGTAGATGTTAAGTATGGTGTAGATATAAAATTTAAGATTTATGAAAGAGCTTTATATGAATTTCTTAACTATCTTAGAGAGAGATATTTAAGAATGTTCTCTCTCACACTCTCATACTCATACATGATCGGTGTAGTATCTTCTAGATTAGTCATGCAATACTTCCTTAATAAACCTTTATAAGATCGATAAGACATTATAGTTAGGGGACTAATCGTGACAAATTATTACATAGACTATCTAGTGCGTAGAGATTTTGATAAAAAGAAAATATATGACATGTTTAGAATGGTTTTAGAGCAGATGAATATACCTATTGAAGATTCTTTCGAACTTGACTTCTTGGCTAGATGTGCTCAATCAGACTATATGCACTACGTGTTCTCTAAGATGGGATATTATAAGAGGTTGAAATTTAACGAAACTGAAGCTAGAAAGAAGATTTGTGAAAAGATTTTGAAAAATGAGGCTGCAGTTCTAAATCATGTACGTTCTTGGTCTGAGTGGTGGTATGTTAAGTGGAGACAGAGAGTTCGTATTGTCTTTGATACAGGTTCAAAACAAGAATCTTCAAATACTGATATGAAACCTGCAGAAGATCTAGTATCTAAACTTAGGAAGGAAGTATTAAACTACTATAAACGTCTAGCAATTAACGCACTTGTAGAACAGGGTGAGATATGTAGTCTTGAAGTTATGGGTGATTATATGGTTAAGAATGTTGCACTTTCACTAATAGGTAGGTATGGTAGAGATAAGGCATTTTCAATAATGGCTATAAGACCTGATATTGTTAAGATTGAGCTTGTTAAAAAGGCTGTTGAAATATCACGTTCATCACAGCCATATGTGATACTTAAGGTTAAGGTAAATACAAAAAATTCTGATACAGAATATCCACTATAGTTTAACCATATCTAACTCTGCTATTAGCATTATTTAACAGTACTTCTTTAAGAGCTTCAAGTTTATGCTCAGTCTCCAGATATTCTAGGTACGGTTTTGAATCTGCAACAATTCCTGCACCTGCCCTTATTGTAAGTTTATTACTATTCACTATCGCTGTCCTTATAATTATTGCAAATTCTCCAAACTTTCTATAAGCAAGACCAATAGCACCTGCATATGGTTCTCTAGCCTTTCTCTCAAATTCAAATATTAGCTCCATAGCTCTTGGCTTAGGTGCACCAGATACTGTCCCTGCTGGAAATGTTGCCCAAAGTGCGTCAACAATATCCATACCTGGTAGAAGCATACCTTCAACCCTACTAACTAGATGCTGTACATGACTATACTTCTCTATTATGAATAGTTGTGTAACCTTCACAGTACCAAATCTACAAATCTTACCGAGATCATTACGAGCTAGATCTACAAGCATTATATGTTCAGCTCTATCCTTCTCACTTCTCAACAACTCATCTTCAAGAATTATATCCTCTTTCTCACTCCTACCTCTAGGTCTAGTTCCTGCAATTGGATGTGTCTCTACTCTATGATTATCAACTTTAACAAGAAGTTCAGGACTTGTACCAACTATATACCTATTTTTAAACTTGCAAAAGTACATGTATGGTGAAGGATTTAGATTTCTAAGATTTTCATACATTGATATTAAGTCTCCACTAATTTCATATGTTATCCATCTAGAGATAACTATTTGAAATATCTCACCTTGATATATCTTCTCAAGAGATTTCTCAACCCAATCCTCATAAACCTCTCTATCAACCTTCTCCAATTCTTCAAGAATATTTACATTTCCTCTCTCAAATACCTCAATCTTCCTAGGTATGTCAACATTAGTGTAGACTCTTCCAAGTATATGATCGTAAATGACAACATACTTAGGTATTACTAACTCTATTAAAGGCCATTTACCCCAATCATACACGTAGTCCTTCAAGTATGGTTCTATGAGTGTACATGCTTCATATGAGAGATATCCAACAGCTAGCTTTTCCTGTGGTGGTTCTGAATCACATTTAGATATAAAATCTTTCAATCTAGTCTTAGCATCTGAAGTATCATCATGGTAGTGTACATATCTATCACGTTGACCCCAGAATAGAAATGTGTATCTTGCACGTTCATGATATCCTTGCCTACTTTCAAGTAGTATAACATCATCTTCATCACATTCCTGTACTAGATATCTGAGAAAATCTATTGGATTTGGAACTTCTTTTATAGATAGTTTCTTCATAATTTTCTCACCTTACTAGCAAGTTTTTCTATTTTAATTCCAGATTTTACTCCAGGATATTCTTCAACACTACTTGAAACATCTATTAAATATGGTCTATATCTTAGTATAAATTCTACATTATCAATATCTATACCTCCAGCAATTCCAGCTTTATCACAAATTCTACATATCTTACTTACAAGTTTTAGAGGTATCTTAAGGTTAAATTCTAGTTTAATATTAAGCTTCTTATCTGAGTCTAGTAGTATATATTCACACTTATCATAATACTTCTCAACTATGTATTCCACAGCTCTTATACACTCTTCCTCATTTCCTCTATATACTACTACAGGTGCTATCTTCATATTATACATATCTGCAGTTTCCACAGCTTTCTCTAACATGTGAGTTGTGTGGTATTGAATTATTGGAAATTCTAATTCATGAGCTATATCTATACCTTCTAGAGAAGATATAACAGCTACAGGCTTTGCATACTTTACATTTTCTAACAATATTTTAGCTAGACCTCTACTAACCTTACGTGGACTCTCTATATTTGGATCTACTATAATTCCAATATAATCTGCAAGTTTTCTACTATCAATATATTCTAAATCTTCTAGTCTAGTTATACCACAAATCTTTAGTTTAACCATATCTACACCTTCCTACTCATATCTACAATATTGTATATATGTTTTATTAAATCATCTTCATAAGTTATCTCTTTAGCAAGTTCAACACCATCCTTAAGATCATTCACAACATCAGCAACATAGAGTGCTGCTGCAGTATTTGCTAAAATAAATTCATATATAGGTCCACGTTTTTCTTCTAATGCTTTTAAAAACTTTCTAACACTTTCTTCAGAATCTCTAACCATGACATCTTCAATTTTCCATTTATTAAGACCCAGATCTTCAACATCTATTGAATATTCTTCGATTTTTCCATTATCTAACTCTACTATGTATGTTCTACCAAATACAGATATCTCATCTATACCTGGATCACCATGAATAACTAGAACCTTCTTCTTACCTAGCCTATTCAATGCATTACAAATTTTGTACATTATTTCTCTATTTGAAACACCGATAACCTGTCTCTTAACATTTCCCGGGTTTGATAGTGGTCCAACTATGTTGAATATTGTTCTAATTCCAAGCTTTTTACGTATATGCATCACATTTCTCATCAATGGATGGTATATTGGTGCAAATAGGAATGAGAATTTTGTAGATTTTAACAATCTTAATGCTTGTTCTGGATTTAGATATATGTTAAATCCAAGTTTTTCTAAAAAATCTGCACTACCTGATGAACTACTTACAGATCTATTACCATGCTTTAACACGTATACACCGTCTACATATGATGCTAATAGACCTGATATTGTTGAAACATTAATAGTGCGATAACCATCACCCCCAGTACCTGCAGTATCTATTGGATCTAGACCATCTACATCAATCTTAACACAGGAATCTAACATAGCTCTAACAAATCCAATAATCTCAGACTCAGACTCACCCTTAACTCTCAAACCAACTAGAAGTCCCGCTACATATACATCATCTAACTCTCCATTAAGGATAGACAAGGCAACTCTATACATAACATCTTCAGGAACCTCTTTTCGCTCAACAATCATGTTCATAACAATCCTACATAAATCTTGATTAGACATCTCTGACACATCTAGACCATGTAAAATCATATTAAAGCATTACTCCAGAATAATCTAAACAATGTACAAAAAATAGAAGAGCAAAAAAGTACATATACAAGCGATAAACAACAGAAAAACATGTAGACTAGAAAAGAAACTCTTAAAAAACCGTACGAAAATAGCTCACTAAAGATAGCGGGGGTGCCCGAGCCTGGCCAAAGGGGGCGGGTTTAGGTCCCGCTGGCGTAGGCCTGCGTGGGTTCAAATCCCACCCCCCGCACCAAGACAATTACTCTAATTAATTCCGTGACATAATACACCGACCAGAACCATCAGTGGTAGAGATATAGAAACAAAAAACAAACGAATTTAGTTTAAAAGTCCGTCACCACGTCTATTTACACTATCATGATACCTATCATAAGCATGTTGTAACCTAATGGTATGCTATAGGCACAAATCGACATTAGAGTTAGGGCTAGCTGTACAACGCTTACTTTTGTTATCACATTATTCTTAACATTTTCCCTAATATTTTCAGCAACATTACTATACTTGTTATGTACGGACGGTAGAGATGACGGTTTTTGTGGTTTAGGCGGTGGTGGTGGGGGTGGTGGAGGCGGAGGTGGAGGAGGTCGTATAGTTGTCTTAGTCACGTATTCTGCACTCACCGTTAAATATTGTGGTAGCTTGAGTGAAAGAGATACTATCTGTTCATTGTTGGTAGTTAATAGACTTCCATATATATTCCAAGGTGTGTTTATATGGGCAAATGTTATTTGAGCCAAAGGCGAAAATACGTATTTCACGATATTGCTTGAGAAAGTGCCATTAATAATGCATGCTTTACCTCCACATCTGCCATACCTCTCTATGAAAAGTACTACTTTCCTTATCCTATGTTTCATATATTTTGCAACCTTGAGAAGCGTTTGTACAATATACTTATTATGTATCGATGTACATATATGTAGGCTACGTCTTGATGCTACCTTTTCAACTCTGTGTAATCCGTGTATGTTTATGACATACTCAGCATATTCTTTACCTATTGTTATGCAGATTCTAGCACTTGTTAATATTTTCGAAACTCTCGCAGTTAACTTTACTCTACTTAATGTTGTGTTTATACCTACTATTATAGTGTTTGTACTTTTTATTAAACTTCCCAATACGTAATAACTTAGATGTATCTTGTCTACGCTTATAGTGCAGTAGAGCGTGCCGGGCATATCCGCACATAAATACTTTATACCGTGCAACTGTAGTGTTAAGGTGCTATATATGTTGTTTCCACTTTTACTAATAACACTCTCTTTAAACAGAGTTATTGTATTAGGCCTATTTGCAGGTCCCGGTGGAGGTGGTGGTGGGGGTGGTGGAGGTGGTGGGGGCGGGGGTGGAGGAGGCGGTGCTAGGACTATAGGCAATGTTACCATTAACGCACATAGCAGTATTATGACAAGCGTATTTCTAGCTGATTTTAAGCTCACGTAATGAATTGAGCATATTTTAGTATTTATTCTTTTCTAGTCGACCTAACTAAAGCAAAGTATATAAATGTTATATAGACAGAGAGGTGGGACCTACCCTGTCTACTGGAGGTAAGAGAATTCCTGTTTATAAGAAGATAATTCAGGAAAATATAAAGAAGTGGATGATTAAGGAGTTCCTAGAGTATAAACTTGCAAAGATTGGATATATAGATTGTGATATCTTGAGAAGTCCTCTAGGTACTAGAATTATAATATATGCTGAGAGACCTAGCAGAATTATAGGTAGGAAAGGTCAAAATGTTAAAGAGTTACAAAACTTATTAGCCACTAAGTTCGGTATTGAAAATCCAACGATAGATGTTGCACCACCAAAAGAGAGACCTGAATACTATGCTAAGGTTATAGCTAATAGAATTGCATGGGCTATGGCTAAAGGTGTGAAATTTAGAAGAGCCGCAATTATAGCTATAAGACAGCTTGTTGAAGCTGGTGTTAGAGGTGTTGAAATTACTATTAGTGGAAAATTGACAAGTGAGAGAGCTAGATTTGAAAAATTTGTATATGGAACAATATACAAGTGTGGTCATGATGCAAAGACAAAAGTAGACAAGTATATAGCACATGTATTACTCAAACCTGGAATGTATGGTATAGAGGTAAGATTACTGCCACCAAGAAGATTAAGTGATGAATTCATAATAAAGACACCAGAGCAAGTAAAACCAGAAGAAAAACCTGTACAAGTACAGGAAGTTCAAGAAGTAGAGAAGAAGAGTGAGTAAGTATGAGAAAGCAGAAGCTCTCAGCTAAAGTTCTAAGATCAATGTCAAGAGAAGAGAGACTTAAACTACTCGAACAACTTAGAGCAGAATTACTCAAGCTAAGATCACAGAAGGAGAGAGGTGTTGTAGAAAATCCAGGAAGAATTAGAGCTGTTAGAAAAGCTATAGCTAGAATATTAACAATCGAGAGAGAAGAGGAAGTTAAAGAGAAAATACTAAACTTCCTATCATCAAATAAAGGAAAAGCATTTACAATAGAAGAAATATCAGAGAGAATAAACGAGCCAAAGATAGACTTCATAAAACACATAATAATGAGACTTATTAGAGAAGGTAAGGTTACGAAGGTAGGTATTAGAAAATTTGCAATCAAGACATAGAAAAATTAAAAAGAGAAAAATACTAAGAAAGATAGATATTCTATACAAATTCGTAGAATGTGTAGCATGTAGAAACAAGTATTGTAATGGAATTAAAGGTCTAGTTGTAGATAAGTATGAGGACACTATAGAAATATTAACAATATTTGGAGATATTGTAAAGATAAGAGTTGATGAATGTTGGTATTATGTTAGAATTAAAAATTTTGAATATTTAATAAATCCAAGACAGATAATTTAAAATTCCTGTAAGAAAATATGCAATTATTAGCATAGACATGTATAGTAGCAACAATTTTCTAATTTTTCTAAAATCATCATATTTAGAAGTTGTATATATTGTCAATAGTGATACTACGATACATGCAAAAATTAGTGGAATATACGTCAATATTTTACTCATGTAGTAGAATATTAACATAGTTGTCAATACTAATAACATAATTGATGCCGCCATTTCTGTACTTTTTACAACTTTTCTAGATATCTCTATACCATACTTGATTGGTAGGGTGTTGAGACCGGCAACTCTATCTCCCTCGATATCTATTATACTTTTAGCAACTTCTCTACCTATACATGCTATTAATGATATTATGAATAGTGATATTGGTATTATAGATATTCTATACATGCCATATATGAATGATAGTGATGTTGTTAATGATGTTATAAAATTACCTACAAGACATACTCTTTTAAGTTTAATATTGTATGCTGTACCTAAAGCTAGAGCTATTATATACACTGTTAACGATGTTAGATTCAGGAGACCTTCTATAGTTGATATTATTGAGATTGTTAATCCTGATATTAGTGATATTATAGCTACAATATATGCACTCTTTATACTAAAATCTCCACGTATTAGTGGTGCATTTGGTCTATTAATCCTGTCTTCAGGTATATTACATATGTCATTTAGTGTAAATAGGTATATTTCAGCTAGTAGAGATGTCAGATAGAGTATTATTATCGTTATGTAGTTTACAGTATTCGAAGTTAATAGATATGTTGCTACAGGTACTAAACCAACTACAACTCCATGTTCAATTCTTGTAAGTTCAATAAAAGCTCTTAACTTTTTCACAGAGATTTGATATTTAGAAGATAGGTTTTAATAACGGTGATGTTTTATCTAGGGTATTACTCCATTGGGTCAACTTTAATACCGAACTTCTCTTTCCACTTCTTTAATGCTTCCATTATCTCTGGCTTCTTATCAACAACCTTATACCATGGCTTTGATCTAGCCTCTTCTGGAGCCTCATTTGTCAACCATATACAGCCAACAGGACAAGCCTTAATACACTCTGCCTCATGACCAGGTTTACCACCTTCACATCTCTCCCATATAACTATTGGTTTACCCTCTTCATCAAGTTCAAGTGCATTATTTGGACACACACTAACACATGCACCACATGCTATACATTGATCTCTATCTCTACAGATTCGAGGCCATGAAGCTAACTCTTCAACGCTTGCCATACCCATTCTATATTTAGCCAAGTCTAGATATATGTGTTGTGTATGAGAAGAGTGTTGTATTCTAAATCATTCCTTCCATGATAATTGAATTAATAAACTCATAACATCTAGATTAGTCTTGCATATATCTGAGAAATTTTCTAAATATATGCTTCGATAAGGTGTACAGTGTTCAATTAGAGGAAGATTTATAATTGTCTTGGTGCGGGGGGTGGGATTTGAACCCACGCAGGCCTACGCCAGCGGATCTTAAGTCCGCCCCCTTTGGCCAGGCTCGGGCACCCCCGCTATGACTAGGTCTATATTTATTTATCTACTTTTAAATTTTTCTAATATGGATATAGTTATTGGTGTTTCCTGTCCTGTAACTTCTCTGAATAGTGTTGTTAAGAGATTGAGAATTTTAAAATCTCTAGACATCAGGTGGGTTGAGCTAGGCTTTACTAGAGGTATACCATCATCTATTTTAAATGATTTGAAAATTATTATAAACAGGATAGGTATTGAGAATAGTATTCATGCACCATACTTCATAAATCTATGTTCTGAAAAGCTTGATGTTAGAGAGAGATCTTTAGAAATTATTAAGAAATGCCTAGATATAGCAAACATGTTTAATTCACACTACGTTGTTATTCATGCAGCATACTACATGTCTTACGGTCCAACACTATGCTACAGATTAGTACTTCAAAATTTGAAAATAGTAGCAGATTATATTGAGAAGAATGGCTACACATGTAAAATAGCTATAGAAACTATGGGTAAAGATTCTCAATTTGGAACATTAGATGAAGTCTTGAGATTGTGTAAAGACATTGGTATAAGATACGTTGTACCATGTATAGATTGGGCACATATCTACATCAGAAATAGAGGAATTATAAATTATGAGGACATACTTATGAAAATATTAGAAAATTTAAAAGATTTAAAAAATCTACACACACATTTCACATGTGTTCAAGATTTAGAAGATGAACATATGCCACTAGAAATAGATAAACCATCATTTAAAAATTTAATAATATGTCTCAAGAAATTTAAAAACACATTCAACAGAGTAAACATAATTTGCGAATCTCCAATGTTAGAGAAAGATGCATTAAAAATGTTAAAAATATTAAAAAACCTAGAATAATCAGCCTACCCTATTATCATCACACTCTAAGCCTTGCCAGGTATCATCATCTACATTTAGTACTATTTTTTCATCTATTTCGATTAGTATGTTGTTTATATTTTTATTTTCTCTCAGTATGTAGTCAGTTAGTCTGACAGGGGTCATTTTCAGCTGTTTAAATTGTCCATTCTTAATTCTGAAAATCTTACAGTTCATACGTAAAAGTCTTAAAGTCGTAGTATATAGATCTAACGTGTCTACTTTTACAGATCTAACGTTCATGCAAGGGCTTTGAGGCGTAAAGTTGTAAAAATACTCAGATATACATACAACAATATGGCTGAAAGTGTCTCGAGCATGCTTGAAAGAGTGTCTCGTGAGTTACTAAATAGGTGTAGTCCTGATATTAGAGGTATTATAATCTCAAGAGATGATGGTCTACTCATACATACGTCAATAGCATATGAAATACAAGCAAGCCCACATACCATAGCTGCAATGTTCTCAGCATTTATGGGTCCATCAAGGAGAGTTTATAGAAGTTTAATGAACTCAAGACTCGAAGAAGCCATCTTAAGCGGTTCGGAGGGTAAACTGATTGTACGTTCAATACCTCTTGATGATATTCCCGGAGGGAGACGTATATACGTAGGTATACTAACTAGCAAGAATCCAAATATTGGTCTCATATTATTGGAACTTGATAGATATATTGAAGCAGTTCGCAAGATACTAGTCAGAAGGTGAGAATTATGATTGACGAGGTAAAATTGCTAGCATTAGATATAAAGGAAGTCGCTCTAATAACACTTATCCATGCAGCGCATAAACTAATGACAGGCAGAGGATTACTGGCCATGTTAAGAGAGGCTGCCAGAATGACTGTAAGAAGTCTAATAGTAGATAGAGCTAAAGCTTCGTCCATAGAAGATAACTTAAAAGTATTAGATAGTCTTTTAACACAATTCGAACCTCTAAAGACGGCAAGCTACGTTCATTCACAACTGCTTGGAGATGAAATAAGGATAGAGATAAGAGACTGTGCATTTCATAAAATATGTACTGTAATAGAAAACTTCCTTAAGAAAAGACCAGATTTGCAGAAAATGATTCAAGCAAGACCTTGTGCAATCGCAATACTATACGTAGCAGCAATCGAACAAATACACCTAAAGGAGTATGATATCATGCATGTAGAGTTCGGTTCTCCTTGCAGGATAATACTCAAAGAAGTCAAACTTTAATTGAGTTGTAATTTCTCGATAATATTTTCAAGCTTTGATATAGTATTCTCAATTATTTCATCATCATGACTTGAAGATGTGAAGTTTACTTCAAATTGACTTGGTGTTAGGTATATACCATTTCTTAGACACTCTTTATGAAATTCTTCATATGCTTTAATGTTTGAATTTCTTACATCATCTGCATTCCTAATTTCTCTATTTGTGAAATATATTTGAAACATTGATGCTATATGTACTACCTTGACATCTATTCCTCTTCTTTGAAATAGATCTTCTATAGTTTTTGATATTTTTTCTGCTGCCTTGTTTGCTATTGTGTATGGTGTTCCTGTTTCTAGTGTTTTTATTGTTTCTAATCCTGCTATTAGTGATATTGGATGTGCATTAAATGTTCCTGCGTTGTATACAGGTCCTGATGGTGTTACTAGTTCCATTATGTCTCGTCTACCTCCAAATATTCCTATTGGAAATCCACCTCCAGCAATCTTTCCTAGAGTTGTCAGGTCTGGCTTTATGCCATAGTATTCTTGTGCTCCTCCTAGACTAACTCTAAATCCTGTAATTACTTCATCAAATATGAGTATTGATCCATATCTGTCACATAGTTCTCTTAATGTCTTTATAAATTCTCTATCACCAATAATTAAGCCATAGTTACCCATTATAGGTTCGACAATTATGCATGCTATCTCATTTCCAAATTGTCTAAATGTTTTTTCAACACTTTCAATATCGTTAAATGGTAGTACTATTGTGTATTTAGCAACTTCTTCAAGAACACCAGCACTTGTAGGTACTCCCCATGTTGCTGCACCACTACCAGCTTTAACAAGCACATAATCGTGAGCTCCATGATAACAACCGTCAAATTTTACAATATACTTCCTCTTTGTATATGCTCTTGCAAGTCTAATAGCATTCATTGTTGCTTCAGTTCCTGTATTTACTATTCTCATCATTTCAATACTTGGAAAATGTTTCATAATTGTCTTAGCATACTCAATTTCAAGCTCAGTAGGTATACCATACATCCATCCTCTCTCCAAAAATTGTATTATTGCCTTTCTCACATTCTCAGGCGAGTGACCAAGTATTAGAGGTCCAAACGCCATGCAGTAATCTATCAATTTAACTCCTTCAACAGTCTCTATATACGCTCCATATGCTCTCTTTATGTAGAATGGGTATGGTAGATGCTTCATCAATCTCACAGGACTATTAACACCACCAGGAAATATCTTTCTAGCCTCTTCAAACAATCTTTTTGATATATTGAAAATTTCTTCGTATGACATCGATTATAGTCATATACAGGATATAATTAAGTATATCGTGATTAGACTATGTATCAGTGTACTGGATATATTTTGCAATAATTGCATTAATACTATTTGGACTATCTAGGACATTATACATAATAGCTTCTAGAAGTGAAGATATACCTGAATGGCTTTTCTTAATAACTTTAAACACCACTGCAACAATTGTATCAACTATAATATTAATATCTAAAATTCCTGAAAGTATAACATTTGAATCAATAATAGTAGGAATATTTCTAGGATTATTAAGTACTTCAGGTGCAATATCACTATATAGAGCAAATGCTACATGTAGTCCATCATTAGTTAATATAATACTTGGAATGAACTTCATAATACCATTAACTGTTGGAATATTTATGCTAAATGAAAGGTTAAATATTTACCAATACGTTGGTCTAATATTTGTAATATTGACAGTTATATTATCAACAATTGAAGGATTGAGAGAAGGTAATAGAAAATTTAAAATTAGTGGAATACTGTACGCATTAATAACATTCTTCACATGGGGTCTACTTGGAGTTATTATTAAGATTGCAGAACTAGTACACATACTCCATAGTTATATTACCTGTCTACTATTCATGTATATTGTCGAAACAATATCACTAGTAGTATACTACAGAAGGCACATATCTTACATCAGGAATATTTTAACATACATTCCAGGAATTATTGCAGGTATATTTAGTTGTGTTGGTTCGTATCTAGCAATAATCTGCTATGCTATTGGTGAAATCTCTATAACATCATTAATATTGAGATTTTCATTCATAATACCTACACTATTCTCAATATTTCATTATAGAGAATTTGGTCTATATAAGTTGTTTCTAATAGTACTATCAATAATTTCAATAGTCTTATTAAGTTTATGAAGATATGTTTAGAAAATTTAGAATTTTTTAAAGAGTCTTCTACATGAGCTGTTTTGCAACAAGCTCAGATACATGTTTTACATCTATCCTGACTGTGCTAACTTTCTCTAATGCTTTTCTAAGCATGAATACACATGAGTGACATGCTGTTACTATTACTCTAGGCATCTTTGTTAATAATTCTTCAACTCTATGTTCAGCCATCTTTAAACTAAATTCAGCTATCTCTCTTGAGAATGAATCTAACATTCTTACTAGATCTATCTCAAGAACTTCTGATAATGCTTTAGCAACTTCTTCATGTAAGAAGAACATGTGTGAGCCTCCACCACAACATCTCACATATCTTCCCTTCCACTTTGGTTTAAGTGGTGTTGCAATTCTCTCAAGTAGTGCATGTGGCATCTCTACTCCACCTCTCCTCATTAACATGCATGGGTCATGCCATATTGCTGCATCATGACCTTCTCTAACAGGTAGGAGACCTCTCTCTGCATAGTCCTCAAATAGTTCTACAACACTCATAATTTTGCATGGCTGCTCAATCTCTGCTATGTATGGTCCTTCAAATCTTAAGGCTGGGTATGTATATCCACAATCTACTACAAGTATCATCTTTGCATTAAGCTCTTTAGCTTCTAGGTAGATTCTTCTTACAAGTGATGCAAATTCTGCAAAATTACCTGTAACATACCCCATTGGTGGTCTAATACCTACAGGTTCTCTAGGTAATGTCCATGTTATTCCAATTTTCTCAAGTACTCTAATTGTTGATATTAATGCATCTTTTCCAAATACTAGATCTACAATACTTACAGGTATGTAGGCTGTCCTATCTCTCTCACCTACAGACACTTCAGGTACATACTTCTTCAATTCTTCCTGGAATTTAGCATATAGTTCCTCAACTTTTGGTGTTATGTATTTTCTAGTAGCTTCAAGCTCTTCTAATACCTTAACTGCCTGTGGTGTTAGTCCTGCACTATCTATAAGTGCTTTACACATTAATGCTAGTGTTCCACTATCAATTCCAGCCGCACACACCATGTAGCATGCTGCACAGTTTGTACATCTATACGCGTATTCTCTTGCCTTTAAGAGATTCTCTCTTGTTAATGGGTATGCATGTGCAAGTTTTCCAAGTGCTCTAGCTATAGGATTCATATATCTACGATAGAATCTTCTAAACCATTCACCTATAGGTGCAGGTGCATATCTCTTATCTATATGAAATGCTGGACATATCTCATAACATATTCCACAGCTAATACAATTCTCTACGTAGTGTATTATGTTAGATTCTATATACTTGCTAAGTCTCCAAAAGGCTTTATCTAGATCTTTTCTACTTTCTAGAGCCATCATGGTTACACACCTCTCTTAGCATATGTATCGTATAATTCATGAATCTTACCGTACCAGTAGCCAAATACGAAGTGTGAAAACTTTGTGAATGGTAGTACCATGAAGAATATCTCTCCAAATAGTACATGTAGTCCTAGTAGAAATCTCTGAACTGTTATTGGTGTTGTTATTGGTGAGAATGCTGCTGCAAATCCTGACAATACTACTGCTAGTAGGAGTAGTAATGCTGCAAAATCTCCTGGTCTTATATTTATTATATGTCTCTTAACCTTAACTAGATGATCAACAAATTTGTATGTTATTGCTGCAATTACTATAAGTGCTAGCATGTATGCATTACCTGCATATGTGAGTAATCCCCATGGACTTAGATGTTCAACACCTGCACTATACTTAACTGCTAGACATAGTCCAAACCAGAATTTTTCAATAGCTACAGCTGCAGGTACTAGACTTAATGCTCCAAGTTTTAGATATGGCATGTAGTTTAGCCATATTGCTACATGTGTACCAACTAGGAATAGTATTAGTATTATGCCGAATATGTGTAGGAATAGTAGACCACCAACGAGGTCTAGAACGTTTGATCTAGCACACCATATTATTGGTCTTAGAAACACCATTATTATCTCCTTAATCCAATGCCAAAATCCTATATCCCAGAATGATCCTTTCTTAATTGCCTTCTCTCTCCATCTAAACTCTGGCTTTGGTACATGTATTCTAGCTAGTAGTGCATATCTCATAACCTTGTATACTAGACCTCCAACAAAGATTGCTACTGTCGGTATTGAGAGGTACCAGAGTACGAAGCTTAAGAGATCCACAATATAGTTATCCTGTTAAGATTTTTGAGTCTTTTCCTCGGAGGACTCTTGTCCCGATGAAGTAGTTGATTCAGCTTCACTTCTCTTCTTCTTAACATATTCACGTAGTGCAAATGCTGCACCAACACCTGCAGCTGCTGGTATTAGAACATTTGCAAGTGCTTCTAGAGTACCTTGAGCAACTCTTGGAGCTGCTGCAGCTTCGAAGAATGGTTCATAAGCATCGCTAAATCCTGGCATTACACATGCAATACATGGAGCACCTGTCTTAGTACATGCACCGGGTGCTTCTTCACCAAACTCAAACTCTCCAGTAACTGGATCGTAGTCTATTATCCATCCAAGAGCATTCCATGGACATGTACTTACAGGACCTTTACAACCAACACTGTATAGACAATATCCTGATCCATCTGCTGGATATGCCTTTAATCTACTAGCCATATACTCCTTATATCTTGGACATCCAGCACATAGTGATGCTTTAACACCAGTACCTGTGATATACTTACCCTCGATCGTTAATGGTGCATGTAGCTTATATCCAAACAGTGGTACTCTAATAATCTCTTCACCCTTAACTTTAATAGCTACATACTTAGGTCTCCAATATTCATCAAGCTCTGTAACTGCATCAACAATCTCTCTAAGCTCAGGAATTACAATTCTCAAATACTTTATTAGTAAGTATGCAAGTGTTAGAGATATTGCATTACCATTTGCTGGACATCCAGGAACTGCAACTGCAATCTTACTACTAGCCTTCCAAGATATTGATGGTGGAACTTTCTTAAATATGAAGTTGTAGTATGGAACTAGAGCATCTTTAAATACCTTAACCTCCTCCTCACTCCACTCCCAAACTTCCTGAAGTATACCCTTCTCAGCATATTCTAGATATTTCTTAACAAATCCTGGCTGTCCTTTTAATGGATCTGGAAATATGCCCATAGCTCCTGATGGTGAGTGAGATGCTGCATAGCTTAGAACAAATTTGTATGTGTCAGGTGCATAGTTTGATGGTAATCCACCATAACATGCACATGTACCAACACCGACAACTGCTACAGCACCTTTACAGAACTTGTAGAACCACTCAGTTATTGTACATGGTACTCTCTTACCATTAACAACTTTCTCACCTAAAATAGCATTCCAACCATTATGATACTTCTTGTAAAATACTTCGTCTGTAAGTGCACCTTCAAGAACTAGTGCATATACTGGAGGTTTACCCTCCATAATTCTCTTAACTAGATCTTCAAAGAACTCTACATATACAGCTGGGTAGTGAGGTTTGATATACTTACCTAAGATCTCTATAGCTTCACCCCACTCAGGTCTAACAGTGTCATGTGCTACTAATCCAACACCAAGACCTAGAAGTACATACACTAAGTCAGAATTTAGTGGTGGAACCCACCATCCAAGACCTTTCTTTGCAAGTTCTTTAATGTTTAAAGTTAATCCACATGCAAGCTTAAGTTCTGAACCTAGATTAAACTTCTCGAGGAGGAATTTTGAAACTATTGAACTTGACACAATTGTAGCATCTAGAAGTGCTATAGTGTCACCAGCACAGTCAGCACATTCAATCCAATAAATTTCAAGAGGATCAACACTACCCTCATACTTCTCAAGTGCCTTAACTATGGGAGTAATCTTATCTCTCAACAACATCACAATACCTCCAGCAAGAGCTGCCATTAGACAAGCCTTCAGGAACTCTCTCCTAGTTAGCTCCACGCCTAATATAACTAGTGTACAGATATAAAGTATTAACCTACCATAACATTTCAGAAAAATAATGAAAATAGCAATTATAGGTCTCGGAAATACATTATTCACAGATGAGGGTATTGGAACAAGATTTGTACACTGTATCTCTAACATAGTTAGAGACGAATATAGAGACATGGTACATGTATATCCATTAGAGACAAAAATTTTAGATATAATAACAATAGTACAACAGGAAAACTATGACAAAATCATAATTATAGATTCAGGAAATATAGAGAATAGATATGAAATATATAGAATATCTGATTTAGATAATGAAAATATTGAAGAGTTAAAAAGTATGACTTTAAATAAATATTCTCACTCATTCTCAATAATTGATATTGCACTATACTTAAAGATGTTTTCTAAGAATTGTGATATATACTTAATATTATTTAAACCTGAAAATCTTAAAATGCTTGATAAGATAACTGAGAAGTGTGTTAGTAGTGTTATTGAGGCATTTAGAAAGATATTACAGATATTGAATATAGAGTACTATTTCGAAGATAGGTGGGATTGTGTTTATAGATGTGTTATTTCTTCTCAAGATCTTCAAGAATTTCATTAATAAGTCTTCTAACTGTGTATTTTCTTTCAAGATTTTTTATAGGTTCTATTAATGCATTTATAATCTCTGTCTCAATATCTTCAACAGCTTTTCTAATCTCTAGATATGTCTTAACTATAGTTTTTACAAATTTTACAAATTCTTCCTCATTACTCATGGAGACCACGCTATTGGTGATATGTACTTTCTTATTTTCCTACCTGCAAGTTCTAGATGTACTGCACATCCTATACATGGGTCAAAGCTTCTTAATGCACGTACATAGTCAACACCAGTCCACTCATCTGGTGGTAACTCCTCTGTCACATATGTATTATATGCAGCTGCCTCATATGGACCTATTAAGCATTGGATTGACTCTATATATGCACCTTTTATGTTTGTTGGTGCTTTAACATTAGCCTTTATTACATCCCAGACAAACTTCATCTGTGTTTTAGGTGTTGCGTTTCCTGATGTTGGTGCGTGATATTGATAGTTTGCTATCTTACCATCCTTAACAACAATCCAATGACGAACAGCACCACGAGGAGCCTCCAACCAACCAACACCAACAGCAAACATTGGATATGAAGGATATTTCCAAGGTCTTCCAGGTCTATTTATCCATTTCCTACCAACACCTTTATACAATCCTTCTCTATATACTTCAAGTAGCTTTTCAAGAGTCCACCATGCTGCAACAACAGCCATTACTAGCGATACAGCTCTACCATATAGTCTGAATAGTGTTGTTGAAATCTCATTCCACCACCATACTGGTAATTCTTGATCTAGTAGTCCAGGTATGTTTAGTAGTGGAGGTGTCTTTGGCTTGCTAATGTCTATTGAGTCTGTTGGAAGTCCAGCTTCACTTAAGAGTTTCTTAGCTTCACTTGCTAAATCAATTGCAAGTTTTACAAGGTCTTTATATGGTGGTAGTATTATTGTATATCCATGTCGTGCACTTACCTCTGGCTTAAATGGGAATGATCCTGTTAGTGTTGGCTTTATCTTAATAACACTTGAAACCATTGGTGCTTCTTCAAAAGTTTTAGCAATCTCCTCTCTTCTTAAGGCATTAACCCACAACTTCGCTATTGGACCTGCCTCAAATGGTACTAATGTTCTATCTGGAAGTACCATTCTAGGTTCTGCACACCAGCTATATGGCTCTCCTTCCCAAACCTCTGGAATCTTAGGTAGTGGTCCTGGATTTGGAAT
>CAZNTG010000006.1:0-621363 GCA_964575955.1 uncultured Thermoproteaceae archaeon
CAAATGGTACTAATGTTCTATCTGGAAGTACCATTCTAGGTTCTGCACACCAGCTATATGGCTCTCCTTCCCAAACCTCTGGAATCTTAGGTAGTGGTCCTGGATTTGGAATTGTCTCCTTATTCCACTCATGGTATGGTACAAGTTCTTCAACACCATTTGCAATTGGTTTACCTGCTGGATCTGTACCAACAACATACCTACCCATCAATTCTGGTAATCCCCAGTAGTATCCTGATGTTAGTAGTTCAACCATGTTACGTTGTAGATCTGTGAAGTTTCTATACACTAGATTGTTACCAACTGCAAGTCCAGGCTTAAACAATCTTAAACTATATGCATCATCAATTCCAAGATAGACTTCTGCATAATCCATCATGTCTTCCTCTCTGAGGTATAGTTCTGCTGTTGGATTTTCAAAAAGTCCTGCTGATAACATTATTGCTGGATCATATGTTATTCCTTGACATCTAGCATATGTCTTACCTGTCTGTTTAACTTCAACATGTGTGTAGTATAGGTATAGCATGTCTATCCATTGTGCAATTAGGAACTTAACCCACATTGTGAGGTATATCAACCTCTCTAAATAGTATGAGAATAGTTTCTGAAGATACTTATTGTCAAAACATACTCCGCCTGGTACAAGTGTTGCTGGATGTGCATATTTTCCATATATTAACGATCCAGCTTCTTTAGCAAGTCTCTGATAGTATACACATAGAGCATATGTAAGTCCAGGCTTTGGAATTGGATTCCAACCACACTCCATATCGTAGAATGTCTTATATCCATGAAAATCTGCAAGTGGACATTTTATAGACTTAGTCTCTTCGAGAAGTTTAGGATGAGTATACTTGAGAATATACTCTGAGTAGTCTGGTCCTTCTAGTAAACTTAGAAGTACTGAGTGATCATAGGTATAGTCTGTCATCGCATATGCAAGATTTCTAAGAGCTGCTGCTAGAGGTGTTGGAGGTACACCTAAAGCCATGTCACATGCAAGAACGCTAGCATTAGCATGTGCAGCACCACAAACACCACAAGATCTAGAAGTTACAAATATTGCTGCGTCTGGTCTTCTTCCTTTTAGAATAATTTCAAAACCTCTAAACATTATTGCAATAGTAAATGCATCTTCAGTCTTTCCCTCTCTACTAACTTTAACGAAAAGACCTAGATGACCTTCAATTCTAGTAATGGGCTCAATTTTGAGAATAATGCTATCTTTATTTCCTGTTGATGACATAGAGCTCTCACATTTTAACAGGTTACATATAAATTAAGTCTTACCTACTAGTGCTTAGCCCTTGTACATTGTTACTTAACCATTTCTTAAGTATTTTCAATATTCTTCATAAAGGTTCAATTTAATAGTCAGACATGTATATCATGTATAGGTATGAGTATTGTTCTAGCACATGGATCAGGTGGAGAGAAAACTATGGAACTTCTAAGAACTCTAATACTTTCAAAAGTTCCTGAAAAACTCTATAAAACACCTGAGGGCTTCGGATTAGATATTTTAGATGATGGTGCATGTATAAAGGTTGGAAATGTACATATTGTAGTATCTATAGATTCATATACTGTAAATCCAATATTCTTCCCAGGTGGTGATCTTGGAAAACTTGCAGCATCAGGAACATTAAATGATGTTGTTGCTATGGGTGCAAAGCCTGTAGCTGTTCTAGATGCTGTAATTATTGAAGAAGGTACTGATATGGACACTGTTGATAAAATTTTAAGATCATTCATAGAGGTTATCAAGGAGGAAGATGTTGCACTTATAGGTGGTGATTTGAAAGTTATGCCTAGAGGACAACTTGACAAAATTGTAATTACAGTAGCAGGTATTGGTATTACTGAGAAACCTATAATCGATAAAAATTTGAAGAGTGGTGATAAGATAATAGTAACAGGACCAATTGCTGAGCATGGTGTTACGATTATGGCACTTCAGCAAGGTATTGATGCTGAGAAGTATGGACTTAAGAGTGATTGTAGATGTCTAGTAAAGCCAATACTTAGACTAGTTGAGAAGTATGGTGAACATATACATGCTATGAGAGATCCAACTAGAGGTGGTCTTGCAACAGTGCTAAATGAGTGGGCTAGAGAGTCAGGTAAGGTCATAATTGTAGATGAGAAGAATATACCTATAAGATTTGAAGTTAGAAAGTTCTGCGAAATTGCAGGTATAGACCCAATGTATCTTGCATGTGAAGGTGTTATGGTAATATCTGCAGATCCTGAAGTTGCTGAGAATATTGTAGAAGATTTGAGAAATATGGGTTTTGAATATGCATCTATAATTGGCGAAGTTCGTGAGAGTGAGAAGTATAGAGGAATGGTCATCTGTAGAACATCATCTTCAGGACTTAGAATAGTAGAACCTTTAAGAGGCGTACTTGTACCAAGAATATGTTAGGTTTTTATATCTATCATTCATACAACATATCTGAACAGTATCGATATTGTTTTAACTAGGATAGTAGTAGTACATTGAAGAAATGTCTACAGTAAGAACTAGCATATCTATAAAGAAGGAGATTTTAGATCTAGTTGATAAACTTGCTAAAGAGCTTAATACAACACGCAGTCATGTGATAACATCAGCAATTGAGTCATACATAATGGATAAGTCATGGGTATTAGGTAGAGATGAGGATATTGTATGTGGAGTTCTTATCGTACTATACGAGACAGGTCACTATGAAGCAGATACTAAACTAACGATACTACAACATCAGTATGATAATATAATTAGAGCATCAATGCACATACATGTAAGCAAGACAATGTGTATGGAAGTTGTGGCAGTTAAGGGAAAGTTGAAAGATGTTAAAGAGCTTGCAAACCAGCTAGAGGGACTGAAAGGTGTGTTATCTCTAAAATACTGCATATACCCAGTATCTGAAGAAGAACACACGTGACAACACTGATAATAAATCCATCATCAATAATAAGCACATACTGCTACTCTATATTTAGAATTGAAGTAGACTCATCATGTGAAAATTCATGTATCTACTGCTATGCAAATTGGTATAGAATTGAGAATATAAACATAACAAAGAGACATATAGAAGAATTTAGAAAGTTTATACAACATATCTCACAGAGGTTCAATAAGATACCAATATTTAGAATGTCAACACTTGTAGAACCATTTCAAGAAAAGTCAATATTAAGAACATTGCACATATTAAAACTATGTATAAAATATGAAGTACCACTGATAATAAATACGAAAAACATACACATGCTAAGGAATGAAGATATATTAAATCAAATACTGAAACTACATGATAGAAGACTAGTATTAATACAACTCTCAATATGTACGATTAATGAAGAATTATCAAGAAAATTAGAACCAAAAGCTCCAAATCCTGAATTGAGACTTGAGATGTTAGATATATTGAAAAGCTATGGAATACCTACCGTAGTAAGATATCAACCACTAATACCTGGAGTATGCGAGTACGAGTATGTGGATTTTATAAAAATATGTTATCAAAAATCTATAAGACACATAATTTTAGAACCTATAAGACTCACAAGACAAGTACTTATAAACCTCTCAAAAATAGTTAAAGATCTACACAACGTTAGATGGATACCATACTCAGAAATTACAAAGAATATACTAAAACCATGTAATGAATGGTTTAGAGATATATTAAATAAGATACTGGAAGAATGTGATAGATATGGTATAAGTGTTGCTACGTGTAAAGATCCTCATATAAACATTCTGAAAAATGCAGAAGATTGCTGTGGTATATATCTAATGAATAGTGACAGAATTTTAAAGAAAGCAACAATATATGATCTAAAGAGATATAACATCATTTGTAATGACATCTATGAACTACTACATAAACTTGAAGAATTATCTGATAAATATATAGCTATATCGTTCATACAAAAATTGCCCAAGGAGTATAGAAAGAAGTTAAAACATCACTATAAAGTACTTTTAAATTGTTATAGAAGTAAGAATCTTAATGTTATAATTTGTTAGAGTCTATATATAAGTTCATAGTACTATAATATGCATTGACTAACCATATTTTTGAGAGGAGAGAGTTATCGTACTGCAATAGTTAATTTTTAAAATGAGTTATAAATCTCTATGACATGTCTTCAGAATTTAGGAGTATAGAACATAACTTAGTGGGTCAGGAACAGAGTCATGAACTTATTAAAATAATAAGAACTATGCATGGATTAGAAGAAGGTTGTAGTGAATACATGTTCAATGTTTATAAATGTGTTAAAGTACAGTATTGTGAACTTCCTACTCATATTGCTATAACTCCGAGAAATGTATCAATTATATTGAAGTATAGAGGATTTATTGAGGAGAATATTTTTGAAAAATTTGCAAAATTAGAGGCTGAAGTTTTAGGGAGAGAATTTATAAATGTTTTTAAAGTTGTTAAAAGTTCTACAGATTTAGCAAATCTTATAGATGAAGTACGTACAAGACTTGAGAAGTATTATATATACCTATATTTGAGAGGTGAGGATATTGCTAAGGAAGTATATACAACACTTGTATGGTACTTCAATACATTATCTGCACTTGCAACATTTGCATCAAAGCCAGCGATAAGACCTAGAGATATACTTCTACGTACTAAGTTGAAATTTTTAAGAATTTAATAACTGCATTTTCAATGTTATTATTATTATTTTCAGATGATTCTAAGATAGAGTATTAAGATAGAGTATATAGGAACTAGATATCCAGAAACATCAAAAGTAATTGAAGATTATATTAAGGGAAAATCTCCTTTAAAATCTTCAGAATATGTAAAACTATTTCTAAACTATCTCGTAGTCGATATGCTAGTTATAGATGATATATCTCAATCATATATAGAATTCTTACAAAATAACGTTCCTGAACTTATAAATGATAGATGTCTAATTGGTATAAACATAAGTCCATTAGTTAGAGTAGTGATAACATACAATATCGAGAGGTCAGATTATGATTGTACTAAACTTCTCGATAATACTCAGTTAAAGTTAAATGCTAAGATCATTGAAATATTATAAATATGTCTCTCGGCCCGACGGACCTTCCTCTCATCGAGGTCGGGGCTACCGACCTCTCGAGGAAGTGGGGTCAGTTAAAATATTTTTAATCTATTTAAAAAACCAATCTCTATCAGCTAAAGGAATTTTAATCATCAATCATACTGGGGAGTTTTCATCACTCACGATATCTCTACCATAAAGTAGAGTTTAAATACATTCTAGACCTATACAGACCATGGGTTTAGATAATTCTAAAAGTGTTAAGTTGTATATACTTACAATATTGCCTATCGTAATCACATTCATAGTTCTTACGTCAGTAATACCGAAGATATGTACTGCGAGTAGTGTTGTAGAGTATGAATATCTAAAGAATGTTAATAAGGGATTGATATATTCAGCATTTAAGTCAAAACATTTCAGCACTATTATATATATAGACCATATCAGTAGGTGTGTTATAGTATTTAGAGCAGCGTTTCACTCAACATACTCTATAGACCGTATTGATATAGACTTACTTAACAAATTAGATAACGATGTTTCAAATATACATATAATACCTATAGTGTATAGTTATTTTAAAAATATATTTTCAATACACTACAATCAGACAAGTATTCATATAATAGTTAGAAGGTCTATTACTGGAGGTACATATGTTTTCAAATTTATACTATACGATGAGAGTTGTAGACTTCCACACAGAGCACTGGCTTTAAGGTTCAGAATTTCAGCAAGTGGAGAGAGAAAGCATGTTGTTGGAATTTGCATTTTTAAGCTTGGACTATCGAAAGTAGTATTAAGTTCCGAAAAGCAAGTCTAATATCTGCATTAGAGTGTCTTTCTTACCTGTAAGTATTTCCTTATTGTAAAATTCTGTATATCCACAATGTCTGCAGGTTATGGCTATATACGTATATGCTTGCCAATTTAATAGTCTTGATAGTCCACTTCCAGTAAATGAATGTTCATTTATGTATGGATCTGATGTTCCACATTTTGGACATTTCCACCTCTTTTTGATTTCTTCTAATACATCTACCATATGTATACACTCATTTCCAAATATTTAAATCCTTCGATAAAATTTGTCTAATTACCTCTCTAACATACCTCTCTACATCATCAATATTTTTTGTTATAGCTATTTTTTGAAATTCTTCACTATTCATGAGTGTTCTATATATTTTCATTCTAATTTTTGGATCTTTAACTTCACTTTTTATGATATTCTTAGCTTTAAACCATGCTTCTGCAAGTTTCTTAATATTTTCACTATGTCTAATCTGTTCTATAATCCAATCTCTCAATATTTTTGCAAATGTACTACTTCTACCTTCTGTAGTTACTGCAATTCTAATACTATCGATCTGTCCTTCAAGTGGTACTACAACATCTGCATATCTCACATCTGTTGCATCATTTAGAAGTTTGTTATATCTTCTACATAGTTGTCTAACGATTTCTGCAATATCTCTATTAGGTATCGTGTATACTACAAGGTCAGCCCATGCTATCCATGCTTCTAGAAATGATATGTTGTTAATTGTCAAATCTACCTGATATAGTGTTAATCTACCCTCCTTACTTAGCTCTTTTAATTCGTCTGTAAATTCTCTTGAAAGTACTACAACTCTAGCACCCGCATTTAGAAATTTCTTAGCTCTATGTGTTCCAACTTCACCTCCACCAAGGACTAAAACCTTTCTATTATTAAACTCTATGAAGAGTGGTATTCTCACGATCTCTACATTTTTTAATCTCATTAACTAGTTTAAGTATATTATCAATTGTTAAATTATTATCTAAGTATTGTGTAGAGTTTTTGCATATTAGTTTAAAATTGTTATCACAATAGTCTAAGATTATGTGATCGATAGTTATAGTGTTGTAATCTCTATATTCACATCTCTCAACACATACCGTAAATCCACTTTTAGCTAATAGTATTGATAGTAGTATTACTTTTCTAAAATCTTTACTGAATATTTTTACTTCAGTATCTAGACATTTTCTTGGTTTTACTAGTAACTTCCTATCTACATCTCCAGAACTTTCAATATATACTACATATTCCTCTGTTTCAAATATCTCTTCTAGATTGTTATTCAATTTCTCTAAACTTTGTTTCAAATTCTTCTGGTGGTACTGGTAGATCTTCACCAGGTTTTAATACTCCTCTTTCAATTAGTACTAGCTTTGCAAGTAGCCAATATATTAATGCTAGACTTCTCCTACCCTTATTATTGCATGGTATTATTAGATCAACGTAGTGGTGTGGTGTGTCTGTATCTACTAGAGCTATTATAGGTATGCCTAGCTGTGCAGCTTCTGTAATTGCCTGTGTATCAACTTTAGGATCTGTAGCTACTAGTAGTTCAGCTTCTATATAGTATGATGCTCTTGGATTTGTAAATGTTCCAGGTATGAATCTTCCAGTTATTGCTCTACAGCCAGTAAATTTACAAAACATCTCTACAGGTCTCCAACCATATGGTTTTGCAGATACTACAACTACCTTAGATGGGTCATATCTAGCTATCATCTTTGCAGCAACTCTAATACGTTCATCAATCTTCCTAATATCGAATATTCTCAATCCATCATGTCTTACAGAGAATATGAATCCTCTCTTCTCAAGATATGCATTTGAAACTCTAGTACCAAGTCTAACACCTGCAAACATGTACTTCTCAATAGGAACTAGAAACTCTCCCTCAGGTACTGGTGCAACACCTTCACGAGACATCACAAAACACGAATTGTCTAAGTATAAAAACATTCTCTCTATCAGCCATGAAAAGCATTTTAGAGATACGTAGATACTTAATAGCGAGATGAAGTATAGCTTCAGAAAGTCTAAACACGTAGAAAGAGGTCTAGAAAATATTGTAGGAGCAGTACTACTATTAGCCATAGTCGGTGTATTAATTCCAATAATATACATGTACTTAGCACCTCTAGTTTCAGGTTCTGTATCAGAAGCAGCTAGGCTTACCCCACTTAAATCTTTCATAATCACTGCTGTTAATTACTCATCGGGTAAAGTCTACGTGTATGTTCTTAATACTGGAACAGTACCTGTAACATTAATTGAGGGTCTAGTTCTTAATATAACGAATCCTGACACGTATACTGTGGTGTGTAATTCTACATTCTACATAGTAGTACCTCCACACAATAGTACTGTAATTCCAATAAGCTGTACTCTCTCTGAGAAGAATTCGTATGAAATTATTATTTATTCCTGGAATGGATTTAGAGCTAAATACGTATACTACTATAGTTATAGCTAAGGTATAGTTAAGGTATGTTGTCTATTTCAGTAGTAGGTGTTCATACTGTTTTACATACTCTACACTCTCTTTAACACTCATGAATAGCTTCTTTACATACTCTACATCTTCTCTATCTACCTTGCTTTTTCCAAGTTCTTTTGCTCTTACCTGTGCTGGTGCTAGTAGTTGTATTGCATATCTCAAGCTGTGTTCTAATGCTATCTTTGTTAATGCTTCTAACGCATCTTCTGTTAATGTTACTTTCTCTTCTCTAGCTCTAATCTTAATTATCTCTCTAGCTTCTTCCTCTGTGTATGGTCTTGTCTTTATGATTATTAATCTATCAAGCATGTCTAATGGTACTCCATGTGGTGATACTTCATCTGTTCCTCTAACCTTTGCTAAACCTCTATTTGTTGCAAGTATTATTATTGGTGATAATTCGCTCTCCATAGCTCTTGATAAGAATGCCCATGCTTCAATATCTAGCATATGTGCATCATCTATAAACAAGACTCCTGGAACTAGCTCACCCTTACCTTCCTCTATAAGTTTTCTAACTTGTTCATCTGTTGCTTTTCTAATTTCTGAGGGTATTTCTCTCTCCTCAATTGCAAATCCAAATAACATTGCAGATACAAGACCTTGCTGTCTTGCAAAATACATATCTAGGTCGTGAAGTGTGAAGAATCTTACAATTTCCTTCTCCTTAAATACAGGTCCTTTAGGTATTTCTACTCTCCTCTTAACAGTTATGTCATACTTCTCTGATGCCTCCTCCTCAGATCTACCCTCAACAATAACTCTACCAGTCTCTGCATCAATCATTATTATATCACCTTCCTGAACTCCAAGCTCTATGAGTTGTACAGCAACTTCTTCAGGTACTCTCAAAGTCTTTTCATCATCTCTAGTTTTCAATCTTATAGTTGCTCCCACAGGTATTTGAAGATATGGATTATATGGATGTCTACCATATCTAAAATCTATACTCTTAACAACACCTTCATACACCTTTCTCCTCTCTCTAATTCTAATACCTATAGCTCTTCTTAAAGCTCTCATTAAGAATTCTGTCTTCTTCACCTCAATACTGTAAATTTCAGCACCTGAAAGTTGTACAAATGGTGTATCTGGTCCAAGTTCTCTAGCAATACCTATAGCTATTGCCGTCTTTCCTGTTCCTGGAGGTCCAACTATGAGTACTGCTTTACCTCCAAACTTTCCCTCTTTAATAAGCTTAACAACGTAGTATGCTGCCTCTCTTGCCTCTATCTGTCCTACAAATCCATCTGCCATAAATTGTACTTTTCCATCACGAACACCTAGACCTTTAATATGGCTATGGAGACCAACTCTTTCAAATCTTCGTTGTTCAGAGGGTGGTACTTCTTCGATTCGTATCTCCGGCATGACATTTAATACTTAAATATTGTTAGCTTATAAACGTTTGGTATAGTAGATATGTATACTATATCCACACTACATGTCGAAAAATGAACATTACTAGAGAAACTTTATGATAATGACACCCATGTTCGAAATTTCGAATAAAATATATGCTTTAATTTCTCATACACATGAATATCCTCTGGAGATCAGACATGACTATTATAAACGTTGCTGAAACTAGAGAGAATATGTTGAAGTTCTACGAGATTCTCCGAACCCTGACAGGACTTTCACAGTGCGATTTTGACATATACTTATTCATGCTTAAGATTTATAGAAAAACCGGAGAACCATTAACTGTTAGTGAATTAACTCAACTATTAGGTAAATCTAGAAGTGCTATAGAGCGAACAATATTAAAATTACATAAATCAAACTTCATAATTAGAAGACAAACATTATCAAGATCTGGAGGTTACACATATGTATACTATCCAAAAAGTCTTGATGAAATTAAGAAAATGCTTAATGAGAAATTAGAAGAGTTTTATAAAAATGCTAAAGAAATTATAAGTAATATGGAACATGTTGTTAATAATAAGATATCTCTAGATGATAGCTATGGTGAAGGTTAGCTAGGTAGTACTTTCTCAAATACTTTTTCACAAATATTTCTAATCCAATCTATAGCTTTTCTAAACTTCTCTCTCTCAAGATTGTCAAGTTCTATCTCAATAATCTTCTCAACACCTCTAGATCCGACTAGTGCAGGTACTTCAGCAACAACATCATCTTCACCATACTCTCCTTTTAGTAATGTTGATACTATGTGTACTCTCTTTCTATCTCTTATAATTGTATCTACAAGCTCTGAAACTCCTGCACCAACTGCATGAGATGCGCTCCAACCTTTCAATTTTATTATCTCTTCTCCAGACTTTACAACTTTTTCACAAATTTGTAAAATCTCATCATCATTCAATATCTTTCTAATTGGAATACCATAAACTTTTGTTTGTGATATTACTGGAACCATCATTTCACCATGTTGTCCTATAACATATGCTTCTACACATGTTGTAGATATGTTCAATCTCTTAGCTATGTAGTATCTATATCTTCCTGAGTCTAGTATACCACTAAATCCAATAACTCTTTCTCTTGGAAATTCTAGAACTTTCAAGGCTAGGTGTGTCATTATATCTACAGGATTTGTAACGACTATAACTATGCTATTTGATGCGTATTCTCTAACTTTTTCACATATTGATTTCACAATCTTTCCATTCTCTATAGCTAGCTCTTCTCTAGTCATTCCTGGCTTTCTTGCAAATCCTGCTGTTATGATAACTATATCTGAGCCATAGATATCCTTCATATCGTTTGATCCTTCAATATCTACGTCTATACCCAATATTGATGCTGCATGTGCAATATCTAGCGCCTCTCCTTGTGGTAGTCCCTGTACTATATCTATAAGTTGTATATCACAGATTCCTCTCATCATTAGAAATATTGCACATGCAGTTCCTACTCTACCTGAACCTACTATAGATACTTTAGGTCTAGTCTTCATGTGTATGCTATATTCTTCCAGATATTACTAAATTAACTAACTCTGAAACTGTGTTTAATATTGTTGGCGAGTATGATAGTCTAAGTATTGTGTCTGGATCTTTCAATCCATGTCCTGTAGCTATTAGAACACATGTATCATCTCTACCTATAGTACCCTCATCTAGAAGTTTTAGATATCCTGCTAAGCTTGCAGCACTTGCTGGTTCAACACCAATACCTTCAAGTCCAAGCATTTTCTGTGCATTTATTATCTCTTCATCTGTAACTGTTATGAATGTTCCACCACTATACTTCACAGCTCTCCAAGCTCTATACCAATTTACAGGTTTTCCAATTCTTATAGCTGATGCTATTGTATTTGGCGAATTTGTGAATAGTGGTTCTTCTAGACCCATCTTCCACGCCTTGGCTATTGGTGATGCACCTTCAGCCTGTACACCAATCATCTTTGGTACTCTATCTATAAGTCCTAAACTTTTCAGTTCCTCAAAACCTTTCCATATTGCATATATGTTACCTGCATTTCCAACGGGAACTATCACATAATCTGGAACTCCAATATCTAGATAGATCTCATATGCGGCAGTCTTCTGACCTTCAAGTCTCCAAACATTTATAGAGTTTAATGGGTATAATAGTTCTCTCTTACCAATTTTCGATAATGTTTCTAAAACTATGGATAGTGCTTTATCAAAATTGCCTTCAACCTCTAGAACTTTAGCACCATGAAGTATTGCTTGTGCAAGTTTGCCACGTGCAATACCACCTCTAGGTACAACTACTAGACATGTTAATCCACCACGTGCAGCATATGCTGCAACACTTGCAGCTGTATTACCTGTTGATGCAACAATAACATATTTAGAACCTATAGATTTTGCAATTGATACACCTATAGTCATACCTCTATCTTTAAATGATCCTGTTGGATTAGCTCCTTCAAATTTTACATAAACCTTACCGGGGATTCTATTCAACTTTAATAGCGGTGTATTACCTTCTCTCAACGTTACTATCTCTCTAACTTTCGGTAATAGCGGTCTAAATGCCCATACACCAATCCATCTCTCTTCTCTAATCTTGGCAAGATCTAGCTCAACTTCAGATAAGTCTAGTATTGCATCTAGAAGTTCACCACATACATCACATTTAAACTTATACGGATCTGGTTCATACTCTCTTCCACATCTAGGACATCTCAATACATATCCTGAGAATATGTCTAATCTGTTTCCAGATTATTCACCAAGTATTGACGATGTATCTACACGATTTATAAGTATGACCCTATCTTCTCCTTGTGGTAGATTCTTCACTCCTCAATACTACATATGCAATATTTACAGTAGCTGTAAATGAGAGTACACAAATTGCTGCATATATCATAGATCTAAAACCTGAAAGTGATCCAAATTTCACACCTTCAATTAGGAAGTATGTTACTAATCCACCTACAAATATCATATATATTATACACACTATACAGCTAACAAAGGACATAATCCTCAAAATATTCACTATCTTCTCTCTAGTCATGTATCATAGTTGAGAAATGGTATATAAAGGAATTACTATACATAGACTAAGAGTCGACTACATGAAGAGAGTAGTATATTTAGGAAGACACTTAATGCTGAGATCTACATACATTAAGAAAATTCTCGAATGTGGTGTTGGTGGTATAGCTAGAACTATAAGAGTAGGAATTGTAAAACCAAAATTTAGAGAAGTATATATACATAGTGCAGGTAAAGTAGTTGCAAAAGCAGAAATTGTAAATGTGATATATAAGAAAATTTCAGAACTTACAGATGAAGATGCAAAACTTGACGGTTTTGAAAATAGAAGACAACTTATTAAAGAACTTTCAAAGATATATGGAAAATTAAATCCAAATACACCAGTAACAATATTAGAATTAAAAATTTTAGAATATTTAGACTTATCTGATGATGAAGTTAATGCTAAGTTGAGTCCTGTAGAAATTGCAAGACTAGCACTATATTACAATGTTCCATTAACAGAAGAGGAGAAGAGACTGCTAAGACAATTATTAGAGGTTGGTAGCCTTAGAAAACTTGCAATAAAGCTATACGGTACAATTGAGAAGAGGTGGATTATTAGAAAAGTTGTTAGAAAAGCATTAAGACTACTACAAGAACTTCAGAAAAAACAATCTGAATTAAGAACAAATGCGTAAACTATGGTTTATAATAACAACAGGAAAATGTAATTTAAAATGTAGATACTGTGGTGGCTCATTTCCTGAGAAGTATGTGCCATACAGAGTTAAGTATAGTATAGAGTTGTTGAGAAGTATTATAAGACCTATAGATAATGTATGTTTCTACGGTGGTGAACCACTACTAAACTTCGAAGATATGTATAACATAGTTAAGAGCATAAATGCTAGAAAATTTATAATTCAAACAAATGCAACATTAATAAAGAATATACCAAGATGGTTTTGGAATTTTATAGATACAGTACTAGTATCTCTAGATGGTATTGAAGAAATTACAGATAAGTATAGAGGTGTTGGAGTATATAGAAAAGTTATAGATTCTGTAAAATATTTAAGAAAGATTGGATTTAGAGGTGAGATAATTGCTAGAATGACAGTTACAGAAGATTCTGATATTTATAGAGATGTTACACATCTACTAAAATTAAATCTATTTGATAAAATTCATTGGCAACTCAATGTTGTATGGTGTGATAGGTGGGATTTTGAATCTTGGGCATATAGATCATACATTCCTGGATTTAGAAAGCTTGTTGAGATGTTTCTACAATATGCTGAGAGTGGTACTATTTTGAAGATTGTTCCAATAACTGGAATATTGACATCTATACTATTTAAACCATTTACTGGTGTTCCATGTGGTGCAGGTTATAGATCATTCACCATAAATAGTGATGGTAGAATTATTGCATGTCCAATAGCTGTACGTGAAGATTGGGCTATTGTTGGTGATGTGTATACTGGAGTTAAGAAGATTGTTGAGATTGGTGAACCATGTAGATCATGTACATATTTCAAATATTGTGGTGGTAGATGTCTATATGCATATTTTGAACGTAATTGGGGTTTTGAAGGTTTTGAAGCTATATGTGATGTAACTAGGAGATGTATTGAATATGTATTGAAGATTAGTGAGAGAATTAGACACTTGATAAATATTGGAGTTGTGAGGAGAGAAGATATTTTTCAAGATGGTATTGAAGATAGTACGGAGATTATACCCTAGTCCTACTTATGCAACTAGTAGATATTGTTCATACTCCCAGTTTGTTATTGTTGTTATAGTTTCCTCCCATGGCTTTCCAATAGCTTCACAATAGCTTTCCCACTCCTTCTTCTTCAATTCTACATACTTCTTAACTATCTCTTGTGGAAGCATTTGAGCAATTTCACTCTTCTCAAATAGCTCTATCGCCTCACCTAGATGTTTTGGTGTTTCAGGAACGTTTGGTAATTCGTATGCTACATCTTCTGTTGGTGCTCCTGGATCAATCTTATTTTCAACACCTCTAATCATTGCTAATGCCATTACTGCAAATGCTAGATATGGATTGAATGATGGGTCTGGTTCTCTATACTCGATTCTGTTAATCTTTCTCTTGTAGAATGGTACTCTAACTAGTACACTCCTGTTTGCATATCCCCAAACTATTCTCGTAGGTGCTTCATGTCCTGGTACTAGTCTCTTATATGAGTTTACTGTTGGTGCAACTATTGCACTTATCTCACGTGCATACTTTAGTATTCCTCCAATAGCGTATGCACATATCTCTGTAATTTTCTCACTTGCCTTGAATAGGTTCTCTCCAGTCTTTATATCGTAAATACTTAAGTGTGTGTGTGCACCACTACCATTAATACCCCAGAATGGTTTTGGCATGAATGTTGTCTCAAGTCCGTACTGTCTTGCTATGTCTTTTGTCATTATCTTAAACATGAGTACTTTATCTCCAGTCTTTACAGGATTGTCTGCAGGTATGTTAATCTCATACTGGCTTGGTGCTACTTCATGATGTACTTTTGATGTTCCAAAACCTGCAAGTTCGAAATGTGTCTGTATTTCTAGTATAGGCTTCATCTGCATATGTACATTATAACCTTCAAAGTATACTCCTGGATCTGCAAGTTGTGGTTTACCATCAACAACTTTGACAATGAAGAATTCCATCTCAACACCAGCTTTAACATCATAACCCTTCTTTCTAATCTCATTCAACACTCCCATCAAGACATTTCTAGGATCTAGTGGATGTGGATATCCTGAATCGTCAATGACTGATAGAAATACTGATGCAAGTTTACCACCATTCCAAGTCTCTATAAACACACTTCTACAATCTGGTAGTGCTACAAAGTCACTCTTATTCACTGTAGCATATGCAGGTATTGATGAGCCATCAAATGGCATTCCACCTGTGAATATGTCTTTTGCAGCATCTATCTGAACTATTTCACATTTTGGTCTACCATATATGTCTGATAGTACAAACTTCACATATTTAACACCAGCACCTTTGAGTAATCTCCACACATCTAGTGGATCTACTTTCGTTATTTGATCAAGAATCTCCTTACTAAGCATGAAGACTTCGATAACTTACGAGCTATAAAGGTGTTATATCAAAATAAATTCAAAAATGAAGTTTAAAATTGGCAAAGTGACAAGTAGACCATGTAGATTGTCGACATTTTCAAACTATACGGCTCGATATATCTTCCACATGCATATATTAGCCTAATATTTCAAGTGAGTATATGAGTATTGATGATACTTGCAAAGACAGAGATTGAAAAATTGATAGAGTCTGGAAGACTTATAATAGAACCACTATTTGAAGATTCCATACGTGAAAATGGTATTGACTTAAGGATAGGTAATGAGTATGCAATATACTCACTTGAAAATGTTCCAATAGATCCATGCAGTATAGATGATGCATCAGAATACTTTAGAATAGTTAAGGCTGATGGTAGGATTGTCATACCACCAAGAAACTTCGTACTATTAACAACTATAGAGTATGTGAAACTTCCTGAAAATATTATCGGTCTCTGTAATCTTAGAAGTACATTAGCAAGATACGGACTTTCAATACCACCAACAGTTGTTGATGCAGGTTTTGAAGGTACGTTAACTATAGAAGTGGTAAATAATAGTCCAAATCCAATAATCTTGAGAACAGGTATGAGATTTCTACATCTAGTATTACTAAAATGTGAAGGTGAAGCTAAGTATCTAGGTAAGTATCTAGGACAGAGAGGTGTTAGACCTCCGAAAGGATTGAAAGATGAGTGTATAAAGGCTGAACAAATAATTAGAAAGATTAGAGATTTGTGAAGTATATAGTTGGCATAGATGATTGCGATAGTCATTTTGGAGGATGTACAACATATGTAGCCTATAAATTAGCAAAATACTTAATAAAGCACGAGAATAGCATAAAGATAATACCAATACCAAACTTAGTTAGATTAAACCCATACATACCATTTAAAACAAGAGGAAACGCAGCAGTTAAATTAGTGATAGAGAGTGATGAAAATGATAAGGATGTATTAAATACAATATTAAACATAGTTGAAAATTATCGTGAAAAGAGAGGTAAGGCAAGTCCAGGAATAGCACTAGTAGAATACGATATTAATAAGTTGAAAATACTCTATAAGCTGTATGTAAAGGCTATAGTTGATGTCGTAACATTAGACATAGTTGAGAATATCTGTGAAAAACTTAATATTAAGACTGTTGGTGGTAGAGGTCTTGTAGGTGCTGTTGCATCATTAGGATATATTCCTGACATAGATTCAACATTCGAATTACTAATCTATGGAAATCCTGAAATCAAGAAATCTATAGATATAGATTTTAAAATTATGAAATTTCTAGATAGAGTATATAGACCATACACATTTTCAAACATAGATGAGAAACGTGAACATATACTGATATTTCCTACAGGTCCTGACCCTGTAATAGCTGGTATTAGAGGTGATTCACCAATACATGTAATATCTCTTGGTTCAATAATATTGAACTTGCTGAAGAATAATTTAGAGGGATGGATGTTATATAGAACAAATCAATGTACAAATATTCATTTAGAGAGAAGAAGTTTAAGAGATAGATCATTTAATCCATGTAAGATTATTCAAATAGTAGAGGAAGAATATAGAACTGAAGATAGACATCTCATATGTAAGACTAATACTAGAATTAGTATATTCTCCTATAGACATCTTGGAGATATTACAACAAGTATTGAAAAATCTTTAGGAAATATTATAGAAACTTGGGGTGGTTTAAAGTTGAAAGATGGGGAATACTATGTATATGTTGAAGGTTTTAGACCACTATCGTTTAGATTAGTAATATTGAGAAATCCTAAATGTCCACATTGTGGACATACATTAAAATCTAAAGGTAGATCTAGAGGTTTTTATTGTGAAAAATGTGGAAAATATATCAAAGAAATTACTAAGGGTGTTATACCATGTATAGATATTAAACCTAGAATATACCTACCTGATAAGTCAGAGTTTAGACATTTAATGAAAGTTTTAGAAAGATTTGGTATTGAAAATTTCTCAAACATATTTCCTGAAGATATACCACTATGGATAATCTAGATAGGACAATACACTAACTCTCTAGCAAATGGGCAAAATGCACATGATGGACTATTACCCCAACAATCATGTCTATTACTTATTGTGAATGTGCAATATTCAACTAATTCACAATCTAGACATGACGGGTATTGTCTCATAAAGACTCTAAATCTAAACTTCACATATTCTAAGCATCTCCATATGTCTAATAGTTTTGAATTATTTAAATCTCCAAATATTATAGACTCGACTTCTCTCTCAATACCTTGTAAATATATCTTCCAGTTATGTGAAAAGAATAGGCATGGTGTTACCTTACCATCAACTCTAACATAGAATGCTCCTGACTCTACAAAGGGACATGTGAAGGTTGATGTATTTAATCTAAAATTTGTACATTTAACACATGTTCCCTGTAGCATAAATTTAAAAGCATTTTTAGTTAAGTAAGTTCTAACAATTTTCTCACAATCTTCACATCCAATACATGTATCCTCTAGAGTATCTTTAGATATTGGTACTATATTTGATAACACTACAATACTAAACTTCCCAACTACACTACTCAACACATTATCTATACTATCTACACTCTTTCTATCTATCATAACTATTAACTTAGTTGATAGTCTATGTTTAACATCTCTAAGCTTATCTATAAAATTCTCCATAATGTATAGTAACTTATCATCATGATAACTAAATACTAACTCTACCTTCTCAATATTCTTCTTAATCATATCTACATATTCTAAAATTTTTAATCCATTGGTGTTTATTAGAACTTTTCTACAATTTTTTAGAGATAGTTCTAATATTTCTTGAAAATTTGGATGTAATGTTGGTTCTCCAAATCCTGTAAATACTATCTTATCTATACAATCTTCATCTACTATCTTCTTCAATATTTCTACATCTATATACTTCTCATCTATCTTCTCTCTGAGAGAGTTTCTGAAGCAGTATCTACACTTTAAATTACATTCTGAAGATATTTCTACAACTGCTATTTTAGGTTTTGAATCTTTTTTAAATTCTATATTCCACTCTCCTAATTCAAATTTTATCACGATTATTCAGGTAGTAATCCTTCTTCTTCTAATCTATCTGCTAGCCATTTAAGTCCAAGTTCTTCTAATTTTGCTCTTGTTGGTCTTCCATCTTTCCATCCTCTAATTCTGTAGTATTCTTCCAACATCTCTTCTAGCTTAACTACATGTCCTTTAGCTGGTCCTTCAGGCATTGGTTCTTGTAGTAATCTTTTTGGTAGTGTGTCGTATTGTTTTCCATCTCCAAATGATAGTATGTTGAATACTCTCTCTGCATTGTATATTCTCTCACCAATTTTACAGAATTCTTCCTCAGTTATGTCCCATCCTGTCGCTGCTGAGAGTAGTGGTACATAGTCTTCTACCCATAGTGCAAATGTTGTGAATTTACATAGTACAAGACTGTCAACTACTGCAAATACGTCTTGGAAGTGTTTAACCATCTCTGCCTTTCCTCTAGTATCAAATCTATCTACTGATCTTGGTATTCCAAGAACTTCTGGTGATATCATGTATGCACGTAGATGACATCCACCTCTATTACTTGTAGCATATCCAAGTCCATGACCCTGTACACCACGTGGATCGTATGCTGGAAGCTCTTGACCTCTAACAACCATTGCAACGTCTGGATCGCCGAAAGTTTCTGCTAGCTTCTTAGCACCTTCAGCTAGGTAGTCTCCAATTCCTGATCTGTATGCTGTTCTCCATACTAGCTCAACAATAACTTCAGGATTACCCCACTCAACTTTTAAACCTCTAAGAAGTTCCTTTGGAACTTTACCACGTTCAACGAGTTCCATAAGTGTTCCAATTACATGACCCATAGATATTGTGTCTAGTCCAAGCTCATTGCATAGGTAGTTTGCTTTTGCTATAGCTGAGAAGTCACTAACACCACACTGTGGTCCAAATGCCCATATAGTTTCATATTCTGGACCACCACCTTCTCCTGTGAACTTTCCATCTTTAACTTCTGTATATCTAGCACATCCTATCGGACATCCCCAACATATCTCTTTCTTCTGTTTTTCAGGTACTAGATACTTCTCTGCAAGTACTTCACCACTAATCTTATCAGCTTCAGGGAATATTCCTGTCTTGAAGTTTCTTGTTGGTAATATTCCTGCCTCATTTATTATCTTTACAAGTACTGCAGTTCCAAGTTTTGGTAATGCTTGTCCTGTGACCGAGTTAGTTTTCAACTTCTCCATAGCTCTTTTAGAAGCTTCTCTAAACTTATCTTCATTAGCAATTTTAGGTCTCTCTTTACCATAGACTGCTATAGCTTTCAACTTCTTACTACCCCAGACAGCACCATGACCACCTCGTCCAGCAGCTCTATTATAGTCATTCATTATTGATGCAAATTTTACAAGTCTCTCACCTGCAGGTCCAATACATGCTACAGATATCTTCTCAACCTCATCCTTACCGATCTCACTCTTCAACTCTTCCTTTATCATATCTGTTGTTGAATGTACATCAAGACCCCAAAGTTTTGATGCATCTCTAATCTCAATCTTACCATCATGAATCCACAACCATACAGGTCTTTCAGATATATCTTCAATAATTAACACATCAAAACCTGCAAATTTTAACATCGGTCCAAACTTACCACCACTATGACTATCATGTACTGTACCTGTTAATGGACTCCTAGTGATTGATACCCACCTACCACTAGATGGTGCACCTGTAAGTCCTGTTAATGGTCCTGTAGCAACTATAGCCTTGTTAGATGGACTAAATGGATCAACCTTAGGATTAACTTCTCTAAGCATTATGTATACTCCAAGACCACGACCACCAATCCAAGATCTTAAGACACTTTCAGGAAGATTCTCATAATAGACCTTCTCATACCATAGGTTAATTCTAGCTATACGACCAACATACCCACCTGGCATATCGATAGTGATGTTTTTAAGTAAATTAAAACAGTTACCTGAGTTCTATTATGTAGAATTAGTTTTATACATCTAGAAATTTCAAGATTTCACAATGTCTACAATATTGAATAGAGTTTGGATTAGTGATACAGCATTGAAGAGATGGATTAGAGAGTATGTTGGTCTTTTTGATATAACATCACTACTACTAGACATATATTCTATAAATGGTGAAGCAATGTTGATAGTTGAGGAGGAGTGTGTAATATCGTGTATTGAGGAGGCTGCTAGAGTCTGTAAGCTTGCTGGAGTTAGTAAGATTGAAATATTTAAAAATAGTGGGAATATTGCAAAACCTGGAGATGTAATTTTGAAAGTTGTTGGTGATGGATATTCAATACACTCATCGTGGAGAATAGTTCAAAATTTAGTAACAATATTCTCAGGAATAGCTACAAAAATTAGAAATCTTGTAAATATTGTAAAGACCTATGATCCAAATATAGTACTTGCAGTAGCTAGAAGAGGACCACCAGGACTTAGAAATCTACTACTAAAATCAACAATAGCTGGTGGAGCAATACCATACAGATTAACACTTCAAGATTCTATAATAATACTTAGAAATCATATACAACTACTAGGAGGGTTTGAACAAATACAGAAATATGTAAATAAGATAAAGAGACAATACCCATTCAAACTAGTATGTATAGAAGTTACAAATATTGAAGAAGCACTGCAGGCAGCTAAGATTGGTATAGACATGATACAGATAACAGACACATCTCCAGAAGAAGCACACTACATAATTAGTGAAGTTAGAAGAGAATATCCAAACATAATAATAGCAATATATGGAGATATAGATGAAAACAACATAATACAATACATAAAATCAAGACCAAACATAATAATAACAACAACACCATACAACGCAAAACCAATAAAGACAAAAACAGAAATAAGAAAAATATAAGAGGGCCCGTAGCTCAGTCAGGAAGAGCGCCGGCCTTCGGAGCCGGAGGTCCCGGGTTCAAATCCCGGCGGGCCCGCCACATAAATAACTCTGTAAAAGGATATTACTCTGGTAGTAGGGGTATGGTTGTTGCTGTCATGTTGCCTCGTGGTGTTGTTGAGCATGCTAGGAGAGAGGCTGAGAAGCTAGGTCTTAGTCTAGAGGAGTATATTATTGAGCTTATTGTGCAAGGTCTTGACCCTAAGGATAGAGCTAGAGAATATGTTGAGGCTGCTAAGGAGTTGTTAGAGGAAGCTAGAGGAGAGTTAGAGAAGGGTGATGTTAGACAAGCTGCTGAAAAAGTCTGGGGAACAGCTGCTTTGAGCATCAAGGCGTATGCATCTTGGAGAGAAGGTAGACGATTAACAAGCCATAAAGAACTTTGGGACTATTCGAAGAAGCTAATGGAAGAACTAGGAGAGTGGGTATATGATGCTTGGATGGCTGCCAATGGTATGCATACATGTTTCTACGAAGGTTGGTGTACAGATAGACATGTAGAGGAAGCTATCAAGAGAGTAGAAAGATTGGTAAAAGAGATAGAGAGAAGGATTAGTAAATGATTAAGCTCGACGAGTCAACTTATACATCGTTTAGTCATAAGCAATAGTCGTGTCTGTCAAGAAGGGCTTTATAGGGGAATGTATTAAAGTAATTTTAGGATATTGTAGTCAAGTCTAGGGATTTATGTATGGTATATGGAGATGGTGTAGGGAGGAGTCTACCCTTTAACAAATATTTAGCTACTCTATACACCTTAATTACCTATATATCATGGCAACTTCATGAATTAGGACATTGGGCTGCATGTAAGATTTTAGGTATTGATGCTATCTTTGGATTTAATGTGTGGAAAATTTTGAATAATCATAACTTCTCTATGTTAGCTATTATTGCTGGTCCTTTAACTAATCTGATACTTGCCGTTATTGGTTTAGTATTGTTATACTTTGTAGGTTCTCTACTTATAGCTCGTATTGGACTATTCTTACTAATCTCTAACTCACTTATTGATATAGGCTCTGCTTTAATAAGTGTTAAACATGTAGTTGCTTACCATAGTTTATGTTCAGAACCTACATGGAAGCTCATACTTTCTCCAATATTTCTCATATTGCTATATATGGGAGTTAGGATGTATAGAGAAAAGTTAAGCTTAAGAATATTGTTTATAATGGCTATATTGACAGCTATTTTAGGCATTGTTGCAATACCTATAGACACTATCACATGGTCATGCATAGAGCGTGGAGTATTGATATGTAGTCCAATAGCAGGTATTTCAACAATAGTAATAATTGTGAACATTGTAGTAACTATCTTAACCATAATATACATACTCGTGTGTAGATGGAGGCTGTGTGAGATGTAGTTAAAGCAAAGTATTTACAGATCGTGATCTATCTATAGATGGTTCTTAACAGTATTTCAGTACCGTTTATTAATCTGTACACGATTTCTCTAATGTAGTAGTGGTAATGGTTGAGTGTTTTGTAGTTGACTTATTTGGAGATCTATGTTCTAGTTGTGATAAGTCTACACTATGCACTATCTTTAACGCTATTGAAGATGTTGTATGTAGGACATATATGAGATTTCTACTAAGTGTTGGTAATCCATATGTCGCATCTGTATACACTCTCTTTCTAGTATTTACACCAAGCATACTTCTAGATGCTGCATCTCTAGCATTAACTATAAGAGATTTTGACTCATCATGGTTTGAAGCTTTCATAGTGATATCAGGTGCATACATGTTCCATACATTATCTAAGAAGTGTGAAATTCTTGAAAGACCATCAAAACAATGTTCAAAAATTAGATATAGCACATACATAAAATTGAAAGAGTATTATAGAGAGAAGATTATGAAAATGGTATTAGAAGATATTAAAAATGTAGACATTGTAAAAATGTTAGAAACTAAAAATCCAATAATAACACCACTAACAATAATAACAACAATAATAATAACATACATATGCAACATAGATCAAAAAGACCCAATACAACACATAATAGACACATTGAGGTACTCCATAAATGAAGAAACACTAAAAACAATATCAGAATACAACACACAGACAATAACAACATAGATGAAGAATAGGAACCGCCCCTGAACAATGATGAAGCCTCGCAAAACAGATAAACACAAACGGGGCCCAACCCCCCTCTGTCTGGTGTGTGGGTGTGTAAGACCCACACACCCGGACCTCTGGCCAGTGGCCCTCCGAACGCACCCGCCCGGGCTTAGGGCTGCTCCCTTCCGGACCTAACCCGGTTCACCCGGTACCTCGGTCCCAGCCCAGCCTTCCGGCGGGCGGGCCGAGGCACGGGTGCCCCGGAGGACTGGCCTTCATCGCGGGTGTGTGGGTCTTACACACCCACACACCAGACAGAGGGGGTTTCGGCTCCCGCCTTTCGGCGGCCCCACGGGGTTTTCATTCCCGTGGGGGGCCTTCTTGGCCGAGCCTGGCCCCTGTCTTTAATCTTGGGAAGACCACTTTTAAATATAGCTTCATGTTAGTAGTTTTGTGTGCGTTGAAGATGTTGTTAGTGAATTTTCAAAATCGAGAGATAGACTTGATAAACTTGGTGTCTTTTATGGTGCTCTAGTTCTATATGTCGTATTTAGAAGAGGTGAAAATATTGTTGCTGGTCCTCTACACATGGCTTCTATAATGGTCTTAGACTTATTTAAAGATGTGTTAACATATGATGAACTTGAAAGTTTTAGATGTGGAATTGTTAAATGTGCAATAGTACTACTAAAATGTCCAGCATTTCATAATAGACATACTAGAGTTCTAGTATTAAAACAATGTGTAAAACAACTACTAGATCCTGGAGTAAGAATGTACATAAATATCCTATATGAAAAGATTGGAAATAATGTACAAAAAATAAAGACTTTAGCAAAAAATGCAAAATCAATAGACAGAGAAAACCTAGTTGGAGAAATAGAGACAAACATACTAGACAAACTAGAAATAACTATAGATGAAGCATTAAGAACATATGGACTACTACTACAAGGATCAAGAATATACATACCATCACCATCAAAAATAATGAAAGAAATGGAACGTATATTTAATAACCACTGAGAGAATACACGATCATATATGCACCTTACGGTACTACGAATGTCCCTGTTGTTATAGTACCAACATTCTTAGTGACTACTCTAGCGTAGTATGTACCTGTTGACAGTGCTACTGAGCAATTTATTGAGTATATCAGATCACTTATATGAGTTACATAACATGATGCACTTGAGGCAGTAGCTGCTGGAGTACCATTATTAGCATAGTAGACGATCATTGATTCAACGTCTGATGGAGTAATCGCTACCGGACTTTTTACAAGCACTGTTACGTTGTTTGCAGATGTGTCATAAAAAGCTGCTAATACTTGTGCTTGTGCTTGTACTGGCGTTGATGCTTGGCTGCTTGCTGTTAGTCTGCTTACCCATAGGTATAGTAGTACTCCTGCTACTATTGCAATTGCTATGAGTAGTATTGCTGCTACTATTGGCTCTATACCTCTCTTTTTCAATCTTGTGCTACCCAACTTCATACGTGTAGATTTCCTGAGGACTCATTTATAAGCGTTTTCTGAAGATTTTGTATCTTTCATTACATGTTTAACATCTATCTATATAGTCGTTTAACTATAGAAGTATCTCGTAGTATTATTTTATAACTTTGTATGTGGTGGAGTAGTTATATGGCTATCATAGTTTTGAAAGACTTTGAATCTTCCAAAGAGGTCGAGAGTAAGCTATATGAGTTGGGTGTTGAGTTTAGGAGGTTAACATTCTGTAATAAGCATGTTATAGTTGCATGGCCTGATAGTAAGTTGAAGGGTGTTGATTTTGGAGATATTGTTCAAGCTGTGGTCTTCACAAAGACTCCATATATGCTAGCTTCTAAAGATTTTATTGAGAGATTAGAGTTTAAGTTTGGTAGTGTTCAGGTTGGTTCTAGAGATATTTTAATAATTGCTGGTCCATGTGCTGTTGAGAGTGAAGATCTTGTTCTAAATACTGCTATAGCTGTTAAGAAGGCTGGTGCACATGCACTTCGTGGTGGTGCTTTTAAACCTAGAACATCACCATACACATTTCAAGGTCTTGGTGAAGAAGGGTTGAAAATTTTGAAAAAGGCTAGTGAAGTTACAGGACTTCCCATAGTTACTGAAGTCATGGATACTAGACATGTAGAGTTGGTATCTAGATATGCTGATGGTCTTCAAGTTGGAGCACGTAATTGTCAAAACTTCTTCCTATTGAAGGAAGTTGGTAAGTCTAGAAAACCAACATTCTTAAAGAGAGGATTTGGAGTTCTAATAGATGAGTGGATACTATGTGCTGAATATATAATGCTTGAAGGCAACGATAAGGTAGTACTAATTGAAAGAGGTATTAGAACATTTGAAAGATCTACAAGATTCACATTAGACATATCTGCAATACCTGTAGTTAAGTCAAAGTCGAACCTACCCATAATAGTAGATCCAAGCCATCCTGCAGGTAGAAGAGATCTTGTAGAAGCACTAGCACTTGCAGGTATTGCAGCAGGTGCTGATGGATTAATAGTTGAAGTACATGTAGAACCAGATAAGGCACTATGTGATGCAGAACAACAACTAACACCAGAACAATTCTCAAGATTAATGGATAAAATTAGAGGAATTGCAGAAGTATTAGGAAGAAGAGTACCATAATGTAGATTGAATGAAGAAAATCTTAAAAACCCAAATATAGAAGGTAGTCAAGAAGGAATTAGGGGCCGTAGCTCAGCTTGGTTGGAGCGCCCGGCTGATAACCGGGAGGTCCCGGGTTCAAATCCCGGCGGCCCCACCATCAGAATTCTATGACCTCTCCAATATCTTCACAAGGTCTATATCCTGAGAGTTTGGTTAAAGTTTCTCGAAATTTTTCACTTCTAACAATCTTCAGGAATTCCTCTACAGGTTTTCTACTTATGGAATCCTTTCTAATTAATATGTCATATTCTTCCCATGTTAATGGTATGAAATCTAGATTATACATCTCTGCTGCTATTCTAATTCCAAGACCAGCATCTGCACGTCCTTGTGCTACTGCTGCTGCTACTGCTGTATGTGTCTTTACTTCATATGTATATCCTCTTATCTTCTTTACAAGTTCTTGAAATGTTATTCCAAGTTTTTCTGATATCTTTTTCAAATATATGTCTAGTAGTATTCTTGTTCCAGCTCCTCTATTCCTATTAACTATCCTAACATCAGGCCTTAGAAAATCTTCAATACTCTTTATATTTTTTGGATTTCCCTTCCTAATAATAATTCCCTGCTCTCTTAACCATCCTCTTACTAATATTGCATTCTTTACATTAAGTTTCTTCAATATTGGTATGTTGTACTGTCCTGTCTCTTCATCAACTATGTGAATTCCAGCCATATCTGCAACACCACTCTTCACAGCTAATATACCACTCATAGATCCCACATTTACTTGTCTAATCTTGTATTTTAGAGATATTTCATTTAAAATTTTGTCAAGAACTATATCATGACTACCTATAACTAGTAGGTCTACCTTTCTATAATCCTTGTCAAGTATTACTTCAACATTCTCACCCTCATCTATATATTCCCTATCTTCAGGAATTACAATATATCCATCACAGTTAACTACAGGACTAATAGCTCCCTGTGTCATCTCTATTGGATATGCTAGATATCTACCATCTCTCTCTACAACAATTACAGGTATGTATGTTCTTCTACCAGGACTTCCAAGAACTTTCTTAACAATTACAGCATTTATCTTTCTACACTCCTCCTCTATACATAACATCTTTGATATGAACGGTCTTGCAATTATGTTAAATACTAATAATGCACTATTCGGATATCCTGGTAATCCAAATACAGGTTTTCCATCTACATCTGCAATTACCGTAGGTTTTCCAGGTCTTATCAGTAGTCCATGTATGAGTATTTTACCAATCTTATTCAACACTCTGTAAGTTACGTCTGATATACCTGCTGAAGTACCACCACTGACAATTACAATATCATTCTCTCTCAATGCTTTCAATATAGAACTTTCAAGTTCTTTTTCATTATCTCTACAGGTTGGATATATCTTAGCTTCACATCCCATTTCTATACATGCTGCATATATCATGTAACTATTCGTATTATATATCTTACCAATATCCAATTCTTCTCCTGGTTCTACAATCTCATTACCTGTTGATAATATTCCTACTCTAGGCTTTTTAAATACTGGAACTCTATCAATACCTACAGATGCTAGCAGTGCAATCTCTCTATGAGTTATCTTTGTACATTTTCTAAGAATTATCTCTCCTTTAGAGATGTCTGTTCCTGTAAATGCAATGTTCTCTCCAGGATATGTTGACCTATATATTCTAACTACACCACCTCTCTCAGATGTATATTCAACCATAACTACAGAATCTGCACCTGGAGGTATTGGTGCACCTGTTGCAATTTCAACACATGTACCATCTAAAACCTCTACTCTAGGTTTATCACCTGCATCTACTCTTCCAACAACCTTTAACTCTACTGGATTTATCTCTGAAGCATTTTCTAAATCTATACTTCTAACAGCATAACCATCCATTGTTGCTCTATCAAATGGTGGTACATCTATTGGACTTACAATATCTTCAGCTAATACTCTACCTACACATTCTGTTAGATGTACAAGCTCGATACCTGTAGGTCTCGGTTTGAAGTGATCTATCAAGTATGTTAATGCTTCTTCAGGTTTGAGAAGTTTGTGAAATATTTGTCTCTTCACTCATGAAGATAGACATATAACCACTATTTATATATTATTCATCATCATGAAGTATGTTGATGCTACCAATCAGAGGTGATGATCTTGTTGTTAAAAAGATGGCTCAACTAATTAGAGCAGGTGCAAAACTTACAAGCTATTCCTGTCCTGCATGTGGTACACCACTACTACAGTTAAAGACTGGAGAGTACTACTGTGCTAAATGTGACAAACAGGTAGTGATTGTGAGAAGTGATGAAGAAGAAGCTCAAGTAACTATGAAATTCGGATTAACAGAAGTTAGAGATGTAGTATTTCAAAAAATAATGATGATATGTTCAGAACTTAAGAAAGTTCAAGATACAGATTCTCTACAAGAATTAACTAGAAGTCTACTACTACTACTTGAAGCTTTCGAAAAGTTAAATAAGATTATAAGAGAGTCAACACAGGAAGTAAAGAAGTAGTATGAAGAAAATTATAACACTACTAACAGATTTTGGATATAGTGATTATTTTGTCCCATCTATGAAAGGTGTCATACTATCAATATGTCCTGACGCTACGATAGTAGACATAACTCATGAAGTACCACCACAAGACGTTAAGAGAGGTGCAATGATTCTATGGGCATGTTATAAATATTTTCCAAAAGGTACTATACATGTAGCTGTTGTAGATCCAGGAGTTGGAACTGAGAGAAAGCCGATAATTGTAAAGTCTAGAAACTACTACTTTGTAGGTCCTGATAATGGTATTCTAATACCAGCTGCATATGATGATGGTATTGAGGCTGTCTATGAGATAGATATATATAAAGTATCTAGAGGTAAGATATCGAAGACATTTCATGGACGTGACATATTTGCACCAACAGCTGCAATGTTGGCATGTGGTGTAGATGTTGAAGATATTGGATATAGAGTGGATAGGTATGTAGTTTTGAAGATTGAAAAGCCTAGAAAGATAAGTGATAGAGTATTTGAAGTACAGGCAGTGTATATAGACAGATTTGGAAATGTTTATACAAGTTTAAGAGAGAGTGATATTGTAGAAAAACCTTCAAAAATTGGTGTAACATTACCAGATGGAAAGTATATTGAAGTACCATTTGTAGATGCTTATGGTAGAGTTGAAATTGGTAGAGAATTAGCATTAATTAATAGTGAAGGTTTTCTAGAACTATCAATCAATCATGGAAGTTTCTCACATAAGTATAATATTAAAGAGTTAGATAAACTTATAATAGAGTTGAAATATTGATAGGTAATACTCAAATAGTAGATAGTTATTATAGTTTTAGCTATGTCTAAACCAGTAATGAAGGCAGTGATAATAGCATGTAGAAAGATTAGAGGTCAAGGATTATGTCCAGGAGATGCAAAATGTCTAATAGCTGCAATGAGAGGTGAAGGTAAATTTGCAGAATTTAAAGATAGAGATATCAGAATTATAGGCATAATAGACTGTGGAGATTGTCCAGGAACAAGAGTTGGAGCATCACTATCCTGGCTAAAACCTGTACTAGATGCATTAAATGAGAAGCCAGACGTAGTATTCTTAGGAACATGTATAGTAAAGATGTGTAAGTATAAGGATGAGATTGTTGAAAGAGTTAAAAAGATATGTCAAGTACCTGTAGTTGAAGGAACACACGAATATGTATCACCATTCCCATAACACTACAATTCTTAAACTATAAAAATCTAGAAAATAGTTTTTCTACAGTAATGCTGAAGTTGCAGCCCTCATCCGAACGTGCGATGTGGAAGGGACGTATTGCTTAGAAAATGTCTAAAATTGTATACACTATAGGTCACAGTAATAGAAGTATTGAAGAATTTGTAAACATATTGAAAAGATATAATATAAAGCTTGTAATTGATGTTAGAAGATTTCCAACTAGTCGTAAATATCCTTGGTTTAGTAGAGATTTCCTAGAAGAATATCTGAAAAACCTAGATATAGGATATGTATGGCTTGGAGAATATCTTGGAGGATTTAGAGAAGGTGGCTATGAGAATTATATGAAAACAGAACAATATAGATATGGTATATCTCTACTAATAAGATATATTGAAAATTTAGACCATGGCTTCTGTACAATTATGTGCAGTGAAAAACTTTGGTTTAGATGTCATAGAAGATATATATCAAATACATTAGTAGAGTTTGGATATGATGTAATACACATCATAGATATTGATAAAGTACAGAAACATAGAGTTTACAAGTGATAATACATGCACGTATAGATATTACAGGTTTGAGGAGAGTGATTTTTTAAACCTATATACATCTAGTGTACATGAACTGCAAGCGGGGTGGGGAAGCCAGGTATCCTGCGGGGCTCATAACCCCGAGGTCGGTGGTTCAAATCCACCCCCCGCTACCAATACATTTAATTCTAGCTCTTCTGTTGACTTTGTTGAGCTTCTTGTTCAAGTTTTGGTAATAGTGTCTTTCTTAACCTCTCTATTGTCTGCTTCTGCTTCTTTCTCAATCTTCTTAGTCTATTTACCTCTTTACCTACAAGCCATGCGAAATCTGGATCATTCTTTATTGCTGGATGGTTTGGATCTACGAGTATTACTTCAAAATATCTGTACATTCCATCTTCACCAACCCAGTATGATCCTAGTACTTCCATATTTGGATATTTTCTAGCTGCTCTCTCTTCAGCTATTAGTTGTAGACTCTTCTTTGTTGTATGTCCATAAACTCCCATTCTCTTAGGTCTTCTACCACATCTAGGTCTTGGCTTATTCATTGGTCCTCTTCTAACTCGAACTCTGACGACAATGATTCCCTGCTTAGCCTTATATCCATACTTTCTAGCCTTATCTAACCTTGTTGGTTTTTCAATTCTAACAATAGCAGGTTCTCTCCTCCACTTAATCAATCTCTGCCTTAGAATTATACTGATAAATCCTTTCCTAGGTCTTTTCCATATTTGACCTATATAATAGTAGAATGACTTAGCCATGACTAGAGACAACTTGAAGACCACTATTTAAATTCTTTCTTAAATCTAGAAAGTGCAATATTAAGTATAGGAGAGTACATTGGAGTATAGATAAAATCGCCAAAATACATACCACGTATTGAAAATATGTGAGGAATAGAGATATTGTACATAGAGTAGAGACTAGAATATAGATAACTCTCACATATAGGTAGTAGAGTAATATCTGAACAATATACATCAAAAGAAAGTAAGATATCTGAAAAATGTATAAATCTACAACATACTCTACCAACATCATAATCAACACATGATCTACATGTGGAGACTTCGCTAAACATACTCCTGATACTACTAGGAAGATCCCCTACATGAATTATAGCATGGTCAAAACATATAGACATATTAATTTTAAAATCAGGAATCTTACTATTCAAGATATATGACATAGACTTCAACAATAGTTCAAAATCTCTAACAATACCATAACTAGCAACCTTATAAATCACAAAATTATGATCAAGAACTCTAGGTTTAACAGTCTCTAAATCCACATTAATTTTTAAAAATGAATTATCACTACTAAATGCAACATCTCTATGCATAAATATATCATCAATATAATTCTTCAATGAGTAGTCTACATATACACCATCATTATATTGTCTAAACACATTATAAAGTTCGTATATTTTAAATATGTCAGATCCATACAGAATAACATCTACAGAGTTCTCTCTTATCTTATCAAGATATTCAAAATTTGTATAATCAGGAAGTTTAACAATTTCATCACCACAGATAACATTTTCACAAGTATATTCTAAACCTCTAACCTTAACATACTTACCACATACTTCAACATCTTGTAAATTATCAATATTAATAATATCAAAACTTTCTAAGATTTTCAGATAATCTCCACTATAAATTACACATCTATCAGAATTTCCATACTTCAGATATGTGTGAGGTATAGAGTCTATTAAAGTATTAAATTTTAAATATTCTTCTAGATTTAAGCTTGTAATTATTAGCATGTTATTTAATATCTTTGAAAATTGTGATATTATGAATAGTGTTCCTATATTAATGCCAACGATACATACCTTATACCTCATTACCTTTAGGTAGTGTAAAATATCTAGCTTTTATACTTAAAAAATCTAATTTTCAAATACTTTATGCGTAGTAGAGATATTTATGAGATGTTTTGTAAATATTTTAACTGTTTTAAGGTTAGTGTTGAGGATTTTATAAAGATTATCCTATACTTCAGTAGTGGTAAGTGTATGAATTTATTGAAGTTTATACTATTCATATATAGTTACCATCATGCTCTTAATATTAAATTTGAATCTCCACCATTGATATGTGTTAAGTTATTTAGAATTATTAAAAATCTCATCAGGTTAGGAATTTTAAATATTGAGGGAGATAGGCTATGTCTTTCTCAGAGCTGTGTAGGTGATGTATATAGAACTATTAATGAGATTAGTAGATGTGATTTTGTGATTATTGGTTCTCTATGTATGAAGCCTAGAGATCTCTATTTTGAGTTATCTAGTAAGGTTTCATATTTCGAGAAGTGTGATGTTCATCTACTTCTAGTTAGGTCTTTTGAGGATTTTTTAGTCAGAGATGTCAATTCTCTAGATATTTTAGACATTGTTAAACTCATTTTAAGGCAATTATGTTAATCTTGTGTATTTATAAATCTTTAAAGTATACTATAGGTGAGGTTCTGGTTATGAAGAGTAAGAATATTGAGATTAAGTATGAAGAACTTTCACCTGCTGAGTGGTTTAGGAGAAATAAGGAGCTTGCTGGTCTAACTAATCCAACTAGAGCTATGTATCAGACAATTAGAGAATTTGTTGAAAATAGTTTAGATGCTACTGAAAGTTATGGAATACTTCCAAACATAATAATAAGGATAGAACATTATGATAAATCTAGAGGATGGGTATCTGTATATGTTGAAGATAATGGTGTAGGAATACCTGATCATGAAATACCAAATGTGTTTGGTAGAGTATTCTATAGTAGTAAGTACAGGATTAGGCAACATAGAGGAGTATTTGGACTTGGTGCAAAGATGATAATACTATATGCACAATCAACAACAAATAAGCCGATAGTTGTTAGAAGTGCTCCAATTGGAAGTGACAAGATATATGAGTATGTCTTGATGATAAACACATTGAAAAATGAGCCAATAATACTTGAGAGAAGAGAGTATGAGAATAGGTATAAGTGGCATGGAACTGCTGTTAAAGTTATAATTGAGGGAGACTGGTCTAGAGCTAAGAGGAGAATTGAAGAATATTTAAGGAGAACTTACATGATTGCTCCATATGCTGAAATTATATTAAAGGCACCTGACTTAACATTATACTTTCCAAGAATTGTCACTAAACTTCCAACACCACCAAAAGAAGGATTACCACATCCTAAGAGTGTTGATGTTGAATTAATAAAACATCTAATTAGTAGAGATCCAAATCTAACACTAAGAGAATTTCTAATAGAATATTTTGACGGTGTTGGTAAACAGACAGCTGAATCATTTCTAAAATGGGCAAAATTTGACCCTGACAGGAAGGTTGGAGAATTGACAGAAGAAGAGATTACTGAATTGACAACAAAGATGAGAGAGTTTAATGGTTGGAGAAGACCTAAAGCTGACTGGCTATCTCCTGTAGGTGAAGATCTCCTAATTGAAGGTATTAAGAAGGTTTTAGAACCTGAATTTGTTGCTGCAGTTACAAGAAAACCGAGTTCATACATGGGTCATCCATTCATAGTTGAAGCAGCAATAGCGTGGGGTGGTAAAATTCCACCAAGTGAAAGACCGATAGTTTACAGATTTGCAAATAAAGTACCACTACTATATGATGAAGGTAGTGATGTTGTTAGAAAGGTAGTTGAAGAGATTGACTGGAGTGTATATAAGGTAAAATTCCCAGCACCTCTAGCAGTTGTTGTTCATGTATGCTCAACAAAGATACCGTACGTAAGTGCAGGTAAGGAAGCAATTGCAGATGTTGTAGAGATTGAGGAAGAGATAACACTAGCTATAAGAGAAGTTGCTAGAAAGTTAAGACAATACATAACTAAGAAAGAGAAAGAGGAAGAAATATACATAAAGTATGCAACATTCAGCATGTATGCTGGAGAAGTAGCACATGCATTAGCATACGTAACATCAAAATCTGAAGAAGAGTTAAAGAAGAAACTTCAAGAATTGATAATAAGGAAGGTTGGTCTACCACCAATACAACAACCTCAAGAGAAATCTCAGGAAAAGGAAGAGAAAACTGTAGAAATTAAGAAGTAACTTTTTCAATTGTAAGCATTAGTCCTCTGATAATACTTTAATATTATCCGAAATCCGATAACGGATAATGACTAAGAAAACTATAATTGGTATAGTGATAGTCATAATAGTCATATGTATAGCACTATCAATCTACTATATATCAATACTACATAAATCAACAATTTCAAAATCTACATCATTAAGAATATTTTGTGCTGGATCATTAGCAATACCATTTCAAAATATTTCACAAATATTTGAAAATATGTATCATATACCTGTACATATTGAATCTAGTGGTAGTGTTATGGCTGTTAGAAAGATTGTTGATCTACATAGATGGTGTGATGTTTTGGGAGTTTCTGACTATAGATTAATACCTAGATTTATGATTCCTAAATATGCTAAGTGGTGTATTGGATTTGCAACAAATCAAATAGTTTTAGCATTTACAAATCATTCAAAATATGCTAAATATCTACTAAGTCATCCTCAAGATTGGTATAAGATACTTATGAGAAGTGACGTCAGGTATGGTTTTTCAAATCCAGATATGGATCCATGTGGTTATAGAGCTGTTGGAGTAATAGCTCTAGCAGCATTATACTACCATAATTTGACAATACTTGAAAAGTTAGTAATATCGAAAATTTCAGGATCTAGATACGTCTACAAAAATGGTACTATCACTGTATACATACCTGCAACATTTAATGTTAAAGGTAGAAATCTCGTTATTAGACCTAAAGAGGTTGATCTAGTAGCTTTATTAGAATCTGGAGAGATAGATTACGCATTTGAATATAAGAGTGTTGCTATCCAACACCATCTACTATACATAACTCTACCACCATCGTTAAATCTTGGAAATATAGATTATTCAAACTTCTATAAAAAAGTCACAGTTGTAATCTTGTGGGGTACAAAAGAAGCTAAAGCTATTAAAATAGCACCGATAGTATATGGCATCACTATACCAACAGTCTCTAAACATAGAGATCTTGCAATAAAATTTGTAGAACTACTACTAAGTGATGTTGGTAGAAAAATATTTGAAAGATACGGTCAAAATATACTAAGGAGATTAATAATAATTGGTAATATTCCTAAAGATCTTATAGAGTTCTTAAGAGAGAATGGTTATACATATGTCATCGAGAATATTACAGGTTGAGAAGACGTTAATAATATTCTACTCACTATTTTCAATTGCAATATTATTTATACTAATACCAATAGTAGCATTATTCATATCATTTAGATATGATGTGCTTATTAGTATATTGAAAACTCCACTATATGTTAATGAGTTTAAATCTGCCTTAATTACAACATTTAAAGCAGCATTTATATCATTACTAATATTAGTAGTTGTTGGCATACCTGTAGGTTATGTATTGGCTAGATCAAATTTTAAATTTAAATCTATTATTGAAGCTTTAATCGACATTCCCTTTGTAATACCTCACCCTATTGTTGGCGTTATGCTTCTTATGGCATTTGGTAGTAGAGGTATCATATCTATGAGTATTGAAGATACTTTTTGGGGTATAGTGTCGGTTATGGTATTTGTATCTCTACCCTTAATGGTAGATACTATAAAGCTTGGATTTCTATCAATAGATCCAACACTTGAGTATGTTGCTAGAAGCCTTGGTGCATCATTTTCAAAGACTTTTATAAGTATACTACTACCATTATGTATTAGAAACATATTTGCAGGATGTATATTATCGCTAGCTAGGTCTCTTAGTGAAGTTGGTGCTTTACTAATACTAGCATACTTTCCAAAAACTATCAACATTCTCATACTTGATTGGTTTGATACTCTAGGTTTACCATATGCTGTTGTCGTATCTTGTCTATATCTACTAATAATACTTATAATGTTCATAGTGTTGAGAATAGTTACTAAGACACATGTTACTTATTAAAGATTTAGAGATTAAAGTTGGTGATGTACATATATATGTTAAAAATATATCAGTAGATAAGTATGAATATTGTATATTGTTAGGTCCTAGTGGTGTTGGTAAGACACTTCTATTAAACTCTATTGTTGGTTTTATAAAGCCTTTGAGAGGTAGTATAATTATTGATGATATTGATGTTACAAACTTACCACCAGAGAAGAGAGGTATTGCTATCGTTCCTCAAAATTTTGCATTATTTCCACATATGTCTGTTTATGATAATCTTGCATTTCCTCTTAAAATTAAGAAGCTTAATAAGAGAGAGATTGAGAGAAGGATTATTGAGATTTCTAGACTTTTAGAAATTGAAAATGTTCTCAATAGGAAACCAAGTACTTTAAGTGCTGGTGAAGCTCAGAGAGTTGCTATTGCTAGAGCACTATTATCTGAGCCTAGAGTTCTACTTCTAGATGAGCCATTATCAAATCTTGATCCAGGTAGAAAACTTTCAGCTATGAGACTTCTACATAGTCTATGTAAAGAGAGAGATATCTACATAATACATGTCACACATGATATAGCTGAAGCTGTGATACTCGGTGATAAGATATACTACATGTCTGGTGGTGAAATTGTATTTGAAGGTACGTCTAGGGAATTTTTAGAATCTATATATGCTAGACCATATATAGATCTTATTAAGAAGGTTTTTGAAGTGTATAGTCTGGCTAGATCCCCCTTATAAACCCCGTAAGTATAGTTTAATTTATAGAGAATTATGGTTGCTAAATCAAGACAGGAAGTATTGAAGATACTTGAAGATTGGGGTAGAAAGATAGTTGAACAGATTGAGAAAGGTCAAGAACCTGTACTTGAGATACCATCAAGAACATTATCAAACACTGTCTGGGATCCTGTTAGAAAGATACTTGTTCTAGGTCCTGAAAAGATGAGACGTAGATTTCTCGATTTGAAAGAGTCTAGAAAGTTTATGCAGACAATGTTGATGTTGAAACTTATTGTTGAAGCTATTAGAGAGAATGTATATCCAACTATAAGAGACCTATACTACAACGGTAAGCATACTATAGTGTATGTAGATGCTAGGAAGAAGGTATTTAAGGAGAATACTTGGGATGATCAACAGGAGTCTAATGCCGTTATTGAAGATATTGAGGTAGCTACAGGACTTCTAAGAGAAGAGATGGGTATATCAGCAGATGTGAAGGGTAAAGTTGTTGGTCCAATAATTGTGAGATCTAAAGGATTTGAAATTGATGCTACAAAACTTGGAGATGCTGCATTAAGTCTACCTCCAAATCCTGATGAGCTTGAAATTGTTAAAGTAGAGGCAAACTATGTCTTAGTAATTGAGAAAGACGCTATATTTCAAAGACTTAATAGAGAAGGTTTTTGGAAAGATGAAAATTGTCTTCTAGTAACTGCTAAAGGAATGCCTGATAGAGCTACTAGAAGATTCATAAGGAGATTAAGTGAGGAGTTTAAACTTCCTGTCTATGTTCTAACTGATGCAGATCCATATGGATGGTACATATATAGTGTCTATAGGAGTGGATCTATAAAGCTGAGTTATGAAAGTGAAAGACTTGCAACACCAGATGCCAAATTTGTAGGTGTAACAGCAACAGACATAATAAACTACAAGATAAGTGATGAATATGTTATTGCAGCAACAGATAGAGACATTAAGAGAGCACATGAATTGTTGAGATATCCATGGTTTCAGAGTGATGCATGGAAGAAGGAGATACAACTATTCTTAAAGATGAAGAAGAAGGTTGAGATTGAGGCATTATCAACACATGGATTGAAATTCCTACATGACTACCTGAAAGATAAGATTCACGGAAGGAAGTGGATTGAGTAGGACATGGATAAGATTCTACTTGCTAAAGGTGCGGAAGCTGAACTCTATCTTGAAGATTGGCTTGGTATAAAGACAGTTCTTAAATGTAGGATATGTAAGAAGTATAGAAATCCAGAACTTGACTATAAGATTAGGAGGAGAAGAACGTTATGTGAAGTTAGAAATATGTTAAAAGCTAGAAAACTTGGTATAAATGTACCACATGTTCTTGAGTTAGATTTGTCAAGATTGTGTATAAGACTTGAATATATTGAAGGTATAAATCTTAGAGATTTAACGAGAGAGTTAGATGATAAATTGCTTGAAGATTTATATAGTGAGGTTGGGAAAATTGTTGGAAAGCTACATCTTAATGGTATAATGCATGGAGATTTAGCATTAACAAACTTCATATATTCTAAAGGTAGATTGTATGTAATAGACTTTGGTTTAAGTTATGATTTTCAACAAGTGTTTGATAAGAAGCGTATAAATCTATGTGCTAGAGATATAAATGTATTATTGAGAAATTTAGAGGCAAACTTTGGAGATAGAGGATTAAGGTTATTTCAACATTTTCTAAATTCCTATTCAGAAGTTTTAGGTTTTGAAATTGCTAAAAATGTTGTTAAAGAAGTTAAGAGAATTAGAAGTATGGCTAGGTATGCTGTGAGAGTCTAGCTTTGGAGAAGATTTATAAGATAATTATATTCTGACTTTCTCGTGCCACATAGGTCTAGACATAAGAAAGGTAGAAGTAGCTCAACTAGACCTGTAACTAAGACACCACCAGGATGGGTTAGATATACTCCAGAACAGATTGAACAGTTGATAGTTGAACTTGCTAGGAGAGGATTTACACCATCTATGATTGGTATAATACTTAGAGATCAATATGGAATACCACTAGTTAAGCCAATTTTAGGTAAGTCAATAACTGAAGTACTTGAAGAGCATGGTCTTGCACCTCAAATACCTGAAGATTTGATGTTTCTAATTAGGAAGGCTATAAAGATTAGAAAGCACCTAGAAGAGCATCCAAAAGATATGTCTGCTAAAAGAGGATTAATACTTACAGAATCTAAGATTAGAAGACTCGTAAAGTATTATAAGAGGGTTGGTAAATTACCTCAAGACTTCGAGTATAGACCTGAACAGTTCATGCATATGATGGCTATGTAAAATAATGAGCACTAGTATAGATTTAACATCAAGTCCACTACTAATCTTAACTCGTCGAGATCCTATCTGCATATTCTACTCAATAGCTCTAACATATCTGAGATTGAGAAGAAGATTAATAACACATGTATCATTTGTAGATTCTATATTTAATACAGTAGTTGAAGATTTTACACAACATTACGATACAGTACTACTATTAGACATATGTACAGAGTTTAATACAAGAATGTTAAACAACTTTAAAAATGTTAGAAAATTGTTAATAAATGAAGAATCAATATCACAACTACTAGAACTTTCAACTGGTGATGCAAAGATTAGGAATTTAGTAGAGATTTGTAAAATATTGTATATCTATGAAAAACCTGAAATATATCAGGATGAGATTAAAGTAGAAACTTTAGACCATCTAAATATACCACCACTTCCAGGTGTTACATATCTAGATTTTGAAAAATCTATCAAATTATGCATAATACCATACATACCAGACATTACCGGTTCAGATAGTGTAGATATAGATTTATCAAAAAATATTGAAGATATTATTAGACATATAAGTGAGAAGATTATCAGAAATAAATTCTCTGGTGTTATGTTAGATTCATGGTTATGTGGTACATATCTTCTAAAGAATGGATCACCGATTCAAGATATTTTACTATTTCTAGAATCATCACTACGATATGAATATTATATAAACATGGTAGACATTCTTAATCAAAGTAAGTTATTAGATAATGATAGGGTATTTAATACATGTTTTAAGTATGTTAAAGAGATTTCTAACATAGTTCAGGAAGTATTGAAGAATAATACACTAACTTTTGAAGTTGATAATTCAGTACTATTTTATAGACTTATGAAGATCTTGAGATTTTATAGAAAGTGGAAAGATGTTAAAATAATATTTAAACCTAGGAGAGATGTTAAGTGTGTTGCTTCTGGTAGTTTAGATATGTCTAAATCTAGAGAGTATTCAATATATGAGAAGGATGGTGTATACATATTCTGCTATGAGGAAAGCTAATTTGAAAATTTGTGTAAATATTGATCTAGATTCTGTAGATATGTGCGAATCTTGTTGTAGATCTATTAAAGTTGATAATGTTGATATACCTAAATGTATTAAGAGTATTGATGTTTACTGTCGTGATAATATTCTAGTTTTATCTCTTGATTGTGAAGTTTTTGAAAGTAGAGATATACTAACTATATGGTCTACTATTGATGATATAGTTAGATGTGTTAAAGCTGCTATTACGAGTATTAGAGAAGTTGAGAGGAAAAGAATTTAATAACTCTATACTCTGTCTTTGCTGAATGTCTTCAGCACATAAGTCATTGATAGGGAAATGGGCACTTAAGAAGTGGTTTATAGTACATGCACCACCTGCACTTAAGTGTGTAGAGATTGGTGAAGTTCCAGCTGATAGTCCTGAAAAGCTTCTAAATAGGACAATTGAGATAAGTCTATTTGAACTTACTAGAGATCTATCTCACATACCTATAAAATTGAAGTTTCAAATATATAGAGTAGAGGGTGAACATGCATATACAAGATTTAAGCTACAGGAACTTACGAGAGATTATGTAAAATCTCTTGTTCGTAGAGGATCTTCAAAAATTGTAACTATTCATGATGTTACAACACCTGATGGTGCTAAGATGAGAATTCAAGTTTTGGCAATCACAGCTTATAGATGTAATACAAGTCATAAGAAGGCTATTAGAGCAATTACAAGAGAGAGACTAGATTACTACTCGAAAATTCTAAACTTCGATAACTACATGCTAGCTCTCATATTTGGAACAATAGCACAGGACGTGTTAGTACATGCTAAAAAGATATATCCATTAAGGAAGGTTGAGATATTGAAAGTCAAAGTACTGGACTATCCTGAACAGTTCAAGAAGTTGGAAGTTGTTGAAAAACCTGTTGCTGAAGCTGTTCAAGAATAATTTTAATACTCTTCCTCACCTTCAATAACATCTCTCCATTCAACTCCAACATCTTCTCTAAACATAGATCCAACACCAGATACAAGTTCTTCAAGTTTTCTACGTCTCATCTCTCTTCTCCATGACTGTAATCTTCTATACACTGTTGCATGTTGTCTACCTCTTATCAGTAATTCTATTGCTTCTCTAGCAGCTTTAGCATTTTCATACTCTCCAATAATTGCAACAGCTTTATCAGATACTACTATCTTAGTACCTGAAAGTTCTTCAATAGTCTTTCTAGCTCTACCTTCTTCACCAATTACTCTACCTTTAATTCTAATTAGATGATTTATCTTTGACTTATCTATATAATCTCTAAAATCTATAACCATCAACACGTAGTTAGGCTTTTTCAACTCTAGTGCAGTATTTATATCAAATCCGTAGTTTAATGCTTCAATAACTTCTTTAGCTTTCATAATTTGATTAAGGCTGGTGTTTTCCTTAGGTTCAATAATTACCTGACCTGTTGGGTCAATACTTATCTTAACATTCAACTCTCTCTCAAGAATATCTTTATGTTTCTCAACATATCTAAGTCTATTCCTATCCATACTAATCACAATTCTACCTCTAACACCATCTACAGACCAGGTATTTATAGACATAGATTACACTACGATTAGCATATTTATTAAGCTGATCTTAAGAAGATCCTTAGATCGTTTAGAGTGTTGACATTATTGAATCAAATATTAAGTAGAATATTACAGATATCAGAGGTGAGTACAGTATTGCTAACAATAGTGCAATTCCATAAACATTAAAGTATGGAGGTTTCATAAATGCTAACATTTTCTGCATAAATCCAGTGACACCTATGGGGATACCCGCAAATAATAGTTGTGGTAGTGTAAACGCTGCATATATTATCAATATTAATGATGGTGCTAGAAATGCCATTATTGAATATGTCTGAAATAGCAGTGTAAGTGTTGTTAATACTTGTCTCAGTCTTAAGAACTTATCCCTAACAAGAACATTCAACTTCTGCAATATTATTCTCTCAGGTTCAGTTGTAAGTTGAATACTTTGAATTAATGCAGACATGACATCTTTATACACTATAGATCTTGTTCTATCTATACTCCTCTTTATAGCTGTTATAATATCAACACCAAGCATACAATCTTTTAAAATAAGTCCAAGCTCATGTCTAATTTCAGGATCTTTCTCAACTTGATAAAGCCTAGTCAACACCTCTATCAATGGTGCAGATGTTGCTAATAGTGGAACCATATATGATACAGTATATAGAAACCTCTCGTTTAGATGTGTGTCCCTTCTATAAATTTTCATTAAAACATTACCTAAGAGCCCTACTAAAGCCATGAATAGTCCCATTAAAGTTATCGATGCTGTCAATATTACATATTTCAATATTACCATTCTAGTTATTGTGTAGAGTATTGATAATCCTATACATATTGGTGTAAATAGTATTATACTGTAAAGTATTGATAGTAGTAGATATTTAAATAAGTTCTTATTTATTCTATATCCTGTATATTCATAAAATCTATTAGATATATTTTCTGAAAATGTGTTAAGTATTCTAGCTATATTTCTTACATGTACTAATATTCTAGTGAACTTTAATACCCTCTTAAGGTTACTTGTCTTCATCAAATTTTTGTGTATAGTATATTCAACTCCTTTTAAGGTATTACTCCTGAAATAACCTTAAAGTAAGTATCTTCGGGATTTATGTGATAGCTTCTAAAGATTCTAAATACTGTTGCTGGATCTCTAAAGTTGTATCTTGCCATTGCTTCTAGAATTTCTTTACGTCTTTGAACTTCATTAATTAGATTTTCATATGGTACGAGCCTGACCTCTGCAATTTCTTTCAATAGCTCGCTCTCCTCATATTTTTCAACTCTATCTGTGAGTGGATTGTATTTGTATGGTGTTATAAATCTTGGTTTACCATTTTCAAATCCTCTAAATTCTTTAATTTCTATTACTCTTCTAACGATTCTATCGAATATTCTAACTCTCTGAATATTGCAAAATACATGAGCCATTCTTAACAATCTTTTAGGCACATTCATAGGTTTTGTTGTTAATCTCATTATTGCTGCCTCTACAGTATCTGCATGCAGTGTTGTTAATCCTGCATGTCCACTTGCAAATGCTTGAAATAGTGCATATGCCTCTTCACCTCTAATCTCACCAATAACTAGGTAGTCTGGTCTTATTCTCATTGAGACTTTTATAAGGTCGAACTGTGTTATCTCTCTAACCTGTGGATTGAATGATGGTCTTGTAAGTAATGGAACCCACTGTTCATGTGGAATATTTATCTCTCTAGTATCTTCAATAGTGACTATTCTAACTTCAGGACGTATCAAGTATAGTAGTGAGTTTAATAATGTCGTCTTACCACTACCTGTAGGTCCAATAATTACAACATTAAACTTATAATCGATGACAGTCCATAGATATGCTGCTGCTTCAGCACTTATAGTTCCAGCCTTTATTAAGTCCACTATTGTGAATGGTTCAGTTCTAAACTTTCTAATATTTATACAATGTCCAAGTGGTGCAATATCACTTAGAGCTGCTTCAACTCTAGCAAAATTACCTATAAGACCTTCAAGTATTGGATTAGCACTACTTACATTTCTCTTTACAATTTGTGAAATTTTTACGATATAATTATATATTTCCTCGGCAGTTTCAAATTTTACATTTGTCCTAAGATGCTCATAATAGCTATGCCATACATATACATACCTTCCAGGACCATTAACATTGATATCTTCAATATATGGATCACGCATTAATGGATCAAGCTTTCCAAATCCAACAACATCTCTCATTATGTAGTACATGTACTTTCTCAATACTGAGTCAGGTATGTCTAATTTGAGCTTCTTAATAGCATCTTTAACATATCTTTCTAATCTCTCTTCAGGAAACGAGGTTCTTCCAGTTAAAACGTCATCTAAGATCTTTCTATCTTTCATAATTATATCTCTGACAAACTCTCCAATCAATTCTAGATTCTTCACATCTTCATCTGTTAATGGTGGTTCAACAACATTGTATACTAGAACACCTTCTTTCTCATCTCTATAAATTATGACATAGACAAATCCAGGAATTACACTATATACATCTCTGAGAAGTATCGCACTTTTACTCTCTAGAATCTTTTGAATATGTTCCTCCTTAACTTCTGTTTGTGACGTTGCTTTAATCACGTTTCTACATTTATTTTTCAAGTGAAGAGTTTATTTTCTTTAATCTTTATTCACATACATAGGGACTACAATACGTATTAAGTTTAGAGTTAAAAGACTTAAAAAAAGAGAGGAGAGAAGACCTCGAAGAATTGCTATAGAGCAAATTATCAAACTACCATTATACATTTTAGTACTTTTATGCATATTAATGGTAGCTATGCAATCTTTGAAGAAAAGTCCAATCGTGTTTACGGCAGTGATTCTCAATAAGACGTTTAGAATACCCTATTCTCCATTTGAACCAAGGTTTGTATTAGAACTAATATTTCTATCGATAGCACTTGTTAGTCCAGTAGCCTTCTATGAGTATAGTAGATACAAACTTCTATATAGAATTGAAGATCAGCTACCTGTAGTTACTAGAATTATTGCTGATGCTCTAAGAACAGGAACAGTAATTGAAGATGCGATACAACTTATCGCCAGAAGTGGTATTAGTCCTATAAATAAGATATTAGGGAAAGCACTTGTATTAAGTAGATATAGATCTATACCAATAACTGAATCTATAAGAATTTTAGGAAATAGTATTGGTGCTGAACAACTTGTCAGATTTGCAGACCTTATAGAACTCGCGTATAGGTATGGTGCAAGAGCTGAAGAAATCTTAGAGGTGGCTGCAAGTACCATGGAATCAATACAGACTTACAAAAGGGAAAGAATGGTAAATCTTAGACCATATGTAGCACTCATATACATGATAGTATTCGTATACTTGTTCATATGTGGTATAATTGCTGTCCTCTCAGCTCTACACATTACAAACCCTATGGGTCATGTAAAGATGAGCATTAACGAGACTACATTAAACATGATGTTGTCAGTTGTTGAATATATAACTCTAATAAATGTTGCAGGTGCATCATTAGTCATTGGTAGAATAGTTTATGAAAGACCACTTGCAGGCCTGATACACTACGTCATATTAGCACCAACAACATACTTCACATTAATAGTAATGAAAGCACTTCTAATCAGGATGCTAATTCCTGGAGTAGTATAGGGTACTTTACTCTGATTGCTCTGGAAATATTTTTCTAACAGCTTTTTCAAGTTCATCTTCTAGAGAGACATCATTATTCCCTATAGTTATAACGTGTACTTTAGGTTTACCAGCTGCTATGGCTGAGCATGACATCTCCATACTACTGATAGCTGACTCATCACATAGCAATATGATATTCTTTGTTTCCGGAATGTCTAGTAGAAAACTTGTGAACAGTGTCGCATCTCTTTCAGATAGTATGAAAAACACGTAGGCTTCTCTGCTTCCTCTTATCAGAATTGCAGGTACTTTATGATCGACTCCTGACATTCCTTTGACATTTACATCGAACTTTACATCAATTCCATACTTATCAGCTACATTAAGTATAACATTTTTAATATAATCCCTAATAAATACCCTTCTAGCTTTCTCAAACTCTTTAGCTTCAATAGCATACTGAGGTATTCTTTTAACTCTAGCCTCCTTAAGTGTGAATATCAGTCCACAACTTAAACATCTTATCTTCAGTGATGGTGTTTCAAATCTAGCACCACAATTCTCACATACAAACACCTTACCGTATATCCTAATCTCTGACTCACTAATAATCTTCTCACCACATCCGGGACATATCATTTCACCACTCTTGTTAAATTCTTGTGTAAATCCAATATATCCACATTTTACATGTGCTATAAGTTCAGCGATGTCAACATCATTGGAACCACATCTAGGACATACGGGTAGTAGTGCAAGAACGTGATCACCGCAGGATGGGCATGATATTATACCTATAAAACCTATCTGTACTAGAAGTCCAAGCTCTCTCATTCTTTGAATACTCTCCTCAGAAAGTACACTATCACCAACGTAGTACTTTATGCCCGACTTATCGATCTCTGTTATAACAGTCTTAGAGTTTCCTTGAATAAGCCTAGTTAACACCTGCGAAATGTCACTAAGCTTCTTTTCGTTTGACATATATTGGTAAACTTCTGTCTCCAGTATTTAATACTTCTTCTATCTCTCTAATAACCGAAAGTCTTACATCTATATTTCTAACTCTCTTAGATAGATAATGGTACTGTTTTACAGAGTTTGTGTAGATAACATCATACTTCTCAACTATACTATCAATATATGATGATACGAATAGGCAAGTATCATAGATAATTTTGAAACAGACATTTCCATTTAGAAACATTTTACAAAATCTAGATGTGAAAATCCAGACATTATTAAAAAGTTCACACTTAAATTTATCTAAATGACAAATCTTTCTCACAGAATCTTTAGACATGTGTGGACATCCTAAAACTACAATCTCATGCTTTTTTAAATCTCTAAGAGATAGTTGAATTGAAATATCTTTAATCTCTCTCTCAATATCTCTAATATCTATACTTAGCCTACTTTCTATATTCATACTATCTCTGTAGTATTTATAGTTTGTTGATAATCTATCTATTATTACTAATGTTGAATTACTATACGTTGAGAATGATGCTAAGAAGGATTTTAAGCTCTCAATATTTTTAAATAATGTTTTTGATGGTTTTAGATATACTACATCTAGATCTTTACTATATTTTTCACCAATAATCTTTCCTAATACTCCAGCTTCTACACAATTTAATTCTCTATTATTTCTAACTTCAACATATATTTTCGGTATTCTATTTTTAGGATTTGATAAGCCTATAAGTGGCATCTTACCAACCAATGCACATATTAGTGCTAATGGGCCAGGCAGTTTTTCGACATATGCATCATATATAGAGTTTATGAATGCTACAGCACTTGATTCAGACCATGCATAGAATCTTCTAGGTTTAATATTTTGATATTCATATGGTATACAGGTAAACCATGTAGATACTCCAATACTTTTTAATATTTTTAATATTTCTAACTGTGCTTTACATATTTCACAATTTTCTCTATATAAATCTTCAATACACATACACATTGGATTACAGGTTGTGAAAACTTTTACTCTACATTTTGATGTGTATAAATCTTTTAGAAATTCTAGACCTGCTTTTCCAATATTTATGTATGATATTCCTGATATGTGTGATGATTCTACATCAACATATTTTTCATATCCTAAGTTTGACAATACTTCTCTCAACTTACTAAATATCTCTTCTACATTTATCACATCTATAACAACTTTTCTAAATATTGTAAAGCTCTACGTTTATAAACTAGTTCAAGTCTAGTAATTAATTGGGGATTAGTTACAGATGACGAGAATTAGGAGGCTTGTACTTGATGTTGATATTCCATCTAAGGTTAGCATTGTCGAACTTGCTAAAAATATAACTAAGGTTCCAGGTGTTAAGGCTGTAAATATTACTGTAGAGGAGACTGATGTTGATGTTCTTGGACTTGTAATCATTGTTGAGGGTGATGATATAAATTTTGAAGAATTGAAAAAGGTTATTGAATATCATGGTGCTGCAATACATGGTGTTGATCAGGTTGTAGCTGGTGATCGAATTATTGAATATCCTGTGAGAATTGTTAGAAGGTAGTCTAACATGTCTAATGTAAATGTTAAATAGTTCTCCATAGTTAAGCATGGAGTGTATAGATTTGACGTTGTTATAGTAGGTGGTGGTACTGCTGGACTATACGCAGCTTACAACCTTGCTAAATTTGGATTCTCTGTATGTGTAGTAGAGCAAAAATCTGTAGATTCATTATACAAGATTACTGGAGATGCAATAGGTAAGCATCACATAGATAGACATGGTATTGATATTAGTGGAATTGTTGAAAATTTCTATAAAGGAGCACTTGTATACAGTCCTGACGAGGACGTAAGATTGAAAGTTCCAGGAGAAGGATATGCACTAGACATATCAGGATGGTTGAAAAGATTAGCAAGTATGGCATTGTCTAGAGGAGTAACAATACTAGATAAGACAACATTCACAAAACCTATAGTAGATGGTAAATATGTAGTTGGTGTTAGATGTAGAAGAGATGGAGATGTTGAAATATATTCAAAAGTTGTTATAGATGCGTCAGGAGCTACAGCAGTTGTAAGAACAAGACTTCCATGGAATATACCATTCACAGAACCTTTAAAATATGAAGATGTCTCATATGCATATAGAGAAGTTGTTGAATTAGACTCAGAACCTGAAGAGAGAGAATACATAAGGATATATCTAAATCAGAATATTGCACCAGGAGGATATTGGTGGTTCTTTCCAAAGAAGGGGAGTGTAGTTAACGTTGGTCTTGGAATTTGGGGTAAGTATGTTAAAGAGTTGAAATATAGTCCACTAGAATTTTATAAGGATAAGTTATTGAAAGTTAGAAGAGAATTACAGAATAGAAAAATAATAAACTCAGGTGGTGGCATTGTTCCAACTAGAAGACCACTAGAGACATTGGCATGGTATGGTATTGTTGCTATTGGTGATGCAGGTGTTACTGTAAATCCAGTACATGGTGGTGGTCTAGGTCCTGCATTACTTTCAGCAAAGCTTGCATCAGAGACAATAGCTGAAGCATGGGAGAGAGGTAGTATGAGTTTAGAAAATCTGTGGAACTACAATATTAAATATATAGAGGAGTATGGTAAAAAACAGGCAAAACTTGACATATTTAGACTAGCACTTCAACATATGAATAATGAAGAAATTGAGAGAGGTTTAAAGGCTGGTCTTGTAGATGAGAGTGAGGTCTTATCAATATCATCAGAAGCTAGAACATCATCAATATTTGACAAGTTGAAAAAGCTTTTAAAACTTAGAAAAGTACCATTTTCACTAGCTAGAAAACTTATACTATCTTTCACATATATGAAGAAGATTGAAAAGCTCTACGATAACTATCCTAGAGATCCTAAAGATCTTGATCTCTGGATTGAAAAACTTAGAAAACTATATTCAGACTACTTAAAGACACTTAAGAAGATATGACTCGAGAAGCAGAGCTTAGAAGACTGTTAGCAGAAGTGTTTAGATGGACATATCTTAAAGGATTAACAACAACACTTGGAGGAAACGCATCTGTAAAACTTGATGATGAGACAATACTGATAACACCATCAGGAATGCCTAAACACATGATAAGACCAGCACATATAGTTAAGATGAAGCTTGATGGAACAGTTCAAGGACCAGGAAAACCATCATCAGAGTGGAGAATGCATGTTGAGATATATAAGACTAGAGATGATGTTAGAGCTGTACTTCACGTACATTCACCACACATATTAGCACTCTACGAAGCTGGATATAAGCTTGATATAGATATTGTAGAATTGAAAACCTATGTAGGACCTACAATACCAGAAGTTGGCTATCTAACGCCAGGAAGTCAAGAACTTGCAGAAGCAGTAGCAAGAGCATTAAGACCTAGGAATGTACATGCAGTAATTTTAAGAGGACATGGAGTAGTAACTGTAGGTTCAAATATACTAGAAGCTCTAAATAGAGCAGAAATACTAGATCAGGCAGCGTATATAACAATATTGAGAAATATGTTAACGAGAGAACGTTAATGATGAAGCACCAGTTTACTGATATTGATGAAAGGGTAGGTTGCTGATCTCACATAAACTCTTCATCTTCAATAAAATCCTCAATCATCTCTTCAGCAAGCATCATAGGTATTACTATTCCAAAAGCATCAGTAAAGAATGATAGAAGTAGTGCATCTTCAATCATTCCTAGAGCTGCAAGTGCGGGTATGTAATCCTTTATCGACTCAGCCTTTCTCTTAGCTTCTTCATGTCTACCCTTAACTACCAATTCTTTAGTCTCATTCAAAGTCTTATTAACTTCTTTTAAAACCTCTTCCTTCAAATTATTAAGAACTTTAAGACCCTTATCTGTTAATTTGAAAATTTTCCTCTTAAATATCCTACCTCTCTCCTCTTCTTCAATATAGCCATTCTTTATAGCATACTCAATAACATTCTTAATAATTTCATGAGATATTCCAGATAATTTGAAAAATATACATCTCTCACTTCTACAACCCTTATTTATAGCTTCCAGCACAAGATAGAGAACATTCTTATCAACACTACCTGTAGACATGTATCTACAAGACATTATCTAACATATATGTCTAAAGTATCTTTAGGAAACTAACAGTTCAAATATTTTTCGAGAATATTCTTAACAAGTTCACATTTAGAGTAGTAATCTATCTTATCAACAATATCTACAATCTTCATAATTAAATCTTTACACCTATCAACGTTTAGAGAACCTGAACACTCTATAAAACATAAATCTTCATAATTACACTTCCTCTTTACACATAAATCCTTATAGAAACCACATAATGAATATTTCTCAACTATATGAAAAACCTCACTAACCTCAGAAACATCTAACAACTTCACTAATCTCTTCATAATTTTAAAATCTTCAAAAATATTACATAAATTATCTACACTTACAAGATCAATATCTACAAATCCATGCCTGTAACACTCATATAATAATCTCAATACTAAATACATAATACAAAACTTTGAAATATTTAGAATATAGTACTCTATCTCCGAGAATGTTCTAATAAAGTTCTTCATAATATAACTATAATCTTCTGCATATCTTAAATCTACACCTAGACATCTATACATCAATACATCTAACATATTTTTAATATCAACACTCTTAATCTTACTTAATACAAATCTTGTAAGTTCTATTAATCTCCTATAACTATCAACTGCCTCAAATACAAATCCCTCATTCAATCTTGAGATTATTTCCTGAATCTTTATTAGAATATTATTTATCCAATGTCTATCTTCTCTATCTAAATACTTATTATCCCTTATGAATTTTAGAAGTTCTATAAATGCAAATACCTTATAACTACCTTCAACATCTAACTTTACAATATTTACCTCATCGCTAGATATGAAATACTTATCATATATCTCTACATTTATATTAAGTATACTCTTAAGCAGTCTGGATGTAATATATGTTGAATACTTAACTATAAAATTCTCGGTTGTTGTTAAGTCTATAATAATATTACACTTATCTATATTCATTTTCTCTATATATTTCATAACTTCTATAAACATTCTAGTTATTATATCATTTTGATCAAGTTTTCCTATATTTATAGAATCTATCCATGATTTATCAAGTATTGTTAATGTGTACTCATCATCTTTAAAGTTTTCTCTTAATATTCTTCTAATATCCTTAATATCTTTCACTTTAATATCATCTGTATGTAGTATAAGTATGTTTGACACTTTTTCATATATGAATGGTAGTATTGTTGAAGTTTTTAATATACTATCTCTAAATCTTATCTTAAATTTTTTAATAGGGTTTAATATTGTTGATTTATCGATGATTATGCAGTAGATTGTGCTGTTTGACATATACATAATAGTATCAGCGTATCCTTATCTAATCATCTATCATACCCACCGCTAATCATCATTTTCTAACTAGCTTGACTATACTGACCTTATAACCTCCCTGTACTGTATCCACTCTATCTACGACTTCTAGATTAAGTTTTTGTAACTCCCTCCCTATATTTTTAAAGATTTTTGAAAATGTTATGAAAACTATACATCCATAATCTACAATTTCCCATGAAGCTTTCTGTAAAAATTTCAGATATAGTTCTATACTTGATCTTAATCTTAAACCTCTTGGTGGATCTGTAATTATACACTCAATATCTCTAAATCTAATTTTAAAATAATCTCCACACAGTATATCTACCTTATCTAATATGTCTAAAACTTTCAAATTCAATATAGACTTCTTAAGAACTTCATATTCAATATCTACACATTTAACATGTGTATTTTTCCAAAATCTTACATATTCTATCGGTATCGTTAAACTACCTGCAAATGGATCTAAAACTACATCATACCTTCCTGCAATTATTGACATTGTAGCTGCAAGTATTGGATTTAGTGATGCTCTAGACTTGTAGACTGTATACCATCTTCTATAGAGTGGTTGTATTGAACCTATATTAATACATATTAAGAATCCTCTATTAAAAAATCTCACATATATTTCATAATCTCCTCTAGATCTTGTTAATCTACATTTAAATACTCTCTCAATTTCTCTAATAAGTATTTTAAGTATCTTATCTCTAACGTCTCTACTTACAACATTTACAATACTACCATGTTCAAAATAGTCTGAATACTCTCTTAAAGTTTTTCTAACAACTTTCCTGAACTCTTTAATATCATTCACATATGGTATCCATGTTATACATCTCTCTAATCTCGTTACTGTTTGTAATTTTCTTAACAATTTTACATATTCTTCAGAAACTTCAATAATTAAACTTGTCTGATCACTATACTTAACATTTACAGGTACATTCCTGATAGCTAATTCCTTAAGAACTATCTTATCAAGATTTGGAAGTGTTTCAAGTATGACTAGCATGAATATACTTATAGTTGGTGATGATCCACATATTTTAACATTAGCTTACTATACATCATTAATAAATCAGGATATTGACATAACTATAGCATGTACAGACGAGAATAAAAAATTTGTAGATAATGTATTGAATATAAGACCTGTACATAGTGAAAGATATTTACAATCTCTAGGTTGTGAAATTATAAATATTAGAGATGTGAAAGATTTTGATAAGTATGATATAGTGATAGATTTTATGACATATAATGTAGAATTTAAAGAAGAGTATGACTATGTTGAAGGTTTTGGATATATTGAACATAAGATATCTAGTAAGTATAGAATACCTATAAAACCTACAGAAGATGATATTGATAGTGATATAATAACGTTCTTAGATAGAAGAGGATTGTTAGGTAGTGGTAAGAATAAGATTGTTGTTAAATATGGAATTAAACATATAGATAATGCAGATCTATACATAGGATATGGAGCTTTCTCAAAATTTCAAAACTTTAAATCAACATTTAAAGATCCTTTCAATATTTATAGACATGTTATATACATATCTCTAATTTTAGCTTTCAGGAAAGATCTATCTAATATTGAGATGTTTCCAACATGGTTTCTAGTTCCAATTGATAAGTATCTAGTTTATAGATTTGGTCCTGTTAGCAGTGATATATTTAAACTTGGAATTTCTCCGACAAGTATATCTCTAACTATCGATAATGTTTATATGAAAATTTTGACATGTTATGGTAAGTTTCCATTTAGTATTCAATGTGTGGGATCTTTTGAAGATGTTTCTAGTAAGTTATCACTTGCATATTCTATAGTATCTACATGTATTGAAGATCCTATTATTAAACTACTATCAATACCGTCAATTCCTGAAAGTGAAAATTTGAGAAGTTGGGTTGATATGTTTATTGAGTGTATTTTGAGAGAGTCTTATTGGATATACTACATTAAGCGTTAGTTATCTATTGTGTACATATTTACGTTTTTATCTTGAATGTCTATGTTGTTACATATTTTCAATGTATTAAAGATGTGTACATGCTATGCATTATGTATATATTCTCTATAGTACGCTTATGATATCTATAGTACTTTGATAGTCTATATAGTTTTTATATAAACATTCAACACTTGTTAAATGTATAATGAATGTCATGTTACTTAAAGTATATACGTTTCTTAAAAATATAGTATATAGTTGAGAATGAAGTCTTACAACTCTAATGGGTATCCTATAGTTATCACGTCTGACAGGGCTACCATGACTAACTATAGTAATTTTAATGCACTTGGATTCTTACTATGCTTACCTGAGAGAATATTACCATCGTTTATAGCTAAACATTTTGTCGCACCCAAGATGAAAGTTGATAAGTGTGGTAGACCTATACTACTTCCGTATGCATTAAGAAAAATTGAAGCTGCACTATACATGTCAGGTTTTACTGATAGAGATTTCATAATAACAGCTCCTGAATTAGTGAGTAAGTTTATTGGACCTAACACTAAGATTGTTGCTATTCATGTACTTGATCCACTTGGACTAGCACCTGTAAGCTATACTTTAAAAGCACTGTTTGGTGGTGGACAAACTTGGACTACTAGATTCTTTCTAGAGCTTATAGAGAAGTTGAAAAAGTTGAAAGATATCTATAAGTTTACACTGATAGCTGGTGGTCCTGGAACATGGCAGTTGAGATATCTATATAGAGATTTGGGTATTGACCTTCTAATACATGGTGAAGGTGAGGTCATATTTCCTGAAGTTTGTAAATCTATACTTAATGGTGAGAAGATTGAAGGTGAGATTGATGGTGGTTCAGTACCATTAGAGCTTATTCCAGCTATTAGAGGTCCCTCTAGAGGTGGTATGGTTCAGATTACTAGAGGTTGTCCACGTAGATGTAGATTTTGTAATCCAACAATGTTCAATTTTAGATCAATACCACTAGAGGTAATTGGTAAAGAGGTTGAAATTAATAAGAGAGCAGGCTATCGATTACAGAGTCTAGTTACTGAAGATGGCTTACTATACGGTGCTAAGGGTGTAGTAGTGAATAGAGATGCACTTAGAAAACTTATGAAGGTATTGAAGGAGAGAGGTGTTAGAGGAGATTTCTGTCATGTATCTATAGCAGCAACAGTACAGGCACCTGACATAGTTGAAGAGTGGGCTAGAGAAAATGGACATCTTGAAGACTGTGCATTTCCACAGGTAGGTCTTGAAACAGGTAGTCCAAGACTACTCAAGATGTATATGGCAGGTAAAGCAGCACCATTCAAAGTTGAGGAATGGCCTGAAATAGCTGAAGAAGCTACAGATATAATGAATAAGTGCAAGTGGTATCCGTGCTACACACTAATACTAGGACTTCCAGGAGAGACTGAAGATGATGTTAAAGCAACGATAGATCTCATAAAGAGATTGAAAGGTAGGAAATGTTGGATATTTCCACTACTATTTGTACCAATGGGTGGTTCAAAGCTTGAAGATAAAGATTTTGCAGATACTGAAATATTGAAGAATGATACATATATAGAAGTTATATATGAAATGTTAGATCACAATATACAATACACACTATCAATACTTGACTTATTCGTAAGTAGAATTACCAATAAGATTGCTAGAAATGTAATGAAGAAATTTATTGGAAATAGTGTAAAGGCATTAGAAGGACTTAAAAATGAAGTTAAGAAAGACTTTCCAAAAATATTAGAAACTGCTAAAAATGTAGACTTTAATAATCCAATATCATTATCAAAGCTAGTTATAGGGTGGATATTTAATAAGTTTAGAAGAAGATGTTAAGAGTAGATGACTAAGATAGACATCAAATTACCAGAAGATGGAGAGTTCATCAGGATAGAGCGTGGAGAGTGGAAAGTGCCTAACAAGCCTATAATAGCATACATTGAGGGTGATGGTATTGGTCCTGAAGTTGTAAAACCAACAATAGAGATAGTTGATAGAGCAGTAGAATTATGTTATGGATCTTCAAGACAGATAGTATGGTTAAAACTATATGCAGGTGATGAAGCTGAGAAGAAGTATGGTACAAGATTACCTGAGGAGACAATTAAGGCATTAGAAATTGTTAGAGTATTAATTAAGGGACCTCTATACACACCACCTGGAGGTGGTTGGAGAAGTATTAATGTATTTCTTAGACAGAAGTTTGATCTATATGCAAATATAAGACCTGTAAAATACTTCAAAGGACTTCCATCACCATTAAAAGATCCTGAAGGTATAGATTTAGTAATTTTTAGAGAAAATACAGATGATCTATATGTAGGTATTGAATGGCCTTGGAATAGTGATGAAGCTAGGAAAATTAGAGAATTTCTATTAAAAGAGTTTGGAATTAAAATATCTGAAGATTCTGGAATTGGTATAAAACCAATGAGTAGGTATAAAACTGTTAGAATTAGTAGACTAGCTATACAGTATGCATTAAAGACAGGTAGAAAAGTTGTGACAGTTGTACATAAGGGAAATATTATGAAATATACAGAAGGAGCATTTAGAAATTGGTTTTATGAAGTTGCTCTAAATGAATTTAGAGATTATGTAGTTACTGAAGATGAGGTTAAGGAGAAATTTAATGGAAAGATACCTGAAGGTAAGATATTGATTAATGATAGAATTATGGATAACATGTTACAACAAATTATTCTAAATCCAAAAAACTACAGTGTTATACTATGTCCAAACGTTAATGGTGATTATCTAAGTGATGCAGCAGCTGCACTAGTAGGTGGTGTTTCCGTAGCTCCAAGTGCAAATATTGGAGATAGTGCAGCATTATTCGAACCTGTGCATGGTACAGCACCTGATATTGCTGGTAGAGGTATTGCAAATCCAACAGCAATGATATTATCAGCATGTCTAATGCTTGAATATATGGGATGGATTGAAGCAGCAGAACTTATTAGAAAGGCTATTCAGGAGGTTATAGCTAGTGGTAAGGTAACTCCTGACCTTGCTAAAGGTATGAATGTTAAACCATTAACAACTGAAGAATTTAAGAATGAAATTCTTAAAGTATTAGAAACATTGAGATAGTAATGTTTGAAGAAGCTTTTAAATGCGTTATTAAGTGCGTTATTAAGTCTGAAGATAGATGTTTTAAACTTTCAAGTGGTAAATTAAGTCCATATTATATAGATCTTAGGAGAATACTCTTTGGAGATCCTAAATGTCTAGATATAATATCTCAAGTATTGATAGAGAAGTTTTTAAAATATATTCAATACGACTTCATAGCATGTAAAGCTCTTGGAGCAGTTCCATTAGCAGTTTCACTATCTCTAAAAGTTGAAAAGCCTATAATAGTACTTAGAGAGAGGTACAAGGATTATGGATTGAAAGGTAGTGTTGTAGGACCTATAGATCAGGTGTATGGTAAATATGTAGTTATTGTTGATGATGTTGCAACAACGGGAAACACCATCCTTGAAGTCGCTAAAGTAGTTAGAGATAGTGGTGGTATTGTAGATAAGGCAATTGTCATAGTTGACAGAGAGGAAGGTGCTAGAGAATTTTTGAAAAAGCATAACATCGAACTACTATCACTATTTAAGAGGAGCGAACTTGGAATATCTGATGAATGGTTAAGAAGTGTTGAGAATATATGTAGAGAAGTTATTTAAATAGTTCTAGCGTATGTGCAAGTTCTTCACACTTATCCTCATATATTATAAACGTATCTTCAAATTGCGAAACCATACCTTTTCTCTGTTCTACAAGAACAGGATATGCATATAGTACATTTTCTTTAACTAGATTTTCAATTATATCATTAATATTTTCATACTTATCTTTCAACCATCTTGGTGTAAATGGTAGATGATCATTAATATTTAATATATCGTTTATAATATTACCATACTTTTTCTGAATTTTCTTCAACTGTTTTGCAGTTGTTATTTGTAGTCTAAATATTGTATATATGGGATAGTCAATAACACTTCCAGCACCATCAGTTGCAAATGGCTCTATTGCATATATTTCTCCCTGAACTACATGTCTTTCATCACCATTATCTACATTTGGTATTGACTTACCTGCATGAAGTTCATACCTTCTTATTAGATGTCCTGTCAAGTTTTCTATTGGTTTAAAGCCAAATGATTTTATAGTCTTTTCAATTACTTGACCAATCTTTCTTATTGGTACTCCATGCTTAAGTACTGTTTTAACAGCTTTCAAAGCCTCTATTGAAGCTTCTAGAAGTTTATCATATATTGGGTTGAATGATACTGTTATTGCTGCATCAACAATAAGACCATCAATATGTGCACCAACATCTATCTTAACTATAGATTTCTCAGGTATTGTATATTCATCATCTATCTTAGCTGTGTAGTGTGCTGCAACTTCATTAATGCTGACATTTACAGGAAATGCAGGTTTTGCACCTTGAGATCTTATGTAATTTTCAAGATCTTCACAGAGATCTAAAACTTTCATACCTGGTTTAACAATATTGAGAGCTCTATTCAAAGTCTTATGAACTATCTCTCCAGTTTTTCTCAAGATCTCAACTTCTTCACTACTTAGAGACTTGGACACCAGATTCTCTACATAGAGAGCAGTCATATTAACAATTCTCTTCTCGTCATGGAGTAATGTAAAGAAACATTTAAGACTTAGTAAAGAGCGTTTAGCGTGCAGAGATCTCATGGGTGCGTTAACGATAGCTGCTAAATACCTGATTATAGCATCATTTGAAGTTCAGGGATCTGTAGATAAGCCAGACATCATTGGAGCGGTATTTAGTCAAACAGAAGGTCTACTAGGCTCAGATTTAGATCTTAGAGAACTACAAATGATGGGTAGAGTTGGTAGGATAGAGGTTGAAATAGAGAAGAGAGGTGATAAAACGATCGGTAAGATATATGTTCCATCAAACTTAAACAGATTTGAAACTGCGCTGATAGCAGCAGCATTAGAGACAGTTGATAGAGTTGGCCCATATGCTGCCAAGGTTAAGATTGTTGAAATTAAAGATTTGAGAGAGGAGAAGAGGAAGAGAATTCTTGAAAGAGCTAAAGAACTTGCAATGAAGATACAACATGAAGTACTACCTGACAGTAAAGAGCTTATTAGTAAGTTAGTAGAAGCTGTAAGCGAGGCAGAACTAGTTAAATACGGTCCCGAAGGTCTACCAGCAGGTCCTGATGTGGATAGGTCAGATACGATAATAATTGTTGAAGGTAGAGCAGATGTGTTAAACTTACTTAGACATGGTTATAGAAATGTGATTGCTGTTGAAGGTGCTAGTGGTGGTATACCAAAAACAATAATTGAACTATCTAGAAAGAAGACAACAATAGCATTTGTAGATGGTGATAGAGGTGGAGAGATGCTTCTAAGAGAGTTGATAAAGGTTGCAGATATAGACTATATTGCACGTGCACCACCAGGTAAAGAAGTTGAAGAGTTGACAGCTAAGGAGATAGCAAAATGTTTGAGAAATAAGATACCTGTTGAAGAGTACCTTGCACAGATCAGAGAAGAGAGATTGAGAGTTGAGAAACCACAGTCACAGGAAGTAACTGTTGAAAAAACTATAGAGACAAAGCCAGTATCAGTAAGTGTAGAATTTCAGAAACCAGCTGAAGAACAATTAGCACAACCTGTAAAAGTTGAGAAAGAGGTTGTTCAAGAGGTTAAAGCACCAACAGTAGAGTTAGAGATACCGTCAAATGTTATTGAGGAGGTTAAGAAACTTACAGGTACTCTAGAAGCAGTACTTTATGACAATTCTTGGAATGAGATTAAGAGAGTTCCTGTAAAAGATCTAATAGATACATTACAACAGTTAGATAGTGTAAATGCGATAATAATGGATGGTGTATGTACACAAAGACTTGTAGATACAGCAGCAGGTAAAGGTGTTAAGATTATTGTTGCATCAAGAATTGGAGGTATAGCTAAGATGCCTGAAAATATGAAGATATTGACAATAGAAGACCTATCAAAACAGGGACAGCAAACTACTTAAAACTATGTGAAGAAGTCTGTAATTGATTTTGCTCTCTTACCACTCATCAATGAGTCTTCTCTAACACCAAATACCTGTAATATTCTCAATGCTGCAGGTATTACTTGATGCTCTATGTAGTAGTCAACATCTACCTCTCTAATATCTTTAATCAATATGTACGGTTTTGCTCTATAGGCAATCTTACTACCTCCAGATTTAACAATAACATATCCAATAGTGTCACCTTTAGATACCTTATAACCAGCTTCAATAAGTTTCTTAGCTGCGTATACATGTGGTGTTATTGTCTTATACTCATTTAGATTCTTATCAAGTGTCTTCCATATTATAACATCATCAAGATTGAATCTGTAGTTTTTCAATCTCTGTATTACGTCATGTACATATTTTATAGCTTCATCAATATTACCTGTCTTTAACACTATTTCAGCAACCTTCTCTTGAGTTTCTTTAGCAATTTCAGCCCAATCACCTCTAGCAGCTTCAAAACCAACAATCTCTATCCTACCATCATCTGTTAATCCTACATACCTCTTCTTAGCTTCTGTAAATACTATCTTCTTATAAACTTTCTCAAGCTTTATTTCAAATCCAAGCTCTTTCTCTACAAACTCTATAAGCTTTTTAATCTTATCTTCATCATATTTTACAAATAGGCTATCAGTATCTCCATATATTACTTGTAGATTTATCTTCTTAGCATAGTTTAGCACAGTCTTCATTATATGTCTAGCCCATGCTGTTACAGCTTCAGCAACCTCCCTCCTATACCATCTAGCACCAATCCAACCACAGTAACCATACATTGCATTAGCCATAATCTTTAATGCTCTCTGTCTTTCGTCTAGAATAACGTAGTCTGGGCTATCCTTGGGAATTTTCTTCATTAACTCTCTAATCTCTCTTCTCCTACTCATCAATTCTATTAAAATATGTTTATAAAGTCCTGGTGGTTCTTTTCTAAATCTATGTTTAACTTCAGGAGCTTCATAATAATCTTCATACTTATCCCATTCTGAAGGTTCTATATATGTGTCAGGTGATACATTATACTTAACCATTATGTTTGGATACATGCTTGTGAAGTCTAGAACTGCGACATCACTATGAAGTCCAGGTTTTGGTTCTAGAACAATTGCACCTCTATAGCTCTCATACGGTCTTTCAACCCTGTTAGGTGCAAGCTCGTTCAACTTATATGCTCTAAACATTATCATCCACTCAACACGCATACCTACAGATGCCGCAGCAACTTGATCGAGTGGTAGACCTGAAATGTATGATAGCTGTATTAGGAATGGTATTAATTTCTCACCAAGCTTATATGTACTATAGACATCTTGTTCACAATACTTTATCAATAACTCTCTCCTCTTCTTATCATCCCAATATTCAAATATTCTATGACCTGGAATTAGAATTCTCTCATCTCTAGATAGAATACCAAAATAATCTGCAACATAGTCAAGACTCTTAATCTTAATATCAGGCATCTCCTCAATAATGTTGTAGAGATCTACATTAGCTCTACCAATAACAGACCAATGACCATAAACACTCTGTTCAGGTTTTGAATTTGATCTAGTTACTGTAAGCTTAATTCCAAGTCTTTCAGCTCTCTTTACAAGATATGGCCAATCAAAGTTATTTGAATTATATCCAAGTATTATGTCTGGATCATATTCCTGTACATAGTTTACAAATTCTTTCAAAATCTTTCTATCATTCTTATCATCATCCACTGTTAAAGTTGTTAACTTCCCATCACTATTATATAGAGAGATTATCAATATTGGATCTCTATCAGGATGTGGTGTACCTCTAGGATTATAGACCTCTATATCAAATGCAAGCATCTTCAGATTAGGTATATCAGTCTTCTCATGTAGTGTTCTCGGTCTAGTATTTGCTACTAAGATTCTATCAACCTTCTGTTCAGGATATTCCTTCTTATCAACTTCTTCGACATTATCAACATAGATCCATGAACATGGTCTTAAATCATGATCTATTAGATATCTCATGTAGAATCTTATATCAGCTTCAACAACATCTTCAACTTCCTGATACTGTTTTACAAGTTCTCTAAGTTCTCTAACTTTTTCAGGAATTTTTGCAATTATTTTAACAACATTTCTCTCTTTACCAAATATCTTCTTAACACATTTCTCAACACCTATAACTCCCTTAGCTTCAAGTCTTTTTCTAATTTTTTCACAAGCTTCATCAGGGTTTACATTGTTCTTCAATATTGCGTAGAAGTATGGTCTAAAACCTCTATCTAGTAGGAGTACTCTATTACCATCACGATCAATTCCATAGATCCTAAGCTCAAGACCTCTCTTACCAATACCATACGTAATATCTAACAACCACATCTCTAGATCAGACATTCTACACTATATAATGCAGATTAGACTTTATAAGACCTAACACAACACATAGAACAGAGATGTCGAGTGTAGATACTTCACAGGGAAAAGCGACTAAAGCAGAAATTGAAGAAAGACTAAAACAGGCACTATACTACCTAACTAGAGTAGTTCAAGATATGGGAGTACCTAGAAATATACGTAGAGCTGCAAGTGAGGCAATTAGAGTACTAATGAATCCATCACTAAGTCCCGGAGTTAAAGCATCGATGGTTATAAGTATACTAGATGATGTATTAATGGATCCAAACATGCCACTATTTAGTAGAGTAATATTTTGGCAAGTAATAAGCATACTTGAACAAATTAAAGATATCGTTTAACCATATTTTAATATTTAACAATTTTTGATATGAAAAATCCAGAACATCTATGTATGTGAGGTAAAATGATAACACACTTCCTGAGTATAGGACTAGAAATACCCAACTTTAAAATTCCAGTATAGTCAATATCGACATTGTCTAAATTAAGCATAGAGATAACATTATACTCATTCTCTTCATATGTTAAAGTACATGTACAATAATACACAGTACTACCTCTCAAAACTTTACTTAACACATTTCTAAGAAGATTTCTCTGAAGTCTAGACTTATTTAAAACATCTATAGGAGTTAACCACATCTTAATTTCAGGATTATGTTGAAGTCTACCTAAACTAGAACAGTCAGGATCTATTAAAAATAGTTTAGTACTATCTCTAAGCTTAATAGGAAGATATGTAGAATCAGTATGCACATAGTCAACATTGTATAACCTAATTCTCTCAACATTCCTCTTAATCTCTAAAATTCTTCTTCTAGAAATTTCAAAACCTATAGTATAAAATCCATATTGAGATATGTAAGACATCTTATTACCAGGACCTGCTGTCAAATCTATAAAAATAGTCTTATACTTCCTACACTCCTCGAGGAGTAGTTTAGATATAGCTAAACTAGCCTTATCTTGAGGATATATTAAACCATCTCTATACTCTTTCAATTTAGTAACATTAACATCACTATGAATAACTATTAAATCATCAAAGTCTGGATCAACACTACAAGAAATACCTTTCTCGTTGAGTCTTCTAACAACTTCGTAAACACTTACTAGATGTGTACATACTCTAACATACTTAACAGGTTTTTCCATTAAAAACTTCAACAAATCTTCTATACTATCCTCAACATACATCATAAATCTCTCAATAATCCATCTGGGTGTTGAATATTTTACACTTAATTTCTCAATAAAATCTTTACCATGTAGTAATTCGTTGATATCAAAATTCTTAGATAGTAAAGCTATATCTCTTATACATAGTTTAAATTTTCTTAAGAATCTATACAACTTATCTACACTGTAATTTCTATACAATATCTCATAAACTAAGACTCGTAGAAGATTTTTTCTATAATTATCCAATCTTTCAAGTTTTATATTCAAAAATTCTCTACATATTGCATCTATAGTTAAATATCTCTTTGCAATATTTATTGAGAGAGCTTTAATTATAGGTCTAATATTTTCATATTTTATAAGTTTATATATTGAGTCTCTTATAGTTGTCTTCTTCTCAATACAGTATGTGAGTACTTTTGCTGTTAATTCTTCTATCGATAACATTCTAATGTCACACTACTTCTCAAAGATAAACTTTCAATTATATACTTATGTATTTTCTCAGCTAATTCTTCCTGTTCTCTCCAATATCCTTCAAGTCTCTTCAACTTCTCTATCTCTCTAAGTGTTTCTAAATATTTTGGATGTATCTTTCCTGGCTTCTCATTTTCAAATGGTGTTCCGGGTAGTGGCATAAATGTATGTCCACGAATTATACATCCCTTCTTTGCAAATTCAAGCATTACTTTTGAAGTTATTTCAACATCTTCTTCAGTTTCTCCAGGTAGTCCAAATATGAAGTCTAGACATGGTGTATATCCATATTCTAGACATAGATCAACAGCCTCGTATACACATTCAATATTGTGACCTCTACCTATGTAATTTAGTAGTCTATTACTACCTGTCTGTACTCCAATCGAGATCTTCTTATTATCTACATATTTTGAAACTACTTCAAGAACATCTCTATTAATAAAGTCTGGTCTTACCTCACTTGGAAATGTTCCTAATACAAGTTTTGATTTACCTTCAACAGCTTCATAAGATGTTTTTAACATATTTTCAAGTGCTTTAATATTTGGTCTCTTACAATCTTTAGAACCATATGCAAATCCATTTGGTGCTAAGTATCTTATAGTTTTAATACCAATCTTATAGTAATGTCTACACCATCTATATATTTCGTCAAGACTTCTATACCTAACCTTAAACATGTATATTCTAGGTGTTTGACAATACTTACATGCATGTTTACAACCTCTCATAATTTCAAGTGGTGCATATATTCTGAACCTGTCAACATATGGGCATGATGTATAGATCTTATCAGGAATGTAGTCTAGAGTCTTTATAATCTTCTCACCATCTCTATAAACTATATTTGGAACATCTCTCAAATCTTCATAACTGACTAGAGCATCTAGAAGTCTAGGTATTGTAATCTCACCTTCTCTAAGAACAGCAATATCAAAACCAAGTCTCAATAATGTACCTACAGGATCACCAGATGCATGAGGACCACCAGCAATAAGTACTAAGTCGTGAGTTTTTCTAAGATCTCTAAGCATTTTCAATTCTTCAATAATCTCAACATCAAATATTTGAGGTGTCATAAGTGAATACATCACAACTATGATATCTGAATCACATTTTAGAACTTCATTAACAACATCTCTAGCTAGGATTATATTCTTAACAAATCTTCTAGATATTGAATAATTTTCAAGTATTGATAGTACATAAGCTAGAGAAAATCTACTAAGATCAGAATACTTAACTATTATAGTAACACTCTTCACACTAATGATAATGATTAGGGAAGTAATTAAAATCGTAACTCTACAACTATAAGTAGTGACAAGTCTAACAATGAATATAGTAGATGTCGATAGTGGAAAGATTGAAAAACTTCAAATAGATTTTAAAGATATTAGAAAGTTAATACACCCAACATTAATAATGTATAAGATATCTAAAGATCTAAATCTTAAGAATATACTAGCAATACTTCAACATCCATCAAAGCTATTTAAAATTCCTGGAACAACATCAATATACTTAATAGATATTGAAAATGATAAGATTAGCTGTGTTAGAGCACTTGTAGGAAATATAGATTTTAAACATAAGTTCTTTGGAATATTATTCAAAGATAGGAAGCCTTCAACAATAACTATAGAAGATGATAAAATTCTATTTAATGAACCTAAAGATAAAGATCAATATGCTAAGATAGTTGTAGATAAGGATAGATTAACTACAGACATATTTTCAATAAAGCACAATCTAAATATTGACAAATTCGAAATATATGTTAAGAAGAGTATTAACGATTCTACAGATGTAGATATTGATAGAGAGTTTATTAGAAAAATAGAAATTCTATATAAATACTCACCAATCATCGGTGAAGACTCTCCGGTCAGAAGACATGGTCTAAAAGCAATTATTAATAAGTTAGTTGGTTTAGAACTTAGAGAAGATGTTAAGACTAATATTGAAAATGTTAGAAGTGATTTAAGATTTTGCTGTAATTACTGTGATGTGTCTTGTCTTAATTCTATATATAACTATAATATTTTTTATTATGACTATATGTATAGTATTATTCAAGATTTTGTATATGATAACGATCTTTTAAGTAGATTGAAGTCTAGTTGTGACGATCTTTTCTACATAGTACAGATGTTGTATATGTGTAGATTTAACTATCCTGAAAAGCTTGAGAAAGGTTTTGAGAAACCTAGTTCTAATCTATACTACTCTATAAGTATGCTTGGTCTATGTCCATTATGTATGTTACTCTTCTCTAAGTCTAGAGATTTCAATATTGATATACCTATACAAATTTTGAAATATCTATACAAAATTGATGTTAAGTTAGACGATTTTATTAAGATTATTGAAAAGTTCAGGCCAACATTTAGATTTTCTATAATGTTGAAGAATGTTGAAGATATTTTGAAGATTATGTATCAATTTAATGATGTTGATAAACCTGTCAATTATATTCATCCTAACTCTATTCTTAGAGATAGGAAAGTTCAGGTTGCTATTGATGTAGTTGATGTCCCTGAGCGTATTATTGATATTGCTTTTACATGTATATCTTCTGGAATTGATATTGTTGAAGTAGGTACACCATTATTGAAGTATTATGGAGTTAAGATTGTGGAGTTGTTGAGATCTAACCTTCCTGAGGGTACTATAATATTTGCAGATACAAAAACTATGGATGTTGGTGATCTAGAGGCAAGAATTATGTATATACATGGTGCTGATATGGTATCTACAATGGCTATTGGAACATTATCTAAAATTAAGGAGGCAATATTTGAAGCTGCAAAATTTGACAAGATTCTACTTATAGATTTAATGCAGTGTGAAAATCCTATAAGAAAGATAGAGGAAATGAGAGAAATTCTCGAAAAAGCATATCCGTGGATAATCATATGTGTTCATAGAGGAATAACAGAGCAGATAAGAGGAATGGGTATTGAGTCAGATATAGATCTTATCAGAAAGATTAGAGAGATCTTACCTAAAGAGATACCACTAGCAGTTGCTGGAGGAATAAAGTTGGGAATAGCTAAGAAAGTTGTAGATGCAGGAGCAAATATTGTTATAGTAGGTGCAGCAATATACACATCTAGAGATATTGGAGAAACAGCTAGAAAGATTGTGAAAGAAGTTAAGTCTTAAGTCAGTTCGTGACCCACTCGTCACATATCAGTGGGCGCTTTTTCCCATTCATCATTTATGTAGTTTCTTATCTGCTTGCTGAGTAATCATCATATTTTCAGTGTAACTCTGACTCTTCATCAATTCTACTCTTATTAGAAATGATTTATAAGTACTCTTACATTTAGATGCTTCATGTCTCTGATAGAGAAGATTAAGCCAATGAGTATTGGTCAGGAAAGACTGCTAAATGCATTAATGGATGATAGAAATGAGATTGTTGGTGCTTTTGGACCAACTGGTACTGGTAAGTCACTACTATCCTGTGCATATGGAATATCTGGAGTTTTAAGTGGTAAGTATAAGAAGTTTATTATCGCTAGACCTGTTGTTGATGTTACAACTGGAGAATTGATAACACCTGAAAGACTTGGCGATCTATACTACAAGATTGCTTCATCATATCTAGAAGATATTCTTGGAGAATTCATGTCTCGTGATGAGATACTCAAACTACTTCATGAAGGTAAGGTCATTGTAACTGATGTATCATATTTAAGAGGTAGAACATTTGACGATTCTGTAATATTTCTAGATGATGCACAAAATGTACAACCTGAAAGTGCTGCTGAGATCTTAATGAGAATTGGTAGAAATTCTAAATTAATAATTGCTGGTGATCCAGTATTACAGAAACCTGTAACATTTGAAAAAGATGGAGCAACTCTACTAAGAGAAGTATTACTTAATGAAGAAAATGCAGCAGTAATTGATCTAGGATTGAAGGATATTGTTAGACCTGGAGCTAGGAGAGGTGTAAAAGTAATATTTGAATTGAGAATGAGGAAGAGAGAATTGACAGAGAGTGAGAGACAACTACTAGACCTAGTTAAAGTATGTGCACCAGATGCAGATGTTGTAACAGTAATAGAGTTTAAAGCTGAAAAAGATAGTTTAGGAATAAAGTCTGAAAACGTACCTGATGCATTAATAATAGCGAAAGAGGGACATCTAGGTAGAGTTGTTGGTAAAGGTGGTGAGAGAATTAGAAGTGTTGAAAATGAGTCAGGACTAAGACTTAGAGTAGTTGAAATGACTCTAGACTTCAAGAATTGGATAAGAGCAATACACCCAGTATCATGGATTGGAAAACACATAATTGATGTAGATCTAGCAGGACCTGAACTAGTAGTAACAGTTAGAAGAAATGCATTTGGAACATTTGTAGGACAGAGAGGAATGTATGTTAGACTACTCGATAGAATATTTAAGAGATTAATAAACGTTGGTATTAGAGCTATGGAAAGTGAAGAGTAATCAATATCTTAAAAGATCATTAACAATATCAGGGTCAAACCTATCAATCTTCATAACATTAACAGCAAAATTTAACAACGCTTCTCTAACATTTGGAGGATTATCAGGGTAGAATAGTGGACTTGCAATAACTATAGCTCTAAATGCAAACCATGGTTGACATACATTTAAAATATCTTCATCTCCAGTATACTCAATATACTTCTTTAGAAATATTCTAAACATATTTTCAAAAACACCAGAAAACTTTCCTGTATCTAGAAGTGAAAACCATATGTAGTTAGTTAGTAGACATGTAACATCATCAGCAGGCTCGCCCCATTCACCTCTAGATCTATCGAGAACTATCAATTCATCATTCTCTCTAAACCATATGTTAAATGGATGATAATCACCATGAACCTGACATAGTCTTGAGTAATACTTCTTAAGTCTCCATCTCCACTGTAGTGCCAAAACTTCAACCTCTCTAAGCCTATCAATAAGTTCAAAATCATCAGGATATGCAGAATCTACAACACCCATAATCATCTCACCATGACCAACAAGATCTCTAATTCTCCTATAGTATAGCCTTTTCATAGAATTAACATCACCTTCAAATTTAACACTATGAATATCTACAAGATATTTAACAAGTATTTCAAGTCTTTTCAAATCTCTATCAGACAATTCTCTCCTCTTTAAAATATCTCTCAAATCCTCTATATATGGTCTACCTGAAGCTTCTTCCATAAGTATGAAAAATTCTTCATAATTACCAACACTATGAAGATCACCAAAATTATCTAAATACCCAACATCTATAGATTTTACATGATTTGGAAGTTTATTAAAATCTTTATGAGCCATCAAAAGTACCTGTGCTCTATCTGCAGGATAGTCATGACCAAAACCTTTCTCACCTTTTAAGAATTTTAATACAAATCTCTTAACACCTTCGCCCTCAACATCAACTTCAACTCTCCAAGCTTCAGCATGCCATCCTGTTCCAAGAAGATTTAAATTTATAACTTTCACAGGCTTTCTAAACACTTCTCTTAGATATTTTTCAATTCTATCAACACTTAGAGAGTACGTCACAGTGATAATGTATTTAAAAATCTTAAATATATTACTACTGAACTAGAAGTTTCAAGATTTTAAACATATAGATTCACACTCATTAAATATCTTCTCAATAGTCTTATCAATCCTATCCTTAATACTATTCAATACCTCTCTCTGCTTTTCAATAGACTCTCTAGATCTTTGAATTAGAAATCTAACCTGTTCATAGCTTGAAGAGCCTAAGCTCTTCCTCATCTTTAAAACACTTTCAGGATCTAGTAATTTAACATTCTTCTCTCTAATAGACTTTGCAATATTCATATAAACAATTCTGAATGATTTCTTTGTATTTATAGATTCATATTCCACAGTTTCAGCAGAGGTTAAATATGTCTTATTAATTATATCATTAATAGTATCTTCATTAACTTTTAATCTATCTACTATATCCGTAAGTATTTTTAGACAATCATTAACGTCTTTAAATATGTTCCATACATGTGGTGTCACTTCCTGAAGATCTAGATAATATCCTTTACCAACATTCTTAATAATGTTAAGTATCGATACTAAGTTGCCTATAATTATCGATATTCTAGCTCTAGCAATTTCTAAAGTTGCAGGATTTCTCTTATGAGGCATTATACTGCTTGTTGCACAATGTTCATCTGGTATGTATATTATGTTCATATCTGAAAATCTTATTAAATCATTTATGAATCTAGACAACTCAACTGCAAGACATGTTAATATACTTGACATTATTGTAAAGTAATCTCTACTTTCAGTAGCGTAGAGACAGTTATAGATTATTCCCATATTTAGATCAGATGCTTCTCTAGATCTATCAATTGGTGTAAGTGTGCCAACTGCAGGTCCTGAACCTAGAGGACATTTTTCAATAAAGTTTTCTAAAACATATATTATTAAATTTGTAAAGTTTTCTAACATCTCATCTACTGATAGTAGGTAGTGTGAAAATAATGTTATTTGAGCAGGTTGACCATGTGTAAATGCTATAAATCTACATCTTTCATATTCAATAGAGCGTTTAAGAATTACTTCTCTAAGCTTTAGAATATTGTTAAGTAACTCATATACATATTTTCTCAATCTTAATCTATGTGCTGTAGCTACATGATCATTTCTACTTCTACCAATACCTATCCAACCTCCACATTCAGGACCTAGTCTATCTATGAGATATTTTTCAATAAATTCATGAATATCTTCATACTTATATATTTCAGGATTGTTATATAGATCTTCAATATTGTTATAGAGCTTCTTCAACTCTCTAAATATTTTACATAGTACATCTCTATCTATTATTCCACATCTATACACTTCTAATACATGTTCTATTAATGTTAATATTACCTCTCTAGCAATTTCTCTATCTTCATCAATACTAGATATGTATTTCGCTAACCAATCTTCAGTTTCTCCAAGAAGCTCTTTCCTATACACGACTACTCGAGTTCTGGTCTATAGGCACCTTCTTCAATCTTAGATAATTTTAATGTCTTGACATTATTATTCATCTTGAACTTAACTACCAACTTCTTAGGCCATTGAGATGTATCAAGTTCAATAATTTCAGCATTCATTCTCCTACACAGATCCTGTATTGCATCTTTAACCTCGGATAGATCTTCAGGCGCTGTAATTGTTGTATCAAGTTTAACACCTCTAGCAATAAGTTTTGCAAGTTCTTCTCTATCTTCCTCATATGTAATATCGTAGAATGATCTTACCTCCTCTGACATAGCACTCTTAGAGTTGTCCAGATTTATAAATATGAAGTAAAGAGTTTTAAATATGCGTATACGTATTGAGAAGTGTGAGTATTGCACAGATTGGGATTGATAAAATTGTTAAAAATGTAGCTAGAAAATATGGTATCAGTGATGAAGTTCTAGTAAAAGTATATTGTAGAGATGAGGAAGTTTCTGATGAGGTTCTAGATAAATTATTAAAATTTGAAAATGAAATCGCTGAAAGAGGTATTGATGTTGATGAAATAATGTCTCAATACTGTAGAGATAAAGTTGAGATAGAGAAAGAAGATGTTGAGAAGGGTAAATTAATAGAAGTTGAGAAGGTAGAGACTGTCTTAAAAGTTCCAATATTTAAAATGGGTGAAGAGAAGATATTGAATATAGTTATTAAGAATGGTAAGATATCTCTAGAAGGCAATATTGAGGATATATGTAAAGATCCTAACGATATAGTAATCGGGAAAACTACAATATACATAAAATGTGGAAATACTTGGAAATCTCTACTACATAATCTTAAAGAAGATGAAGTAATTAAAATTGAGAAGATTGTGAAATCATGCTCCTAAGAGTTGAAGATCTCTATGTAGAAGCTGGAGGTAGACTTATAGTTAGAGGTATAAATCTTGAAATTGATAGAGGTGAAATACACATAATAATTGGTCCAAATGGTGCAGGTAAGTCAACACTACTCTACGCAATATCAGGTATTCCTAAGTATAGAATTGTTAGAGGTAGAATATTGTTTAATAATGAAGATATAACTAATCTAACATCAACAGAGAGAGTTAAAATAGGTATATGTCTTATGCATCAATTTCAACCACAGATAAAGACTGTGAAAGTTAAAGATATTGAAGAGTATATAGTATCCAAATTTGGTAAAAATAAACTTGCAGAATATGCAAGAGAGATTTTAGAGATAGATAAGTTAGAAAATAGATCACTATTTCATAATATGAGTGGTGGTGAGAGAAAGAGATTAGAACTATACTTAACACTATTGACAAATCCTAAACTAGTGCTACTTGACGAACCTGATAGTGGTGTTGATGTTGATAGTTTATTTAAAATTGCTGAAGTTATAAATAGAATAGTTAGTGAAGGTATAGCATGTATATTAGTTACACATAGAGGAGATATTGTTAAACTATTGAAGAAGGTTGATAGAGTATATGTTATGTGTAGTGGAAAGATTGTTGAGAGTGATGGTAGAGATGTTCTTGAGAGGGTGTTATCAACAGGATTTGCTAAAGTTTGTGAAAAATTGAAGAGTGGTCTCTAGTGGAAATATATACAAAGAGTCTTGAAAAGACAGTGTATAGGTAGTGATGAATAAGCATAATAGACTTGAATATATAAGGAAGAGAGCAGATGAAGTATTATCAAAGTTGAAGCATGATGGAGAGATTTTAGAACTTATAGCAAAGTCTGAGATAGAGCTACCACAAATACCTTATTATGAAGCATGTGAACTTGAAGGACCACTATACTACTCAATGATTGATAGAGCTAATGAGAAGTATTCGAATATACAGACTAGTAATCTAATATTAACATCATTACGTAGAGTTGTTATGGAAGAGATTGATCTAGATAACTTATGGTCACTTGCACAACCTGAAGAAGATCCACATCTAGCATTGATAGCTAAGTATGGTGATGATAGAGGTGCATATATTAGAGTACGTAGAGGATCTAAGGTAGGTCCTGTAAGAACATGTTACATATCTAGAACTCCCGGATCTGTACAGTTTGTACATAATGTATATGTTGTTGAAGATAATGCAGAACTTCAAGTATTATCTACATGTCTAGCTGAGAAGTACATTCCTGAAATTTCTCATATAAGTTTAACAGAGGTTATATTAGGTGAGAATAGTAGATTTACAATGATAATGTACCATAGTTGGAATGAGACTACAAAACTTTGGTCAAGTCTTAGAATTCTTGCAGGTCCTCGAAGTAAGGTTACTATACTATACATAACTCACACACCTATAGGTAAGATGGATGGTGAGAGTAAGATTATTCTTAAAGATGAATCATCTCTAAACTACTCATCAATAATATATGGTAGAGGCGGTTATTATAAATCTAGAGTTGAATCATATCTAGAAGGTTCAAACTCAAATTCAATAATAATATCGAGGATTATAGGATCACTAGGTTCACAGGTAGAGTCGATAACTAAGATTGTTGCTGAAGGTTCAGATAGTAGAGGGCATATAGAGTGTCTAGGAATAACGCTAGATCCTAAGTCTAGAATAGTTACAGTACCTGCACTTGAAGCAAAGAGAGATGATGTACAGCTTAGTCATGAGGCAGCTATTGGCAAGTTCTCTGAAGAAGAATTGGTGTATCTGATGAGTAAGGGATTAACAGAAGATGAAGCAAAGCAGGTACTTGTTAGAGGTTTTGTAAGTATAGAAATTCCAGAACTTCCACAAACTCTCAAAAATATTGTAGATAGAATAGTACAGAAACTCTCTAAATATCAATCAATCTAGAATATATAGATAGTTGAAGCGTTTAGAATATTCTCAAAGTATAGTCTAGCTATGTAGAAAACTTAATATAGCTTTACAATATCATCTTCAAGACATGTCATACGTACCTGTATACGAGTTACCGACAAGACCAAAACCTGGTGAGGAGATTGTACTTCCAACAGGACAGAAGGTATATATTAGACCTGTAGGAATACCATGGATAGCACCTCCTAAGAAAGTTTGTCTTGATGAGAAATGTCCATGGCATGGTCATCTCAAGGTTAGAGGTGTCATTTTAGAAGTTAAGGTTGTTAAAGTACATCCAAAGTTTGTAGTTACACTACACGAATGGTTGAAGTATGATCATAAGTATAAGAGGTATGAGTGGAGAAGAAAGAAGATACATGCAAGATTACCACCATGTATAGATGTTAAACCTGGAGATATAGTGTATATTGGAGAGACAAGACCATTAGCAAAGACTGTGTCATTTGTGGTTATTGGAACTAAAAATGATGTAATACCTGTCAAACCTATAGTTAAGAGACTTGGAGAAACAGAAGATTTGAGAATATAGTCAGACTTGAGGCATCATCACAGTCTCAGCCGAAATCCGATACATCACCAATTAGCTAGATACATATCCCCTATATATTCCATAGTTCGTATATACAACAATAGTATACACATCATAACATTGAGAACCTTCAAAATATATACTCAATACCTGTCCAGGTCTTATCGTAATTGGAAGTTTTAATTTTTGATTATTTAGACTTACACTAGATAATTCACAATTTGAAATCTCATTTCCTGAACTATCAAATAGTTTTATAGATTTAATACGAACTTCACCAACACCAATATTCCTGATATCTACAATAAGCTTACTATTACCGATAAGATATCCATTAACTGCAATCTGCGCACTACTACTAATACCACCTGTCATTAATGTGTATATTATTGCACCTAGAGTTACTGATGCTAAAATTCCAACAATAGCCCAAACTATATCTGATAATGCACCTCTTCTAGACTTTGATAGCTTCATGAGAGATTGTTTTTAAAATTATGTTAATAATACAGTCTGTAAGTGTGTAGATGTATTGCTATAGTCTTCTTGAATATTCTTAGGATGTTTATTTACACACTTAACATGTCTATATTATGAGAATAGTGTATTTTTCTAAACTTTTTTCACATATTTCTACACCATCTCAACATACACTAAGTTTATTAGGTAGAATTTCTCTACTATGTGTAGCTTAGGGGAAATGTTTCATAAGACTGATTCAGGTAGAGAAAGCTACAGACCTATATCTGTAGTTGACTGTATTAGAAAGATTAGAGATCTCTCAAGTCTTGTACTAGACTTAACATACTACGCTCTACTATATCAGGATAGAGAGCTTGCACAGGTTGCATATGCTACTGGTGAAGAGACTATAAACTATTGGAGAGAGATGATGAAACATGCATTTATGGCTATGAGCATGGTTCCTGAGATGGAGAAAGTCATCAGCAGTTTTATAGAAATTGCACACCATATGAGGAGAGCTGTAGATGTGTTACTAGATTTTTGTAAACTTATACAGCTTGGATATAGACCACACTCAGCACTTATAAAGGCTGTAGAATTGAGTGAGGAGCAGGTTGCCATTGTTGAACTTCAAGATGGTATGACTATAGAAGAGTTGATCGATAAGATAGAGGCTTCTCTAGATGTGATAGCTGTTAAATGTGGTACTGCATGGTTTATAGATCCATCAAGAGATAGATATCTACATAAGGGAGATTTACTAATTGTAAGAACTACAAATGATGTACTATCAAGAATTGAAGAGTTGAATATTGGAAAAATTAGAAGACCTAAAGTAGAGTGTGAAATACATAGATTAGAGGATGTTGAAGACATTGTAAAAGAGTTAGCATATATGAAGAATTTGAGTGAAGTTGCACTAGATTTAGCATATCTAACAGTACTATCACTAGACCCATCAATAGTTGAAGAGGTTGAAGATATAGAACACTACTTTGATATTAGACATATAGAACTTGAAAAGAAGATATATAGAAAGTTGAGTGGAGATCCTGTAGAGATAATAACAACTATAAGATACATACTATGTCTAGAGGAGATTGTAGATTCTGCTAGAAGTCTAGCAGTATCTGTTAAAAAATGTCCAGAACTTGCATATATTCTTCAAAAAGCTGTTAGAGAAAGTGAAGAAGTGCTACTTAAAATAGTACTACAGAAGTCAGGAAGTATGAAATTGAAAGATTTGGCACTAGATGACTTAGGCTTAACAGTACTTGCAATAAAGAGAAAAGGAGACATAATAGTTCTACCAAGCCAAGAAATTGAATTAAAGGATGGAGATGTATTAATAATAAAATGCTTCAGAGAAGCTCTAGATGAAGTTAAGGAGAGATTAAGAATACCAATACAATCATTCTAACATGTTGAAACTATTTGAAGAATTTAGAACATTATACAAATACTATCTTAAAGATCCAATACAGTACATATACGTCATAGTTGATCTATTACAATACCACGATACTAGCATTGTCGATATACTTAATATAGAACCAATAAGACTAGTTTTAACATATGTACACAACTTCTATAAGATAGGTTCAATATACATATATACAGACGATATAGATATTGAGAAATTAAGATACTTTCTAGAATATTGCATATCTAGAAATTGTAAGAAAATATATATATACATACCTTACATATCTTCTACATATAGTAAAGTATTGAAATTAGTATCTGAATATGGATTAAATATTTATAGAAAGTCTACATGGATAACGATGTATCTTACATATGATAGATTTAGACCAAAATACTTAAACTATGATGTACATATCTTAAGACCTGAAAATGATTATCATGTTAAAATATTTATGAAGCATATGAAGTATGATAGGAATATAGAGTTAGAATATGAGAAATGTGTAGAATTTTTGAGAAAGAATTGTGTATATGCTATAGTTAAGGATGATGAGATATTGTCGATAGGGTATGTCTATATTAATGATGGTAGAGTTGCAGGTATTGGTGGTGTATTTACAAAACCTGAGTATAGAGGTAGAGGACTTGCAAAAACACTTCTATCTCATATGTGTAGAGATTTGTTAAAACTTAACATAACACCGTTTCTACATGTTGAAGATTGGAATTTACCTGCACTTAGACTTTATAGATCTCTAGGGTTTGTAGTTCATGATTGTGTTATGCTTATCGTTGTAGGTTATTAATATCTATCTAATTCAAGTTTTGTAATATATGTCTGTACTTCACTTCTAGGATTAATCTCAAATGCTATTGGTGTTAACATTATCTTTCTAACTTCTTCCATATTTCTAGTTTTTGCTAATGTCCAACATAGTTTTACATATGCTGTTTCAGGATGCATATCTTCTGCAGGTATTACACCAATTTTTAGAAGTTCTACACCTCTCCTATACACGTTTAGATTTACTCTACCAAATATTGTTTGACTAGCAATAACTACAGGTATCTCTTCTTCAATTGCTCTTCTAATAGGTTCTAGAAGTTCTTTACGTACATGTCCAAATCCTGTTCCTTCAATAACTATCCCATGATATTTCTTATCTATGAGGTAGTGTATTATTTCAGGATCCATACCTGGGTAGAATTTTACTAGTGCAACTTTATTATCAAACTTGTTTTCAAGTATTATACTACTTCTATCACTATTTCTAGGTAGGTATCTTCTTGTTCTCAATTCAAATTCTAGCTTTTGTGGATATACAAATGCTATCGGTTCACTATTAATACTTACAAATGCATCTCTACGTGATGTATGCATCTTTCTAACTTTAGTACCTCTATGTACTGCTACTACACCATCGTTCGTTGTGTAATGCATAACTATGACAGATTCTCCAAATGGTGCTTTAATACATGTTAATACTGCTGAAAGTAAGTTTTCAAATGCATCACTTGAAGGTCTATCACTACTTCTTTGAGAACCTACTAATGCTACAGGACCAGGAATGTTACGTAGTGCAAATGCTAATGCTGCAGATGTGTAATGCATTGTGTCTGTTCCATGTAGAATAACAACACCATCAACACCATCAAGAAATGCCTTATATGCACTTTCAGCAATTTTTGACCATGTTTCAGGTGTGAAATCTTCACTAAATATTGCCATTAGATTTAGAAGTTCTATACTTGCAATATTTCTAAGCTCTGGATATAGTTCATATAGATCTTCAAGACTAAAACTTGGATATACAGCACCTGTAACATAGTCAACCTTAGACATTATTGTACCTCCCGTAGCTACTAGTCTAACTCTAGGTAAATTACCTCCAGACTTAACTAGATGACCAACAGGAATTTCAACAGATTTTGAAGATTCTTTACCAATAACTTCAAATCTCTCAATTTGGTCAACCCTAATACCTACATTATACCCATTTGGAAGTTTTAATACTATAACATCAGGACTTGCAGTTTCAGGTTTTGGAAGAACAACACCTTCTAAGATAGTTCCATATTTTAAGAAGATTCTAACACGAGAAAACTCTTCAATATTCAATCTAGAAGACATTTAGAAAGAGTGATTTTATATATGTTAAATTTATTATGCTGTAGAGCTTGCCTGAGCTGCGTATAGTATTCTCCTTCTATAGTTTCTCCAATTTCTTCTTCTAGGCGGTAGATCCTTCTTTGGCTTTGGTGGTATTTTAGGTGTTTGACTTCTAACCTTACCTGCCTTCGTAATTGAACCGTGGCTACCCATAGCTAGTACACCTCACTACTCTAGGGTTTAAAAACCGAACTCTATCTAGCTCTAGCAGCTGCCTGTCTAGCTCTCTTAAATATGTATGCAGGTATTAGACTTACATAACTTACAACTACAAGACCAGCACCACCCATCAAGTAAAAACTTTGCTTTGGAGGATATCCTAACACTAATGCTAATCCAAGACCAACTAGGTACACTACTAGACATATGAAGTCTAGTATTATGCTAATCACTAGGTGATCTATACTACCAGTAACACCATATATTATAGCACCTATCCATGCAAGTACACATATACCAGCTAGAAACACGTCTAGTGCAAATACATCTACCATAAGTATATTTATGTATTGAACATTTTAAACTATTAAAGCTTGTGAATAGAGAAAGATTTTAAAATACCTAAATCAACTACGTTTCAAGATAGCGGGGGTGCCCGAGCCTGGCCAAAGGGGGCGGGTTGAGGTCCCGCTGGCGTAGGCCTGCGTGGGTTCAAATCCCACCCCCCGCACCAGACCTATATACTATGTTTGTTATAACTTCTTCAGGTCTCTTATAGAATTCTGAGATTATACTGAGCTGTTGTGTATATGATTTTCTGACTAGATTTTTAATAATTTCTCTTCTATACTCAATCTCATCTCTAGGTATTTCTACACTATTTGGGATATATATATCTGATACTTTTCTAATTTTTCTACAAATTCTAACACCATCTAGCTCAACTATTGTTGTACCTGTATGCATTTTAACTACAGCAATTTCTTTCAAAATATTTTGACTATTTTCAATCATATTTGATAACCTCATTTTCAATTTATCATAACTATCTGCGTGAAATGTTGTAACACCACCATGACCTGTAGTTACGGCATCAATCCATGCTTGAACTTCATCTCTAGTTCTAACCTCATTAACAATAATGTAGTCAGCACCTATTCTCAATGCATGAGCTATTAAATCTGACTTTGTAATTGATTTAACTCCAAGTCCATAGGATCTTCTTTCAATCAACTTAACAACATTATGACCAGGAAGTGTCATCTCATCAACATCCATTATCAATGCTTTAAATAGTGTTGGATTACTACAAAATGTTATTGCATTAGCTAGACTAGTCTTACCAGAACCCATAGGACCTATTATCAATATTGGTATCTTATTATCAAATAAATACCACAATAATGCACATTGAGTAAAATCTACACTATCTCTAACAATAAGATCACCATAAGTCCAAGGACTTCTCGGTAAGATTCTAATATGTATGTAAGGTTCAGATATTGGTTTTATCGAAATTGAAAATCTAACTCTAAACTCATGATCAGTAACTGATATCATAGGCATGTATGTTGTTATTGGACTACTAGATCTCTCAGCAACACGAGAAATTACATATTCCAAAAAATCTTTAAGACTATATACCCTTCTATAAAGTCTATGCTTTACAAATTTAAGTATTGTAGATTTAAAATCTACGTATGTATTTTCAAACTCAACATTAACTTCACAAAGACCGAAATCAGAATGATATGCATAGAAGTTTGATGTTGTTAAGTATATATCAGTAATCTTGTCATATAATAATAATGGTGTTAAAATACCATAATATTTAAACCACCTAGTCCAAACTAAGCTAATATCCTCATAATTAACATTTAGAGATTTAGAAATTTTCTTAATAATACTATCAACATCCTTACCTGAAATTACTAGACTATATATGAAATACGGATCTACATGTTGTATACCTTCATCAACATCATCATATAGATATATTATGAATGTTGAACCTATCTGACGTATATCTATTATTGATCTAACTAGGAAATCTACAATAAAACTTTCAACAAGTTTACCATTAGGTTTTGACTTACTTATAAGCACGTATAGTTACATATCTTAACATTACTAAATTCCAATCATATTGGGAGCTATAGAAACTCGATATAAATATTTAATGAGTATATACCTGATAGAATAAGACTATTCAGGACGTACAAAAAAGATCATTGCATATCTTAAGTACTAAGTGGAAATATGTGAAACCATGAGTGTAAGACATAGATATAATATAACAACATTTGACAATTTAGTATTAAGAACTTACAATCCAACAACATACATACCTCTCAATATTTGGGAAAGAATGTATAAGAGAGGAGAATTAACTATAAAGAGCTTAATAATACTTGGATGGAGAGTTAAATCATTAAGAGAGTGTAGACTATTTGGATTAGCATTCTCAGACTTACATGATCAGGATAGACTACTAGACATAGTATCGGTATTAGGTAACTATAAGAAGAGAGTTCATATAAAATTTACAAGTAGAGAATCGAGTATAGTATCAAAAATATATGAACAACATATAAGATATAGAACAACTATAAGCAATTACCTACTATATCTTTTTCTAACAGGATTTTATGCAAATTCAAGAGTAGTCACACATTACTCAAACTCGATAGATAGAATAAAACTTGCATATGAGGATGAAAATATGCTTAAAGAAATGATGAAAACAGTGTTAAAAAACGTATTAAAAAATTATGAAGATATAGTGATATTTAAGAATAGGATTATAACTGAATTATCGAGAACTCGTAGAAGGAGTACAATAAGGCATATTAAGAGAATTAATAATGAAAATGATAAAGAGAGATTGATATCATATATATTAGACTCAGTGATATTTAATATAAAACCAGGAGCATTATTGAAGACCTATGTAAAAAACTGCATAGGATATGTATAGAATATTTTTAGCAATATCAGCTGAGAGTATAAGTAAGAATGTTATAGAACCATTCCTAAAATCTGCATACGACATCGTATCTATAATAGGTGGTTTAGCATTATGGGCTTTAATAATAATGTCTATAGTGAAGTTAATAGAGAGTAAACTCGGACCAACAGGTTGGTATAGATCTGCAGCTATGACAGGTCTATTTGAACTATTTAAGAGATTTCTAATAGCAATAGCAATATTCTACGTAATAACATACATAATTGCATATATAATGAGCTCAATGGGTACAACTATAAATCCAACACAACTTGCAACAAACATCTTACTAAACATGTTATTTAAACCATTCACAACACTGTACAAATATGTGATAAGTACAGGTAAATGATATTACAGATAGCATTAGCGATAGAATTAACAATATTCACAATACTCTACCTTAAGAATAGAAATCTTAGAGATATAAAGGATTTAGTAACAACAATAATATTAATATCAATAATAGTATTAATATCCTCAAACTACATACTAAACTACTCTATATGCATTAAGAAGACTAGAGATATTATAGAAGTTTTAGAAAGTTGTTCAAAAATACTAAATTTAACAATATTAACATATTCTATTAGTCTCATACTACTTTCAATCTTAATATCTATAGTTCCTGTATTAAACATAGTTAATACTATATACCTATTTTACACATTACCACTAGGAAAGATTATAGATCCTGTATTGAATAGTTTGATAATAATTTCAAACATTATACAACTTACACTAATAGTTCTAGTAGCAGAGCTAGATTTACTAATATTCTCTAAAGTAGCTTTAAAATATCTAATATTTCTACCACCTATATCATTAATAAGAAGATTAAAGATGCCGATAATTCTGATAGTGGTCTGCATACTCATAATTATAATATCAACAGGATTGATATATAAGTCAGGAATATCGAAGATAAATCATAAAATTTTGAGAAAGATTAAGGATGAAATATTTAACATATCTAAATCTATCTCTAAAATCAGCATAGAGTATAGTAATATATCGATATTTAGATATATTTCAAATTATGGAGAGGTAAGTATCATATATATAAGATGTGGAAATTATGTAGATAGAGTATTCGGTCTTGGAAATATTACGATTATATACAACTGTAGTAATGTAGGGCTTTTAAAAGCTTTCAAAATAGTGTTAAACTATAATGTAAGTAGTGAGATTTATTGTAAGTATACTAAACATAGAAATATAACATACGTAGTATGTCATTCAAAATCCAAATTAAGACCTATAATCTATAGAAGATATCTTGTAGGATTACTTCATACCAACTGTTCTAAAGTATCTATAAAATTTATAGATAATATCACACTTATAGTCAGGAAACATCTAAATGCTTCATGTAGCGTAAATATAGTAGGTCCCTTCTCAGGTAGCGAAAATGTTCAATATAGTAATGTTCAATATAGTAAGATTGAGATACTGAGAAAAATTCTATATAAGATATATAATGTTGATAAGATTGTAAATTATTACTATAATAAGAGTGTTGTAGATTTGAGAAAAATTCTAACATTAATACAGACTATAGACAATTTGAAGTACTATACTGTCAGGAAATTCATTTTGCATAGAGATGTAGATAGTATATACATACATTTTCCAATTAGTAGAGCTGTGTTATGGCCTGTAAATATATCAACTATACCATATTCAAAATCTATATATACATACTATAGATATCTCATAAACGTAAAGTCTGAATGTTCTAATATTTTGAAAACATTTAATTTCTATAAGTACTTCAATAATATTATAATCATCTCACTATATTCACTATTCTTAACAATATTCTCAATAATTGCAGCAATGTACATATTGACAAATATCTTAAGTTTAGAAGGTATTGTTATATATCCTCTAATTAAGTTTGGAAAAATATTACTATCTGAATTTTTAATACCTCTATACTTTAAGATTGCTAGTAAAGCTGTATCTAAGAAATTTATTAGAAGTATCTATAGAGCTTTCAAGAAAAGTGAAGGAATAGTAATTTTGGATAATTATCACAGAGTTGAGAATGTATTGAAGACGTATCACCATAGATATAGGGTTGAAGGTCTTTATACAATTTCAAATTATGCTAGAAGAAGATTATCAAAATATATCGATAGGAGAGTACTGTATGAAATTGAAAATAGGAGGATGCCAATTCTATATTTGAAGAACTTAGATATAAAGAAGAAAGATTACCAAACTAAGATTATTATTGAAGATATTATGAAAAATCTTGGTATATCTATTGAACTTTTATCAGACTTCTCAATTAGGAGATTTGAAAGACTTGATAGACTATCTAAATATGTATTATCAACATATATAAATGTTTCTAGAGGATTCAGATACTACAATATTATAGACTTATCTATTGATATGAGATTAACACCATACCATATATTGTTACTATCATTAGACAGAGATGTTATTACTAATGTCTTACGGAGGTTAAATCTTTATGATATGTTTAAGGATTATCTTGATGTTAATAGAGATTTTATATTTAGCAAGTTTAGGACCTACATTTATGATCTATATTATGCATCATTATTAACATCTAGAATTATACATAGGAGAGTTACTGGTTCTATAATTTTGAGTTTGTTAAAATATTCTGACTTAGATAGATCTCTATATGTTAGAGAGGTTAAGAACATTTTAAGATATCATATTGATTTTGATGTTGTTAAGAAAATATTAGATGAGTATTTGAGAGAGGTTTATACTAGATATTCTGGTAGTTTTAGAAGGAGAGAATTGTATAAGGTTAATATTTTAAGAAGGTTATTTAATGTTTAGTTGATGATGAGTCTTCAGCCGAATGATTGGTGATTTGAGGCTGTTTGCTGATCATGATTATACTCTTATGACTATTTCCAACTTATCTAATATTTCTTGATATCTTTGTCTAATTGTTACATCTGATTTTCCTGTTGCTTGTGATACTTCTTTCTGTTTTCTCTTAGTGTTAACTATGTTTACGGCTATGTATATTGCTGCTGCAGCTATTGCATATTTATCTTTTCCATTTGTGAGTCTTATTTTTCTACATGCATCTATGATGTTCCATGTAAGCTTCATTATTGGTGGTCTTAGGTCTGATGGAACTTCAAGTTTGTCTAATACTGTAGATATGTATCTTCTGATTTCAGCCTCATTTATAACTGATGTTTGAATGTTTATTCCTGAGCTTGCTAGTATTGATTTTATTTCTGTTAAAATTTTTGCAAGTCTTCTTCTATCGACATTAAATTCTGTTAATATTTCTTTAATTCTAAATCCTAAACCTCTATTTTTACATGCTACGTATAGTAGGGCTGCTGCAAGTTCTCTTAATCTATACATCCTCTTCTTTCTCTCAGGTATCTTACCTTCTTTCACTGCTTTAGCGATATGTCTATACATGTGTATTACATCATCGATTATGCTTGATGGTAATCCAAGTTTTTGTACAACATTCTTAACATATCTTTGAAGTGTTACAACATTTCTCTCAGTACTTGTAACTCTAAGTCTCTGGTGAATTATGCTAAGTCTTTCAAGTACTGATCTCATCTTAATGTTTTGTGATACTTTTGTTACATCAATCTCATCTTGTCCAAGTCCTTGATTTGGATATTTTATGTCAGTCTTGTATAGTCTTTCTTTTTCTTCAGCTTCTTCAGGTGTGTATACTCTATATTCTGGTCTTGTTATATCTGGTATTTTTTCAACAATTATTGAGCCACACTGTGTACATACTACCTGTCCATTTCGATAATCAAATATTATTTTTGGACATCCACAGTATGGACATCTTGTCAATTCTTCAATATTTACAACAGTTTCAGTCTTCTCCTTATCTTTATGTAACTTCTTTCTTAGGTATTCAAATTTTGAAATTTTTTCATCAATCATACTATCTCCTCTTTCTTGTTCTTGATTTTTCAAGATCAAGTACTCTTACATATACTGCTTTACCTTTAAACTTTTCTGGATCTTCAAGAACATTTCTGTCAGGTTTTACTAAGCCAAATGGGCTTGATACAGGTCCAATAACATCATATAGAATTCCTAATCTCTTCATAGCGTAGTCATATACTGTGATGTAGAGTGGTGGTACCATGCTTAATTTAATTACAAGCTTCTTATCGTGTGAAAGATGAAGAACTTCACCTATCTTCTTCAATGATGTAGACATCCTTATTAGGCTAGTATTATATATCTTAAATCATAAACGTTTCGTCTACCTGAATCATAATGTGTATATATTGTATATTGTTGAAGACAGGAAGGTAACAGATGGATGAGATATGTTTAAATAGGTACTATGTAGCATGCATTAGCAATGGTAAAACTGCTAAGCTACTATCAGGGTAATGATACTAAGAAGCCATCTGGAGGATATAGACCAAGACCATATAAGGTGAAGAGGAAATGTCTTGGTGGTGGACCACCAACAATGACAAAGTTGGGCAATTCTGACAGGATTAAGATTACTAGAGACTATGGTGGTAATCATAAGATTAGACTTCTAGAAGCAGCTACAGCAAATGTATATATTCCAGATGAGAAGAGGTGTGTTAAAGTTAAGATTTTGAGAGTCCTTGAAACACCATCAAATCCTGAATATGCTAGAAGAGGAATAATTGTGAAAGGTGCTGTGATAGATACAGAGATTGGTAAAGCAGTAGTAACATCTAGACCTGGTCAGGATGGTGTTATTAATGCAGTACTGATTGAGAAGAGAGAAGAGAAGAAAAAGAAGTAGATTAACAATATCTAAATGGTTCGTAGAAGGAGAAGAGGCATAATTATATGGACTGTATTTTTTGATTCTTCAAGATCTAGAAATCTTGGAAGAAAAGTTCCTAAATCATTAGCAATTAAATGTCCAACAGTTGAAGAGCTTGAAGAAGCTGTTAAAGAGCTTGGTTTTGAATATGAGGTTTATAGAGATAAGAAGTATCCAAAAACTTGGTATTTAGATTCATGTCAAGGATATGTTAAGATATTTAAAAAACCTGACATGGAGATTAGCAGAACAAAACTTCTGAAGACTATAGCTGAGAAGTTGAGAGAGATTAGACAGAGAAGACAGATGAAGAGCTAACTACTTCTTAAGAAATGTTTTAATGAGTGTTAAGATGATACTTGACTATCTATGACATTGATAGAACATTTACGAACTATATCAGAGAAAGCTAGAATGTATCTACTACTAATAGCACTATACAATCCAGGAGTACATCTAGGATCTTCATTATCAGTAATTGAAATATTGACAGCACTATACGGTACAGGTAGAGTAAGCTTTCTTAAAGGTGATATTGATAGAAATTGGCTAATATTAAGTAAAGGTCATGCTGTACATGCAGTATATGCAATAGCTGCAGCTATGGGATACCTATCATGGAATGACCTTAGAAATTCAGGTACAATAATGAGTCCACTACAAAATCATCCAGAACTTGGATGTCCAGGTGTTGATGTAGCAACAGGATCGCTAGGTCAAGGTGTTAGTATTAGTGTAGGTATTGCACTAGGATTAAAACTTAGAGGATTAACAAATAGGAAAGTATACGTAATACTTGGAGATGGTGAACTTGATGAAGGTCAGACATGGGAAGCATTTTCAACAGCAGCACACTACAACTTGACAAATTGGATACCAATAATAGACCACAATAAGATACAGCTAGATGGTAAGGTTGATAATGTTAAGAAGAAGGGTGATCTAAGGAAGAGATTTGAATCTCTTGGATATGATGTTGTTGAAGTTGATGGTCATGATATAAATGCAATACTTGGAGTTTTAGAAGATGTTGAATCTAGTAATAGGATGAGTGTAATTATAGCACATACAGTACGTGGTAAGGGTGTACCTGTACTTGAAGGAACTAATAGACAGAGAATGTTTAGAGAAGAGATTTTACAAATACTTAAAGAATATATGCAGTAGCTATTTTCTAGGTATACACTCTTTAATTAGTATTTCAGCAGATGCATATACTGCAGATAGACCACATATAATACCTTCATAACCAGCAACTCTCAATATTGTTAAACTGCCTGTAGCAAATGCTGCACATAGTAGAAAGAAGAGTATTGTTAAAGTTACGAAGACCACTTTAAGACTTGCAGTACCAGTCTTCAAGACTACTATGGTTAAGTATAGTGTAAATATGCCCCACATAAACATCCATGCTGCAAGTTCACCAGAGCCTATAGTTGTCAACTTTAACCATCCTGTAACAGCACTCATAAGTGCTAGACCAATCCAAAATAATCCATATGCTGTAAATGCTGTACCTCCAAATGTCGATCCTCTTCTAAACTCTATAATTCCAGATATTACCTGTGCAAGACCACCAAAGAAGAATCCATAACACATTGTTAATGTTGCTGTTTTAACAATACCTGCATTATACAGATTTAGCAGTACTGTAGTTAATCCAAAAGCTGCAAGTCCCAGTGATGCTGGATTACCCCATTGATTAGTTGTTGACATGTGTTTCCTCTCTAATACTTTCTCTTCTTATCTATTTTTACAAATCTGTAATAAACAATATTTTAGAATGAGAGTACTTACCTGTATATAGTCTAAATATGTTGTTGCTATAGGTAAAACATTATACTTATATCTTCATACGAGAACTTTCGTGAACTAGATGTCAAGTATAAGTCTTACAGAACTTTCAGAACTAACACCTAGAGATGCTCTAGGTAGAGCACTTGTAGAACTTGGATCGATGTATAGAGATGTTGTTGTTGTAACAGCAGATGTTGGTGAAGCAACTAGAGCAAAATATTTTGGAGATAGATATCCAGATAGGTACTTCAATGTCGGAATAGCTGAGCAAGACATGCTTGGTGTTGCTGCAGGTCTAGCACTTACAGGATTTAGAGTATATGCAGTTGCATTTGCAATGTTTCTAATGAGAGCATGGGAGCAGATTAGGAACAGTATTGTGAGAATGAACATACCTGTAAAGATTGTTGGTACACATGCAGGATTTAGTGATGCATATGATGGAGCTAGTCATCAATGTCTTGAAGATATTGCACTTATGAGAATACTACCAAACATGACCGTCATAGCACCTGCAGATGCACCTGAAGTATATAGAGCTATTATAAGTAGTGCTGAACTAAAAACACCATGCTATATCAGAGTTGGTAGAGATTATACTAGAAATATTACACATACACTAGACTACGAGTTTAAGATTGGTCAAGCAGTAGTTGTTGAAGATGGTGAAGACATCTCAATATTTACAACAGGAATGACACTATGGATAGCACTTGAAGCATACAACATACTTAAGGATATGGGTGTAAGTCCAGCAATAGTACACTTCCACACAATATCACCACTAGATGTAAACACTGTAGAGAAGTATGCTAGAAAGACAGGAGCGATAGTAACTATAGAAGAACATCTAGTTAAAGGAGGATTTGGATCAGCAATTGCAGAGACAGTAGTACAGACATATGCAGTACCTATAGTGATGGTTGGTGCATATAGTTTTGGTAGAAGTGCTAGAAGTCCTGAAGAGCTATATAGATATTTTGGAATAGAACCAAATGAAGTTGCTCTTAGAGCAATTGAACTTATAAAGTTGAGAAAGAGATAAGAAGTAGGTTTCTAAACCCTCTAAAATAGTAGAAGTTAAGTATCGTGACAAAGATATCACTAATAGAAAGATATTTTCCATATAGTAGATGGAGAAGATTTCAGAAAGAGATAGCTGAGACAGTTTACGATGGATTAATAGACTGTGGAATAGTCCTAATAGAAGCACCAACAGGGATTGGGAAGACAAGCTCAGTACTTTCAGGAGCATTAGCATATGCTGAAGAGACAGATAGAAAATTGATATATCTAATAAGAACTAAAAGTGAAGCACAGGCACCACTTAGAGAGATAGATAGATTGAAGAGTAGAGAGATATACATACCATACACACTTATAAGAAGTAGATTAGATATGTGTTGCATGATTGAGAATAGAAAGATACCGTATGACGAATTCTTAGAAGAATGTAGATATCTCAGATATTCAGGAAAGTGTCAATACTACATAAATGCTCAAAAAGTAGATATAGATGACATAATATTAAGAGTACAGGAACTAGATGCAAGACCAGAAGAGTTTTTAACATTTATGTGCAATAACGCACTATGTCCATATGAGGTTGCTAAGAGAATGATTGAGAAGTCTAGAATAGTCATAATGACATACCACTACATATTTAGTATGAATATAACTGAGACACTACCAATAAATCTTGAAGATTCTATATTAATAATAGATGAAGCACACAATCTGCCAAATATAATAATTGATGCAAACTCCTTCTCAATTAGTGAAATAACTATAAAATCATGTATAAGTGAGGTTAAGAAGTACATATCGAGTGAAGATAAGAAGAATAGAACTGTGAAAGTTCTTAAAGATATACTAGCATATATGAAGAAGTTTAAAGAGTTGAAAACTTATGAAGAACTTGAGAGAAGTTATATACAGATTGATGTGTCTGATATATTATCACTATTTGAAAATATTGATATTATTAGAGAAGCATATCTAGAAGTTATTAGTAAGAAGAGAAGTTCTAGTGTTGGTATACCATTCTCATATCTTTATAGAATATTAGATTTTCATAGAAAATTAATGAATATAGGTTCTCAATTTGCAGCATTTATAACATGTAATGAAGGTATTTTAGAAATCTCATGTAGATGTCTTGATCCAGCTGTTATAAGTTCTAAAATTTTTGATAAAATTGCAGGTGCTGTATTGATGAGTGGTACATTACCGCCAACAGACTATATTAAAAGCATGTTAGGAATATATAGACATGTTAGAGAATTGAGAATACCATTTAGAGATTATGTTGGTTCTAGTAATATTGAAGCTGTGATATATACAGAAGTAACTACTAGATACAGTGAGAGATGTGAAAATATGTATAGTAGAATTGGTAAAGTACTTTCAGAAATTTATAGAAATGTTAAAGATGGTGCAATACTTAGTGTATTTCCATCATATACAGTATTGAAGACTGTTAGAAGATATATAGATAGCGATGTTGATTATATTATGGAAGTATCATCAACAACAATATCTCAAGTATTAGATAGATTGAGAGAAAATCCACACATCTTGATAATGGCTGTTGCAGGTGGTAAACTTATGGAAGGTGTAGAATTTAAGATTGATGGTAGAAATATTTTGAAGTCTGTAGTTATTGTAGGTGTACCATATCCAGAACCTAACGATTTTCTAGAAATGTTTAGAGGTATAGTAAGTACAAGATTAGGATCTAGCGAACTTGCATGGGAACTTGTATATATGTGGAATGCTTTAATGAAAGTTAAACAAGCTATAGGTAGAGCTATCAGATCTGAAAATGATAGAGCTTTCATAATATTGATGGATCGTAGATATCTAGATTCTAGACTTAGAAAATTTATAGAAGATTATTTAGGAAATGTTGAAGTTACTAACAATATTGACGATATGTTAGTTAGATTAAGAAGATTTCTAAACTCCAACTGATAACCTCAACCCAACCTATTCCGAAGTTGATGTTTCTCTCTTCTCTTCAGGTTTTTGCAATATCTTACCTTGCTGAGTAGCTGTTGGTGGTCTTATTAATGCTTCAGCTGTTGGTGATGGAGTTGGTGGTCTTCTCTCAGGTTTTACCTGTGGTTGTGTTGGTATTGGCTGTTGATATGGAGTAGATTGCATTGTCTGAGTCTGTGGTATTGGTGGTCTAACCATTTGTGGATATTGTGGTTGTTGATATGGTTGGTATGGCGCTACATATTGTGGAGGTGGTGGTTGAACTTGATATTGAGGATATGGTTGTCTTCTCTGCTGTATCTGTCTTATCAATATTACCTGAATTGCAATTACTATAGATAGTAGACATATTATCAATATGTCTATTATAGTCTGCATGTATACTCCATACGCCATATATGCTGTATTGTAGAATGATAAGGTTACTAATGATAACACTATCCCAATGACAGCAATTACGGCAGCTGCAATTAGTAGTGCTATATATCCTCTACCTTCTCTATACGGAGTATACATCCATATCCACTACCATGACAGTATATATGAAGATTTTATACTTGTCGGTCATTAAATACTTGATACTTGATATATCCAAGTTTTAATGTAGATTCTACAGATTTGAGATAGTTTTATAATTCTAAAATACAGACCTAGACATGTGTTATCACTTCAATCTCTACTTAACAAAGTTGGAGTTGAAATATCGCCAGACATAGTAAATAGGATTAGAGAACTTTCAAGAGAAAGAGAGTTGAAAAAGGGTGATGAATTCCCAATACCTGCAGGAACGTTAATAGCAATACTTGACGGTATAGTTGAGATAAATGGAGAATTAAACTGTGTTGGAGATTTACTATACTGTGAAGATACTATAGATTTAAAATGTATAAGTAGTAATTGTGTATTGTTAGAGATAGATAAAGAGGTAATGTCTATAATACCAGAAAATATTAGAGATAAATTAATAAGATTTTCAAAAGTTATTAAAAGTGAGGAATACATACCTGTAAAACTATTTGTAAAGAGAATACCAATAACACTTAAGAAAGATGCAACATTGATAGAAGCTGCTAGGATAATGTATGAGAAGGGTATTAGCTCTGTAATACTTGTAGACGATGAAGATAGACCAATAGGAATAGTTACAGATTCAGATTTAAGAAGAGCACTTGCACTTGGTGTAGATCCAAAAACTAGATTAGGAGAATTTAGTTTAAAACAGGTATATGTAGCTCAAGAAGATGAACCACTAAATATAGCTCTTGAGAGAATGCTTGTACATGGTGTTAAACATCTAGTAATTGTTGATAATAATGGTAGAGTTAGTGGAATGGTAACTGCTAGAGATCTACTAGATGCATATACTGCAGTTCCACTAGCTCTCTTAAGAGAACTTCAGAGAGATTTAACTGTAGATGATGTGAAAACAACATATTCAAGAATAATAAAACAGGTAATAAATGTATCTAAAGAACGTAGTATAGATATTTTAGAATTTTCAAGAATATTCTCAATAGCTAAGATATTGCTAATACGTAAATTATTAGAAATTGAGTGCAAAGCTATTCAGGAAGAGTGTACAGTATTTATAGAAATACCACTAGCAACATATAGTCATGTTATTGGTGAACCTGTAAGACTATACATAATATCTGAAAGTTATGAAAAGATAAGTGATCAAGTACTTAGACTTAGAACTGACATATCGAGAATTCCAGATGTAAGTGAGACCTTAAGTGTAGAGACATATACTTATGAAGATGTTAAGAATAATGTAGAGTTATTAACAAATATTGAAGTATTTTCAAGATATTTATGGGGTAGTAAGTTTAGTATCGATATTAATGATGAGATATATGCAAACATCATGCGAAGATTAGCAAGAATATGTGCTGAAATTGAAATACCTCTAGACATGTTTGGTAAGATAAAAGTGAAGACTTTAGACATTGCTAGACATATAGTAATTCCACTAGAGAGAATGTTAGCAATGCTACACTACGTATGTATGGGTAGTCGTGTAAAAGTTAGACCACATAGAGCAATACATATGCTTCATGAGAGAGGACATATAACAGAGGAAATTGTTGAAGATCTATTCTTCATATACTTCCAAATTAAGAATCTACTAATTAAGACATGTGTAAACAACTACCTAACTAGAGGTGAGATAAGTACTGAAGTTAAGATTGATGAAATACCTGACACTGAGCTAGATATAATTCGTAGAGGATTGAGAGTGTTGAAGGAGTTGAAAGAGAGGACTCTCTCAATAATAACTAGGTATGTTGTTGTGTAAAAATATATGGTTAAGATTGGAATACTTACAAGAAATCCAAATGGATGGGCAACACAACAACTTAGAAAAGCCGCACTCGAACTTGGATATCAAATAACAACATTTAGATTTAGAGATCTATCAGTTAAGATTGAGAGTGATAATGTAGAAGTATATTTTAGAGACACTAAGTTGAAAGATGTTGTAGATATTGTACTTGTAAGACCAATAGGTAAGTGTAGTCTTGAACAGGCAATATATAGGATGGATCTACTACACTTAATTAAAGAACTTGGAATATATGTTATAAATGATCCTAAAAGTATAGAAATTGCAATTGATAAATTTAGAACATTATACATACTTGCTTTAAATGGGTTAAAAGTTCCATATACAATCGTTACAGAGAATGAGTATAGGATATATGATGTTGATAAAATTCCTGAAAGATTAATTATAAAACCTCTATTTGGATCGAGAGGACATGGAGTATTTAGCATATCTAATATGGGTAATGTAGAATATTTTAGAGATTTTATATGGAGAATATGTTTCTACCTAACTAGTATGAGGAGTGTAGTATATATTCAAGAACAGGTATCTACAAAAGGTGAAGATTATAGACTTCTAGTAGTTGGTGATAGAGTTATAGCTGGTATGTTAAGAAAGTCTGAGGTTGGTTGGAAAACTAACATATCTGTAGGTGGTAAACCAATACCTCTCAAGAAAATTCCTAAAGAAGTTGAAGATATGGCATTAAAGGCTTGTAAAATTATTGGTTGTGAAATTGCTGGTGTTGATATAATTAGAGGTGATGATGATAATTACTACATACTTGAACTAAATACTCAACCTGGCTGGAGAGGTCTTCAACAATGTACTAATATTGATATTGCGAAAGAAATTATAAATTACTTAGCTGAGAAAGTTAAGAAATGATCACAATTGATGAAGTTTTAAGTAAGATAGATGACACGTTTGCTGAAGCATTTCCAATGTATGTGTCTAGAGTATTAGTCACTGCTGATAGTAGGAAGTGGGCACTTATAGCTGGTAAATTAGCTACAGGTTTTGCAACATCAATAATATTATCACCATGTGAAGCAGGTATTGAAAAGCTTGTAAGTTCAAAATCAACACCTGATGGTAGGGTTGGAGTATTATTACAATTTTGGCATAGTGATCTAACAAATCTAAAACTTCAACTGATATTAAGATTAAGTCAGGTGGTCTTGACATGTCCAACAACTAGAGTATTTGATGGTCTTCCTAAAAGTAGAAGAAAATTCACAATTGGTAAAAGTATTGCAAGATTTGGAGATGGATTTGAATATGAAGCTGAGATTTTTGGAAGAAAAATGTGGATTATACCTGTAATGGATGGAGAATTCATGATTGAAGATAAGGTAGGAGTAGTTAAGGGTGTTGCAGGTGGTAACATAATCATACTAGGAAAAGATAGGAGAGGTACACTAGAAGCTGCGTATAGAGCAGCAAGAGCAATTCAAAGAGCAGGTCTTAGAGTAATACTTCCATTCCCAGGTGGAGTATGTAGAGCAGGTTCAAAACCTGGATCTAGAGTATATAAGAAGGTTAAAGCTACAACAAATCACCCGTTCTGTCCAACACTAAAAGATAAGATACAAGATACGAAACTTACAAAAGATGTTGAATGTGTATATGAGATAGTCATAAATGGACTTACTGAAAGAGATGTAAAAATTGCAATGGGTATAGCAGCAATAGTAGCATCAAAACATGAATCAGTGATTAAGATTACATGTGGAAACTATGGAGGAAAATTAGGACCATACAAGATATTTCTAAAAGATGCTATTAAGGAAGCATTAGAAAACTATAGAGATTTACTAAATAGACTTACAACCTTAACATAATCATCTAACGTATCAATATCAATAATATCGTTAAGATCAAATATTGGTAAACTAGTCCAAGATAGCTCTTTACCAAAAATACACCTATCAGCATATACTAGACTAACATTACTAACACTACCATCAACATAGCATAATGTAACGATATTGTAGTTAGATATCTTTAATGCATATTCTAGTGCTTTTATAAATTTTTCAAAGTTTATTATTACACAATCTCCATTAACTATAAGTATTGGTTTTCTAATTATCGTGTTAATACACATACACATGTCAATACAGTAGTCAACTCCTGACATGACTATTATATCTACATACTCATATTTTCTCAATAATTCTATTAATCTTCTATGTCTTACAGATGTTAATACTACAATACTCTTGAATATATTTTTAAGTGTTTCAATTAAATATTCTATTATTGTTTTATCTCCTATCTTTAGTAGATGTTTTTCAGGATTTCTTAATCTACTTCCTGATCCTCCAGCCATTATTACTACAATATTCAATCCCACTTTCTTCTCAATTTTAGAAGATTTCTAGACATATCTTTAGGATATTTTGATAGTATTTTAGCAGCAGTACACATGTATAATGCTGTTTTTAAATCTTCTATAGAATTTCTAGTTTTTACACTAGCCTCAGTTGTTAATATTAGATCAATCTCAAGTTCTACAGCGATTGCTGAGAGAAGAGCATAAACACCATGAGGATCAACATCCATCAACTCTACAACATTTCCAAAACCCATCAGGATCGGTCTATCTTTAAATAGTTCTCTAATATTTACATATCTACATATTGATTTTGATAAGTTGAATATTGGAGGCTTAAGTAGAGGATCAATTATAGGTATAGCACCTCTAGATTCTAAATACTTAGAACAATATTCAAAATATGAATGTAGATAATTAATATCATCAGAATCTCTATCAGGAATTACGACAACACCAACATCTTTAATATTAAAATTCAACTTATCTAACATTCCTCTAGTAATACTTAAAATAAGGTCAACACCAGCTCTAACTCCAGCTTCAATTTCCTGTATCGATAAGGAGTCAACACTTATACCAACATTATCAGGAATCTCTCTGGATAACTCTCTAACAACTTCATATACTCTAGCTGGATTAGGACTACCAGCAACACATCCAACATCTATAATAGAGGCACCTTCATCAACATATTTTAAAGCAATTTCAACACATGTATTTAGATTTATTCTAGTTGCATCAACAATCTCAGCAATTATTAGAGGAGGTAAACCATTAACTCTAAATCTAGATCTTCTACCAAACTCAGCTCTATAATATCTAACTCTATATGAGTTCTCTATAACAAAACTCTCAATGTATTCCTGATACTTAGATATTTTCTCATATAAATTTTTAATATCTCTAGGTATATCATTACAGTACTTTAAATACATTAATAATGCTGGAATATCACTAACATGTTTTAGATATATTACAGGTACATTATCTACTTTTATACTAAATCCATATGGAACTATCACTAGGTCAAACCTATCTTTAGAAATTTCTTTTCTAACAATATCTTCAATATACTTATCTGATAGAAATGATATTAATCCACCAGTCATGTTTAGATATTTCAACTCTACATCACTTGGAAATATCTCTGGAAAAATATTTCTCAATTTCTCAAGAACTTCAATTCCAAACCTACCTGTAACTACTAGAATCTTCATATGAAGTATGTTATAATTTTCTCAATCAATCTTCTTCCAAAAATCTTAACATTACCATAACCATAGACAGTAACTTGTGATACTGAAAACATCTCTATTGGAGCTTTAAGTAGAAATTCAGAGCCATAAGTTTTTACAAGTTCTATAAACGGTTTAGCATCTTCACTTGTTACACATCTGCTTAAAATATTTTCAACATCTTCTACAGTATCTTCATTTAGTAGTATTGATACAGTACCTGTATATCTAATTGAGTCATTACATGCAGCTATATTTGTAATATAGTCTTCTCTGACTGGTGGAATAATACAGGTCCCAATACCTGAATTTACTACGTCTAGATTTACATTATCTAAAATTCTCATTAATAAAACTTCAATAACTCTAGAACATATTTGCACCATCCCAGACATAGATTTTGATGATGTTAATATTATGTATATCTTATCATTCTGTATATTTGACATAATTTTATCTATAACATCTCTAGAAGGTTCTGATGGTGGTATACACTCTACTATGTATATAGGCTTCCATTCAAAATCTTTAACATAACTTTCTAACTTCTCAAAGAATTTTCTAGGTTTTCTCAAAAGTACTTTTCCAGGTCCTGATATGTAGCATGTAGATTCACCACACTTTAAAGCCCATGTTGCTGATTGTGAACATAGACATGCTGTTACTGGATTGTCTGTAGTTATGTTGATCTGTAACATTGGTATGTTTTTCTCATGTATAATCTCTATATTAACTTCTGAGAGATTGTTCATAGATATTTCAGATATAATCTTACCAACTTCCAATCCTGTTTTTGTTACAATTCCTGTATCGATTATATATGCTCTATCTATCTTCTTTACATGTATTCTCAATCTATCTGACTCAGCTATAAGTTTTTCAACTAAATCTACTACATCTCCACATTTCATTCTATCGGTTCTAATAATTTTTCTAGAGGTTTTATAATGTGTATGTTATGTTCATAATTTATTATCAATCTTCCTCTACTTTCCATCAATACATCACCTATGAATATTGCAAACCTACCTTCAATCTTCCTACCTTTAAACTTTATTCCGCTAACTATCGAGTCTATGTAGAAGCTTGGTAATATTTCTTCAACTTTGCCTAAAATTATTATTCTACCACCAGACATTCTAGCTCCAGGGTATATGCCTGCATTTCCCATTATCAGGATATTTCCACCCTTCATACCATATCCAGCGAAGTCGTTTACATTACCTTCAATTATTATATCACCACTCTTCATACCATGACCTATGAATGATTCTGCATTTCCATGTATAATTATTGTTCCACCTCTCATACCATGACCATACATCATCCCTATCAACTTACCTCCAACAAATGAGCCAGCATTACCGTAGACCTCTATCTTTCCATTCTTCATTAGTGAGCCTAGATAGTGATCTGCATCTCCATAGATTACTAATTCACCACCACGCATTCTATATCCTGCTAATGGGCCAACACTACCTCTAACTTCGATTTTTCCAATACTCATTCTATATCCAACATATCTTAATCTTCTAGTTCCATCTCCTTCAAATATTATATCAATACCTTCTTTATCTTCCTCGATCCAATATTCAATATCAAATAATTCTTCAACTCCTGATTTTCTATTTCCAATCCATATCTGCAATTCTCTCAATACTTCTTTAATATCTCTATTGATAAATTTGTCTGGAATTATTTGTCTTACTTCAACAGGAACTTTAGGATCTTCTTTAAATTTAAATTTTATTACAATCTTCATTTTTCAAAAAATGTTGATATTCTTCTAATAGCTTCTTCAATTCTTTCAGGACTCTCTTTTGCGAAACACATCCTTACATGATATCTACCTGCTGAACCAAATGCAGAACCGGGAACTACTGCTACATGTACTTCTTCTAGTAGTCTATTTACAAATACTTCATCATCAATGTTTATCTTTTTCATATAGTTTGATAGATCTACAAACATGAATAATCCAGCTCTAGCTTTTACAGTCTTAGCTTCAGGTAGATATTTTAATATTGCTTGATACATTCTATCTCTTCTCTCTCTATATATTGGAATCACTTCCTGTAAATATTTAGATTTGTATTTTGTTACAAATAGTTTTGCTGCATATTGTGCTGGTGTTGGTGGATTTAGATTTACATACTGTATAACTCTTCCTAACTCTTTAACTATACTTTCATGAGCAACTACATATCCAAGTCTCCACCCTGGAAGTGCAGCACCTTTAGACATTGTGTTTAGTGCAATTACATTTTCAAGATCTCTTCTAACTATGTAATTATGCTCACCCTCGTAGTATAGTTCTCTATATGCTTCATCGTAGATTATGTAGAATTTATAATCTATAGCAAGATCTAGAATAGTCTTCACAAGTTCTTCACTAGCTACCCTACCTGTTGGATTATCAGGATTTACAAATATTAACATCTTAGTTTTTCTTGAAACTGCATTTTTAACATCTTCAATATCTGGTTCATAGTTATTATTAACAGATACAGGAATATCAACAACTTTAGCTCCAAAATACTCGGCTAATGGTCTATATAGCAGATATTCTGGATTAAATATTACAACTTCATCACCTTCATCTATAAGTAGCATATATATTGCAAGTATTGCCTCACTAGAACCTGTTGTAAGTATTATATTTTCAATACCAATACTAGACTTACTATCTCTAGAGTAGTCCTCAGCTATTGCCTGTCTAACATCCTCAAGACCCATAGATGGTGTATATCTACTAAAGTTGAATGAGTCTCTCAACATCAAATCCTTCAACTCCTCTAACAGCTCTCTACTTGGAGGAAGACCAGGTTGACCAATATGTAGTTCATACACATCTATACCAGTCTTCTTCAATTTAGCAACTTCAGATACTAGAAGTCTAATTTTAGAGCCAGGAAGTATATTCGCTTTTCGTGATAATGTTAATGGCACATATCTACATTTCTTAAAGAATTCATAAATATTCTCACCTACATCTTGAATTAGGTTATGAAGGTAGAAATAGATAATTATACTATAATCATCAAACCATTACTCATATATGCAGATAAGCTAGATAGAGTATGTATTGAAAATATATTAAAAAATATTAGAACAAAATATACACACATATTCATAAATCCACATAGAGTATTAGATCATAGACAAGTAATCTATAGCATAGTTCAAAGTATTAAGAATAGAAGTATAGGTATTGAAATTGCAAGAAAGATAGAGCTAGACATACTTGGATATATATGTTGTACAGATCAAATTAAGAATATAGTTGAAAAATGTATAGAAGATTATAATGGAAAACTACTACTAATATCATACTGCATGAATTGCAATGAAGAGGATCTATTAAGAGAACAATACAATATTCTAGACAACATATCTAAACTATGTGACACATCTATAGTAGACTTAGCTATATGTTTCTCATGTTATAAAATTGTGAAATTATCTGAATATTGTAATGATGTTAGTGATGTTATGGATTTTATGGAGAAGATTGTTGAGATGTTGTTAAGAAGAGTTGAATAGTTTTTATGATAGTGATATTTTAAGTAGTGAGAATATGTCATCTTCTTTAATTACTGAGATACCTGTCTTTGAAGGAAACATGTCTATTAGAAGTATCTTATCTGGATTATCTAACTTAACTTTACGTTTTATTTGACGTGCTATGTAATCTATAATCTCCATTCTATGATATTGAACACCTCTCTTTCTAACTTCAATACGATATGTTTCATCTTCTCTAATTTTCTCATGTGCAAGTTCTACAGCTTTCTCTTTAATTTTTTCAAGATCTGTAATAACAACTTCCTGAATTGGGACAACTTTCAGTATAAATCTTGGAACATACTGTTGAGATATTACCAAATCTTTCAATCTCTTACAAAACTCTACAGGATCGTACTCAACTTTAGCAGTTATTAAACCATCAAAACCTGTAAACCAAGTATCTGAAAGCTCTACACCTAACAGATCACATACATATCTCAATTCTTGAATACATAAACCTTCTCTTCTCCTTCCTGTAGAGATTACTAGATTAAACATTGCTGTAAAAGCAGTAGAAGGATTTATATACTTAAACACGTGCAAGAAATACTAAAATAGTGAATATATCTCAAATATGTACGTTAGGTACAGTAGATTTAGCCTGTATAGTCCAGATGTATCTAGTAATCCGAAACTTTCACAAATATATTTGGTAATGCTTTAAATCCTAGCAAATTCTTTCGTAATAATGCCTATCCTCTCAGAAGTATATCTAATGGAAGAGGAGATATGGGAAGAGGAAGAAGAGGAGGAGTGGGAAGAGTTTGAAGAAGAGTGGGAAGAAGAGTTCTAAATAGGTGAATAATCTAATAAAAAGTCAATTTTTCTATTCATATAGAAATCTAACTATGACTACAGGATGGTGAGGAAAAATCTTCATAACTTGACACCACTTAACTAGTGTGTAATCTATAGCACCAACATATCTAGCAGTCTCAAGAACAGTCCTTACAGGACTTTTCAAGTATTTAGAAATTCTCCTAGCTATATAAAATATTCTGTAAGGTATTAGAGATCTATGACCTCTAAAATATGTAATTGTTGGGCATTTTATAAAAAGTTTATAACTTTTAAAACATTTAGCTAATACATATGTCAATACTCCAAGATTAATACATCCAGGAACGTGTACAGGTCTTGAGACAAGTACAATATTAAACTTCTTGATAATTATAGATAAATCACTATCAACAACACATATAGATAATAGTCTACATCTATGATAAATCTCATCAATAATCTTCTTAATAATAGCGTAGCTGTCTCTAGATGGATAGGTTACGTAGAAGTATGGTAGTAGAGATGTATCAACACCACATGTAGATACGGGTTTTAATATTGATAATAAGTTTTTACTAATTGAAGAACATAGATGTAGATGTCTTGCTAAGTCTATATCTCTAACATTACATAGAGATTCGTAGATATATTCTCTAAATAATCTTCTAAATAATCTACACCATACATATTTAAATATCTTCACATTTAATAGATCTATCTTAGATATCTTAATTAGAGATTCATCATATATGAAACCTAGTGATGTTAATAGAGCTTTCTCAGATATGAATATTATCGTGTTTTTATGTTCAAATTTTTTAGCTATTCTTAATAACTTTTTAACAATTCTATATCTATCTCTTGTAGGTATCCAATATCTACTTCTAATTCTAAATATCTTCACCTTCATACTTACGATCTACAAGACCATCTTCATCAACTATGTTTAGAACTCTCTCACGTATTATATCTGAAAGCCATACTTTAGCATTTTTAATATATTTAGGATATATTGGTAATCTCTCTCTTAACATATATCCAAAACTCTCAGTAACTTTTCTAATTTCACATATCTTCGGCCATCTATAGTCAATATTTATGTAGTCTGGAGTTATTGGAGATATTCCACCCCAATCATTAATACCTGCTAGTATTAGAAGTCCAAAGCTTTCTGGATATAGATTTGGTGGTGATTGTATTGATGTTAAGTTTCTTACATATATCCTATATATCGATATTATTTTCATTATTTCATATATTGTAGGTCTTCTACAACATGTACATAGTCTCTCTGAAATACTACCTGGAGTGTATGGTTGTATTATTATTTCTTGAATATTATCAAAGTTTTCAAGAAGTTTTTTAGTCACTATTAATGTTCTAGCTCTATCTATAGAATCTTCACAAATACCTACCAATATTCCTGTTGTAGTTGCAATTCTCAGTCTATAGCAGTTGTATATAAATCTAAGCCTAATATGTGGCATTTTTGTACTTGATTCATAATGTGGCATACCTCTTCTATTCAATCTATATGATATACATTCAAGCATGAGACCTACACTTGCGACATATGGTTTTAAAAGTTTCAATTCTTCAAAACTTAGATAACCTATATTCAAGTGTGGAATAGCAAATTCAGTATTTTTCAAAACCTTATCTAGAAATGTTATTACATACTCAATATAGTTTTTAAATCCCCACATCTTCAATCTATCTCTAACTTTTTCATATCTATCAGGTCTCTCTCCTGTACATACTAGAATTTCTTTAATTTTAAACTTCTTCTCCCACTTCTTAACTTTATGTACAATATCTTCAATATTCATAATATATGCTTCAGAACTTTCAGGATCTCTTCTAAAGTTACAATAGTAGCACTTGTTTGAACATATGTTTGTTAATGGTATGAAGACTTTTCTAGAGTATGTTATTATTTTTCCAAAATATCTATCTCTAATTTCACATGCTTTAGATATTAGTTGTAGAATATCTATGTAGTTACTATCTTCGAAAAGTTTAGCTATTTCAGACAACCCCGTAATCTTCATCTCTTCAGTGCCCGTAGTTTTCATCATATTTCATTTAGTATCTTCTCTGCTAGTCTTATACAGTCTTTCTTATCTTTCATAACTATATTATCAATAATGACGTTAATCTTTCTTTCATATGCATACTCTATAACATCTTTATCAGAGAAATCACAGACTATGTGTGTTATATTAAATTTTGAGTATAGTTCTAAAATACCTTTTGAAGATCCTTCATATCCTATAGCTTCCATGAGCTTGTCTGTTACTCCACTTATAGGTCTGTTACCAATCATTGGTAACACACATATCTTAGGCTTATTCAACTTCCTGATAATGTCACCTATAGGATTTGTATAGAGTATTGGTAGTATACTTACAGGTGGGCTACTTGGACCTATTATAACTATGTCAGATTTTTCTAAAAACTTTATAGCTTTAATACATGCATATGCATTTTCAATACCTTCAAATCTTATTGATATTGGTTTTAGACTTTTACAATATTTAACTACAAACTCTTGAATATTTAATTCTCCAATTTCTGTAAGTATCATTGTTCTAACTCTACAATCTGTCATTGGTGATATGTTTGTAGGTATTCCCAATCTTGTACATACGTAATCACATATATTTGAAAGTTTATAACCTTTCTTAAGTAGGTATGTCCTAAGTATGTGCATTGCTAGATCTCTATCACCAATATTAAACCAAGTATCTTCAAGACCAAGTATCTTTGCCTGATTTAGAAAGTTGAATGTGTCTTCACGTATACCCCACATCTTGTCTAAGTCAAGCATTCCTGATAGTGCATATATTACTGTGTCTAAGTCTGGAGATATGTAGAGACCATTCCACTCAAAATCATCTCCAGTATTCACAATTATGTATACATTATTGATACCCAACACCTCTACTAATCCAAGTAGAAGCTTTACGCCTCCTGTACCTCCTGTTAATAATGTCACTTTCATATCTTCTCAAAATAATGTTTGGAATATTGTTAAATATGTGAAAATAGTTGACTAGTGTATGAGTAGTGAATACACAACACTATACGAGAGAGAAGTTGAGACAGAGATTCAGGTTAGTAAGAAGGTTAGTGATGAAGCAAGAATAAAGAGACTTGAAAGATGGCCTAGAGAAGCTGGACTTTCAATAACACTTGATGAGTCAGGTGGAAACTTTATGCAACTTATGAAGATAACAGCATCTGAGTATGGTCTTGAGCTTGGCGATAAGAAGTGGGATTTTAAGAAGGAGAATGATAAGATACTTGCAGTACTAAGATGGCCATTAGTGAAGGAGGGGAATGAGGTTGGTATAGGTGAGGCTATCTTTGAAATATTTTTAACACCAAAATCAGAGACTGATAATAATGTTGTATATGGTGTTAAGGTTAAGTATAGATTATCAATACGTAATGATATACTTTCTGAAAAATCTACCGAGGGTATTGTCGACTTGTCAGGACTTTAATACCCAAACTAATTTCTTTAAAAATCTTAACACTGTTTCGATTTTGGAACAAGTGTAACACTATTATATTAATGTCCATAGATAGTAGTGGGATGTGCTCGCAGACTGAGGACAACACTGTGAAGAGGCTACTACCACTACTAGAATCTCTACTACAGGAGCATGTACTATTCAATCCACTTAGACTATGCATAATGCTCATACTGCTAATACATAAGAATGGTATACCATTCATAGAACTTCAAAGACTATTGAAAGTTAGTCCAAGTACATTAGAGACAAATCTTGAAAGATTGGAACAGGAAGGTTATTTAGTTAAGCGTAGAGTTCTCAGAGATCTACATGTACGTGTCATAATTATGCCTACAGAGAAAGGTGTTGAACATACTAAAAATACTCTAAAGCTTCTAAATGAGATTATACAAATTGTTAAGAATATTATACGAGAACTATCGTAAACATATATCTATACACTAGGTCTATTTTGAGAGATCTGTCTAATAACTATATCTCTAATCTTTGGATATATTTCAACAGCTTTCTCAAGAATATACTTAATATCATCTCTACTAAATACTCCAATAGTCTTCTGAATAGATACTACTTTTCCTTGAGAAATTCCTAAAGTTATCTTAGAATCTAGAACATTCTCTTCTTCAAGTGTTGGATCAACTATTATATTATTTGATATTTTTGCAAATGTTATAGTTAGTGGTAGTAGATCGATATTAACTTTCATATCCTGCTTTTCCTCTCTAATAACTCTATACTGATCCTGTTCTATAACTACCTTAGGAAGTTTTGAACAGGATAGTGCAGATACAGCAGCTATGCAGGATGCGTCTACAAGATTACCATCATGATTTAGAACGTATATGTCTACCCATAGGATATATGCAAGCTTTCCTGTCTGTATACATAGTGATTTGAAATCTATAAATCCACTATGTCTTATAGTCCTATCAACTATTCTAGCAATTTCAATAGCATTTTCATCAGGAGGTCCTGGTTCAATTCCAGGTGCTGCTAGTGGTGGTGTTTCTAGGTTAACTATCAATGCTCCTTCGTCTGGTGTGTCTGGGTATGGTGTTCCAACACCAACTTTAACACCTGCAACAACTATGGTATTTCCGAGTCTTACTATTGAACTTCCATCAGCAGTTTTTATTGTGTTTACTTCAATACTTATATTTCTAAAGTCTAGATGTGTTCTACCATCACTTCTCTTACCTTCTTCAATTAGTCTACGTATAGATTCTCTACGTAGTTGTGGTAGTATTTCAGGTTGTTGTGTTATGCTAATACTGCTCATACTTTACAACATGTATATAGGATTAATATATGTCACGACATAGCTCTTATAGATTCTATATACTTACCCTTCAACACATCTCTCATCTGTCTATATATGTTTTCTGCTGCTCTATATGCCATATCTATGGCTTTTTCAATCTCTTCAATAGTCCATTGACCATCGGCTTGTAGTAATGTTAGTAGTCCTCTACGACACATAAATGCTATTGGCATATCACCATCACCATAACCATCTTCAACTCTATTTAAGTCAACTATTATCAAATTCTCAATCTTTCCAACAGACACACCAACTACAAGATCTCTCATTGGTATTCCAGCATCTGCAAGTGCTAGTGATGCTGCAGTTATTGATGCAACTCTCGTTGAGCCATCAGCCTGTAGTACTTCTATAAATACGTCAATGCTTGTTCTTGGAAATTGTTCTAATATAACTACAGGTTCTAGAGCTTCTCTAATTATCTTAGATATTTCAATCTCTCTACGTGTAGGTTCAGGTCTCTTTCTCTCGTCTGGAGTACTGAATGGTGTCATGTGATATCTAACTCTCAATATTGCACGATCAGGCAATGCTAGATGTCTTGGATGTACTTCTCTTGGACCATACACTGCTGCAACTACTACAGTATCACCATAAGCTACAAGTGCACTACCATCAGCATTACTTAGAACTCCAACTTCCATTCTAACATTTCTATGCTGTTCAGGACTTCTACCATCAATTCTCTTACCTTCACGTGCAAGTTCTCTAATAATTCTTCTCAACTCTTCACCATGCTGTATCTGTGACATAGATAATCAACCTGTGTAGAGTGTTTAAGCATTTAACTAGTACTACCATATCAATGTGAGATGCATAGATAGTATTAACAATATTGCAGATATTGCAAATAGTCCAATCCAAGCTCCTGGATTAGTTCTAAAAACTTTCAAACCATCAAACATGGGTAATGGAAGTAGGTTAAATACGGCTAACATAGCATTTATCTGAGCTATCAATATCATAAGTCTTAAATATATGCTAGGTATGAAGCTTAGCGCATATGATGCTGCTGCAATAACTATATTAGTTATTGGACCTGCAGATGCTATTAGAAACTCATCTTGAACAATCTCTCTAGGAGATTTGATAGTCATTGGACTTGGATATATGTATACAGCTCCAGGTGCTAGAAATATTATTGGTAGTATTATTCCAACATACTCTAACATTGCTACAGCTATCGCTGTTAATAGTGATATTGCAAGACCAAGTTTCCAAGCTCTGAAAAATGCTATATATCCAAGCTTTCTAGCAGTCATTCTATGTGCAAGTTCGTGAAATAGAAATCCTGATAAGACACCACCAATTATGTATGGTATGAGTATTATGCTTGGTGATGCTGGTAAGTATATTAATAAGAATGTTACGACTAGGACTGATATAGCTAGTGCAAAATCTTTCAATTCCTCCTTCGGTGAGTATACTACATACATAACTTTACTTCAACTCATCCTACATTAATAATAATTGTTACCCCAATCAACTCTATATCTTACTAGCAGGTAGATATCTCTCACGTGCTGAACATACATATTCCAATACTAGTAATGTCTCAGTTTTAACAACTTCAGGATGCGATGGTAAGTACTTTATTAAGAAATCACTAAGCTGTTTCATATCTCTAGCCCAAACTTTCAAAATTATGTCATAAGATCCTGTAACTATATGTGCCTCCTCTACCCATGGTAGTTCAGGTTTCTCATCTGTATCTCTTAAAATTCTCTCTATCAGAACTTCCTGACTTGACCTACCTGATATTGGCGCTATTCTACGTGCACTAATCATCACAAATGCCAGCACGTTATATCCAAGTCTTCTAATATCAACAATAGCTCTATAACCAGTAATTAGCTGTTCCCTCTCCAACTTCTCAATTCTACTCATTATAGTTGTACGTGGCTTATTTAAGATAGTTGCAAGTTTCGCAATTTTAACTCGAGCATCTTTTTGAAGATATTCAAGAAGCTTCTTATCAAGATCGTCAAGTAGTACCATCATAATAGACATATCGAGAATCTTTTTTAAGACTCTGACCGTGAATTAGCCTAACCTAAACCTACCAATATTGACATATTGTCAAATTTTTATGTAGAAATTTGAAACTATACTATAAATACCACTCACAGATATAAAACATATGGAGAGATTCATGCTTAGAGAATGGGAATTATTGAGACCTGACGCATTTACAGTATGGGAGTATAGAGAGGTTAGAGAGAGATTAGCCTGGTATTATGCTGTTATGAGAGATGAAGCACCAGCAAAATTTCACATATGTGCAAGACTAGAAGTGCCGTATAAGAGAGATGAGATTGAAAGTATGAGTATTGAAGAGCTTTGGAAAATACATGATAAGTATAGTGAAGAGTTTGATAAGATTTGGTATGAAGTAAGGCAAAACTATAATAAAGATGTGTATAGAAGATGGACACAGTCAGAACTTCCTGAGATAAGTCTTCTAGATATTAAGATAATTCTAGCATATAGAATATTGAGAGAGTGTATATACTGTGAGAGGAAGTGTAGAGTTAATAGATTTGAAAGACGTGGTGCATGTCTTGTAGATCATAGAGTTAGAGTATCCGACTACTTTCACCACCCTGGTGAAGAAGCACCACTAGTACCATCAGGAACAATATTCTTTACAGGATGTACATTTAGATGTGTATATTGTCAAAATTGGAGTATATCACAATACCCAGACAATGGTGATCTTGTAAATGCTAAACAGCTAGCAATAATACAGAAATGGCTTAGAGAGACAGGTGCTAGAAATATAAATTGGGTTGGTGGTGATCCAACACCTGCAATTCACGTAATATTAGAATCTCTAAAATATTTAGCAATGTGGAGCATAAATGTACCACAACTATGGAATAGTAACATGTACCTCACAGTTGAGGGTATGAAATTGATAGTTCACATAATAGATATATGGCTACCAGATATGAAGTATGGAAATGATAGATGTGCTGAAAAGTACTCGATAGTTAAGAGGTATTGGGAAGTTATAACTAGAAATATGAAGATGCTTGCAGATAGAGATGAAGATTGCATAATTAGACATCTAGTACTTCCAAACCATGTAGAATGCTGTACCAAGCCTGTACTTAAGTGGATTGCTGAGAATTATAGAAAAGCACTTGTAAACATAATGGATCAATATAGACCTGAATGGCAAGTAGCTAAACATCCAGATAGGTGGAGAGAAATTGCTAGAAGACCAAGTAGAAGAGAAATTGAAGAAGCCTATAAATATGCTACAGAGTTAGGAATATGTTGGGAACCAGTAACTAGGTGAAGATACATGCCAACCTGGCCATCATGGATAGTTAAACCACATGAATTACCATTAGAACCACTTGATAAGCCTAGTCCTGAAATTACTAGAGTATGTGCTGGTTGTAGAGATGATAGAGGTTTAGAATCTGAGATTGATATTCTAGATTTAACACATTCAAGATATTTAACAATAGTAGATATTGATAAAGATAGAAATATTGTAAATGTTGAATCTATAAAAAATGTATTTTCAACAATTCCAAGAAAGACAGCACTGATAGTTGCTTATTGGATAGTTGAGAGTGGTGTATCTATTGTTATAGCATCAGGATATTGTCATAATATGACATACTATCTCGATCAGTCAGGTGTTGTTAGACTTACTGCTACTGGTGGTGAAAGATTGATTGATGTTCTTAAGAAGTTTAATCTTATCTCCTAACTTATCCTCACCTACAACCCTTATCAATTCTTCAAACTCTTCAGGAGTTAGTACGTATACATAGTCAACATTTAGAAGCTTCTCATCTGTTGGCAGGTTAACTATCAGTTTAAGATACTTATACCTTCTTTCACCTCTCCTAACTACGTAGTATGTCTTTGTTATCTTAACCTTGTAGACCATATCTACATCCTCTCGAGTATTGGTATTCCTAGGATATTCATAATATTTTCAAGAACCTTCTTAACAGATATTACTAATGCTATTCTAAATCCTCTATATGGCTCTTCAGCATGTATTACAGGATACTTCTCGTAGAATGAGTTGAATGTTAGTGCTATCTTATTCACATGTTCAACAATATAGTCTGGTCTTAAATCATTCGCTGCCTGTGTAATAATTTCAGGAACCTCACCTATATATTTCACAAGCTCAATCTCTTCAGGACCTAGAACATCTGGCACAGTATATTTCAAAACATCTACAATACCTGCCTTTTCAAGTATTGATCTAGCTCTAACATATGTATACTGTATGAATGGGCCACTATTCTGCTTCAAGTTTAAAACCTTATCCCATGTAAATGTTATTGGTTTTGTTGGACTTACTGATAGTAGTGAATATCTTATAGCTCCAACAGCTACAGCTTCAGCAACTTTCTCAAGCTCACTCCTATCTAAAAATCTTCCAGATATCATACTCATAATTCTTCTCTTAGCCTCATCAATAAGCTCATCAAGAGTTACATATCTACCTCTTCTACCACTCATCTTAACTCCCGGAATATTCACAAGCTCGTATGCGTAGTGTATCATTCTCTCAGCCCAATCAACATACCCCATAGCGTATAGCATAGTTCTAATTTGTGCTTGTGGATGTTGTTGTTCTGCAGCTATTACACGTATCAGTTTTGTTGGATTGAATTTTTCAAAACACCATATAGCATATGTTAAGTCTCTAGTTATGTATAGTGTAGTACCATCACTTCTAGTTAACGTTACTTTAGGTAGATGTCTAGGTAGTTTAAGTTTTGACCATAGATCTAGATCTTGAGCATATTTATCAGCTCTAAATATTATAACATTACCAATCTTCTCTATATAATTTCCAGCTTTTGATATTAATTTTCTAATAACTTCATACACCTTTCCTGAATATACAGTTATATCACTCTCCCAATCCCATGAGTCAAAACTTATACCAAGTCTATTTAATGTCATTTTAAATCCATCAATAACTAGATTAACCATCTCACGTACAATTCTTCTAACTTCATCAACACCTTCTTCATACATTCTTGAAATCTTCTTAACCTCTTCCTCAATATTTTTAATACTTCTCAATTTGTCTATCAACGTTAATACTAGTTCTCTATCTTTCTGTTCTAATTCTGCTATAACTGCTACTAGATCATCACGTTGAGCTACTACTTCTCTATACTTCTCAGGATCTCTATCCTTCAATTCTTCAAGCTCTCTAGTAAGCTTCTGAATTTCACCTACTGTACATGTAGTTGCATATACTATACCAATAACATGGTCAGGTTTTAATCCACTTCTAACTCTCTCATATACTAGATCTCTAACTAGTGAAAATCCAAGTGTTGCATATGCAACTTGATCACCACAATCATCTAAGTAGAAGTGTGTTCTAACTTCACAACCACAAAATCTTAACAATCTTGCAAGTGTATCACCTAGAACTGCATTTCTACCATGACCAACATGTAGTGGATGTAGTGGATTTGCACTTGTATGCTCAACAATGTACTTTCCTTCCATAGGCTTTTCAGGTTTTCCATAATTCTCACCATATCTCAATACTGTATCTATAACCATCTTAGCATATTTAGGAGGATCAATATCAAAATTTAGAAATCCATTAACATACTCAGGAGGTTTTAGATATCTAAATTCGAATTCTCTAGAAACATCTTCAACAACTTTAGGAAAGTCCGAATACTCTCTAGCAATACTGTGTAGGGGTACTGAGAGATATCCAAATTTTGGCTGTGCACGAACTATAGAAGTGTTTGATAGATCAACACTAAGCTTCCTACCTAACTCATCTAGAAACATCCTAACTTCTCTAATAAGCTCAGCGTATGGATTCACAACACTGTATTTAGAGAGGTTGTTTAAAAGACTAGCTGTATCTGAGAGAGCGGTTTATAATTCATCATATAGTGTAGTAGAGAGATATGACACGTAGGGTAGAGGTAGGACCACAACTTATAAGTTCAACATCTCCATACTTCCACGATATAGTTAGTTGGGCATGGAGAAGAGCTAGAGAACTAGCCACAAGGATGGGTAGTAGTGTAGAAACTCTAAGGCCAGACCACCTATATGGTGAAGAAGCTCAAAACATAGGATACATGCTTAAGGTTGGTGAGATATATCCTGGAAATGTACTTCCTGAAAGAACATACCTAGTAATATATGGAATATTTAATACAGATGAGACACTAGACTATGTACAGATTAGTGATGGTAGAAGAACATACGACTGGTATGTACTTCCAGTACTATACTTTACAGAGAGAATAGCTGTGTGGGGTGAAGGACCTATAGTACTAGATGCATATAGTACAAAACTTGTAGTTCACTCACTAGATCCTAATAGAGATAGAGTATATGCATGGCTTCTAGGATTTGTAATTAAACCAAGACAACAACAGTCTCAAGAAGTATCAACAGAGAGGAGAAGAAGGAGGAGATAGACATAGTAAAAATTCTTAGGGTAATAGTGTTAAATTCTCTACTCAACTTGTCTAAATATGTCTACAATTGTTGAAAAGATATTGTCAGAAAAGTGTGGTAGAACTGTAACACCTGGAGAGATTGTTGAAGCAAGTGTAGACTTAGTGATGTTTCATGATTTGACAGGTTTTCACGTACTTGAAGTTATGGAGAAGATTGGTAAAGTACAGGTATTTAATCCAGATAGGATAGTTGTAGTATTTGACCACTTTGTACCACCGCCAGATACTAGATCTGCAAATATTCAGAAGAAGTTGAGAGATTTTGTGAAGAGTATGAATATTAAAAACTTTCATGATGTTTGTGAAGGTATATGTCATGTTATACTAATTGAGAGAGGATATATAAGACCTGGAATGTTTGTAGTTGGTGCTGACAGCCACACCACAACTGGTGGTGCTGTTGGTGCATTTTCAACAGGTATGGGTGCTAGTGATGTTGCAGCTGCAACACTTACAGGTAAGATTTGGACTATCGTTCCTGAGACTATAAAGGTAGTTATTGAAGGTGAACTTCAGAAAGGTGTTATGGCTAAAGACATAGTACTGAAGATAATTGGTGAACATGGTTCAGATGCTGCAAATTTCAAAGTTGTTGAATATCACGGTTCAACATTAAAGAAGTTAAATATTGATGAGAGAATGACACTATCAAACATGAGTGTTGAGATGGGTGCTGAGTGTGGTATTGTAGTTCCTGATGAGATAACTATAAACTACTTCTACGAACTTGGTATAAGAGATATAAAGCCAGTACTTCCTGATCCAAATGCTGAATATTGTGATGAGTGGCACGTAGATGTTAGTAAGCTAGAACCTCAAGTAGCAGTACCCCACAATATTGATAATGTTAAGCCTATTAGTGAGGTTGAGGGTATTGAAGTTGATGAAGTATTTATAGGATCTTGCACAAATGGTAGATTAACAGATCTTGAAATTGCTGCTAAGATAATGAAAGGTAGAAAGATTAAGGTTAGTAGATGTGTAGTAATTGCTGCTAGTAGAAAAATATTCTTAGAGGCATTGAAGAGAGGTATTATACAGACATTAGTAGAGGCTGGATGTGTAGTAACATATGGAACATGTGGACCATGTCTAGGTGGTCATTTTGGACTTATAGGTGATGGTGAAGTTGCAGTATCTACAGGAAGTAGAAACTTTAAAGGTAGAATGGGCAGTCCAAATGGCTATGTATATGTTGCAAGTCCTGCAGTTGCTGCAGCTACAGCAGTTGAAGGTAAATTAGCAGATCCTAGAAAGTATCTATAGTAGATTGATGATAATACTGATTAGGAAAATATTGAGAAGAATTGTAAAGATTATTAAGAAGAATAGAGTACTAATCTCAATACTAATATTTATAGTAGTTACAATAATTAATGGAGCACTATTCTACTATGCAGAACATGTAGTTGGTGGTAATAGAAATTTAACACTCTTCAAAGCACTATATTGGGCTATTGTTACTGCAACAACTGTGGGATATGGTGATATTGTTCCTAAGACATTTCTAGGACATGTAATAACTATAGAGACAATATTTGTAGGTATTGCAACATTTACAATCATGGTTTCACTAATAGCAGAAGCATTTATAAGTAGGACGATCAGGGGAATGTTTGGTCTTGGAAAAGTGAGAAAGACAGACGTCCTAGTTATAGGGTATGGAGAGATTTGTAAAGAAGCTATTGATGAGTTAAAGATGAATAGACCAGACTACAGGATTACATGGCTTGTAGAGAGAAGACCTAGAGAAATTCCTGAAGATGTTGAATATGTTGTTGGTAATCCAACAGATCCAACAACACTTGAGAGAGCTGGTGCTAGAACTGCTAGATATGTGTTAATATGTATGAGTAGCGATTCAAAAATTATACATACAGTACTCTCATTGAGGAAGATTAATAAGAAAGCTAGAATTGCAGCAATTGCATGGTCTAAGAGAGCTCAAGAACTTCTAAAAGAGGCTGGTGTTGCAATTGTAGTTCCATTGAGAATTATTGGTAGAATGCTTGCAAGTGCAGCATTTGAACCTGTAATACCAATATTTCTAGAACAGGCAACAACAATTAGAGGTGTTGCAGATCTTATAGAGGTTGATGTTGATGAGAAGTTTGAGGGTAAGAGTATTAGAGATCTAGTATCTAGATTAGAGTCTAGTGAAGGTAAGAGATTCATACCATTAATGCTATGTCATAGTGATGGTAAGACAATACTTGCACCTAGTTGGGATCTAAAACTTGAACTTGGAGATAGACTACTACTATTGAAGATTAATGTCGAAACTACAGATATTGCTAAGACTATAACTAGCGAACCTTCAACTTCTTAAGTTCTTGAAGTATTGGTATCTCTCTCAACTTCTCAGGTGGAAGTTTCTCCCATATTATACCTCTAGGTCTATCTTTCACTCTTCTAGTCTCTATAATTCTTGTAGGTGTTACTATGAGATCTACAGGTAGGTCAAATTCATCATATGGAATTTCAAAATCTGTCAATACTTGTAGATCATGTACTGTTGTTACTATGATTGTACTATAATCAACTTTACCACATTCTGAAAGTATTGCCCATTCAAGTTCTGCATAACCTTCACCTTTACCAAGTCTAATACCTCTAAGATCAACAGCTACTGAGCCAATAACTACTAAATCTACTTTTGGAAGATTCCAAGGTTTTACACTTATTCCCCATCTATATGCTCCAGATATTGTTGATGCTTCTCTATATGCATATTTAGGTATTTTTGATGGATCTAGAAGTAGAAATCCATTCCTAATCCTAGGTGTTGGCATTATTAGGATCTTTCCCTGTTCAAGACATATCTCTCTAATTCTTCTTTGAGGACTGTCAGGGTTTACCTTAACAACTTTCGCATTTTTAAATATTTCAAGTTTTGCAAGATTTTCACATGCAATATCTGAACCTTCGAAGTTTGGAATTCTACCATATACAGGTCTTGGAAAAGTTGCAATATTCTTCTCCTCTAACAATCTCCAAATTCTCCACCTAATCTCACTCTTTACCTTAGATATACTACTCACAGTATGTGAGATACAACTTCAAAAATAATCTTAACTATATGCATAAGATGTTTAAAGAAGAGCTTGGTAGAGATATTAGAAGAGCATTGATAATAGCTGCAGGTGGTGGAGGTGATTCTGTAGGTGCATTACATACATACATGCTATTGAAGAGAGAAAATGTCAGACCAATACTAGGTGCATTACCATGGGAAAGACTTAGCATAGATCCATGTCCAGGACCTGTACCATTACACATGTTTAAGAATATTGTAAAAAATATTGAAAATACTTTAGCAATTGTAAATTCTAAAACATTTGTTAAGAGATGTTATAAAGTATTTAAAATACAGCTATGTAATGTTTTAGAAGTTATTAATGATGTTGGAATTATATATAATGCATATAGACCTGTTAAAGATATTGCAAAGATAATATATGAATACTGTATTCAGGAAGGTATTGATCTAGTAGTTGGATCTGACTCAGGTGGTGATATTCTTGGTACAGGTTTTGAAGATACTCTACTGAGCCCACTTGCAGATTCATACACGATGTCTATACTTAATGAACTTGATAGACTTGGAATATATGTAATTGTTGGAATATTTGGACCGGGGTGTGATGGTGAGTTAAGTAGGGAGGAAATTATGAGAAGATTTGCAAAAATTGCTGAGAAAGGATATTATCTATTTCATGTAGGTATAACTCCAAGCATTGCTAGAGAAATGTTGAAAGTTCTTGAAAAAGCACATACTGAGGCAAGTAGACTACCTGTAGAGGCATATTTTGGAAAATTTGGAGAATACTATATTAGGAGAGGTGAGAGAAAAGTTATTTTAGATATTACATGTTCAGGAACATACTACATGTATGCTAGAGGAATTCTTGAAATAACTAAACTACCTGAAATATTGAAAGATAGTTTAAACATTCTACATGCACGTGAAATATTGAATAAGTATGGAATAGTTACAGAATTAGATATTGAGATTGAACTTATTAGAAGAGGATTAGCAACTAAGAAGATAACTGCAGAAGAATTTATGAAAATAGTGGAAGAGTTGAAAAGTAGGATTAGGAAAACGAGACTACTCTAACTCTTCTTCAACTCTTCTAGACTTAACATACGATACTACTAGTAAGATTATGAATATTATAAATGCTATGAAGGCTAGAATACTCAATATTGATAAGATTGGACTCATATGTGAGATATTTCCAAATGCAATTATTGGAAATGGAAATATCCAAACAAAACCTGCAAAATGTGTATGACCTCCATATGATAAATATGCAGCTAATGGTATACCAATAGCAATTATAAACATTCCAACAATAGTCAACACTAGACCAACAGTAAATAATCTCATGAGATTTGGAGTAACACTACCAAAACTTATACCTAACTAATGAGGAACTAAATGTACAGGTGCTGTAGGAAAGAATGCCCATATTAGAAATATTATGAATATTATAAAGAAGAACACTAGAGAAAGTATAACAATAATCTCAAAAAGTCTAGAAGCTCTCTCAGATTTAATAACAATTGGAAAAGGACCAACAAGTATAAGACCCTCAGACCTAACTCTCCTCTTCCTCTCCTTCTCCTCTCCCTTCTCTTCACTAATCTTCTCCTCAAACTCTCTCCTACTCTCAAGATACTCCTCAACTTTAGCAGAACTATGAAGAGCGTCAACCACCATAAGTATAAATCCTAGAAAAATTAAAGCAAGACCAATGATCAATACTAGAAATATAGACAACATACATCTCGTAAAGAAATTATCAGAAATTTAAAAATATAGACATATGAAATAGAAATATCTTAAATAGAGCATGTAGAGAAAGATGAAGATAGGGAAGGAAAAGAGAAGAAATGGAAGAAAGAAATGATTTATTTAAGAGAGGAGAAAAAGAGGATTTTTGTTAAATATTAGATTTCTTGACCTATCTTACCTTTGTGATGGTGGTCCTAGTACTGATACTAATCTCTTTCTTCTCCAGTGCTGGTACTCTATCAATCCAATCACTATTATGATTATCACAATGAAGATTATCACAATCCATAGTGCTATCTGCTGCCATGATACATAGCCAACGCCTGGCCACCACCATCCAGTTACTGGGACCTTAACCTTTAGCTCGTATGTTGTTGGCTTTGATATTTCTATTGTGTAGGTCTTAGACTTTACATTTCCTGGTGCTGTTGCCATTGCTACACATGTTATTGGTGTTGTAGCTACATTCTTTGGTAGTGGTAGTATGAAGCTTAGCTTACCTTTACCATATCCTGTGTATATTACCTTACCTCCATATGTACAGTTTACACTTATGGATGCTATGTTTAGTGGACTGCCGCTTGCACTGACTGCTAATACCTTCACTTCAGCTCCTGGTATTGTTATTACTGGAGTTACTACTGATGATGGTGTCAGCTCGTAGGTCTCTTCATATCCTAGTGGTAGTCCATTCACACTTAGAACTTTCACAACTAGCTTTGTTGCACCTAGTGCTGCTACATGTACTGGACTTACTGTTACTGTTCCACTACTGCCTGTTGTTAATGTCCATGTTGCTGCCTTAACAGTGGTTAGTGACTTCATGTTTGGAACTATGTATGGTCCATATGTTGCATATGTTACTGCTGGTACATACTCTGTAACTTCTACCTTAGCTCCAGCTAGCGGTTCTGTCACTACTCCTGGAACTTGTAGTTGTACTGTTACTGGTATCTTTAGATATGCTGTACTGACCTTAACAGTTGTTACAAATACTGGGTTTGTTGATCCTCTCTGTAGGCTTAGTGGATAGTTTAGTAGTACTGGTACTAGGTATGTCTTACCTCCTGATGTTATTGGTATGAATACGTCTACTAGTAGGTTGCTTGCTGGTACTGAGCTTACACTACCTGCAAATGCTGTTCTTATATCTCTAATTACTGCTCCTCCAGTACTGTTTAGTATTGCTGATGCGTAGAAGTATTGTCCTCCAGTTGCTGCATCCTTTACAACTACTACAGCATTCTTCAGTGGTAATCCTGTCTTTGTCAATACTTGTAGTACTAGTGAGTATACCCATGTGTATACTAGGCTTACATTCTGCTGTGCATTACCTAGCTTCTGTACATCTTCCTGCTTAGCACTATCATATATTACTATTGGTACTGCATATGAGCTAAATGATGCTACTGGTGCATCTCCTCTTGGTCTACATACTGTGAATAGATATCTTACATAGCTGTCATACCAGAATATCATTACTCTAGCACCATATGGTAGTACTGATAGTAGACTGCCGTTTGGTCCTATGAATGTTATTGCCATTGGATGACATAGGTCTCTCGATACGTTGTCAAATACTACCACTGTGGCATTTACTATTGGTTTACCATTCCATCCAAATACCTTGCTTAGGCCGTATATTGCTTCTGGTCCTAGGAATAGCTTACCTACAGGTACCCATCCACCACTTACTGACATGACCTTAACCTTAACTCCTAGCTTGTTCACTCTAATTACTGCTGGTTCTCTATATACTGTAAATGCGTAGTATATGTCTGATCTTGTTGTCCAGTTAATAGCTATCTCATACTTCACTAGCTCGTCTGGTGTTACAACTATCTTCTTCATTGTTGGTGTGTAGAATGTGTAGCTTGGTGGCCAGTACTTGTATGCTATCTTTGGCTCTGGTACATATTCTACAAACATCTTACTCTTGTATGTTAGGCATGGTACTGCATCAGCATTTACTAGGAATGTTGGTCCTAGTAGGTATGCTATTTCACCTGTCTTGTTAGTCTTGCTTGGTAGTACTAGTGGCTTTGTTGTTGACTTTACAACTATGTCAAATGTGTTGTTGTTGTAGAATCTTATCAATGTTTCAGGTATTGAGTTTAGTGTTACTACACTTGGCATTACACCTACACTGAATAGTTTCTCATTCTTTGTTGCGTAGTTGTATATTAGTGTTGATGTTGCACCTGTTAATGGTCCTAGTGTTATTGCTTTACGCTCAACTACGTCAGCCTCACCTGTTAGTCCAACATATACCTTGCTTACGTTTACATTCATTCTTGCAAAGTTTAATAGTGCGTATGTGCGTGGCTTAACTATTAGGTATGGTACTCCACTTACCTCAGACACATTAATGCCGAAGTACTCTCTTGAACTGAATGGTCCACATGTCCAGTATCTACATACTACTACGCCACTGCTTGTTGGGAAGCATGTTATGTTACGTTCTACATATCTTGGAGTCTCGTTAATTATGTATATTCTTGCTATATGAGCACCTCTCAATACGTTTGTTGTTATTGTCCACTCTGGTAGTGGTATTCTCACTACACCATTGTCAACATTTACTAGTAGTAGTAATGGACTTCCGAAGTAGTATCTCCATGCTGTGCCAGGTAGTAGCTTCTCTAGGTATAGTGATGTTGTCTCTACTGTTCCGTTTGGTAGTTGTAGTACACGTACTTCTGTCTCAGTAATGTTGAATGGTGTTCCACGCCATATTCCTGCAGTTATGTTCAATGTTCCGTATCCTGTACCGTTAACCCATATAATTATCTTGACTCTCTTCTCAATATCGTAAATCTTACTATGATTTACAGGTACTAGCATTACTAATACTCTTGGTGTCTGTAGAATCTTCTCAACAGCCTTAGTGATGTTTACTGGTGATACTAGTACTACTCTCTTCAACTCACCTCCAGATGTGTATTCTGCTATCATTGATACTGTCAAGTTAGTTATCTCATATAGATCACTTGCATTAACCATCAAGTATAGTGCTCCAATATCATACTTGAACACGTTTCTAATAATTAGCTTCTTCTTCTCAACCTTACTTAATGATAGTGATACTAGTGCACTAGTCTTCTTGTATATCATGTATGGTGCTTCTAACAACTCCGAGAGTGGTAATCCATATGGTATAGATCTTCTCAATGCCTTCGCTGATGCAAAGCTTGTTATGTTTAGTATAGTTGGCTTTCCATTAACGTAAACTACTAGATGTAGCATTCCGTAGTATAGTGTCATATTAATTCCTAGTGATCCGTTTGGTAGTAATTCTATTCCAGTATCTGGCATGTACTTTTCGTTTCCTGTTACTGCCATTAAGCTTGGTAGTATGTACGTTACATTTTCGTATGTCTCATTTTCGTACATTCCGATTATTGATGGAACTCCAACAATTGCATTTGTTGTGTTAAATCCGTTCACTATTGGTAACACGTTTACTAATGCCGTACCTGTATGTACTGTGAATGTCCTTGCTAGTGTATCTGCGAATAGTAGTCCTAGGAATACGTGTCTTAGTGTCTCATTGTCTCTCGTGTATAGCTTGAATGTTACTGGCTTTACAGTGCTTACTATTACTATACTTCCAGGCTTTACTGTTACCTTCTTACCTGTCATTGTTGTTAGTGTTATTGGCTTAGTGACGTTTATTGTTGTGCCGTTTGGTAGTACTATGTAAGTCATGTTGTATGGTGGTATTGTTATTACATTGTCAAAGACCTTATAGCCTAGGTAGTATACCTGTGCTTCATATGTCTGTCCTGGTAGTATGACTCTCCACACGTTACCTGCTCCAAATATTGGTGATATGTAGAATAGTGCGTATGGTGTGCTTGATGATGCATTAGCTATTAATGCTGCTGCGACATAGTAGCTCATGTTTACCATGTAATCTTTTAACCATGCATCTTCTCCAGTCTCTTCATACTTCGTTAATGCAACCTCAGCATCATGTCTATAGCTCTTTGCAAGTTCTTCATACCTCTCCTTAGCCCAATTCATACCTATCATTCTGAAGTCTGCAAGTTTGACTAAGTTAGCCATACTTGATTTGCTATACACTGTACCGTTGATTACTAGAGTCAGGTTGTATAGTATTACTGGACATCTTAATGGTACTGAGCATGGATATACTGGTAGTGTGTTTAGTAGTACTAGCTTACCACTGTCATTGTAGACTACGTATACTGGAACTTTTCTAATGTTTACTATTCTCAGTGCAATGTTCTTTCCAACTGTTGCCGGTACTGTTATCTTCGTAACATTTGCCACTAGTCCAGCATCTAGTGATGCACGTGTACCTAATGTGTATACCCACTCTGTTGGTTTGTAGCCTAATATTAGTGATGCATATTCTGCATAGTTGTTGTGATATTCTGCTAAGGTTCTGTTTACATTTATATGTTCTATGAACCACTTCTTATCATCCTTTGGTATTATTGTTCTAACTACAACTATTACACTTCTATTAGCTGGTAGTGCACCGATATATGCTAAACCTTGATCATTTGTGATCGCTCTCCATAACTCTTCACCAGTCTTTGTACTGAATACCTGTATTACAAATCCTGGAAGTGGTACTCCACTGCTTGACTCAACCTTGAACCACTCATACACTATTGGGAATGCTATCTCTGTCCATGTTAATCCACGTAGTAGCTGTGTTATTGTTAACTTCACAGGCTTTCCTGTTGTTCTATTCACTGCATATAGTGTATATCCTGCATAGTTTAGTATGAATGTGTATGTTGCCTTTGTCTTCTCAACTGTTGGCCAACCTTCTTTGAATGTTACTGGTACTGGTATTAGTAGTTGCTGTACATAGCGTGCTGGTACTGTTGCAATTACCTCAGGTTTACCAGCGACATATCTTACTACTGATACTGTTGCTGATACACCTGCAGGTAGTGCAGTTATTAATGGCTTACCGTATAGTGTTGTGAAGTATGTCATTACAGTTACGAATGCTGATGCAACTAGTAGGTTAACTGCTGTTACCTTCTCTGCAGTTACTCCAGTTATCACAGGTACTGTTGATGTGTATGGGAATGCTTGACCTTCCCAATATCCACCAACTGTGTAGAACTTGTTTGTTCTATTCCACATTGATGAGAAGTTTGGAATCTTACTCTTCTTATAGACATTCAACACCTTGTAACCACCTACAGGCCATACCCATGCATTTACTGCTGTGACATTTGTACCTACTAATCTTGAGTATGATCCTACAGCAAACTCTCCAACACCTATAGTTATAGGTCCATACTTCACATAGACTGTGTAGTAGTAGTATGTCTCATTTGTTCTTGGACCGATAATGCGTACTGATGTTAGTGATGTAATGTTATACTCTACTGGTGCTGCAGTTACTAGGTATATTACAGGTGATAGCTGTAATGCACCTGCAATGTATGTTGGTCTTGCAGCTACTGCATCATCTAGATCACATGAGAATGTTACTGATAGGTTTGCATATAGTGTTCCTGGTGCTGCAATGTACATTGACCTGTATATTAGTACTCTCATGTTTCTGTATAGTATTGGAGTTATTGATAGTTTAGGTGCTGCAGTTACGTTAATTCCAGGTACATATCTTCTAATTCTTATAACTACTGGTACTATGCTTGTCTTAAGTATTACATTACTGACTGGGAACTTTACTTCGGTCATTTTGAATATTGTCTTATTAACTAGCTTAGTTATGTCAAATCTAGCAACCATGTCATAGTGGTAGTATATCTCTACATAGAAGTGGTGAATCTCAAATGATGGACCTCTATATACGTACTTTGGTATGTATGACTCATTTATGTATATGTCGAAGTATCTTGTACCTACTAATGTTGCGTAGTTCTCAGGTCCTGTTGATATGAATATCCTCTTGCCTGTTGTAGTTACTTCATACCAGCGGTAGCTCAACATGTTGAATAGTTCTGTTGGTAGCTTTGTTCCAAGTAGTGATCTAAGCTTTGATGTGTCTAGTATGTATGTTGTTTTTGGAACATTTACAAATGCGTATGGTTGTAATCTATACTTTATGCCTACAGCTTTTGGATTATATGCGTAGCCGTATAGGCCAACTGCTAATACTGTGAAGTTCTTTAATGTTGTGAAGTTTGGTAATGCTATGACTCCAAAGTTTGTTAGTGAGTATGGCTTTGTAATTACATCAAGAGTCTTCATGTATTCTCCAGTTAGCTTAGTCATGTAGTAGATCTCGATTCTGTAATATACAGAGCTGAATGGCTTCTGAACTTTAACAACTAGAGCTCTAAAGTGCTTGAACTGTGGTGGTGGTAATATCTCTAAACCTTCGTATAGTGCAGTTGTGTAGTAGATTGGTCCAAATGTACACTTTCCAATCATGTTTGTAACAGTCTCATTATACATCAACTCTGGATAGATTACCTGCTTTCCTGTTGGTAGGTACTGTGTTACTGTAATCTTGTAGTAGTTACAGTATGTCTTCGTGTCATTAACAACTATGAAGAATGCCTGTATGTATGGTAGCCAGAATGCCTTCTCAACCCAGAATGGGAACTCCTCAACACCAAGACCATAGTAGTTGTATGTGTATAGTAGCTTTCCTGTTGCTGATTCATATATATTAACTATCTGTGTTGCTGGCGATAGCTTATATGGTAGGTTTGGAGTTACGTTAAGTCTTAGATACTTTGTCTTTGGAATATATATGTATATGTCGTATTTTGCATTCTTTGCGACTATATATGGTGTTCCATTGATGTAGATGTTTGCAAGTATGTCATTTGTATCAAGCTTATCTAATATGTGGTAGTATGTTGTACTGTTGATTACTGGTAGACCCATCTTTCCAGTCTCAATTCTTGATAATATTCTGAGAACTGATACTAGTGGCATTGGTATTGCCGTTGTGAAGTTTGCAGCTAACCACCATTTACCCCAAGCTTTTACTAGGATTATGATTTTCCAAAATGCTATTAAGTTAATTATAGATTGTGGTACCTTCACTACGAAGAGTACTCCACCAGTACTGTTTGCTTCTGCTGTTACTGTTATATTTATTGGTGTTGGATATATCTCAAAGTAGTGTGTTGTAGTTTCGTAGTATGGTGTTGATGCATTAACTATGATTAGCTTAAATTCTTTACCTGCTGTGAAGTAGTAAGGTGATGCATTGTATAGGAATAGTTTGTATATGTTCTTACCATATAGTGCCTCCCATACCTGTGTAGGTATGCCGTGTATTGGTGGTATTCCTACAGTAATCATTAGTGATGGTGTGCCTGTTACATTTATTCTTGCATCTGTCATGTTTAGACTTATGTTATATATTAGTAGTTTTTCTGGTGTTGCGTGGACTATTGTTGTTATTCCTACTAGTCCTAATATTGTTACTAGTACTGCTAGAGTTGTTATTATTGCGAGTCTGTTTAAGGTGTTACTTTTGGGCATATGACTCGGTACTGTGTTTGCTTGAGTTTATTTTTAAGGTATACGCGTGGTACATGGTGTACTGTATGGTGAACTGTATGGTGTACGTGTATGTATTGTACACATGAATTAATTTTTATATTTAGGTCTTCTTTGAGGAGAGTGCGTATGAGGTGTCTCCTGTTAGTACTAGACACATCTTGGAGAGGAGAATATCCAAATATAGTACAGGCATTGAAAGAGACTGGTAATGATGTTGATGTTGGTATAGTGTCTCCAGATGTTGATGTTAACTATAGGTATGAGCTTGTATATGAGAAGTATGATGTTCAAGAGCTTGTAGATAGCTATGATGCATTTGGCATTGTTGGTGGTTATAGACTATACTACATTACGTGTGGTAAGAGGTTTCCATGTAGAAAGTTGGAGTCTCCTAAGATAAATATGCAGGTTGTTGATGAAGTTGTTAAGAGAGCATTTGAGCAGAATAAGCTTATTATTGCTCCAATTGCAGCACCTGCATATCTTGCAAAACTTGGAATTTTGAAAGGTAGGAAAGCAACAGTATACCCAACTACAGATCTAATAAAGATACTTGTTGAGAATGGTGTTGAATTTGTTAATGATGTTGTTGTTAGAGATGGAAATGTTATAACTCTAAAGAAGATAGATGTTGAAGAACTTAAGAAGAAGCTTGTAAGCTAGTTTGTGAGTGACGTGTTTAAACGATTAGAAATATTTGAAGTACCTAGTAAAGTATTTTTCGGACCTGGAGCTCTCAGCAGGGTTAGTCAGATAGTTCAGAATTGTTCTTGTGAGAAGATCCTACTATTAACAGGTAGGTGTAATAGTAGGAAGTATGCTGAAACTGTTCTTGAAAGTCTAGATAAGAGTTGTCAAGTTGAGATTGTTGAAAATGGAGATATTGTAGATGTTTTAAATCTATATGAGAAGTATAGAAATCAGGATATTGACATAATTATCGGTGTTGGAGGTGGTAAGGTTATTGATGTTGCTAAAGCATTGGCATATCTATTAGATACAGACGTTATTTCTGTACCGACAACAGCTAGTCATGATGGAATATCTTCACCATATGTAGCATATCTACTACAACTTGATTTAAGAGAGAAGTTGGGAATATCTAAGGTGTATAAAGTTCCTAAAGCAATTGTTGCAGACACCGTGGCTATACTATCAGCACCTAGAAGATATCTTGTAGCTGGTATTGGTGAGATTCTCGGTAAGATTATAGCTGTTAAAGATTGGGAACTTGCATATAGGATAAAGGGTGAAGAGTTTAGTGAATTTGCAGCTAGACTCTCAATATCTAGCTATGAGATAGTTGTTAACAATATTGAAAAATTGAAAGTTCATAATGAGAACTCTGTAAGACTTGTAGTTAAAGCATTGATAGGATGTGGAGTTGCTATGGCAATAGCAGGATCATCAAGACCATGCAGTGGTTCAGAACACATGTTCTGTCATGCACTAGACCTACTAGCAAGACAACTAGGATTTAAACCACCACTACATGGTGAAGTTGTTGCCATCGGAACATTAATGATGGCATATCTACATGGATTAAGGTGGAGAAAGTTGAAGAAGATAATGAAGATTGTTGGACTTCCACTAGACGTTAGAGAGATAGGACTTGATAGAGATATAATTATTGAAGCACTACTACTAGCACATAAGATAAGACCTGACAGATATACAATATTGGGATCAGATGGCTTAACAAGAACAGCTGCAGAACAGCTTGTAGATACTATCGGGATAGTCTAGATTCTAGAACTACTCTGAGTATTGAGTTTGCTATAAGTTTAGCAATTCTAATAGGTTCAGGTCTCTTACCCTCATGTATAAATCTTGAAACTATACTTCTAATAAGTCTTGAAGATTCTTGAATACCTACAACTCTCACATATATATGATATCCATCTCTAACATAGATCTTCAATGGATTTGGAAGATTCCTAAACATACTCAACTTCTTCTCAGCAACTTCCTTAGGAAAGAGTTTACGTATTGCAGATTCAACATCACCTTCAATATCTTCAAATGTTATTGATATTATTGGAAGTTTAACCTCTTCATAAATCCTCTTGAGATCTACAATATTATACCAAGAGATTATACATCCATCAATCATTAAGAAATGTATATCATTTCTACCTAATCTTCTAAACATTCTAATTATAGATTCTGTAGCATCATCACCACCGACAGTACAGGTATCGACTACAACACCATCAACAATACCATCACTCCTACATACAACACCACACAATATAGATTTTGGATATTGAAGTACAAAACTTTCAGCAATTCCAAGTGCTCTAATAGCCTTCTTACCAAGTATAGACTCTATCTTAGACACTTATCTAGAGATGTAGCTTAATCCTTTAATCCTACCTACACAATCTACATAACATGGCTAGAGTTGATGCTAAATACCTTGAGAAGGTTATAAAGTCAATGCAGAAGATGTTGAAAGATTTAGAACATGGAAAATATCATAAGTATGGTTTTAAGAATATGGAAGAAGCTGAAGCATTTGCAGAATATATTAGATCGAAAATTGAGCAATATTACAAGATATTGGAGAGGTTAGGAAGATCTAGATAAATACCTTATCTCTCTCAGGTCCTGGATAGGGACCTTCCTTTATCTCTAACACTTTAGAATCTTTAACATACTCAACCTCATGTGGACAACGCATAATTATACACATACCTTTCTCAAGATTTACACACTTCACAAGATTACCATCATTATCGTATAGACACACCTTAATAACACCGTCAAGTACTAGTAAAATCTCAACACCAATACCTAAGATGCGTTCTCTATAGTGTAGATGTGGCTTAACGTAGTATCCTTTCTCTCTTGAGAGTATACATGTCTGTATACCCCATGGGTCAGGTGTTAATATTAGAGTTTCACCTTCTCTTATACTTCTAGATACCTTTTTTAGATTAAATATTATAGCTATAAGTTGACCATTTTTGTCAAATACCTTCTCTATCATTATTACAATTCTCTAATAACTTTCCTAATTATCTCAGCTACATATCTCACATCATCTTCACTTATTTTAGGTCCTGATGGTAGATTAAGACCTTTTTGAGATAGCATTACACTATTAACTATTCTACATTTTAGAATAGCTCTATCTCTATATGCTGGTTGTATATGTATTGGATTGAAGAATTTTCTAGTCTCTATACCATGCTCTTCAAGTTTTTTAACTAGTCTATCTCTAACCTCTTGAGATTTTAATACAATACTATATAGCCAGTAGACACATCTAGCCCATGGCTTTTCAGGATGTAGCTGTTCAATATGTTCAATATTTGAAAGTTCTTCTTCATATATTTTTGCAATTCTCCTTTTCCATTCTATCAATTTATCAATCTTCTTCATCTGAGATATTCCAAGTGCTGCTTGTAGACCTGTCATTCTATAGTTTAGACCTGGAACTACGTGCCAATATCTTGGCTTCATACCATGATCACGGTAAAGTCTAACTTTTTCTGCTATTTCATCATCATTAGTAACAACCATACCACCCTCACCAGTAGTAATAATCTTATTTGCAAAGAAGCTAAAACATGCTATATGACCTATAGTACCTACCTTCCTACCTCTATATTCTGCGCCATGAGCTTCTGCACAATCTTCAATTATGTATAGTCCATACTTCTCAGCTATCTCAACTATAGGATCCATATCTGCAGGATGTCCATATAGGTGTACTACTATTATTGCCTTAGTACGTTCTGTTATGCATTTTTCAACTATATTAGGATCGATACACCAGTAGTCGTATGTTACATCTACTAGAACTGGACGTGCACCAACGTGAATAATTACGTTTATGGGAGATGCAAATGTTAAATCTGGAACTATTACTTCATCTCCTGGACCGATACCAAGTGCAAGTAGTGAGAGGTGTAGTGCTGCTGTTCCGCTTGAACATGCTATAGCATGTTTAACACCAAGCCAAGAAGAAAAAACACGCTCAAACTCAGATACTGCTGGACTTATACCACTTATATATCCTGTCTTAAGTACATCCATTATTGAGAATATATCATCAACATCTATTACAGGACATGCAACTGGTATCTTAATCATGTTAGTCAGATTTTCTTAAAGAAATTCATTATTACCTCACACACATACATAACTTCCTCATCTTTCATATGTGGGTATATGGGTATGTTAATTATCTCTCTATAAGCTTGTTCACTTCTCTCTAAACTATAATCAACATATTTTTTAAATATTGGCTGTATGTGAAGTGGAGGGAAGTATATTCTAGTCTCAACTCCATGATCTTCTAAGAATTTGATTAATCTATCTCTGATATCAGGTCTAACTCTTATGTAGTATGTCATGTATACATGTCTACAATGTGGTAATTCTACAGGTGTTTTAACATGATCTATCTTTGATAGATATTCATCATACATCTTCGCAATTCTTCTTCTCAACTCTATAATCTTATCAATCTTCTTCATCTGTACAAGTCCAATAGCTGCCTGCATCTCAGTCATGTGGTAGTTATTTCCAAGCATGACATAGTTAAATCTACCCTTCTGACCATAGTTACATACAATTCTAACTTTTTCTGCTATTTCATCATCATTAGTAACAACCATACCACCCTCACCAGTAGTAATAATCTTGTTAGGTGAAAATGCGAATATTGCAACATGACCGAAAGTTCCAACCTTCCTACCTCTATAGAGTGCTCCCTGTGCTTCAGCACAATCCTCAATAAGGTATATTCCATGCCTCTCAGCAATATCTAAAAGCTCATCAAGCTCAGCTGGATGACCACCATAGTGTATTGGTATTATTGCTCTAGTTCTACTAGTAATCTTCCTCCTAACATCACTAGGATCAAGATTTAGAGTATCTAACTCAATATCTGCAAATACAGGCTTTGCACCACAGAGAACAACAGCAACTGCAGGAGGACCACAACTAAATGATGGAACTATTACTTCATCTCCTGGACCAACACCTAAAGCTAGTAGAACAGCATGAAGTGCTGCTGTTCCGCTTGAACATGCTATAGCATGTTTAACACCAAGCCAAGAAGAAAAAACACGCTCAAACTCAGAAACATTCTTACCATACCTCAACATCTTACTTCTAACAGTCTCATAGACAGCTCTAGCCTCTTCCTCATCAATCCAAGGATCTGAAAATGGTATTTTCATCATAATTTTAAAATATGTTAAACTATTTAAATGATTCTACCTAGAGATTAAGTATGAAAGTAGTGGTAATAGGTTCAGAAGGTTTTATAGGTAAAAATTTATGTAAACATCTATACAATAAAGATCTCAAAGTAATAGGAGTAGATATTATAGATAAAACTTTAGAAATATATGAAGATTATATAAAGGCAGATATTAGAGTTGATATAGATAAGCTAGTTAAAATATTTGAAGAACATAGACCTGAAATAACAATTTGCCTATCACATGATAAAGATACAATACGTGGAAATATATCAATTGTAGAGAACATATTAAACATATGTAGTAAATATGGTACATATTTAATATATTTCAGTAGTGCAGCAGTCTATGGATATATTGCACCAAACGCAAAACCAGGATTAGAAAATCCAATAACATTATATGGAATTCAGAAATTAATAACTGAAAATACTATAAAACTACTATCAAAAATATTAAGTTATGATAGATGGATAATTGTAAGACCGTGGGATGTTCTTGGAGAGAGATGTAGAAATAATGCAATATGTATGTTAATTGATAGACTTTTGAAGAATAAGAAGATTGATCTATATTTTGAAGGTCTTCAAATAACAGATTGGATACATGTAAATGATCTATGTAGAATAATATCAAATCTATGTATAGACATGTATGAGAGTAAGATAGATATTCCAAACATACTTAACATAGCATCAGGAGATCCTAAGACTTTTAGAGAGATTTTTAATATTGTGAAAAATATACTTGATAGTGATGAATATGTTATAAATTACATATCTTTTGAAGAAAGTTTTAAGAGAGGTGCTAGATACTTAATGACATATCCTGATAGAGAAACATTGAGATATGTAGAGAAGATAGGTATAACATACAATATTAATCAAGCAATTAGAGAAATCTTAGCAAGATGAATATTGGTGAAGATATAGTTTGGATTGATATTCCACATCCAAAATATGCATGGGAATTTAGAAAGCTCTTAGAGTTATTAGAGAAGAAGAATTTTAAGACATTAATCACTGCTAGAGATGGTTTAGGAATTTTAGAGATATGTAAATTATTGAAATATAGTAATATAACTGTTGTTGGTAAGTATGGAAAAAGTATAGAAGAGAAGCTTATATACGATATTGAGAGAATGAGAGAATTTTACAATATTTTAAGAAGATTAAATAGTAAAGTTATAGCATGCATTGGTGTAGATTCAGCAAGCTTAAGAGTTGCATATGGATTAAAGATACGTACTGTATGTGTAAATGATACTCCAAAAAATGTTAAGTTATGTAGATTAACAATATCAATATCAGACTACTTAATAACACCTAGATGTTGTGTTGAAAATTTTAAGAAATTATACAATTTGAAATTTACAAAAGTCATAGATTATGATGGTATTGAAGAAAGGTCATATATAACACCTGAATTAGTAGACATAAAACTACACTATGCTAAGAGAAGAGATAGAATTAACATAGTGTTGAGAGATGTAGAATACTTATCGTCATATGCTATCTCCTCAAAAGTAGATATTGTTAAAATTATTGAGATTATTAAGAGAAGTTTCGATAATGTAAGTATACTACTACTTGCAAGATATGAAGAAGATTATGGAAAGTATATTGATATTAAAAGGAAGTTTGATAGAGAGGTAGATATTATTGTTCCTAGAAGAAGTCTACTCTTACCAATATATTTAACATGTGTAGATTTAGTGATAGGTTCTGGAGGTACTATATGTAGAGAATCTACACTTCTCGGTATTCCAACAATATCATTCTACTTTTGGGATGAACAGATGAGATATTTAAACAAACTTGGATTTCCAAATATGTACTCTAGACCTTCTCAACTATTAGAAAATATTTCAAAAATAGTTAAAGATTTAGATAGATATTGTGTAGATACTAGAAGTATGTTGACTAGAATGGAAAGTCCTTTAGAGTATATTGTTGAGATTATTTGTAAACTTCTATAATCATCTAACGTCTATGTAGTATATTTCCTATTAAGGTGAAGAGCCATCTTAGAAAGTAGTATATGGGTAGTAGTATGGTTATCGTTCTACCAAGTCTTGAGCTTATAATCATGTATATTACTCCTCTAGGTATTGATGCAAATGTTCTAACTAGTAGTGACTTTATAGAGAAATGTTGTGCTCCCGAACTTGATGGATCTAAATGTTTAATCAGGTTTTCACGAATAGTACCTCTATACCTGTGATATATCTCTACATCATCTCTTATAACAATTCTATAATTTTCACATTTTAATCTCTTATTAAGATCATGATCTTCACCACCTCTCAGAGTATTATTAAATCTTATTCTTGAAATTATATCTCTTCTATATACTGTACCTCCACATGGAGGATCACTAAAGACTTTACTATGAGCATATACTAGAGATTCTTCAAGTAGAGCACCCCACTTATCTACTATAGATATTATTTTAGGACCTACAGCAGCAATCTTAGTATTGTTGAACGATTTTAAGATTTTTTTAAAATAATCTCTAGTTAATACTATATCACTATCAACCATGCAGATGTAGTCTCTTGATGATATATCGAGACATATATTTCTAAGATATCCTAGAGGTCCATCTTTAACTATGATTGTGAGTTTAGAATATTTTTTCAATATTTTCAATATCTTTCTATGTATATCGTCTATATCAAGTTTAGCTGTTATTAGTATTATAGAGTTTATGAATTCTCTATTAAGTAGTAGAGATCCTAAAGTTTCAGGAAGTATTTCAGATATGCTTCTTGTAACAATACACACATCTACACATTTACTTGATGACACCTATACTAGCTTCTTTAGAAGATATTAATCTTCTAGTGCATATTGAAGAAATATTTAAATGATGCCAAAACTGTTGAACGTTGTGATCGAGAATCTGAAGGTAGATCAGTATAAAGTTGACATAGCTATAAAGTTATTGAAGTGGACCTGTAGATTTTCAAGACCTGCAGTATGTTTTTCAGGTGGTAAGGATAGTCTTGTAGTTCTTGATCTTATAGCTAAAATTCCTGAGCTTAGAGAGAAGATATTGATATTGAGTGATGATCCAATAATGCCTGAGGAGTATTATGATTATTGTGAAAGAATTTTAGAGAAGTATAATTTTAAGAATGTACATTGGCTTAGAGACTATATTAGACCTGAGGATTGGAATTATAGAATTGAAAAGACTAAAGATGTAGTACTCTGTTGCTACCATTTGAAAATATTACCAGTTCAGAGATTCATACTTGAAAATAAGATAGAAGCTCTAATTGTAGCAATTAGAGGAGATGAACATCAAGAGAGACAAAAGGAAAAGTATGTCAGTATTAGAAAGACACCACACTACAAGATATTTAGAGTACACCCAATACTATCATGGAAGCTATCTGACGTGTGGGCTTACATAACTGAGAATAATTTAGAGATTAACCCACTATATCTTAAAGGATATACAAGCCTTCAATGTATGCCATGTTTAAAGAGACTACCTGTAGAATTTAGAGATGTTAAAGAACTTATAGAATATTCTCTAAAACATGGAGATAGACAAGTTAGATTAGAAGAGAAGGAGGTGAAAATGCATATATTGAGGAAATTAGGCTACTTCTAAGTGAGAAAAGTATTTGTAATAGGTCTAGACTGTCTCGACTATTATATAGTAGAAAATTTAAATTGTAAAGAATTTCTACAAAAAGTACATAAAAAACTTGAAACTATAATAAATCCAGAAGTTGGTGAACCAAGCACAGAAGAGATATGGATTAGCATTATAACTGGAGTACCACCTGAAGTTCATAAAGTTAGAGCTGGTCAAGCAAAAAGATGGAAAAGTAAAACATTGCAAAAATTTAGAGAAGTTTTGATAAAGATTGAGAAGAAGAATAGAAGTGTAGAGAGGCTAATATCAAAATTAAGACCAGGTAAATTCTTTGAAAAACTTGGATTTGAGAAAACAGGAATTGTAGATAACCTACCTGTTAAAACAATATTTGACATAGTTAAACCATCAATAGCCTACTCAATACCTGTCTATAATGAAGATCTAAACAAGTATTGGGAATTGATTGGTTGGAGAAGTAGAGATTACGCACTTAAGCATAGAGAGATAATAGCTAAAAGAGCAAGAGAATACTTCTTAAAAGAGGTTGAGGAAACTTTAAAATTAATAAAGAATGACTGGATATTATTTTTCGTACATTATCAATATATAGACGATATATCTCACATGTATTATGACGAGCCAGAGATTATAGAACAGACATATTATGAAGTTGAGGAGATTATTAAAAATATTAAGAATAACCTACCAAAGGATACTGTAGTATTAATAGTGTCAGATCATGGAATTAATGATATTGGACTTCATGCACCATACTCATTCTTCTCTATCAATGTTAAGATAGATGAAAAGTACTTACCAAAATCTGTACTTGATTTAAAAGATTTCATAATAAATTTAATATATGAGAAGATACCTATAGAAGATTAGATACAATATCTATAATACGTCTATAAAGTTCATCTTCACTAAACTTGTAGAGTCCTGATATTAGAGAATTTCTCATAGAAATGTACTGAGATTCACTAACTTCAAGAAGTTTTGACAATTTTTCAACAGCTTCTTCTATGTTTGTGTATAGGTATTCTTTTTTGTAGTTTACTATTTCAAATGCTCCTCCACCAGCATAGAGAAGTGGTAAACAACCAGAAGCAATACCCTCCAAACAAGCAATAGAAAGAGGCTCTTGAAGATACCAAGGTTCTCTAAATCCCATTGTATGTAGAAATACTTTAGACCTTGATAATAGTTTTAGAAGATCTCTCAATGGTATATTTGGGTAAAGTTTAACATTTTTCAAATTGAATCTATCAACCAGCTTTTTAACATAATTAAAATACCATAGATTATTCTCTGTAACTATTCCACATATTCTAAATTCTTGATCAATACCATAGTATTCTTTGGCTAATTTTGCAATTAGTACTTGAATATGTTGTTTCTTCTCTCGATTAAAATTAGCTAAAGAAATTACACCATCTCTCTCAGTATTGTTAGAAATTTTTAGAAATGTTGATAGATCTACAGGTGGGTATATCACACCATCAACAGGAACTTTGAGACATTTTTCCATTATAAGTTTACACCACTCGGAATCGGTGAATACTAGTATATTATCGCTATTCTCTTCTTTAATCTTCTTCAATCTATCTACACTATCTAAAACAAGTTTTAGATAAGGTGCGTAGTATATCTTCTTAACAATTCTAGATCTACTATATGCTAAATGTGTAAGATAGTGATAGGGTTTGTAGAGTATTATTACATATTTTTTATATCTACATAGTGGATTGTATATGAAGTCTCCTGACATGTTGAATATTATGTCAAATTTTCTAAATATTGTTGACATGTTTAGAAGTAGCGAGTTATATATTAGTAGTAGAGGTTTTTTACGTGGAATATTTAGACTTATAAATCTTGTTCTTCTAAGTTTTTTACCAAATCTTTCATATATTTTTACAGGATCTATCTTATGTATTGAGAATATTGAGACTTCAAAGCCAATATCTTCTAATATTTTTGCTATAGTTATTGAAAATCTAGCACCACCACCATAACCGACAAATTTATGTAATATTGCAGCTTTCTTAGACATGTATCTTATACTTTGATTACTTTTGTAATTATCTTAGCCTCTTCAGGGTATTGTGGTGCATCCCATGGAAACTTTTCACCGCTTAACCACATTTGCCATCTCTTTATATCTTCCTGTACCATTATCTTTACAAGTTCTTTAAATCTTGTTTTAGGTTCCCAACCAAATTTCTGTTTTGCTTTACTATAATCTCCAGCTATTTCAAGTACATCGAGTGGTCTAAATAGTGATTTATCTATTACTACATACTTCTGCCATTTATCTGGATCAACGTCATATCCCATCTCTTGAGCTACTCTTAATGCTTCTATAAGAAACTCTTTAACACTATGTAATTCTCCTGTTGCTAATACATAGTCATCAGGTTCTTTTTGCTGCATCATTTGCCAGATACCATAGACGTACTCTGGTGCGTATCCCCAATCACGTTTAGCTTCTATATTTCCAAGTTTTATAGGTTCTCTATATATTCCAAGCACGTACTTAGCAACCCAATTACTTATCTTCCTTGTAACAAATTCTAAACCTCTTAATGGTGATTCATGATTAAATAGGATACCATTAACTACATATAGACCATAAGCTTCTCTATATGCACAGCCAAGCCAATAGCATGCAAGTTTTGAAACTGCGTAAGGACTTACAGGTTTGAATGGGTCATTCTCATTTAAAGCTCTCTTAAACTTTTCAATTATTTCTCTACCTGCCTTACCATACATCTCAGATGTACATGCAATATATACCTTACAGTCTGGTAATATCTGTCTAACAGCTTCAAGTATGTACAATGTACCCAACGTATTTATTTCAAATGTTGTAACAGGATTTTCAAAACTTGCACCTACAAAACTCATAGCTCCAAGATGATAAATCTCATCAGGTTGAATCTCCTTTATTGTTAAGAATATTGACGTGGCATCAGTAAGTTCACAAGGTACTAGATTAACTTTATCGAAAATTCCCAAATACTGTAATCTCCAAAAGTTTGGTGATGATACACGTCTAAAGGTACCATAAACTTCATAACCTTTCTCAAGTAATAACTTAGCAAGATATGCACCATCTTGACCTGTAATTCCTGTTATTAATGCACGTTTAGTCATACTCAAATCGCTTTAAACTAAATTTATAAAGATTCTCACTATTGACATTATCAGGTATTATGGTGGTAGTAGCTTATCTAAATTCTTCTTAAAAGTCTCTTCACTAAAGTTAGCGTGTATGTAACTTCTCAACTCTCTAGATCTTCTAACATGTTCATCAATATCCATACTTAACAACTTCGCAATCTTATGTGCAGCTTCTTCTATGTTTGTGTATAGGTATTCTTTTTTGTAGTTTACTATTTCAAATGCTCCTCCACCAGCATAGAGAAGTGGTAAACAACCAGAAGCAATACCCTCCAAACAAGCAATAGAAAGAGGCTCTTGTGCTAGTTCTGGCTCTCCATAACCCATACTGTGTAGGAATACTCTAGCTTTAGATAAGTACTCAAGCACTTGATGAAAAGGTAGATTTGGTTTTAACAAGACAACATCTTCAAGATTATACTCCTTTACAAGTCTTTTACAATAATTGAAGTAGGGTTCCTGAGCTTTAGATAAACCACCAATAATGACAAATTTACAATCTTTACCATACTCCTCAACGTACTTCTTAGCTATCAATATTTGAATATCCTGCTTCTTATCAGGAGAATATCTACCTAGTGAAACAACAATATTCTCTCTAGATGTATTTTCTGCAACTTTACTAAATTCAGAAAAGTTTACAGGTGGGTATATGTATCCTGACAATTTTATATTATACCTCTTCTCAATAAGTTCTTTCATCCATCTAGCATCAGTATAAACTTCAATTAAACCCTTATCAATATATTCTACAAGTTTCTTAAAAGACCATCTAGCAATTTTACGATAAGGTAGATAGTACATCTTCCAAATCTTAGAAGTTCTATACTTTACATCAACTTCCTCCATATCCCAATATGGTACATATATGATCAAGACGTACTTATCATACTTCAAACCTGGACATGGAAGCCAAGTTCCAGATGCATTAAATACATAATTAAACTTTTTAAATGATGGTAATAGTTGTACTAGAAGTTTTTGATAGAGACTAAATGAGTCAAAAAATATTAATGAACTATGAAAATAAACCTTAGAAAAATCAATATTCTTATCAGGATATTTCTCTCTTAAAAATTGTTCAGATATCTTCCTCATAGTAAATAAATGAACTTCAAAACCTCTATGTGTAAAATGTTCAACAGCTGTAACTGTAAGCTTTTCACCACCACCATATATATTTGCAAATCTATGAATAACAGCTATACTCTTCACAAAGAAAGGTCTAGCTAGTACGAATATTAAAATTTAGCTTAACAACTTTAAGAGTCTAAATATTGGAAAACTGTGAGATAGAGTATTCAAAATCTGGTTAAATGTAACATCAATACTGCAGCTACTATCAACAACTTTAAAATTAAATAACTTTGAAAACTTTAATAGATATATTCTATACCTCATATAGAACTCTATAGGATATACATGAACATCACTTCTACGATTATACGATACTCTAGGATCAACATCAAGTAATATCACAATATCAGGTTTTATAAAAAACCTACTATAAATCTTGTAAATATGTACTAAACTTAGACCTCTAATAAATAGACCGATGAGAGATTCATATACATACCTATCAACTATGACAAAATCATACATTATAGATGTGAAGTATACATAAAATGAGAATATTAATCTATACAATATCGTAGAGACTACTCTCAATAATAGTCTAAAACTAACATTACTATACTTACCTGAGGATGGTGAACATGATTCAACTCTACTTACTAATCCAACACTCGATCTAGATATTCTTAAGAATCTTCTAAAATATTCTTTAAATCTAATTAATGGATTATGCTCTTCTAAGTGTACATATGTAACTTTAAATCCAAACTTTCTCAACTTCTTTAATAACATCTTTGATTGTGTAGTCTTTCCACTTGCATCAATACCTTCAAATACCACTATAAGACCTCTCAAATTTTTAACACTATTTAATATTGATAGGAGTGTTGCTTTAATGACTCTTCTAAAGTATATGTATTTAGTTGATTTAGAACTTTTAGAGGGTAGTATGTTGTTTATTAAAAATCTCAATAAAATACCTACAGGTAGTATAACTTCCCTACTTTTAAATAATCCTTTAGGTATTTTTCCTCTTAATATACCTGTATAGTATTTTACTAAATATTCTAGTTTGTACTTTTGTGAAAGTCTACTTATCTCAGACTTATCTACACAATTTTCTCTAAGTATTTTATATATTATTACTAGTTCATCAATATTTAATCTCATGTGTATTAGTGAGTGTATGAATAGTAAGAATATTTGCATTGTTGGATTTAGAATATATATTCTATACCTATTCTCGATTGGTATTATATTTTTCTCAATATCTTCTATATCTAAAATTTTTAATCCTAACCAAGATATTGATAGATATATATCAATTTCAAGTTCGCCATCCTGTATAGATATTCTATCAATATTATTATATCTTATTTTAATATTTTCAATTTTCTTCAATTCATCTAGTAGTTTTGTAATATCTCTACAGTTTAGTAGTAGTATATCTACATCTCTGCCCTCTATGCGTGGTTTTAATATGATTATCTTATCGCAATGTTTGGATAGTATTTCTAGTATATTTCTTCTATTTAGTAAACTTTCTAATTCGTTGTTGTAGAGTTTTAGATATTCTTCACTTATTGTTATATTTTTCATCTTATTCTCCTGTTAATCTTTTAGTTATTCCAACCATGTATAGTGGTATTGTCATTCTGTTTCCATAGTAGTAGTGTAGTAGTATTTTCATTATTTCTCTTAATGCTAGCATTATTGTTACTTTTCTAACACCACATACATTTGCAGCTTCTTTCCATGGTCTTGCTTGTAGTATTTTTGCAATTATCATCTTCTCATATTCGAATGGTAGTTTAGGTTTTCTACTACTATCTAGGTAGTAGTATTTTCTAGCTACTTCAAATATTGCATCTACAGCATTTTCATATGTCATTGGTCCATATGCATATGCTACAAGTCTGTTTAGTTGTGCATTTGTTATTTTTGGTAGACATTCTTCCTCATCTTCACATAGTGGTATTCCCCAGTCTGTTAGTAGTAGTACAGCTACTTCAGGTTCTAGATCGTGGTATGGTCCATGTAGTGAGTTTATTAGTCTAATTCTAAATTCTCTATTTGCATAGTCTATTGCTTTTCTAGCTTCTTGACTTATCGGTTTTACAAGTAGTACACTATATTCACCACTTACAGGATTTCTCTCAGGACTCATATGTACAGGTTTATACTCATTCTTAATCCAGAAGCGTAGTAGTCTTTCATGAACTCCAAATCCAACACCAACCCAATCAATACCTTTCTCCATAGCTTCTTTTTCAATCATCTTCAACATGTATGATCCTAAACCTCTATCCTGTAGTTCTGGATGTGTTGCTATTCTAACAATTCTCCAACCTCTAAGTTTTGCAAAATCTGTAAGTTTCCAATATTTTACAAGTCTATCAGGAATTATGTTTCCTGGAAGTTTTAATCCTTTAGTCATTATGTCTATAATCTCATCACTAATACCACCCTCTTCTGCAAGTTCTACAGCAACTACAATCTTACCATTTGGAAGTGCTAGAGCTCTAATGAAGTGGTGAGGTGCGTCAAGCATCATGCCTAGGTCATCTGGCTCATTTCTATAGTGTGCCTGTACGTATATTCCGAAGAATTGTCTAAGCTTATTCTCATCTTCTAAAGCCATCTTCTCTAAGTCAGGTATTATGTAGACTAGATCTTTCTTCTCTACATACTTCAAATCTTCAGACTCTATCTTTGCAGGTTCTGCATCTAGTAGAAATGTGTCAAATAGCCACTTCTCTATAGGATCATTATCTGCATATCTTATAGGTTCATGCATCTCATATTCAAATACTTTAGTATCTTTCCTCTCTCTCAAATATTTTAGGAATCTTATACTAAATCCTCTACCTGCACCTTCATAACCATGTATTGTTGATGCATATATAACTCTACTAAATCTTGCATGAATACCATATAGTACTGGTAGTGGAACCATTGCAGCTTCATCAACAACAACAAGATCAAGACCATCTTCTGAAAGTAGTGAGTATGGTCTATAGTAGTCTATGAATATTTGAGAGCCAACTCTAATAGTTCTAATAATTCCAAGATTATCACGCTCGACAATTGGGTCATATCTCAACTCTTTCAAACCTTTCAAAACAAACTCCATTAAAGTTTGTATATTTGTTAAATTCATAGCTGTAACACCAACACGAACAATACCTTTAACACGTCTAAGTTTATGACAAAATGCTGCAACTGCAAGACCAATAACTGCTGACTTACCTCTACCTCTATCAGCAATTATGACAATGTTAGTCTTCTCACCTTTCTTAGGTCTTTCAAGAATATTTTCAAGAATTTTCAAAGCATTTACCTGATCTTGAGTTAGTGCAAGTTTGTATATACAGGTTGGAAATCTTCTCTTATCAGGAAGCTTAATCTCAGGTCTAGACCATGGTTTAACATTTTCTAAAATCTTAGGTTCTTTAATATATCTATCATTATCGACATCTATAATACATATACCATCATGTTCTAGTAATTTTTTCCAAAATCTCTTCTTCAATAGATGTCTAACATCTTGAGGACCATATTGAGGAACTAGAAGTTGTTCTTGAAATTTTGTTAAAAACTTAGTCCAAACTTCTAGAGGTCTGATAAATATTACATATATACCACCACCACGAACAACACCACCAAGTCTACCAACATCATTTGGTTTTAAATTATCTATAATATCTAGGATAGCGAAATCGTATGTAGATCCTAGTAATTTATCAGTATCTTTATATGGTCTATATTCTATTGAAAATTCTTGTTGTACTGTTATTACTTTCCTTCTAAAATTTTCAAATCTCTTACAACTACCTGAAGAGTCATGTTGATACATGAATAGTCCTGTTGGTTTTTCTTGTCTAATTTTCTTCCAAATATTTGAAAACTCTCTCAATATATTTATACAATAATCAACAATCTTATCATCAGATGTTCCACATAATGCTATCAGTCTACGATGATTAAGTACTAGTCCCTGTTCTATAAATTTCTTCAAGTTTTCAAATAATGTCATCATATCTGTAGTTAATATATGCTTAAAGTCTAGCTTATAAATCATGACATAGAGATACTGAATGATGATTATGTACTTTGAAGTACTTATCTAATGACTAGCGTATATATGTTCTTAAGTAAATGTTTAATAGGTCTAGTTAGACAGGTATGAGTGTCTGTTCGAATAACAACACTTCTACAACATGTGAAGAAGATTGAGGGTAAGTACATAAATGTAGATGTGTATAGTTTAAAATCTGATGGTAGGAAGTTCATAGTTGGATTAATAACATGTCCATATACTGGTAAGAAATTTGAATTTAAAGTTGAACCACATCTAGATCAGGCAGTTCCTGGAGTTGTACAACACGATGGAGGATTTCTAGAACATGCTAGAAAGGTTGAACAGTATAGAGAATGGTTTTATGAAAATATTGAACCATATTCAAGAAATAGTTTTCATAAGAGGAAATATTTTGTATGTAGAAAATGTGGCTATAAAACTACCAGATACATAGACATACTTCTACACCTAGTTCAAATACATAAGTTTCTAATAGTGTAGTATCGTAATGAGAAGAATATTTCTAATAACAGGAAGACCAGGTGTTGGAAAGACAACTCTTGTAAAGAGAATTGCAGAAGCACTATACGATAAGTATAGCATTGCAGGATTTATAACACAGGAAGTTAGAGAGGCAGGAGTTAGAGTAGGATTCAAAATAATGACAATAGAAAAAGTACTTGGTAAGAATGGTGAAGAAGATTGGCTAGCACATGTATCAATGTTTCGTGGAAATCCAAAAATAGGTAAATATAATGTAAATATAGAAGCAATAGATTACATAGGTATAAAAACATTAGAGAAAGCTCTCAAAGAAAATATAGAACTAGTAATAATAGATGAGATAGGCCCAATGGAATTACTATCAAAAAAATTCTTACCAACAGTAGAGAAAGTATTAAATAGCGACAAGATAGTATTAGCAACAATACATATAAAATGTAGAGAGGATGAAAAATTAAGAAGAATAGTACAAAGACAAGACACACTACTAGTAGAACTAACAATACAGAATAGAAATAGTATGTATCAAACAGTAAAACATGAAATAGAACAAGCATTAAGAATTAGAAGAAAACAATGATGAACCTCACGGTAACAGAAACATGAAGAAACTCCTCTAAACTGAGAAAAGTAAATCAATATAGTAGAACTTGACACACATCCATACACCATCCTGAGTAGATACACATCTCTCTATCTCATACATCACTCTTCCCATCTACATAATCAACCTCTTGTTTAGGTTAATCAGCTCCACCGGAATTCTTCATCTATCTGTGCAGCGAAGAGTTCATCATCTGTATACGTGTAGTATATGTATACGTTAAAAGAGTGATATTGCATTTTAGTTTCTCTTCCCTTCTTATCACTATATGCGTGAATATTTATCTAAGTTGTGGTCTCACATTTTTGATGTTTATTTAACATCTATGAGGTGTGGTGTATATCCTATAAGTTTCTCATTTGCTAGATTTCTAACGCTTTTATCAGGTTGTCTATGTACTAGATCTAGTGTTAGAGTTTTAGAGATTGGTTCTGGTTTCGGTTTTTCTACATCTTGGTTTGCTATATCTTTTAGATTTTGTAAATTTCCAAGTTTTGTAATTTCTATCGATATCAATTTTAATAATGTGAAAGTTGCTTTAAAGAATATTAATGTTGATAATCTTGTAGTATTTGTAGATTTTATTGTATGTGATGGTAGATTATTACCATTTAGAGTATGTCCTTATTTTGATATTGTCTTCATAGATGCTGATAAGGAGTATTATGTAGATTATTTAAATGAGTGTGATAAATATTTGAAGATTGGTGGTCTAGTTATTGCTCATAATGTCTTTCTTCCTGAACCTCATAAACTTTCTAACTTTTTAAAAGAGATTTTAGAATCTAGTAAATGGTTTTCCATTTTAGTTCCTGTAGATCCTGCAGGTACTAGTATCAGTTTGAAAGTTATGTAAATTATACTAATGATAAAACAACTTATAAGTCAGGTCATCTTTGCTAGTTTCATGCGTGTACTTACCTGTATCAAACTTTCATTTTCATCAGCGCATACATTAACTAAAGATCTTGGAACTCAAGCATGTTCAACTATCCATGGACATAACTATACTGTTGAACTATGTTTTACATCTGAAAATCCACTTCCATGGGTCTACGATTTCAAGAGATTGAAAGTTATTGCAAAGAAGGTTATTGATCAACTTGATCATAAACTTCTACTTCCTGAAAAGATATGTAGAAGTAGTAACGTATCTATCCCAGGTACTGACCCATCAATAATATGTCTACCTGTTGAAGAAGTTACAGCTGAAGAATTAGCACTCTACATTGCTAAGGAAGTTACAAATGTAATAAATAATGAACAGATAAAAATATCTCTTGTAAAAGTTAGACTTTATGAATCAGATACAAGCTATGTTGAGGTTGAACTACTATGATGAGACCTCTAGCTAGAATTTTCAAATTTATAAGTATAAAAGTTGAGAAAGGTAAAGATATTCCATATAGTGGTAAGAAGTTTGTACTAATACTAATACTACTATTCTTAGTATTGTTAATAATTATGACTTTAATACTACTAGTAAGAGCAGGATATATCTAGACATGTTGTACTATCTTAAGAATTTTCTTATAAACTCATTAATCTTTTCTGAAATTTCTCTAGCTCTACATTTCCACTTTTCAAAATCTCTATCACGATCATATACTAACTTTCCATTTACTATAACATACTTAACATCTCTACCTGTTGCTGAGTATACTATGTTTGATATTAAATTATCTTCTCTCAATGGTTGTAGTGATATACTTTCAGCATCTAGAAGTACTAGATCTGCTAGATATCCAACCTCTACATTACCACCTCTCAATCTGAGTAGTCTATAGCCGTTCAATGTTGCTGCTCTAAGTACGTGTATAGCCTTTATTCTAGTATCCCAATAATTATTTCTTTGAAGTAGTACTGCACATTTCATCTCTCTAAACATGTCAAGACAGTTATTACTTGCTGCTCCATCAGTGCCGATTGTAACGTTTACCTTATCCATACACATCTCGTAGAATGGGAAGAATCCTGCTGTTGCAAGTTTCATATTTGATACAGGACAGTGAGTTACTGTGCAACCTGCATCACGTATAAGCTCGATTTCTCTACTAGTAACCCATCCTAGGTGAACCATGTGTAGTCTACTATCAAGAACGCCAATATCATGAAGTACTTCAACAGGAAACTTTCCATACTTCTGTTTACATTCATAAACTTCTTTTCTAGTCTCTGAGACATGTATATGAACATTTAGATTATACTCTTTAGCAAGTTCATAAGCCTTCTTAATACTTTCTAAAGAGCATGTATATATACTATGGACATTTACTATAGGTATTATAAGCTCATCATTACGATATTTCGATATAAAATTCTCCATCTCTCTAAGACATCTATCAGTACTATATAGAACCTCTATTAGTGGTGGTCCAAGTGCTGCTCTAATACCATACTTCTTAGCAACTTCAGCTGTTACATGTGGGTAGAAGTACATATCTACAAATGCTGTAGTTCCTGAACTTAACATCTCTATAATTGCAAGTTCACTACCAAGCTCAATTAGTTCCTCATTGAGATGTTTTTCAACTTCCCAAACTCTAGAAAGCCATTCATATAGTTCATAGTCATCACAATATCCTCTAAGCATGACCATTGGAGAGTGTGTATGTGCATTTACAATACCAGGAATTACAATACAGTTAGAACAATCTAACACTTCATCAAAACTACCTTTAACATCTCTACCGATATTTACAATCTTTCCATTCTCTATAACTATATCAACATCCTTTAAAATAATTGGATCTCCATTAACCTCATCCCACTTAAGAACCATCTTACACCTCTTCAATAGCATGATTATAGATCTAGAATCCAAATGTATATAATGTCTACTATCGTGAAAAACTTAACATTACCAATACACTTCAACAATCTTGTAATATAGTTGGGATTAGGCAATTTCACAATCTCTTTCCAAACATTTATATATGCATTAACTATAAATGGACATATTAGGAATGATATTAATGTAACAATAATCGATAGATGTACTAGTAGTATTATTCTTCTGAAAGTTGTTCTAGATTTCCAAAAGTCTACAATAATAACTCTAGAATCTTTATGAGTAACTCTACATATCTCATGTATGAAGTTTATAATATTTAAATGTCTTAATGTGTATGATGTTAATATAGTGTCAATACATCTATCCTTTATAGCTAACATCTCTCCAGAACAGCATATTATATCTATATTGTTCAAATTTCTATACTTATTAAGACAAATCTTCAATGCTGTATATGATATATCTACACATATTACATTAAGAGCTTTAGTATATATGTATGGTATATTTCTTCCAGTACCTGTTCCAATATCCAAAATTCTGAAATTTCTATCTTTAACAAATCTTGCATATAGACTTCTAATATAGCTGTCTAATCCTAACGTCATTACTACAGCCATTCTATCATACATTCCAAGTCTATACACAAGCTCATTAAGTATTGCAAGTCTACTTTTCATAGTACTTTAATAGTTAAATATTGTAACTGTAGTAGATGTTGAAAGTTGTTGGTCTTGGTCCAGGATCAGAGGAATATTTAACTATTAAAGCTATTAGAGAGCTTGAAAATGCTGAAGTAATACTTACACCAGGCAGATTTTTAAACATAGTTTATAAGTATGCTAAAAACGCTGAAATATTTAAACTAGATCCTAAGAAGATAGATGAACAAATATTAGAACTATATAGAGAATATCAAAATTGTAGAATTGTAATAGTATCATCAGGAGATCCACTCTTCTCAGGAATTGGTAAGAATGTTATAAAGCTTGGAATACCTTGTGAAATAATTCCAGGAATATCATCTATACAGATTGCATGTGCTAAAGTTAAGACATCTTGGGATAATATGGCATTTTTAACACTACATGAAGAATTTCATAGAAACTGCTATGATAGTTTTATAGAGAATGTGAAGTATTTAAAAGCTAAGTTTAGTATATTAACATCACCAAACTATAATCCAGGTAAGATATTGAGAGATATTTCTAAACATTTAAAAGATTATACATACTATGTTTGTGAAAATTTAACATTAAGTAATGAGAGAGTTATCTTTTTAGAAGATTTGTCTGATATTACTAATGATTTTCATTGGAATAGTGTTATAGTGTCAATTCCTAAGAAGTTGAGTGTTGTAGATCTACTATATAGACCTCTACTATGCTAGTTCTATCTACATTAGTAGTAATGTATATTTGTTAATTGCCTTATCAAGCATCTATGAGTAAGATAACTGTGTCAGATTTTGTAAAAATGAAAGGTCGTGAGAAGATTGTGATGGTAGCATTATATGATTATATCTCTGCAAAAATAGCTGATGAAGTTGGTGTTCACGGTGTACTTATTGGTGATTCAGTGATTATGAATGTCTATGGTTTTAAATCTACACACTACGCAACTATTAGAGATATTGTTAGACATGTTCAAGCTGTATCAAATGCAAATCCTAGATATCTAATTGTTGGTGATATGCCATTTATGACTTATGAAACATCTAAGAAAGATGCTTTGAAAAATGCGTCAAAAATCATACGTGCAGGTGCTGATGCTGTTAAAGTTGAAGGTGGTCAAGAGATTGCTGATAAAGTTGAAGCACTTGTTAAAGCAGGTATACCAGTTATGGGACATATAGGATTAACACCACAGAGATATCTAACACTCGGAGGATATAGATTGATGGGTAAGACTGTAGATATTGCAGAGAAAATTATTGAAGATGCATATGCATTACAGGATGCTGGAGCATTTAGCATAGTTATAGAATTTACAGTATCTGAAGTTGCTGCTGAGATAACTAGAAGCTTGAAAATACCGACAATATGTATAGGTTCAGGACCTGAATGTGATGGTCAAATACTTGTAATAAACGATATATTAGGCATAAGTGAGATACAGCCATTCTTCGCGAAGAAGTATGCAAATCTTAGAGACATTATAAGAGAAGCATTAAAAAACTATGTTGAAGATGTTAAAAATGGTAGATTTCCAAGTGAAGAACATTTTAGAAGAATGAAGAGAGAAGAATATGAACAACTTAAACAGAGAATTGAAGAAAGAAGGAAAAAGAATATGCATAGTTGATGTTGATGGAACACTCATAGATGCATCTAGAAGATTTAGAGTAGCTACTAAGAGAGGTAGAGTAGATTGGAAAGTAGCTCTAGATATTAGAAATATAGAAATTCTAGATAAACCAATGCCTAAACATATCATAGATAAGATTAAGAATATTTGTAGAGATATCTGTAATGAAATTATAATATTGACAGGTAGACCTGAAAATCTTAAAGATATAACTATTAGACAGATTAAGAATATAGACTTTAAATATGATAAACTAATCATGAGGAATGTTGGCGATTATTCAAATGAGGTTGATTTTAAAATTCGTAAAATATTAGAAATATCTAAATTTGGAAACATATGTGCCATATTTGACGATAATTTAGAATTTTTAAAACATGTTAAAAATCTTCTACATAATGTAAAAATCTTCTATGTTACTTATGATGATGTTTATGAACTTGTAGAACTATTCTAGATTAAGATGATTAGAAAAGTACGTGTTGAAGCACCTGCATCAACAGCAAATCTAGGTCCTGGATTTGACGTGTTTGGTCTTGCACTAGACTTAGCATATGACTGTGTTGAAGTTGAGGTTGTTGATGATAAGTCTAGAGAGATTGTTGATTTTAAAGTTGATGGTGAGTATGCTGATCAAGTTCCTAGAGATTCTAAGAATGTTGTTTATAGACTTGCATTGAAGATATTAGAAATTTTTAATAGAGATTTAAGTATTAAGATTAGACTTGTAAAGAATGTTAAACCTAGAAGTGGTCTTGGTAGTAGTGGTGCTAGTTCTGCTGCAATAACTTTAGCTATGTTAACAATATTGAACGTCAATATAGATCCTGTAAAAGCTGTTGAGATAGCTTCGATAGGGGAAGAATTTGTAACAGGATCTAGACATGCTGATAATGTTGCACCATCAATGTTAGGCGGTTTCATAGTTATAAGGAGATATGATCCACTAGATCTTATTAGGATTGAGCCACCTAAAAATCTAGGTATTGTAGTTACAATACCTGAAGTTGAAGTTCCTGAAGATAAGACTAGATATGCAAGATCAGTTTTACCACAGTCAGTATCCTTGAGAGAAGTTATACATAATGTTGGACATGCATCATTTATAGCACTTGGATTCGCACTTGGAAACATAGGTCTAATAGCTAGAGGTATGAATGATATAATTGTAGAACCAAGAAGAATGAGCTTAATACCTGGAGGAGATATTGCTAGAAGGAGAGCACTAGAGGCAGGAGCATTAGCAACAGCTATAAGTGGTGCAGGTCCAAGCTTAATAGCAATATTTAATCTAGATGAAGGTATTGAGAAAGGTCATGAAATTGGTAAAGCAATGATTGAAGGATTTAGAGAAGCTGGAGTAGATGCTAAATATATAGTAACTAGACCTAGTACAGGTCCAAAAACAGTCATAGAGAGTTAACACTATTCTCACCCATACAGGGAGATTCAACATATTCAGATAATTCACCTCTCAAAATTTTCTCAATAACACATGAAAGATATTCACAATCTGTAGAATATATCTTAATACCTCTACTACGAAACACCTCAACAGCCTTAAAACCTATAGATTTAACAACTACACAATCAATATCAAGTTGTGAAAAATATTCACCAGGTCTTAAACCTCTAAATTTTGGATTTTCAACAATTTCAACACTATAATCACCATCTTTAAGAGTAACTATAGCGTAGTATAGTGCTTTACCAAAATGTTGAGAGATTTTAGAATTAAGACCTTGATTAGACTCGAGAGGGATTAGAAATTTCACAATTTAAATGTGTCTTTAAGAATTTTAAGAAAATTACTTCTGTTCTTTACCTGCAACTATAGGTTTAACCTCTCCTCTCTTTTCAGTCTCTTCTTTTCTCTCTTCAGCAAGACCCAACTCTCTTAAGAGCTTCTCTCTTAATCTTGGAATTTCAAATACTTTCTCTATAAACATTCGAATTTCATTCATTGTTAATGGAATAACCTTTCTCTGTCTACCACCTGTATCACTATACATATCAACTACAAGTTCTACACCTGCAACATTATTCATAACAAAGTTTAGAGTGTCCTCATAGAGTTTCTGTAGTTCAGGTGGTAGAACCTTCTCTTCAACTTTCCTTCTTTCTCTCTCTAATTGTTCAATAACTTTAGCAAGACATTTTCTAACTTCTTCAACTGGTATACCCTCTTTAAACCATACTAATACTCTTCTTCTATCTTCTGGATCTTCTTCTTTCTTTAAAATTCCTGCGTTAACTAATTCACTAACTACAGTAACTATATATGAATATCCTTTACCACTCTTTTCTGCAAGTTCTTTCATAGTTAATGCTCTACCCTCTTGTAATAGTGTAGCTAGTACTATACGCTTTAATTTTGCGAATTTGCCACTTATAGCATTATTTAATTTCTCACATACTTCAGAACCCATCGTTCTAATTATACACTTCTCATTTATAAGTCTTTTTACTAAGATAACTAATTTGATAACATATAAGTTCTCTCTAGAACTATACCTTATACAGCCTTACAAAGTACATCTCTAACAATTGTACGAATGTTATTCAAATCAATATTTGAAGAAGTAATAGCTTGTCCAAAAGTTCTACTACCACCACCTCTACAAGAAATTTTACTACACATATCACGTACAATATCACGTACAGTGATCTTCTCTCCTAATCTCTCATTCTCAAACATGTATATTAGAGACCTATCTTTAAATCTCTTAAGAACTATGAGGAGAATTTCATTACTACTTGTTAAATCTCTAGCAATACTTTGAATAGTTTCATCAGATATCTCTTCAGGAACTTCAATAAGTATAGTCTTGATATTGTTAATATTCTCAACTATAGAGTTTCTCAATATGTTTTCAATAAACTTCTTTTCTAAAATCTTGACACGTCTCTGTACATTTTCATAATCTTCTAATAACTTTCTAATTTTAGTATGTAGCTCTGTCTCTGTACATTTTAATAATGTTGATAGAGTCTTCACACAACCTTCAATTTCTCTAACATAGTCTAGCACATGTCTACCTGTTGTAAATATTATCCTTATGACACCTTCCTGCAATCTTTCAACCTTAACTATCTTCAACATGCCGATTTCTGATGTATTTCTTACATGTGTTCCACCACATGCCTGAACGTCAAATACATCACCATTCTTATCAACTATCTTAACAATTCTAAGTATTGGTGACGGTATTATACCTCCTTGATAAATTCTAACACTATACTTAACTTCTGCATCTGTTCTTACAAGATTCTCTGTAATTACTTCAAAGCCTTCTTCAATAACTCTATTACACATATCTTCAATAGTTCTAATTTCATCAATTGTTGGAACTTTGTAATGTGTGATATCTAGTCTACTAAATGGTATATCTTTTTGAACACCTGTCTGCCATATGTGAGAACCAAGAACTCTTCTACATACTTGTAGTAGTATGTGAGTTCCTGTATGCATCTTCATCAATGAATAACGTCTATCCCAATCAACTATGCCATGAACTTTCAATCCATCTATAACATCACCATCACATCTACATTCATGAATAATCACATTACCAATCTTAAACACATGATCAACACTACACTTAACACCATTCTCTACATAGAGAAAGCCTCTATCAGAAGGTTGACCACCACCTTCAGGGTAGAATGCTGTTTCTCTTAAAATTATGAAATCTCTATCATTAATCTTAACATGTCTTACTATAACACTATCAAACTCTCTAGTATATGGATCTTCGTAGTATAGTTCTCTTGTCTTCTCAATACCTTCAACATCTATACTAAATTTCTCCTCTCCCTTAGTAACTTCTTCCTTTTCCTGTCTCTTTCTTTCTACAAGTTTTGTATAGAAGTTTGACGGTATTTCAATCTCTATTCCTCTATCCTTTAATAGATCTATGACAAGTTCTGGTGGAATACCATATGCATCATATAGTTTAAATAGTTCATCTTCACTAATCTTCTTACCCTTCTTAATACTCTTCTCAATCTGTACCTTAGCTGTATTTATAGATTCTTTAAACTTTCTATACTCTATACCTGCTATATCTATAATAACTTTTCTAATATCTTCAACTTCAGGATATATATTAACTAGCCAATCTACACATGTGTTAAATATTTCTTCAATATCTACATCTATCTTCAAAGTTTCTAAGTATCTTAAAATTCTTCTAATTAACAATCTAGCTAGATAGCCAATACCTGAATTTGATGGAAGTACTCCATCATATATCATCCATGCTAGTGATCTAACATGGTCAGCTATTGTATATACTGTCTCTTGACTAATCATGAAGTTTTTTAAATATTTAGAATCTAGACCTAGCCTTTCAGAAATTTTTTCATATATATCTATCTTAGATATTTCTTCACTACTTAATTGTGATAATGTTATGCATATTTGTGATAATGTTTTATAATCTGGCTTTTCTATATTTAGTAGTTTTCTAAGTTTTTCTAATAATTCCCTAAATGTTGCTTCATACACATTTGGTAGACCTGTTGCTAGCCAGTATATTCTCTCTAATCCATACCCTGTATCTACAATCTTCATATTCATCTCTTCAAATGTTCCATCTTGTCTTGTTCTGTAATGCATGAATACTAGTGTTGCAACTTCTAGACCTCTTACAAGTACTTCAAAGCATTCTCCAGCATTTCCACCCCCCATCCATGTAGACTCTTTATACATGATCTCCTCCTCTGGTATTCCAAGTTCTTTTGTGAAGAATTCATGTGCTAGTTGTACTGTCTCTTCAATCCAGTATACTTTCTTATCAGGATAGTTGAATGCGTGGTGTGCCATCATTTCAAATCCTGTTAAGTGTCTACCACTTCTACCTACAATGTCTATATCTGTAAATCTTATACATGGTTGTGATATTACTAGTGGATTTGCTGGTGGTGGTACTAGTCCTGAAGTTACCCATGGTTGAAATACGTATATTGAAGCACCTACAAGATATACATCATCTCTCCATCTAGCAGCAACAACAGGATACTTGGGTATCCTAACATGTCCTCTATCTTCAAAGAATTTTAGATATATCTCTCTAGTATGTATGAGACTTTCAAGATCTCTCTTAACAGGACTATTACCTATAAATCTGTAAGGTTCACATGGTGAATCACCACAAGTATCTCTCTCAACTAGAGACCAAAAGTATGAACCACATATCTTACATCTATATCTTCTATATCCTCTCTCAATGAGGTATCTACACTCAATAGACATGTATCTCGATAAGCTATATCAAGGTGGTTATTTACAATATTTTTCTCAAAATGATGATGGAGTATTATTCTGAAACATGATGAAGGTGCGAGTTGCTGAGTAGTATTAAATAAAAAGTTTCACAAAAGTTTCATACATGCCTAAGATTGCTGTTATTGAAGGTGATGGTATTGGTCCTGAAGTTGTTAGATCAGCATTGAAAGTTCTTGGTAAAGCATGTTCAAAATATGGTATAGATAATATAGATGTTATCAAAGTTCCAGCTGGTGACTCTGCATTAAGAACATTTGGATCACCACTACCTGAAGATTCTTGGAAAATAATTACACAGTGTGACGCTATCTTGAAAGGTCCTGTAGGTGAGACTGCTGGTGATGTTGTTGTTAAGATTAGACGTGGACTTGACCTATATGCAAATATTAGACCTGCAAGATGTCTTCCAGGGGTTGAATGTTTGAGACCTCAGATAGATCTTGTAGTTGTTCGTGAAAATACTGAAGATGTATATGTACGTGCAGAATATATTCATAATGATGTAGCAGTAGCATTAAGAGTGATATCTGCAAAAGCAAGTGAGAGAATTGCCAGGATAGCATTTAAAATAGCTAGACAGAGAAGAAGGAAGGTAACTATAGTACATAAGGCAAATGTCATGACAATAACAGATGGACTATTTAGAAGAAAAGTCATCGAAGTACATGATAGAGAATTTCCAGATATAGAACTCGACGAGATGTATATAGATGCTGCAGTTATGGATATAGTTAGAAGACCTGAAAGATTTGACGTCATAGTAACAACAAACCTATTTGGAGATATCTTAACAGACTTAGCAGCATACGTTTCAGGTAGTATTGGATTAGCAGCTAGTGCAAATATTGGAGATGAGAAAGCAATGTTTGAACCTGTACATGGTGCAGCATTTGATATTGCTGGTAAAGGTATTGCAAATCCAATAGCAATGATACTATGTACATCATGGATGTTGAGATGGTTAGGAGAGAAGTTTAATGATGATAGATATGTAAAAGCTGGAAATGATATTGAAAATGCTGTTATGATAGTATTAAAAGAAGGTAGAAAACTCACACCAGATCTTGGTGGAAATGCAACAACAGAAGAAATTACAGAAGAGATATGTAGTAAAATTTAACATTTAACAAGACTTAAAATCTTATTAACAATAGTATCAACATCATTAGTATCAATATCATCTCTTAAAAATCTAAATACAGTACTATCAATAATAATAACTATTTGAGGTAATCTAATTGTTAGATCTTGAATATTTAGAAATTTTAAATACTCCAAATATACACTATGCAAAATCTCGACATTCGAAATATCTAAATCTCTAAGCTTTTCATAAATTTTCAAACATTTATCATATAGTAGCTCCCAAGTTGGGCAAAATATCAATATTCTATAACTATGACACATCGAGATAGTCTAAAATCAAAAACCTTTAAATACTGGTCAACTCAATCACTACACTTAGAGTAGGTATGGAGTACATATATGCAGCACTTCTACTACACTATGGAAAACAGCCAATAACTGAGGATAACATAGTTAAGGTACTACAAGCAGCAGGAATAACACCAGACGAGATAAAGGTAAAAGCACTAGTAGCAGCATTAAAAGAAGTAAATATTGAAGAAGCAATAAAGACAGCAGCAACAATACCAGTAGCAGCACCAGCAGCCGCACCAACAGCAGCACCAACCCCAACACCAACGGCAGAAGCAAAACCTGCAGAAGAAAAGAAAGAGGAGAAGAAAGAAGAAGAAAAGAAGGAAGGACCAAGCGAAGAGGAAATCGCATCAGGACTTGCAAGCCTATTCGGATAATAGCACTATCATAATAACAACATTAAAATGATGAAGGGCATACTGACAGAAAAATGAAGAGCCCTCAAGAACTGAGAGTAAAAATAGGCATATTCAAATATTCATAATACCTGTTATCCTTTCTTCTAATTTTTTAAGAAAATTCTCTAATACTTCCTTCCTACCTCCTAAGATTTCAGGTGTTATAAATATGGTACTTTCCTGATTTCTTGCAAATTTTCTTATTATATCTATAAACATGTCAAGTATATCATCGGTAGGTATTTTATGTCTTTGCCAGTGAATATGTACGTCATGTAGTATTAATTTCTTCTCTAATAACATTTCATATTTCTCGAAAATTTCTTCAGGTCTTTTAGAACTAGCATGCACTTCTTGCCATGGATCGATCGTTATACCAGCCTCAATATCTAATCCCTCTCTTTCAATCTCTCTCACTAGCGTGAAGATAGCATCCTCTAGATCTTCAATAAATGTAATAATTTGAGGTTTTTTCAATATGCTAGACCCTCTATTTTCAACAGTTACACGTATGTTTATAGTAGTATTAAGTTTTGTATATACATTTTTTAGAAATCTAGCCATACCCTTAGCCATATCTACTATATATCTTTTAGAATTTGATAGAGTAAATCTATTTTCTAATCGTCCTACATATATAAAACCTGGGTGAAATTCTAACTCTATCTAACTCAACTTTAATAGAACTACTAATTCGTTTAACACATCTAACAATTGCATCAGCATATATATCTATAAGCTCATTCCAATTCCAAATCATGCACTGATACTCAGTGTGAAACAGTATGGCAATTCCATCACGTACATTTGCTTCACTGCAAAACTTCCTAACTTCCTCTGACCTGTCAAACACTAAATTATCCAATCGTTCCTTAATACTCTCAAGATCACAAATAACAACATTACTAGATCTAACCTGACACATGTCGTAAAATGCAAAAGGAAGAAATAAAGCTCTAAAACACCTAGCCCAACCCAGATAAATACGCCTAATATCACGCCAACTTGCATGCGGAAAGAGAGGCACTGCTAAAGCAAGACGAGAAACCACAAGAATAAACTGCAAAATCTCCTTAATTACATTACAACCCCAAGCTGAGATGTGTTTGGTGCGGCCGCCGGGATTTGAACCCGGGTTCAGCGGCTCGGAAGGCCGCCATCCTAGACCAGGCTAGACTACGGCCGCCTTCATGCTAGTTATGTGTATAGATTTTTAAGAGTTTCTCTATTTCTTCTTATCGTATCTTCATGTTACGTAATTTGAAGGCTGTATCTATAGTTTTAGAGAGAGGTAGATGTAGTTGGGGTCGTTGTTATTTCTGTGGTTGGGGTAGGAGATTTGTAAATTCTAGTGTTGAAGAGTTGAAAGTTAGATTCTTAAAGTTTGTAGATAATGTTAATACTTCTGAATTTCCTGTTTTGAAAATATTTTGTTCAGGTAGTTTTTTAGATACAGATCAATTTCCTAGAGACTTTGTCTATTGGTGTATTGAGAATGCAGAAAGGAGAGGTTTTAAGCATGTTGTAATTGAGTCAAGACCTGAATATGTAAGTGAGGAAATTTTAGAAGCCTTTACAAGTTATAGAGTGAAAATTCACATAGCTATCGGTCTCGAATTAGCAGACGATAATATACTACTAAACTACTATAATAAAGGTTTTAAAGTTGAAAATTATATTAAAGCTGTTGAAAATATTCATAAATATGGACATTACGTTAGAACTTACATACTCGTTAATGGTCATCCAATCCTCTACAACAATCCCATATATCACAAGCAGGTTTTTGAGAAAACTATGAAACTTGTAGAAGAATATTCTGACAGTATTGTTATTATTAACGCATATCCTCACTCACTATCAAAATTATTTAAAGATTGGATAATTATGAGATGGAGACCTCTAAGTTATGAAGAATTTTTAAATATTGTAGATACATGGATTTACAGTGATAAAGTTGAGATAGATTTTAATAACTTTAATTTTATCCCAAGGTTTCCAAAAGATATGAAATTATTCATAAGGGGTGTAGGTTGTGATATATTAAAACATCCATATTTTGAGGTTTGGCAAGACTATATTCAAAGATTCTACATACCACCTTCAGGGAAAGAGTATCTACTCTTCATACCGTGTACTTATAGAAAGCCATATTCGAAATCTAAGACACATAGAATATTACTAAGAGAGTTGTCTAAATATGAATGGTTTAAGAAAATTCATGTTGTTGTTGTTAGTACTCCAGGTGTGATACCATACGAATATCATACATATTATCCCTTTACACATTATGATTGGCCTGAATGGGAAGAGACTGAGGATGTTAAGAGGTGTTATATTGATATTACATATGATAGAGTTAAAAAGTTTCTCATGAGAGTTAGAAACTTCTATAAACTATTCTTCACATATTTCCATTATGAATCTGAGACTCTTCAAGCGATACTTAAAGCATTTAGAGATTTAGGAATTGAGGATAGGCTAATAAATGTCCTAGACCTGGATACCTACAGTAAGATTAAGAGTGAGATTGGTAAAGATAGGATTGGTAGTTCAATTATAAGACATCCATTAGCTATTAAGAAGTTGATAGATGTTCTAAGTAGGTATGTGACTTAGATACTCATCTTCTCAATCCTATCTAATAATAAATCCTTCAACTTCTTAATTAAGTTAAAAGCCCTATTGTAAGGTGTAACACCTTTCTCAAGATCTCTAATAATATCATCAATATCTGTAAGATATTCTAAAGTAATGTCATATTTAGCAAGTATATTACGAATTCTCTTAAGATCTAGAAGAGTCATATCATAATTTTGATAGAGATCATGTCTATAACATACATAGCTCAATATCGTTATAACATCTATAATATCAGAGACAAACTGCTTAAGCAATATAATATCCTCACTCATCAAATAGCAACAATCAACAGGAACTAAAAACATCTCTCCAATAAAGATAGAAAGATTGAAATAAGACAAACTTTAAATACACTACAAAACTTTAACTAAAACGAATATAGCGGCCGTAGTCTAGCCTGGTCTAGGATGGCGGCCTGCCGAGCCGCTGAACCCGGGTTCAAATCCCGGCGGCCGCACCAAAGAAATCCCTTAAAAGCTGTTTAACTTTGAAATCATCATATGAGCACTCTTAAGGTATTCGCATTAGTAGGAAGCCCAAGGCGAGGTAATACTTGGAGGCTTGTAGAGTTATTTTGTACAATTCTTACAAGGTTTGCAGGTAGTTTAGACTATATTATCAAGAGAGTCGATGATTTTCATATTGATTTTTGTGATGGATGTCAAAGATGCATTATTGAAGCCTCGAAATGTCATATAGAGGATGATCTTGATTTAGTGAAAGGCTATATTGAGAAATCTGACCTCTTTATCTTGGCATCGCCAGTATATTTACATAACGTCTCTGCACAGCTTAAGAAGTTTCTGGATAGAACAGCTTCTTGGTGTCATAGACCACCATTCCTTGGGAAGTATAGTGTTGTAGTTGCTACGACAGCTGGTTCGGGTCTGCTTGAAGTTTTGAAATTCCTAAGAGGTATAGTGACATCATGGGGAATGATATGCTTAGCAGAGATTGGAGCAATAATGCCTACTGACGAGTTTTTAGACAAGGAGAAAGTTGAGACCATGTTAGAAAATGTAGCAATACGTATAATCAGGATAGTTAGACGTGAAGCTAAGCCAAGAATTACTGCCGAAGACATAGTAAACTTTAAACATTGGAAGTTCAAAATATTGGAAGCCTCCCAATATCTACCTCACGACTATGAATATTGGCGTACTAATAAACTACTGGATAGAGAATACTACTATGTAGAGGATATAGTGGAGATACCTCATGAAGAGATAGAAAAAGCTAAGAGAATAGAAAGTCAATATGATGAATATTGGAAGATAATTGGAAAGATATATGAGAGTGGAGGTATATACATAAACATGTAGGTCTAAGTTTCTAAATTTATTTTTTGAGATAGTCAGTAAGGGGTGAATTCTTCATGTTTCTGACCGGAAACCTTTTCATCATGTATGTTTTTATTTATACGCTAGTTATTTATATGTTTCTTTTTCTGTTTCTATCATGAGACGTATATTGTTTATTGCTGTTGGAGTTGCTGTTATTATTGCAATTGTTAGTTTAGTGTTGTTTGTATATGGTTTTCATGGTAAGTCTAGATGTTATACTCCTCTAGAAGTTTATAGTAAGGTTGGTAGTTCTATAATTAGTCATCCATTTTATGCTAAGTATGTTGTAGAGATTTCTGAAGATGGTATTGTTAAGAGTTTTAATATTATTTTAGAATCTGATGGTAGAGGTATGTGTTTATTGAAGTATATGTCTGAATATGCAAACTATGTTATTGTTCTATCGAGATCTGGAGATGTATATACTATATGTAGGATTGTTAAGACTGTATCTATGAATAATCCTGTAACTACTATGAGTATTATAAATTCTTCAAGTGGATATCCACTTCAAATACTATTTTATAAGAGTGGTCTTTCAGGAATTTTTAATGCAATTACTGTAGCTATAGTTAAGGGTAGATGTATTGAAAATTCATATGTTGTGAAGTATGGTGGTTATAATATAACTGTCATACTTTTAAATAAGTCTGGACTATATATACCTAAGCTTGTCAAGATTGTTGGTAAGAATGGTACTATCGTTATGAAGCTTGTCAAGTTTTTCAATATGTATGATCCACTAGATTTTGATAAGGTTACTAAACTTTGTATTGAATAATCTGTGTTAACTCTCTTATAAGATTGTCAATTTCATGTTTTTCATAAGTTTTAACTATTTTACCACCTCTAAGTCTAGTAACTCTAGTACAGTATGGAAGTAGTTCTATATTATGTGTTGCAAGTATTATAGTAATTCCAAATTCCTTATTAAGTCTTGATAATATTTCCATAACATTTTTAGTAGATTCAACATCTAGATTACCTGTTGGTTCATCTGCAAGTAGTATTTTTGGTCTACCTACAATTGCTCTAGCAATCGCAACACGCTGTTGTTCACCACCACTAAGCTGTGTTGGTTTCATAAATGCTTTTTCTTTAAGTCCAACAGCTTCAAGAACTTCCATAGCTAATCTCCTTCTCTCACTCTTCGAAACTCCCTTAGCTATCAGTGGAAGTTCAACATTTTCAATAACTGTCATTCTAGGTATTAGATAGAATTGTTGAAATACAAATCCTATTAAATCTCTTCTAAGTTTTGATAATTCATCTTCACTTAATCTATTAAGTTCAAGACCGCAAACTTTAACAATACCCCTACTAGGCTTTTCAATACCACCAATAATGCTTAACAGTGTTGATTTACCACTACCTGAAGGTCCAATTATACAGTGAAATTCTCCATCATCAATACATAGATTAACTTCTTGAAGAGCTACAACTCTACTCTCACCAATCTTATACACCTTCCACACATCTCTCAATTCAACAATAATCTCACTCATGATCTCACTCTCCTCCTATATGCAATAACTATGGATATTACAATAACTAAAATTACTACACAGGCAACTATGTACGGTATGTACATCATACTTCCTGAAATTTTTACATTAGAGTATGAGAAAAGTTGTGTTAAACTACCTTTAACAACTTTCACATATTCTGTCCTTACTATCCTATGAATCTTACCGTACGGATCTAGATATGTTATAACAATCTTATAACTCAACAATCCACTTCTAGTTATATTAAACGTGAATGTTGCAGGAACTTGAGAATACGGTTCTTCTCTAACATATACACTATATGTAGGTGTTATTGGTTCTAAACCTATACCAGGAATTATGCTAATATTTACATTATATGCAGATGCTGTACCATAATTCTCAACTAGTAGAGATATTACAAGTGTCTCACCAACATATGGAGTTTTTGGAACTACCGTAATCTGTGAAATCTGTAAGTTTGGCATTGGAAGTTTCTCAATAGTTAAAGTACCATATTTATACATCAATATTCCTGTTGGTATACTATATGTCAATAGGTATGTTATTGCAACGCTACTCTGCATAGACATAGATTGAGTAGATATTCTTGGAGTTACGATTGTGATATTGATAGATTTACAAGATCCTGAATCTATAGTACCAACAGGAATTTTTGAACTACTTCTAAGAACTGCACCTCTAACAGACTCTACAGTAAGAGTCACATTTGTTATAGGTGAAGAATACATATTGCATATCTCAATACTGACATTACTAGTCTCTCCAAGTGGTACTGAAAGTGTTTTAGGATATACTTGAACAAGACCGTAAGATGTTATTGATAGTACAATACTCCTATCAACAGTATGTATATTGCCTATAGAATCAACATAAGATCCATAAATTCTCAAAATTGAAAATCCAACATTACTAGCAGTAACTATCAACATATTATCACTAAAACATTCACCAACCTTCAATACACTTCTATAAACATTTAAACTACTAGTATTTACAACAGTTATAGTTGTTGATGATGGTGTTATTCCAAAACTCAACTTTAAATCATACACATTACCTGAACCATAATTACAAATCTTAACATTTAGAAGATATTTAGAACTTGGAGATAGTGTTGTCGGATTTACAAATATCTTCAATAGTGGATTTCCAGGTATGTATATTGTATAGTTTATCTTCTGTTCCTTAGGAATAACACTAATAGCATATCCTGGAACTAGAACACCACCTCTAGATACTAAAACTTCTAACTCTTTTTCCCACCATATGATAATTTTAACAATATGCCATTTATCAACTGTCGTATTTGTAATAATATTGAAATTTATAGTCTGGTATGGATATATGAGTGAATATTGTATTGGTAGTGGTGTTATTGTTGTTGAATTATATACATATACGTAAATTTTAACATTTTTCAAGAATGTATCTTTAACATGTATTAAACATATACTTAACAAAACAGGACCTTTCTTCAATGTTGTAGTTCTAATAACTTTAACTCCACATAGTTTAAATTGGTAGTTGTTAGCAAATATTTGAGGTATTGATAACACTATGATACATATAGTTACTATTGCTAAAAATCTCAATAAGTTACTCATGAATTGTCTAGACATAGATATTTTCACAAGTTTTAACAATTTAATAAATCCTACTACATGCATTTCATAGACAACTTTAAATACTTGAAATACAGTACTGATTGAAGTTACCTGTGAGACTTGTAGATTACTTCTCAATGTCTTGGAGATCTATATGGGAACGTAGAGGTAGGACTATAGGTTCTATAATTGGCATAATTATAGCTGTTCTAGCACTTGGAGCTGCTCTAGGTATTGGTCAAGGTCTTAGATGTAAAGTTATGTCACTTATGGCAACTATCTTTGGAGTTAATGTTGTATATGTAATACCTACACATGGAGTATTGACATTTGCACAAATTGCACAACTAGCCTCAATACCATACGTTAAGAATGTTATACCAATATGCTTCACATATGGTGTAGCATATGTTGGTGGTAAGAAAATTAGTGTACAGATATTAGCAACAACACTATCAGGAGTATTGAGACTTATAGGTGCATCATCACTAAAACAAATGTTAATTCAGGGAAGTCCAGTACTAGCTCCTGGAACAGCATTGATAGGGTATAATATTGCATTTACCTCAAGTGGTCTTCAAGTAGTCTATCCTGGTCAGAAGATTGTTATTAAAACTATGACTGGAAGATTCATAACTCTCAAAGTTACAGGTATTCTAGCACCAACATACGTTGTAGGTTATGCAAATCCTAATAAAGCAATATTTGTTGATTTTAACACATATTTCACATTTATAAAATCTGTAAGAGGTTACGATATAGCACTTGTATATGTAACATCACTATCTAAGATAGATTATGTTGTAAAACTCATAAAGAAGATGTATCCAACTTATGAAGTATTTAATCCACAGACAATACTACAGAGCTACAATACTTTTCTAACAGGTCTTGAACTATTCCTAACAGCTGTAGCAGCTGTAGGTACATTGATAATAGGTTTATGGATGTTTGATACAATGACTATGAGTGTTATTCAGAGAACTCGTGAAATAGGTGTTATGAAAGCTGTAGGATTTACAAGTAGACAAATATTCTTCTTAATACTATTCGAGGCGATAGTAATATCGATTGTTGGTGTAGCTATAGGAGATGTACTACTCGGAATAATTTCAAGATTTATAACACTTCGTCTAGGATTTCTACAAATACCAATAATGATAACACCAATATCACTACTCATAGTGTCTATAGTACCCATAATTGCAAACATAATTGCAGCATTATGGCCTGCTATGAGAGCAACAAGAATAACACCACTACAAGCATTAAGGACAGAATAGTTTAGATAATTTCAAAAATTTTGAAAGATCTACCAATCAATACCTCTCTCACGACTCTACCATCTACATATCTAATAACAGTACCATCTTCCTGAACATATTGATTTGAAGATGCATATACTATAGATCTAGTATACATTCTCAATCTAACTTGAATAGAATCTTTAACAGTTGAAGTACATACATGTATATTTAAATCTCTAAACTTCCTAGATAAAATATTCAAAACCTTAATACATGACTCATAGCTACCTCTTAAAAATCCTCTATAATCAACTTCATATCCACGATTAATTATGTTATCAACATTTGAATCATTTATATCAACCTCATTTAAATTTACAAAACTTATAATATCTCTATGATATAGATCTTCGACTACATTAACAATATTTTCTTCCCATCCCGGAAATACAGGTACTTCAACTCCAATATCAAAAGTGGTGTCCCTTAAATATTTAATATTTATTAATACTTTGTGTAGAGCTTCTCTGCATGTTATATGTAGTCTAAGTTCATCTATAGGAATTTGACATATCTTCATTAAGAAATGTCTACTCCACGATATTGGGTTTGTATATATGTGTATATGAAAATCTTCTCCATACTCTCTCTTTAAAAATCTACATAGTTCGCATAATCTATCATCTACTAATGATGGTTCACCACCTGTAATTGCTACACCTCTACTAAGACTATTCTCAATTTCTTCCAGTATAGTTATCAAATTTGCATTTACATCATTTATGTATATTACATCTCTACCTTTCCTATCTCTACTCACTGGACAGTAAAAACATTTAACATTACATAGACCTGTTATAAATATGACACTTTTAAGACCTAGTAGACAAAGTTCACATCCTCTAGGTAACTTACCGTGGTATATGTTTCCTCTCTCAATATTTATCATAATTCTACTTCTCTCAACTTTCTAGCAGTATCTTCAGGATATGTAACTATTACAGGTTCTTCATGAAGAAGTTCTATGAATCCAATATCGTTAGTGTAGTATGGTATTGGTTCTTTTCTAGTAACTAGTCTCATAAATAGTCTAAAGTATCTATGATTTTGAGAAGCAGATGTTGAATATATTGAGAAATTGAATGATCTTTGACCTAGCACATATCTATAACCTCTAAGTACTAGACATATAGATTTAGAGAGATTTTTTATATCAAAATCTTCAAAATTTAATATATCTACCTCATCTCTATGTACTATATGTACCTCATTGTAAGACTTTGGTGAGTATGCAGCAAATATTGTAAAACTTTCAATTTCTCTAATAAGTCTATCTTTTAGATATATCTCACTCTCAACATAATCAAGCATCATATTTCTTAAAAACTTCCTGTAGTATAGTCTACACCTTCTTAGAATCTCGTAATGATATGTTGATGGGTATTTACTTGCAAATACCTGTATATGTGCATGTGGAATAGAACTTCCTGCTGGAAATAGGAAGTTCATATTAATGTAGTGGTATTTATAATCTTTTCCTAATTTCTTAAAATATTCTATACATGAGTGTATTATATCTTCAAGATATTCACATATATCTGAAACATCTATTTCATGTCTATCTGGATCTATTATACCAATTACATGTGTATCAGCAAATGGGTATAGGTTTGGAGTTATGATTACCTTTCCAAATCTTATTCTTGTATTATCTACAAATTTTGGAGTTAAATTCTCAACTCTATCTCTACAGAAGACACAGGTATTGTAAGTCTCTTTAAATATCTTATCTACACACTCCTCAATTTCTTTCTCATCAACCTTCCTCTCTCTTAGAGCTCTTTCAACATTTATTCTACACCACCTACCTGTAAGTGGATCTCTTCTTCTCTCAATCACATACTCTCTAATTGAAAAGTTAAGTCTTGGATCTCTAAGTTTTGCAATTTCAATAATCTTCACATACCTAATACCTCCAATACCTCTAACAACTTCAACATACATACGTATGGTATATCTAGAAGATTTGTAGTATATATGCAAGATGTTTGAAGTCAAATGTACACGATGTGGTAAGAGAACAGCATTCTATCTTAGACAGTCTTCAGGAGAAGCACTATGTAAACAATGTTTTATAAAATCTATAGAAGATAAGTTTTTAAGAACTATAAGAGATTATGAGATGTTTAATAATGATGATAGTGTTGGTATTGCAGTAAGTGGTGGTAAAGATAGTCTTGTACTGCTAAACCTATTTTTTAAAAATATTAACAAACCACCTATCAGAAATATAAAGAGAATTTTAGTATTTACAGTAGATGAAGAGTTGGAGTATAGTAAGTATAAGTTAACTAGAGTTCAATATATTGAAGATATATGTAGAAAGTATGGTGTTGAATATAGAGTATATAGAATTAGTGAGTTATTAGGAGTATCTGTATCTGAGGTATATGAGAAATTGAGAATTAAAGGTGAAAATGTGAATATGTGTACTATATGTGGAGTTTTTAGAAGAAGAGCTATTAACGAGATTGCACATAGAGAAGGTTTAACAAAAATTGTCACAGCACATAATCTGGATGATGAAGCACAGACAGTACTACTAAACGTATTTTCTAATGATTTAAAGAGATTTAAATGGTTTGGAACTATAACAGGTGAGGATGTTGAATACTTCATACCTCGTGTAAAACCTCTAAGATATATTAGAGAGGAGGAAATTGCAATATATGCATATCTGATGAATATACCAATGTTAGAGAGAGAATGTCCATATGTAAGAAATAATCCTAGATATAGTCTTAAGTTTATACTCTCAGAATTAGAGAAGAAAAATCCAAATATAAAATATATGATAGTATCTTTTGGAGATTCACTATCAAGACTATTAAAAGATTATAAATATTTTGAGAAAAGGGTAAAAGTATCTAAATGTGAAATATGTGGAATACCAACAACAGGAAATATATGTAGAACTTGTGAACTTGTAGTTAATGCAGGACTACTTGATAAATACATTCTTAAGAAGACTTAAATTCGACTTCAACAGTTATAGAATGTTCATTCTTGATATTAATATTCATATCATACCTATATTTACTTCTATACAATTCCTCAATCATGCCTTTCAGATACTCTAAAACTATGTTAACATCTATACAGTCTGACAGTTCCAAGACTACCTTAGTATTACACTGTATCTTTACATTATCTATCTTACATAATCCTCTTAATTGCAATGTTTTTGATAGTTCTAGAAGATCTTCAACTATTGGATCCTGAATTGAGAAGTAGTTTTTTACAAATTTTGCATCAAACCTACCCATGAAGTATGCAACCTTCATTAATGATGACAATTCATCTTTAGCTAAGTCTTGAAGTAGGTCTTTATCAAGTATGACAACACTTCTACCTCTAAATGTTGGTCTTATAAATCTTGGTAAGACTACAGGACTTGCTCTCATGTATCTGTAAAATACTTCCTTAACAAATGAGAAACTCTTAATCTTCTGTATAACATCATCAATACTAGTCATACATCTTGTAAGATCTACAACAAAGTAGAATGAGTGTTCAAGAGCATTAACACTCACATTCAATATATTTATACCATTATCAGCAAATACGTTAGAAATTGCTGCCAAAAGTCCTGGCCTATCTTCACTTGTGAAAATACAGACTTCACATAGAGTAAATGGAGTTGATGATGTGTATGCTAGAAAAAGTTCATTATTAACAATCTCTTCAGATTTAGAAGCCACGTCACATGTTGTAAAGTGGGCTTTAAAAGATTTCTAAATAATATAGTAATGATAAAATTCGTGGAAGGTAACATCATTCGTAGATTTGATCCTTGGAGAGGAAAACTCTGTACATGTCCACCTAAATATTCACTAAATCCATATACAGGATGTAGCCATATGTGTATTTATTGCTATGCAACATCATATATTGGTAGGAGAAGAAGTACACCTAAGAAAGATGTAGTTGATAGAGTTATGAGAGATTTGAAGAAAATTGATAAGAATTTAATAATAAACATGTCAACATCTAGTGATCCTTACCCACCTGAAGAGATTGATCTTAAAGTAACTAGAAAAATATTGAAAATATTGATAGGTAATGGTTGTAAAATTCTAATAACTACGAAGAGTAGTATAGTTGTTAGAGATATAGATATTTTGAAGAGTGGTAGATGTGCTGTGATGATTACTATAACAACATTAGATAAGAATCTTTCAAAGAAGTTAGAGCCTAACGCACCACCTCCTGAAGAGAGATTGAGGGCTTTAGAAAAACTTTCTAATGAGAATATACCTGTAGGTGTTAGAATAGATCCAATAATACCGTATGTTAATAATGATGAGAAGATTTTGAAAGAACTTGTTAAGACTGTTGTAGATTTAGGAGCTAGACATATAACTACATCAACATATAAGGCTAAGCCAGATAATTTCAAAAGAGTTATACAGACATTTCCAGAACTTGAAGATAAGTTACGTAAGTTGTATTATGAAAATTCTGAAATTATTAATGGTTATAGATATCTCAATATTAAAATTAGGAAAGAAATATTGAGACCTATTATAGAAGAAGCATCAAAATTTGGTATTACATATGCAACTTGTAGAGAAGGAATTTTAGAGTATAGAAATTCAAAATCTTGTGATGGTTCTCATCTAATAGAGCTTATAAACTATGCATAGTACTATCTCAATATTTCGAGTATATTTTTCTCATATGGTGGATATATTACTCCATACTCTGTCACTATCGCTGTCACGTATTTTGGTGGTGTTATGTCAAATACTGGATTATATACAGGTGCGTCAGGAAGTGTTATTAAGACATCTCTAACTTTCCTAACCTCATCAGGATCTCTCTCCTCTATAATAACCTCATCGATCCTCCTCTCTAAATCAAATGTTGATTTTGGTGCTGCTACGTAGAATGGTATGCCAAGTTCATGTGCTATTACAGCCTGTTTAAATGTTCCTATCTTATTTATCACATGACCATCTTTGAGTATTCTATCAGCACCAACAATTACAGAATCTACTAATCCTCTATACATCACATATCCAACAGCTGTATCAGATATCAATACGTATGGTATACCTTCTACATGTAGTTCATATACTGTCAATCTAGCTCCCTGTAACCATGGTCTTGTCTCTGGCACATAGACCTTTATTGTATGTCCTAAATACTTCGCTATTCTTACAGGTGCTAATGCTGTTCCAATACCTGCACCTGCAAGACCACCAGCATTACACTGTGTCATCACTGATTCACAATTTTTCAATTTTTCAAAACCGTACACACCTATCTTCAACTCAATTTCAAACTCCTCTTCATGAATTCTATTAGCCTCATTCTCTAACTCTCTTAAAAGTTCTTCAATCTTTTTAATACCTTCATCATGTATAAGTTTTTTAGCATAATTTAACATACGTTTAACAGCCCATTCAAGATTTACAGCTGTTGGTCTTGCAGATATTAGATAGTTTGCACATTTTTCTAAATATTTTAAAAATTCTTCAATATCTGAAATTTTTCTAAATCCTTCATATGCTGCTAAAACCATTCCATAAGCAGCACAAATACCAATTGCAGGTGCACCACGTACATACATCTCTTTAATAGCTTTAAAAACATCTTCAACATTAGAAGCTTCAAAATAATATTCTCGAAATGGTAATAATCTTTGATCTAAAATTTTCAAAATCTTCTTTTCAGAATCCCATATTAATGGTCTAACTTTAGGCTTTACAATACTCTTCAACTCTTCAATACTTGGTATAGACTTCACAGACATCTATACTATGTGAAAACTTAACAACTATACTACTCTACAACTATCTTCTTAGTAGATTCCCATAAACCATGATTTACACAATATGCAATAACGTGTAGATATCCTGATTTTCTCAATGTTAAAGTTATGCAAAGTTCAGGATGTGAATATTCAGGTACTAAATTAATTCTAGCTATGTGTATTGGATTAAATTGTCTATCTTCCTCTGTGAAGTATATATCGATATGAGATATGTAATGATCAATTCTGTTAGGATGATCTTTAATGAATATTCTAACTTTAAACTTCTCACCTCTCTTAACAACATCAGGACATTCAATATTTGGCATGTGTGTACTAGCCTTATCTTTAACATCTTCAGGAATGTTTCCAACTCTATAGATATTACTACAGATATCCACTGCAACCATGTAGATTAGCTTCTCTAAATCTCTTAAATTCCTAACTAAGTTAGCAAGATATGTTAAACATGTGTGAATATCTATATGCAATATCTAATGGTTGAAAGAGAAAGTTAAATTAGTATTAAACATCTTAGTAACGTACGAACGTGATAAACATAGAAAATGTAGATCTTGAAACTAGGATTACAATATACATAATAAATCTGGAGAAAGCTCTTGAAAAAGCTAGACAAAATATATACAATCTCGATACTAGAATTAGAGAGATTTTAGATATAGTTGAAGCATATTTAAAAGATTCTAAACACTACCTCTCAAAGAGAGACTACATAACAGCACTATCAACAGTAGCATATGCTGAAGGTCTTCTAGATGCCTTAAGACTACTCGGATATACAGATTTCAAATGGGAAAAACCTAGCGAACTTTTTCAAAGAGCAACTACCAAAGTTTTAACAGCAGGAACGTTTGAAATACTACATCCAGGACATATATACTATCTAAAAGAAGCTTGGAAACTTGGAAGAGTCATAACTATAGTATCTAGAGATAGCACTGTGAAGAAGATAAAGAAGAGAGAACCTATTGTAAATGAAGATCAAAGACTTCAAGTAGTTTCAAGCCTATACTATGTACATAAAGCTAGACTAGGATATGAAGATGATATGCTTAGAGTTGTTGAAGAAGAAAGACCAAACATAATACTTCTAGGACCTGACCAACCTGTAGATGAAGATTGGTTAAAGAGAGAATTAGAGAAGAGAAATCTAAATAATGTAGAAATTGTTAGATTAAAATCAAAACTTAATAAAGATATCTACAGTACTTCAAACATAATTAAGAAGATAATAGAAAAATATGTTGGAAATACTAGATAGGTATTATGAAGTCAGCTATTAGAGAAATCTTCTTCCTACCTAAAAGTCCAGCTTCACTATACATATTTAACTTATCTAAATTTCTATAGAAATTCTTAACTGAAGAACCTACAATAAATCTCAACACATTACCATATATGAAATCTATATCAACATCTCTATAGTTAGATTTAGAAATTACATATAGATTATCTGAAAATCCTAGACATACATAATCTCTAAGAACTCTAACACCTACAGGCTTTGATGATATATTATTAATAAACTCTTCTAAATTATTATTTGACAACTCATCAACTATATCAATTTTAAATATTCTACCACATACCGAGTGTATCTTAACTATCTTGAACATGATATCTGAAATATTTGAAATCTCTGGATTAACTCTATCATAGATTTCATGTTCAGGTATCCAAAATTCATAACATTTCAATAGTTTCAAATCTCCAAGTCTAAGTATTTCTCTATAATCATACTCTTCAAATTTTCTATATGGAAATGTGTATATTAGTACTACATCTCCCCTCTTCGTTATTAACTTCTTGTAGTGTATTACTAATAGTTTTAAGATATTTTGCACCATATATGTGCTATTGGTCTTCTAAATTCAATAACAACTCCATCATTATCTTTCTCAACAATTCTATTTGATAAGACTTCTATTATCTTCTCTCTAACTTCACTCTTCTCTACAGGTAATATTCTTGATAATCTTCTTTCAATAACTTCATCTATATGTTTAACTTTCACTCTACTTATTCTATAGTATATTTCAACATTTGGATATAATCCTAGACATGTCAATGTTAGGTATACCACTGTTGCAGGTTGTGGATATGTGTCTACTATCTTGTCTGTATATACTTTTCTAACTATTTCTTCATATTCTAATGTTAGAAATCTTGTCATATCTTCAAATATGTGTATACTCTTCTTTGCAATATCTATTATTAATTTTAATGCATTTACAATACTTTCAACCTCTAGACTATGTGAGGCAACTACGACATCTATCTTCTTTGGTATGTCTTTACCTGGTTCTAATTTTTCCCACTTACCCTCTATCACAACTATGTTTTCGTGAACTCCCTCTCTCTTCGCATATTCCTGTAGATATTCTAGAAATTTTTTACATTGATCAACTGCATATACTTTACATCCTCTCTTAGCTAATGGTATCGTTAATCTTCCAAATCCACATCCAAGATCTATGACTGTATCTCCACTTTCTGCATCTATTTTAGATAATTGCCATTCTGTGTATTGTCTTATATGTATGTCTTGCGTAACTCTTCTAATAAATTCATCAGCAAAGTTTGTCCAAAATTCTTCACTTGTTATATACTTTCCTAATCTTGTTGTTTCACATATTCTATACATATTCCAAGTTAATTTCCATAAATATTCACATAGTGATAGCACAGTACGATATTGTATATATGTTATTTTTAAAATTAGTATGGTATCTTATAGTAGAGTAAGGTTTATAAATACATGTATTAGACATGTTGTAAGCATTAGGTGATGACATGAAAATACCGTTCTGTACCTTCTGTGTGAAGACGAGAGTATTTTGTGCTAGATGTCAGCAGTTACTTGACTCTCAACAGTATGATATGATTGATGTCGATGTTATAAATGCTCTATTAAGTGTTAAGCAGAAGTTTGATGAATATTTGAGAAATGTTGAATATGTAAAATCTTACGATGCTGATGATACTGTAGTTGTTGTTCTTAGAGGTATAAAATCGATTCCTAGAAATGTAATTAAAGATCTTGAGATAGCACTTGAACAACAGCTTAATAAGAAGGTTAGAATTGTTGAGAAGTCTAGCAATATTAGTGAACTTGCATCACAATTAGCACAACCTGCAAGAATACTCACAGTTGCTATATCTTGGCTACCTGATGGTACTAGTGAGGCTGTTGTTAAGATTCCTAGATGGGAAGCTAGAAGACTACCATTAAGACCTGAAGAATTTGCTAAGATACTCAGCATGATTACAGGTACTAGTGTTAGAGTGGAAGTTGCTAAATATTGAACATATTTCTCACACATCACGTCTTATAAACCCCTAACTATGTCTTCATTCTTGTGAAATTTCCTAGAAAAACACACTGGACTAAGGATATAAAGCCTGAACTTGACGGTCAGGAAGTTACTGTATGTGGATGGGTTTGGGAAATACGTGATATTGGTAAGATAAAGTTTCTAGTATTGAGAGATAGAGAAGGTTTTATACAGATAACAGCTAAGAGAGGTGAAGTTCCTGAAGAAGTTCTTGAAATTATTAAGAAATTGAAGAAGGAAGACGTAATTGCTGTACAGGGTAGAGTAAAAGCTAGCAAAATTGCGAAAGCAGGTGTTGAAATTATTCCAAGTAAGATAGAAATTTTGAATAGTGTAAAGATGATGCCATTAGATATATGGGGTGAAGTTGAGTCTGAACTAGGTACAAGGCTTAGATATAGAGCTGCAGATTTGAAAAGACCTGAAAATCTTGCAATATTCAAAATATCTAGTACAGTTGTTAAAGCTATAAGAGAGACATTTTATAAACATAGATTTATTGAAGTATTTACACCAAAGATAATAGTAACATGTACTGAAGGTGGTGCAGATCTATTTGAAGTTACATATTTTGAACATAGAGCATATCTAGCACAGAGTCCACAACTCTATAAAGAGCAGTTAACAGCATCATTAGAGAGAGTTTTTGAAATTGGACCAGCATTTAGAGCTGAGAAGCATAATACTAACTATCATCTTAACGAGTTTATCTCTGTTGATGCTGAAGCAGCATTTATGGATTATATGGACATTATGAATGTTCTTGATGATATTATCTGTAGTGTATATGACACAGTCAGGAAGGTGCATGATGAAGAATTGAAAATTTTGAAAGTTGATCTTCCACAGCTCAAAAAGCCGTTCAGAAAGATAACATATGATGAAGCTATAGACATGTTAAAGAAGAGAGGTCTAGATGTTAAATATGGTGAAGATATACCACATATAGGTCTTGAAGTACTATATGAAGAAATTGGAGAACCATTCTACATAATTGACTGGCCTACAGATATAAGACCATTCTACACAATGCCTAAAGAAGATGATGAAAGTAAAAGCGAGTCATTTGACCTTGTAATTGGTGGTCTTGAGATAGCTTCAGGAAGTACTAGAATTCACAAACGTGAAATGCTTGAAGAAGCACTTAGAAAACGTGGTCTAGATCCATCAGCATTTCAATATCATCTAGAAGTGTATGATTGGGGTATGCCACCACATGCAGGTTTTGGACTTGGGTTATATAGACTGCTGATGGTTATGCTAAATAGAAAGAATATTAGAGAAGTAGTACTATATCCAAGAGATAGATTTAGACTTATACCATGAAGAGAGATAGAGAGAGAACACTACACATAGTGTATAGAGAGAATAATCATGTAGTTATTAGAGGAAGTAGAGATATTATAGATTCACTATATGAGCATGGTATTGGTGAGAAGATTAGTATAGATAAATTGAAAGTTTCAAACATAGAGTTAGCATATCTATCTACTAGATTTTCAATAGTTGAAAATAATAATAAGATAGATATTGGAGATATATTGAAAAATGTTGAAGATATGTTAAGATTTATAGTATATCTAGACTTGAGAAAGAGAGGTTATGATGTTAAATTAACATCAAAAGATTCACCAATAGATCTACTCGTATGGGAGAAAGGTAAGAGACCTATAAAGACACAGCCTAGGTATGGTGTTAAGATCGTGACAGAGGGTTTGGGTATTAGAGTTCTAGATTTATCATCAGTCTTAAAATATTGTGAATCTATGGGTCTACAACTAGTCTTAGCATTAGTAAGTAATGATGGTGTAATTACCTACTACAAGGCTTTCAGTTTAAAAAGCTAACAACTTTACTAACAAGATTTTTATAGTTCTACATATTCAACAAGTTTGATGAAGAGATGTTGTATTGTAATGCTTAGTGGTGGTTTAGACTCTAGCACATTACTATGGAAAGCATATAGAGAACTTGATGCTGATCTATATGCAATAACGTTCATATATTGTCAAAAGCATTCTAGAGAAGTTGAATGTGCTAAAAAGCTTGCAGAGATGGTTGGAGTTATTGAGCATAGAATTGTAGATCTTAGATATATATCATGGATATTTCATGCATCTAGATTAGTTGAAGGTGGTGTAACAATTACAGATCTCACAAAGGTTAGTCTGGACTATGTACCACAGAGAAATATAGTATTTCTAAGCTTGACAGCAGCATGGCTAGAAACGTTACTATTAGAGAGGAAGTATAGTGAAGGTATTATTGCAATAGCAGTACATAGATACGACCCTGAAACAGGTTATCCAGATACAAGACCTGAATTTCTAAAAGCTGTAGAAGAGGCATTAAGACTTGGAAGTGCTGCAGTTACAGAAGGAAAGGCAAGTATTAGAATTTGGGCACCATTCTCAGATAAGACAAAGATAGACATAGTTAAAGAAGGTATTAAACTAGGAGTACCATACGAACATACTTGGAGTTGTTATAAAGGTGAAGAGAATCCTTGTGGAGAATGTCTATCATGTACATTAAGATTGAGAGCATTTATGGAGGCAGGAAAGCCAGACCCATTAACAGACAGATACATGAAACTTCCAGAATGGTATAGAGAATGGTTAAGCAAGATTAGGCAATAATCATCGAAAACCTACGATATATTGCAATCTTGGAGATATAGAATATCCATATCTGAGAGCTAAGGTATAGACAATCTTCATCTTCTTAACACAATCATCAAAATTTGAACATTGAGGCATTAAATATACATTCTCATTGTTAATATTAAACTCTCTAACAATACTATTAACCTCATAAATATCTTCATAATTTTCAATAACAAATTTAAAAAATATTCTACATCTATAAGATCTAATTATATACCTATATTTTTCACATATCTTCCTAATATCTTTAGGATTTTTACTATTCTCAAGTTTTGGAGATACTACAATATAATCAACATAGTCTAATAAATCTTCAGGATCTATAGTACCGTTAGTCTCTAGCTGTATTGTGAAGTAGTTTCTAACCATGGGTAGGAGTTCTTTTAAAGAATCTTTCTGTAGTAGAGGTTCACCTCCTGTAATTACTAGAAGTGGCTTATCTTGACATGTACTTTCTCTAAGTTTCAACAACATCTTAAATACTTTAGATATATCTAAAACATACTTAGGATAGTGTGCATACTTTGTATCACACCAAACACATCTCAAATTACATCCTGATAATCTTAAAAATATTGCTAATCTACCAATGAGAGGTCCCTCACCTTGAAATGATTTAAATATTTCAGATATCTTTAAAACCTTAGACATCCTATATAAGACCCTTATGAATTGCTGTTCCAACTATAACACCATTTATACCAACACTACATAGCTTATCTAAATCTTTAAAATCTCTAACACCACCACCATAGATTATGTCTTTTACATTAATTTGTCTTAATTTTAAAACAATATTTCTAACTTTCTCAATATCTATACCACTTAAAGTTCCAACTCTCTCTAAATCTAAAATTAATACTCTCTCAGGAACTATGTTGTATGTATGTAGTATGTGTAGAAAATCTATATAATTTACATATCTATCTCTAAATTTTACATAATTACCAAACATATCCATACTTATAGTCCTCCTATCTAGTAGATATATCTCATTTGATGATACATACTCAGTACCAATCACAGGTATGATATTTCTATACATATGCTCTATCTGAAGACCTCTTCTACCAATATCAATATATACTCTATCATACATGTCTAAAAATTCTATATATCTCTTCACAAAGTCTATATTATGATATTCCTCTATCGAGTCTATATCTGCAATATATATTTCTCTAAATCCTAGATTTCTAAATGATATTAATGCTAGCTCTACTGATGGATTTGCTATAACTCTACTATCATACATAGGTCTATAGATTTCCCTCTGTCCAGATATTGCCTGTACAACTTCCAAATTCTTAACATCTAATACAGGTATTATACGAATACTACACATAGCATCTAGAATTGTTAGAAAATCTAAAGTTCTTTACTATATTTTGTAGAGTATGCGAATACTTGGTGTTGATGTTGGTGGTGCTAATATGAAGATTGTAATTGTAAAATTCTACTCTAAATATCACGAAGTTGAGGAAGTTATTAGAGAATACTTTCCACTATGGAAGAGAGGTAGAGAAGGATTAGAGAATTATATTAAAAATATGGCTGAAAAATTTAGGAATATTGATGGTATATCTATATGTATGACAGCTGAACTATGTGATATATATTCATCAAAATCTGAAGGTGTTAAACATGTAGTTGAGTGCTTTTTAAAATATTTTAAACATGTTAAACATATGAAATTCATAACATGTAATCTAGAGCTTGTAGATTATGATTATGCAATTAAAAATCCACTAGAAATAGCAGCTGCTAATTGGGCTGCAAGTGCATGGTTGATATCTAAACTTGTTAAAGATTGTATATTTGCAGATATTGGAAGTACAACTACAACGATAATTCCTGTTGTAGATCATAAACCCATAATATGTGGTAAGAACGATCCTGAAAAATTAACATGTGGAGAACTTGCATATATTGGAACTCTAAGAACTTCAGTATCTGAAATTGTTAGATATCTACCATATAAGGGAGCTAGGGCTGAGATATGTAGAGAATATTTTGCAACTATGGCAGATGTAAATCTAGTTCTAGGAAACATAACTGAGAAGGACTATGTAATAGATACAGCTGATGGTAGAGGTAAGTCTGTGCTAGAATCTGCTATTAGAATTGCTAGGACAGTATGTTCAAGTCTTGAACTTATGAATATCGAAGAAATTATAGAAATTGCAAGATATGTATATAATGAGGCTATTAATAGAATTGTAGAATCATTAATACTCGTTAGAAGTAGAATTGCAAATATTGTAAAAAACTTAAGAGAAATTCCACTAATAACAGCAGGTATAGGAGAATTTATGCTTAGAGATGCTGGAATTAGAGCTGGTTTTTCAAAAATTATAAGTGTTGATGATATAGTTAAACAGAGGTTCAAAATTGCACCTGTATTTCCATCATACGCAGCTGCAGTAATGCTATACAATTATTTAGAGTCTACCAAGAGTTCTCAATAAAGTTATTAACAATTTCTCACTAATAATACTATTGCGAGATTTATCACATATACAAGATCTCAAACCTATAATATCAGGTCTTACATAATTTAACAAAGTTTTAATACTATCAAAATTTAGCTTACCTGCAAGTGCAATCTTGATATTATTAATATGGCAAAGTTCAACAATTTTACATAGATTATCTATACCTAAAATATCTACTATAGATTTATTATAATTTTTAAACTTAGTATCAATCATAAATATCTCAATATCATATCTTCTACATATATCTAACATGTTTATAATATCATCAATAGAGTGATAGTCTCCAAAACATGCTATAACAAGCTTCGAGTTATTACATAGATTCCTGATGTTTTTAACTATATTTTCGATACTTTCAATATCTCTTGTGAATAGTCCAACCTTTATGTAATTAACATTAATACTATCTAAATATTCTATAAGAAATTTTATACAAGATATGTAGTTTGTTATATCTCCTATTGGAATACTTATTTCAAATTTCCTTCTCTCTAATACGTATCTAACTAGTCTTAATGATGGACAGCCTAGCGATTCTCCACATTCAACATCTTTCAAATCTACAATATCTATAAAATTTCTATATTTGAGAAGTAGATCATACTCTTCAGGATATGCAATTGATATTAGTAGTTTACACATATGTATGTTAGAGATCTTTTGATAAATTTAAGGTTGCTACATGTAGTAATGATAGGAAAAACCTATATAGTACGTAGTACTGCTAGACTTAGTGATGAAGCTCCTACCTCCGAGTGATGCGGAGAAAGATCTACTGATTCAAATGCTTAGAGAAAGACTTATCTCATTCCAAAACCATCTAGTAATCGTATAGATAATTTTTATGATGAATGCCGAGTTCGCTGCTTTAATGATGATAAGGCACCTCTCTGATAATTACGCTGTTACTCTTATCTGTGGTCTATAAATCTCTGCTTCTTCCTCTTCTGTAAGTTGTGCTATTTTCTCAAGATTTTCTAAAGCAATTTCAATATCTACAATATCTCTAATAGATATGACTCCTATAGGTTTTGAATTATCATCAACAACAACGAGATGTCTAATTCCATACTTACGCATTAGATATGCTGCTTTAGATACAGGATCCTTATAGTGTACTGTAATTATGTTCTTTCTAGCAACATCACCAACCTTAGTATTATCAGGATCTGCACCTTCTGCAAGTAGTCTAGCAATATCACGTTCAGATATTACACCTACAAGATTTCCATCTTTATCAACAACTACTAGAAAACCTACATCTTCCTTCTCCATCAATTTCGCAGCTTCTCTAATGTTTGCATCTTTTTCGACTGTTACTAGAGGCCTTTTCAGCAATGCACGAATTTCCATGAGAAGAAAAGTGACATATGTAGTTTATAAATATTCCGCATCACGACACAACTTATAGATTTGTAGAACATTTATTAAAGAGACGAAAAAGCATGGAGTTGAGAGGTAAAGAAGGCAGTGACGCATTTCTAGATAGAGACTATTTTGAGACAATAACAGGATACATATTCTGCGTAGTTGGAGAACAACATCCGAAAGATAGAGTAACATCATATCTAAAATATATACCAACTAGAGATCAAACATTATGGAGTAGAGACTCCATAAACTATTATAGAATAATGAAAACATACGGTGCATCTCAATATGAAAATGTTATGAAATATCTAGAACATACATGCAGGGAATATGTTAGATATGACCCATATATGAATATTAAGTTAATACAAGTACCAATAAGAGATATAAAAATACATTACAAACCTGAAGTTAGAATATTAGAGATATTGAAAGAACCAAAAGATAAACTTGAACATATATGCAAAGACATTATACAGATATTATCAGACTATTCTAATGTTAATGTAGAATACTTCGGTATTACTGGTTCATTATTATTAAAGATTCACAATATTGAGAAATCAGATATAGATATCTTAGTATACTCTAAGAAGAATGTATATAAAATTCTCGATGCTATAGACTATCTAATTGAGAAGGACTATATTAAGTTTAATAAAGATGTAGTAGAGATGTGTGTTAGAGATGTTTCTAAATACTTAAGAGGTCTAGATTATGAATATCTTGTATATATAGTTAAGAGAAGGAGAGGTAGATTGATGTTTAGAGATAAGATATTTTCTATAAATTTTGTTAGAACATTCTATGAGAGATATGAGAGGTATGGAGAGTATATATACTATAAATTATATCCTGTAAAGTTTAAAGCTAAAGTTGTAGATATTTCAGAATCATATTTTAATCCTGCTGTATATATTATAGATGATGTTAGACCTATCGATCCATTGAATATTCCTAATGTTAGTGAAGTTGTATGTTTTGAAAATATATTCTCAGGAATTGTTAAAGAGAATGAGGAAGTTGTGGTTTATGGTATGCTTGAACGTAAGATATCAACATTAACTGGAGAGGTCTCTTACAGGGTTGTTGTTGGTAGTATTGAGTTGAAAGGTTTTGACTATATACTACCAACTAGCTAGAGCTTGATTTCTTTTTCTTAGTTGTAGTCTTCTTTGTAGTCTCCTTACTTGCTTCTGCTGTTGTTTCTTCAACCTTTTTAACTTCTTCAACTCCCTTACCTGTCTTTATTTTAATTCCATATTTCTTAGCTATTAGCTGTAGTTTTGATAGGAATGCAAGCATCTGTATTTCTTCATCACAGCCTTCTGTAAGTCTGTAATCTATGTCTGATGCTAATTCCATAAGCTCTATCTTTCCTTCATCTGTTGTGTCTATTGTGCCTTTCATTAATTCTCTTTGGAATATTCTAATGATATCTTTACCACTAACACCATATTCATACATTATTTGTCTAAGTTTATCTCTAGCTTTAATAAATCCTGAATGTATTAAAGTTTCTAGTAGTTCTAGAACTTCTCTAGGTTCTATATATCCAACAGTCTTATACACGACTTCTGCTGTTATCTTCTTAGATATTGCTGCTGCTGCTTGTAGTGTGTTTATTGCTTTTCTCATATCTCCTTGAGATATGTCCCAAATAGCTTCAAGACCATCATCAGAAACCTCAAGACCTTCACATTTTGCAATCTCTCTAAGTCTTGCAAGTGCTACATCTTTTGGTAGTGGTGAAAATCTAAACATTGCACATCTAGATTGGATTGGGTCAATTATTCTAGATACGTAATTTGCTATCAGTATAAATCTCGTATTTCCAGCATACATCTCCATCAATCTTCTAAGTGCCTGCTGTGCATCACTAGTCATATTATCAGCCTCATCTAGAATAACAAGCTTGAACGGTGCTTTTCCCATTGGTGCTGTTCTTGCAAACTCTTTAACTCTCTCACGAATTACAGATATTCCTCTTTCGTCGCTTGCGTTTAGTTCTAATACATTTTCTCTCCATGAATCACCATAAAGTTCATATGCAATTGCAAGAGCCATAGTAGTCTTACCAACACCAGGAGGACCATAAAAAAGCATATGAGGAAGATTTCCTGTCTTTAAAAACTCTTTAATACGCTTCTTAACCTCTTCCTGATCTATAATATCGTCAATCCTCCTAGGACGATACTTCTCAACCCACAGTAAATGTTCAAGACTCATTCAATAGTAGTAGAACCTTCATGTATAATAACCTTTTTCTACAACATCCAAACTGCACTACCTACCTATCTAAACCGATGATAGTGAAGAAGATCAGTATACTTCCTCATGATACTCAATATAGTACAATATTACTCTTTTACTAACTTCGTAAATCTTATAAAAAATTCTAAGTTTAGCAATACATTAACTCTAAAAATCTTTAAGCATACCCCCTAATCGTTATTACAAAAGGATTTTTCCATAATCTCTTCAACAGCCCTCTTAACACGCTGCTTATTGATAAGAATAAGTATTCTATAGCTTTTCTTAAACTGAAATGCAATAACAAGAGTGTACATCATTCGATGTCGTAAGAATTAGTATAAGTGGTATACGCGATACGATCTACCTCATACATTATTATGTCTCATACCCTAATTAACACATATGCAAGATAGTGAATGTATGAGAAATAGAGTGAAGGTTTATCTACAGGGTAGAAAGTCTAACAAGTCGCAACATGTAGTAATGGCGAGACATCTCAATGCGTTTATAGTGACAAGTGAGGCAACATCATTCTGCTTCTCTTCATGTAACTATAGTAAGTTCAATGGAAAAACCTACATGATAGGTTATCATTTCGTTAAATGTCGTTAGACAATTCTAAGTCATGTTCCTGATGGTTTTTGGACTTATTAAGTGATTTTGCCGTATTAAGTTTAATGAGCTATAGTGTTTAGAAAGCTAGACCTAATGGAGATAAGGTTCAGAGACGTAGTGTAGTGTATGGGTTTGATGTTGCTAAATCATCTAGTAATGGTAAGGTGATGTATCTAACAAAAAACAATCCTGAAGAAAAAACTGAATAATATGTAATTGCTGAAGGTAAAGTAGCAGATAAGATAAGTGATGCTATAGCAAATGCCATACAATTAATAGCATTCTTTGGTGAACTAGCGTTATTAGCAATTGGTTTAGAGATTTCTGCTACTCCTTACGCCAACAGTTTCCTAATATTGTTGTAATCACACTCTTTATGTTGTCTAGTACTTGTCTTAATTCTTCATCTTCTTCACTAATAGTTATACTATCATAAAGTTGTAGTATAAATTTTGTTAATTCTTGCCGAGTCTTCACAGAATTGAGCGTGAGTGTTAGAAAGTGAGAATATGTTTTCATGTACGTTTCTATTAGCTTATCAGTTAATAATCTATATATTTCTTCTGGCATTACCTTATGTACGTTCAATACTAGTAATGTATGAAAAAGTATTGTATAGACATTGAGCATTAGGAGCAATTTAGTGAGAGATTGTATATGCCTAATATCACTTATACTAGATAACGTTCTATCTATATACTCACAGTATTTATATACTGCTAGCACCACTCTTCTGATATTTTCATCTATTATCGACATTATTTTATACTGTTTTACTACTTTTTCATTCAATATGTTCAAGAGTTTTAATTTTTCAATCCTTGATCTAAGTCCTCGTTTTGAAATTGTTATTCCACGTTCTCTAAGTCTTCTCCAAAGCTCATTGAAGTGTAATGATTTATCTGCAATCATGTACAGTATCTCAAGGTCCACATAGTCAATTCTCATATAGGTATGATGGTGAACTCTTAAGGAAGCCTTTTTAGGCTATCGAACCGGTATGACTACAGGAGAGTCTATGACCGGTACTTCAAGCATGAGTAAAGAAACCGGAGAGGAAGAAGAGAAGACGTGTTCCTTATGGTGAGTCTACAGTATCGGTTGGTGAATTAGTCCAGGTACATTATAGAGGACTTGCACCAAATACTGCAGCTACTGCGGGTGGTGGTGCTGCACTTGGTGCTATTCTTGGCGCCGTGCTTGGCTTCATCGCAGCTGGACCAATTGGTGCAGCGATTGGTGATGCATTAGGTGGAGCAATTGGAGGAGGAGTAGGCGGATATATTGGAACACTAATCGATGAACAACTTGCAAAAACAGAAAGAAGAGAAGAGAGATAGAACACGCAAACATGACTAAACATAGTGAAGTAATATCTAGAATAAAGTTAGTAATAGTAGTATCATCATCTATCATAATCTCGATATTGAAGGCAGTACTTAATCCAGTAGGAGGCAATCAAGTTCAGTTTACTGGAGTTTACGCTTTAATAGCGATGATCTCATACACAATAAGTGAAAACACTGTAGAAATCTACGTTACTTTAAAAGAATCTATAGGCAACATACCTGAAAAGCATCTAATACCAGCAGTACTACTACTAAGACTAGTACTAGTAGCAGCAGCAATACACTCACTATACATATTCCTATTCACACTCTAAAAACACCTCTACACTACTACCATCTCAAACTATCAAGACTTAGCATACTCTAATCTACAATATCATCATCACAGAAACGAGATGTCTCAATACGTTCAAGGTGACAAATGAAACATCTTCGTTCTACTCTTCTTCATGTGTGGATGGTGAGTTTAAGAGAAAACCTTCATGATAAACCGTCAATCCCACATCTGTTAGGTATTGAGACGTTTTGTGACGTTCAAGGTAACAGAAAGAACACCACCATTCAGCCTCTCATCATGTATGGATGATAAGTTCAATAGAGAACTTTCATGACAATTAATCAATTTCTTGTAGTTTAGTGTGTTTTTATAGTATGTATCCAAGTTCTTGGCATATTTTCATTAATGTTTTTCTATGTTTTATTGAGTTTTTGTATAGATATTCTATTATTTTTGGTTCTATGTATAGTTTTAGCTCGTTTAGTGATATATTTTTCTATACAGTAGTTTTAGTATCCATATTGCTAATTCAATTATTGTTGTTTGAGTAGTCCCAAGCTCTCTAGCAAGTTCTTCTATGAATTTCTTATTTTCTTCACTAATACGAACATGTAGATCACAGTACTTCATGTATATTATCTACTCAAAAAACTTAAAGAACATACTACCAAATGTACAGAAAAACAAGGAACACATGAGAACTTGCGATCTTCATATGTACATGATCTTCTATGTAACTTCTGAACTTTACTAAACATTCCTAAACTTTTCTCTTGGTTATTGCCTAGTCTTATTATTCCTGATGTTTGATATATTATGTGAAGAAGATTAAGCTTAGTGATCTTATCAGGTACTATATTGAGCATGATGATTTTCATTATGCACTTATCCTCATATTTGCTACATATGATGAAATATCACTAAACATGATCTACAAGATAGTAGATATTATCAAAAACATAACAAACATCAACATAAGCAAAAACGGAATCAGATCATGGCTACACGAACAGGTATATAATAGAAAAATTCTTATTAACACAAGTAGAGGAATATACAAAAATAAACACTAAACATGTCGAACCAGATCTCGAGAAAGTAAAGAAAATACTAAAGAATATGAACTAGATATTGATGAAATAAAGAAAATACTCAAACACGATATTAAACAAACAACTCAGAAATTCAAAGAAATACGGAAATTACTTAAACTCTATGAAAAGTATAGTAATTCACTACTAGATTATGAGCATCTGCTTCAGGTAATAGAAGAATTAAAGAATCAACTTAACAATCTTCAAAATGAGAAAAATAAGCTAATTAGTGAACTCGAGAAATATAGATCAGAAATTGATAAATTACGTATGGAAGTTAAAGAGAAAGAACAAAAAATAAATGAACTAACATCAAGACTAAGTGAATGGATAAGCTATACAACATGTAGAGAGTTCAAACTTGGATTTCTTAGAAAGAAGATACTTAAAGAAGATACTTAGAATATGTACATCAAGTAAATTAATGAAAATAATAATACAGATAATTAGGAAGTATCTACCAGATAATGAATTCGAAAAAATAGTACAAGAACTCCTAAAACACAAATACGTAAAAATAATGTAAATATCAGGAAGAGTATCCACAATAGTCAAAGAAAAGTCTAAACAAGTTCAGAAGTTCAGACAAGTTTAGTACATATGAAGAGGACTACACTACTACACCATCTGAACACATGAATATTCATGATACTTTTATCTCGTATAACAATAACGTAGTATTTAGCATTACGTAACTTTTAAAAAAAAGGACGTTTTCTCATGTCTCTATCTATTGTTGAAAAACTTGATGGTTTGTTGCGGTTTTTTGTTGATAGGTATGGTAGTGGTGTTTTTGGTGTATTGGTTGTTAGGTCTGACGGTCTTCCTGTTCATGTTTATTGGAGAGGTGGTGTTGATGTTAGACTTGTTTGTGGTTCATTAGCATTACTTGCTACATCATTAAAGAAAGCATATTCTATGCTTAAAGAAGGTGATCGTATAAATACAATAATTGTTGAAGGTAATGATACTAGACTTCTTGTTAAATCTATTACTATCGATAAACGTGAAGTTTATGTATGTACAATGGTTGACAATAACGTAAATTTAGGATTGGTTCTTCTCGATCTTGAGAGATTATGTGATAAAGTTAAAGAAGCTCTTCAACGTTGTGAAATACCTATTAGGCGATAAGTATGAGACAAGATATCTATACAAAAGTCCTAGAAGAAGTACCTCAAGTATCTGGAATTGATCTAGCGTTTATAAGTATAATACTTACAGTACATAAATTATCAGTACCAGAAGTAACACTTACAATATTTAGAGAAGCAGCATATATAGCAATAGAGTACTTAAAAATTAAGAAAGTAATAACAAGTAATGAACTAGAAAAAGCAATAAATGAATTATCTAACTGTCTTAAAAATCCTGAAAAATTAAACATTGTCAAAAACATAAATGTAGAATATAGGGATAGAAATATAGTAATAAACGTGCATGAATGTAAATTCAAAAATATTTGTAGATGTGTTGATACTCTAATAACAGAAAAACCAGAAGTACTAGATATACTACAGGTAAGACCATGTGCAATAATGTTACTATATACTGCACTAATAGAAAAATATAACAAAACACCAATAATAAAAGAAATACAATGTAAAAACGGAAATGCAAACATAATAATAACAATAACGTAAGAACTATGTCATATGACATAGATAAGATAGAGAAAGCAATTAAATTACTTGAAGAAAAACTACAATCAAAAACATTCATAAAAGCAATAGGAGGAAAAAGAATATACAACTCAATAAAAACAATAATAGAATACACGAAACAAAAACTACAAGAAGAAAACAAAAAAGTTAAAATATGTAAGATGTGTTACATGTTTTTAGGAAGTGTGATTATGAAAATTGAAGATAGCTAGTCTTTTGAAGATTGTTCAATATAATCTTATGTCATGTTACTTTGTGCTTTCTTTCTGTTAGTCATGCTGTAGATATTGTTACTACTACGGCTAAGATCATTAACATTTCTGGTGTGGTCTCTATATGTACCGTATCTAGTATAATTCCTGGATTTTAGCTTAATGTGTGCTTTCGCGTATAGATTACGATTCTTGATCTAACTAACCTTACTGCCTGCTTCTTAGCGCAATTATAGCGGGAAGTAGAGGAACGACTTAGGGATTATCCAGGATCTGGGTTATTGAGCATAATACTCCTTAGAGCAAAGATGTGTTCTCTTGATAGTAGTTAAGTTATGGCTTGGCTCTGGTTTTCGAGTTCTCGTAGAGAAATGCTGCTAGGTATGATAGTAGGCCAGCATAGCTCATTATCTCTTTAGGGAGTTTTCTTGGACAGCCAGCTAGTTCGAGTCCTCTACTAACTGAAAGATCCTCAGATAGAAGTAGGTTCAAGTCTCCAGTGTAGGCCATGTATGTTAGTTTAGCTGTCCATAGACCAACTCCTTTAAACTTCATTAACTCCTCTACTGCACTATGAGGTGGTAATTTAGCTATCTCTTCTAGGTCGTATCCCCGCCTAACAATAGTTTCAGCTATGTTAATTATGTATTCTGCTTTTCTCCTATTAAGTCCCATTTCTCTTAGTCGAGTTACTCCAGCTCTTAACACAGCTTCAGGTGAGGGAAAATCATATAGAATTTCACCATCTTGTGTTCTCAACTTCATGCCGAGATTTACTACTAACCTGGAGATGATCCTGAGAGCTAAACTCATGTTAACATGTTGATTTACTATCGCTTTCACAAGAGATTCCCACATACTTGGATTCAGGGACGGTCTTAATCCAGGATATTTCTCAATAATCTCTCTTAACTTAGGACATACCCTGACCAGCAATGATGTATCTGAATACTCATACTCTACATTCATTATGTGTTCAACTACTTTTACTGTACACTCAGGATCACAAGCAAACACACGAACCTTGATGAGAGGCTCCCAAGCCCTCACTACTTATCACTACCTTAAAAGCCACAGGTTCATTAGTACTCAATGTAACTATACGTCTACAAGTTCTTGAAGCTTCATCATATATGCAGGGTATAGGTTGTTCTCTAAGCGAAAATCGCCTAAGATGTGGAGTTATGGCATAAGGAGGTCTAGGAACAATAACTATCTCTTTCCTCTCCTCAAACATACTAACAACACTCATCCTAGAATCCTCATAACTTTTGACCTAGCTTCCTGTATTAGTGGCATTAGTATCATGATTATCATAAATGAAATATCATGTAGTATACCTTAAACTAACATAGATATTACTACGATCATGATGGTAGTAGCATGTTGAAACTATAACATACTAAACAAACCTAGTATTATCTTTGAGAAAGTTTCTTACCACATTATTTAAAAAGATTACTTCTATCTTCTTTCAGTTTCTTTTTCTTAGGGTTTAAAAAGTTTTTATTCAGGTATAGGACCAAACTTGGCTTAATGACACGTTAGTCTAGTATCTCTAACTTTAGTCTGTTTAGTCTATTTAGAATTAATGCTTTCTAAACAGATTGTCAAGTTCTTGAATTATTTAATGAAATATGAATGTCAGCTTGTGATCATCGTGAACAAATAATGATAAAGTTCTACTGCAGCAACGGTTTCGATTCTCTGTGAGGAATGAGGAGGAGAGTTGCTTTATCTTATCTTTCTATTGATAGCATTAGGCTTTTATGGGTAAACACTATTAGGGTTTTTGAATCAGGCATTTAATGCTTGTATGTTATGTCGATATCTCGGGTAATACTAAAGCTTCTACTGACACAATTGTTGCATCAACAATAGTAATTCCCTGTGATACAGTTAGGAATGTTGAACTTAAGGTAGCTGCTATGATAGATTACATTAAATTGAAGTACAATATCACGACAGACCTGGAGTTACATGCAAAAGATATAGTACATGGTAAGCATCAATGGAGAAGAATTCCAGAGCATATAAGAGCAACAATTCTCGAAGGTATAATACATGTATTGACCGAATACAATGATAAGATATTGATTATAAGTGTAGTAACAAGAAAGACTCAGAAGATATCAATTCAAAACCTACATAGATATATATTTAATGCCAAGATAAGATTGTTACTTAAAGCTGCTGAAGTCTTCTACGGAAGACCAAGATATGAGCATATATATCTAATTATAGTTGATAAATCAATACCTGCCGAGGAAGAAAGTATTGAGGGAACAGTAATAGATGCTGTTAAATCATGCCATAAATCATACTGTATAGATCTCTGTAAAATTCATGTTAGCTTTAGAGATTCTAAAGATTGTATTGGTATTCAACTAGCTGATATTGTATCATATATAGTTCGTGAAATCGCGATAGGTAGATTAACATACAGGAAATTCGATTTCAGTGAATATTTCAATAAACTAACAATAAGTCATAATATGCTCATACAGCTAATCCCAACCTAAGGATGTCTCAGTCGTACAAACAGTCCCAGAGATAGGTTGTACAATACCTCTCTCTGAGAAGGTAAGGTATTTATGTGAGTGAGATAATATGTAATACGAAGTAAGAACCCGCGGAGGTCGGGTCCATAGGCCCGTCGCCTCCGCGGGGTATGACCCCACGGGGTGGAGTCCACTAGGCTCCGCGCCCCGTGTGGGCTATGTAGGTAGCTTTCTACCTCTTAATACCCTTATGTGAACATTAAGCAATCTATGCCTGAATCTAGTGGATCACCTAATTACTAAGAATAAACTAGAAAACCAGTACTGATATAGGTATACCATAGCCAAACTAGGTACATGGTTGAAACTTATTTGAGCTTGATTATAATTTCAAACTTTTTCTCGATCTTTTGAGTGGGACCCTACTCAAAAGACTTAAAAACCATGAACAATATGAGGATTATTGTTTATTTTTGTTCTGTTGTGATTCTTATTGTGATCTTAGTGGGACTATGTTCAGCGAATGGCAAATAATAAAAGCTTGTAGCAATATGTGTTACGGCTATGACAGGATATGAGACTGTATATCATGATAGTCACTTCTATATAAATATATAGAGCAGAAGTGGATATCCCCAACTAGAAAAATTGTCGTTCAGGGATATACGAATGCAGACTGGCATGAAACGTTAATCATTGGTCTAGAAAAAGGCGCTATCGGAAGACATATAACATTCCATCATCCAAAGAAGAATCAACCCAAGCACATATTCTTCAATCCTCCATAATAGGGTTCCTCATATCTATTCCATGGGTATGTACAGTAGTAACTCTTGGAGCTTTGTTGTGGCTTCTTGTAGGAGTGTTGCTTCTTTTTCACATTCGTTTGTTCTAGCTACCTGGTGTGTTACATGTTCAGGAGCTCTCATAAAAAGTTCTAGTAATAACTTTAGCTGGAAGAGTGAACTAGCGCTGATTAATCTAGTAGCTTTCGTTACCGTAAGCTCAGTAAGATTAAGCAATCTTTCACAGAGCTCTTTCTCTAAGCATCCTGCTTTATCATTACACAAAAATCTTATTAGTTCATAAACTTCGAGGAGTGTATTTTAACTACTGTTTTGAAGTTTATCATTTTGCTATTTCTAGACTAGCTCGTGCTTTCTCCGTACTTTTCTAGAATCTCTATGGCTTTCCTAAGTAGCTGAAGTATTCTATCGTCAGATATTACTGAGGCAAATCCCATAACTTTAACAGTTATTGGTCCTGGTCCTTTAGCAATAGCCGCTGCCACTGCTGGATAACCTGTTAGTGTAGAGCTTAAACTAACACGATCTATAAGTTGAGACAAAAGATCTCTGATAGTTCTAAGTACTTCCTCAGAGACTTTTCCACTCTCAACTTGTTTCATTTTCTCCTCAAGTTGCTTAATTACTTGAGGACAAGTGTACATTCTAATCAAGTACCACTTTTTCTCCTTTACAAACGTTGCGGTTTAGTAGTCTGACATACTTGTTGATTATAACAGGCGCAGCTGGTGCAAAAAGACCGAATGAGATAATGGTCAGAAAGATTGCAGTACCAACACCTTCCCAATAGGACTTTACTATTCCTAGTTTCTCAAGTTTCTCGAGAACTTTCTTGTGCTTCGCAGAAACAGCTAGACTCTCCCAAGGTAAGTATCCATCTCTACAAAGCTTATCTAGTATCTCAGCTACATCTTTGCTTCTTCCTCATTACGGCTCCTCGAGACAACGTGTATTACTTCAGTTACCTCTACCATGGTCACTAATACCCATGTACTTTATCAGGAGTACGTGATAACCTTCATCGTCACACCAGGTAGCTTCTATGGAACACATTATTAGAAGTGATTGCTTTCTATTTAGTAATATGCTGTTACAACTCATAATTGTACCTCTCCCAGATTATAGTCATGTAGTTTCACTCTCTTCAACCCTCCTCTCGCTAATGTAGGTGGATCCCTGTATTCTGTCGCTGGTGCAAAATCTGTTGGCGCAGTACGTAAGTATACCTCTAGATCAAGTTGTGCAATATCAGGATTTGAAGTTCTCTTAAGATTTGGCACTGCTACCATCTCAACTATCTGATTGTCTAAATATTCTTGCGAAATTGATATTACAGGATAGTTAGTACCTACCCATGCTTGTCCAATAGTCTCACCTCTGTCTCTGAGGTATCTCTTATAGAGCGGCTCCATCATATTTTTAGAAGGATTTCGTTAAATTAATATTTCGAGAAATCCTGGGTATGTACGCAGACATACGTTAACTACCAACTACATATTACTGCACCTCACATAAGTGGTTTCACTAATATCTCATTACGGGACCGTTAATGAGAAAACCGTATCGTGCAAAGAATATCTTCTTCATGATACATGCAAGGACATTAGATACAATAAATGCTACTATTATCGGTATAGTTTTCTCGCCACGAAACAGGTCGACAAAATGTAATCGAAAACAAGAACATTCTAAAGAGTGTATCACCAATCATCCTCTCGGGCGTGGCGTACAGCTCAGCCCTACTATCCTTACTTTAAAGCCAGAAATCACAACTGATGTTATGAAAGATGCAAATACATAACCAAGAATAATAGCTACTTTATAAAGCATATAGAACTCCTGATAAGATAAGTCAAAAATCTTAGACATCTGAAGACTTACATACACGAAAAGCACAGATAGAAAGAAGAAGGTTATAAAACATAAGATAGGCCTTACCAGGATACAACATGCAAGCATATATTTGTTACACACCATTATATCATTATGTAACTCGATCACATAAGTAATTAAATATTGCTAATTTCTCCGCATACTTCATTAATCTAGATTAATCCTTAAATTTCTTAGTTGTCTTGTCAAATGTAGTGGTCTCGGCCTGGATTAGTGTGGAGTGTGAGTGTGAGAACTGTGGTTATAAGCGAAGAAGCTCGCATGACGTAGAAATTTGTGAAGAGACAAGGTCAGAGTGGTATGAGAAGTGTCCGAGGTGTGGTGGTAACATGAAATGTTACTCAGTATGTCACCCAGCAGATACAAGAGGCTTTATCGGTGGTTTTGGCGGTCTCAGTGCAGCACTAGGTCGATAGAGGAAAATCGGGCTAGATGGTGGATTGCTTTTTCTACTCTTAATCATGTATCCTTACAGATAATAATACAGACATCAACAACATGAACAGACACCTCCATACACAATTATAAGTAAGATAACAAATTAAGGCTCAACCCCTCTCTCATTCCCTAGCATGCATACCTTACCTAAAGAAAACAATTCCGTTCAAGTAAATACACAGAGTATTCAAAACCTTCCCTTAAGACAAATATAAACGATGGTCACGTAACGTGCGTAGTTCTTAATTTTTGAGTACTGCTCACTATGCTGTTAACTCTATCGAGGTCTGCTAATGAGATTATGTCCAAACTCACTAAATACACTACTAAGTCTGTGCGGCATAACAGGCTTCTCGTGCACGAGTCTAACTGTCTTTCTCAACTTCCTGATATGGTCACCTAGATCTACGTTCTTATCGCTATGCATCACGAACACTATACCAGAGACAGCACTAACTATAGTCAGTGCCGTAGCTATTATTAAAGTACTCCACTTTTGCTTACCAGGTATCATCTATACTGCTACTTGCTCACCTATGAAAGCTGTGTAGACGTACGTGGTAAAGCTTCGACAGGACACTGAATTAAAGGTTTAGAAATCAATGCACATTATGATGACCGTTATTCATGCCTGTCCGCTTCTTGGACAACGACCACGACCTATAGAACGAGAAGACATTATGCTAAATAATTAACGCCATAAAATATGCATAATCATTACTCTACGATTTACCACAATGAGGTATAGCTTGAATTATGTGTGATAACAACATTACCAGGATATGTGATCTAGGCGTGTAGAATATTAATGAGTAGAATACTCAATGTCAGTATGATGGTCTCTAAATTATTAATTCTAGCTTCTCTTCTTTGTCTTTTTGTTAATCCATATAGTGTTGTTGTGCATTATGTGTTTTTAGGAGTTAGTCTGTGTGGTGTCTAATCATGCTGTATATGACGGTGATTGGTAATCTTATCATAAATTATGTGCTGTATAGGCAGTTAACCAGGTATAGTGTCTCTGGTTTCTTTTCAATAATGAAGTATGTGCTTATACCATACACAATAACGTTCATTATTCCATTATCCGAGATAGGGTATATTGTTGCAAATATGAATACTAGCAAAATGCTTTATGGTACTCCAAGACCAGAAGAAATACAGCTTAATTGACATGATTCAAGATCCTCGTAAATTCATGATAGTAGTCCAAGGCTATCTTCCTGAAGAGTACGCATTTTGCTGCGAGCTATACAAACGATATGGAATTGTAACAGCTAGAGTAGGGATTGGGTCACTATGCATTAGGAAATACTCAGAAAATGCAGTTCATGAAATTAAGACAATTCTAGAAACAGTTAAACAACATTTACCTTCACAGTGTAGATTACATGCATCTGGTCTAAACATTCGCTTCCTGAAGTACAGGGAAATCCTAGGACTAATACACAGTTCTGATTCTGCAGCATATGCACAAACATATACCAGGTATGGACGTATCAAGTTATTTGATCCTGAAACAGGTACGGTGAAAGAACTTGATGTTGTTAGAAATGGTGTAGTACAAAATGTAAGTAGATTAACAATATGGTTTTGGAACATTATGTCATTCTTGCTACATGTTATGTACATCACATCTAGTAATCAATCAACAATTCAGGAATCTTACATGATAGAACTATAAGTCTTAGAGAAAAGATTGAGCATAACGTGAATAAGAAAAGAAAGAAGAGACACAGATCCAGGAAGTACTTGATTGATCTTGTTATTCCTAAGGTACAGTATAGACTTCTCCTGAAGGTTGCTGAAGCGCTTGGATTATCGCTTGAAGATTTGATTATACGTAGTTTACAAGAGTACTATACATGCTATCTGATACCAGTAGTTATGAATACCACACAAATTAAACAATAAACATATCAATATACATAACACAAGAGAAGTTGAAAGAACATGAAGATAGTAGACACAACAGACAACCCATGGTTTGATGTTGGCGCAATTATTATTGAGTTAGATGAAGATGAACACCGCATCCTGAAAAAATTTGCTAAAATTATAGGAAAAACAATATACGAAATCCTAGAAGATGCACTCTACTTGACACTAGGCAAGTACCTTGACAGGGTTATAACACTACAACAAGCAAAAACACTACCAACTTCAGGTACTGGATGATGTGTCATGTAAAACATGGCTTAAAAACATGTAAAACACGAACCCACAATCTAACAAATCACTCTACCAGATCCTCCAGGTCTTTGGTGTTTTGTTCTTGTTTTTGTGTTTAGGTTCTTCTATTCTTGTTATGTATAGGGGTGTGTTTTGTTGTTTTCTTTACGTATACGTTTTCTTTACGTTTACTTGCTGTGTATAAGATCAAGTATCTCTATGTTGGAAGTATTGGTGGAGGTTGTGTATATGTTGGTATTATGTTTGGTGTTGGTTTTTGGTTGTATTAAGTGTCTTGTATTGTCTTGAGACATGGTTAGTCGTGATGTTGTTGAGAAGATCCTGGAGTTGAGGCAACAGAGTTATAGTATTCGTGAGATTGCGAAACGTGTTGGTTTGTCTCATTCTACGGTTTGGAGGATTTTGAAGAAGATTGAGGATGAGCAGAATAAACGTAATGAAACGTCTCAAAACAGTAACAATACAAGTATAATTGAACAAGAGCTTAAGCAACTACAAGCATTAACTCACTGTCTTATTGAACATGTTAAGACACTTGAAAATAATGTTTCAATTCTGTCTTATGATGTTGAAGATCTCAAACTTTTCAGGTTTATGATACTTCAGGTTTCTAGATTACGTATTGAAGGTCCAGCACGTTGTAAATACATTGACGATTATGGTTACTATACTAAGATACTATTACCAGAATGCTTACCTGAAACTAAGTGCCTAGAAGTCATACTAAGTAATGGAACAAAGATGTATAGACCAAAGGTACTCGATAATCCAATCATCTGTCTAGCATGTCCATACTACAAACCAAGAAAACTAATCTAATTAGGTAGGGGGCATGGTTGGTCGTGAGAAAGTAATTGAGAAACAGCTTGATGATATTCGTAATCTTGTTATTGCAATTATTCTTGGTATAGTAATTTCTGTTCCAGCTATGGTATTTGTACAAGGTATAAAACCTGAACTTAAGATGCCATTTGTAGCGTATTGCATAGGTTTGTTAGTTATGGCGATCTCACTAGTTTATGTACTTAAAAGATCGTGTGAAGAATATAGTAGGGATCCAGGTATGATGCCGTATCTAGGAATCTATGCGATAGCAATTGTAGTGTTAGCATTAATTACGTTGATGATAGCGATGTTAGTAACATGAAGCGTAGGAAGGTTGAGCTTGATGAACATGATCTTCCTGTTATAATGGTAGGACTATTAGTGATATTGATAGTGCTGATCGTATAGTTACTTTAACGTAGCTAGATGTAGCTGCTGAACTCATTTTGAATTAGTAATAACAATGTCAGGACTTATCATAATGATGCTGATAATACTATTCTAAAGTCATTGATGTTAAGTTTCAGGTATGCGACCTTATCTGAGTATCTTTGGTGCTGCTACAGTAGTAGGAATGGGATGTTTCAAAACATCTAATGTGATAAGTGTAATAACATCATTCAACTACTATTCACGTATCTATCGTGAGTCCAATAGGTAACTTTTACGATAAACTATCAATTTTATATTTGTCATTATATTGAAGTATATATGTTTAGTATAGTGTTACTTAGAGAGTTATGTTTTTTACTAAGACGCTCGTAAAGAGTTTGTTAATACTGATATACTCTATTACTTTTTTATCAACTCTATTAATCTTATGTAAGATTCTAGGTTTACCAATATGTAAACTTTTCTTCCCTGAAACTGTCCTTACCTATAACAGTGTATGATGTTTAATTTCGATGTAAGTTGTATGCTTAAAAGGCATTAGCAGATGAGTTAGCCATGTTAGCATACCTCTGAAGGTTGCTAAGCTAAGTTAGTCTCCTACACGTGGTTTTAGATTAATTGTTAATGATTGATGATACAGCTTTAAGTCTCGAGTTGCTAATTGAAGGTTGTGAGGCTACTAGTAATATCTGATATACATGATAAGTATGAAAATGTTAAGAAGTTGAAGGATGTTGAGAGAGATATTACGATAGTACTTGGAGATTTTGTAGAATTTGGAAAACCAGATATTGAAACTGTTGTTAAGATATTGGAAGAACTTTCAAATCAAGGATTTACACTATACGTACCAGGTAATTGTGATCCTAGAGAATCAACACAAGAGTTAAATATTAAAAATACATTAAATATACATTGTAGATATTATATAGTTGATGATTATGTTATTGTTGGTTTTGGAGGTTCAAATCCAACACCATTTAATACACCGTTAGAGTTTACTGAGAGTGAAATTGAGAGAGATCTTGAGAAGACTATTCAGGAAGCGTTAGGTACAGGTAAGAAACTAATATTTGCATGTCATGCACCTCCAAGAGATACTGCAATAGATAAGATAGTTACAGGTGCACATGTTGGATCTATAAGTATTAGAAAGATGATTGAAAAATATAGACCAATAATTGGACTTCATGGACATATTCATGAAGCTTTAGGTATGGAGAAGATTGGAGAAAGTCTTATACTAAATCCAGGACCATTACTATGGGGTAGATATGCTATTCTAGATGTTAAGAATGGTAAGATATCGATAACCTTCACATCACTATGATGAGACTACGGGATCTGAATTAGATGTTGATAGCGGCCTCTGCTGAGAAATAACCTATAAATTCTCAATATATGCTAATTTGAAGTATTTATGGAAAATAGTGAGAGAATATTCTACATAGCTAAGGAAGATGAAGTTATTAGTGGAGAGGTCACTGACATATATTTTAAGAGAACTGTAGAAGTATTGAAGGCTGCAGGTCTTGAAAATGTTAAGGTAAGAGCAGAATTTCACGTAACATCACTACCACGTGGATATAGATGGGCAATCTTTGCAGGGTTGAAAGAGGTTGTAAATCTTATTCTTAAAGCAAATTTAAAAGTAACACTATACTCACTACCTGAAGGTACAATATTCTTCGAAGATGAACCACTTATGGTTATTGAAGGAAGGTATGTAGATTTTGCAGTATATGAGACACCTATACTAGGCATACTTAGACACTACTCATCAATAGCTACAAAAGCTGCAAGAATAAAGAAAGCTGCTGGAGATAAGATAGTACTATTCTTTGGTGCACGTGCTGTACATCCAATAATACAGCCAATGGTTGATAGAGCAGCATATATAGGTGGTTGTGATGCTGTTGCAAATGTAGTAGGTGCAAAATTGATAAATAAGGAACCTGTAGGAACAATGCCACATGCATTGATGATAATATTTAGACAGGTATATGGTGACCATACACTAGCATGGTCATGGTTTGATAAGACACTTCCAGAAAATATACCAAGAATAGTTCTTGTAGACACATTCTACGATGAGAGAGAAGAGACAATACTAGCAGTAAAACTTCTAGGAAATAAGTTGAGAGGTGTTAGACTTGACACTCCAGGTAGTAGAAGAGGAAATATGAAGAAAATTGTTAAAGAAGTTAAATGGATGTTAAAACTGTTAGGTAGAGAAGATGTTAAAATTGTTGTTAGTGGTGGTCTTGATGAAGAAGCTATTAAAGAGCTTAGAGAATTAGTAGACATATTTGGTGTTGGTACATCAATAGCATTTCCACCAAGCATAGATATTAGTATGGATATAGTTGAAGTATATGATGAAAAACTTGAAGAATGGATACCAATAACTAAGAGAGGTAAGTTACCAGGATTTAAACAAGTATATAGATGTTTAGAAGAGATGAAGGATGACGTAAAGCCATGGAATGAGAAGTCAACCATGACATGTAGATCTGGAGAACCAAAACCACTAATGTTGAAGTATGTTGAAGATGGTAAACTTGTTAGAGATTTACCATCAGATGATGAAATTAGAAGATACGTCTTAGAGCAGTTGAAATATGTAGAACTTTAAGACTTTCTCTTCGGTATAGTGCATATAAATATTGCTGTCTCATCACCAACATTTACATATTCATGAGGAACGTTCGGTGGTATGTATATTGCATATCCTTCAGAAACTATCCACTCTTCATTACCAATAATAACCTTAACCTTACCTTTCAATACGTAGATCTCATGTTCCCAAGGATGTTCATGTCTTGGAATAACACCTCCGGGATCAACTTCAAAAAGTCTCATTAAGTATGTCGGTGCATCATTTTCACCAATTAGAACTCTCATTCTAACTCTTCTATTATCAGGAAATGGGTATGTAACATCAACCTGACTATAATGTACAATCTTTGGCTTATCCATCACCTCACCTTAGATCCTACAGGTACTTCATCTTCATTATCAACTTTAAGTAGGTATGGTTTACCATTAACATCAGCTGCAAGTAACATTCCCTGAGACTCATATCCAAATATTTTTCTAGGTTCTATATTTGCTAATACTACAACCTTTCTATTTACCAAATCTTCAGGTCTATATCTATCAGCTATACCAGCAACAATCTGCCTTATATCACCATTACCTAGATCAACTTTAAGAAGTAGTAGTTTTCTAGAACCTTCAATCCTACTTGCCTCAAGAACCTTTCCAACTCTAATATCTAACTTTGAAAAATATTCATAACTTATCTTCTCCATCTTACAGAGAGTTGAGAAAGGGTATAATAAGGATAACTCATAGACTAGACATAACATAATGAGAAATGTAGTACTTGTAAGATATGGAGAAATTGCTGTAAAATCTTGGAGAATTAGAAAACAACTTGAGAAATTACTAGTAAGAAATATATTACAAGGATTAAAACTTGAAAATCTTGAAGATATTGTAGATTTAAGATTAGAGGAAGGTAGGATATTAATATATGTCAACGATATGTCAAAGATAGAAAATATTCTAAAAATCTTAAGTAGAATCTTTGGAATTAAATCAATATCACCAGCAATTGAGATAGAATTTAGAAATTTAGATGATATTGTTAAGATATGTGAAAATTATTGGAAAGACACTGTTAGAGATAGAACATTCGCTATTAGATGTAGGAGAGTTGGTAAACATGAATTTACTAGTAAAGACGTGGAGAAAGTTGTAGGTGAAGCTCTTAGAAAATATGCAAAAAGAGTAGATTTAGAAAATCCTGAAATTGAAATATTTATAGAAATTAGAAATAATAGAGCATACATATATGATAAGATTATTGAAGGACCTGGAGGATTACCACTAGGTTCAGAAGGTAAGGCATTAGCATTAGTGTCAGGAGGTTTTGACTCACCAGTAGCTGCATGGTTAGTAATGAAGAGAGGTGTTATTGTAGATTTTCTAACAGTATCACTTGCAGGCGAGCTAGATCTACTACCTGCTTTGAAAGTTATCTTAAAATTATGTAAAGATTGGTGTATTGGATATAGACCAAAGATATACATTGTACATGCTGAAGATCTTGTAAATGAAATTCGTAAAAAAGTGAAGATAGAACTTTGGAATGTAGTATATAAGAGATGTCTATACTACATAGCTGATTACATATGTAGAAACTACAGATCGTATAGAGCTATAGTTACAGGTGACGTTATTGGTCAAGTATCAACACAGACATTAGATAACCTATACAGCACATCTATAGGAATAACAACTCCAATAATTAGACCATTAGCAGGATTTGATAAAGATGATATAATACAACTATCTAAGAAGATAGGAACATATGAATTAAGTATTGAAGTATCTGAATATTGTGCAATATTTTCAGAAAAACCAAAAACTTGGACAACACCTGAAGAAGTAGATTTAGAATTTTATAAAGTTAAGAGATGTCTAGATAACATAGTCAGAAACAATATTGAAGAAGTTAATATAGAAGTAGTAGAAACAATAATAAGATCTATAGAAAGTAAAGTTAAAGATATAGATATAGAAACTATAGATAGTGTAGATCATAGAGCAATATTACTAGATGTAAGACCTAGAAAAGATTTTAAATTAAAGATAAGTAACAGTAATATTCAAGTTGTTGAAACTAACATTGATGAAGTTTTTAAGGTAGTTGAGAAGTATGGTAAAGAACCTACATACCTCATATATTGCAAATCTCCACTGGTATCAAGATATGTTGCTTTAAAACTTAGAGAACAGGGATATAATGCCTATAGTGTGTTAAGAATTTAATATTTAACAATCTCACCATTATATGCTCTAACTATTATATTTCCATCACCTCTCTCTACTCTTCCAACTATATAAGCCTTGTAGTTATATCTTTTACATATCTTAAATATCTCTTCAACATTTTCCTTACTTGCTATTAATACCATTCCAATACCCATGTTAAATACTCTATACATCTCGTACATACTTACATTTCCAATCTTCTGTATTAATTTGAATATTGGCATTGGTTCAGGTAGATTATCTATTACAATATCATATTTAGAATCTTGTATTAGTCTTCTGAGCTTACTATATGCACCACCTGTTATATGTGCTGCTCTTTTTATCAAACCTTTTGAGTATAGTTCTAAGACCAGTTCGCTATATATGTATGTTTCTCTTGAAAGTTCTTCTCCTAATGTTCTCCCTAGTTCATCAATATAGGTCTCTAGACTAAACTTCTGTAGTAGGACTTTTCTAGCTAATGTTAGACCATTTGCATGTATTCCATTACTTTCAATACCTATAACAACATCATCTACTTCTATACTACTTGGATTATATTGTCTTAATCCAATCATGAAGCAGCATATGTCTACACTATTTAATACATCTGTCATTATTGCTGTCTCACCACTAGTAATTACACATTTTCCAACTATAGATGCTCTATATGCACCATCCATTATCTGTTTAAAACTTTCTTCATCAGATTTTGGTAGAGCTATGTATAGTGAGGCTGCTAGTGGTCTAAAACCTTCAACACAGATATCGTTTAGATTCATTGCTAATGCATCCCAACCTGCAACCCACAGTTTATTCATCTTCTCTAAAATAATCACTTTTGTACCAACACCATCAGCATGTAGACATAGCTCAACATTACCAATCTTAATACTTGATGCATATGTTGAAATTCCACTAACCTGAACATTCAATTCTTCAGATAGTCTTCTAATTATCTCATGAGCTATCTCATGCATCTTCCTGTGCTTATCAAGATCAACTCCAGCTTTAGCATAAGTCCAAGATTCAGACATAGCTAATATTGTTGTTATAGACTAACTATTAATTGATTAATTCTTACCATAATTCTTATCATGTATCTACATAGTAAGTATTCCATATCATAGTGTACCAACTTTTAGATTTTAAACATTTAATACATTGACAAATGTTCCTAATCTACGCATGGAGCTCTGTGTTGTTTCCTGTGGTAAGAAGAAGATTTGGGATGTAAATAAGAATGCTCCAAAGAGAGTACCTGCTAAAAATGCGTATATTGGTATGTTAACTAGATTAGCTATAAGATATGCAGAGAAGTTCTATCCTGGTAGATGGGTTATACTATCTGCAAAATACGGTTTTCTACTTCCAGATGAGGAAATTGAATATTATGATGTTGAACTTGTTAAAGTAACTAGACAGTATGTGGAGATGTTGAAGAAGCAGATAGTTGAGAAAGGGTTAGATAAGTTTAGTAAGGTAGTTGTTTTAGGTGGTAAAAAATATGTACAGGCATGCATATTAGCGTTTGATAATAAAGTTGTTGTAGATCTCTTCTCTGGATTAGGACTTTTTGATAGAATTAGACTACTCTCAAATGCTTTAAAGAATAATACTGTGATTATTAGATAGTTTTACTCTTCTTCCTCTTCTTCAACTACAACTCTCTTCTTAGTCTCAGGTGCTTCCTGTACGGCTTTCTTCATAACTTTAACTTCTTCCTCAGGTAGTTTCTCAATTATTACTCCACCTCTGGTAAACTTGATATATTTATCCCATTGAATTCTCAATCCCTTATCTGTAATCTCTAGTGGATGTCTACGCATACTATGTCTTGTAGCTCTCATTTTCCACACTATTACTGATCTGTAAAGTTCACCATCATACTCATCTAGGTCTAGTCTAATTATTCCATCTACAGCATGTTCAACTCCTGGACCTCCAAAACCTCTCTCACCTGCAGATACCTGACTTACAAATATTGCAGTACATCCTAGACCTGCAATAACTCTCTTCAATAACATTATTACTGATCTTGCAACTGCAGGTTTTGTTAGGTATAGTGTAGATACTGAATCAATAACTACTCTAACAGCATCAACCTCCTTAATCGCCTGTCTTAATACGTCAATCATCTCTCTAACATCATCAGGATTCTTAACAACATATTTCTCACGTTCAGCATATCTACCAATACCTCCTGTAAATGCGTCTATTAGTGCAAATTTACCATCTTGTTCAAATTTTGTAATATCCCAACCAAAATGTTTAAAACTTCTTCTAACAGATGCAGGATGTTCTTCCAATGCGACAAATACGCCTGGTTCACCTTCAACAAGTCCATTATATAGAAATTGCATACCCATAATAGACTTACCTGTACCTGGACCACCACTTACAAGTACTATGTTTCTCTCAGGTATACCTCCATAGAGTATTTCATCTAGACCGGGTATTCTAGTTCTAACTCTTCTAACGACTTCTGAACTCATAATTTAAATGAAGTTGGAGAGGTTATAAGTCCTTGTAGGATGTCAATTGTCATTAAAGTCTCGATTCTAATAGCATTTGCATGTGGTGCATATATATACCACTCTTGAATAGGTAAACTCTTTTTCAATCTTCTAACTAGCTCATTTAGAGTTTCTAACTTCATAGGTTTTGAATGGTATATCTTTATACTTAACTTATATAGAGATCCTACCTGTATTGGAGATATACCAACTCTGACAAATCTTAATGATTGTGGTTCTTCTTTCTTCAAAAATTCTACAACTGCCTTACGTATAGATCCTTGAAGTTTTGAAATATATCTCTCAACCTGTCTTAATCTTTCAGTACTCACCAAGATCCAGCAAGTGTTACATCTATTAATTTTCTTACTCTATAATCAAGATCTAGTACACGTAGTAGTTCTCTATTACCTACAAGACTAGACTGTACATTGTATACACCTGCAGCACCTGCAAGTAGTGCTATCTCACGTTTAAGACCTATCATAACTTTACACAGCTTTTCACAAAATAGATCTCTACTCTCATTTCCTCTAAATATGAACTTGAGCATATACCCAACCTCAACAGCATCTGCACCTAGAGCTATCAATTTTACAATATCTCCTGCATCTCTAACTTTATGATAATTAACAATAATACTCTTATAATATCTAACACCATACTCTCTAAGCTTCTTATCTAGCCATACTAAGCAAATTTCTAAATCTTTATCTTTTGAAAGTTCTGAATTTATTATAAATCCATCAACATTCTCTAAAACATCTCTACTTAAAATATTCTCAATATACTCCACATCTGGTGGTACTTCTAGAATTGATATTTTTCCACTATTCTTAACCTCAATACACCTATCAACATCTCTAGAAACTACATATCTATATTTTAAATGTCTTGAAATTATGTGATCTCTATGTACGTCAGGTTGTGCATCTATGTGAGATATGTCTAATAGTGTATTTAGTGAATGTGCTATGAATGCGTATGCATCAACATACTTAACATGTTCAGGTATTGGTCTGAGTATTATTGGCATACTTATAGTAGTATTTCCAAATAGTGTAAATTCTAGATCAACATATTCTCTATATGGGTCTATTGATGGTCGTGTAACTTGTGCACCATCTAGTCTTAACCAATCAAGTATTTTTCTAGGCTTTTCAACTTCTGGTGGTGCATCACTACCAGCACCAATAACTACAATATCTCCATCTTCTGCGATTTTTGTATAATATAGTCTATATTTCTCCCTAAGAAATTCACTATCACCTTCATCATACTTGTATGGTAGTGGTGTTGAATCTCTAATTTCTCCAAGTCTTAGAATTTTATTAACTTCCTCATCAATGTTATATCCAACTAGTAGATCTCTTCTACCTACAAGTTCTCTTAAACTTTTCAATCCTAGATGTTTGAGTATTAGTTTTAATTCTGCTAGAAATCCTTTCATGAAGTTGTACAATTTTTCAATTGCAAAATCTAGATCTACAACTTTTGAACCGTCTGTTAGGCTGCTTGCTAGTCCTGCAGGACATCTACCTAGATTGCATGTATGGCACATTATACATCCCATAGCTATTAATCCTGCTGTTCCAATACTCACCATATCTGCACCTAGTGCTATTAATTTTGCTGCATCATCTGCAGATGATATTCTTCCTGATGCTATTATTGTGAATCCTTCTCTCAATCCTTCTCTTCTCAATATTGCATCTGCAGCTGCAACTGCAAGTTCTATAGGTATGCCAACGTGATCTCTAACTACTATAGGTGTTGCTCCTGTACCTGCACCATGACTATCAATTATAACTCCATCAGCACCCATCCTAGCAATTCCAGATACAATATATGGAACGTAGTTTGTAGCTGCAACTTTAACAAATACAGGTTTTCCAGTAGCTTCTTTTAAAGCCCATATTCTCTGTCCAAGATCTTCAATACTGTAAATATCGTGATGTGGTGCTGGTGAGAGAGCATCAACACCGGGAGGTATTCTACGTACACGAGATATTATGTGCGTAACTTTACTACCTGGTAAGTGACCTCCAATTCCAGGTTTTGCACCTTGACCAATCTTTATAGTCACTCCCATACCCTTATTCAATACCTCAATATCAATTCCAAATCTTGCAGATGCCCATTGTACAAAAAATCTTCTATATCTCTCACCAATAACAGGATGTAGACCACCTTCACCAAGACCACTGATTGCCTTTATCTTCTCAGCAACATCTACAAATGCGATATTTGGATTACCACATAATGCTCCAAAAGACATATCTGCAAAATATATTGGTGCTTCAAGAACTATAGCATCTACAGGCTCTTCTTCAGGATCTTCAAAATCTGGTATTGTTCTCATCTTTATAATATGTGTAAGATCGATATCTCTATACTCACTCTCTGGTACATCTTCAACATCTATCTCATTTTCAAAACCTCTAAACTTAATTCTATCTAAAATTCTATATACATGTATTGTCCTTCTAAATATCTTCCAAGGTCTTCCAGTAGTGGCTAATCTTCTAATATGCTCAATCTTATCACTACACCAAAACTCCTTATCAGGTCCCTTAGGTACATATTTGTGATATTCCTTAATATATTGAACATTAGAGGTTATCCACATTTAGGTGAAGTTCAGAATCGCATAAGAGATATTTAACTGTTAAGGTAGGAATATATTTTAAGTAGACTAATATTGTAGTAACGTGTCAATAACATATCAAATTCCTGAGGATGTCAAGAAGATGTTAGATGTAGTTAAGGATAAGTTGAGAGAATTTCTAGATATTGAATACTTGAAAACTGGCAGGGTTAGAGAAATTGAAAAGCTTTGGCTAGCATTAGAATTTCCTGAGTATATAAGGTATAGAGATACTGAGTGGAATCCACATAGTGTTGAACTTACAAGATATGAAGATGACATTGTTAGATTTATGACAACATATCTCAGAGGTGTAATACCTGATGAAGCAATATATACATCAGATCTAGCATATATAATAAAGTTTAGCTCTACATCATTAAGAGTTAAAGATATAATATATCAAGCAATGGTAGAAATATTACAAACGTTAGAAGAGATTAAGAAGATATATGTTGAGGATGTTAAAAAGAATTTAAAATTTTTAAGTAGGGAAAGTAAAGAACTTGCATTAACACTATATCTAGATGGTGATATTGTTAGAGATGGTAAACTCATACTAATAAATACATATCTTGAGACAGTCTTTATGCCAACTATAAAGATAATATTTAGAAGAAAAGATATTGATGAAACTAAGCTTAAAGATGCAGTTTCAGAACTTGTAAAGTATGGATTTATAGCACATGCATCTTGGAAATATATGAACATGCTATTTAACATGTATGTAATACCACCATTCCTGACAGATCTATGGAAAGAACTTCCACTACATCTAGATATTGCAATACCAAAATTTAGAGCTGTTGAGATAGAACAGAGAAAGATAATTAATGAACTTATAGAAAATATAGATAGGTTAATAAGAGAGGGTAAGAGTGATGAAGCATTAAGTAGATTATCAGAATTGAAAAGTGTGATAGATAGAGTATTACTAATGTGATGATAGAGCCCCTTACTGAAGAAGTGATGTAAAGAGCCACCGACACTGACTAATCAACATCATGATACTCTTCTAACATTCTAACAACATTATCATCACTATACTCAAAATAATTCTTCTCAAATTCAATAACACCTTTACTATAATTTTCTAATCTCTCATAATTAATCTTCAAAAATTCTAAACCCCATTTAAAACAACTTAATACCTCATATGCAAGATCTTTAAAACCTGTTATATATAGAGTAGCTGCAATAGCTTCAGCTGATGTTAACATGTATGGCTTACCGTAATGCGATGGATTTGCTGAAATTAGAAAAGGTAATCTTCTATGATATCCTCTTAAGAATCTTCTAACTCTAGCAAATGTATGTAAAGACTTACTCCAAGAGCAGTCAATAACTAGAATACCTCTTCTCAAAACTATATCACGATCATCAGGTTTTACAGGTTCTCTAACAAATGGATTTAATATCAATAATCCTCTAGGAACTTCTCTAACATCAGTTACTAGATGTACAAGACCTCTCTTAGCTAATCTTAAAGCTGTATTCTTCTTCGGATCATCCTGTCTTAAATATAGAACTACTATCTTAACACTATCCACAGCTTAATTTTTAATTTACAAAAATTTAAACATACGCTAAGTGACGTGTAGAGGACTTGTAAAAGTATTATATTCAACTCTAGGTAAAGTATACATAGATAGTGAAGATGTGTACAGACTAGTTAAATATTGTAAATATAGAGATGTTTCAGGTAGATTCTTTGGAATACTTGAACTTACTCTAGAATCAATACTTTCAAAATTAAGAAGATTTCCAATACCTGGTATAATCTTTAGAGGAATAATAGTTCAGAATAGTATTAAGTTTACAATTTACTGTTCAGTAGATTCTAAAAATCTTGATATAGATATATTACCAATACTCTACCTTGATGATTATGTAGTTATTAACTGTAGATTTATAGATGTTGAGATAAGGTCATTAATAGCGTGTAGTGATGTTATGGTATGTTTAGAGTTTACCACTATTTAACATACCTGCAACAATTACAGCTTGTCCAAATGATATTCCTCCATCATTTACAGGAACTTTACTTGGAAGAATCAGTTTAAGACCTGTATTCGATATCTCATCTTCAACTCCTTTCATGATTATCTCATTAACAGCAGCTCCTCCTGACATGACTACAATATTTCTACTTCTATTGCTTAGGATTTTGCATATTTTTCCAAATGCTCTACCAAGATTGTACTGTACTGCATATGCTATCTCACATATGTCTAAACCTTCAATATAGTACTCATATACCTGTCTAAATGCTTCTACAGTATCTATAACATACTTCCCGTCATTATACACTATTGGAAATTCTATATCGATACTTCTTCTCCTAGCTTTCAATCCACATGCTTCTAATTTCATAGCTGGCTCACCTTCATATGTTCTTACACCACATATGCCTAATAGTGTTGATACTGCATCTAGAAATCTTCCAGTGCTTGATGTATATATTTTCTCTCTTTCATACAATTTTGACAATATTTCAATCTCATCAACACCATACTTTAAGTATTTTGTAAGTCCTGTCTTTATCAATATTTTACATGCTTCATCTATACCATACACCTCTGCCAAGTATGATAGTACCATTCTAGCGGGATATTCTGTTGCTAAATCACCTCCAAGCATTTTTACATATTTTAAATGTCCGATTCTCACATAGTTGTCATATTTAGCTATGAGTATTTCACCACCCCAAATATTGCCATCTTCTCCAAATCCGACACCATCTATAGCAATTCCAATAACTTCTCTATCAGGATGAATTCCATAGTCAGCCATCGCTGATGCTATATGAGCCCAGTGATGTTGTACTTTTACATGTTTTATATTAAATTCTCTTGAAATTTCAGATGCGAGTCTAGTTGTATCATATTGTGGATGTAGATCTGAAACTACGATACTTTTATCATTAATCTCTATTCTCAACATATTCATTATTTTAAATATATACTTTCTAAGATCTTCAAGTGTTTCAAAATCATCACAATCACCTATGTACTGTGTTAATACTACCTTATCTTCAAACATTATAGCTCCAACATTTTGAAGTAGTGCACCTACAGCGATTATGTATGTATCTTCAGGAATTTCTAATGGTACCTTTATCCAGTATGGTGCATATCCTCTACTTCTTCTAAGTAGTATTGCTCTTCTATTACTAATTCTGAGTACACTATCATCAACTCTATTAACAATCTCTCTATTATGTAGTAAGAAGTAGTCTACAATATCTTTCAACTTCTTCAATGCTTCATTATTGTCAATACACATTGGCTTTCCATGAACGTTACCGCTTGTCATAATTGCAAACCTATCTTTCAATTCCATAAGTATTAAGTAGTGTAGTGGTGTATATGGTAGAAATATTCCAACATGTGCTAACCCTGGAGCTACATATCTTGATAATGGTGAATCTTCTCTAACTGGTAGAAGAACTATAGGTCTTTGTACAGACTTTAATATCTTCTCAGCATAATCATCAATATATGCCAATCTTCTCCCAACATCAACGTCGAGAACCATAACTGCAAAAGGTTTTTCAGGTCTTCTCTTTCTTCTCCTCAACTTTAATACAACATCATCATCACTAGCAAGACATGCAATATGAAAACCTCCAATACCCTTAATAGCTACAATATACCCCTCATCAATTAACTTAGCAGTCTCTCTGATAGGATCTTCACATTCAATCCTCTCACCATTTCTATCTACAAGCCATAGTTTTGGACCACATATCTTACATGAAATTCCCTGTGCATGAAATCTCCTAATGTTATTAGGATCTTCATACTCTGCAAGACAATCTTTACAGAGTGGAAAATCTTTCATAGCAGTATTCTCCCTATCCCACGGTGTGTTATACATCATTGAAAATCTAGGTCCACACACAACGCAGGAATTGAATGCATACCTATATCTTCTATAATCGTTAATATTCAACACTTCTCTTAGACATTCATCACATACTGCAAAGTCTGGAGGTATTGCTGATCTTTTCAACTTTATTGAAGAGCTTTTCAATATCCTAAAATCTTCATATCCCAATGGTTCAACTTTTTCAACATGTACCTTATCAATAATAAATGATTCTGGTTTCTCTTTCCAGAAGTATTTGAAAAATTTCTCTATCTCTCCTCTACTACCTTCAATATATATCTCAACCTCAGCACCACCTCTATTCCTTATATATCCTCTAACATTAGCTTTTTTAGCTATCCTATATATAAATGGTCTGAAACCCGATACCTTGCACAAGTCCGATCATGATTACTCTATACGCTTCCACGTAGGTGTAATATACATATCTAATATTTAAGTAGTTCCACATTAGGTATCTAGTGTTATCATTGTGGTTTGATGTACATAAAACAATGCTTATTAGACAGCTAAGTTAATAATACACGTGATTCATGTGTAGCAATCAAACACAAATTCTAAGAAGGATGATTACCTTTCTAGAGAAACTCTCTCAGGAAGACGTGTACATTAGAATAATATTATCAATAGCCATATCAGAACATGGATGTCTATCCCTTCGAGGTCTCTCACGAGCTGTATCTATGTCTCCAAAAAATGTTAAGAAGTATGTGTTAAAACTTGAAAAGCTTGGTCTTGTTAGAATTGAACAACCTCATGAAAAACTCTTCCTAATATATCTAGATCCCTCATTAGAGTGGTTGAGAGTTTTAATGAAATCAAAATAGAACTTCAATACTCGGTATCGACCTATTTAATGATCTTATTTTATCGAAAGCTCTAATAAAAGCTTCTTTCTCATCTTCAAAAAGTTGAAAATGAATTTCTTCATTACTTCTCAAGATTATAGATACTATATATGTTGTAGCTCTAATCTTTGGTAATTTTATATGTCTATCAGATGCTGAAGGTAGTGGAAATGCTCTTAAAGATATCGTAAACATTCTAGGATATATCAATATCCTGTAAATATTATCAAACATTATAAGTCTAGATTTAGAACCTTTCTCAATCAATATCCTGTCAACATATACTACAACTCTAAGTCTTAACTCTCTCATCATTAATAGTCCAAATATAACTGTTAAGAGATAGAATGAGTATACTACTATTGAGAATGTTATTGGTATTAAGGTGAATAGTGGTATTGCTATTACTATAGATATGACTATGAGTGCTATTACAGTTTTCTTAACTATATCTTCACTACACTTAATTTCAACTACAGGATATAGAGTCTCCACTACTATATTAAATATTGCTCAAATATATTAACAATAACCTTAATCTAGATCTTGTACATTCTTGAAGGATCTAACATTGGTGTTGGTGGTAATCTTCTCTTATGTTTAGTAGTTTCATACATTTTAACAACTTTGACAACTTTATCTCTTGAAATACCTGTCTCTTTAACAGTCTCATCAATATCAAGTCCAAGATCAAATAGGCAATGTAGTATCAGGTCTATCTCTTCATATTTAAGTCCAAGCTCTTCTTCAGCAATATGTCCAGGCCATAGTCTAGGACTTGAAGGTTTTTTAACTATAGATTCTGGAACTCCAAGATATTTTCCAAGTGCTCTTACCTGTGTCTTATATAGTGATCCTATTGGTAGTATATCTACACCTCCATCACCATACTTGGTGAAATATCCTATCAATATTTCACTTCTATCACCTGTACCTGCAACTATCATATTATACTTATTTGCATAGTAGTATAGTAGTGTCATTCTTATTCTAGGTAGTAGATTTCCTGTAGGTATTCTATCATTTTCATCGAAGTCAGGTATGGATTTTGCATATGCATCTCTAATATTTGATATATCTATTATTCTATACTTTATTCCTAAAATCTCTGCAACTTTCTTAGCATCTTCAACATCTTCTTTTGGAGTTGTTATGTATGGCATTATTAGACCTAGAACTCTATCTGAACCTAATGCTCTAACTAGGAGAAATGCTGTAACTGAAGAATCTATACCACCGCTAAGTCCAACAACTGCACCTCTACAACCACTATCTTCAACTTGTCTAACTATGAATGAGCATATCTCTGATACTACATATTCAAAATCTAGATTTGTAAGTTTATCTAATGTTAAAACCATCAATATTGTCTCTATATTGAAAATTTAAGCTATGTTGTCTATAGGATAGTCTAGTAGAGCTCTATAGCTATAGCTGTTGCACCACCAGTACCATGGCAAAGTGCTGCAATACCTCTCTTACCACCACATGCTTTTAATGCTGCTATGAGTGTTGTAACTATTCTAGCACCTGTCGCGCCTAGTGGATGTCCAAGTGCTATTGCTCCACCTAGAATGTTCATCTTTGAGTATGGTATATCTAGACACTTATTTACTAATGCTGGAACTACAGCAAAGGCTTCATTAACTTCAAATACGTCAACATCTTCAATTCTCCAACCAGCTCTATCTAAAACCTTCCTAATAGCTCCTATAGGTGCTTCAACAAATCTCCAAGTTTCTACAGCAGTCCATGAATATGCTACAATTTTAGCAATTGGCTTAAGTCCAAGTTCTCTAGCCTTATCTAGAGTAGTTATCAATAACATTGCAGCACCATCACTAATTTGTGAACTATTACCAGCTGTGTGTGGTCCTTCAGGTGTGAATACAGGTTTAAGTTTAGATAACTTTTCTATAGATGTGTCAGGTCTAATACCTTCATCATGGTCAAGATATACCTTCTCACCATTAATAGTCTCATCTACAGGTTCCATATCTATGAATAGTTTCTGCTCAGTAGCTCTTGTAGCTCTCATATGACTTTCATATGCAATCTTATCTAGAAGTTCTCTAGGAATGTTATGTTCTCTAGCTACCTTATCAGCTTCCTGACCCATCAACATCATAGTCATTGGATCTGTAAGACCATCATAGACCATCAAATCTATCAACTCTACCTTCCTAATAACACAATGTTTAACACCCCATCTAGCTTCATGAGGTATTGCTAGTGGACATGTACTCATAGATTCTACACCACCAGCAATTATGAAAGATGCATCACCAACCTTCAACTGCCTATAAGCTTCAAATATGGCTTGCATACCTGAAGAACATACTCTATTAACAACATATGCACCAACACTTGGAGAAAAACCTGCTATAAGTGCTGCCTGTCTGGCAATATTCTGTCCAAAACCACCTTGAAGAGCACATCCAAGAATTACCTCATCTATAAGCTTATGATCAATACCTGTCCTCTCTAGAAGTTTTCTTATACATATAGCTGCTAGATATTGAGGTTTAACGTTCTTAAAAGCTCCACCAAACTTACCAATTGGAGTTCTAACAAATCCTACGATAACTACCTCAGACACTCTTCGACAAGTGTATAAAGTATATATAAACAATACCTCATGAAGCTTTCAATCTAACAATAGATATTGCAGAGAGCATACATGCAGAAAATATTAATAGAGATAAGAATAGTATACAAATGTGTAAATATGAACTATCTAGAATACCAATGACATAACATATAAGACAAGATATTGAATATGAGAGTAGTAGAGTTTGTAAATATCCTGCAAATCTCAATAATACAGATCTCAAAATTCTACTAACAGTGAAGTGAGATATTATGTGAGTTATAACAAATACTAGACATATCAATAATGAAAACATTATCAACAACACTATCAAACTCTTACTAACCTTCTCATACAATATCGTGAGCGGGTTAGGAACATGTGAGAAATAGAGAATTACTTCTAAAATGAGTAAAGCTGAAAATGTTATAAGACCTGTCTCACCACATATACATGCTTCACTAATCTTCAATCTTCTACCAATAGCCAACCAACCTACAGATATTAGAAGTATACTAAATGTTGATGTAAAAACTAGACATATCTCAACACTATGAATCACTTCTGAAGTTAGTATATTTGTGATGATAGTTGTAGTGTCTAGATATCTCAAGAATAGTAATATTGGTAGAGATATGCATAGAATAGCGTAGCCTGCAGCTGCTATATATCTCTCATTCATCATACTTTACTCACTACAGGACTAATACGTAGTCTGGATTTTTATCAACTATTCGCCTAACTCATATCTCAGCAAAGCTGCTATTCCTCCTATACCTCTAAGTTTCTCACCAGCATTAGTGTATGTTGGTATTAGTGTTAATGTTCCACCACTCTTAATTAGTATATTTATCAAATTCTTTATCTCAATTCCAGACTCTTTAAAATATTCATCAGTTATTAATAATTTATCAACAGCACCTTTCTCAAGAGCTTTTGAAACTTCTTCAATACCAATAGCAACATCTGTTCTACCTTTAACAAGTCTTTCAAAAATTTCATCAACAAGCTTAAGCTCATGTAATCTCAATATGTCTGATAGTGCTTCAGGATGTTCATTCTGTATCTCATATATACCTGCAAGTCCTCCTTCACTAACATTGACAACTCTTATAGGCTTGTTCATAGATTTTAAACCTTCTCTAATATCTTCCTGAATGTAGTCTAGTACTCTTGTAGGTGCTGCAATAATTATGTAGTCAATATCTTCAGGTTTTACTATTGATTTAACTATCTTCACAATATCTTCAACATACTTCTCGAATTGTCTTCTTCTATCAGAACTTACCTGCTTACCAGATATGTACTTGTTGTATATTGTTGTTAAAATATCAATTCCAAACATCTTAACAATAGCTATTGTTGTCTCATCTTCATTTATAGATATTAATAATGCTCTTGCATGACCTTTACTAAACATGTCTAGTATCTTCTTAACATATTCAACATCTATGCTCTGTTTTACAAGTCTATACCTTATACCTCTAATAAGCTCCATTGTATGATGACTACCAATTATACCGTCAAACCATTCAGGTGCTTCAAGAATTATACCTCTAACTCTTAAGTTACCTCTAAATGCGTGATATTCTAATGCTTCAACTTTTAGGCATATGTATATTTTCCTTCTCTCACCCTTCTCATGTTTTCTAGTTTTAAATTCTCTAACAGTCCAACCATATAGTAGATCATCCTTATCAATTATTAGGTATAGTATGTATAGATCTTCTTCTCTCTCTATCTCAAATTCTATAATATTCTTATTTATTGAATACTTCATCTCTTCTCCTCGCTTCTACCTACCTCTTCTCTCTTCTTTACAAGTCTTTCTATATATTCTCCAAATAGAAACCATATTGCAAATGCTCCTATAGCAATGCCTATACCTATAGATATGCCATTCACTATAGCTGCCTTTACAGTATTTGATAATGCTGTTAAATCTACTAAAAATGCAAATATTAGTAAGAATACTATAAGTACTATAAAGCTTCTAATCTTCTCTTCTATCTTTATTAAACTTATAATTGCGTTTAAACCAATTACAGACACTAGACTTAGAAGTATGACACTTACAAGTCTTGAAAAGTATTCTAGACCCTGTCTATATACAGGAATTAGGTCAGGAGCTACTATGTTTAGAATTCCTGCAATAGCTACAAGTATTATACCTATATCTGCAATTATTATGAATAGCTTAGTTATTGGTATTGATGATCCTAGATGCTTTTTCACATAATCTTCAAATCTAGTCTTCTCCATTACAAACATTATAAGTTTATTTATATACTTTATAACTATTAAAGATATTACTATTATCAATATTGATATCAATATTTTAGGAATTGCACGTGCAATACCTAGAAATACTTCACGTAGTACATTTTCAAAAGTTTGAACAGTTGTTATAGTGATGTTAGTCATAGTCTGTGACACTAACGCATCAACACTCTACATTGGGAATATATAAGCATGTTGTTTATCTAGACTAGTTAGGAAAATTTATAATTACCTAAATATCCATAGATTGAGCATATCATGGTTTCACTACTTAAAAGACATTACGTAAGGACAAAGCCATATCCTGAGAAGAAAGTTAGAACTATTGAAGAGACTAGTGAGTTATTGAGAAAGTATAAGTATGTTTTTGTAATTGACATTCATGGAGTTTCTAATAGAGTATTGAAAGAGTATAGATTGAAATTGAGAAGAATAGACTCAGTAATGAAGCATGTTAAAAATACATTATTTAGAATTGCTCTAGAGAAAACATTTGGAAAAGTTTCTGAAGATATTCAGAAAGTATTGACAGGAGAGAACATATTCATATTCACAAACATGAATCCTATAGAATTAATAAAGTGGATTGAGGAGAATGCTGTTAGAAGAGAAGCTAAACCTGGAGATAAAGCACCATTTGAAATAATAATACCAGCAGGTGATACAGGACTATCACCAGGACCAATATTGAGCAAGTTTGGTAAATTGAGAGTACCTACAAGAGTACAGGGAGGTAAGATATGGGTTGTTAAGGATACTGTAGTTGCAAAACCTGGAGATACTATAAGTCCTGAACTTGCAGAAATTCTACAGAAATTGAAGATTAGACCAATATTCGAGTCGTTGAGAGTTAAGTCTATAATTGTTGAAGGTAAGAGAGCTATAACTACTGAAGAACTATTACGTACATTTGAAGAATTTAAGAATATGATACCTGACGCTGCTAAATATGCTGTAAACCTCGCAATTAATGCTGAGATAATGATTCCTGAGACAGTTCCTGTATTAATACAGAAGGCATGTATATATGCTAGAAATCTTGCAATTAATGCAAACATAATAACACCAGAGACAGCCTCAGCAATAATTACAAAAGCAATAGCACAGGCATACGCTATCGCTAGTATAGTATCTCAAAAAGCACCTGAACTAGGAATTCAAGTATCAGTACAAATACCAACACCAACGGCAGAAGCAAAGCCTGCAGAAGAAAAGAAAGAGGAGGAGAAGAAAGAGGAGGAGAAGAAAGAGGAGAAAGTAGAGGAAGAGAAGAAGGAAGGACCAAGTGAGGAGGATATTGCATCAGGACTTGCAAGCCTATTCGGATAATAGCACTATTATTAAAATCTACTTCTTAGCTTCTGAAGATTCTTGTGTTGAAATTGTTTGAGTATATTCACGTACTTGAACCATCTTAGATAGAACATCATTCCAAAGTTCTTTCGGAGTCTTTACATATAGTCTAACTCTTCTAATACCAACATTTCTACTATAATCATCATCTAGTTCAAGTTCGACAAACCTTCTCTTCTCATTGATGACTACTTTCTTAGCTTTTATTGGTGCCTTTAGTAGGTATATATCATCTAGTATGATAGCATCACGGTAGATTACTAGACTTCTCATAGGCGCATATGGTATATCTATAACCATGTGTGATGAAGGTGTTAATCTTAGATATTTCATAAGCACTACATATATTATTATCAATATTGAGAAGTATGTAAATGTCTCACAGAAAGCTCTCCAAAACTTATCATGAATAATTGATAACATAGATGATATAAACTTCCCAAGTACAGTCATGTATAGTAATACTAGAAGCATTAGTATTCCAAACACAACTAGTATATTCTTAAACTGTCTCTTCTGTATTTTAGTAATTTCAGAAATATATTCACTATCTTTTTCAATAAGTTTCATAAGATCCTGTGCTGCAAGTCTTTCAATAGCTCCATGTTTAACATTCTTAATATATTCTCTAACCTCTTTCATCTTTCTTCTAAATGTAATACCAGCCTGACCTATGAAAACTGCAAATAGTGCAATTATATATGCAATAACTATGTAATTAAATACAGGATTGTTATATGCAACTGCTAGAGCAGATAGAAATGATATTATAACGATAGACACTATAGGTACAACATATGTTATCAATATTGTAGATAAGCGGTTGAACATTTTTACCCTTAGCTCAGGTTAGTCTTAACATGACTATAAATCTTACTGTCATAATTGAAGAGGAAAGTCTGAGAAATGATCTAGAGAAAAGTTCATCATCATCACTTCTAGTATATTATAAAGATCTTAAACTACTAATAAATCCAGGAAGCGAACCACGTAAGTATATTAATAATTTTTCTAAAATAGCTAAAGATTTAGATAGTATAGACTTCATAATAATAACCTGTACTATCCCAAGATATTGGTCAAGTATTAAAGCTTTAATTAAAAAACTATCTAAGATACCTAAAATATTAATACCATACGATAATGTTAGAATGTATAAACTAATATCATATCTACAACATGTAGTACCTATGTATAATGTTAACATTATTAAAGAGGTAGTACAAATCGAAGATCTCAAGATTATAAATATTAAATCATGTACTTATGGTGAACTTGTACTCAAATTTAATCAATCTCTAATATCAACACCTGCATTATGGTTTATAAATTATATTGATAATGTCTTAAATTTTCTAAAAGATGTTAATATATATGTTGGTGGTATTCCTCTACCGATAGTACCTGTACATAGATACTACTACTCTATCTTAAGAAGTATTTGTAGGAAAGTTAGAAAGATATTTTTAGGTCATATACATACACAGTCTGTTAGAAAATTCTTAACTCAACAACCTGTTGAAGTTAGAATTCTAAGATCAGGTCTAAGTATCACGATATAATTGTCTTCTTAGTAGGATAATCAAATAATTAACTTAAACATCCTTACATATTCATCAGTACTGTGAACTATTTAGACATATTATTGCTAATTATTGCTTGGTATATATTCATCTCAATAGTCTACATTATTACTAAACTTAGAAAGATGACTGATAGAGTAAAGCTATACTATGGTCTTGCAATAATTATTAAAGGTAGAGAAAATGTTGAAAAGATCTTACATATACTGTCAAAACCGTTACATAAAATTAAGCCTAGAATTTTAGCAATATGTCTAGTAACTATATTTATTGTAACTATGCTATTTCTAATTCCTGTACCTCTACTAATATTTCCACTAGTATCTAACAGTAAGTTAGTTATATTTAAATACTTCCTATACTCACCTGTTGTTATAATTATTAGGAATGTTGTATTAATATTAGAATCATCTATACATCACATATCTCCAATGCAGATGTTAAATCTCGGATTTATGTCTCTACAACCTATAATACCTGGAGTTACAGTTTCTTTATACACATTTCTGCTAATCATAATTACTGCAGGTATAAGTATACTAGTACATGAGATAGCTCATGGAGTTGTAGCCTTGAGATATGGTGTTCCTGTTGTATCTGGAGGATTTTTTACAAGCATGTTCATACTTATGGGAGGATTTGTAGAACCTGATGAAGAGAAGTTAAATAAGCTTGAACTTAGTAAGAGACTTGCAATATACTCTGCAGGTGTTGTAGCTAATATACTACTCGCAATACTTACAGTAATCATATACTTACTATCAAAATATTTAACAAACATGTTTGGATATCCGTTAGGTGTTATTGTTACTAACTCTAAAATATCTCAAATACCTAACAATTCCATAATACTATCTGTAAATGGTTATGCGATATACAACATATATGACCTACTGAATGTATTATCTAAACCTGAAGTTTTTAATATATGTAAACTTCACCACATTATAATGTTGAAAGTATTAATACCTGGGAAAGGTTTAGAATATGTAAATTTAAATGTTAATAATTGCTCTACTCAATATCTAATTCAGTATATTGGTCTAAATACTATATCTTTGAGATATTTTACAGTATCAAACACACTATTCTACAGATTTCTATTCTGGCTATTTAACCTAAATATAACACTTGCACTTCTAAACACCTTACCTGCATATCCTGTTGATGGTGGTCAAGTACTTAATGCATTTTTAAGTGAGATTATAAGTGATGAGAAGTTGAGACAGATTCTACTCTACACGATATCTATAGCATTTTGGGGTGGACTAGTCATGACTATAGTATACACATTTAAAGCTGGTCTATATGTTATAGGATAATTTTTAGGTAATGTGTATATTTTGATCTCTCAACTTGAAGATTAATGCAAACATATAGGATGGGTCTAATTTATGGAATTATATCTTGTATAGTACTTTCAATCCTATCTCTAATACCTGTAGAAAATTTGATAACTATGAGACCACCAAGCTACATATCATATACTCCACCATCATACCTATACCTATGGAGACTATCTACATTAACGTTAATAACAATAATATTGACATTAATACTACTATATGTACATGGAAGTAGAAAATTCTATATTGGTATACTTGACGTACAGATACCATTCTACATTGTTGTACATTATGTATATCTCTACATTATGACAACATCATTTTACGGTAGAGAAGGTATTCTTACAATACTTCCATTCATATACATCTATGGAAAACTTATACATGTAGATTTTGGTCAAATAGCATTGATATATCTAGTATATAGAGTAGTTAAGCATGTAATTATTAGGAGAAGATCTAGTGAGAAGATTTTGAAATCTTCCACAATTCATAACCAATAATCATACATATCTTATCAATAATATCGTAAAAGCTTAAACCTTTATCTAACACTCTCCTATAAATTTTAATTTCAACACTATCTCTACACACTACCGATATCTCATTTCTAATATCAGGATATATCGTATATACATACTCTAAAACTCTACAAATCAAGTCATATAGTTTAGACACATCATAAATATTGGAAGAAAGTTCACATTTAACATGATTATCATATTCATCTGAAAATTTTGAATAATCAAAATCACACACAGCTACAACTCCATAATACCTTAGAGATACAATACTCATATGGTAGATCAGGTAGGGTAGGTAAATTAAAGGAGTACTATGATGGTGGGCCCGCCGGGATTCGAACCCGGGATCACCCGCTCTCTCATGTGCGGATACCCGCCATCGTAAGGCGGGCATCCTGCCGCTAGACTACGGGCCCTATCTACGTAGTAGTTTGGTCTCTATAACCTTTTAAAAATATTGCTATTCAGTACAGATATCTACTTTATACTCCAGTCAACTTTTCTTATCTTTAATCCATATTTCTTAGATAGGTATTCGCATGCTGATAATGCTGCTATAGCTCCCTGTCCTGCTGCAATTATTGCTTGTTTATATGGTATTGATGTTACATCACCTGCTGCAAATATTCCATCAACACTAGTTCTACATAATTCATCAACTACAATCTCACCCTTCTCATTAACTTTAACTAGATGAGATATATATCCTGTATCTACTCTATACCCAATCTCTATGAATACTCCATCAACATCTAGATACTTTAATTCTCCATTAATTTTAATTAAAACTCTCCTAACCTTAACATCTCCGTCAATTTTAACAACATTACAATTATCTAAAATTTGCAACTTCCCACTCTCTAAATATTCTCTATATCTATCTTCAACATCTCGAATCTTTACTCTAGGAATCCAATATACTTTAGAACATGTTTTTAATAATGTATCTAGACTAAATTCAACATGTGGATCACTTCCAGATACATATAGGACTGTCTTACCTTTAAATAAAGCTGCATCACAAATAACACAATAACTAACTCCACGACCTAGAAAGCGATCTTCACCATCAACATTAAGTTTTATTGGAGATTTTCCTGTTGTACATATAACAGAGCGTGAATAATACTCTCTCCCTGATCTTGTAATTATCTTAAATATATCTTCAACCTTTTCAACTTTAACAACCTCGTCTATGATAAATTTAAAACCATACTTATACAATTCGCCTAAGATCTTATTAATAATATCTGAACCTTTAACAACACCAACACCAGGATAATTCTCTATATGTGGAATTTTCATAAGTTGACCACCAATTTCACGACCTATAGCTAAGACATTTACTTTCTGTCTAAGAAGATATAGAGATGCTGTTAATCCAGCAATTCCTAAACCTATAACACATGTATCATATATCTGTGACATTAGACATGTATAGGTTAAAGACTAGACATATCAACATTTCTCAATAAGGACATGTATAAGACTGTGGCAATATTGAGAACAGAGTATAAACATAGTAAAATAGATGAAAAATTCTTAAAGAAATTTAAAATTATTGAATATAAGGTATTGAAACCAATATTCAAAAATATAGAAGATAAGTATCATGTATGTGATGTTGCAGTTTTAATGAGTTCACTCTCAGTTAAAGCTATAAAGATTAATAATCTAGTAATAAATTCAAAATTCATAATACCTGTTGGAGAAGATACATATAGAGAACTTATAAATAACTTAGAAAATTTTACAGGTAAGATAATATTACCATCACACTACTCCTCATATGGTATTGTAGGTAAAATACGTGAAATACAGAAAAACCATAATATAAATATTGTAAATATCTACAGATCTGATCATGGTAGTAAGGTTATAAGAGAATTATTGAGAGATTTAAAAATTTGTGAATATTCTCTATATAGTTTAAATCCAAATGACTATGTAATAGATATATTTCTGAAAAATCTAGAATATGTAGATATTATAATACCAATGTCATCACTAACCATTAAATGTGTACTAGATAGAGCTAAAAGATGGAAACTTGATAAATCTTTAAAAGAGAAGATTGTTATATGTCCTGGTCCTGAAGTGTATGGTACATGTATTTCACATAATTTTGAAAAGGTCTACCTTGCTAATAATGCTAAGCTAGACAATATTTTTCAAACTCTAGAATATGTTCTAGAATATGAAGTTAATTGACCTATTAATGACACTTCAATATGATTTTCCTATTGACAAATCTCCATTTAGCAAGATAGCGTGTAGGTATGGTATTGATGTTGATAATCTCATATCATTAATTAGAAGACTTAGAGATTCAGGAGTTATTAGAAGAATTGGATCTGTACTAAATTATAGAAGTAGAGACCTCAAAGCAGCATTAGTAGCTCTTAAAGTTCCTGAACCATATGTTGAAGATGTTTCAAAATATATAAACGAGCTTGGCGGTGTTTCACATAACTTCTTAAGAGAGCATGAATATAATATATGGTTTGTAATAAAGAGAAAGAATATTGAAGATATAGTAAAAATTGTAAAAGAAATATGTTATAAGTATAGTATTAATAAGTATGTAGTTCTAGAATCTACAAAGACATATAGATTAGATGTTAGATTTGACTTATATAGAGGTATATCTAGAGCGAAAATATTAATACAAAATGAAAATCCTCCAAAACTTGAATCTGTATCAAGACTGCCTATAGAATTACTCAGAGAGTTATGTAATATAGAAATCTCTGAAAGACCTTTCGTAAAGCTTTGTGAAAAGTATAATATTGATGAAGAATATCTAATAGAAGAGATTAAGAGGTTAATAAGTTTAAATGTTTTAAGAGATTTCTATGCAGTCCTAAATCAGGAACGTATTGGATTTAAGATAAATGCAATGATAATACTAGATGTAGATTTAGTAGATGAACATGTTAAAAATATACTTAATTTAGAAGAACCTACACATGTAGTATATAGAAGATTTATATATGGTAGTGATAAGATGTTTGAAGGATTATACTTAATGATTCACGCTGTGTGTAGAGATGTAGTTCAAGATTTTATACGTAGAAACTTACAGAAGTATAAGTTTCAAATTATTTATAGTTGTAGAAATCTGCTACCATCAATGCCTCATGATATAGAATATACCTAAGCACGATGTGTCATGTTAAGTATTTACAACTTTCACACTCTTTCAATCTATCTATTCTGAATGTTCTAAGAGTAGGTTTTTCCAAATCTACAAATATCGCTCTAGGCTCCTTACGACCTTTAACATACTCTAAAAATTCTCTAACCTGTAATGATGCAGTTAATGAACATGTAAATGCCAATACTTCAACTCTACGAACTCTAGAAGTTCTAAGTATGCATCTTAGACATGGACCATCTCCAGGTAGAAATATTACCTGTCCTCTTAACTCCGATACACCACCATGAATCATGGGCTTTCTATATCTTAGACATAGATCATTAATAACTAGTCTAGAATCTATATTATCCAAACAGTCAAAAATAATATCAACTTTCTTCACAATCTCATGTATTAATCCACTATCTTCAAATATCTTAGTATTTATACAACATATAGATGTATCATTTACAAATTTCGACAATTTTCTGTAGGCTATAATAGTTTTATAAATACCAACACTCTGATAATCATATAGTATTTGTCTATTTAAATCTGGAATACTTACTCTATCAAAATCTACAAGTACTAGCTCTCCAACTCCAAGACAGGTTAATAGATATGAAACGTAAGATCCAAGACCACCTATTCCAAATATCGCAACCTTATAATGTCTAATTCTTCTCTGTAACTCTTCTCCAATTATTCTCAATTGTCTTTCAAATCTTGTTAAGTTCAAATTAACCACCTAATACTGAGTCTATAATTTCTACCTCTATATCTTCACAAATTTTATAGGGTAGTGGTAGAATTCTATCATTTGATAATACTATTAGCGAATCTTTATCTAAATTAGGATATTTACTACATAACAATTCTAATAACTCTCTAATAGTTACACACTTATCTAAAAATATCTCAACTTTATCCACACCAACTCTCTCACTTAAATACTTTCCAAATCTAACTATAGCCTTAACACCCATACTCTATGTAGAAAATATTTCTTCAAGAAGTTTAATTTTCCAATCATCAATATTTAATCTAGCACTAACAGCTAGAGTATATAATCCATACAGTGTGCAATCTTTATCAAATCTCTCTACAACTCTAATACTACATCCTCTACAGTATTCATATAATCTACATCTAGTACAGTAAGAATGTTCGTACCTTTTAGATAGTATATCTTCAATACTTTCATAAATTAAATTCCCTAAAGATTTACTATTATTGAATTGACATGGATATACTGTACAGTCTGGGTATATTGATATTATTGATCTTCCTGCACTACATCTACATCTTCTATAGAATCTACCTATGGTATCTTCAAATTCTCTCTTTGAATTAGATGATAGTAGTGCTATAGTTAGGAAGTCTGAAGGTTCTGTTACAGTTAGTACATCTATATTTTTATAATATTTGACAAGTTTCATTAGATAGTTCAGGAATAATGTTTCAATTTCTCTACTAGGCTTTAATTTTGAGTACGTATCTACACCTCTTCCTGATGGTGCTAGATGATATATACATAGTCTATGTATACCATATTTAGAGCATAGTTTAAACATGTCTTCTATAGTGTACATAGATGTCCATGTTAAAGTCATTCTTATACCAACATTGATCTTATTATTAACTAACATCCTTATACTCTCAACTATTTTATCAAAATTTGAACCAACTCTAATTTTTGAATCATATCTAGATGGTATGTCTAGACTAATACCTATATAGTCTACATCATACTTCTTCAACATGTCTACATGTCTATCACTTATAAACATTCCACTACTACTAATTACGAATTTAATATTATTATCATTCAACATTTGAAATACATATTCAATAGTTGGATATAGTAATGGTTCACCACCACTCAATATTACAAGTCTTGGATTTATTTTAGATATTTCTTTAATGACTTTACTAACATTCTCTAACGACATTTCTAATCCTGTTATTGTTGATGAGCTATAACAGTATACGCATCTTAATGCACATTTTTGAGATATGTTTAATACTACAATACCTTTACCATGTCTAGTTCCGATACTCCTACTTATGGTGACTTCTCCATTAACAATTTCAGATATTGGAATCACACTAACACACCTACATCAAACTTATTAAGTAATCACATGCACTACTAGATGTATGGCAAGTACAGCCTCAGCACTTGAAAGTGTGTATGAGTTAATGAAGAAGATTGATCAATATGTTGATGAGGTATATAAGGCTAAGGCAAGAGCTGAAGAAGATATTAGAAAGAAAGTTGAAGCTGCAAAACAGGAAGTACAAAAGCAACTAGAGGCTTTTATTAATGAACTTCTACAAAAGTATAAACAGGAACTTGAGAAGATGATAGAAGAGGATGTCTCAAAGTATAGACAATCATTAGAGTCAAAATTGTCAGACTTCACATCTAAAGTTGAGTCTAGATTTGAGAAAGTTGTTGAAGAAGTATTAAAAATGTTAGGATTCTAAGTTTTAAAAAGAGTAGAGTTGTACTATCTAATTTGTTCTCTTATTCTATTAACCATCTCTAGAAGTTGTTTATGATATCTATCAATTTCCTGTGCTATATCATTCATGTATTTACTTACTAGTTCTTTCATCTTATCTTCAATCTGTTCTCTTAATCCTCTCTGTGACATGGTTTAACCTTATCCTCCTAGGATTATTTGTATTACCTTTCTTCTAACAAATTCCTCTCTCTCCTCTTCATCTAATGCAAGTCTTAAATTCTTAATAGCTTCTTCTAGTCTGGGTAGTATTACGTAATCTATAGCGTTTATCATTCTCTGATACTCTTTTGCTCTTGATAGTAGTGTGTAGAATATATTTTCAAGATTTAGAAGTTCTAGTAGTTTGTCAATAGTCTTATAGAGCAAGTTCATAGACATGTCAAATTCTGGAGGTATACTTACGATACTATAGTTTGGTGCTGATATTCCTACAAATTTTGCACTTTGAAACTTAACACCTTCATACTCTCTAACTTCATACTCTACATGTACAGTTGGTGGAACCATCTCGCCTAGCTTACCAACTTCATCAATTCCAGCTCTTGCAATTCCAAGTTTTAACCAGTCTGATACTTGTTGTAGTTGTTCATATACTACTTTTCTAGTTTCTTCAAGTTTTGGAATAATTACTCTAATTTTCTGTATTGTTGCATTTCTAGCATCTTCAATAGTTTTTCTAACTCTCTTATACAATCTTTCACTCATTCTAAATCTCAGTAATGTTAATCTAGACTTTACATAGCTTGCAACTGCCATTATATGTACCTATGTTAGTTTAAGTGAAAAGTTTTACTTTCCTTAAAATATGTGGAATATTAACATTGCTGTGAAGATTATTGCTAGTAGTGGATATGTGAGTTTGTAGCATATAAATGTCAACTTCTTACTACTTCTCCAATCTTTTAACCCAATCCTAATCATAAGATATATCTCAGACATAAATACTACAAGTATTACAGGAACGTATAGTGGAGATACTAGTCCTAATAATGGTGGTGTTAATGCTAGTAGACATGTTGCTAATAGTGCAATAAATGTTGCAAGATATGGTATCCATGGTTTTCTCCAAAATCTCACAGTTATAGTTGGAACTCCAGCAAGTGCATAATCTTCAGCCCAGTGCATTGCTACAGCCCATAGATGTGTTAATACCCAGAAATATCCCATAAGTGCTATAACTATTCCTGAAATTGTTATGAGACCAGTAGCTACATACCATGCATGTAGTATAACACATACATATGCTAATGCTGCTACTAGTATGCTAGTCCAAGACTTTCTCTTCAATAATGCCGTATATAGATAGACATATGTCAACATTGCAAATGTGTAGAGTAGTGGTGTCATATAGTCTCTCAATAGTACTGAAACTATAATCATGAATAGTGTTGACACTATACCAAATATTTTACAGAATTTCTTAGCTTCATCATATGATAAGTCTCCTCTAGCAAGTACCCTCCTATATCTAGTTCTTCTCATAATCTCATCTATATCTTTATCAAGTAGATTATTCATTGCATTTCCCCAAGATATTCCAAGAATTATTACAATACTTTCAAGAATAAATTTAACATAGTTAAAACATCCTGATAGTGCTACTAGAAATGCTATAAGCCATGTATAGTATACACTTGCAGTTACGTGAGGTTTTGTTAGTAGTAGATATGCCTTTAATTTACGCATACTTGAGAAAATTATGTACAGTCTGTTTTTTAACTTAGACCTATACCTACTAGATTTAAAGTAATGAGAATTAGCATATCTGAAGCATGGAGAAGAGTTAGGAGAGTGTTAGAAGATTCTGATCTAGTACTTGAAATTGCTGATGCTAGAGAACCATTAGAGACTAGAAATGTCAGAATTGAACAGCTTGCGTCAAAACTTGGAAAGCCAATAATACTAGTATTAAATAAGTGTGATCTTGTACCATTTGAAATATTAGAGAAGTGGAAGAAGTTTTTAGAAAGAGAAATTCCAACAGTATTTCTAAGTGCTAAATATAGACTTGGAACTAGAAAACTGATACTCTACATAAAGAAGTATGCACCAAGACTACCTGTAAGAGTTGCAGTTGTAGGATATCCAAATGTTGGAAAATCAACAATAATAAACTATCTAAAAGGTAAACATGTAGCACAGACAAGTCCAGTACCTGGATGGACTAAGGGAGAGCAGATTGTTAAAGCAAAATCATGGCTATACGTAATAGATACTCCAGGTGTAATACCTGTAGAGGAAGTTAAAGATGAGGCACTTCTCATAATTAAAGGTGCTATAGATCCAGGAAGACTCCAAGATCCTGTATATCCAGCTGTTAAGCTTATAGAGAGAATATTGAAGTATAATCCAACAGCATTTTTAGAGAGGTACGGAATTGAAGATAGAGATCCTGAGAAGATAATTGAAAATGTTGCTAAAAAGAGAGGACTACTACTGAAAGGTGCAAAACCAAACATTGAAGAAGCTGCAAGAGCAATAATTAAAGATTGGATTGAGGGAAGAATAACCTATTATAGAGAGCCTGAGGAGTACTATGTCAATGTTGAGAAGAGCGAGACCATTAGTTGAATTTCCAGATACGGATCCTGTAAAGTATTATGCTAGAGTAGCTAGATATATGATGAAAGTTGTTGAAGAGCGTAGATTAGCAGCAATAGTTCAAAAGAATTCAGATGTTAGACTTGTAAGATCTATAAGGTATAAATCTGGAATTAGAAGACCAATAATAGTCACGAAAGATAGTCAAATACCATCAATGGCTAAGAGAGGTGTTGTAGATATAATGTTTTCAGTAACTAAGATTAAAGAAGAACTACCTGATGTATTTGTTGTAGATATAAAAGCAGATAAGTATGTATGGATTCATGAAAATAATTGGTACATATTCGACCTAGTTGTACAGATTGTATGTAACTTCCTCAAATATATGGATATTGACAACTATATAGTATGCTTTGATGGTATGAATGGTTATAAAGTCATAACACTATTAGATGTAGATAATGCAAAATCATATGTAAAAGAGAGACAGCAATATATGAAGATACTTTCAAAGTGTATAGAATTGTTAAAAGATGTTGCAGTTAGAGTAGCAAAACACTACAAATCAGTCTATTCAGGACTTGACCTATTTTCACACATGTTGATTAGCGGTAATACAACATTGAAGATTGGTCTATGTAGAGTACCATTCTCACTACACTGGTCAACAAAATTAGTAGCTCTACCACTACAAACACCTGTTAGAGAGTTCTCAGTAATGAAAGCACTACCTTCAAGAGTTATGGATAAAGCTGAGAACTATGGTCAGGTTATAGAGCAGAGATGGAGATATTCAAAGGTTGATAAACTGATTAAGACAATTGAAGAGTGTATGAAAGGTCAATATGTAGAACATGTATATAAAGCTAAAGCATACATAATGTCTCACATAAGCTTAGAATCTTGAGAATATATAATGAATATTGCTAAATCTATACTACACTACATTTTAAGTATCGAAATACTATTACCAACAACATTAGTATTACTACTATTATTTCAAACTATATTAAACTTCAAGTACTACATAGTTCTAGATCTATATTGTAAATCTTCAACAGTGATAAAAATACCTATCCTACTGTCAAATGTTGTTATTGACTGTTCTAGAGATAGCATATATGTGTGTGATATCTGCAGTATACTACCATACATATTTATACCATTGGTAGTTTTAACATATGTCCTATATAGGAGGTTTTTATATAGAAGTTCTATCTTTACAATATTTACAAAGTGTTTAACTTATAGTAGTATTATACTGCTAATACCATTACCACTCTACTACAATATAGGTACTGTATCTTTTACATTAATAATTTCAAATCCACTACTATCATCATGTATATACATTATGCAAATTCCAGCTATATTTCTATCTAGAGTATTTCCAGAAGATATGCAAATTACAGAGATATTTGTAAGTATAGATGAGTTAACTGAAGATACTATAACTATTCATGAAGAAGAATCTGAGCAAGAATCTTAATTTAACGAAATGTTTATTAACACTTTAAGCATTTATTATTAAAGTGAGTAGTGAGTTAGTTAGAGGTTTATCTAAATTTTCTACAGCATCACTACTAGAGTTTATAGCTATAATATTGCTATTAGCTGGTTCTGGAGTAATGATTAGTATTGCAAGTTACTACTACAAGTTTTTAGAGATTGCTCAAAAACTATCTCTACACCTAATATCTCCAAGCCAGATACCTTCATGGTTTTACACTGTTGCAACATATATGACTATAGGCTCAGCATTAATAATACTATTCCTAATAATTTCAGCTGTTTCAGCATATGCATTCCTATGGCCTGCATTTTCAGCATTTTCAAGACATGATAAGAAATTCTATATACCAAATCTACTAGTTAAAATTGGAATTGTTGGATATACTGTAATGTTTATATCATCTATAGCTCTCTCAACATATTTCACAACAGTACTAATCCGCTCAATACATAAGATGAGTCCTATCGGCATACTATTATACATTAAGAGTCTTACAATGAAGATACTTCCAATAGCTTTAACATTAGGAATATTGTTAACTATATTTCATATATTAACTCTATGTGGAATATGTATTGGATTATACTATCTTAGAAGTTATGGTCTTTCAGGACTATTTACAATATCCATGATCTTGCTCATAATAGATATAGTACTTATAATTGTTACAACTCCTGGAATTCATACAACATTATCAATGTTTAGAATGGCTACAGCTGTATCAAGTATTACGAGTCTTATCCAACCAATACCTGGATTAATAGCCTGTATACTGATATTTATAGCTTGTAGAATTTTGAAATCTAGAATTGAGAAAGAGGAAACTGTTACTCAAGTTTAATACCCATACTTCTCAAATTTTCAATAACATCATCTAGACCAAGTTTCTTCAAAGTCTCAACCTTCGGTATTCCATTATCATCCCAACCTCTCATCCTGTAGTAGTATGTCAACATCTTGTCAAACATCTCTCTATCAATTTTAGAACCTGCCTTCGGCCCTCTACTTAATGGTTCATTAAACCATCTTTCTGGTGGATAATCATATTCTCTTTTCCAATGTCCAAACTCTCTAATCCAGAAGCATCTAATAACGTTATATATCCTATCTGCAACTTCAAATAGATATTCTATAGAATATTCTCGACCTGTTGCAGCTTTAAGAGCTTTTATATAAAATTCTAAATCTAGACCAAACTCAACCCACTGTAATCTACATGTTCCAATACATTCAAATATTCCACCTCTAATATTTTGCATCCATATTAATTTACTAACTCTCTCTTCTATACTCATACTGGGATTCTTAAGTTCAATCGATATAAACCACGCATCTTTATGATGTGCACCTATTGGACTTGTAGAGTATGCTAATGCCATTCCAGGAGCTATGTGACAATCGTATGCTGATATTTCAACACCTTTACAATGCATTGCTATCTTACTTACTTCAGGTCCATAATATTCTGCTATTTTTGAAACACCTTCTGCAAGTATGTTACCTATACCTTTTCTATATGCAATCATCTCAATCATTCGTGTAGCGGCTTCAGCATTTCCAAATCTCAGCTCTATACCTTCTGTATCTTTCTTAGTTATTATACCTTTCTCGTACAGTTCCATTGCAAGTCCGATAACATTTCCTAGAGAGATTGAATCTATTCCATATTCATCACTAAGCTTTATCATATATGCTATGGAGAGTATGTCGTCTATACCTAAATTCGATCCAAGCATTGCAACCTGCTCATAATCAATCTCAACTACATGCTTACCAAATCTACAGATATTTCCACATGGTGTAGGACAGGAATAGCATCCTCTAGTTCTATATTTTAGAAACTTCTCAATAACATCTCCAGAGATCTTATATGCATGTTCAAAATATGCTTCTTTAAAATTATGAACTGGTAAACAACTATTCTCATTACTCCACAAAACTGTTATCATTGTTCCCTGTCTAGTCCAAGTATTGTAAAGTTGAGTATTTTTTAAGAAATTTATAGCATCTTTCAACAATTCTATAAGTCTATCAAGATCATGTACAGGTATATCTCTACTACCTTTAACAACTATAGCCTTAACCCTCTTAGAACCAAGTACAGCACCAATACCTGGTCTACCTCCAGCTCTACCAAAATCGTGAATTATATTTGCATACTTTACCAAATTTTCACCAGCTGGACCTATAGTAACTACAGCACATTCATATCCATGTCTTTCCTTTAAAATTCTCTCACATTCTGATGTTTTTAATCCCCATAAATCATATGCATCAAAGATTTCACATTTACCATCTTCAACATATATATACACTGGTTTCTCTGATCTACCCTCAATTATCAACATGTCAAAACCTGCAAATTTCAACATAGGTCCAAAATATCCTCCAAAATTACCATCACAATAACCTCCAGATTCTGGAGATTTACAACCAACAACACATTTACCACTTCCAGGTATTGGTAATCCTGTTAATGGTCCTGTAGCAAATATAACCTTATTATCAGGTCCTAGAGGATCTACGCCTCTATATAATTCTTCAAAAAGTATCTTACATATAAAACCTCTACCACCAACAAACTTTTCAATAAGATCTTTTCTCAAATCTTCGATAACATACTTACGTTTACTTAAATTCACTCTTAAAACTTTACCACAATATCCCTTAATATTATCCAGAGACATATCTAATAGCACCTGTAGGACAGATTTTTACACATTTTGGATCTCCATTACATAAGTCACATTTTATAGGAAATTTAATATCAGGATGTTTAAATATTGAACCGTAAGGACATGCTTTAATACAATCTCCACAACCTGTACATCTATCAACAATAAGTTTAACAATACCATTCTTATACACTAGAGCATCATATTCACATACACGAGCACATTGAGGTTTATCACACTGTTTACAACATTTTACAATTATGTCAAGATTATTAGCTGTGAAATATACTACAACTCTAATACCTGACTTAGAAATATTGACAGTACCGAAGTGATATATAGAACATACAAGCTCACATAAATGACATCCAACACATTTAGAAACGTCAATCTCAATTCTAGGCATCTCTAGATAAATGTCCTTCCAAATTTATCAATTATCTCAACAAGCTGGAATATGTGTAGCATAGTTTCAATAGTGTAGAGACGTCAGTGCTCGTGCCCTTCTTCATAATTCTGACAGAACTCCACTCATCATCAATATTAGACTAGTAGAAATCTACTATAAGCATTTACTACATGTTTAACAAGTTGCTCAGATACGGTTTCTGATATGAATCTAGTATTGTCAGATGAGTATATATTCAAAAATTTGAGTATTGATTTACAAAATCTTATGAGATTGATACCTGAAAGCTTATTATAGATATTAAGAAGTTCTCTGTATAGACCTACATTACCATGAATTATATCTCTAAAAATTTTTGGTATTATATTTAGAAGAATATCAACTACACCATAACCTCCAGCTTCAATAAATGGTAAAGCTAGATATCCATTTCCAATATATACAACAACACTCCTACCAACATCTTTTAAAGAGTATAAGATGTTTAATATATACTTAAAATCTCTCGAAGTTATTTTAAATCCAACTATATTTGAATACTCATATACTAGCTTAAATATCCAATCTACAGGTACTTCATAACCTTGAACGTTAGTGTATAGGTATACTAAGATCATGTTATCAAATATTTTACATATCTCTTCATAATACCTCAAGAATTGTCTAAATGTTGGTTTATAGTATAGTGGAGGTAGAGATATTATGTATTTAATACTTAAATCTTTACAAACTCTTACCATACTATACACATCTTTAAGCGATATAGAGTGTACACCTACTACAAGCCTATCTGGATTATAGATATTTGATACATACTCTACTAGTCTTATCTTCTCATTAATATTAAGACATGGCCATTCTCCAGATGTGCCTAGTATGAATATATTATCTACATGATATTTTAACAAATCTACATGTTTTGCTAGAGAGTTGTAATCTATCTCAAGATTATTATCAAATGGTGTTAGTAGAGGTATAACAAGTCTTCCTAAACTCATATTTATTAATTAAAATTTAAGGATTTTAAAAGAGAGACAGTATATGTTTAGTATTTTATTAACCTCTCTGTTTTACCAATGGTATGTGTAGTATATCTTTTACTATATCAAACCTATTTACAATGTAGTCAAATAGTGCTACATTAACTATACCATCTATGAGTGATATTGGAAATTGTACTGGCATGTATAGCATGAATATTGTCCCTATGAGATGTAGTATGTTTATTAATGTGTGTCCCCAAGCTAGTGCTAATTCTATCGATGTTACTAAATACACTCCTAAATCTCCTACAACTCCACTTACGAAGAGTATTGTTGTTCTAGATGGAGATTTAGACATCTTAATTATAACTCTCCTAACGAGAAAGCTTAGAACTGCCGGTATTAATGCTAGTGATAGTGTATTTGCTCCAAGTGTTGTAAATCCTCCATGTCCGTAAAGTGCCTGTAGTATTAATACACAGAATGACATTAAGAATATCTCAGGTATTGAAAGTATTAGACCTGCTAATGGAGTTCCACATGGATGTGAACATGAACCAGCAACAGGTACAGGTATATGCCAGCCACTTAACACGAATACTATAGCCATGAGTAGTAGAAACAGTTTTACATACTCAATACCGTACTGTCTAACATTATTCCTAAGTTTGTATATTCCATAGAATACTATTGGTAGAACTATTGCAAAGTATATCACACAGTGTAGTGGTGGTAGTGTACCATCTGCAAGATGCATAGTTATCTACCCATGGTTTCAAGTTTTAACATTTTTAATATTTTACAGTTACAAATTATGAAAAACGTTAAAACTTGAGACTGAGCAATTACACACATGCAAAAGGGTAGAAAAGCAATACTCTTAATGTTTGGTATAATAGCACTAATAACAGCAATAATAGTAACAGCACTTGGACTAGCTGGTATAAGTTTAGAAGAGCCAGAAGATATAGCAGCAACAAAGATACTACACCTAAAGATATTTCAAGTAATACCTGACCCAGTAGCTGACTTTATAGCAATAGTACTTCCACTCATAGTTGGTATAGTGATAGGATATATAATAGGTGATAAGTTATGACGTTCGTGATAGATTACGATCAACTAGTACCAATAATGTTCTTTATAGGAGTTGGTATAGGATATGTGTTAAGAAAGATAGTTAAGAGAAGAAGTGCCATTCTTGCAAGAGCAATACTATTCTTACTAATATTTGTAATAATATTCTTAACAACATGTAAGATGTTTTTACTAGGACTATCAGCAATATCTCTCACAACCGCATTTTCGATAGTGTCATCTCATAGAGAGAGGGAGAGATATTTAGCATATATGGGTACTATAGGATTAACATTGTCAGCAATAGCTATATCAATGCTACTATGTGGATTATATACTGAGACACAATTACTCATACTTAGAGTCTTAACAATAGGTATGTTATACATATCTCTAATACTTACACTACCCGTAACATCTCTAGCATATATGGTAAGACTATTCTTCGGAAATTCATTGACAATGATGTTCTTAACAACATACTTAATATTTAGAAAAGTTGTAAGTATAATTGAAGAATTTACAACAAGCTTAAAGATTCATGAACAATATATAAGAGGGATAATTAACAAGGTGAAATTTTCAATAGATGTGTTGAAGAGACGTGTAGTACCAATTTTAGAGAAAGCTATTGATGATATAACAGCATCATTATGCTCGAGAGGTATAGACATAACAGGATGTAATGTGAAAATACCATTACAGGTAAAATTTACGAGAGATGATGCACTACTACTTACATCATTCACAGTACCAATACTACTACTTGCAGTACTATGTCACCTATTATAGAGGTTGAAGATATGTACTTCAGGTATAGGTCAGGAGAAGATTGGATACTTAAAGGAATAAATATGAGTATTGAAGAAGGATCTATTGTAACAATATTAGGCATGAATGGATCCGGAAAAACTACTCTACTTAAAATATTGTCAGGTATTTTAATACCTCAAAGAGGTAGAGTGAAGATATGTGATGTAGAGCTTAGTAAGAGAACTGCAGGAAAGGTTAGAGAGATTGTTGGATTAGTACTTCAAGATCCTGATACCCATCTTCTAATGCCTACAGTTAGAGAAGAACTATCAATACCATTAATATCTAGAGGTTTTAGAGAAGAAGAGGTTTATAGGCGTGTGGAGTATATATCGAAACTTGTAGGTATTCAAGACATACTCGATAAGAGTGTTGATGAGCTTAGCTTCGGTCAGAAGAAGAGGGTATCTATAGCATCAATACTCATAGCAGAGCCTAAGATACTATTGCTAGATGAGCCTACTCTAGGTCTAGATCCAATTACCTGCATATCACTTATGGACTTGGTTGTTGATATAGCTAAGAGAAAGAGAATGACAGTAATATTCTCAACACAAGATCTCGATATTGCGGCACTATATGCAGAGTATGTATATGTTATGAGAGATGGTAAGATCGTTGCTTCAGGTTCTAGAGATGATGTTCTTAGAAATTTTGAATTAATGAGAAATGTATGTGGACTTAGACTTACAAGGATTGGACATCTATTTGAGATTGCTAGTAAGAGAGGTCTAGTTAAGATTGATAGAATACCATTAACAATATCTGAAGCATTGAAAGTATTAGAGAGAAATCAGCTAGGGGATTATTAATCATCTATCATACCCAGCTGTAATTCATCATTCATAAAAATATATGTACTAGACTATTTATAACTAATCTAGATGATGTGAGAACTCCCCGACCTGAATTGATGAAGATGACCCTCTTGCTGATTACTTCTCAAATTCTTCTCTAAATATCATCTGTCTAATCTTTCTCCCAACCTGCTCTATCATATGATTACTCAACTCATCAAGTAGTTTTCTAAGTGTTGGACAGCCATTCTCATACTCCTGTAACCATTCTTTAGCAAATTCTCCATTAATAACTCTCTGTGCAGCTTTTCTAATATTCTCTCTAACATGCTCATCAATTACTTTAGGACCTACTGTAAGTCCTCCATATTTAGCTGTTTCACTAACAATCTGTAGCATTCCTGTTAGACCACCTCTCCATATTAGATCTACAATAAGCTTTAACTCATGTAGAACTTCAAAATAGCATACTTCGGGTTGATATCCAAGTTCTATCAATACTTCAAAAGCCTTCTTTATAAGTTCCATAACACCACCAACAAGAACACACTGCTCACCTATCAAGTCTGTCTCTGTCTCTTCTTTAAAACTTGAAAGTATTACTCCAGCTCTTGTAAATCCGTTAGCTTTAGCTATTGCAAGTGCGTAGTCTAGAGCTTTTTTAGAATAATCTTGATGTACTGCTACAAGTGCAGGTACGCCAAAACCTTTCAAATATAGTTCACGTACAGCAGATCCAGGACCTTTAGGTGCTACGAGTACTACATCTACAAATTCTGGAGGTCTTATTAAGCCGTAATGTATTGTGAAGCCATGTGCAAAACATATTACCTGTCCAGGTTTTAGATTCTTCTCAATCTTCTCTTTCCAAACTTTTGGCTGAACCATGTCTGGTATTAGCATTACTATGACATCAGCTTTCTTAGAAGCTTCATCAATTTCATATACTTCAAAACCTTCTCTACTAGCTTCAGACCAACTTTTACCATCTCTTCTAAGACCAACGATAACGTTTAGACCACTATCTCTCATATTATAAGCCCATGCACGACCTTGAGAACCATATCCAATTATTGCTATAGTCTTATCTTTTAGAAGTGTTAGATCTGCATCTCGATCTGTGAATATCTTTGCCATACTTTTAGAAGATTTGTTTAATACTCTTTAAATTATTACTCACATTTTGAATATTTTTATTAAGTAGAATCTTGAACAATCATCTCCTGAATTTCATATATTGAACTTAGCTTACTTGTAAACCACTCTGGTTCTTGTGTATCAACCTTCAATTCTACCTGAACGACAGTACCGTTAAGTCTAAACTTCATCTCTCTAACTTCAGCTTTAGTACTACACTTCCTCAATACAGTTATTAATCTAGCAACAGCATCTAAACCACCTATTAGCTCCATGTGTAGAGTTAAGATTTTGCTACTCATGTTCTCACCTCAGGAAACTTCATATCAATCTTCAACTCGCCTGGAAGCATGATTTCAGTAAGCCACTTCCCTGGTAGTACCCATGGCTTGACCATCTCAAACTCCTTATCTATAGTTACATCAACTATTAGTGGTGTTCTATTTCTTATAGCTCTCCTAACAGCAATTTCAAGATCTCTATAACTTTCAGGTCTAACACCCTCAATTCCAAATGCTTCGGCAAACTTCACGAAGTCTGGATTACCATAGAAGTCAACTGCAATAATTCTACCACTATACATGACACGTTGCCACTGTCTAACCATCTGTAGTGCACTATTGTTAAATATTGTAACTATGATATCTAAATTCCACTCACGTACAACACATAGATTTTGACAAGTCATTAGGAAGCTTCCATCACCATCAATATCTAATACTGGTCTTTCAGGTCTTGCAAATTTTGCACCAATAGCTGCAGGTAGTCCAAATCCCATAGTTCCCAATCCTGCACTTGTGATAAATGTTCCAGGTTTGATAACTTTCCAATGAATTTCACACCACATCTGATGTGCTCCAACACCTGTAGTAACTATCGCGTCTGGAGGTATGACATCTCTCAAACATTTCAATACTTTCCAAGGTACTAGACCAGGAACATCATTACCATACTTAGATATGTAATCTTCAAACTTTCTTCTAATATCTTTCAACCATCTTACAAATTTATCATCTCTCTTTAATGCCCCAGGAATGTACTTTATCAACATCTCTAAGAATTCTCTAACATCACCTGCAATTGCTATTGTCGGTTTAACATTCTTACCAAGCTCTCCAGGATCAATATCTACATGAATTATCTTTCTACCCTTACTAAATTCAGAGTAGTTACATACTGTTCTATCTGAAAATCTTGTTCCAAGTGCAAGTACTACATCAGAATTTGCTAATGCTGCATTAGCTTCAGGTCTACCATGCATACCTGCAACACCCATAACTAGTGGATGATCTCCAGGTACTGCATTCTTTCCTGGAAGTGTTGTAACTATTGGTGCTAATATCATCTCTGCAACTTTCAAAACTAGATCCCAAGCACCACTCCAATATACACCACCACCGACAAGTATTACAGGTCTTTCAGCTTCTACAAGTAGTTTAGCTGCTTGAGCAACCTTAGAAGGATCAGGTCTTGGTATTTCTCTGAAAACTCCAGGTATGTAAAATTCCTCTTCTCTCTCAACCTTACCTGTCTGTGCATCTCTTGGAAAATCTATTAATACAGGTCCTGGTCTTCCATGCATTGCTATTCTGTAAGCCATTTTGAATATTGAACCAGCCTTATTTGGATCTCTAATAACTATGTTAAACTTAGTAACTGTAAATGTTGAACCAACCATATCTGTCTCCTGAAATGCGTCTTTACCAAACATTGATAGTGGTACCTGACCTGTAATTGCTACTACAGGTGATGAATCCATATAAGCATTTGCAAGACCGGTAAATAGGTTTGTAGCACCTGGACCAGACGTTACAATTGTAACTCCTGGTCTTCTTAATACTCTAGCATATGAATCTGCTGCATGTATAGCACCTTGCTCATGTCTAAACAAGACTATCTTAATCCTATCCTTAACATTGTACAGTGCGTCATATACTGGCAATATTGCACCTCCAGGTATTCCAAATATTACATCAACACCACACTCGACTATTGCTTTAACTAGTGATTCAGCACCAATCATATTCTCACCTTAATGCACTTTTTAGAAGCTCTTGCACAGGTTCTACATATTTTGATGAGTATGTCCTTATTAGACTGATTGCTCTCTCTTGTCTGTCTAGTTCTACTACTATTTTCAACGTACCCGGCGACTCTTCTTGATAGGACAGAGAAGACTCATCCCGATCCAGAATGTACGGATGGTCTATCTTTTTAAGCGTTACCTATGGTTCATCAAAGAACCGCTAAGTAGGGAAATGTTTATAAGAGTTTATCTACGCAGTCAATTGGGATCTTACATTGCTCAGCATTCAGATGTTAAATATGTCAGGATACTGGACACAACGTTGAGAGATGGTGAGCAAACTCCAGGTCTTGCTTTAAAACCTGAAGATAAGCTTAAGATTGCTCTCCTCTTAGAAGAATTGAATGTTGACTCGATAGAGGCTGGATTTCCAGCAGTTAGTCAAGGTGAGAGAATTGCAATTAAGATGATTACTAGAGAAGTTTCAAACTCTGAAATTGTAGCACTATGCAGATGTAATAAATCTGACATCGATATGGCTATTGACTGTGATGTAGATGCTGTTCACCTATTCATAGCAACATCAGACATACATCTGAAATATAAGTTGAAAATTACACGTGAAGAAGCACTTAGAAGAGCTATAGAATCTGTAGAATATGCAAAATCTCATGGGTTAACAGTAGAGTTCAGCGCTGAAGATTCAACAAGAACAGAATGGTCATGGTTAGCAAAATTCTTTCAAGCAGTTGTAGATGCTGGCGCTGATAGGATAGATATTGCAGATACTGTAGGTGTTATGTGGCCTTCAAAAATGTACTCACTTGTCAAGTACATAATAGAGAATGTTAAAGGAAGATACATACTAAGTGTACATTGTCATAACGATTTTGGAATGGCAACAGCAAACAGCATAGCAGCAGTTGAAGCAGGAGCAGGACAGGTACATGTGACAATTGCAGGATTAGGTGAGAGAGCTGGAAATGCACCACTTGAGGAAGTTGTAACAGCACTACACTTCCTACTAAACTACAGGACTAGGATAAGATTTGAAAAATTGAAGGAGGTCTGTGATCGTGTTTTAGAAATTACAAAATTCACAATATCACCAAACAAGCCTATAATAGGAATAAACGCATTTAGTCATGAATCAGGAATACATGTACATGGAGTTATAGAAAATCCACAGACATACGAACCAATACCACCAGAACTGATAGGTGCTAGAAGAAGAATTGTACTTGGAAAACATAGTGGAAGACATGCAGTAGAATTCATATTAAAGAGCATGGGAATAGAGCCAAAACCTGACATAGTTGAGAAAGTATTGTTAAAAATAAAAGAGCTTGGAGATCAGGGAGTTAAGATTGAGGATAGTGATATTAGAAGAATAATTGAGGAAATTCTAAATATTAAGAGTGAAAGAGCATGTCCAACATAGCAGAACTATTATCAACATGGGTTAAATATGAGAAAATTAGAGATAAAACAATTGTAATATGTTCAAAATGTCTTAAAGATAGTGAGGAGTGGAGAGAAATAACTAAGCTAGGAGATATAGTACTACTAGCATGTCCTGAACAGGAGAAAGATACATACTTTGGAAAGATAGCAACAATAATAAGATGTTCTAAACCTAGAAGAATAATAGTCATAACGAGAGAAGGAAGTCCACATTGCTACCTACTACATGCAGCAATTAATCAAGCACTATTCATAACTAATGAGAAGATACTTATAGAACACTACGTTGTATATAATAGACAAATATTGAAAATTAGTATTGAAGCAGTACAAGTATCTAGATACTTACACATAGTTGAAAAACTCATTAGAAATAATCCACATATAGTAGATGAATTGAGAAGAGTTAGTCTAGAAGCATCAAAACTATCTAACAAGTCTAATCTCTGAAATATAAGATGTGTATAGACCTCTCCTAGACGTAATTGTGAGATAGTAACATCCATTCTTTCTAATTTTAAACTTTGGTTTAAACTGTATCACTATAACCTCATATTCACCAGGTTTAACAGTACTAGTATATGTATACTTCACAGTTACATACTTATAATATTTAGAAACTATAAATTTTGGAATTATCCTGTATACAGTATCGTTAATTCTATAAACTATATCTTTTAATGAAAATGTTACATCTTTAAAATCGAATGGTGTTAATATCAACGGTGTAGAGGATAATGTACCAAGAAATGTTGTTAACCTATATCTCAAAACTTCTAAATTATCTAAATAACTTGTGAAGATAAGATTGTTTGTAAGTATGCTACTTCTAGTAAATGTTGCAGATATGTTATATGTATGTACTCCACTTCCTACATTAAGTGTTGAAATGTCTAGTATAACTCCCTGACCTGTAGCTGTCACACCATATACCATGAATATAGCGTTTATTTGACCTGTGTTAACTACGTCCAGTATTATGCATAGGTAATCAAATATTTGAATTGTGTAACCTGTAATTACTATAATATTAGAGAGACATATATATGACAGCGTGTAGCCATTAGAACTCATAGATATGATTTTGAGACTATTTATCTGAATGCTAGCATTAACTCCATAAAGAACTGCAGATATTACTTGTCTTGTAGAATTTAAGACTAGAGTTCTATTATACATAACTTCTCTCCTCCTTACTATCACTGTCTCATTCTTTGGACACTCTAGAACCTGTAGGACAGCCCCATTACAATCATGTATTATTATGGACTCTAAAGTTACATTTTGAGAACCCATGTTTAGAACTTTCAGGTATAGTCTAGCCCTTCCACTAGATGTGTTGTACTCTAATTCTGAATTTATTTGTAATGGTTGAATCTGTGGTACACTATTGTCTAGTGAGGACTGTTGACTTGACATTATGAACATGTATATGAATATTGAAGCTATAGCAATTATACATATGAGTACTATGGTGGCGGCTATATTCACCATAGCTTGACTCGTCAGGATACATACTATTCTACATTTTTAAACACTTTCTCAGTAGTAATATATTATAAGGTGTTTTCATACTAAGATTTGTGTCGAGTATAAAACTATACAAGTCTATTAAGGAACTTCCTCGTGAAGAGAAGTTTGCTCCAGGTCATGCAATGTGTGCTGGTTGTGGTGCTGCGATTGCCATGAGATGGCTTAATAAGGTTGTATCTGACAATACTATATTTGTAATAGCTACTGGATGTGTTGAAGTTACAACAACAGCATGTCCATACACAGCATGGTTAAGACCTTGCATACATGTAGCATTTGAAAATGCTGCTGCAGTAGCTTCAGGAATTGAAGCAGCCATAAAAGTTCTTAAGAGAAAGGGAATGTTGAATAAGGATATTAAAGTTGTAGCAATTGCAGGTGATGGAGGAACTGTAGATATTGGACTACAAGCACTCAGCGGAATGCTTGAACGTGGACATAACGTAATGTATGTACTATACGACAATGAGGCATACATGAACACTGGTATTCAGAGAAGTGGTGCAACACCATTTAGAGCATGGACAACAACAACACCTGTAGGTAGAGTATTGAAAGGAAAATTACAACATAAGAAGGATATTGATGGAATAGTTATGGCACACAGACCTAGATATATGGCAACAACAACAATAGCATACATACTAGACATGGTTAACAAATTCAAAAAAGCTTACGAATACTCAAGTGAAGGACCAACATTCGTACATGTACTATGTCCATGTGTTCCAGGTTGGAGAATAGATCCACACATGACTGTAAAATTATCAAGACTTGCAGTAGAGACAGGAATGTGGATAAACTATGAAGTAGAGGATGGTAAGTTTAGAGTAACTACAAGAGTACCAAAAAGAAAACCAGTCTCAGAATACTTAAGACCGCAAGGAAGATTTAGACATCTAACAGATGAAGATATACAAATAATACAGAAGTATGTTGATGAACAGGTAGAGAAGATAAATAGAATGGTTGGAGAAACAGTGATAGGACCTGTAGTTATCGAGAAGAAATCAGAAGAAAAAGAATAAATACAGAAACGATATGGAAAATATGAGGGACCTCGGAGACGCCCGTGCAGCCCACGGGTGCATGATCCCGAGGTCCTCCGGAGCGGCTACAATACTTAGAAATTTCAACAAATGATGATATAGGCCCGACAGACTAATGAAGAGGCTATACTAAACTGAGACTTAATGGAGAAAGTATTTACCTGTCTAAGATGTGCAAAATGTTGTCTTTCAAATCTTCTAATACCATTAACATTACAAGATTTCTATAATTGGTTTTCAAATAGATGTTATCTACCAATAATACTAACAGTTAGAGAATGTAATGAATATACAGATCTTGCAAATATAGACTGGGTATATACCTTAATATCGAGTAGACACGACACATATATGAAAGTTAGAGAGATACTTAATAGATATGGTATAAAACTTCCAAAACATGGTTGTTCTCTACTAAACGATAGATATATGACATGTAGAGTATATAACTTGAGACCTCTAATATGTAGAATATTTCCATTCGATATAGATTTAAAGATCTCTGACTGGGCTTTAAATAATTGTGAAGCTATTAAGAGAGGTTTTATAAAACCTCCGGAGAGCTATAGAGATATTGCTATTGAATATTCTAAAAATGTTGAATATACATATAGTAGAGTTGAAAATGTTGAGAAGATTGAGAAAATTAGACTGTACGTATTTGAAAATTTTATTAAAAGAATTGTAAAGGATAGATATGACTTAGAAACTTTAAGATATATACTATTCAACATAGTTGAATATGGTTAAGAAAGCTACATGGAGAAAATTTAGAGAATTTAGAATTGGTAGATATAGGATAGTCCTATATAGGGAAAGAGAGAATGCATCAATATTTAGGATAGAGACTCTAGATAGCATTACAGGTACCTACTGCGGTGATATTTATACACATTTTAATGATGAATTAACAATAATATCAACAACAGGATCTTTAACTAGTAATGAAATTTTAAAAATTGTATCAATTATAGAAGATTATCTTCAGAAAATGAGAGAGTAGTCATGTTCCTACATTTATATAGTTTTCCTCAACTAATTGCTTTAGTGTGAATATAGTTGAAAATACGGCTATATAGCTTGTTCTCGGATTCCATGGTGATGGCATGTTTTTCAATATAATTTTTACATTTGAAATTTTTGAAATTATCTCAATTTCATGAATATTTTCACTAACATCAGGATCTGCAATAACTTCAACTTCTGGTTCAATATTTGTTACTATTGCTATACTTGCAACAATATTTACATTAAGTGGAAACTTCTTAACAGCTTCACTTGCAGGTCCTCTATAAATCACTTCTGGTTTATCTATCTTTCCTGTGATTGGTAGTGCTTTCACAGGTTTTCTAGTTCTCACAATAATCTTCTCGATACCTACTACAGAGAGTGCCTTAAGACCATCAAAGCCACAGATAGCACCTGAAGGAATGTATATTTTACCACCATACTTCTTACATAACTCTATCAATCTCTCTCTAAAATCTTTATCAATTAGTGCACCTGAACTTAAAATTATGAATATCTTTCCACGAGATAATACTTTATCTGCATATTCTCTAACAGCTTCAGGACTTGCAACTTCAAGTACAATGTCTGGATCTGTATCTAATAATTCGTCAATACTGTTACAAATCTTGACATTAGTAATACCGTATTCATATACTATTTTTCTACATTTCTCTAAATCTCTATCCATTAGAGAAACTATTTCAACATTATTTATAATACCTCTACAGATTGCTTCTACAACACCTCTACATATAGCTCCACATCCAATAATTGCTAATTTCTTCATAGCTACTCTACCTCTAAACTCATATCTACAATTTCTGGTCTCATAGTTATGTAGCTAGTACTGATTATGTCTGGTCCTGCTTTAGCATATTCTACGATATTGTCTGGATTTATACCACCACTAACTTCAATAATTACCTTATCTCTAAAACCTTCAACTTCTAATAACTTGACAGTCTTCTCAACTTCTTCAGGAGTAACATTATCTAACATAATGATATCAGCACCTGCTTTAGCAGCTTCAAGTGCATCATGTGCATTCGATACTTCAACTTCAACTTTATGAATAAAACTTACACCTCTCTTAGCAATCTCTACAGCCTTTCTAACACTTCCAATCAACTTGATATGATTATCTTTTATTAAAACTGCATCACTTAAAGAAAATCTATGAGTATCACCACCACCAATCTTCACAGCTTTTTTAACGAGATATCTAAGACCGGGTAATATCTTTCTTGTAGCTGCAACTCTAACATTAGGATTAACACTTCTAACAAGTTCAACAAGTCTTCTTGTTGTTGTCGCAACACCAGATAAGTACATTAGTAAGTTGAGGATCGTTCTCTCTACTAGTAGAATTTTGTGTAGAGATCCTCTCAATCTTGCGATAACACTACCCTTAGAGATAGTTTTGCCACTATGTATATATACTTCACATTTAATTCCAAACTTTTCCAATACTTCACATATATCTTCAATACATGCAATTAAGCCTTCTGATTTAGATATTATTAATGCAGATATGTCTCTACTATCATTTTTAAATAATATCTCTGTCGTATAGTCTCCAAATGGTGAATCTTCCTTAATCCATCTATAGAAATCTTCTAGATTAATCATATTAGCTTCTCATAAGTTCTATACTTCTCTCAATAATATCTTTAACTTTTTTAATCTTTTCAATATCTATAACAACTCTATACTTCATATTTTCAAGACTCTTTAATATGTTTAATAGATTTATCTTCTTCATATCGATACATACAGCTAGCGGATTTGCTGGATATATCTTATAGTCTGTATATAGTTTTCTAGCTCTATATGTTAATCCTTCTTCTGTTGCTAATATTATTGGCTTATCTTTATCTAAATTTTTAATAATTTTCAACATCTGACTTGTACTTCCAATATAGTTTGAAATTTTTCTAACACATCTAGGTACTTCAGGATGTGATATCAATATAGCATCTCTATACTGTTCTAAGCACCTTCTAATATAGTATATTGACAATGCATATTCATGAACTGGACAATGACCATATGGAGGTACTGTAATTATCTCTTTACCTGTCTTCTCTCTAACATAATCTGCAAGATTTTTATCAGGACCAAACATCACAACATCATCTTCAAGTTTTTCAATTAATCTAACAGCACCTGCACTTGTAACTACATAATCTGCATATACTTTAGAATCTAGTAGTGAGTTTACGTATAGTACAAGTGGTGCTCTTGGATATCTAGATTTGTATTCTCTAGCTTGATGTGGAGGTAAGTATTCAGCTAGTGGACATGTTGCTGATGGTTCAGGATGTAGAACTACCTTATCTGGATTGAGTACTGCAGCCATCTCAGCCATAAATGAAACTCCAGCAAAAACTATGACATCTGCATCACTTTCTAAAGCTTTTATTGCAAGTTCTAGACTATCACCAACATAATCTGCAACATCTTGCACTTCAGGTATCTGGTAGTTATGTGCTAATATGATAGCTCTCCTCTCCTTCTTCAATTTCTCAATTTTCAATTTAAGCTCTTCAATAATCATGCTCTACACTCACAATCTACAAGACCTGCTAATTTCAAGATTCTACATGCTAATAATGCAGCATTTACAGGATTATCAATACCAACAACAGCTACAGGAACACCTCTAGGCATTTGAACCATACTTAGAAGTGCGTCAAGACCCATTAATGATACTGAGAGTGGAACTCCAATAACAGGCTTTTCAGTTCTAGACGCTATAAATCCAGGTAATGCAGCTGAAAGACCAGCCATAGCTATGAAAATCTTAACATCACTCTCACGAACATATTTATCAAGCTCTTCAGGATTTCTATGAGCACTAAGTACATGTATCTCATATGGAATATTCAACTTCTTCAACACATCAGCAGCTTTTCTAGCATGTTCAAGATCTCTCTCACTACCAACAACTATAGCTACCAGCGGTTTATCACCAAACTTCTCGATAAGAACCATATTAAACACCTAAATCTTGCTTAACTTTATTGGCTTAATCTCAATACCTAAGATATTCATTAACTTCCTATAATTTCTAACTAGAACTTCAGGACTTGCACCTCTCCTATAACATTCCTTGTCAAGATGATTACCTGAAGAGTCAATAACTCTAAATGTATCACCACTAATCTCATCTATCAAAATTATACTATCTCCTCTTCTACCAAACTCTAACTTCATATCAATAAACTTCAAACCTCTACCTTCAAAAAGTCTAGATAATATTTCATTAACCTTAAGTGCAACACTCTTAACATATTCCAACTCGTCTCTTGATAGTAATCTAGATTCAATAATATCGTCTTCAAGTATTAAAGGATCGTGAAGTTTATCAGACTTATAATGAAATTCTACTATAGGTTTCTCAAATTTTTGTAATGGTTTAAGAAGTGGCATTCTCTTAAGTTGTGATCCATATGCATAATTTCTAACAATAACTTCGATAGGTATTAGCTCTGTCTTCAAAACTTTCAATCTTCTATCACCATCATACTCTACAAAGTGTGTATTAATACCATTATCTTCAAGATACTTAAAAAACCATGCACTCATAGCTGCTGCAAGTCTACCCTTTTCAGGAGCTTGATCTCTTTTAGCACCATCAAATGCTGTCAACTCATCTTTAAACTCCAAAATCAAGAAGTCATTATCAACTTCATACACATTCTTAGCCTTACCACTATATACTAACTTCATGCAGAAAGTCCATGAAATTAAACATTTAAACATTTCACTAAGTAGATACTACACCTCAAGACTTAATATTTAACAAATCATTTAAATGGTTTTTGAAAGTAATAGTTATACTTAGAATCATAGTGATGATGTAAGTGAAGATTGAAGATGTTAAAGTACTCATAGTTAGAGCACCTGGAACAAATTGTGATTATGAGACTGCACAAGCATTTAAGGATTTGGGAACTAGAGTCGAAATTGTTCCAATATACAGGATATTTAATAGAAATGTCAAGATATTAGACTACGATATCTTAGTCTTTCCAGGAGGATTTAGTTATGGAGATTTTATTAGAGCAGGAGCAGTACTCGGCAAGAAGTTAATAGCAAAAATTGAGAAAGATATTAAAGAATTTATAAAAGATGGAAGACCAATATTAGGAATATGTAATGGTTTTCAAATACTTGTAGAAGCTGGTCTAATACCTGGAATTGAAAATGTTAAAATTGCATTAACTACAAATCTAAGTTTAAGATATGAATGTAGATGGACAATATTAAAATTTGAAAATAATAGATCAATACTCTCAAATTATATAAACATTGGAGAGATGTTGAAAATACCAATAGGTCATGGAGAAGGAAGACTTATTGTAAGTTCTGAAAAAGACCTTAAAGAACTTATAGATAATAACTTGATAGTTTTCAGATATGTAAAGCCTAATGGTGAATATGCTAATGGTGAATATCCATGGAATCCTAATGGTTCTATATACGACATAGCTGGACTATGCAATATCTATGGTAATGTTATTGGAATGATGCCACATCCTGAGAGAGCATTCTATAGATGGCAATTTCCAGACTGGACCAGAGATAGAGGTAAAATATATATTGAAGTGTATGGAGATGGTTATAAGATAATTAAGGGAATTATAGATTATGTATGTTCAAAATTTTGAAAATTATATACTTAATATCTAACAATCTATCTCTCATAAATCTACGCAGATATAGTGGATGATAATGTTTTACAACAGGTATACCAACATTCAACTCTTCTACACTTCTCCAAGCTACTTTACCTAGAGCAATCAGATACTCAGGATTTAGAACATCTATCTCAATCTTTAAAATTTTCAAACATTTTCTTCTCATTCTCTCAATATATGACTTATCTATAGGTCTACACTTAACAGCTGTTGTCCAAAATATTCTTAATTTCTTTAATAGACTTGGTATTAGATTATCATCAATATTAAATATTTGAGATAGAGTACTTCTAAGTCTATCCTTCCTATTTAAGTTATATATAAAATCTTCCTTATCTCCAGGAGGTGGTGATTCACTTATAATCAATATCTTCACTCTATCTGGCAGGTATTTTCTATATACTTCAAACTTTACATATGGCTTATCTACTACTCTACATTCTTCACATCTCTCTATTAAGTCTTCAATAATCATCTTTTCAATATCTTCGATATTATATTACTAATCTTCTTCATAGTTTCCTCATCTGGTTTAACATCTTCAGGATATTTTTCACCACCATATTCTTCAGGTAATTTTCTTGTTGCATCAATACCCACCTTAGATCCATATCCAACTATCGGTGTTGAAGGATCTAGCTCTTCTGTTGGATATCTAGGGATTATAACTATATCACGTTGTGGATCTACATGTGCAGCAATCATGTACATTACCTGATTTAGATCTCTAACATTTACATCACTATCAACAACTATTACTATCTTACCTAAAACAGGTACTAGAGACCATAATAGCATCATTACACGTTTTGCCTGTCCTGGATATTTCTTACGTATAGATACTATGTATACATATCCAAGACCTGATGGTGGTATATGAAGATCTACAATTTCAGAAGCTATACATTTCAATAAATTCTTAACAACTCTCTCACCAAAAATCATCATATACCCATCTTCAAGTATTGGCTTTCCTGTTACTGTGACAGGTATTATTGGGTCATCTCTAGAGAAGATTGCTCTAACTTCAACAATGGGATATTTAAGTACTGGAGAATATACACCAACATGATCTCCAAAGGGACCTTCAGGAACTAGATCTCTCAATTTTACAACACCTTCAATAACTAGTTCTGAATTTGCTGGATATACAACATTCTTCACAGATTTACCTTCAACAAAATCTATACCTCTACCTCTCAAAAGTCCTGTAATAAACACCTTATCTAGAGGTGACGGTATTGGTACTGAAGCCATGAGCATAGTTATAGGATCAGTACCAAATACAATAGCTACAGGAACTTCATCACTCCACATCTCAGCAATCTCTCTACTCTTCCTCCATGGCATCCAATGCATTATCATACGTCTCTCATCAACAACCTGAAGTCTATAATATCCAAAATTTATCCTATCATCATAAGCTACAAATGTTATACCCATAGTGAAGAATCTAGCTTTCTCACCAGGCCACTGTCTAATAGCGGGTAGTTTAGTAATATCAATATTTTTCCACTCAACTTCATGTACAGGTCCTGAACCTACCTTCCTGGGAAGAGCTTTACCAACCTTACCAAATTCTGAGATAGTTTTAACAATATCTTGAATACCTCTATACCTAGTCTTTAAAATATTTGAAAAATATTCTAATCTTCTAGAAATTTCATCCTCACTTAAAATATTGTCAATCCTATCTAAACTACCAAACAGATTACCAACAACTTTAGTTAAACAGTCTTTAACATTCTTAAAAATCACTGCAGGACCATTATTATAACATACCTCTCTTAAAATATGTGCAAGTTCAAGATCAAGACTAACTTCATCATCAATTTCTACAAGTAGATTATGTCCTCTTAGAAAGTTTAAATATTCTCTAAGATCATTAAACATCTAGTGTAGTATAAATCCTAGACATATAAATGTTGATGTTATACATCTAATAGCAAAGATATAGAATGGATTTCTAACTTTTAAAGAATGTAATGTTAATGGTAGTGTAATATATGTTAAAAGTATTATTAAAGATACAGACTTCAAAATTATCAAAACTATTGGAACTAAGTATATTATGAATATGAAGATGTATAGTACATATTTAACATTTTCTAAACCTAAAACGACAGCTATAGTCTTCTTACCTAACTTCAAATCAACATCATATCTGGCAATTGCAAGCTTTGTTAAAATTATTGTTGTATACATACCATTAGCAAGACCTGCAATTATTGAAAGTGTGATACCATATATGTTCAATGTGTTTGATAATACTATGAATGTTCCACATGTAATTAATGGTCCTGTAGCAATACCTGCAAATATTTCACCAAAACCTCTATATCTAAGTTTAACTATTGGAGAGCTATATCCAACTCCTATAAAAACTCCTAGAAATACTATTATGAAAACTTCAATAATAGATAACGATATTAGAAGTATTGATCCAAGAACTATAGCAATTCCTATCAATATTATTGATATATTTCTAACAAGTTTAGGATCTACATTTAAATCTAATATCATATTAACTCTATGGAGAGTTCTCACTTTTCTATACTCAATATCTATACCTGTAGTATAATCTCTATAATCATTATATAAGTTTACTCCTGAATGTATCAATATTAGACATATTATAACTATTGATAACTTTATCAAGTCTACATGTCTAAATATTGAGTATGTTATTGATGCTCCTATAATTGCCGATAATATACTTGATATGAATGTTATTGGACTTAGAGCTTCTATATATTTTAATAATCTCATCTTACTCTATATACATATATTATACATGGTTTATCGTATTCTTCAGGTATTTTATCTAGAATTTCTGTATTTATTGATATGTTTTTCACAATCTTAATAGCATATTCATCACCAAGCTTTTGTATTAAAGTTCTAGCTTTTTCAAATGATGGCATTAATATTACAAGCATTCCAAGTTCTCTTACAAGTCTTACCATTGTTTCAATATCTTCATCATGTCCATTTACTACAGAGAAACCTCTAATATTTGGATAGTCTGTTAGTGATATCTCTGCCTCTATAGCACCTGCAGTTATTGATGATACTCCTGGAATAACTTCATAAGGTATATTATGCCTTTTCAATTCCTCTAACTCCTCTCTAAGATGTGAATATATTGTTGGATCACCATTCTTCAAATGTGCAACTACATAACCTTTCAATGCTCTATCAATAACTATCTTAATAGCTTCCTTTCTATGTCTTTTAACAATTTTAATCTTCTCAATAGCATTTTTTGCATATTTTTCAACAATTATATCAGGAACTAGATTACCATAAACAACAACTTGAGCTTTACTTAACCTATCTATAGCTCTCAATGTTAAGAGATCTGGAGCTCCAGGTCCAACACCTATAATATAGACAAAACCTGTCACAGTTGGGTTTAGATATTTTAAATTTAAATATTAATCTATAATGTTAAAGGTGAGAAAAGTGGAAATATTTCAATTTTTATAACTCTAAAGCCCATCCAACTAGGTCTGACACTCCCTTACACATTAATTGTCCAGGTATGTGATATTCTATAACTACTGGGAATTGTGCTTTATCGATAGAGCATGGTGTTGTCATTATTTGTGCACCTGTCTTCCAACAGTCATATACTGATGGCCATCCAGCCCATACTCTTAGTGGTATTACATCATCTCCAAGTAGTCCACTTCCAGCACCGCAGCATAGTGTTCTATGTTTATTATGTTCTCTTTCTCTAAATTCTTTAGCAACAGCTCTTAGAATTATTCTAGGTTCTTCAATTAGGTCTCCGGCTCTAGCTAGATTACACGGATCGTGATATGTCACAACGTAGTCTAACTTTCTAACTTTCAACTTACCCTTCTTTATAGCCCATGCAACTAGCTGTAGGAAGTGTATTGCCTTAATACCACGTTTCTCAAGTTCAGGAACTACATAATTCTTAAATGCTCTCCAACCATGACCACACTCTCCAAATATTACAAGTTCAGCACCTATCTTCACAGCTGTCTCCACAATTCTATTACCCTGCTTCATTAGGTGGTAATCTGATACGAATAGTCCAAAGTTGCCGATTTCAAATACTTCTGATCTAAATGTATACTTATCCTGTAGTCCAAGTGCGTACATTACTTTTACAAAGCCTTTCAATGTGTCTATGTTTGTGAATACGTCCGTTGATGATGGTAGGAATAGTATCTTAGCTTTTGGTCTATCTAGTGGAATCTTAATATCACGACCAGTCTCCTCCTTCAACTCCTCCTCAACCCAGTCAAATACTGCTTTAATGGCTTTTGGATTTAGGAACATTTGATTGCCTGTTAACATTAGTGATCTCACAGTATTGCCAACAAACTCGTAAACCATACCCATCTCAGCAAATATTTGACGTACTGCTCTAGTAATTTCTGCAGTATCTATACCAAATGGGCAGAAGTATGCACATCTTCTACATTCAGTACATTGGTGGAAGTATATCCAAAGTTCTTCAAGTAGTTGTTCTGTAAGTTCTTTAGCATCTACAAGCTTACTAAATAGTCTACCTGTAAGCTTATCATAGTACTTGAATATTGATCTTATGAGATCTGCTCTACCTACAGGAGAGTTATGGTAATCTCTTGTAGCCATCCACATGTGACATTTATCAATACAGTATCCACAGTGCGTACAATTCTCGAGATATAGTCTGAGTGCTCTATTGTTTCTTAACATCTCTCTAAACCTATTTATGAAGTATCTAATTCTCTCTTCAGGACTTAGCTTAAACCATAGATCTCTAGTCTTTACAAATCCTCCAGGTATGAACTCAGCTTCTCTTAAGAATTTTTCAACAACTAGCTTTCTAGCATTAATCCACTTGCTACTTTCAGGAAACTTCTCAGCATACCATTTCTTCCACTCTTCATACTTTGGACTCTCTGGTATTGGATCTCTCTTTAATGATGGTATTGGTGGAGGAATCTTCTTCTCAGCCATACTCACTCACCTAATATTATCTTCTACCCTCGACTATATCTATTGCTAGGTTAAGTGCTGTATCTTTATGTTCAAACTTGCCGTAAAGTGCTGGATTGAATGGGAACATGAACATGTGTATCATCTTACTCCAAGGTATGTATATTAGGAATAGCTCTGCAAAGAATACATGTACAAGTTCTAGTGGGTGATATATCATCTCTAGATACATTGCCTTAATAGCATGCATTATATGTCCAGTCATTAAACCTCTAAACCACTCACCAATAAGCATAAACATCACGCTACCATACTCTCTCATAAGCTCATAGACCTGGTGGATATAAGGTGCTAATGGTCCTGTACTGTAGTGAGATTTCACATATGCTAAAACTGCAGATTCTGTAAATGATGTTGGATATGCAGTTATCTTAGCCGCAAGTCCAAATCCAAGTATTATGAGTAGCAGGAATATTAGAAGCCAATCATCTATATAGTTAATCTTAACCTTTGTATGTGCCTGTACATATGCTCTTCTTATAGCTAAGAATATTAGACATATAAATGCTAATGCTCCAGCACCAAGACCAAGCCAATACTTCATACTTTCAGGAACATGGAAGTACATACCTACAGCATATGCAATATTATTACCGTGGAATAGTAGTGTAGACCATATACAATAGTGGAATAGTATTAGACCAAACCAAAAACCTACAGATCTATATCCATAATTCTCCTTCAGTAATGTGTAGAATGTGAACATTCTAACAAGTATCCAACCAAGAGCTTTCCAATAACTATGAACATTTGGATATAGTGTTAATCTGTATAGACCCCAGTAAAGTCCATTAGGACCTTTAGGTGTTGCAGCCCATCTAGCAAGTCTATATATTATACCAACTATAAGTACCGCAGTTGCAAAATATGCAAATGCTACATATAGTGCACATATGAATACTGCAGCTCCAAGAGGAACTTTAACACTCTCAACTATTTTCCAAGCAAGCTTCCAGTATATGCTGTATGTACTATCCATACTCTCAAACTGATAGAAACTACTAGAATAATAAGTGTTAACTCTAGAAAAACATGAATAGAGAGTTGTAAGATTGAATGTTTTAAAAGTAATTTAGTTTAGAAAAGTAGTGTTTAACCTAGTTTATAGATTAGAATGTCAAGTTGAGAAGAATGTTTTAAACAGGTTGATTAGACACATCCAGTTGGCTTTGGTGCTCCAGCTACCTTACATGCACCTTTTGCTGGTCCGTTTGGAAATAGTTCGTGAATTCTCTTTAGGTCTGTCTTAGTTTCTCTAACTAACATTCTTATTGGTGGACAAACTCCATATGTTACATAGTACTCATGTAGATACTTAACAATCTTCCAATGCTCATCGGTCATTCTCTCTCCATACTTCTCAAACATTGTGAATAGGAACTCTGCAACAAACTCATCCCATGCCTCTGGGTTCTGCAGGAATCTGTCTTCGTCAAGTATTATCTCCTTACCTGTTTTCTTAAGTCTAAGCTTTACCCATCCTGGTGGCAAGCTTGGGTCTTGTATAACCTCATATTCAAATTCTGGTGATGGAGGTTTTGGCAATTCTGCCATACCTAATCTCCGTAATCAATAGATACATGAGTATCTATTAAGCTTTACCCTCTGTAACTTTATGAATAATTAATGAAGACTGTATGAAATTTTCAAATCTTGATGATATTTAAGTTTTCAAAGATTTGAGAATTATTAAAGTCTGTGAGAGATTTTTAAAATATTTATCGGAAAGTGTTGTTAAGGAGTTATGCAAGTCCTAAAGCTTTCTTTAGAGCTTCAACATATTTCCACTTCTGATCTCTTGGTATCATTGCGAATGGTATAGCATCTTTGTAGTATGGCTCTGGTGGTGGTTCTTTTCTAATTACTAGGTCAGGTGCTGGATGTTCTACAACTTCTTTAAGGAACTTCTCCCATGTGTTTCTAATTGATAAGTCTCCAACTCTCTCTCTAACGAATGCTGTATCTGCCCACTTTGCAACAATCTTCTTCTCGACAAGGTCTAGGAACCAGTTAATTACCTTCTTCTCATTCTCTGGTGTTACTCTTATGAATGGTATTAATACTGAGCCCATCTTTGGACCAACTCTACTCTTAATTGTTCCACCTATGAGTATTGTTACACCTCTAATTCTTCCAGGTAGTATTGCTGGGTTTGCTCTAATTATACAGTTCATACACTTTACACACTTTCTACCATCACACTTCAATTCTAGTGATTGTTCATCCCATGTTAATGCTCCTGTTGGACATGATTCAACAATCTCTTTTGGATCTACCTCTCCTGTCTTAACCATCTTTCTAAACTCTTCCTGATCTATCTCAGGTGCTCCAAGCCATGTACCAATAACTATGTAGTCTGCACCTACTAAAGCCTTTATACAGTCTAGTGGACATCCCGATAGTTTGAACTTTATCTTATATGGGAATTGTGGATATGTTTCCCAGTCTGGGAATCTCCTACCAATCTCACCCCACCATAGTATTGTATCATAACATGCGAATGGACAGGTTGCTGGTCCTGGACAGCATGTCCACATTCTAAGTACGTCTCCTGAACCTCCAACATCTGTTGGTGTTAGTAGTCTAATAGCCATTACTAGTCTCTCAACCTTTGCTTGGTCACTCATTATGATTGGCATTGCACCTGTACCACCTCTAAGCTGGAATATGCCCCATCCAAACTTGTCAGTTATCTCACATATAGTTCTCATTAAGCTTGTAGACATTATACCTGCTGGTGGTGAGAGTACTCTAGCATGTACCTCATAGACCTTACCTGCATATAGTATACCCCACTCCTCATACTTCTTATACTCCTCAGGTGCTCCCTCTCTAATTATATGCTCAACAGTTGCGTGGAATACTCTACCTAGAAGTCCACAGTATACTCCAGGTACTGGAGATGCACCAGTATCCCATGGAGATCTACCAATAGCTACACCAATAGCCCATGCAAGTACTGGATAGAGAGACTTCTCAGCCTCCTTAACAAATGATGGCCATGGGCCCTTCTTCATCTCCTCAATAATCTGTCTAGCCTTCTCAACAGCCTTCTTAGGATCTTTCATCTCAGGCCATACCTCTTCAGGTGATGGTGCTGATCCTGTTGGATATCCAAACCTTGATTGAACCTTCCAAGACATCTTAGTTATCAACTATTACCAATGCATTTATAAATAGCTATTCTACATCAGTTGTGAAATAGCTATTTATAAATGGATAACTTTAGGGTAAATTCAATGACAACAACAGTGCAGTCAATACTTGACTGGCTTGCAACAGCACCACTAGACGAGCTTAGAAAACATCCACTACACCCTCAGAATAGACCAGAAAAACTTTGGAGATATTATCCACCACACTCATGGTTACCACCAATATGTTTGAGAAACTATGGTAAGTGGATTAAGAGAAGGATTATAGATCCAGGAATTATAGAAGTAACATCTAAGACAGGTGAAAAGCTATACCTTGTCAAGATTATCCTACCTGTAAGAGTTAGTACAAAGACAATGTACGAACTTCTAGATCTAGCAGATAAGTATGGTATTGGATGGATAGAAGCATCAAAGATGGGTAACCTAATAATAATGTGTGATAGTGAGGAAAATGCAAGAGCATTAGCAAAAGAGTTGAGAGAGAAGGGATATCTAGTAGGTGGCTGGGGTAACAGACTCTGGAACATTAAGATATGTTCAACATATATCACATGTACAACAGCAGTAATTGATGCTGTAACAGTAGAGAAAGCACTTGGAGATGTATTGATGGAATATACACAGAAAGAATTACCAGCAAAACTCACAATTAAAGTATCAGCATGTCCAAATGCTTGTGGTGGAGGATTCGACGCTGCTGACATAGGAATTGTAGGATATCCAGCAAGTGTACCAATGATGGAAGGTTGGAGAATTAGAGTACTATGCCCACCAAGATCACTACTAGAAGCATGTCCAGTAGGAGACATAAAGATGCTTAAAGATGAGAAAGGAAGACCAATAGGAGCAGAGATAAGAGGACAGACATGTATGGCATGTGGAAGATGTCACGACTTCTGTGACGCAATAATATACGATCCAAATGAGATTGGAGTGATGGTAATGGTTGGTGGTAAATGCGCAAACACAGGAGTAGGACCAGGAATGTCTAGAGTACTAGTACCATTCGTACCAGCAGAACCACCAAGATGGCCAACACTAGTAGCAGTAATTAAGAGAGTAGTAGATGTATGGGTATCAAATGCAAAGAAGGGTGAAAGACTAAGAGACTTCATAACGAGGATAGGATGGGACAAGTTTGTAGAATTAACAGGACTACCAAAACCAGAAGACTACATAAAGCCACTAGATAAAGCACCAGGATGGACAAGATATGGATGGCAACCACTATACCTCAGAAGAACAGATGAAAACAAGAGATACATTGGAACTAGAATTGATAATGATATGATGGCTATAAGTGCAGCACTATTCGAAGACATAATTAAGTAAGATCTAGATATAACTATAATTCACAAATCTCAATATTTCTATCTCTAAACTTCTTAATTCTATACTTAATCTCTTCAATAGTATTTGTACAGAGATCCATAACATCAATCTCATCCTTACCATTATACAGAAGTATCACAGCTTTAGACTTACTACCAGCAATAATTGAAAGCATTCTCAATGTAAATATTACAAAGAAATCATTAAAAGACTTTATGATAAGTCTCTCACAGTTTTTAACAATTTCAGGATCAACACCTAAAATTTTTGATATAAGTTCTACAAGTGATCTACTGTGTACAGTGTCTGCAAGTAGGTAGTACATCAGTGGTGTAAATATGTACTTTGCGGTATTTCTAAACTCATCAATATTATCAAGTTGTGATATCGTTATTCCAATTCTTTTTAAACTCCTCGCAAACACTATCAGGTATGAGCATAATTCTTCGAATTTAGAATCTACTCTCCATATAAGCTTAATCTTATTTATAAGATATGGTGAATCTTCAACATTTTGAGCAATACATTGAAGAAGTCCTTTAACGGTAATTCTGTGAGTATGTAGTGAATCTGACTTTAGAAAACCTAGATCGAGAAGTTTCTTAGCTTTCTTATAGGTAGTGCTAACTGCAAATCCTGCAAGCATAGAAGCTTTATATAGAGAAATACTACCATAGTAAGAATATACTCGCAAGATTGATAATTCTATATCATCAAGATGTCTATCAATAACTTCTGAAAGTCTTGTTACTAGCTCTTGTAGAATATCCATACAATTATATACTTTATTAAGAGACTTAATTTGATGACCCTAGCAACTTGACATTAACAATATAATTAACTATGTGATAAATATGATTGTAAGAGCTAGGATGTATATGAGTATACTGTGCATATGTGTTATATTTTAGAAGTCCATCTCTACCATCACCAATACCCCTACCTCTATACAACTTTAAACAAATTTTAACATCTCTATCCTTTAGATATATCTTACTATGATGAAATTCGTGACCTCTAAATATCTTACCAGGAGAGCCTATTGGAATTCTATCAACAATTTCGGCAAGAACATAACCATGACCAACAGGTCTATTAAGCATGTATGTACATGCTTCAAATATCTTACACATATCATAACAATCACCACCATACACAATGCAGTCTGTTAAAAACATTAGACCACCACATTCAGCATATATAAAACCACCTTTCTCATAAAATTTATACACACTTTTCAAAAATGGTTTATTAGAACTTATATACTCAGCCCAAACTTCAGGAAAACCACCACCTATAACTAGAAGGTCTACGTCTGTAGGTATTGATGTATTTTCCATAGAGTCTAAAATATACATCTTATTTGAATAGTTTATACAAAGTTCGATAACTTCAGGATAGTAAAATGTGAATGATTTATCAATTATAATACCAATATTTATCTTCCTTAAAACATTTTCAAAAATCTCAAATTCTCCAATACATCTTAATGTCTCTGCTTCTCTAGCTATCTTAACTATCTTATCAATATCTATGAAATCTATAACTTTTTTCAAACTATCATATATTAGATCTCTAGTACCACTTTCAAGTGTTGGTACTAGTCCTAGATGTCTATACTTGAATAATTCTTCTAACTTACTACTCTTAGGTATGTATCCCAGTATTTCAATATCTTTGAAACTTTTCTCAATTATCTTCTCAATTTTTCTATATTGAGATTCTTTTACGATATTTGTAATTACTACACCTCTAATATTCATCTTTCCATAATCTTTAAAACCTTTAACTATTGCTGCTATTGATTTATTTATTCTTTCTGAGTCTATTACAAGTATTATTGGTGTTTTTAATATTCTTGCTATAATTTCTGTTTCTCCAATCTGTGTTTCTATGTCAGGACTATCATATATTCCAAATACACCTTCTATTAATGCTATATCACTATCTTTTGAATATGTTATAAATCTATTAATAATTTTTTGTGGATTTTGAAGATATGGATCTAAATTTCTACACGGTCTTGATGTTATTGTTGAGTGGTATGTTGGATCTATGAAATCTGGACCAATTTTAAATGTCTGTACTTTCAATCCGTACTTCGATATTAATGCTAGTGCTATTGTTAATGTTGTAATTGTCTTACCTGTCTTACCTCTAGGTGCTGTGATTAGTAGTCTAGGAATGTCTACATCAAGTAGTTTCATATATTGTTAATGTTTGGAGAAGTTTAAATAGGAGTATTGTCTTGACGGTTAGAAAGATGAGTGAGGTTATTCATTGGCCTGGTAGAAATCCACCACAGGTAGATGAGGTAGTTGTTGATGCATCAGGATGTGTAGCTGGTAGATTAGCATCTGTCGTAGCTAAGCTAGCTTTAGAAGGTAGGAGAGTTGTCGTTGTTAATGCTGAGAAGGCTATAATTACAGGAGATTTCAACATGATATTAAACTGGTATAAGAAGAAGATTACTGAATGGAGAACTCACTACAATCCTGAGAAGGTTGGTCCTAAGATTCCTAGAAGACCTGATAGAATACTTAAGAGAATTATTCGTGGTATGCTTCCTAGGAAGTATTGGAGAGGTAGGAAAGCATTGAAGAGAATTAGAGTATATATGGGTATTCCACCAGACTACATCAATAAGCCTAGGATAGTGTTTGAAGAGACTGTCTATAGACCAAGACCTGGTGCTAAGTATGTAACACTTGAAGAAATTTGGAAACATTTAGAACCTCATAAGTGGGAGATGTGGAAGAAGGCTCAAGAAGTTTGGGAGAGATGGTTAAAGTATAAGTTAGAGAAGCAGAAAGCTAGTAAGGTAGAGTCACAATCTCGGTAAAAGCTTTTAAAATTCTTCAAAAATAGTAACAGACCATAATGTCTACTGAACAGGAAGTTGTTAAGAAACTTCCAAGAGAGATTCCTGGAGTTGAAGTTAGAGTTGAGAAGGAGTATAAGGTAGTTATTTCTGTAGGTAAGAAGAAGACTGCAATAGCTAGAGCAATAATAAGACCTGGAATTGGACGTGTAAAGATTAATGGTGTACCTGTAGAGATTTGGCCTATAGAGATGGCTAGATTGAAAATGATGGAACCACTAATACTTGCAGGTAGGAATTTAGTATCTAAAGTTGATATTGATGTAAATGTTAGAGGTGGAGGTGTGATGGGACAAGCATCTGCTGTTAGAATGGCCATAGCTAGAGGTCTTGTAGCATATTTTGAAAGCCCTGAACTTCTAGAACTATACATGAAGTATGACCCATCAATGATTAAGGGTGATCCAAGAAGAACAGAACCTAAGAAGCCAGGTATTAAACATGCAAGATCTAAAAGACAGAAGGCATATAGATAAAAGAGACAACATTTATAACCACAATAACATAGTGGTAGTGACTCGATATGGGTGATCCTAAGAAGCCTAGAAAGAAGTGGATTGAAGGTAAACCAATGAAACTATGGAATAAGCAGCTACTAATGGAGGAACTTCAACTAGTAGGTGAGTATGGTCTTAGAAATAAGAGAGAACTATGGTTAGCAATGACAATATTGAAGAAGATTAAGAGACGTGCAAGAAACATGCTAGCAATGCCACCTGAAGAGAGAGCTAAAGTTGAAGGTGAGTTTAAGATGAAACTATACAAGATGGGATATATACCAGATCCAGACGTACCACTAGACTACATACTAGGACTAGATGTACGTGCAATACTAGAGAGAAGACTACAAACGTTAGTATATAGGAAAGGACTTGCAAGAAGTATACATGAGGCAAGACAACTAATAGTACATAGACACATAGCAGTAGATGGCAGAGTAGTAAACGCACCAGGATTTTTAGTACCTAGAGATTTAGAAGATAAGATAAGCTATGCACCAACAAGCCCATACTATTGGAGATTTATAAAAGGAGAACCAGTATTCGGACCAGGACAACCAGCACCAATACAGGTACAATTAGGAATTTTAAAAACAGAACTAACAACCTAACTAACCACCAACAACCTTTCTAAACAACAGCACAGCATCACCAATATCAAGCCTACCATTATGATTTAAATCACATGGAACATTACTACGGTATAGACCAACAAGAATCTCTAACAACAACTTAACATCGTTAAGATCAAGCTTACTATTATGATCAAAATCGCACTCCAGGACAGTAACCTTATGGAACTGTATATGTACAAGATATGTTGAATGTATAGCATGGATATCTCTACCAATAACGACAAGCTTCAAACTTCCACTACCGACATATATATGAGACATGTTTTCTAACCTCACAAAACTACCATTGATATAGGCGTAAAGTAGAACATCATTCTTAGAAGGAGTACATTCTTCATAACTGTAATCTGCATAGCCAACTTTTTCATATTTAAAACATCTCAAAACACTATACTTAACAACGTACATACCCGCACCATCTAGATTAACAGTGTAGTAATTAGCAGCTCTAGAAGAAATATTTACATAGAAGTCTGAACCTTCAACATTAAACGAAGGCTTGTATCTTCTTATAGGTTTAAATCCATTAGCCATATCTACATAGGCAGAATATAGTGCAGAAAGTACAGACCTCTCATAGAACGGTGTAGCATTAGTATACAACATATACATGGTTTCAGAATTAAGTCCATAGATATCAAATATATACCACACCAACGGTGCATACAGATACGAATAGTCGTACACTTCTGAGGAACAATAATCATAACATTCTGAAGGATATCTCCCACTGTTTATACACGCCTTATAGCAATTAACAAACTTCGCATATATAAACCAGGCTGGATCTGTAACATACATATGATAATACTCCAGATAATCCTGAGACCACCCTTGTAATCCTGGAAATATTGTATGATTCCATACGAAGTATGGTGCAGCAACAGCTCCACCTTCAATTAGCCATAAATTATTTAATCCATAATACTGATAATCTAGATACTTATTACTCTTTACATAATAGTCCTGAGCCACATGAAATAGCTCGTGCGTTATAGTCTCCTTGAGTTGATCCAGTGGATTGTAGCTTATCTGTGTTGTGTTTATTCCTATGCGGTCTATACACACTTTAGTAATCCTTTCAGTAGTTGGGTAATAATAATATACGTAGTATGTTATCCCGAGTGTTGAACCTCCTAAGTAATGTATCACTATTACGTACTTGTTTCCTATGCATGGTGGTGCTAGTTTTATTCCATGTGAGGTGTACCATCTATATGCGTAGTATGCATATTTTGCTAAGTCTTGTATTGTATATCCTTTTGGTTCTTCAATTGCTGCTACTATGAATGGTCCAATCTGGTATATGTCTGTTTCAACGTTTTTAACAGCAACAATCTCTAGTACAAGTTTGTTACTTGAGTAAGATTCTGCGGATACTACAAGTCTGTATAGGCTAGGTCTAGGTATCGATAAGTTTATTAATATTGTCTTCTCCTCATAAGGGCTTAATGTAATCTGTAATGTTTCACTCTGTGCTATTATACTTCTTAAGACATCTTTCAATACTATGTCTAGTGTTGTTGTTATGTATGTGTCTTCTGTGTTTTGTATTGTTATTGGTATCTGTACATTTCCAATATTCTCGATATATATTGTCTTTTCTGATTTTAATACTATGTATGCACTTGCTGTTAATGTTATGGTTAGTGTAAGTATTATGGATATTATCAATATGTAGTGTATAATGTTCTTCATGGGAGGTCTATTCTCAGAAATATTTTTAAGTGTTGTCAATGTGACTACATGTATGAGGTTTTGGTCTCTAATTGGTGTGGTGATTGTTGTTTTGGGACTTGTAATTTTTGGAGGTTATTTAGCTCTTGTTAAGAGTGTTAAGAATGTGAATGTTAAGTCTAAGATTTCCATGATGGAGGAGTTTGAGAGGTGTGTTAGTATGGGTGTTAGGGTTAGTGTTGTGCCAAATACTACTATACTAACCGTTAGTCTAGATCCTAAGTATTGTACAGAAGATCTACTTGAGATATACCCTATAAGGATTGTTGAGGTATATCTAACACCTCCACATGATGGTAAGATTGTTGTGTGTAGTAGGAAGGTTAATATATCTGTCCCATATGGTGGTGAGGTTTATGTTACTCCATGTACACCAAACATTCCTGGTGTTTTTAGGATTTGTGTGAAGTTTAATGTTGGTAAGGTTGTGTGTTTAAATAATACTTTTGTTGGTGTTTGGAAGTAACGACACGTTTAAATATTTCAAATTTTCGATAGGGTTGACATGTCTTCTGAAGAGAAGATTTCTGAAGCTAGTGTTGAGGAGAAGCCTGGTGAGGTTAAGGTTGAGGAGAAGCTTCCAATATCTATACAAGTTCCTGAGCTTAGACCTGTACAGACTAGTATTGGTGGTAGAAAGCTTAGATGGGGTATAGCACACATATATAGTAGCTATAACAACACGATAATCATAATAACAGACCTGACAGGAGCTGAAACAGCAGCTAGAGTAAGTGGTGGTCAAGTAGTTAAAGCAGACAGAGACAAGCCAAGCCCATACGCAGCAATGATGGCAGCATACAAAGCAGCACAAATAGCAATGGCTAGAGGAATAAACGCAGTACACATAAAAGTAAGAGCACCAGGAGGATACGGACCAAAAACACCAGGACCAGGAGCAGCAGCAGCAATAAGAGCACTAGCAAGGGCAGGACTAATAATAGGAAGAATAGAAGACGTAACACCAATACCACACGACATAATACGGCCGCCTGGCGGAAGGAGGGGTAGAAGGGTGTAATACGTAATACATACATCAATAATACATTCATGTTCCTTAGAAGTACTTACTATTATACTTCTCTTACTGCTTTCTCTGTTAACATTCATTTTAATAGTTTAATTATAATGATTTTAAAACTGATAATGCATTTCAATTTTGTAACGGTTTATGATACATTGTTAACTGTTAAACGTTTTATTGAGCTTAATATCCCTAGACAATGTGGTAAATTAGTTTGAGAATGAGTTTATTTTTTAACTATGTTCTTGACAATATAGTTCTTAGGATGGAGACATTAAGTATCTATTTTTAGCTTCCCTATTAATTAGAAGGAGTTGCTGAAGCTAAGACATCTATTTAACATCGATGTCGCTTAACAGTCTCTCTATTTCATTATCTCTACTCTTCAGTTCTTCAAATCTTGCCATTAATATTCTTAGTAGTTGTCCTTGTAAGTCTTTCAATGTTGCTATTACGTCTTTATCAATCAATCCTAGCTTGAGTAAGATGTATAACAGTTCAATTTTACCTTTCGTGACCTCTACTAATGCTGATTTTGTACGTCTTCTTGCACCTAGTCCATGATTTCTAAGTATTTTAACGACCTCATCAGCGATCTTTGCAAGCTTAATGTCTCTGTTACTATATTGGTTATTCTTGGAAAATTTTAGGTACACTATAAGTCTCCTCTCGCCTCTACTTTTCCAAATTCCAATCTTTCCCCTAATTGAAACTCCAAGACTTTTTGTAAATGCAATTACTTCCTTTATTGCATCGATTACCATCCTTGGATCTACAATCGATTTTTCAATCATATGTGTCGTAATCCTTTCATTAAGTATGCCGATTCTACCACGTCTTACAGAATGCTGCATGAGAATGCTTAACGCATATCGAGTCTTGGGAGATAACCACATTGTGACGACAAGTTTCTCATTTTGGAAGCCATTTATCTTTATCAGTTTCTTAGCTTCAAGATATTTCAAAAGAAGCAGTGATGCAAATCCCTTCACAGTATATGGTGCAAGTGCTATACCTACACCATAATCATCTTCTCCTCTCTTTATAACTACACCATCTCCATCGAACTCTCCTGCTAATGCCTTAATTTCATCATTTAAGTAAGTGCTTATCAAGTCCTTAGACTGTTCAGCCAAGGCATCTATTTCCTCAAAATTGATCTCCCCCTTTATGTACATTGCTCTGAGTGTAGCATTTATATCCTTAACTTTGCCTCCCTGTATTTCAACTCCGCGAGATTTCAGATAGCTAGCTAGTATACTCTTAGCCAAGCCTAATATCTGCCTAATTCTTCTAATTATGTAGTCTATTTCTGGTATTTCTTGTTTAAATAATTCTTGTGCTATGTAGTTGCTGCATGTTGCTACTATGTGTAATTTTCCTGTTTTGTTGTCTTTTCCTGTTATTTTCAGTTTTATGAATCCTAATGCTTTTGTGATTGTTGTTGGTAGTTCGTGTCTTGTTGTTCCATATTCTAGAATGTCTACGTTGTTTTCTACTATTATGCTTGTTATTCCGTCACATATTGTTAACCATGTTATATAGTCGATATTTTCCCGAATTCTTCTCCTAATCTCATCAATTGTTATGGGTAGCTTAATGTAGAGATTTCCAAATTCTTCTTTTAATTCTTCAATTACTTTCTTCTCATTTTCATATTTCTGTAATAGTTTTTTAAATTTTTCATTTACATACTCTATAAACTTTTTGTAGAATTTTTCTAATTCTTGTTCAGGTATTTCACAAATTATATAACCCTGCTCTATCTTCCTCAATTCTTTCTCAATACTTTCTCTCACCTTAACAGGTGCTTTATCTGGTATTAACTCTCTCAAAATACCGAGTTTATATAAAATTACTGCAAGCTCCTCCTTACCTCTTCTAACAGTTATGAAAGTATCTCTACTTCGTACATAAGCTCCATAACCCAACCTTCTCAATTCTTCACACACTTCTCTAGCTATTTGAGTAGATGTAACCTTAGGAGATTTAAAATAGATCCTAAGTTCATAATTAACACTCCTACCACCTCTAACTTTCTGACAAGCCCATCTAGCAAATACAGTAGCACCATACCTACTCACAATATCAGAAAAGATTCTCAAAACATTAACTACACACTCATTATTAAATACCTCTCTACAAAAAATCTCAACACTCTCTACCTCATGTAGAGAGTCTCTCATATCAATCCAATACTTAAGAAATTAATAAGACCCTACACTTAACTAAGATACTTCATCATCATTTTATTACGCTGACATAAAGCTAAATTATAACTCAGTAAGAACATTATGTTATTAATTACTATTGAATTAAGTGTGATACTTAACATGCTGAATTTTCCTTATTACTCTCTAGCTGCGAGTACAATATCTAAAACTTTCTAAAGTCACTATATTACGAATACCTCAATGCCAAACTTAATAAACCTCTAAAGATTTAACGTATCAGTCCCGGGAGAATATTCTTCATCAATCAGTCCCGAGGTATCTCTTCATTAGTACAACTTTAACGATGATGAGACTTCAGGAGCTCTAAGGTATGATGAAGGTATGGGCGACTGAAATTTAGAGTACTCTACTCTTGGTGCCCCGGCCGGGATTTGAACCCGGGTCACGGGCTCGAAAGGCCCGCATACTTGACCGGGCTATACTACCGGGGCTTTTTTGTCTATTGTGTATGGTATGTATAAGTTTTTAAGGGTTTCTCTTGTTTTTATTGTTATGGTGTTTAAGTGTTCTGTTTCTGATTTGTGGATTGTTGAACCTGCTATTCTATGTGTTGGTAATAAGTTTCATCCTTGTGCTGTTCTTGTTCCTCTTGATGATGATGTTGGTAGAGAGATTATTAGACATGTAGTTGATATGGGTGTTGCTATTGCAGGTTTTTGTAAGACTGCAAATATCGGTATTGAGAAAGTTATCTGTAATGTTCTTGCAAATCCAAATATTAGGTGGATAGTTGTTGCTGGTAATGAAAATCCTGGACATAGATCAGGTAAGGCAATAATAATGCTTCATAGATATGGTGTTGATCCAAAAACTAGAAGAATAAAATGTGGTGAAGATACAATATGTAGAGATATACCGACAGGATATATACCAAACATACCACTTGAAGCAATAGAAAGATTTAGAAGACAGGTAAAAATTATAGACATATTGATAGACGGTAGAGAAGTTACAGAAGAAAATGTACTAGAATTAACATGTCTAGCAGTATATGGAACAATACAAGAACCAAAAAATATGTATAAAATAAAGATAAAAAATGTAGAATACAAACTATTTGACCCAGGAGCATTCGATACAAAACCATACAAAATAACAATAACAGAAAAATGTGAAAAACCGATAGAAATAGTAGGAATAGACCATGCACACATAAGAATATTCGACAAAGAAGAAATAGAGAAAGAACTTAAGAAAATTATAAGATATGGAATATGTAGAAACATAGTAATAATATATGGAAAATATGTAGAGAGAGATGTGAAGATTAGAGAGAAAATAATACAAAATAACAACATGATAGCATATGTGGAAGAATTTGAAAAACATGTAGATATTAGAGGAGTAGTAATAAGACCACTAAAAATAAACGATATTAAGGAAATTATAGATACATTAGAAGAGGAGTATAAGGGCAAGGACATACACATTATATTGACAATATCTAAGATATCTAACAATGCCAAATAATTAAAAAGTTATTAACTTTAATAAGCTTATCTAGAGATTCTACAATAATACCATCACGAGAGTTTAATTTAGATAACTTACCAAAAATCTTACTTCTACAAATATCTACAATAGATACATAATCAACTATAGACAACCTCTCTAATATACTGTAGATGTTGTCAATATTTTCTAAAAATCTTAAAAGAGTCTTCTTAAGATTCCTATATACATATCTAGAAGCTTTATCAACATTTTTAACATAACTCTTAACATTACTATACTCATAGTCAAATATTAATAAATCTACAATCTCAGACACTACAATATTTAAATCAAGTATTCTCTTAAAAAACTCTTCTAAAAATGTATATTCTATCGTATCAACATCTAATGCTATTGATATTGGTTCACTATTAACGATTTGTATATCTACAAACTTACTCAACTTGTAGTATAGGTCGATTGAAGCTATTGGATATTTCACAAATTTAACAACTATCTTATTATTCTCAAGAGATAATTCTTCAAATGTTGATATGTATGTTAGATATTGTGCACATTCTTCATATGTTTCAGGTTGTATATATTCTACAACTATCTTCAATATATGCAATGATATTGGTATCTTTTTAATACTTCTATATATATTAAAAATCTTCTTTATAATTTTAAAAGCTATATTCCATATTGATATTTCAGAATTTTCCTTAAACATTTTTAAGATTTCTAAATCTTCTACATTTGAAACTTCTTTAAGAATATCTCTAATCTTTATGGTATTGCTACCCTTCTCCAACTTCTCTATCAATATTTTAGCTATGTTTTGTGTAATTTTATAACTCTCCATTTTCTAGAATAGCTCTTTTTAAATGATATTATAGGTAGTTGTCTAGTATTCTTTATCTACACTATTTCGAAAGTTTTGATTTTACTATTCTATCTTTGATAACATATTCAACTTCTCTACCATCTCTAGATCTATCTACAATATTTAGAGAATATCCTGATGATAGTTTATCTGTATCTAACTTCAATACTTCTAAATTTTCTACAACAATCTCCTGATATCTAACATATCTTAATGCTCCTGTTGGACATAAATCAACACATAATTCACAGAATATACATTTTGAATAGTCTATACAGGGCATGTATATACCTTTAATATATTTTAGATCTATTGCTTTTGCAGGACATATCTTACAACATTGTCTACATCCTACACATTTAACCTTCTCAAAAATTATTACACCTCTATAATTTTCTGGTATTCTTCTATACTCATCAGGATAGTTTACACTAATTCTTCTAGGTCTTATTAGGTGTTTTAGTGCTTCTATAAATGGTCCTACAATATCTTTCATATCTAGCTTATAATCTTCCTATATACTTCCTCTAAGTTAATATCTTTCTTAACTACACTACGCCACCAATCTGCAAGTTTTATATCTTCAGGTGAGTATCTAGGTATTACATGTACATGTAGATGCATTATCTCTTGATTAGCAGCTTTACCAACATTATGTAAAATATTTACACCAGAAGCACCAAGTTTCTCCATTAGTAGTTTAGATACTTTCTGTATAGCAATTATGAGATTTTTTAAAGTTTCTTCATCTGCATTTAAAATATTTTCAACATGTTTTTTAGTTACTACAAGTGTATGTCCTGGATTTATTGGATTAATATCTAGAAATGCTACACAATAATCGTCTTCATATATTTTATAAGCTTTCAATTCACCACGAACAATCTTACAAAATACACACTCAACCATATAGCACAATCTCACATTGACACCTATTCAAACTTACCTAGGAAGTACATAGAAACTATAGGTATATGATACTAATACTCCCATAAGGATAGGTTTATAAATAGGAGAGTAGTAGTACTACCAATGTTCCTAGATGTTGGAAAGGCTTACATGTTTAGAAGACGTTCATGTATGATAGTTAGATTATTAAACACTATAAGTGAGATGATTATCAAATTTGGAAGAGATCCTTATACTCGTGAGGTTTTGAGATGGTTAAGATCGTGGGGTTATGGACATCAAACATTAAAATTAGCAGAAAAACTAGGACTAATAAACAGATATGAAGGATATCTAATTAGAGGTAAGGCGAAGATTAAAGTAGTATTCAATACAATTACGGAACTTGGATATGCAATATTAGACATATTTAGAAAAATGAATAAATATGAAGATGATGAAGACAGTGAAAATGATGAAGATAATTGAAAGAAAGTATTAGACGAATTCAACTAAAACATGCATAGCTTTCCCTAGCTTATATTCTCAAAAGGTTCTAGAGAACCTTTCAATTATTCGAAATTTTCTTCTTTTCCTGTTTTTCTTTTGTTTGAGGAGGCGTTTCTAAAGATTGGAAACGCTCTTCACGTTTCGCCTAAAATTCCTGTTAAGCATTTCGATGGGATTATTTTTATTTTCTCTATGTATTGTTTTTCTATGCCTTATGCTAAGAGGATTATTCCTTGTCTTGATGTTGATAAGGATGTTGTTGTTAAGGGTGTTAAGTTTGAGAATTTGAGAGTTGTTGGTGATCCTGTTGAGCTTGCTGCTAGGTATGAGGAGGAGGGTGCTGATGAGCTTGTGATTCTTGATGTTACTGCTAGTGTTGAGGGTAGGAAGACTTTTATTGAGACTGTTCGTAATGTTTGTTCTGTTGTTACTATTCCTGTAACTGTTGGTGGTGGTATTAAGAGTCTTGAAGATGCTTCTAGATTATTTAATGCAGGTGCTGATAAGGTTAGTATTAATACTGGTGCTGTACAGAGACCTGAACTTATAACTGAGATATCTAGAGAATATGGTAGACAGGCAACAGTTGTAGCTATAGATGCTAAGAAATGTGGAGATAGTTGGGAAGTATATATAAAGGCAGGTAAAGTACCTACAGGACTAGACGCAATAGAGTGGGCTATAGAAGCAGTTAAGAGAGGTGCAGGAGAACTACTAGTAACAAGTATAGATGCAGATGGAACAAAACAAGGATACGACATAGAACTATATAAGAGATTGAAAAATGTCATAACAGTACCAATAATAGCATCAGGAGGTGCAGGAAAAATAGAACACTTCTACGAAGTATTAAAAATAGCAGATGCAGCACTAGCAGCAAGCCTATTCCACTTCAGGATGATAGAAATACCAAAACTCAAAAAATACCTACAAGAAAAAGGAATACCAATAAGACCAATATAGAGCTATCATTTCAAAACATGGTATCTCGAAAACATACGTATATAACTTTATCTAAGCTATTAAGCACTGCAACCAAACGTCTATCTCTATATTTGACATTACCCTCCAGAATTAGAGATAAAATATTAATATTTTTCTCAGGATTTCTTAATATATCGTTAACGATTCCAAGCTTAGTTAACAAAGATATTTATCGTGTATATGATTTTCTTTGTAGAGTAGCATCATCTAGAGTATATATTGAATTTGAAAATTTCATGGTAAGGTCCTGCGATTGTGAGGGAATGCTTGTGTTTCATCCTAACTATGAGTATACACTCACGATCACACTTCTACGTCTTTTGAAGAGAGGTTCTATCTTCGTGGATATTGGAGCACATTTAGGAAGATATACTATACTAGCATCAAAAATTGTAGGTCCTCAAGGACTTGTCATAGCGTTAGAGCCGATACCTGAAACTTACAAAGTGTTAAAGGATAATGTTAAGAAAAATAATCTAAATAACATCATAGTCTTACCCCTTGCCGCATGGAACGTTAATACCACTCTTGAATTTACCGTACCTCCGGGTAGAAGTGGTTCTACAGCTAAAAGTTTGAAGCATGTATCAGGTATACAACTTAGAGGAAGAAAGGTTCGTGTAAAAGCTACAACGTTAGATATGCTAATTTTAGAGAAATTAAATCTTAAGAGAGTAGATGTTATTAAAATTGATGTTGAAGGTGCGAGATTGAAGTTTTGGAAGGATCTAAAATGATATTGAGTAGATTTAAACCTAAATTGTTGATTGAGACTAGAGAACAGACATATAGTAAGGTTATCAACTTTCTTAAAGAATTTGGCTATAAAATTGTTAAGATTGATAAATCGAATATAGCAGCTATCTAGACTATGTGTATAAAATATCAGTCCTTCCCATCTTCTTCATCTGTTCTGTGTGGGTCTGCTTCATCATTAGAAATGTATTTAGTTTTGTCTTCTTGTTATAGTTTCTATGTCTCATTATTTCTCTGAGAGATCTAGTTATGGTAAGTTGAGAGTTAAGTATTTTGATGTTGTTGTTAGAGGTATATATTTGAGAATTGTTTCAACTCCAGGTGTCTTCTCTTCTTCTCATATTGATTCTGGTACTCTTCTTCTTGCTGAGAATATGGTTGTTAGAGATGGTGTACTTGCTCTAGATCTTGGTTGTGGTTATGGTATTCTAGGTATTCTATATGCTAAGCTATGTCCTAACTCTACTGTCTATATGGTTGATATTAATGAGAATGCTATATATCTAGCGAAGATGAATGCTAGATTGAATGATGTTAAGAATGTTAAAATTAAGAAGAGTAATCTATACTCAAGTATCGATGATTTAAAATTTGATGTTGTTATATGTAATCCACCAATATCTGCAGGCATGAATCTCAATATTAGACTTATAGAAGAAACTTATAAGCATTTAAATGATGGTGGTATTTTTCAAGTTGTATATCCATTGAAGATGTCTGATAGATTTTACAATATTTTAAAGCAATATTTTAAAGATGTTGAAGTACTTGCTAGATCAGGTACTCATAAAGCATTTATAGCATATAGATGATTTTGAGTGATGTAGTAATGCATTTATCTCTACCAGTCTAGTCTCTGCGTGTTTAGATGTTGAAGAAGGAGGATATAGTAAATATCGAACTTTCAATACTTTCTCAATATTATAGGAAGAAGAATGTTGTAATTGTTAGAGGTTGGAGACAGTATGTTTGGGATATTGATGGTAATATGTATCTAGACTGTAATACTGGTTATGGTGTTGCTTTTCTAGGTCATTGTAATGAGAAGATTGTTAAAGCAGTTATAGATCAGGTAAGTAGATTAACTATATGCTCATTAACATTTTTTAATGATGCACGTGCAAGATTTTTAAAATCCTTCTCAAGACTACTGCCTTCAAAATTTGGAAAAGTAGTTATTCAAAATAGTGGTGCTGAAGCTGTTGAAGTTGCTTTAAAAGCTGCTAGAAAGATAACTAAGAGAAGAGGAATCTTAGCATTCATAGGCTCATTCCATGGTAGAACTATGGGTGCTCTCTCAGTTACAGGTAATGAGAAGTATAGAAGACCATTTGAACCTCTAATACCTGATGTTAGATTTGCAAGATTTAACGTGGTGCACGAACTTGATAAAGTTGTTACTGAAGATCTTGCAGCTGTTATAGTGGAGCCAATACAGGGTGAGGGTGGTGTTAATCCTGCAACTAGAGACTTCTTAAGAGAGTTGAGAAGAATTACTCAAGAACGTGGTGTATTGCTAATATTTGATGAAATACAGACAGGATTTGGAAGAACAGGAAGTATATGGGCTTTCGAAAACTATGGTGTTGAACCGGACATATTTACAGCAGGTAAAGCACTTGGAGGTGGATTTCCAATTGGAGTTACAGTATTTAGTAAAGAGCTTGGAGATGTATTTGAACCTGGAGAACATGGATCAACATTTGGCGGTAATCCAGTAGTGATGGCTGCTGCAGCTGCAGCATGTGAACTACTTATTGAAGATGATGTTCCAGGAAAAGCTAAAGAGCTTGGAGAATACATAATGAAGAAGATTAGTGAAGAAATATCAACATCAAAATACTACCTACGTGTTAAAGGTATGGGATTGATGATAGGTATAGAACTTAGAAGAGATGCAGAACCATTTGTTGATAAATTAATAAATGAGAAAGTACTAGCATTATCAGCTGGAAAGACAACATTAAGACTTCTACCACCATACTTAATAACTAGAAGAGATGTAGATGAAGAACTTATACCAGCATTAGTAAATGTTCTTGAAGTAAAGAAATGAGTATGAACTACATAATAACAGACGAGCCAAAGAGATTAGAATATTTAATATCTAGAAAACTTGGATTTGAAATTATAAAGTTAGAAAATGCTGTACTAGATATTGAAGAATTGAAGAATCGTATAGAAAACTCCACAATACTATTAAGAATATATTCACCATACAAACTAATACCAATATCAATAATATGTGAAAAATATGCTAAAAAAGTTATAAATAGTAGTAAACTCATAATAACATCACTAATAAGAGAATTACTATATAGAGAATTAGAGAAAAATAATATTCAAACACCTAGAAGATTGTACATATTTGATCTATGTAATGTATCTGACATAGCTAATAAGATTGGTAAAACTAATATGTTATTAACATTTACTAAAACAGATATTGAAGGTGTTGTAGAAACAGCACAAGCACTTGTATCACTTATAGAACATAGATACTATATGAGTGCTGAAGATGTGAAAGTAAATTTAGTAATTCCAAATATTGAAGATATTAAAAATATACTAGTAGTAGGAAAGGAACCTTCAATAGATATAGACATGGTTAGAAAAGTTGTAGATATACTTGGAGAAGGAATATATACTATAACGGTAGGTAAACAGGATGGTAGAGAAGTAGTACTATATATAGATCCAGTACCAAGTATAGAAAATGATGAAGATATTGAAAAAGTTTTAGAATATTTGAAAAATATTCTAAAACTTAACTAACTACTCCAAGATAAATTCTAGAAACTTTACCAGTCTTGTAGTTTACAGCTATACTTACAGGATAGCCCTTCTCTAACATACAGTACTTATGTGGTGGTATTGGCAATATCTTAACACTATACTTCTCTACACCAAACACTTTACAATTTGTAACTTTTCCACTAACTACACTACAGTCAACAGTTACCTTATCTCCTGTAGGTATTTCAAATCCAAATAATACCATTATACATACTGGTTTCCTGTCGTGGGTTACTGCTATTGATATTGCTCTTATAGGTGATGTACAGTTATTTATTAATGTAAACTTAATCTCACTCTCGCTAAGTTTAACATTAGCTACATGTACTACACATGTCTTAGCTGCCTCAACTTTAGGAGGTGATGTCTTAAATGTGTATGTTGTTGCAATATACATCATCTCACTTAGTAGTACTGAGGATAGGAGTGGTTCAGTGCTTGAGTATAGTGGTATTGACAGTTCTACTGCCTCTAGTGGAGTTATCTCAGTCTTTTTCAGATGTTCTAATCCTTCCAACTCACTTAAAAGCTCTGTATTTACATAGTTTGAATATTCTTTATAACCTTCAACTTCCTCTTTCATAGTAACATTAACTTTGAAGAATCCTGTATTTAGATTTCTAACATTTAGATACATGTATAGTACTCTTCCACCTTCTGTAATACAGAATTTAGAACTTACATACCACTTATCAAGACCCATCATTGTTAAGAAGATTGAAATACTTGCTAAAGTTCTCATAATAGATTCAATCCTACTTTCAGAAATATTCATCTCCAATGTCTTAGTAATATCATTAATTATATCTCTAATTAATGTCTTATTTGACAATATCTTAGATATATCTACAATCTCATTAAGATTATATAGATAGCATTTAGCACCTCCAATCTCTCTAACACCAATATATGTTACATTCTTTAGAAATAGCTCAGTTATATATTTGATAATTAATTTACTAAGCTTCTCCATGCTTCTCACCTTGAATGCGAGTGGAACATACTGCATACCATATATCTTTGGTGTATATACTACACATTTAGACATCTTTGTAGTATTCCTAAACTTTCCACTCACTATAGTGAATATTCCTGAAATACAAATCTCAGAGCTTCCATTAATTCTTTCAACCATAAGCACTTTAAAATCTTCACACTTCATAATTCCAGATACATTTTGAACTTTTGAATTTTGAATAATCTTTCCATTAATTACAGCTGTCAAATTTCCAATATATGTATATACTATCATTCCTGTCTTATTTTTTAATAATCCCCATTTGACATCTTTCATATATACATTCTCTACAAAATAAATCTCAGAAGGACCAGATAGACTCTCCTTCATCTTCTTTACATACAATATGAATGATGTCTTAATACCAGAGTATTCTCTATAGATATTTGTAACATTCTTACTAACACTCTTCATCAATAAATTAACTAAGCTTAGAGCTTTCCTACCTACAACAGTAGTAGTCTTCTTATACGGTTTATACATGTAGAAGTAATAATATAATGATCCAGCAATAATTACAGCTATAACTATGGCGATTACTGCTGCTAAAATAGACTTCTTCATAGAAATATTGTCACTATTTACCACTAATAAATCTTGCTAATTGTAAAACTTCTAGCTATGAATTCTATAATTGCGATACGTTTAAAAGGGGTTTCTCAAAACATAGTTATAGACTAATAGCGGGGGTGCCCGAGCCTGGCCAAAGGGGGCGGACTCAAGATCCGCTGGCGTAGGCCTGCGTGGGTTCAAATCCCACCCCCCGCACCAAGGAAGGTAGATATACTTCCTATAGACTTATATACTTTGGTGTTTCTGTGACTATAACAGTAGTATTTCTTGAGCATAGGATTGAGTATTTGAAAGATTTTTATGATCTTGCTGAGCGTGGTGATGTTATAGTTCTTGAAGAACCTGATTTTGGAATTTTAGAGCTATTGTGTAGAGGTGTTCTCGATATTGATTTTTATATAGATTTTCTATATTCAGAATTTTCGGAATATTTGAGAGAGCAGTATACGTATGTTAAGAATCTTCTTGAAAGTGGTAAGCTTGTATTTCAGGTAGAGCCATATTTGACAAAGCTTGTTGAACTTTATCACTTTATTGAACTTAAACTTTTTGATAAGGTATTACAATTTGATGATATTTTGAAGTTTGTACATTCTGTAGAAAATTATGTTAGTAAAGCACTTGTAGAATATTATGATACTATCCTTACAGGAAGTTTTGAAGATGCTGTTAATAGTGTTATTAAGTTTGCTAAAGCTGACGCATTTAGACTATATATTAGAGATTTATTGAGAGCGTTTAAAATATGTGAAATTCATTCGAAATATGGTAAAAATCTTAACTATATTGTAGAGGCTGGTCTTATACATAAGACTATCAGTACAATACTTGAAAAGTTTTGTAAAGATTTTGTATATAGTGTAGATGTTAAAGATATACGTGCTAGAAAGCTAGGTATCATACTTCCATCACATCCAGGTTATGAATTGACATACATTTTTCTTGAAGGTCAACCATATAGTGAAGAGAGGTGTAGACAATTAGCAGCTAGATGTATAGTATATACGTTAATGATTAAGAAGCAGGAATTGAGACCAGGAATTTTACAATATCCACACCTATTTGATGAATATAGAGTTCTAGATTTTGTAAATAGATTATCATATGATAGTTGTAGAAGAATATTTGAGAAGTATAGAAAGAATATTCTAAATTTGTGAGAGAATTTTTACTTCTAGTATGGTGGACAGAAGTCTTCTGGTTTTGGTATTTCTTTTGGTAATCCTTTTCTCTCTCTAATCTTCAATATTAAGTCTGTTAACATTGTTTCAGGTACTGGAGCCCATCTATGGAATTGTAAGCTCCAAAATACTTTACCACTAGCAGCACTTCTCAATTCATCACTTAGTGTGAATGATTCTATTACTGGTATTTCACCTCTTATAGTTACCATATACTCTCCCTGTATCATGTCAAGTATCTTACCTCTATGCTTAGTTATTACACCGATAATTGCTCCAATATTTTCTGGAGTTGTCTTTGCATCTATTAGTAGTATTGGTTCTAGTAGTGTTGGCTTTGCTGCTAGAAGTCCTGCAAATATTGCATTCTTAATTGCAGGCATTATCTGTGCAGGTCCTCTATGTGCTGGATCTTCATGAACTATTGCATCTATTATAACAACCTTAACACCTCTAATAGGTTCTTGACATAGAGGTCCACCACTACATGCCCATTTGAATCCCTGTATTAGGTAATCTCTAACTTCTTTTAGGTGTTGTACACCTACAGTCTTATTTACAAGAACATTACAGTTCTGATCATCTACACTCCATATACCACGTGCCTCATCTGTATCCCAACCTGCCTGTTCTCTAAGTATTTTAGCTCTCTCACGTGGATCTTGATCTTCATAGATCTCACCTCTCTGTATTAGATTTATTGTCTCCTCATCTAGTGGTTCTACATATACTTTAAACTTGTTATGCTTATTTGGTGATTTACCTTCAAATACTGGTGATCTATCTCTACATGTTTCTCTAAATCTTACAAGTGGTTGAGATATTGTGAATTCTAGCTTTGTTCTCTCTTTCAATAGCCATGCAGCAATTTCTAGATGTAGAAATCCAACACCACTTAGAAGTATCTGTCCTGTCTCTTGATCAATCTTTACTTGTAGTGTTGGATCTTCTACTGATAATTCTTTCAATGCTTCTACAAGTTTTGCAAGGTCGTTAGGATTCTTAGGCTCTACAGCTACTGTAACTACAGGTTCTGATACATATCTCAACTTTTCAAATGGTACCATTACATCCTTATACTTCACATCTACAATTGTCTCACCTGCCTGTGCTTCATCAACTCCTAATAATGCTGCTATGTTACCTGCTGGTATCTCACCAGTCTTTACACGTGTTGGACCCATGTATAGTGATACTTGTAGTACTCTCTTACTTCTCTTAGCACCTACAAGATATACTTCTTGACCTTCACTGACAATTCCTGATAATACTCTAACAGTTGCTACCAATCCTGCATGTGGATCTTTAGTCATCTTACTTACAAGCATCACTGTTGGTCCATTTGGATCGCATTCTAACATTGCTTTTCCAATCTCACTATTTAGATCACCTTTCCATAGTCTTGGTATTCTATACTTCTGTGCATCTCTTGGACATGGAATATGTTCAATAACTGCTGAGAGTATTGCTTTATATAGTGGAAATTCTTGTGCAAGTTCTTCAACATATCCTTTCTCATATGCATCAATTATATTACTAAACTTTAGACCAGCTTTCTGTGCTTGTGGTATTGTTATACCCCATTTATGTAATGCTGATCCAATAATTACCTGTCCCTTACCTGGATCTATCTTCCACTTATGTTTAAACTCTGGATATGCATATACCTCTATGAGATTATTGATCTCCTTAATTATGTCAAGAATTCTCTTCTGAATTTCTTGTGGTTCTAATCTAAGCTCTTTTATCAATCTATCAACCTTGTTTATGAAGAGTATTGGTCTAACACACTCTTCAAGTGCATGTCTTAGATATGTCTCTGTCTGTGTCATAACTCCTTCAACAGCATCAACAACGAGTATAGCACCATCCATAACTCTCAAACTTCTAGCTACATGACCACAGAAGTCTATATGTCCAGGTGTGTCTATTAGATTAATTATGTATGGCTTACCCTCATACTCGAAGTATAGGCTTATGTTTGCAGCCTTTACAGTGATATTTCTAAGTTGCTCAACCTCATAGTAGTCTAGTACTAGAGCTTTACCTGCAACTTTTGGACTTAGAAGACCAGCACCCATTAGTAGACTGTCTGTTGTTGTTGTCTTACCATGATCAACATGTGCTAAAGTACCAATATTTCTAACTCTTTCAGGTCTTTTCATTATATCCAAGACTTCATCTATACGTTTCTCAATAACTCGAAGGGACATTACTCTTCTCTCTCAAACATCTAGAGGTATTTATATCTTGCTAATCTTGAACTATAGATCTAAAGACTTATATACTTGTCAATATTTTCACCATAATCAACACACTTACATACATAATCGTCAAATTTTTCATGTATATCATCTACAATTTTCAAGATCTTATTGTAAAAATCTTCACATATAGCATTCATATTTTTCAATCTCTCAAATTCTTCAAAATCTATAATCCTGACATCTTCGTTAGGTCTCTTCACAATATCGATATATAGATCTATGTAGTATATACCACCTCTCACAGGTTCTATTGGAGTATTTATATTGACATATACACCCTTCAATTTCTTATCCTTGTTAAAATATGCATGAACTAGATAGTAATTTCCAATACGTGCATGAGTAATAGCATAATCACCACTCTCCTTCTCAACACCAAGACCATCAAGTACACCTCCAGGTTTTAATCTTCTAAATAGTATAAATTCACCATCATTATACTCTAACACTGTTGCTGGACCTATCTTAATAATCTCACCATTAGGCTTACAATGTCTAATAACTATCGAGTACTTCCTACTATATACATAGTCTATGAACGCTCTAGTAATATCATCTCTCCTATCTTGTACATATGATAATATGTGTTCAGTATAGTCTATAATTGATGTCTTCTTTAAAAACATCTTAAGTGAGTGGTGATATTTTAATGTAGGTATTACACTATTTCTAACATCATCCATAAATCTTCTAAATTCTAATGATGGTAAAATTTCAACAATACATTCACCTTCCTGAATTACTGTATATGGTTCAGATGTGTATGCTATATTTCTAATTTCATTAAATTTTTCAATAGCTTTCTCAAGTTCTTCAATGAGTTTTACCCTATCTGCATATTGTGCAGAACTTCTCCATTTAATACCATAACCACTCAATTTATCTAAAAACATCATACCTAAACTTAGAAGTTCTGCTTTTCTTTCATGATCTCTAATATGTCTACTAACATATACTCTACCACCTGGAACTATCGATACATACTCTGTATCAAGTCTTAAATCTGTACTAAGTATAATCTCTTCATCATCTCTCAATGCAGTTTTAACAACAGTTACAGGTATTACATCACCTTCACGATATAGTGGTGCTGATAGTGTTGGTATTATACCTTCAACACCATCTCCAAGATCAACAACAACTCTACTACTTTCAACCTTCTTAACAACACCTCTAACAACTCTATGAAGTGGAATTTTACATTTCCAAACAATTATCTCACTAGATATTTTGTAGAATATTTTTAAAACCTCTTCAACAGCTTCACATTTTCCTATAAGTGTTAATGCTCCTCTAACATTTTCAGAATCTTTGATAGTTAAGTCAGGTGGTGAGTAATCTGGATTTTCAATATTAAATCTATCAACAATAACTTGAGATGGTTGTACAATTCTAAATCCACTATCTAGTAATAATTTTGTTAATGCTGTTGCATATATTCCTCTAATCCTAACTTTAAATGTCATAACCTTATTATATTGACACTATTAGACTGGTTTAATAAGAGTACCTACATCACTAGTCACCTTATAACCTTCAAATCTATCTACTATATCTAGAAGTTCTCTAGATTTTAAAACATCTATAAACTTTTTAATAGAGTCTTTATTTATAGATTCTAGCCTTATTACAAAATCAAAATTTTCCCATGTAATATGTATGTAGTGTAGTTTATATTGTTCTGCTGCCCATCTAATCGCAATACCAACATCTGCTTCTCCTCTAACAATTGCACGTACAACATCTATATGTGTTCTATACTCAGTATCTAGACCTCTAATTCTACTCTTAACTTCATTAAAATCTAGACCTCTTCTCCTACATTCTCTAGCTAGTACATATTTCAATAATGTTCTACTACCTGTACCTCTCTGTCTACATGCAAGTTTTAACTCACCTCTCAATATACCTTCAATAACTTCATCATATGTTAACGATCTTCTACATACAAATCCAATATCTCTAAGATAGCCTCTCACAAGTATAGCCTTATCCTCAAGCCAATACTTCTCTATGTATGATATATTATACCTACCTGTCTCTGGATCTAGTAGATGTATACCACATATATCAGCTTCTCCTAGAGATAGTGATGCAAGTCCAAGACCTGAACCAAGCCATTCTATATGTGTAGTTATTGAATATCTATCTCTCAAAATTCCGAACACATATTCAACAATTGGATCATTACTACCCATATATACAATGTCAGGTATTGTTATTTCTAAATCTTCAAAATCTATATCCCTCTTAGTAACATCTCTATAAACTTTAATATATCTATTTAGAAGTTCTTTACCAAAATCTGTTAAACATGCACCTCCACCACCTCTACCACCTCTCTTTCTATCAATAATCCTAACTTTCAAAAATCTTTCAATTCTACTAATATACTCCCACGCTCTTGAATATGGAATACCTAGACGTCTACTAGCAGAGAGTATAGAACCATACTTATCAATGTAGTATAGAAGTCTTGCAATTTTAAGATCAATAATTTCAACACCATCAATTTCACAAACAACTTCAACTCTAAATTTCAACCTGTTCTCAATCATGAATCAACATTACATATTTCAAATTTAGGAAAATATAAGTATGGAGTGATATCTTGAGATGGAAAACTCACATAAAAATACTTAAACTAGTACTTCAATACTTGAACATTAATATTGATAAAGAATTTTTAAGAGGACTTTTTAGAGGTATAGTAGATCCAGATATAAGACATGATATAGATATTAAAAATAGAAAAATAGTAAAACAACATAGTGAAAATGTTAAAAAATTAATAAAATACTATACACAACTATCAATACACCTGTATCTTAGAGGCAGGAGAGAGGATGCAGGAATATCTCTTGGAAGAGCTATACACTACGCACATGATATGTTACTAAAGACTAGAAAATATCTAATACTAGACATACATGATAAAATTGAATATGAGATAGATAGAGAGTGTAATAATGTAGATATGAGATTTGTGAAAGAATGTATAGAAAAGTCAAGTATAAAGAAGTCAAATGATCCATATAAAGTCCTCTGTTCATCTATAAAGATGACATATGTAATACTAAAATACTTCATAGATAATGTATTTTATAGAAAGTGGTTAAGGTATGTAATCTATACAACATGTATATACTCTATGTACATAGTTATATGCTTAACATTTTTAAAATCTATAATATTTACAATACCTGTAGTATCAGCTATATTTTTAATATTAGTAATGTTGAAAATTAGATTTATATTATTTAAGCCTAGATTAAAAAATATTAAGACTGTGATTTAGACTTTCAAAATCTTTATATTTGGAGTTTCTAAATTTCTAACCTTATCTATTATACTTGGTGCTGGATCTATTATATTTCTAGGTCTTGTATCGTATATTACTATGCTTGTGCCATGTTTCAATAATTTTTCTATTAGAATAATACAATCCTCCTGTGGATTATTCCATAGTGGTACATTACATTTACCATCAGTTATTATATGAATATTTACTCTAGTGTTCTTATCTTTTCTATACCACTTAACTACAATTTCTAATGCTTTAAGTAGTGCTAATGCGAGTGGTGTAGTTCCACCTGAAGGTAGATTATCTACAAGATTATATGCATACTCTACATGTCTTGTAGGTTCTAGAAGTATTTTAGCATCTTTCTTTTGAAACACTATTAGGGATATATAACATTTATCTATATAACTCTTTTCAGCAATTTTCTTAACAACTCCCTTAGCTACTGCAATTCTCTTCATAAAATTCATACTACCACTCAAGTCTAGTAGTATTATGTTTAGTGATTTAACTTTACTAGATCTAATGCATGTCTTAACATATGTTAAAGGTATTGGAAAACTTATCTGACCACTGTTTAATATTTTACTCTTAATAGTTTCATATATATCGACATGTTGTGTATATATGTCTTTTATAGGTATTGAATCAATTTTTAAACCATTATCAGATGTTCCAACTACTCTACTTCTAAATCTTCTACTTCTATGTCTAGCTTCTAATATTCTAGTCTTAAAATCTTTAAAATATTCGAAATTTAGATCGATATCTTGTATAGGTTTAATATTCATATCTCTACTATCTATACCTGTACCTGTAGGTTGTATATTTCTAGATTTTTCTTCAATATTCTTATCTACGTCATCTATATTCTTGATATTTTTTCTTATATTTTCTACATCTTTTCCTGAATTATCTTTTCGAAAGGGGGTTTCAGGTTGTGTGAATGGTCTACTCTTAATTCTGTGTGGTAGTGTTAGTTCCATTGCTTTTTTCAAATCTTCAAATGTTACTTTTCTACGTTCATCTAATGCTGCTATTGCTTTTGCAGCTCTTACTGTCGTTATTTCAGCTCTTGATGTTTTTATTCCGAGTTCTACTATTGTCTTTGTTAATATTTTGAGGAGATCTTCATCGATTTCAACTTCTGGTAGTATTTCTCTAGCTTTCTTAATTCTATTTCTCAAATTTTCTATTTCAGGTTCGTATTTTCTGTAGAAACTCTCTGGATCAGCTTGCCATTCTTCAACTCTTCTAACAATTTCAGCTCTAATATCTGGATCTAGTGGTGCTTCAACATTTACTACAAGTCCAAACCTGTCTAGTAGTTGTGGTCTTAATTCACCTTCTTCAGGATTCATACTTCCTATAAGTATGAAGCGTGCTGGATGTCTCACTGATACACCTTCACGTTCGACAATGTTCCAACCTGTAGCAGCAACATCGAGTAGTGTATCTACAATATAGTCATCTAGTAGATTTACCTCATCTATATATAGTATGTTTCTATTTGCTTCAGCTAGAAGTCCAGGTTTGAAATCTACAACACCTTCTTTCAAAAACTTCTCAATATTTATAGTACCTACAAGTCTTTCAATACTGATACTTAATGGTAAATCTATAACTCTCATCTTCCTATACGTTATAGGTAGCTCTTCACCACGTACATATCTCTCATAACATCTATCACACATGTATCTAGGATCGTCAGGATCACATGAAAATATACAGTCAGAAACAGCCTTAATCTCAGGAAGAACATCTGCAAGAGCTCTAACCATTGTAGTCTTACCTGTACCTTTATCACCTCTAAGAAGAACACCACCAACAGACGGATTTACAGAAGCTATTAGAAGTGCAAGTTTAGCTTTCTCATGACCAACTATAGCTGGAAATGGAAATATTGGTCTTCGTCTAAACTCTACCACAAAACAATATAATAAGGACTAACTTAAAAAGTATTGCCTTATCTCAAAAAATCCATCTGACATAGATGAACTAAGAATAACTATGTCAAACCTGTCAGGAATCGTAAAAATACATTGAGCAACACTACATAAAGCATAATTTAGCAAACTAACTCTATCACTAATATATAGCTCAATTATTGGATATCTAAGTATAATCTTACCAACGTTACTATCATAGCTATATTTCGTAATTATTAAATCAGCATCTCTAACATTATTAACAAGTTTAAAATTAGAGAAATATCTACTAACTATACTACAAATCTTATCACAACCATCTACATATATCTTAAACATTCTCTTCTTAAAAACATCTTTAACATATCTAATATCTGAAGAATATTCAATACATAGCTTTAACTTAGCTATGAAGTATTCAATACATTCATAATACTTATCTCTACATGTAGATATCACCTTACCTGAATTTAAAATATCTTGAACTAGCAGTGCAATATCTATACCAAGTTTTGAATGTTCTCCACATATTGGAATTATATATCTCAAATCTGGAGTTATCAATGTTATTGAAGGATCAATAAGCTTATCTATAAGTTTATGACAAATCTTTCTAACTAGTACTGGTAGTGGCATTATAGCAATAACATGGTCATAATCTATCAAGTTTATACTATCAATATGTTTAATACTTCTAACATCTATAGATACATTTCTACATTCACTACATATACTATCTCTCAATTTATATGCAACATACTTCTCAAGACTTGTGCAATATATTACTAGTATATTTATGTTATACATCTCAATATCTTATCAACAATTATATCTATAACTCTACTATCAGGCCATAGTGTTCCTGCATATTTAATATTTTCAAACTTCTCTACTATCTTCATAGTATCTTCTCTTCCATGAATACCTTCAACTACGAATAGTGAGAAAACTATAATATTTTCAAACTTTTTATCAATAAGTATTCTAATAGCTTCTTCAGGTTTTGGATTTTGATGATGTAAGTATGATGTTACTACCTCTATATAGATATCTTTTAGGTATTCTCTAAGCTTCCTCTCAACCTCTCTAGCAATATCATTTACCTGTTTTACATAGTTTTGTGAGAGACTTCCATGAGTTATCAATACTATACCTATCTTCTTCACTAATCTATACGAGTAGTTATAGTATATAAAAGTTTCAAGCTGTTACTATGTTATGAAACTTGGAATTACAACAGGTACCTGCATGGTTGCTGCTGCAAAAGCAGGACTTGTATCACTACTTTCAGGAAAGTGTATTGATACTGTAAGTGTAAAGCTTCCAATAAACTTAGACATTAATGTAAAGGTGAGTAAATGTGTGTTAAATTGTGATAGATGTTTAGTATGTGTAACGAAAGATGCTGGAGATAATTATATTAATGATGTTACACATGGATTAGATATATGTGTTGAAGTTGAGTATGAATATTCTAATAAATTTATAATATTCATAATAGGTTGTGAAGGTGTTGGAATTAAAGATGATATACCTTCAATATCTGAGGCAGTACTTCTAAATTTAGATCAAAATATTGAAGATGTTGTTGATAGAGGTATAGTTAAGATTAGAGTAACTGTCCCTAAAGGTAGAGAAGTTTGGAATAGAACTTTGAATAAGTATGTAGGTGTTGTTGATGGAATATCTATACTTGGTGAGAAAGGTATTGAAATACCAACAGGAAATCCATACTACTCACCATATTTAAAACATATTGAGAAAATTATTGAAGAATATTCAAAAATGTATAAAAGTATATGCCTAACACTTGGAGGAAAATCTTCGAAAGTAGCTTCTGAATTATTTAGAGAAGTACCAATTATCGAAGTTGGAGATCATTTAGGATATGCTATCGATAAGTGTGTTGAATATGGAATACATAACATAATTATTGTTGGAGGTATTGCTAAGATGATTAAAGTATGTATTGGACTACTAATGATGCATAGTCTATACGTTGATGCTAGAATTGAAGGTTTTATAGGACTTCTCATAAAGTATCTAATTAATAAGAATATCGATATAAACTACGATATTTTAAAACAGTTAGTTGATGTTAAGTCTGTTAGAGATGCTTTTAAAATTATTAGAGATCTTGTAGATCTTTATGATTTTTCGAAATTTATATGTAGACTTTGTATTGAGAGATTATCTGAAAGATGTAGTAGATTGTTTAATAGAGATATCAATTTCAAAGTCTGTACTCTGCTTCCTGATGATTCTGTTGTATGTTTATGATGTTTCACCTCTAACTTTTATTGGTATTGTTACTGTTTCTGATCCTTCTATTACTCTTCTACCACATTTTGGACATTTTACTGATATTGTTATTGTTATATCTATTGATTCCTTACTGATTTTCTCTATATCGTAGTCTATATCTATATCATCTTCAGATATTTCAAATTCTTCATTACAGTTTTTACATTTTAGCTTCATGTTCTTGAGTTTTCTTTAACTTTTCTAAATATTTCTCTAATGGTGGTCTGTCGAAATATGGATTCTTACCTGCAGCTGCTAGTGGTATTCCTATCACTATATCTGCATCTATTATTCCTAATTTTCTTGCTGCTACACCAATGCTAAACATCATTCTATTATCTACATTCATCTCTGCTGCTATCTTTACAGCACTTCCTAATGCTATTCCAAGGTTTAGTAGTTGCATTGCACATATTGGTGCTTTATAGCATTTTCCTTCTTTCTTCATATCTTCCATCTGTTTACAGTCAAATCCACATGCACCGCAGTTTAGTCCTATTGGTTTTGCATCTTTCAACCCTATTAGAACTACTGCATGTGATTTTCTTACATTATCTGCATCTCTAATAAAGAATTTATATCCAAGTTCTTCTGCAAGTCTCTCCATCTCTTTAGCAATTTTTTCAAGCTCTTCACCATATACTACAAGTGTTACAATATTATCAATACCTCTAGCTTTTGGAGCTGTTCTAGCAGCAACACACATCAATTTTGCAACCTGTATAACAGCTTCAAATTCTGCATCTTTACCATCTATGATAGTCATCTAGGGTAGCTTAGTCTCTGTTCTAAAATATAAGTTATATTGCCTTTCTAGGTGTTGTAGCACCACAGGCAGTACACTTCAACACGTATATCCTACCCTGTCTTTCAAGAATTGTATCAATAGAATTACATACAGGACAGACAACGTAGAACTTTATATATCTCTCATATACTGCCTCAAGAATTTTCTGACTACGCTCAGCATAAATTACAAATTGATCACCTTCAATATGTCCAGGAACAGCAAGTTCTTTAAGAAAGAACTTAGCAATATGTGAAGGATCTCTATTTAATCTCTCAGCAATCTCCTTAAAATTGAGAATTATAGTCCTCTTAGGCAATGTCTGAACCTTCAACTTAGGAATTTCCTGCCTTCTCTGAACTCTAGGAGTAATTACACTATACGCACGATCTAGTAATTTAAAATAGAGCTTATCTACATCACCAACATCACTCGTAGACACAACAAGGATAATAAACCACCCCTAAATAAACATTCTCAATAAATGATGAAACGACGGTAGACAGAAGATGAAGAAAGGTAGAGACACTGATAATCTTAGATTAGAGATATGGAGAAGATATGTGAATTGTATGTCTAAACTTACTAACCATGTGAAAGATAGGATAATTAGTAAGAAGTCTATTCTCTGTATTGGCCTCGATCCTGTTCTTCCAAACATTCGTGATAAGTATGTTATTCCTGAGAAATATTTGAAGTATAGTTCTGAAAGTGATATTATGCTAAATTTCTGCCTTGATATCATAGATTTTACCAGTGATTATGCTGTTGCTTATAAAGTTAATCTAAACTATGTTTTTGATTTTACGAAGAATTATCATAAGAAGCTTGTAGATTATATACATAAGCATGACTGTATTGCAATTCTAGATTTAAAATTTAATGATATTGAAGATACAGCATACGTAGCTATTCACCATATTGCTGAATGTAACTATGATATAATAACATTTAATCCACTCTTAGGTAATTTGTGTAACATTGTTAAAATTTGTAAAGATGTTGGAATTAAAATTAGAAATGTTGAAGTTGGTGTTTTAAGTCTAGTACTTACATCAAATCCTGATGCTGTTAAATATCAGAAGTATGTTAAAATGAGTGAGAAACCACTATACGTACTATTTACTGAAGAAGTTAAGCGATGTGATGCTCTTGGATGTGTTGTTGGAGCTACAGGACATGTAACTAGTGAAGATATTAAAACTATTAGAAACATAATTGGTGATGATAAAATTATACTATTTCCAGGAATTGGTGTTCAAGGCGGAGATATTGAGAAAGTTGTTAAGAATGGTGGTAAGCTAATTTTAATAAATGTTGGTAGAGATATAATATATTCCGAAAATCCTAGAGAGAAAGCAAGACAGTATTTAGAAATGTTGAGAAAATATTACAATTTCAATGAACTATTCTAAATATGACAACTTTTCTACAATAGTCAAAATCTATAACTTTCTCAATCTTGAGTTTTATACCAAAATCCTCAGCTTCATATACAATATCTTCAATCCAATCATACACACCACATGTATCACAGAAAGAACCTTCAAAATTGATAATTACAACATCATCTCTCATCTCTAACACCTCTGCTCTAGCTTCAGGACTTCTATACATATTATATTGCTTTACCACTTCAGTAATCTTGGAATATAAGTCAAACATTATCGGTAGTCTAGATTGCTAAGTTTAAAAATCTAACTATGTATATATGGCTAATATACCTGATGTAGAGTCCCACTTTTAAACTATGACTAAAATCTAGATTTAGTGAAAGATAGATCTACAAAAGCTGACACAATAAATGTTAAGGATTTTTACCTATCTAAAGGTATATGTCACTATGTTAAAGTTGTATTTAAAGATTCTGGAAAGTCCTCTCAGATGTTCAATATATTGAGGAAAATTTTCAAAAATTATTACAATGAGGCAGACATAGTAGCTGTTGGTAAGGGTAAGATAATTGTCAAGAAGGATGGTGCAGATTTTCTAAAGATATTTCTAGATGGTGATAATATAGAGTTCTACTATACTGAAGATTTTAAGAATGTTGTTGATAGTATATTAGATATATTGAATATAGTTAAGGATGGTCTTATAATGTTTATAAAGTGTAGATGTAAGAGAAGTGGTGTTAGAGTATGTTTTGAGAATATTCCAAAATTCATGTTTGATAAGTTTAAGATTTTGAAATATGATAAAGGTTGTAGAGATTATGATAATGTTAATATTGCTATTCAAGATGTTGTTAATATAGTATTTTCAGCATATCTCCATGGAATATATACTTTAGATGGTTTTAAGATATTGAGAAATATTAATGATGTTAATAGTTTTATTAAGAGATGTTGTGATAATTCTAAATGTGGAAATTCTAATTATAGAAGTTCAAGCTTGTGTAGAGGTAGCTCTATACTAGACTATTTCTAGGTCTTAGGAGAAAATTTATATGTTAGTATGTGTGTCTGTGTTGAGTAATATATGGTTAGAAGATTTGAGAAGAAGTCTAGATATTTACGTGGTTGGAGAACTCACTCATGGGGTAGAGTTGGTCAGCATAGAAAGTCTGGTAGTTCAGGTGGTAGAGGTAAATCAGGTAGACATAAGCATAAGTGGACTTGGGTATTAGTATACGATCCAGACTACTTCGGTAAGCATGGATTTGTACAACCACCACCACTTGTAAAGCAGTGGCGTGAAATTAATGTTGGTGAGTTAGATAAGATTATTGAAGATCTTGTTAAGAAAGGTTTAGCAGAATTTAAAGATGGTAAATATTATGTAGATTTACTAAAACTTGGATATAATAAACTGCTTGGTGAAGGTAAAGTTACACATCCAATAGTTGTTAAGGTACCTGCAGCTACTAGAAATGCAGAAGAGAAGATACGTGCAGCAGGTGGAGAAATAATCTTAGTTAAGGAAGTACTACACTAAACTTCTACTGTTCTTCACTATTTTTAGATTCTTCAACAACTGTGATATTACTTTCCTGTTCTTCTTCATGTTCAACTTCTTCAATTCTAGATTTAATAATCTTAACAAATTCTGAAACCTCTTCTCTCAACTTTCTAACTTCTTTAATAAGTTCTTCAATTTGTGGAATTTCAACAACAATCTTCATCTCTCTAATCTGTATTTGAGATGTTGTTATATTCTTACTATCACCTGTCTTAGACTTTTTCAACTCCATCAATATCTCTGCAAGATCTTTCTTTCTTTTCTGCATAAACATCAGGATAGTTTTTAGATTACGTGTATATATATTAAACGATTAAAATAGTCATTACAAGATCTAGTCTATGAAGAAGATTGTAATTATTTACGATGATGCATTTCTAAGACATACACCACCAAAATTTCACTGTGAAAATCCTGCTAGAGTTAAAGCAATAATGGAATGTTTAAGAAGTTTTGTACCTAGCAATCTCATAATTAAGCCTAGATATGCAGATATTGAAGATCTATGCATGGTTCATAGTAGAGAGTATGTAGATTTGATGATGAGATTTTTCGAACATGGTGGACTATCATACATAGATGGTGACACATACATATCTGATGGTACTAGAGATGCAGCATTAGCAGCTGCTGGTTCAGCAATTACTGGAGTTGAAATGATAATTTCAGAAGGTGTAAAATGCTTTTACGCACCTGTAAGACCTCCAGGACATCATGCTGGTATCTCAGGAAGAGCATTAACTGCACCAACACAAGGATTTTGCATATTTAACAACATTGCAATTGGTGCAGAGTATGCTATACGTAGAGGTATTAGAAAAGTTGCAATTATTGACATAGATGCACATCATGGAAATGGTACTCAAGAAATATTCTATCACACTAGTAAAGTATTATACATAAGTATTCATCAAGATCCATTAACACTATATCCAGGAACTGGATTTATAACTGATGTAGGTATTGGAGATGGTGAAGGATATAATGTAAACATACCACTACCACCAGGATCTGGAGATGACGTATATCTAGAAGCTTTAGAGAACATAGTATTACCAATACTAAGACAGTATAGACCAGAGATAGTGCTAGTGTCGTTAGGATTTGATGCACATATAAATGATCCACTAACACAACTTGAAGCTTCATTAAACACATATGAAGAACTATACCTAATACTGAAGAAGATGGTTGATAGTGGAGAGATTCGTGGTGTAGGATTTCTACTAGAAGGTGGGTACGATACTAAAGTACTATCTATAGGTAGTGAAATACTTGTAAAGATATTTCTAGAACAGGAGTATAAAAATCCTGAAGATAGAACAGAGAGTGGATTAAATACAAAATCCAGAGCAAGAAAAGTATTGAAAAAAGTTGTAGAAGTACATTCAAAATATTGGAATCTAAAGTGAAAAATCTAAAAAGTCTTAGAAAGTAGGGCAGTTTGTATGAAGATAGATAAGAGATGTAGAATATGTCCAATAGGTCCTAGAGAATGTATAAAGAGGATAATAGAGAAATATTGGCTTAGACCTAGAAAGTTAAGACCAGCACATCCATGGACAATTGAGTGGTGTCCATATTTGAGAGGATTTAGACCACAATTACAGAAACAGGAAGCTACTCAATAGGTAGAAGCTATATCATGAGAAGTATTATTGGTGTTGTTATCAGTGTTGATATTACTATTGAGAGTGTCAACTTTACAGCAACCTTAACAGGATATATAGATACGTAGAACGGGAATGAATGTTTTATAAAATCGAAAAATAGTATAAATAGCATATTACCAATAAATATTGAAAGTAATACCTGTTTAACACTTATCAAACCAAGATAGAGCATACTACCAGCTATATAGATACCAACTACAGGACTAAATGCACATAAACTTATAATAGTTAGAGATTGAGAATTTAAAACATATGAAAAATATGATAACATATTCTTAATTACAACATTTAAATATTCAAAAATATTTAAGATATACAAGATGTAGACTATACTTAAAATAATGAAAAATTTAAGAGATAAACTTTTTAACATATTTAAACCATTCATAACACTAATCTTCAACACACTCTTAACATCTCTACTATGTTGGTACTTAATATCTATGATATTACCTGTATAATTATCATATTCTAACTCTACAAATCTAATCCTATTCCTAAAAATCTTATAATATGAAAATGCAAGTATTGAAGTTAACATACTCTTAATGTATGAAAATACTATGTACAACATTCCAACATAAAATCCAAGTGCAGTTATAGCTTGAGGAATTATATATACTATTGATATGCTAAGAAATCTAAGAGGACTTAACACAAGATTGTAATATATTAAATACCAATCATTTAGAAATCCTCTCCTATAATAATCATAAACGATAGTATGTTCAAGTCTAGCATTAATAAATGATGAAAATAATGCAGGAATTAGACACCTAGGAATCTTAAAAATATTACAAAACTTAAGCAATTTCCCACCTAGAAACTTATCAAATACATGAAACTCTCTAAAAAATGTTGATAAAAAACCTCCAAGAAAAGTTCCAATAATAAACATAATACTTGAATACAATATACCACGAATTAAGAAATTAGTAAACACAAATACAACACTGAAAAAGCTATATAAAAATATTAATAAGCGCATTAATTTCAAAATGAAACTAACAAAACCTCAAGAAATGTACAAAATCATATCCATGACCCACATACCTTAACGCTTCAATACAATAAGATTTTATCGGTGAAATACTCATGTCACATGCTTTAAATTGTAGGTTAAGTATAAGAAATGTACTATCGTGAATAAAACGTAATTGGAAAATATTTAAATACGTATGATACGTCATTAACAGTGAACTCTGTGAAAGTTAAGTTAACGGCCATACATGATACAGATCTTGAGAAAGCTCTTATTAAATTGGAAGTATATGAGAATGTCTTGCAAGGCAAGTATAGGTGTTACGTTTGTGGTAAAGTCATAACAATTGATACTCTAGGTGCCTTCTTCAAAACGAGAGATGGTACATTACATTTTGTGTGTAATGATGTTAAATGCCTAACAACGATTATTGAAGTTATGAAGAAACTTTCACATGAACAAACGTAACAGCTCTATTCTAACACCTCAAATATCGCTATGTATCTTGGTACTCGAGACTTCCCTTTGTAGTATCGTGCAAGATAAGAAATCTCTTCTACTAATTTCAAATTTTGCAACTCAGTTGTTAGTACTCTGATAAACTTTCTAACAATTCTTGTAATAACTTTACCTGCTGAGATTATGTAGATATGGTAAAGATTAGGACACTTCTTTAGAGAGCTTTTTATAAAGTCTGTATACCATAAGCTCTCTTCAACTACATCATACCACTATATTTAAATCCTTGAACATCTATACATACTGTTACTAGGATAGATTTTACTTAAAATGTACTGCCTTCCGTTTCAGCTTCGGCAACGTTCATCAGTTGTCAGTTTCACGTGCCATCATCATGTTGTGATATGTCATTTTCATAATTTTCTAATTGTTAAGTATTTTCTCTATACTTGTTATATATTCTCTTCATGGATCTGCTCGTGAGACATTCATCATATGTTCAGTTTCTATTTTTAAGGGTTATAAGTTGTTTATATGTTTTCTGTATGTATGTTAAATATTGAAGATATGGTTAGAGAGGTTTGTAAGATTCTTGAGAAGATTATTCCTAATCTTAAGACTAGTTATGAACGTTCTGTCATTAGTCTTATATGTAGATTTTTAGATTCTTCATATAGATGTTATACATGTAGTAGGTCTATACCTGTGTGTGCATATTCACTATTGAAGTTATGTATTGAGTTGATAATTCAGTTAAGATATTTCATGGAGAGATATGGTGTTGATAAGTTAGAACATTTTCTTAAAGATCTATCTAAGAGAGGTAGAAGAGGTTCTAGTTTTAGTATCAGGATGATTACTGATGCTAGAGGTATTGCTGGTAGAGTTAAGAGAGAGATATTGACGACATATTTGAGAATTTGTGAAAATGTTCATCCTACTCTAACTCTCTTAATGTCATCTCAAAGATTTGAAGATTATATTGAAAATTTTAGAAAGACTGTTGATATAATTCTGTACATGTTATTACTATGCTATGGATATCTACCTGATATATGTACTATATGTGAGAAGTATAGTCTTGAGAGATGTTATAAATATTGTTCTAGAAAGGGTTAACTTTTTCTAACTAATTCTGTACATATTTTTGTAATTTTATCACCTAGATAGTGTATATTTTTCAAAACCTTACCTTTCTGCATATTTTCAATCTCTCTCTTTGAGTATAGTGCTACTGTGACTGCGATAGTTCTATTTCTAAAATCTTTAACAGCTACTAGATCTCCTTTCTCGAATTCTCCAATAATCTCCTTAATTCCTGGTCTCATAACATCTGCACCATTTAATATTCTTGGTACAGCTCCATCATCAACTTTAACATATGGGTATGATTCTTCAGTTATGTAGAATAATGTCACTAGTGGTATATATTTATCAACTTCATATTCATCAATCTTAATTTTCATTTTTGCAAATAGTGGTTTACCATCTACAACATATATAGTTAGCTTATCATCGATTTCACAAAGTTCTACAGATTCTGCATTTTCAAGAATCTTCCTAATGTTCTGATCAACTTCCCTCATAAGTGATTTAATATCCTTCTTACTTAATAGATGTCTCTTCATTGCTAACTATAGTGTTAATTTGAGTACTTATTAAATTGTAGCAGAAAGTATTGAATATCCCCTCTAACACATATCTTGATTGTGAATGATCGAGAGAGAATTATGGAGGTTATTTCTGAAATTGTTAAAGATAAGATATTGAAATTCTTAAAAAGATATTGTAAATGTGTTAAAGCTAGAGAAGATTATGGAGATATTCTTAATGAATCTTTCATAGAGAAGATTAATGAATCTTTAAGTAGTAGAAAAGATTTAGATTTAGGATTTTTAAAAATATTTTTTAAGAAGAAATTTCTTGGACATAAGATATGTGTTGAGTATAGAGGTAATTCTTACTGTAATGATGATGCTATGCTTATAATATCTAGACTTAGATCAATATATGAATGGTATAAATCTGACTGTGATTTAAATAACATAATTGCAGATACCATAGAGAATAATGATTTTAACCTCATAACTTTTATTGAGAGAAATTTACAAAATATTGAAAATATTTGTAAAGGTAGTGATACTACTCTAGATATGTCTATTCTAGATGATGCTGCTAAGATTGGAGTAGATAGAGCTATTAAAGAGTTTTGGAGAGGTAGTGAAATGTGAAGATTGTAATTAAGATTAGTGGTCATGTATTTGATAATGAAGATCTAGTATATAGATATGTGAAGACTCTAAACTTTGTAATAAAAGCATTGCCAAATTTAAGTATAGTTGCTGTATGTGGTGGTGGTTCAATTGCTAGAAGATATGTAAATATTGTTAGGAGATGTACAGGTAATGAATCTAAATGTGATCTTGTAGGTATTAGTGTCAGTAGATTAAATGCTCTTACCATGGCCTTATCAGTATTAGATTCCTGTCCTACAATTCCAAGAAATATTGATGAACTTCTAGAACTATCATCTAGGTATAGAGTAGTATTTTGTGGAGGTTTTCAACCAGGTCAATCAACAGCTACTGTTACTATGATTATTGCTGAGAGTCTAGGTGTTAGAGATGTTATACTATTCTCAAATATAGATGCTGTATATGATAAAGATCCTAGAAAATATCCAGATGCTAAGAAGCTGGAGAGGGTAACTTTAGAAGAGTTGAAGAGCATACTATCTAGAGACGTTGAAGCTAGTGCAGGAACATATCCACTACTAGATGTATGGGCTATAGAGATCGCTAAAAGAGCTAGATTAAACATATACTTAGTAGATTGTAAACAACCTGAAAAGCTGATAGACATACTTACTAGAAAATCAGGATACGGAACACTTATAGTTCCAGAATAGGTAAAATACTTGTTGAAGATTGATATTTCAAACATAGTCAATAGAATTAGAATTAAGATAACAGATAGATGTAACTATAGATGCTTTTTCTGCCATGGTGAAGGATCTATAGATTTTAGAAAAGAACTTAATAAGGAAGATATAGAGTTTGTATTAAAAATATTTAGAAATCTAGGTGTTAGAAGATTGAAAATTACAGGAGGTGAGCCATTACTTAGAGAAGATATTGTATACATAGTCAGGAAGGCTAAAGAGATAGGGTATGAAGATATTTCATTAACAACAAATGGATTACTATTAGATAAGTACATGTATGATCTCTATAAAGCTGGACTTGATAGAATTGACATATCTCTACATACATTAAACTGTGATAAATATATAAAAATTACAGGTACCTGTAGAGAATATTTCTATAAAGTTGTTAGTAATATAGAAGAGATATCTAATATAAACTTTAAGCAGGTAAAGATAAATATGTTAGTTACAAGTATAAATGTTGAAGATATTTTAGATATGTTAAAATTTGCTAAGAAGATTGGAGCTACATTACAACTTATTGAATATATGCCAATTGGTAGAGGAATAGCATATTTTAAAAAATATTACATACCTCTAAAATCTATCTATTACACACTATCTAGAAGAGCTAAATTTATAACATTTAGAAGAGATATTCATAATAGACCAATACTTAACATTGATGATGTATATGTAGAGTTTGTGATGGGTTTTAGAAATCCTGATTTCTGTAGTGGTTGTAGACAGTTAAGATTAACTTCTGATGGTAGACTTAGATATTGCATTTATAGGAATGATGAAGAAGATCTATATAATTTGATAAAGTCTAGAGATGTTCATGGTGTTGTTGATAGAATTTTGAAATTGTTAAGTAGGAAGAGTCCAATGTTTTCTAAGTTATAATTTCAGGCATTAGTTTAACTAAGGTTTCTGCTATTAATACTGTATTACCTGCAGCTCCACGTATAGTGTTGTGTCCTAGTACTATGTATGCTATTGTTTTCTCATCAATCTTTCTAATTCTACCAACAACAACGCTCATACCTCTACCTTCCTTTCTATCAAGTCTAGGTTGAGGTCTATCAATTTCTCTTCTAATAACTATGGTCTTTTCAGGACTTGTTGGAAGATTTAGACTACTAATCTTATTATACTTATTGAACGTCTCAAATGCTTCTAAGATATCTTTCTCATCTACATCTCTTTCAAGCTCTACATATACTGACTCTAGATGACCATCAATTACGGGTACTCTAGTAGTTGTTGCATATATCTTAAAGTCAGCCCATCTAACTTCATCTCCAACAAATTCTCCAAGTATCTTTCTACTCTCTGTCTGTACCTTCTCCTCCTCCTTCTTTATGTATGGTATTATGTTGTCTATTATTGTAACTCCAGGTACTGCATCAGCTCCAAGTCCTGCACCTGATACTGCCTGCATTGTTGTTACATATATCTTCTTTATTTTTGCTAAATCATGTATTGGTTTTAAGCTTAATGTTAATATTATTGTTGTACAATTTGCATTTTTTATAAGAAGACCTTGCCAATTTCTTCTCTTCTTCTGTACTTTTAATAGTTCTAGATGATCTGCATTAATTTCAGGAACTACAAGTGGAACGTCAGGATCTAGCCTATTATTACTTGCATTTGACACAACTATATGACCTCTCTTAACAAGTTCAATCTCTAATTTCTCAGCTACATCTGATGGAAGTGCTGAAAATACTAGATCAACTTTGGGTATCTTATCAGGATCTGGAGGTAGAAGTTCCATATCAGCAATATCTTCAGGTAGTGGATCTTCTATTACCCATTTAACAACATCTCTATACTTCCTACCTGCACTTTTCTCTGAAGCTACTAGACATGTAAGTTCAAACATTGGATGATTATGTAGTAATGTTATGAATCTCTGACCTACAAGTCCTGTTGCTCCTAGTAGTGCAACTTTAAGTTTATCCATTATTCAGGTTTGACTATATCTACCTTATACACATTATCTCTAGAATCTCACTGTTCAGAAAAGTTGTATAAACATCAAAAATATTCGTCAATGGCAGTAGTAGATTATTTGTAAATATTAGAGAAGTATCGCTATAGCTTAATATTTTAACTATCGGAAGTATTAATGTGACTATAAGAGTAGAGACTAGACATTTAGAGTATTATGGAAAAATTGTGAAGATTGAAGTACCTAAGTATGGATATAGATGGCAGGGACAGGTTGAGGTTGATGTTGAGGGTTATGGTAGAGTTAATCTTGTAATGATGGGAAATATAGCACAATGGCTCATACCTGGTGAGAAAGTTAGACTTGTAATGCTTAGTGAACCTAAATCTATAGGTAATTTAAATATTCTAGACTACACAGACTATGAACTATACAGATTCTATGGTAAATCTATGGTGAAGGTATGGCCTGTATTTCGGAAAATTGTTGAACATCCTAGATATGATCCATTAACAGGAAAGTTATTATATAAGTATAGGATTCTTGCACGTGAAGCATTGACAGAAGATGATTACATATCTATAGTAGAGTTAGAACAGTATCACTATGCCTCTGAAGAGGAGATTGTAGCTATCTGGAGATGTCCTAACTGTGGTAAATATTATGAAGCTAATGTACAGCCAAAATGTACAAACTGTTCAACAGCTTGCAAACTTGTAGAGATTAGAGGTTCATTACCATCATCGAGATTTCTAGTTTTAGAACTTCTAGATAGAGAACCTTATGAACCTAGAATTGTAGGTTATGTTAGAGTTGATACACCAATACCACTGATGTCTAGAAGAGTAGTTAAGGAAGATGGTACTGTAATTATTGAGAGATTTATACGTGAGAAAGTTTTTCCAAAAACTTGGTTTCACCCAACATTTTGGCCACAGGCATATGTTAAGAGAAGAGAACTATTTATGAAGTATAGAGAGTTAGCATCGATCTATGGTAGGAGAGTTGCTAAAGCAATGGTTGGAGATATATTAAGACAAATGTTACATAGATGTAACACTGCTGCTGCTAGAATTGCGAGAGTTGTAATACATCCTGACTATAGAGGTGATGGTCTTGGAGTTTTAGCTGTGAAACTTGCAGTTGAGTGGATACGTGAACGTAGAATTCCTGAGATGAAGAAGCAGAAACATCTTGTTGAGGTTATAGCACAGATGGCTAGGTATAACCCGTTTTTTGAAAAAGCGGGATTCGTATACCTCTGGGATACGGCAAGTGGTAGACCAGTACTATACTACCCACTTACAGAGAAAGCTAGGAAGATAATTGAAGAATTTTTGAAAAATGATGAATATGCTAGAAAGCATGGCGGTAGATTATACAAGCCTAGATATACAAGTTCTGAACCGTTAAGAGGATCTATAATATTTAAATCTGTAACAAAAACTTATAGAAGTACTCTAGACTTATCAAATCTTAAGAAAGAACTTCAAGATGTTTTAAAAGCTTTTGGAGTTGATAGAAGAATTGTTGAGAGAACAGTACTTAGAGATGTGAATGTTGAAATAAAGCCAGGAGAGATTGTAGTTCTTGTTGGAGCTTCAGGTGCTGGTAAGACAACATTTCTAAGGTTAATACTTGGAAAAGCTCTAGGTGAGACTGATGAGAAGTATAGAGTAACTGAAGGTGAGATACAGATACCTGAAAATGTTAAAGTTGCAGCATTAATACCTGGAGAGTATGAACCAACGTTTAGAGATGAGAGTCTTCTAGAACATGTATTTCAAAAACTTGGTGATATATATGCAGCTATAGAAGTATTAAATATCTGTGGACTATCTGATGCTGTACTTTATAGAGCAAGATTTTCAGAATTATCAACAGGACAGAAAGAGAGAGCTAAGATAGCTAGTCTACTTGCAGAAAAACCAAATCTACTACTCATAGATGAATTTACAGCACATCTAGACACGTTGACGGCTATTAGAGTTGCTAGAAAACTTGCAGAAGTTGTTAGAAAATTCAAAATAACGTTGATAGTTGCTACAAATCGTAAAGAAGTTATTGATGCATTAAATCCTGATAAGATAATATATATTGGTTATGGAACTGCAAAAGTTGTTGAACAGAGACATTCATCTTCTTAAGAATTCTCTCTCCTTCTCAACTATATCTACATTTATTGGATAGTGACCGGTAAAACATGCCATACATAACTCATCTTCTCTCTTACCAATTGCTCTTTCTAACATCTTTGTACATATGTATTTTAGAGAATCTGCACATATTAATCTACACACTTCCTGTATTGTTCTTCCATGAGCTATCAATTCCTCCCTACTTGGGAAGTCTATACCCATAAAACATGGATATCTAATTGGTGGACTTGCAATTCTAACATGAACATGTTTAGCACCACTCCTCTTCAATGTATTTACAAGATTTCTCATTGTTGTACCTCTAACAAGTGAGTCATCTACAAGTGCTATACTTCTATTCTCTATGACAGACTTCACAATTCCAAATTTAGCAATTAGAGATCTAAACTCTTTAGGCATTATAAAGCTTCTACCAACATATCTAACCTTTACTAGAGCATCTTCAATAGGTTTACCAAGTTTTTGTGAATATCCATAAGATGCTATTCTACCTGTTTCAGGTATTGGAACTACAACATCTATATCCCTGTCTTCAAGACTTGCTAAGAATTCTCCCATTCTCTTCCTTGCCTCATATATAGATACACCATTAAACACTGTGTCAGGTCTTGCAAAGTAGACATATTCAAAAGCACAGTAAGCTCTCCTATCAACATCTATACCAATATTATGAATTTCAAAATCATTATCATGCACTAGAATTATTTGTCCAGGTTCAACTTCTCTAAACTTATTACTAATTAATGTAGATATTGCACAACTTTCTGAACATGCTATAAATTTATCTTCAATAAATGTATATGATAGTGGTTTAAAACCATATGGATCTCTAGCAATTATAAGCTTATCATTTATCATTAATGCAATTGAGTAAGATCCAGAGACTTTCATTAATGCTCTTCTAACACCTTCAACAACATCTCCATTACAATTCTTTAATTCTCTATGAATTTGCTTTATAAGTACTTCAGTATCAGTTTCTGTATTAAAGTTGTATATATTTTTTAACTCCTTTCTCAACTCTCTATAGTTTACTATAGTTCCGTTAAATGCAAGTGCTATCTCTAAATCTCCATCCTTTATATAGAATGGGTGTAGTTCTTCTATATTTTTCATATATGTTCCTGTTGTTGAATATCTCACATGTCCTATAGCTAGTCTAGCCTTAGCATCTATATCAGGTATTGCGCTTGTAACTAGTCCAAAGTTTTTCACTATCTTAATACCATCATCAGATAACCATGCAATTCCTGCACCTTCCTGACCTCTATGCTGTATCTGTATAAGCATTAGCTTAACTATAGATAGCGAATCGAAAAATCCTGAACATGCAACTATACCACACATTTTTGATATGTACTATTTACAGGAAGTTTTAAATATGCCGAATATCTAGAAATGTCTATTCAAGGTATAGTGTTTAAATACTTCATTTAATGTTGTGTGAGACATGAGTGGCATATTTGCCATATATGCATTTGATGAAGTTTGGAAAATAGCTAAAATACTATACTACGGCATTCTATCACTAAACCATAGAGGACAATCTGAGAGTGGTATGGTTATTGGTCCACAGTTGAGATTTATGATTAGTGGTGGAGATGTTGAAAAGTCTTACAATGTTGAAGAACTTGTAGATCTTGAAGGTTGGTATGGTATTGGATGGGTTAACTCTCCAGTAGTTAGTAAGAAAAACTATACAACAATAAATGTAGATGGAAAGAAGTTTAGTATTATCTCTTACACACCTATTAGAGATATTGAAGATAGACTATATAACTGTCTTAAATATTGTATGGAAGATATATCTAAAGGTTTAGAATATCTAAATAAGCTATGTATAGAAATTAGAAGACCAATAACATTTGTAGCAATTAATGATAATGAAGAGATGTATGTATATAGAGATGTTAGTGGTTTAAAACCTCTACAAATTGGATCTTACGGTTTTGATCTTGCATTAATATCTAGTGAATCATGTGCATTAGAGTGTGTTGGTGGTGATTATAGATGTGACATATCTCCAGGATGTTTAATAAAAATTGATAAGTATGGTATTGATAGAGTTGAGAGTGGTAACATATCTAGAGTATGTGCATTAGAATTCATATACTACTCAAGACTTGACAGTATTGTGGAAGGTGTCTCAATTTACAGATTTAGGAGAGAACTTGCTAAGATATTAGCTGAGAAGTATAGATTTGATAATATTGATATTGTTGTTGGTATTCCAGAGACAGGTATTGTATATGCTTCAGAATTTTCAAAATTTGCAAATATTGAATTTTCTATAGGATTTGTACAGACAGGACGTAGAGTTAGATCAGCACTTATTGAAGATATTCTTGAAAGACTTATAGGTGTTCAACTTAAGATGAGTCCTATAAGGTACGTACTTTCTGGTAAAAATATACTATTGATAGATGATAGTCTTCTTAAAGGTGTAACATTGAGAAGTATTGTACAATATCTACGTAATAGAGTAGGTGTTGGCCATATACATGCATTAATTATGTCTCCAATGATAGTTAGATCATGTCCATACTATATGGAGATACCTCCTGAAAATGAGCTTATATGTGCAAATATTTCGAAGAGCGAGCTTGCAGATGTTCTAGGTCTAGATTCTATACATTTTGCAGATCTTGAAGATCTATATAGAGCTTTTGAAAATGTTGGTATTGATAGAGAAAGAATATGTACCTACTGTATGGGTGGTAGATTAGCATGGTAGAGAAGATACTACTACTAGGTGAGTGTTCTAGAGAACATGCAATTGCTGAAGCAATTTCAAGAACAGTACATAAGGTAAAACTCTACGCATTAATGAAACATGTAAATCCAGGAATTAGGAGATGTTGTAAAGCTACTGGAGGTGATATTGTTATTGGAGATTTTCTAAATCCTGAAACTGTATTGAAAGTTGTTAATGACCTATCTATAGATCTCGTAGTTATTGGACCTGAAGAACCACTATTTAGAGGTGTTGTAGATTTTGTAGAAGATAAAGCAGGAATACCATGTATAGGTCCTAGGAGAGTTGTTGCACAGGTTGAGCAATCTAAAGCATTTATGAGAAGACTTATGTGGAAATATGACATACCTGGAAGATTGAGATTTTGGACATTTAGAAGTGTTGGAGAAGCTATAGAATATGTTAGAGATACAGGTGAGAGTGTTGCTATAAAGCCCGCAAGACAGGTTGGTGGTAAAGGTGTTAAAGTTATTGCAGATTTTCAAGCATATCTTAGAGATGTTAGAAGTAGAGTGAAAGAATATCATGTATCTAAAGTATTTGAAGAAGTTTCAAAATATTCAGATATTGAAGATAGAGTATTAATTGAAGAGAAGGTTGAAGGTATTGAATATACACTACAGTGTTTTACAGATGGAATAAACATACTACCACTACCACTAGTTCAAGATTATAAACACGCATTTGAATTTGGTATAGGACCTGAAACAGGTGGTATGGGTTCGATAATGGATAGAGATTACACATTGCCATTCATAACGAGAGAAGAATATGAGAGAAGTGTTGAAATTGTTAAGAAGATTGTAGATGCATTAAGAAGAGAGACAGGTATTGAGTATAGAGGTATAATTTCAGGTCAAATGATGTTAACACCAATATGGGGACCAACAATAATAGAGTGTTATGCTAGATTTGGAGATCCTGAAGGTGTTAATGTACTTTCAGTATTGAAGACAGATATCGTAGACATATTTGAAGCAATATTATCAAAATCGCTACCTAAGATAAAGCTAGAATTTGAGAATTATGCAGTAGTTGTTAAAGCTATAGCACCTGCAGGTTATCCATTAAATAAGAAGATTGCACAAGGACATGTAGTAGAGATTGATGAAAGTAAGATAGTTGAGAAAGGATGTAAAGTATATTACGGCTCCATAGATGAGAGAGATGGAAAATTGATAACTGTAGGTTCTAGAACAGTAGAAATTGCAGGATTTGGAGAAAACATTCCTGAAGCATCTAGAAAAGTTAATAATGTAATACTAAGTAATCATGTTAGAATATTAAATTGGAGAATGATATATAGATTAGATATTGGAAGTGAAGATTCTATTAAAAAGATGATAGAACAGGCAGAAAATATTAGAAAAGCTTATAAAAGTAGAAGAATTGAAAGATACGAAATTAAGGAGTGGATTCCAGGTAAAGGATTAGTAATCTACAGATATGTAGAGTAGAAGATATGAAATACGTAATTAGAGTTGAAATAACTTTAAAAGAAGGTCTTCACGATCCTGAAGGTAGTGTAGCATTATCATGTTTAAGAGATTTAGGATTTAAAAATATACTTGATGTAAAATCAGGAAAAGTATACTATATAGTTCTTGAAGCTAATAATGACGAAGAAGCTATAAGTATAGTTGATAATGCATGTAGAAAATTATTATCAAATCCTGTTAAAGATAACTATAGGATTGAGATAGTTCATAAATATTAACAATCTTCAGGAGGTTCAACCTCATATATCCTCTGACCTTTAACAGTCCTCGGTGCAAGCCAATCAATTAATTGTCTAATATTTCTAGTCTCTATAATTATGGTTATTGGACCTAGAGGACTTTCCTTTTCCTCAGTAACAAATGAGAGATGTCCTACATATGCTGCCTGTTTATGTACATGTATGACTATCTTATTGTCAGATACTATACCTCTCATAAGTACTAGTCTAGCACTATCTTCAATCTCCTGTTTTCTAATTAACTCTCTAAATTTTAGTAATGCTCTAAAGCTTCCAGCAGATGCTACAATGAAGGTTTTTTCACCAACCTTTTCAACATTTATCACTGTTGGAGATACTATATTTAATAGTGCTCTCTTAACTTTCTCAATATCTTCACTAGGATTTACCTCAACCCATACAGTTACCTTAACCATGTATCTCCTTTTCTATATCTTTAATAATTTTTAAACAATCTTCTTCAAGCTTTTTAAGATCTTCATAATCATTATTAATGATGTAGTCTGCATATAGGATAAGTTCTATAAGACCATAGATACTCTCTCTAAGATCTCTATGATGTATTGATGGTACATGTTTAACATCTTCAGCTCTACCTCTAGATAATGCTCTACTTTCTCTAACACGTCTCGACGCTACAACGTATATTAGTACTGTATTGTATCCTATTTCTCTAAATGCTTCTAATTCTTCAAAACTTCTCAATCCTTCTACAATAACTACATTACTATTCTCTAACTCCTTCAAAACTTTATCAATCACTCTATTAACTACTGCTCTTCTACCTTCTCTACATCTTAGATAAATAGCAATTTTATGAGGTTCTAAACCTGTTTTAGAAGATTCTTCTCTAATAACATCACCCATAGAGACTATGTTGCAGTTAAAGTATTTTCTAAATATCTCAGCAACTGTGGTCTTTCCTGAACATGGTAGTCCTGAAATTAGTATAATACATTTCTTACTCATCTTCCAACTACATATTTAGCAAATTCTCTTAAAGTATCAAGATCTTCATAACTTCTTAACGCTCTACTATCCATATGTGTTTTAGAAGCATCAATACCACACTTCTTTAAAAATTCTATAAATTTCTTAACACTAATTTCTCTATTCAAACCTTTACATATCTCAATCATTGAGTAGTAAATTCTATCACTAAATACTGCTTCATCGATGAAAGTCTCTATTAACTTTACAAGTTTTTCATTATTTGTTAAATACCTCTTATCACTATTCAATATATGGTACATCTCTCTAACAAAATCAAGATCTATTATATGTCCTATCCATATAGGTCCAGCTATTTCATAATTCTTATACTCTCTACATGATTTACATATTGGATAATCATATATAACTACCCTATCTCCACTATCTCTATCGTATAGAATATATCCTAAGTTTCTCATAGTTTTTATAGCATCTGAAGTATCTTTACTAATAATCATGAATACTCTATAATAATGACCTTCATAATATGCTAATAGTGGTTTAATACCATAATCATGCTGTAATGCAATTCTAGCTATTGATGCAATTAATATTCTAAGTCCAATCTCTCTACTTATCGGTGCTGCATGTAGTGGTCTAGATCCATATCTTCTAATACATTTAAGTGCATATCTACCCATCAATACTCCAACATCTGTAGCTGTTACACATAGAAGTCCGTTGTGTCTTAAGCATCTTAATGCAGGATCAATAAACTTTATTGGTGATCCAAATGGATCTATGTCTACAACATCTACACGTCTATCTTCAAGATTTAGTAGTAGTTTTGATGCTTCCATATTGTATATTTCAACTTTATCAAAAACATTCAATTTTTCACAATTTAATTTTATTAGCTTATATGCTTTAATATCTATGTCATTCATTATTACTTTAGATGTTGATGATGTTTCTATAATATATCTTAAACCTCTAACACCTGTACCTGATAGAGGTTCACATATAGTTAAGTCTTTGTAGTTGAATAATTTTGAGTATGCATCTATTGCAAGTACTGATATTGATCTATTAATCTCCATTGCAGGATTGTAAAATACTGGTGCATGTGCTGGTTCAATCTTCTTACCAACCTTATACTTCTCTAAATTTGGTACAAGTACTCTAGTCTTACCTTCAACTATCTCAATAAGTTCTCCAATTTCCATAAAATGTTTTATTCACCATTTATGATTGGTTTTACTTCTAGAATTTCTGTAACTTCTTTAACTTCATTTGAAAAAGTTTTTTTAGAAACTACCATATACTTCTCAGATTCTGAACATGACATTACTAGCTTTCCATGAGTTTTCTCAAGTTTATATGCTTCTTCAGGTACTATTGAGTATTTTCTAGATATATCATCAATATCTATCTTTCTATTCTCCATATATTTTCTACATACTTCAAATTTTGGTTCAATATCAACTTTCTCAATAATATCCTCACCAAATATCTGCATTAATATCCTTGCTGTTCTCTCTGATGCTTCAAAAGTTCCTCTCTCATATTCATACACAGTCTTCCTACTTACATGAAGTATCTCTGCAACATCTCCAAGACTCATACCAAACTGTTCTCTACGCTTTCTCAACTCTTCACCTCTAATCTTTGCTTTAACGATACCTCTATCTTTTACAAGTCTTATAGGTTCACCCTTGACAACTTTTCTAAATGCTGCAATACTTACAGCAGATATTCCAAGCTTTCTATATACTGTGTCAGATTTCAATTTCTCTCCAGATTCTTTAACACCAACTATTATCGGTATTGCACATGTTATTTTTGATAGAATTGCCATATCTATCAATTCTTCTCTAGATACTGTAGATACGTCATATACAGCCTTTATTAGAATTTTCTTCTCATCATCACCCAACTTTGCACATGCAACAACGTTGTACGATAATGATGTGTCAGGTATCTTGACTAGTCTAGACTTTCCAGACTCCTCTAATATTTTCTCAATTTTTGAAAGTAAAACTGAGATTATCGTTGATTTATCCATCTCTCACCTAAAATATTATTTTTAGGATTAATTAACCATTTTCTTAAATGTTTATCTATTATCCAGTCTTTCTAGCTATAACCATTGCATGTGCAACATCGTAAGGTTCTAGATGTACCATATCTACAATTTCAAATCCTCTCTCCTTTAGATGATCTATCTCTCTCTTAAATGTCTCATCAGGAGCTTTTGTGACATCTATAGACATTGCCTTAATTACTAGCATTACATGTCCATGTTTTCTTAAGAATACGTCAGCATTATCTGCAACTATCTTAGCTTGGAATGGCTGTGCAACATCTATATATACAACATCTACTTTCTTGACAATTGATACATACTGCTCAGGATATCTAGCATCTGCAAGTATTGGTATACAGTTTGTTCTTCCTTGATCAATTATTTTCTCCATGAATTCTCTAAATACTCTAGCTGAGAACTCTACTGCATATACAATACCTTCATTACCAATAATATCACTTACATGACTTACAGTTGTTCCTGATGCTGCACCTAGGTAGAGAACTTTAGTACCTCTCTTAATAGGCATCTCCTTAAGACCATTCAATATTGCTGCTGCAAGCTTGCTCCTATATGGATTCCATACTCTATACTCTTCACCCTCCCATTGAACTAGAGGTTCACCATAGACTCTCCTACCGGGAGTTAGGTTCTTTGTAGCTATTCTCTCACTACCATCTTCAAAAGATATGAAGTAGACACCTTCAAACCTATCGTGAGGTCTAACATTTACAGGCTTTATTAGTGATGACATACTAAAAATCTAGGATTGTTGTAGATTTATAAATCTAAGTTTATTATTGAGAATTTTCCTATGTTTAGATTCTGAACTTATATGTCTGTTTTAATGCTTCAAAACATGCTTTTACAAAGTTTATTGTTGTTCTAGTCTCTCCTTTAGTCCATGTCCACACATCTTTAATTCCTGCTAATCTTAATACAGCTTTTAGTGGATCTGCAGCTACGAGTCCTTTACCTTTTGGTGCTGGTATTAGTCTAACTCTAACACTTCCACACTTACCCTCAACTTTGAATGGAACACTGTGAGGTTCATTACACAGACAGTACCATGATCCACAACCTCTCCTTACAGGTATTATGTTTAGTTTAGCTTCTCTAATAGCTTTTTCAATTGCTACACTTATCTGTCTTGCCTTTCCTATACCTACACCAACATAGCCATCCTCATTACCTACAACTACAAGTACCTGAAATTGACTAACTTCACCATGCTCTGTCTGTCTTTGGACAATGTTTATGTTTAGTACTTCATGCTTAAGATCAGGTAGTAGATAGTCAACTATTTCAGGTTCTCTTATGGGTAAGTTAAGTCTAAATATGTCATCTATAGACTTTATCTTACCCTCCTTAACAAGCTTACCAACATATGTTCTAGGTTCCCAAGACTCTAATGATGGCGCTGATATTAATGACATCGACATGACATGTCTAAAACCCCTACTTAAATCTTCCTAAATGTATTAGAGGAAAAGTATATAAGCTAAAGACTATACAACTACAATAGCCCACCCCCAACGCCCAGGTAATCCTGGGTGGATGAGAGGGGTTGGGTTACCCCCGGCGAACCATTTTTAAAACTTCGATAATCTAGTCTTGATGTATGTCATCATCAAAGTCTAGTAAATCTCAATCTTCAAGATCTAAGAGTAGTAAGAAGGAGAAGCTTCTACTATCTAGAGTAATGGAGCATGAACTTGTACCTCATGCAGAGATTGTTCCTAAAGATGAAGCTAAGAAAATTCTTAAACAGATGAATGCAGCACCATGGCAAATACCTTGGATTCGTGCTAGTGATCCTCTAGTTAGGATGATTGGTGCTAAACCTGGAGATATTATTAAAATTGTTAGAAAATCACCAACAGCTGGTGAAGTTGTTGTTTATAGAATTGTTGTTCCAGGTTAGACCTCTACGATAACTCTAACAGGAGATGCAGTTGCATTAACTATCTTTAGAGGAATTGCATAATACCTGACTCTCCTATTTAACACATGTTTTAGATTGCATAGATTTTCGATTATGGGTATATTATTTGATAGTAGTATTTTATGTGCTTCAAATGTTGTAGATTCTGCAGGATCTATACTTGGAGAATCAATACCTACAAGACTAGGTTTAAGTGATACTAGAAATTCTGCAGCATCTTTACTAATACCAGGACATCTATACACATACTCATCTCTACCATACATGTCTTCCCAACCTGTGTATAGAAATATTGCGTCTCCCTCTCTATATTCTACATTTTTTATACAACTTTCAATATCTCTACCAGTTACTACATGTCTATTTGATACATCTATAACTACTGCATATCCAATAAATTTTTCAATACTAATCTTATCAATACTTAAACCATTTTCAATAAAGTGTAATGGTGCATCCATATGTGTAGCTACGTGAGTTATTGTATATATAACTTCAGATCTAAAGCCATGAATATCATGTTTAGCCCATGTCAATATCTTAACTTTTGGATATAGTGGAAATACTTGTGTATCTTCACATATCTCTCTACTCAAATCTAAGTACATGAGTACATTCTAGAACTTGTAAGATTTTATTAAATACCTCAAGTACTTAAACATGCATATTCTCAACATGAGTTAGCTATATAAGTAGAAGTGTTCTATCCGTACAATGGTCTTTCGTGAAAAACTTCCAAGTACTACAATACTCACATTTAACGATGTCATTCTCCTTCCAGGATTTACAGATGTAGACCCGGTAGAGGTTGATGTTAGTACTCAAGTATCAACATCTGTGAAGATAAATATTCCAATAGTATCATCACCGATGGATACAGTAACTGAGCATGAACTTGCAATATCATTAGCTAGACTTGGAGGTATTGGTATAGTTCATAGAAATGTAAGTATTGATGAACAGGTTGAGATGGTTAAGAAGGTTAAAGATGCACCACAATATCCTGTATATCTCTGCTATGTTGAATCAACTTCAAAATGTAGAGACGCACTCAACATGATGAGAGAGTTATCTATAGACTACATCCCTATTGTTAAGGATGGTATTGTTATAGGATTTCTAAATAAGATTGATGCATTAAAATATCCTGATGATAATGTAGTAGAACATGCTAGAAGACCTGTAATAGCTAATCTCTATGAAGATCCTCAAAGTATTAAAAGGAAGATGTTAGAAAATGATGTCGATACTGTAGCTATAGTAGACTCATCAGGAAAGTTTGTTGGAATTGTAACAATATGGAATTTAGATTCAAATAAACCATTTACACCATGTGTAGATTCAGAAGGTAGATTGAGAGTTGGTGCTGCTATATCTCCATTTGATATTAATAGAATAAAGAAGCTTGATAAGTATGTTGATGTTCTCGTTCTAGATGTTGCAAATGCTGCACATATGAAGATAATATCATCTATAAAGAATATATGTAAAGAAATTTCATCAGACCTAGTCGTAGGTAATGTAGGTACTTATGAGAGTGCTGTAGAGATTATTACTAGAGTTGAGAAGATTGATGGTTTTAGAGTTGGAATTGCTAGTGGATCAATATGTAGTACTGGAGTTGTTACAGGTGTTGCAGCACCAACACTTTGGGCTACTGCACAGGTTGCTGATGCAGCTAGAGATTATGGATTGAAAGTTCCAATAATTGCTGATGGTGGTATTAAGAGTCCTGGAGATGCTGTTAAAGCATTTGCTGTAGGTGCATGGTGTGTAATGCTTGGTAGAGTTCTAGCTCAAGCATATGAATCTCCAAGTCCAATAATAACTATAGGAGATAGAAAGTATAAGTATTATAGAGGTATGGCTAGTGAAGGTGCTAGAGTTAGGAGATTTGCAGTTGATAGATATAGTAGAAAGGTTAAAGATATATCTGAAGGTGTTGAAGGTCTAGTACCGTATAGAGGAACCTTAGAGCAGATTATTAAAGAATTTGTGAGTGGTATACAAGCATCTATGGGATATATAGGTGCTAGATCAATACCTGAATGTTGGGAAAAAGCTAAACTAGGACTTGTAACATCTCTAGGGAGGAGAGAAGTAGAGCCACATAGCATATATCTAAGAATTGAATGAAGAGCCTTACGGGCTCTGAAATGTGATGAAGATTAGGATTGCAGATCATAAACATCTTGTTTACATTAAATGCACAGATCAATAATACATTTATATCCTGACACTCCTAATCGTGTAGGTATAGATGAACAACTTGAAGATATGTATTGAGAAATTGAGAAATGGTGAACCAATACTAATATACGATTTTGATAGTAGAGAAGGTGAAGCTGATATAGTATTCAGAGCTTCAACTATAGATCCTGATAAGATAAAGTTGATGAGAAAAATTGCAGGTGGTTTAATATGTTTTGTAACTAGCTACGATATAGGTGTTAAGCTCGGACTTGACTTACAGACAAGAATTTTTCAAAAATTAGACGGTATGAATAGACTGTTAAAAAAGCCTAAGTATGGTGATGAACCAGCATTTTCAATATGGGTTAACCATGTAGATGTGAGTACAGGTATTAGAGATGTTGACAGAGCATTAACAATAAGGAGATTGGCAGAGGTTGTGAAGATTGTTGAAAATGGAGATGTTGAAAATGGTAGAGAAGTGTTCTATAGAGAATTCTACACGCCAGGTCATGTACCAATACTCTTAGGTAGAATTGGCAAACGTTGGGGTCATACAGAACTTTCATTAATAATTTCAAAAATTGCAAATATTGAACCAGCACTTGTAATATGTGAGGTTTTGTATGAATCTAATACAGTTCCAACATTTGAAGAATATTTAAAAATTGCAAAAGATTTAAATACTATAATTATTAGAGGAAGTGATATAGTTAGACTTTATAGAGAACTAGAGAGTGTTAAGATATGATTATAGGTATTGTAGATACAACATTTGCACGTGTTGACATGGCTAGATATGCTATAGAGGAAATACAGTCAATAAATCCAAAAGCGATAATTCGAAGAATAACTGTTCCAGGCTTTAAAAATACTCCATGGGCTGCTAAGAAACTTATTGATGATGGATGTGATGGAGTACTTGTACTTGGATGGATTGGAAAATCTCTAACAGACAAGATAACTTATGCTGTAGCTTCTATAGGTCTTATACTACTTCAAATAGAGACAGGAAAGTTAATCATAGACGTTACTGTTCATGAAGATGAGAGTGAGAATGAGAGAGAACTATACAACATAGCTATTGATAGAACAAGAAAACATGCTAGAAATCTAGTAATGCTACTACAGGATAGAGATCTAACAAAATATGCTGGTAAAGGATTAAGACAGGGAAGACCTGATGTTGGTCCAATACTTGAAGATCTTGGTGATAAATTTATTGAGTGGTAATTTAGCTAGTACAGGTATATACTGTATATGACTCTTCTCTAGTATCAACATCACCTATCAACATTTGTGAAAGTTTTTCAGACATCTTAACAGCATCGTATGTTACAGATCCTGTAGTTATTACATATCTAACATTTAGTATTGAGAGGTTTGTTATAAATGTTGAATCTATATTCATAGTTGTTGCAATAATTAATCTATCTAACATACTCTTCATCCTATATACAAGACCGATAATCTTATAGAGCATTGAGTCTAGACATCTCTCAATTATGAGACCAATAACTCTACGCTTATCTATACTATATATTACTGATGTGTCAGCCATATTATTAATTTTGTAATATTCAGCTTCTTTAGCAAGATTCACAATAATCTCACTATCAATATCTTCACATGAGAATTTTCTATATACATGTTCATACTTACCTGAGGTTAATGTATTTACTATTATTTCATCTTCCTCAGCTTTAAATATGAATACTTGCTCAGGTTTATATCCTAGAAGTATTGAATATCCCTGTCCTAGAAGTTCTAAATCTCTAGGTATTACTCTAATTGTGCAGTGTTGTCTACCATCTATAAGTAGTGTACATTCACAAGTTCTTATGAGCTCTTTTTCAATCTCTACCTGAGAACCTTTGATAATCTTTTTAACTTTAATCTTCTCTAAATGTGTAATCACTCTAAGACACCTCATGTATAGGATAGGAGAAGTTTAATAAACATGTACTAGCGACTCTCTCAACATGTTCTCACCCGTAGCCTATGGCTATGATAGAGCTATAACAATATTTAGTCCAGAGGGAGAACTCTACCAAGTACGTTATGCAGGTGAGGCTGTTAAGAAGGGTTGGTCTACCATTGGCATTAAGTGTAGGGAAGGTGTTGTACTAGCTGCTGAGAAGAGGAGAATTAGCCCATTGATAGATCTTGAAAGTATTGAGAAGATATACATGATTGATGAACATGTTGCTGTAGCACCTTCAGGTCTTCTAGCAGATGCTAGAGTATTGATAGAATATGCTAGATATGAAGCACAGATACATAGATTACTATATGATGAGCCTATAGATGTAGAATTACTAACTAGAAGGATAAGTGATCTAAAACAAGCATATACTCAACATGGTGGTGTAAGACCATTTGGAGCAGCACTAATTGTTGGAGGTGTAGATAGACATGGACCAAGACTATTTCAAACAGATCCTGGAGGAATATATTTTGGATATTATGCAACAGCTGTAGGGTCTGGAGCATCTACAATACTTGACTTTCTAGAGAAGAACTATAAGTATGATATGACTATTGAAGAATGTATTAAACTTGCAGTATTAGCATTGAGTAAGGTTATTGAGAGTGTAGAACCTGATAAGATGGAGATTGGTGTAATAACTGTTAAAGATAAGAAGTTTAGAAAGTTGACACGTGAAGAGATTAGTAAAGTTCTTGAAGAAGTTAAGTCACAATCCTAGACTAGGAAAAGGATAAAATCTATCATTAAACTTAACTAACAGATCTTGAAATGACTAAGAAGGTAGCTATAGCTAAGTATGATGCAAAAGGTGAACATTTTGAAATACTTGTAGATCCAGATCTAGCACTTGAATTTAGACTTGGAAAATCTATAAGTATAGACAAGATATTGATATCAGACACAGTTTATAGAGACGCTAAGAAGGGTTTGAGAGCTAGTGAAAGTTCATTAATGAAAGTATTTGGAACAACAGATATCAAGAAAATTGCTGAGAAAATACTTAGAGAAGGTGAACTACCACTAACGGCCGATCAGAGAAGAAGACTTATTGAGCAGAAGAAACGTCAAATAATTGAGTGGATATGTAGAAACTGTATTGATGTTAGAACTAGAACACCTGTACCACCACAGAGAGTTGAAAATGCTCTAGAACAGGTTGGTGTTGGTATAGACCCATTTAAACCCGTTGAAGAACAGATAAATAACATATTGAAACAACTACAGAAAGTTATTCCAATAAAGATAGCTATCGCAGAGGTCGAAGTTAGAATACCACCACAATTCTCACATAAAGCTAGAAATGTCCTAGCTAAGATGGGTAAAGTAACATCAGAAAAATATGAGAGTGATGGAACATTAATACTAAGACTTGAAATACCTGCAGGACTACAAGATGGATTAATATCAAAAGTAAACGAATTAACACATGGTGAAGGTGAAGTTAAGATACTTGGAGTAACAACATAGTCAACATGACTCTATACGTAACAAATAGACAAATAGTACTTCCAGGAGATCCAATAGCAACAAGAGAATACTCAGTTACAGGAGCTGTATATTGGGAAGGTAATTGTGCATATGCATCAACTATAGCATTAGTAGACATAAAAAATGAGAGAGAGATAAATGTCATACCTCTAAGTGGAACATACAAACCTAGAATTGGAGATATAGTTATTGGATATGTTACAGATATAATGATAACAGGATGGGAAGTTGACATTAAGTCTCCATATAGAGCATACTTACCAGTACAGGAAGCAACATTGAAATATGTAGATATAACATCTACAGACTTGAGAACATTACTAGATATTAATGATGTAATACTTGCAAGAATAATAGACTTCAACCTCTCATATGAGATCCCTGTAACATTAACAATAAAAGAAGCAAAACTTGGAAAAATAACCACAGGAACGATAGTAGAAATACAACCTGTAAAAGTTCCAAGAGTAATAGGTAAGAAAGGATCCATGGTATCACTATTTAAGGAAGAATTAAACTGTGATGTTATAGTCGGTCAAAATGGTAGAATATGGATTAAATGTCAAGATCCTAGAGATGAAACATTTCTAACACAGATAATAAAATTAATTGAAAGTGAGAGTCACCTACCTGGATTAACTGAGAAAGTTAGAAGCTTAATTAAGAGGTATAAACTTTCAAAAACATGATATTCAATATAAAATCAATAATATTAGATATTGATGGAACATTAACAGAAGATAGAAATACAGAGAGATTAAGTCTTGAAGCTATAAAAACTATAAGAGAAGTTTTAGATAGTAGAAGAGATATAGAAATTGGATTAGCAACAGGTAACAGCCATATTGTAGCTTTCTCACTAGCTAGATATATAGGTCTAGATTTCAATAGATGTCCAATAATATCCGAGAATGGTTGTCTACTTTGGTATAGAGGAAATCTATACGACCTATGTGTAGAATATGAAGAAGAGATTAATAGAAGTAGAGAAGCAATTAAAGAAATATTAGGAAAAATTGTCAGAGAAAGTTATCAAAATGAATATAGAAGAAGAGATTTTGCATACTATCCAATGCCTGGAGTAGATCCTGAGTATGCAGTTTCAATGATTAGAAAATGTTTAGAAAAGTATAATATTGAAAATCTAGATGTTAGATATAGTGGATATGCAATACATATAATACCTAAAGATGTTAATAAAGGTACAGCTGTGAAATTTTATAGTAAAATATCTAAAGTACCTGTAGAAAACATTGTAGCTATTGGTGATAGTGATACAGATATAGAACTTCTACAGGCTGTTGGAATACCTGTAGCTGTATCAAATGCTACAGAAAATTTGAAGAAGATTGCAAAAATAGTAACATCAAAACCAAGTGGTAGAGGTGTTGCAGAATTTCTTAGAAAATTTATACTATTCTACTAAGCTGTTGATACTCTCTTAATATATCCATGTCTTGGCATATATAGATCACCATTCTTAATCATTATGTTAATTAACTGCTCTACAGTCTGTCTATCAAGACCAGCATTCTCAGCTTCCTTAATAACATCTTCAATCTTTACAGGTTTACCACCATTTGCTTCTTCAAGTTTTGCAATTATATCTCTAAGTATTGCAAATTTCTCCTGCTTACTTCTAGGCTTACCTGTCATTATTATATCAATATCTATCTTACCTGTCTCAATGTCAATACCAACACTCTTCAAAAACTTTTCAAATAGTCTTATAGCTCTTTCAGCATCTTCACGCTCAACTAGAGGACTAAGCCTCATCTTTGCTTCAGCTTCTGCAAGTCTTATCAATGCTTCTAACTGTCTTGCAGTGATTGCTATTGGTGAATTTGGATCTGAAGATTTAGATCTAAGATTTATATAGAATTCCATAATTATATCCTTAGCCTCTTTAGTCCATCTAGGCTTAACATACTTTCTAGCATATGCGATGTACTTTCTAAGTAGTTCAGGTGGTATTATATCTCTAAATTCTGGTGGAAGTTCACCACTGTGTAGTGTTGTTACATGTTCAGCAACCTTCTTATCTTGCTCAAGCATTGGTTGGTCTCTTATAATGAATATTAAGTCAAATCTTGACAATAGTGTAACAGGAAGATCAACATTCTCAGCAACAGTCCTATTTGGTAAATATCTACCAAATGCTGGATTAGCTGCTGCAAGAACTGCACATCTAGCATTCAAAGTAGCTACAATACCTGCCTTAGCTATAGATATTGTCTGCTGTTCTAAAGCTTCATGCATTGCTACTCTATCCTTAGCATCCATCTTATCAATCTCATCAATGACACACACGCCCATATCAGCTAGTACAAGAGCACCAGCCTCAAGATAGAATTCACCACTAAGCTTATCCTTAACAACTGCCGCAGTATTATGAACAACAAGACCATTAGTAATAAATGAGTGAGAATTTGAAACTGTAAAATCATAAACATCTTCATCATTAACATCTTCATAAGAAATTTCAATAACTTTAGTAGCAACTACATCATCACTCAACAATACTACATCATCATAAGAATTCAAAATCTCAACAACATATGAAGAATCTCTACAATATACTTTACATAGAACTCCAATACGTTTAAATAGTATATCAAGTTGATATGCAAAAACCTTACTAGGAACTTCAATAACAGCCTTACCATTTAGATATTTTGAAATCTTAATAAACTCTTTCAGGAATATCTTAATGTAATTATCAGGGAGTAGTGTTATTAATGGATTAATAATTCTACCAAACTCTGTATGATAATATACAAGCTTCTTAATTAAACTTAGAAGTTTCCTATCTAGAACTTCAATAATAATGCAGTCATTATGTTCTTCAGTTTTTATATCAAATACATTACATAGTCTATACACGATGTTCATAAATCTGTCTTTAACATGTCTATTAGCTATTCTACATATTATACGGTTATTTCTAATTTCAGAAGTTAGGTATAGATATGGTAAAATTCTTATAAAGTCTTTCAATATTTCTACACTACTCACACAATATTCCGACTCTCCTAATTGTCCAATAGCAATCTTTACTCTATTTAAAAGTACTTTACATAAATACTTAACTACTCTCTCTCCATTAACTATACTTGGTAATTTTCTAACCTCAAGTATGTATTCTCCAACATTTAATTTATGAGCCTCTTTCCAATATATAGAATTTCCATCATAGACCAGTACTTTAGTTTCAGGTGTTAGTTTAATCTCTTTTCCAAGTGAATTAACTATTTTTACAATATTTCTAGTCTTCACTTTATAGTACTGTGTTACAGCTTCTATTCTCAATTTTAAATCTTCTGTTAATGATGTTGTATATATCTTTTTTGGATTTAATGATATTGTTATACCGTTTCCAAGCTCTCTATATCCTTTTTTAAACATCTTTTCAATAATAGTTTTAATTGGTACTACTCCTAGGCTAGTATAGACTACACTGTCAGGTGCTACACATAGTCCAGCTGCACTTGATCCCTTTCCTGTTGTGTATACTGCTCTAGGTGCTATTCTAGCAACAAATCTCAGTAGTTGACTCTTACCTGTACCTGGATCTCCTACTAGTAGTACATGTATATCACCTCTAACTCTAACACCGTCAGGATATACTTTAGGAACACCACCAAATAATAGACATGCAATTGCTTCTTTCACATCTTCAAGACCGTATATTGATGGTGCTATTGATTTAATTATCCTCTCTCTAATATTTGGATCTCTAGCAAGTTCTTCAATAACTCTCTGATCTTCAGGAGTTATCTCAACTTCAGCAAACTCTTTCTGTTGTGCTTCAACATAGTTTGCCTCAATATAGCTAGATATTACAGGTGGTTTTGTCCTCTTTAACTCATATGCATTTATGTCTAATATACCTACAACATATACTCTATCACCAGGCTTTACAACATCTACAAGATCGTCAGTCAGTATAACTTCAACACTCCTAGGTAATTGTCCAGGTGGTAAATCTTCAGGTTTTTCCTGTACAATAATCTTCTGCCAATCAATATATTCACACTTCTCCTGTACAAGTTTCAAAACACCACCACACCTAATACACTTCTTAGGAGGTTGTACTGGAACAGCATAATATTGAGGAACGTCAACTTCAAAACCACAATTATCACATCTAAAGACCATCTTCTTTAAGAAGTGTTTTGGTGGTGTCTCTCTAGTGACAATACCTTCAATCATTATTAACTTACCAATATATTGACTTCTCAACCTTCTTAATGGAATAGTCTCAGATAATTTTCTAAATCTTGCATGAAATGTCTTTACAGATTTAGCAAACTCTGGATCTTTCTCCAATATTATCTGTCTAAGTGCTTCACTTGCAGCATATATGATCTCTCTAGGATGTTCAATAAGTAGATCTGCAAGTTCTTTATCAAATAGTATCAAATCAGGAAAATCTACACATACAGATTTCTTTCTCTGAATTATTATTGTATTAATCTCATCAATATACTTATCATTACTTGTGAAAAACTGTTTAAACTTATCAATTATCTGTTCAATATTTATTTTAACTTCAAGTTCTTCAACATGCATAGACATGTATAATCACCTTATAAAATTCCTAAAATATGTATAAACCACTCTTTTATCAATGATACAATTTTTCTAACAAGAATCTCCTCTTCAATAGTTAACTTATCTAAGAAATCTCTACTGATAGCAATATCAGGATTTACAGCAACAACATTTAAAATTTTCTTTAATCTCAACTGTACTAATTCACGAAGATTATGTTGAATCTCTCTTACTGTTTTATAATCTTCTCTCTTAGAAGCTTCAACAATGGATAATCTAGATAGTGTATATAATTCTTTAGGTATCTTTCTCAAATCTACACTTCTCCTCTCAAGCCAATAGTATTCAACTATCTTCTCAGGTCTTAATCTATGTTCTTCACATAGTTGTTCACCTTTCTTAATCAGTTTCTCAGCTATTAGTGGAATTGTTGATAGTAGTCTATCTCCATGAAGATCAACTTTTACCAATCCCGAATTAACATACACATCTACCAACTCTCTAATCATGAATCTAGCAAACTTACTATACCTAAACGGTATATAAGGGGCTTCTTTGACATTATTCCTAATGAGTGAGATATCAGAAAGTAAGAGAGAAGATGCTATTAGTAGAGTATTGAAATTACTATCAAAAAATGTGTATGAACTATCAGATAGAGAGATTAGAGAATTATTATCAATACTTCCAGATGCATTAAATGAGATACCTAGTGTTACAAAGACTAATGTAGAAAAATTACAACTCTATAAAATACTAAAACAGATATTGGAAGATGTTGAGAAAAGTAAATAGAGATTTAAAGTATTACAAAATTTTGAAATCTATAGAAAAACTATGTAAAATATCAAATCCAGAGATAGGTGATATAGTTGATAGAGCATTATCAGGTAGAGAATTGTATAGAGAAGATTGTATCAAGATGCTAAGTAGTGATGATCCTGTTGATATTGAACTCTTAAGATTATGTGCAGATTATGTTAGGTGGATTCTATGTGATGATTATGTAACATTTGTATGTAATAGAAATATAAATTTTACAAATGTATGTGTCATAGGTTGTAAATTCTGTAGCTACTCTGTACCTCCTGATAGTCCAAGAGGATATGTATATACTATTGACGAAGTTAGGAGAAAGGTGTTGGAGGGATTGAAAGTTTATGGTATAACTGAAGTATGTCTTCAAGGTGGTATTAATCCAAAGCTAGGTCTAGACTACTATATAAAAATTTTAAATTGTATAAAAAGTATAGATTCTAAAATTCATATTCACGCATTCTCGCCACAGGAAATATATTACATATCTGTTAGAGAGGGTATCAAAATTAGAGAGCTTTTAAAAATACTTAGAGAAAATGGACTTGACTCAATACCTGGAACTGCTGCAGAGATATTGCATGATGATGTGAGAAAGACTATATGTCCTAATAAGATTAGTACATCGAAGTGGATAGAGATAATTAAGGAAGCTCATAGTCTAGGCATTAGAACAACATGTACAATAATGTATGGACATGTTGAAAGTGTTGAACATGTTGCACATCACTTAGATATTCTTAAGAATATTCAAAAGGAGACAGGTGGATTTACAGAACTTGTACTACTACCATACATACATTATAATACTAGACTGTATAGAGAATGTGACTGTAGACCAGGATCATCCTCGATATACGATATTAAGATATGTGCCACTTCTAGAATATATCTTGCACCATATATAAAGAACATACAGGTATCATGGGTTAAGTTAGGTAGAAAATTTGCACAATACTTACTAACATGTGGAGCTAATGATCTCGGTGGTACTCTAATTGAAGAACATATATCACATGCCGCTGGTGCTTTTGAAAGATATATGATTAGTAGAGAAGAATTTATAGAATTGATAATTAATATCGATAGAATACCTGCTGAAAGAACAACACTATACAAGATAATTAGGGTATATTATCAGAGCGGGAATAAATCATCAATTATCAGTGGTACAACCGGGTCATCACTCAGTACAGTATGTTAATTATGAAGAACTTAAACATATCTCACTATGTGTCTAGAAGTTAAGAATATCATTGATAAGATATGTGAAAACTCTATCAAATATGTAGGAATAGATCTTGGACATCCAAGAAAGAGAAGTACAGGAGTTTGTATATATGATTCTCATAAAGACTATTTTTACATATTTACAACATATCCAACATGTATAATAACAATGTTCAATATTTTAAAAAATGTTAAATATGTTGCTATAGATGCACCACTATCACTTCCAAAGAGAGGTATTGAGAGAGAGTTAGAGAAAGTATGTAGAAGATTTGGAATTAGACTTATACCACCACTATTAGGAAGTATGAAGAGATTGACAATATGTGGTATATGTATTAGAGAGATTTTAGAGAAGATGAATATTAAAGTTATTGAAACACATCCATACTCATCTCTCAAAGTATCTAAAGTTAATGTAGAGGAAATTATGAAAAATCTAAATAGTAAGATTAAGAAACCTCTAAATAAGCATGAGATAGATGCCTTAATATGTTGTCTAGTTGCTATAGCATATGATAAAAACATGTACGTTAGTATAGATGTAGAAAATGATAAACTTATCTTATTCAATGAGGAATTTGTAAGAAAATGCCTAAAGAGAGAATTACAATAAGAGTTAGACCTGTAACAAATATTAAAGAACTTATGAGATGTGTATTTTATAACTCTCCATCTAGATTTGTAGAACCAGCATTACTAGTACTTGAATATATTATAAATAATGGTGGATGTGTAACATATGATGTGTATGAAATATCTTCAAAAATATATAGAAGACATACAGATGTTGAATATGTTATTAAGAAGATGCTACAATTAGGAATGTTAGAGATCAGAGATAGGGACATTATATGTGTATCAGATAAATTTTCTAAAAATATAGAGTCAATACTGAATGTGTGGAATCAAGTGTTGAAACATGTTGAGAAAAGTAGAATTGAAAGGTTTCATAGCTAGAAGGCCATTAAACAGAAGACATACATTCTACATACCTTGCAATATATTACTACAAAGTGATGTAGATACAGTACTAAAGTATAGAACAATTGGATATAATGTATGTCCATTAATGACTATAGATGAAGCTGAATTACTAGTAAAGAGAAAGCCATACCTTGTAAGACTACTACATAAATACTCTATAAGTAGTATATTGATCATATGTGAAAGATTGAAAGATCTTGAAAATATTGAAGACATAATCGGACTTTTCAAAATAATTTCAATATTATTAAGAGATAGTCCTAGAGAACCTTTTGAAGGAGTTGAGATGTATAAATATTACCATATGTACAATCCTGATGAGTATGTTGATGGTCTAGTAATATGTGTAGAGTTATTTGAAAGATATGGCAAATCTATACGTAAAGTAGATTATAGAATTATTCACAGTGTATTAATTAGGAAGCTGAACATTTTGAAGAGTAGAAAGGGTGTTTGTAATATTATTGTTGACATACTTGATAAAGCATATCTATGAGTTCTTGAATAATCTCTCTCCATGGAAATATCTTCTTTCCGACAACTTTCTTACTTATAAAACATTTACTAACTCTAACATATATTCTACATTTACCACATCCAACCCATACAAATTTCTTATCTTCTATTAATTCTAGATTTGAATTACAATATGGACATTTCACATTTGTTAAAAATATTTTGAAATGCTTATTCATGCTTAAAGAAGATGTTATCTCTTTATAGGTCAATCCTGTAGAAATGAGATGTAGTTAATCACTATTTTATCTGTTCGATTTTAATATCTTTCAATACTTAAACATGCTGTGAAAAAGAGGAAGTTTGTATTAGAACTTCATGAGAATCCTTGGACATATATATTAAGACTATACCCAACATCTCAGGAGAGGAAGAAAATTCTTGATAGATTACTTAAGAGTGAAGAGGTAATAAGTGAGTAATGTCAATACTATACACGTAGCTAATGGTAGTGGTGTTGCAGGACCATAACCCTTCTTTAGGCATAGTTTTATATTGACGTAAAAGCTTAGTGTGAAGAGTATTATGTATATTGCTAAGTATGTTACTAGCTGAACTATATTTAATACGCCTGTAATTAATTCAATACTCCACATAGTTGATAAAGAGTATAGTAAGAAGTCTCCGATACCTAGCATAATACCGTCAAGTCTTACTGTCAGTTTAGTGACTATATCTGAACTCTCTCTAAATCTACTATATGTAGAAACTTTTTGATAACTTTCTTCAACTTTAGAGATCCTCTTCTTAACTTCCTGAATACTCTTACCTAGAGGACCATAATATACTAAGACTATGTCCATTATAGGCATTAGTAGTATTATTAGAAATATTATTGATGGATATAGATATATTATTAAGTCTAGAGATGCTAATGTACACACAATGAAGAATGCTATATATTTAATAATATGATTATCACTTCTCATCATCTTGACAAATATCAATGTTAATATTATAGATATTGTAAGTATTGTATATATGTAAGTGTCAGGTATTGTAAATATTGAAAATATTGCATATAGTATTGAAAATATTGAAAAGAATGAAAATGTTGTAGACATAAGGTAGAATCCAAGTTTAGCTGCTCTAACTTTTCTAAACTTGACAATTAGATACATTATAGATGCAACAATAAATTGTAAAACTACTATATATATTAGTAGTGGTAGATCTATCGAGATTCCCTTAACCATATATGTAAAATATTGACTACCTGTAGGTGTATTGAATATGTATATTGTTAATAATGTCAATATTATCGATACTATAGGTATTGGAATTATTTTACCTATAACTACACTCCAGTTAATATTTTTCTCACTCACAACACTCAGGTAGTTAAGATTTAGTACTACATATTAACGTATCGTTAAGACATGAAGATCTTGACAGTATATTCGAGGTATAGAGAGCTAATTGCAATATCTGGTATGTGGAAAGTTGTGAATATTACTAAATTTAGAAAATTTACACCAGACGCGTTTGTAGTAGTGAGTGGAGAACCTATACTAGGGTTAGAATGTGATTATTATGATATTATGAAGATTGTAAATATATTACAGGAATATATATCAATATCAACACTCATATCAAGATGTAGACAGATTTTAGGATTTGATAAGAAGATATTTATACTTGACAGAGCTTTAGAGTTAGAAAAATTGAATGATCTAGTTAGAGCGTGTTATTGTGGTAGTATTGATGGTATTGTGTTAACATATTTGAAAAATATTAATCTAAACGATAATACAGCAAACATCATAGATACTCTAAGTGAAGATAGACAATACATATTTATAGATTTGAAAGATGTAGAGAAGTTAAGTATTGAAGAAGTAAGGAAATGTTTTGGAATTATTGTAAATCTAAATATTAAACCAAGTGAAAGTGTTGTACAATATTTAAGAGATAGAATATATTTGAAATATGGTAAGAGCAGGATTGTAATATCAATACCTCACATATATGCTACACCTAAACTGTTGAGTAGTGTTAAGAAGTATATCAATGGTATATGTTTATCAAGTGTTGGTAAAGATGTATTTATAGATGTTATAGATGTTGATAGAGATATTCAAGTCTATAGATGTGTAAATTGTAGAAAAGACTACATAACTAGTAGTAAAATTAAGAAGTGTGCTGTATGTAATGAGAAGCTTGTTGAAATATTTAGAGATTTTGAAGAGAGGTATTTTAGATATAGTTGTAGAGAGTTGAAGTATATATTCTTAAACAATTTAAAGAATGTTTTTGAAGGTATAAATGTGGAATATTTAGAATAATTCAGCTGCGGTGCTCCTCTTCACTTATCTGAGTGGGGTAAGACTCATCACAGTATTATAGTTTTTTATCTAACTGTTAATCTTCTTGCTTCTCTCTCAGTCTCTCTTAACATTAGTATGTCTCCTACTCTTACAGGTCCTTTAACGTTTCTTGTGATAACTCTACCCTTATCTCTACCTTCTAATATTCTAACTCTAACTATCGTTACTTCTCCAGCTATACCTGTCCTACCTAGTATCTGTATTACCTGTGCTGCAACAGCATCTTCATAAGGACTAAACTTGACTTCTTGTTGTTCAACTTGTTCAATATTTATCTCTTCACTACTCATACAATGTCTATGATTTTAAGAAGGGTTATTAAGGATTTGTATTTTTAGAAAACTACTTCTTTCTAGCTGCCTTTTTAGCAGCAGCTTTTTCAGGTGCTCCTGCTGCTGGTGTTATTGGGTTAAGTCCTGCCTTTACTCTAATCTCATTTATCTTCTCAATTAGCTGTTCTAGATCTTGTGCTGCCTGTCCTGGATCTATAACGCATGCTGATGCTGCCTGTGTTTCTATTCCAGCAGCTTTTCCAAGTCTCTCCTTACTTGGAACATATACATATGGTACACCTCTCTCTTCACATAGTAGTGGTAGATGTGCTACAATTTCAGGTGGATCAACATCCTCTGCTATCAATACGAGCTTTGCAAGTCCTCTCTCTATAGCTTTCGTAGTCTCATTAGTACCTTTCTTAATCTTACCTGTCTGTCGAGCTATTGAAAGTATTTCATAAGCTTTTTCAGCTATTTCAGGAGGTACAGCAAATCTTACATAAAATGGCTTTCCAGGTGGTGGATTTGCATAGAATGTCTTTGGATCTATCGTTAGTGACATACCTTATCAAGCATGTAGTGTCTATTTAAAAATACTTCTACATAAGATAGATAGCTTGACAAAACTTAGAACACTAATCAGGAAAATCATAATCTCAATAATAGGACATATCTTAAACTACATACTAATATCTAGAAAAGTTATCAAGATTAAAGTATATAAGTACAACTTCATAATACTACCAAAAGTATTTAGACCAGATATATCATATTCAACATACATACTAACACTAGAATCCTTAAAATATTTAAAAGATAGAAAATTTATAAAAATTGCAGACATATGCACAGGAAGTGGTATTATAGGCATACTCATATCTAAAATATTTAGAAAGTATGTAATACTTGTAGATATATCTAAAAATGCTATAAAGAATTGTATACTCAATATTAGAATTCTAAATGTTAACAATCTTGTAGATGTAGTAATTTCAGACTCTTGTAAAGCCTTTAGACTAAAATCTCTAGACTTTGTAATTATAAATCCTCCATATCTCCCATGTAGTGGAAGTGTTGAAATATGTTATAGAGACTTGAGAGAGTTTATAAGTATGTTGAAATATTGTAGATATATTTCTAAATTTGGAATATTATGCACTACATCATCATTATCGGAATATTCATATGGTAAAGTTGTCAATTATGTAAAGACACCTATAGACACTATATACGTCATGTTTCTAGTCTAGATTTTTGATAGATGTGAAAAGGTTATAATTCATTAGATAGACCATAATTAAGGATAGATGAGTGCTGTTGAAGACTTCATAAGATCTGAAATTGAGGGAAAGATCTTGAAGATTCTTAAAGAAATTGAAGAACTTCATGAAGAGATAGTTGAAGATTGGTCTTCCAAAATTGGTGTATCTAAACCGAACATAGTTGTAACTCTTGAAGAAGTTAATGAATGTTCTAGTCCATATGTATGTATTCAGGATAGTGATAACTATTGTAAAGTTATTACTGGTGATTACATACCTGACACTAAGACTATAGTACTATACTACAGATCTAACATAGACTCACTACTACACCTATTTCTACATCATGTATATGCATCACAGATAGGTTTTGATAAGTATAGACAGATTAAGTATATTGAAACTATTAGATTACCCTGGAGTCTCAGACCTACAGAGATAAGAATATTAGCAATGACTAAGAAGATGTATAATGTACTCGTTACTCAGAGAACAGGTAAGATATGGACAGACTATATCAAGACTAGGATTAGAATGTTAGATGAGGAAATTCAAAAAGTTTCAAGTACTGTAAGAAGCTTTGCATCATCAGTAATGCCTAGTGTACATATGAGACAACTAGCTTATAAAGTCTCTAGAGAAGATAAGACTTAGTCTACGAAGTGATGAATAGATGGGCCACTGATAGATGAAGAATTGGCGGTCTCTGATGTATAGATTACCAACACTTAGAGAGAGAATTAAAGCTATAAGATGTGCATTAGGTAATGAGAAGCCTGATATAGTATTGAGAAATTGTAGACTCATAAACGTGCTTACAGGAGAGATTGAAGATGTAGATATTGCAATATGCGGAAGATTAATATGTAGAGTTGGTGATTGTTCTGATATTCTAGATAAAGCTAAGAAGATATTAGACATAGGTAGAAAATATGTATGTCCAGGACTCATAGATGCTCATGTACATATTGAGAGTAGTATGGTTACACCAAGCATATTTAGTAAGTATGCAATAATGCATGGAGTAACGACAGTATTTGCTGATCCTCATGAGATAGGTAATGTTCTCGGTATTGAAGGTATTAGAGAATTTATGAAAGAAAGTTCTAAATGTCCAATTAAGATATTTTTAACAGTTCCTTCATGCATACCTGCAACAAAAATAAAACTTGAAACAAATCCAAACATATTAACTGTTGAAGATATTGAAAAATTATTGAAAGATGATTGGAGTATAGCGTTAGGAGAAGTTATGGATATTGGATCTATAATTAATGCAGATCCAGACATATTGAAGGAGATAGAACTTTCATATAGTATGAAGATGAGAGTATGTGGTCATGCACCAAAGCTTAGGGGTAGAGAGTTATGTGCATATATATCTTCAGGACCTGACTCAGATCATGAAATTACAGAAGTTGAAGAAGCGTTAGAGAAGTTGAGAAGAGGTATGTACATAATGATTAGATATGGAACATTTTCAAAAGATTTAGAAAAGATTATTGATAAAATTCCAAAATTTGCAATTTCTAGAACAATGATAGTTAGCGATGATATTAATATTATAGAGCTTAGAGAAGGCTATCTAGATAGAGCTATTAGAACTGCAGTAAAGAGAGGTCTAGATTCTGTATCAATAATCAGAATGTGTACACTAACACCAGCAGAATACTATGGTCTAGATTGGGCTATTGGATGTATAGCTCCTGGAAGATTAGCAGACATCTTAATATTGAGAGATTTAGAGAATTTTGATATAGATACTGTAATAAGTGAAGGAGATATCGTATATAGAGATTGTAAGTTAGTTATAGAATTTCCATACCATATATATCCACCACACTTCAAGACAACTGTAAAGATTCCAGATTTAGATCCTGAAGATTTAATATTGAAGTTTGAGAAAAAGTATACTATGTGTAAGTTAAATGTCATAGAATTTACAAAAGATTCTATAATTACTAAATGGAGAGTTGATGAATTTAAAATACATGATGGATATATAGAACTTCCAGAGACATACTATCACATAGCCGTAGTTGAAAGACATGGAAAGTCTGGTAATATTGGTAGAGGTGTCTGTTGTGGTATTGATCTTAAAGACTATACTATAGGATTAACAATTAGTCATGATAGTCATAATTTAACTGTTGTTGGTAAAGATTGTAGAGATATGTATATTGCTGTTAAGGAGTTAGAGAAGATAGGTGGTGGTATTGTACTTGTTAAAGATAGACAGGTAGTTGAGGAAGTACCATTACCAATTGCTGGTCTTATGTCAGATAGTGAAGAGTGTGTTGATAGGATGATTAGACTTCTCTCTAAAATATCTGAAGATGTGTATCTTGGATTGAGACATATTGCACCTCTCATGTTTGCTTCATTAGTTGTTATTCCTGATATTAGAATTACAGATAAGGGTCTTGTAGATGTTAGAAATATGCGAATAATATCTCCAATAGTTGAACTATACTGACATCAAGAGCATATGTATACTCTAGCTTCATTATCAATTAATTCACAATTATCTCCTCTAGGTTCACCAATCTTTACATCTCTAACCTTGTGCATTATCTTTATTTCATAAGTTATTGGTTCTAACTTCTCATCAACATATAGTTCTACATCAAGACTTTGTGCAAGACTCATACCTCTCCTATTCTTATATACCCATACTGCTCTATTCGTCTTTATAAATGGCTCAAGCATTATTATATACTTTCTATCAAATTCTATAGGTAGTTTATCTTCAATTATCTGTCTATGAACTGACTCATTGTATAGTTTTCTCCATATGTAGTCTGTTATAAATGGCATTATTGGTGCTAATAGTTTCGTGATTGTCCTTAATACTGTGTGAAGTGTGAACCATGCACCTCTCTGTTCAAGTTCTGAGAATTGTCTATCTCTATTATATGCACGTGCCTTAACAGCTTCAATGTAGTGATCAGCAAATATATGCCATGTGAAGTCGTACAGTATGTGAGCTGGTTCATACACATCAAATTTTGAATATGCTTCAACACACTTCTTCAATACTTCTTCAAGTTTTGCAAGTATCATCATGTCTAGTGGTGTTAGTTTATAGTTATCTTCTACATTTGGAAATTGTGATATAAATCTTGCAATATTCCATAACTTAATAACAAAACTATGACCTGTCTCTATTAACTGTGGTATATACCTATAGTCACTTCCTAGCTTAGCTGCTGCAGCAGCCCAAAATCTAACAGCATCTGCACCATATTTCTCGACTGGTGGTATTGGGTCAATTATGTTTCCTTTAGATTTATGCATAGCTTCACCTTTCTCATCTAATCCCATTCCTGATATTCTGACATATCTAAATGGTGGTTTTCCATATAGTAGATATGCTCTGAGTACTGAGTAGTATAGCCATGTTCTAATTATGTCATATCCCTGTGGTCTAATTATTGAATGTGGATATACTTTCTCAAATACTCTAATCTCAGGTTTTGTATATCCAGAAGCATACATCCAAGATATCGATGAGTCAAACCATGTATCTAATACTCTATCCTCACCTACAAGTTTACCATCTCTACATTTCTCTCTAACTTCAGGTGGTGGTTCATCTTTCCAAGGTCTATAATACTTTCCAGGATTTGGTAATACTACTTCTCTCTTACCTGTCTTCTCATCAATACAATACCATATCGGTATCTCTGTTGCATAGTATCTACGTCTAGATATTGGCCAATCGAATTCTAGAGACTTTATCCAATCTATCAAAATTTTCTTATAATCCTCAGGATAGAACTCCATCTCATTTTCAACAATTTTAATTAACTCATCCTTAAATTCTAACTGCTTTAAGAAGAATTCTCTAGTAACTATAATTTCTACAGGCGTCTTACATCTCCAACACACAGGAACGTTGTGTATTATCTTCTCCTGCTTTGTAAGTAGTTCTCTACTCTTCAACTCTTCAATTATTGCTTTTCTAGCATCTCTAATATACATACCTCTAAACTTTCCAGCATATTCATTCATTCTTCCTGATTCATCAATTACGATTCTTATTGGAAGTTTTAGTTCATTAACTATTGCTAAATCTCTAACATCACCGAAAGTACATATCATTACTAGTCCTGTACCAAATTCAGGTTTTGCTGCTGGATGCTCTAGTATTGGTACTCTATGTCCAAATATTGGAACTATTGCATGTTTATCTTTTAGATGTTTATATCTTGAATCTTGTGGATTATATATTACTGCTACACATGCAGGTAGTAGTTCTGGTCTTGTTGTAGCAATTACAATATCTTCGCCTGTCTCTTCAACTCTAAACTTAATATAGTTCAATGTTGTAGATTCTTCAACATACTCTATCTCAGCTTCTGCAAGTGCTGTTTTACATCTTGGACACCATAATGTGGGTCTTTCAGCCTCATATATCAATCCACGATTCCACAATTCTATGAATGTCTTTTGAGTTATTGTACGATATTCTTCACTGTCAGTACCATTTTTCCAATATGTGAATGAGAGACCCCATCTCTCTAATATTTCTAAATTCTCTTTCTCATATTTATCTAACAATTCTCTACATAGCTCAATAAATTTCTCTCTAGGTATTTCATGCATAGTTATGTTATACATCTTCTCAACCTGAACTTCTACAGGTAGTCCATTTCTATCTGTGTAGAATGGAAATATCACATTATATCCTCTCATTCTGAAGAATCTGGCAATCATGTCTATCTGTGCGTAGTGTGCAACACCTCCAATATGCATTCTACCACTCATGTATGGTGGTGGTGTATCTATGACTATTGTTTTTCTATTTGGATCAATCTCAATCTTGTATAGATTTTCTTCTTTCCAAATTTTCAATAGTTCAACTTCTTTAGATATATCCCACCTCTTCTCAACTAGCTTTGGCTTAAATGACATCTATAGAGATGTAGATTGGCAGTGTTTAAATAAATATGTTCTATTAGTGACAAAACTAATAAGTCTGAATACAATTCTCAATTAAGGCAACAGATGAAACTTATAATAGCAATAGTGAGACCAGAAAAGCTACCACAGATAATGAAGGCATTGCAGGATAATGGAATACAACCATTAACAGTGTTTGAAGTACGTGGTCGTGGTGAGCAGGGTGGTCTACTCTTATCACATGGACCAATACAGTACCATATGGAACTTCTACCTAAAGTTAGGATTGAGATTGCAGTTCCTGATAACATGGTTGAGAAGGTTGTTAATATAATTCAGAAGGTTGCATGGACTGGAAAGCCTGGTGATGGTAAGATATTCATACTGACTTTAGAAGATGCTATCAGAATTAGAACAGGAGAGAGAGGTGAGAAAGCACTATAATGTCTAAAATCTTCGATAAATTGAAAACTTATTTGAAAACTGCAGAGGCATTACCACAATTAAGGAGATACATAACTCTAGGAATGTTTGATGGTATAGTTGTAGCACTTGCAGCTATAATAGCTGTAGATATTAGAAATATGTCAACAACAGTATTATGGACATCAGGAATTAGCAGTCTACTTGGAGTTTCATTAGCATCTGCATGGAATACTATACAGGCAGAACTTCTAGAAAGATCAAGTGAGATTAGAAAGATGGAGAGAGTTATGTTAAGATCCTTGAAAGGTACTATACTTGAGAAAGCTCATAAAGTAAGTATAGCTATATGCACAATAGCACATTCAATATCTCCATTAACAGGTCTTCTACTAATACTACTATACACATCTATGAGGAGTATATTTCCAAAAATTTCACTATTAATAACAATTCTATGTGGTAGTGCTGTACTAGGGATGTTAGGATTAATGTATAGAAAAGAGCTTAAAAGAAGAGACTTAGTAAAGCTATGCCTATTAATGTCTTCTGTAGCTGTTGGTCTTGTAATTATCATATCTATAGTACTTGGCTCATCGTGAATATTTGAAATATATTTCAAAGTTTGGTTTTCTCCATGCAGAGTCTAGATATTTAACATCTATATCTGCAATAATCTTCTCACCATTTTCAATAACTAGTCTAGGCTCATCAATAACTCTACCAATTATGCTATGTGGCACATCTCTCAATATATCTAAAACTTTTGAAATATTTTCTTCAGGTACTTCAACTATAAATCTAGTATTAGATTCTGAAAATAGTACATAGTCAGGTCTAAATGGGCCTTCATATGGTATTCTTCCAACATCAATTTCAACTCCAAGTCTACCAGCTATGACCATCTCAGCTAATGTTACTGCTATACCTCCACTAGACACGTCATGACATGAGACTACTAATTCTCTATCTATCAACTCTACAACCTTGTCAATAATCTTCTTTGCATACTCCTTATATATCTTGGGTACTGATGTACCGAGTACTCCTCTAAGAGCATAATATTCACTACCACCAAGTTCTTTTCTTGTTAAACCAATAACTACTATATAGTTACCACTCTTCTTCAAATCTACTGTTACAACCTTTCTAACATCTGGAATTATGCCTACTGCTGTTATGAGTAGTGTAGGTGTTACAGGTCCTAGTGGAGATTCATTATATAGGCTATCTTTACCTGATATGAATGGTGTTTCAAAGTATTTAGCATATTCATAACATGCTTTTACAGCTTCTAAAAGATCCCATACACGGTCTGGTTTTTCTGGACTTCCCCATGTGAAGTTGTCTAGAAGTGCAATTCTTCTACCACCAACAGCTACATTATTTCTAATAGCTTCATCAATACTACTAGCAGTCATCCAATATGTACTAATCTTACCATATCTAGGCTTAATTCCAACACTTATAACTAATCCTCTCCATGAGTGTGGTAGTGGTTTTATAACTACACCATCACTATGTGCTCCATACCATCCATGTAGTGGCTTTACAACAGTTCTACCACCAACCTCAAAGTCGTATCTTCTTACAACATCTTCTCTAGAACATATGTTTGGACTTGATAGTAAGTCTAGTATAGTTCTCTCATAATCTTCAGGTTCTTCAATTTCAGGTTCTTCAATAACTACCTCTCTCTTCTCAGCATATCTAATACAGGTAGGTGGATTGAATAGAAATTTCAAATCTAATGAACATACTATATACTTACCATAGTAGACCTCTACCTTACCACTACTTACCAATCTACCAACAATTGAAAATGGTAACTCTTCCTCTCTCAAAATTTCGATAATTCTATATATGTTTCTTGGTGGTGCTACAACTAGCATCCTTTCCTGACTTTCAGATAACCATATCTCCCATGGTTTTAATGTGAAATCTCTAAGATGTAGTTTATGTAGCCAAACTACAGCACCTAAACCATATCTATTAGCTGTCTCACACACAGCACATGATAGACCACCACCACCTAGATCTGTAATTCCATGTGCAAGTTCTTCATCTCTAATTCTAATTATTGCTCTTCTTAAAGACTCTTCAACTACAGGATCTGGTATCTGTACAGCAGATCTATGAACTTCTTCACTCTCCTCAGTTAGTTCTGCAGATGCAAAGACAACACCATGAAGACCATCTCTACCAGTTCTATTTCCAATAACTAGTAAGTAGTCTCCCTCTCTTACCTTTCTAATATACTTATCTTTAGGTAAGATACCAACACAGCCACAATATACCACAACATTACCAACATAACCTTCATCAAAATATACAGCACCTGCAACTGTTGGAATACCCATATTATTTCCATAGTATGCTATTCCTGAAACTACACCACTATATATGAACTTTGGATGCTTAATACCTTTAGGTAATCTATCTTCAGGATAGTTTAATGGTCCAAAACCTAGAACATCTATCAATGCTATTGGCTCAGCCCAAACACCTAAAACATCACGAATAACACCACCAACACCCGTAGCTGCACCTCCAAATGGCTCTATCGCTGATGGATGATTATGTGTTTCTACCTTTACCGCAATTGCATATTCTTCATCAAATTCTACAATTCCAGCATTATCTTCAAAAGCTGAAATTACCCAACTAGGCTTAAGTTCATCTAAAACTTTCATTATATAATTCTTCAATATATTCCTAATCTCACTACCATCTGGAAGTTTTATAATTCCTTTAAAAGTCTTATGATAACAATGTTCACTCCATACTTGAGCTATTGTTTGTAATTCTACATCTGTAGGATTTCTACCAACTTTTTCAAAATATTTTTTAACAAACCTTAGCTCTTCTAAACTCAATCCAAGACCTAAAATCTTATTTATACATTCTAAATCTTGATCTGTACTATTTAAAATATCTACTTCATATACCTCAACTTCAGGATATAGTTTTTTAAAATATTTTAAAGCCATCTACTTTCTTCTACGTCTCTGTTCGTATGGTATTATCTGTGGACATCTTCTACCAGTACATCTTGCAGCTATATGACCAACCTTCTGTCCTGGAGGTGCATTCTTTGCTACTGGTGGACTACCTGTTGGGTGATGACCACCTCCATGTGGATGTGCATATGGGCTCATTGCTTTACCTCTAACTGTTGGATATTTCCATGCTTTTGCTTTAGCTCTATGGTACTTCTTTCCAGCTTTAACGTAGGGTTTTTCAACTCTACCTCCACCAGCTACGATTCCTATTGTTGCTCTAGCTCTACAGTCAACTTCTACTGTCTTACCACTTGGAAGTTGTAGTACTGTCTTACCTTCATCAAGTTTATGTGATAGAACTACAGCATATGTACCTCCTGCTCTTGCAAACTTACCACCATCTCCAAGTCTCTTCTCAACATTGCAAACCATGGTTCCTTCAGGTATCTTGTATAGTGGTAGTACATTTCCTGTAGCTACTCTAGCCTCTGAACCAATCTCAATCATCTGACCAACATACATTCCCTCTACAGCATACATCAACATCTCTCTACCATCTTCAAGTGCTACACGTGCAACAGGTGCATTAAGTCCAGGAACATGCATCAATTCCTTAACAATACCCCTAATGACACCATTCATCTGAATATCATCAGGTGGTACATACTTCACAGGTCCTGGCCTCTTCCAGCTAGGACTTATGAATGTTGGTCCTGCCTTTCCTCTACGCTGTACAAGTATTCGTTTACCCATCTAGTCTCGTACTGGTTGATTTGACAGATCTTATAAACATTGTTTTGTGTCAGCTTAGCCCAGCTCTTCACTATTCAGACCTCACAAGCATCATCACTAGACTATTACTTTACATATCCTTGTCTAGTCTAGGATTTTAATATCCTTTAAATCTATACACTCCAGTAGGAGATGACTAGATTTGAAAGAGATGAAGATTATAGATTTGAAGAATTTGAAGAAGAGGAAGTTCAACTTCGTGAAGGTGAAGAGTTTGAAGAAGAAGCTGTATCTTTTGAAATTAGAGGTGAAACACCAACAATATCACCACCAGCAATTGTACTTACCGTAACTTACGATGGTAAGGTTGGTAAGGCATTGGTAAAGTTGTACGATCCTGTTAATGATAAGGTATACTTCTGGTATGACAATACTGGACATAGACCATACCTACTAACTGACATAGATCCTATCGATATAGTTACAAAATTTCCAAAAGTTATAACACATAGAGGTTTTAGTCATATTGAACTTGTAAAGAAGTATGATGCATTAAATGATAGAGAAGTTGTAATGACGAAGATATGTGCTAAAGATCCATTAAGTATTGGAGGTGCTAAAGAATCTATTAGAGATATATTACCAAAAACTTGGGAATCTAAAATAAAGTATCACCTATGCTACATATATGATAGTGGAATAATACCAGGAATGTTCTACAGAATTGAGAATGGAAAACTTGTTAAAGTTGATATTGAAATTCCACAAGAAGTTAGAGATTTCGTATATAAGATATATGGAAATGACCAATACATGATTGAGGAAGTTGAAAAATGGCTACCACTATTTCAAGCACCTGTACCACACATTAAGAGAGTTGCAGTTGACATTGAGGTATTTACACCAAAAGAGAATAAGATACCAAAACCTGAAGAAGCAACATACGAGATAATATCAATAGCACTAGCAGGAACTGATGGATTGAGAAGAGTATTAGTATTGAGAAGACCAGACCTAGAGTTCACACCTGAACAATTAGAGAAACTTAGAGATGAAGAAGTTGAAATAATGTTCTTTGATAGTGAATATGAGATGTTAAGAGAATTCTTCAAAATTATATGTCAATACCCTGTTGTAGTTACATTTAATGGTGATAATTTTGACCTAAAGTATATATACAATAGAGCACTAAAACTTGGATTTAGAAAAGAGGAGATTCCAATAATATCTAAGAGAGATGAGATGGCTATAGCACTTGGAGTTCATATTGATCTATACAAATTCTTCAATATTAGAGCAATAGAAACCTACGCATTTGGAGGTAAGTATAGAGGTGCTGAGAAAACTCTAGACACAATAGCATCAGCATTAATAAAGATGAAGAAGATTCCTAGAGAGAAACCTATTAGTGAGATGGACTATGCGGAACTTGTAAACTATAACTTTAGAGATGCATTTCTAACACTATACTTAACAATGTTTGATAATGAACTTGTAATGAAGTTAATAATATTACTATCAAGAATTTCTAAACTACCTATAGATGACATAACTAGAAGTCAAGTATCTGCATGGATTAAAAATATGATGTATTTTGAACATAGAAGAAGAGGATGGTTAATACCAGAGAAGGAAGATATAATTAATGCTAAAGGTGAAGCTGCTACAAAGGCAATAATAAAAGGTAAGAAGTATCTAGGTGCTATTGTTGTAGATCCAGTACCAGGAATATTCCCAAATGTGTATGTTATAGACTTTGCAAGTCTATATCCATCAATAATTAAGAAGTGGAATCTCTCATATGAGACTGTTAAATGTCCTGATGAGACGCAGAAAAATAATAAGCCTGTACCTGATTTACCACATTGGATTTGTTATAATAGGAGAGGACTAACTTCCACAATTATAGGAATTTTAAGAGATATGAGAGTCTACGTTTATAAGAAGATTGCTAAAAGTACTAGTAATCCAATATTGAAACAATTCTACGATGTTGTACAGAGTGCACTTAAAGTATTTATAAACGCCTCGTATGGAGTATTTGGAGCAGAAACATTTCAACTATATTGTCCACCTGTTGCTGAGTTAGTAACTGCTTTAGGTAGACTTGCAATGAGTATGACACTTATAAAAGCTATTGAGCTTGGACTTGTACCACTATACGGAGATACTGACAGCCTCTTCATATGGAGTCCAGATGAGAGAAAGTTGAAAGAGTTGATTGAGTGGGTTGAAGAGACTTTAGGAATAGATATTGATGTAGATAAAGTATACAAGCTAGTAGCAATGAGTGGTAGAAAGAAGAATTACATAGGTATACTACCTGACGGAACACTAGATATTAAAGGTATGGTTGGTAAGAAGAGAAATACTCCAGACTTTGTTAAAGAGGTATTTAGTGATGTCTTGAAGATAATATCAACTATGGAAAATATTAGCAATGTTGAAGAGAAGTTAGAAGAAATTAGAAAGAAAGTTAAGGAATATTACGACATGCTTAGAAGAAGAGAAATTCCATTAAATAAGTTAACAATAAGAATGTCACTTAATAAACCACTTGAACAATATACCAAGAATAAGCCACAACATGTTAAAGCTGCACTACAGCTAAGACAGGTTGGAATTAATGTCGGTCCTGGAGATATAATATACTTTGTAAAGACTAGAACTAGAGATGGTGTAAAACCTGTACAGCTTGCCAGAATTGATGAGGTAGATGTTGATAAGTATGTTGAATATCTAAAGACAAGTCTTGAACAGGTGTTGGATGCCTTAGGTATTAGTTTTGATGAGATTCTAGGTGCTACAAAGTTATCACTAGTTTAGAATTCTTCTTCAAACTCCTCCTCACTACCAGCTTCCTCACTCTCCTTAGTTGTTAATGATCTTATTACAGCATTAGCTATCTGTTCTGTAACTTCATCACTTATGTATGGGAATATTATTATGAAGTTATCTGCCTGAAATGAATCTTCAACCCACCTATTACTACAAGATATCTCATATACAGGTATTGTTACTTCTGCTTGATTACCAACTCTTCTAGCACCATACTTCTTAGCTATATCTGCAACTTCAGGTTTTAGAGGTATCTTCAACGTTACAGTATAGCTATCTCTCAAAATTATGAAATCTGAAACTTCAGCATCCCACTCATCTATAAGCTTCTTAGCATATGTCTTAACTATCTGTACTAGATCTCCTTTAACTCTCTCAGTCTTAGATATCTTATTACCCTCTATATATACTATAACACACTCTTCTCGAGTCATTGCTTCAGCTTATCAAGACTCCACACTATTTAAACCTTAACTTCACCTTTAGTAAGTCTAAATTTTATGGTAGATATATCAAAATTTGGATACTACTTAAGAATTTTACACACAGTTACTATTCTTTGAATAGCTGTAATATTTGTCAATATTGCTAATATGAGTGTGTAATATCTCGTAAATATGTTAAATATATTACTACGATATATCAAGTAGCAAATTATGAAAAATATTATTAGTAAAATTACACGTTCACCTCTTTCAATAAAACCAATACCTCTAAGTTGAACACCAAGACTTTCACCTCTAGCTCTCGCATAGCTCGTTATAAATGATCCAACTAGTGTAAGTATTAGAAATATTTTAGAAATATCATCACTACATATTAATATTGCTGTTATAATCATTATAGAATCAACATATCTATCACATGTAGAATCTAGAAAAGCACCCTTCTTACTAGATAGACCATACATTCTAGCAACAGCACCATCAATAGCATCTAATAATGATGATATTATGAATAGTATTAATACTATCAATATGCTAATTCTACAATTGTAGAAGTACACTATGAGTGGTGATGGTATTGATATCAATACTGAACTTAAAGTTAACATATTTGGATTTACGTACAGGTACTTTGCAATAAATTTAAATAAAGGTTCAAAATGTCTTCTTAATCTTTCAAGCATATAGCAATGATGTTGAAGATATATTTAAGTATGGATACGTTAACATAGCACTGTGAAGCTGATAGATTTAGAAGAGCTATCAAAATCTGACTACGTACTATTCTCAGTGATGTTAGTTAAAGATAGGTTGATAGGATTAACAATGATAGATAAGATTATTATAAATAGTGTAGATAGTGAGATTTTAGAAAAATTAAAAAATCATATACCTAAAAGTTCGATAATAACTCTAGACTTAACAATAAACTGTCCTGAAGATAATAGAAGATGTATTGAAAGAGCTAGAGCTATGGGTCTAGAACCTAATGTTGAAATTTTAGCACCACTAAGCTTAATAGCTATATCTACAAAATTTCTAGATTTAAATAGGTTTAAAGAATTGTTAGAGAAGAATCTTGGAGATCTATACTCTTCTATGATGATGTCTTACTGTACTAGAGATGAGTTAGATAAGGAACTTCAAGAATATATGTACTACATATCCTCAATAATGACCTCAGCTGATGAAGATAGACTGTTCAGGAGATCATCATTAGATAAGTTGAATAATGTTGCTATTATTGTTGAAGAAAGTGGAGATGTAAAGTACGTCAATGTTAGTATCTAGACGTAGACATGTTTTAATATGTATGCAAATATGAATAGTAATATTGCAGATATTATAAGTCTCTTACCTGTATATGGACTTATTCTTGAAAACCATAAGAATAGACCAACAATTACTAGACCTATTGAGAGTACTTCTGATATTTTTATAAGTATTTTAACTATCATTGATAATGCTGTATTCATTGATGTTACTATTGTATTTCCAGTTTTTTCAAATATATTTTGAATATTTTTTACTATTGAATTAACTGGAGATTCAGCATGAACTACGACTCCTATAGTTATTGCAGTTATTGTAAGTGTAATTATCAACATGTTCAGTAGTATATTTCTTTTCCTCATGTATATACTAGAGTTACAGGATTTATATAATAGGTTCAGTCTGGTCTAGGTAATCTTCCATACTTTACTAATATCCAGTATTTAGTTATTTGAGAGAGTTTTACAAATGCTTCTAATATTGGTAGAAATCTCTCTAAAACCTCTACAGGTATTGTATCTGCTGCTGGACATTCAGGATCTACATATACTTCACCATCAGCATATTGTAATGGGTAGAGTCTACACCCTATTGGTCTATGTTCATATATTTTACATAGATTTGTCTTTGGGTCGAAGAAGATGCAGTGATTATCTATACATCTAAGTCTAACTATGCCACCTTTTATAGTTGTGAAGTATTCTATATCATATCCAAGTTTTACGATTCTATCAATATCTTGTGGTAGTAATTCCATCTCAGTACCAATACAACATCTTCCACATCTAGTACATTTCATAGGAACTTCAAATGTTTTTGGATCTCTATTAAATAGATTCCAAATGTTTGGATCTATAGATATCATAGTTAATGTTTAAACTTTGGATGTATTGTCCAATGACCTGTAACTATATATGCAACAGCCATGCTAAGTGCTATTAGTGGTGTATATGGCCATGTCTCTGTCATTCCAGATACTATCAATATAGATGCTACAGGTATCCTATATACACATCCTAGTAGTGTTGCAGCACCTGCAATTGTCAATATTGATAGTAGTGCTTGTGATGCTACTGTAGGTGCTAGTAGTTTGAAAAGTAGGAATGTTAGTAGTCCAATATATCCACCAGTTACTAACGTTGGTGCAACCATACCACCGCTAGCTCCTGATGCTATTGTTATTGATGTTGCAATTATTTTAAATACAACAACTAGGAACAGTATCATTATTGCATATGTTGTTGGGTTAAGTCTATTTATTGAATCTGCAAAATAGTGTATCAGACTGTTAAGCCATGTATATCCGGTAGTTATTGATAGTGGTGTTGTTGCACCTATAAATGCTACAGCTATTGCAGCTATTATAGGTGGTATTATTGGACTGTACTTAAGTTTGAAGAATGATGCTTTAAATAGATGATATACTTCTGCATATACTCTAGTTAATGCACCAACAATAACTCCTAGAAATATGAATGATGCTATAACCCATGGATTTGTAATTGCTAGATGTAGACTAATACCTGCTAGTGATATTACAGGAGATATTACACCACCTGAAAGTAGTACTGTGGTAAGGTAGCTTACTATGGATGCTACTAGTGATGGGTATAGTACTTCAAGTATCTCAAACTCAATTTCATAAACTCTCAAAAACTCTATACCAAATACAGTACCTCCAAGTGGTGATGATAATGCTGCAGATATTCCAGATGCAACACCTGCAACATATGCAACTTTTAGATCTCTAAGATCCATCCTAAATATCTTCTCAACAACACTACTAGCACTAGCACCTATAAGTACTGCAGGACCCTCCTTACCGACACTAGCACCTAGACTGAGTGTTGGTAATGTTGCTATAACTTTCATAAATGGTACTCTAAGTCTAAATAGGTATCTCCTATTTGCATAGTTGTAAAATGCTATATCACAACCTGAACCTCTAGCTTCTTCACATATCTTTGTAACAATTAGATAACTTAATAGATGACCAACAACTAGTAGTGGAAGTATTTTCATAAATATGCTTAATGAGAATGTGAATACGAATGGTGGTTTAGTACCTTGATTAAGTATTGGTAATACAACTCTACTCAATATTATACTAGAAGCCTTACCGAGTATCCAGACTAGAGAACCTATTATAACTCCCATCACTGCAGATATTATGAACCATCTAACGATGTATGAACGAGTTACACCATGTATCAGATAGCTCTCTATAGTCTTCAGGAAACTACTCACTTCTTCAGTATGTTATTTTGAGAAAATTTTAACTATATCCTAAAAGGCAGGTTTGGCAGAGAGATGTGAGACACTTATGTCTATACATGCCTAACATAGTCTAATCTCTACTTAGAGATAGATTATAAAGGTGGTGTAGTTTAGTATTGTTGATGATGATGATGCTTGGGCTTAATGATCTATGATTAACTTCACGCAGGACTGATCTTAACATTGTCAAAACATGACCTATATCCTAGGTGGCATGCGGGTCCTCTAGGTTTTACTATTAGAAGTACAGAATCTCTATCGCAGTCAATTCTAAATTCTAGAACTTCTTGAACATTTCCTGATGTCTCACCTTTCATCCACAACTTCTTTCTTGTTGTAGACCAGAAGTGTGCTAATCCTGTTGTTAATGTCTTTACTACAGCTTCCTTATTCATGTAGGCTACCATTAAGACATCTTTAGTTTCATAATCCTGTACTACTGCTATTACAGTATTGTCAATATGTCTATACCATAGTGATTCTGCAATTTCTCTAGCTTTATCTTCTGGAAGTGTTAATCTCTTCATATTCTTTATGGTACAATTTTCTCTATGTTTAGTACAAGTATATCTTTAACACCTAAACTCTTCAATTTCATAATAACGTCAGGAAGTTCATCTTCACTAACTACAGTAATTACTTCCCACATCTCTACACCTCTCCTAGACTCTACTTTAGCAACTGTAGGTCCCTCAAGTGCTGGTACAACTTTAAGTACTTGATCTAACACATTTCCTGGAACATTCATCATTAGTAATCTTCTACCTTGAGATTCTAAAACTGCTTTTACAAGTGTTACAAATTTATTAATTACATACTTAGCATCATTATCAACTTCTTCTCTAGTCATTATCAATTTTGCTTCTGATTCAAGTATTGTATATATTGGTTTAAGTCCATGAATTCTCAATGTTGTTCCTGTAGACATGACATCTACTATAGCGTCTGCAGCTCCTAACATCGGCATAACTTCTACACTTCCAGAAACTTTGACAATTCTAACCTTCTTACCAATACTAGTAAAGAACTTTCTAGTAATATTGACATATTTAGTAGCTATTCTTGCATTATCAGGAAGCTGTTCAGGACTTTCAATCTTAGATTTCTCAGGTACTGCAAGAACAATCTTACCTCTACCATACCCAAGACCTAGCAAAATCTCAACGTCAGCCTCAGATTCATACACAAAGTCTAGACCAGTAATACCCATTATAGCTGCACCAGTCTCTACAATACTTGGAATATCTTCAGGTCTAAGTCTAACAAGACTAAGACATGGCCAGCTAGTCTGAACTATCAATGCTCTATCATCTGTTGAAGATAGTTTAAGACCAACATTAGACAATAACCATAGTGTAGGCTCTACAAGTCTACCTTTACTAGGTACTGCAAGTAGGTAAGTTTTAGACACAGGATATTGAGAGTCTTCTTTTAAATATAGATTACTATCCAACACATAAATGAGATTAAGTAAGAATGAGATAGTTAAAGTTAGGAGAAGATTAAATATTGAAGAGTATGTAGATAAGGTTAGAGATATACTGTATAAAGTTCGTAGAGAAGGTGATAAAGCAATAATAGAGATTACAGAGAAGATAGATAAGATAAAGATAGAGAAGATTGAGATAGGTAGAGAATATATAAGAAACTTATCTAGTAAAGTATCTCAAGATATTAAAGACATTTTAAAAAGAATTGTAGAAAGAATTTGGAATTTCAATGCAAAATTATTACCAAAGAACGAAATTATAGTAAGTGGTAGTGAGATTGCAAAATTGAAGTATGTACCAATAGAGAGAGTTGGAATATACATACCTAGAGGATACATATCAACATTAATTATGTTAACAACCATTGCAAAAGTCTCAGGTTGTGAAGATATAGTAGTATTCACACCACCAATAAATGAAGAATATTTAATACAACCTGAAATGGCATACATATTAGAATTATTAAAAATATATAGAGTATATGTTGGTAATGGTGTTGCAGGTATTGGAGCATTAGCATATGGTACAGAGACAATACCAAAAGTCTTCAAAATTTACGGTCCAGGAAACATATATATACAATCTGCAAAATATTTAGTATCTTCTGAAGTAGATATTGATGGAATTGAAGGACCTACAGAGCTCGTACTATATGTAGATGATACTGTTAGCGATAGAGATATTAAATGTGCTATACTTGACGTAATTGCAGAACTTGAACATGGTGTACATAGTATTGCTATAGTACTATCAAATAGTGAAAATATATTAAACATGTTCGAAGTTGAGTATAGAAAAGCTAAGGAGAATTTAGAAAATATTGGAGAATTATATACAGTTAAGATTGATAATTTAGAAGATGTTGTCAATATAATAAATGAGATAGCTCCTGAGCATGTCGAAATTATATCTAAAAAGTATAGAGAAATATCTAGTAGAATTACAAATGCAGGAATTATATCAATAAATACTCCATGTACATATCTAGACTACTCAGCAGGACCATGCCATGTATTGCCAACATCAGGATTTGCAAAGTCTAGAGGTACAATAACACCGTTAGATTTTATGAAGAAGATTATAATATATGAGGGGTATAGTATAGATATGCTAAATCTAGGCCAATTTTTAGCAAAGATTGAAAATATGAAATATCATGAAGAAAGTCTGAGATGTAGACTAGTATGACAAGTCTAGAATTTCTACTAAAACTTGAAGAAGTTATAGATAGTAGAATAAGATCGAAATCTGAAACTAGCTATACTTGGAGATTAGTATCTCAAGGAATTGAAAAAGTTTGTAAGAAAGTTTTAGAAGAGGCAGGTGAGGTTGTTATAGCAGTATTGAAAGAAGGTAGAGATAGAGTAGTTGAAGAATGTGCAGACTTAATATACCATCTGCTAGTCCTACTGAGAGTAAATAACATAAGTATTGTAGACGTAGTTAAAATACTAGAGAAGAGACATATTGAGAAGACACAAAAGTGATGATGTTTTCGCGCTCTGATAGATGAGGAAGGGTCAATTTGCTGACTATCTCCTACATAGATCTATGAAATTCTTTAACAATTTTAAACCATTCTTACTACTTCTCTCAGGATGGAATTGTGTACCAAGTATTAGATTTTTCTCATCAAAAAGTATACTTAAGAATTCCGAATCTTCAAATGTTGTAATTCCAAGTTTAATACTTTCATCAACATCATTAGAATATATACAATAGCTATGTGCAAAGTAGAAGTATGGTTCTTCAGGAAGGTCTTTAGTAAGGTCTGTCTTTCTAATAATTTTAACACTATTCCAACCCATGTGTGGTATAACTCTAGATTTTAACAATCTCACTCTACCACTATACCATGACAAACCTTTAGAAGTACCTTCATCACTACACTCAAACATTATCTGTAATCCAAGACAAATTCCAAGTATAGGTTTAGAACCTTTCAAATCTATAATACATGGTAATCTAGACTTTATATAGCTCATAGCAGCATCAAAAGAACCAACACCTGGAAGTATCACAACATCACAATCATTCAATTTATCACAACTTTCAACTATTAAAGTCTCAATACCTAACTTTTTAAATGCATTAACAATACTTCCAATATTTCCAACACCATACTTAACAATACCAACAATCATGTATACCTATGCTCTAGTAATCAATTTTTTAAAGATTTTTAAACGATAAGTATTGAAGCTTGAATCAACACTACAATACTGTACTAATAATGAATGTTGAGAATATTAAAAGTGACATACTTAGAAGTGAAATTAAGCTAAAGTTAGAAATGTTTGAAAGAGATATTACTATAATTGGAGGAATACTAGTACTAACACCATTAATAATACTTCTAATATCATCACTATTTAATAGCAGTATAATATTCATACTAATACCAATACTAGCAATACTATGTATACTATTCACAACCATTCTAGATAGAGAGTTAGAAGATATTATGAAACTCTTAACTGGATATAAATTTAATATTGTTGAAAAATATAGGAAGTTTAGAAATAGGCTATATAGTGTATTTAAAAGTTTAGATGATTTTGAAAAAATATTATTTAAGTATGAGATCTGCAATAGAATTACAGGTAATCTCAGTAGGGTAGAACCTTACAGTACGCTATATGATATGTGTATAATACCGAGTAAAAGTAGAGATAGTATAGATGTTATATATGTTGAAAATTATAGGAAGTTTATTATTAAGGAAATTAGGAGATTTGTTGTTAGAGTTTCTAGCTTATTTATGATGTGTATGATATGTGAAGGTATATTAATGCCAATACTCTACGTTGTTCTCGTTAAAAGTTTAAATATTAATCCAAACATTACTAGTCTAATTGTTGGAATATTACCGACATTAGTAGTATATTTCTATCTTGGATATAGGATGTTTAGAATTTTTGAAAATAAGATTGGAATTGAGAGAAGTTTTATAGGTATATTCAAGAAATTTGCGATATTTTTCTCAATTATTGTTATGTTTTTTATATTTATTGTTTTGATATTTCTATAATTTTTAACTAGTCTATTCTTCCTTCTTCTCTTCCTCTTCTTTCTTCTCCTTTTCCTCTTTCTTCTCTTCTAGCTTGCTTGCTGCGATTATCTCATCAATTCTCAATATCATACATGCTGCCTCTACTGCTGCTTTTAGTGCCTGTATCTTTACTACTAGTGGCTCTATTACGTTTAGTGCTACCATGTCTGTTACCTTTCCTGTGAATGCATCAATACCATATTTCCAACCTTCTGGCTCACTCTCATGTTTGTGTCTTAATTCTGTTAGTATGTCTACTGCGTCAAGACCTGCGTTTTCTGCTAATGTCTTTGGTATTACCTCCATTGCATTTGCAAATGCTTCAAGTGCATATTGTTCTCTACCTCCAACTTTCATTGCTAGTTGTCTAGCTACTTTTGCTGCTTCCATCTCAACTGCTCCACCTCCAGGTACTACGTATGGATCCTCTATTACGTCTGCTACAACGCTTAGTGCATCTATTAGGTTTCTCTCAGCTTCATCTACTAATCTTTCAAATCCTCCACGTATTACTATGCTTACTGCTTTTGGATTCTTACACTGTTCTACAAATACCATCTTCTCATCTCCAACACGTCTCTCTTCTACAAGTCCTGCATATCCTAGATCTTCTGGCTTTAGATCTTCGATATTTGTTACCAATCTACCTCCTGTTGCTCTAACAAGCTTCTCCATATCGCTTCTCTTTACTCTTCTAACAGCTAGAATACCAGCCTTAGCTAGGTAGTACTGTGCTATGTCGTCAATACCCTTTGTTGTGAATACTACATTTGCACCAACACTCTTCAACTTCTCAACATATTGTCTAAGTATGTTTTCTTCTTCTTCAATAAATGCTCTTACCTGTTCTGGACTTGTAATTCTAATCTCAGCATCAATCTCAGGCTTTTCAACCTCTAGTGGACAGTCTAGTAGTACAATTCTAGCATCTACAACTCTCTTAGGCATTGCTGCATGTACAACTTCCTTGTCGATAACTATTCCATATACTAGCTGTGTATCGAATAGACTACCGCCATGCTTCTTAACTATCTGTATCCAGTCTATATCTGCAACCCATCTACCTGGCTCTCTCTCCTCAGCTACCTGTACTACAGCCTTTGCTGCAAGTTCTGCGAAGTAGTCTTTAACGGCTTCACTAATCTTACCATGCATTGCTGTTGCTGCAATCTTCTTCAATGAATCAATATCATCTCTTCTTACAGGTATTGCAATCTTCTTTAAATGTTCAATTACTGCATCTAGTGCTCTCTTATATCCTGAGATTATTATTGTTGGATGAATATTCTTCTCTAATAGCTTCTCTGCCTCTTCTAGAAGAGCTCCAGCTAAGATTACTGCCGTTGTTGTACCATCACCAACCTCATCATCCTGTGTCTTAGCAACTTCTACAAGAAGCTTACCAATTGGGTGTTGTATATCCATCTCATCTAGAACTGTTGCACCATCATTTGTTATTGTTATATCACCAAGACTGTCTATGAGCATCTTATCCATACCTTTTGGACCTAGTGTTGATTTTAGTACTTCAGCAATTGCTTTTGCAACCATTATGTTTATTCTCATTGCCTCTTTACCAAAAGCTCTCTGTGTACCCTCTTTCAATACTAGAACTGGTACACCACCAACCTGTGTTAGATATGCTGTTGACATGGCTCTCGTATTAAGCTGTGAGAACCACTTCTATAAAAACCTTTCTCTATCAATGCGGCATGTTTAAAGACCCTAAATATTAGAGATAGTGACGATGGGTAAGGTAAGGCCAAGATATATTAAAAATCTTGCAAGAAAACTGCTAGAGCTATATCCTGATAAGTTTACAACAGACTTCGAACATAATAAGAAGATGGTAATGGAACTTGCAGATATACCTAGTAAGAAGGTTAGAAATCAAGTTGCTGGATATATAACACATCTAGTGAGAATGAAACTTGAAGAAGAAAAAGCTAAAGAAGAAGAGCTTGTTGAAGAGCTAGGTGAGTAATAGAGATGCCTCTTCAAAAGGGAGATTACATACTCGTAGACTACACAATAATGATTAAAGATGAGAATAGGATTGTACAGACAACAAATGAGGAGAGAGCAAAAGAGGCAGGTATTTACAGTCCAGACAACATATATGAACCAATGCTCATAATATTAGGAGAGACAAAACTTCTAGAACCTGTAGAACAGGCACTATACAATGCAGAAGAAGGACAAGAATTAACAATAGAAGTACCACCAGAGAAGGGATTTGGTGAGAGAGATCCTAAGAAGATTAAGACTGTATCAATAAGAGAGTTCTATAGAATTGGAAAGATACCGAAGATTGGAGATACAGTTGAGATAAATGGTCAACAGGCAAGAGTTATAGATATATCTAGTGGTAGAGTAACTCTAGACTTCAATCATCCACTTGCAGGTAAGACATTGATAGTGCAGTTGAAAGTTTTGAAAAAGCTTGAAAAAGATGAAGATAAGATTAGATATCTAGTCAAGAGATTTATCCCACACATAAAGCCTGAGAATATAGATGTAAAGATTGAAGATAATGGATCAAAAGTAGTTATAAAGTTACCAATTGAAACTATGCTAATTGAACGTATAGGAGTTATCAAGGCATCTATAGCAGAGGAGATTGGTAGAAGATTGCAAAATGTTAGAAAGGTAGTATTTATTGATGAGATTGAGATTAAGAGAGAACAATCTCAACAATCTCAAACTTAGAAAGATTTTAAACTTACACATATTGAAACAATTTGAGAAGTATGTTTGAGTATTTTGATAAGAGAATATTTCAATTCCCTGAAACTTTCCTAAGTGGAGATGACATACTTAAGAGATTGAACATACTTAAGACAGGTACAACAACAGTCGGAATTGTCACTAAGAATGGTGTAGTACTTGCAACTGATAAGAGAGCAACAGCAGGATACTTCATAGCTAATAAGAATGTTAAGAAGATATGGAAGATTGATAATCATGTTGCAGCAACAATGTGTGGATCTGTTGCAGATGTTCAAAAACTTCTAGATGAACTTACAAGAATAGCACATTCTCACAAGATTGATACTGGAAAACCGATAAGTATAAGATCACTTGCAAATTATGCAAGTCTCGTACTATTCTCAACAAGACCATACCTACTTATAGTACATATAATAATTGGAGGATACGATCCTGATGAAGGACCTGTACTATATGCATTAGACTGGTTTGGAACTGTTACAAGAGAGACAAAGTATACATCTACAGGAAGCGGTTCTCCAATAGCTTTTGGAGTTCTTGAAGATGGTTATAGAGAAGATATGAGTATTGACGAGGCTGTTAGACTTGCTGTTAGAGCTGTATATGCAGCAATGATGAGAGATCCAGGATCTGGTGAAGGTATTATAGCAGTGACGATTACTAGAGAAGGTTATAGAGAGATTCCTGAGAGTGAGATTAGGACGATGTTAAAAATAGGACAAGCTTAATAAAGTTCTAGTAATACTATTAGCGATTCTTTGTGCCTTTTAGAGAAGATATTCAGAAGAAGATAATAGACACATTATCTCCACACGTTGGAGTAGCTAAGATAGATTTTGAAGGACCTAGTATTGTTGTTCTAATAGATAATTCAAAGAAATTCTATACTGAAGGTTGTGATAAACTTATAAAACAACTTGCTAAAGATTTAAAAAAGCATTTAATAATTAGATGTGATGTTAAGGGAAGGAAGAATAAGAAAGAGGCACAGACAATAATTAAGGAAATTATAGAGAGTAATGTTGGTAAAGATGTTCTAGATAGTGTATATTTTGACGATAATCTTGGTGATGTATACATATACTTGAAGAGACCTGTCAGAAATAAGAAGAAGCTTGAACATATGATTTTTGCAGAGACAGGTTGGAGAGCTATAATAACACCAACAGCTCTTGAAATGGCTAAAAAACTTCCAAGACAAGAAATTGAATATGTTAGACAGATACAGATAACAATGTCTAAAGAAAGGTCAGACTTCTTGAAAAATCTTGGTAGAAGAATTCATAGAGATTCCATATTTAGAGATACATACATAAGAGTTACAGTACTTGGTGCAGGTTTTGAAGTTGGTAGAAGTGCAATACTTGTAGAGACTAGAGAGAGCATGGTACTTCTAGACTGCGGTATTAAGCCTGGATATCCAACAGATGAGTACCCATTCATAGATTTGATAGATATCGATAGACTAGATGCAGTCATAGTATCTCATGCACATATGGACCATATTGGATTCATACCATACCTATACAAGTATGGTTATAGAGGTCCTGTATACATGACAGAGCCTACAAAATACCTGATGGAGATACTAGTATCAGACTACATAGAACTATGTGAGAGAGAAGGTAAACAACCACCATTCTCTAAGAAGGATTTAACAACAGCACTATGCCACACGATAACTATAGATTATGAAGATACTACAGATATAGCACCTGATATTAAACTCACATTTACAGATGCTGGACATGAAATTGGATCAGCAATAGCACATATGCATATTGGGAACGGTCTATACAACATAGTCTACACTGGAGATTTTAAGTATGGAACCACAAGATTGTTAAATGTTGCTAATAGAAAGTTTAAGAGAGTTGAACTATTGATAATGGAGAGCACTTATGGAGGTAAGAATGATGTACAGGAAAGTAGAGATGAAGCTGAGAGAAAACTTATTGATTGTATTAGAAGAACAATTGAGAGAGGTGGTAAAGTTCTAATTCCAGCATTTAGCACAGGTAGAGCACAGGAAATATTACTCATACTTAATGATGCAATTGAGAGAAAATTAATACCAAAAGATGTTAAGATATATGTTGATGGTATGATATTAGAAACATTAAATGTACATCTAATGTTTCCAGACTATTTAAATAGAAATGTTAGAGAGTTAATATATGATGGAATAAATCCATTCTTAGGAGATAATGTTATACCAGTTGAAAGACCTAAAAAACCTGAGAAAAGATATGAACAGGTAGAGAGTATTGTTAGAGGAGACCCATGTATAATACTTGCACCACATGGAATGTTGAATGGTGGTCCAATACTAGACTACTTCGTTCATCTTGCTGATGATGAGAAAAGTACACTACTATTCGTATCTTATCAAGCTGAGAATACTTTAGGTAGAAGAATATTGCAGGGTGAGAGAAGATTTGTAATAAAGTACTATAATGAAGATGTTAAGATAGATTTGAAGATGCATGTTGAAAGTATTCAAGGATTTTCAGGTCATAGTGATAGAAGACAACTATTAGCATATGTTAGAGATATTGAACCTAGACCAAGTAAGATAATGCTTGTACATGGAGAACAGGGAAAGATACTGAGTCTAGCATTGACAATAGAGTTAAGCATGAAAATACCAGTAATAACACCTTCAAATCTTGAAAGTGTACGTCTTATACCATAGCTAAAGATCTACATGGTAAAGATAAATTTTATAACCAAAGTAAGATGACTGAGACGGAGGTATAGATGTCTCGATGCCTTGAAACTGTAGGTGAAGAAATGAAGAAAGCACTAAATAGAACAGTACTAATAAAGTTGAGAAATGGAGTAGAGATTAGAGGTAGATTGAGAGGATTTGATATACATCTAAACATACTTCTAGACGATGCTGAAGAATTGATAGATAAGGATATAGTTAAGAGAGGAGTTGTACTAATTAGAGGAGATACAATAGTTCTAATAAGTCCACTAGAGACACCACCATCTTCATGAATGATTGCAGAGTTGAATACTACAAACATAATATACACATATCAATATGTAGAAGAGAGAGAAAGTATGAAAAATATACACTACAGGGAGGATTGATAGTAATTCCTGAATACTCAATATACATACTCACATCAGACATAGTTAAGCTATACAAACCTCTAGATAGATATGATAGAGATTCAATATATAGATCTTACATAATCGAACCAATAGACTTTACAAAAATAATTGTGAGAGATCTGAATCACGGCATTAGATTTAGAAATTTTCTAAATAGAGGAGAGATATTGATAATAGATATAAGACTTGCAAAATTTAGAAGAATTTATAATCTTAGTAAGTTAATTTCAAAACAAATATTTAAGATAGTAAATTTAGAAGAATTTAAGATACAGTATGTAGACTTTCTATGTCAAGTATTTAGAGGTAGATTAGATAAAAAGATTCAAAGTATTAGACCTGCATGTAGAAGTTCTATTGTTGAGTTATATTATCAAAATACTAAAGTACTCTTAGATGGAAAATTTAGATGCATATTAACAAAGTTTGGTGATAAACCAGTACTCTACATATTTGGTGTAGGTAAGATTAAGATATTTGCAATATATCCAACACTTGGTAGAGAGTTGAATGTTGTTGATGTAGGCAGTAGAGTTGAAAATGATGTTACTATAGTAGTTGGATCATTTAGAGTTTAGATTGCTGTTAGAATTTCCTTATAGAGAAGTCTAGTTCTCTCAACGGGTATTGTTATTAATGGTGTATATAGTTGAAATGTTAGTTCTCTCAATGCAGCTACTCTAAATATCTCAATTATGGAATCTGCATCTTCAATTTGAGAATCAATATCTAGTTTTTTAGCAAGTTTTCTAAGTTCTCTACAACACTCAATCTTTCTATCACACTCATCTGGACAATTCATAAATTTTATAATTTTTCTTCTAAATCTTAGTAGAAGTGTCTTACAGTGTGGAACTATTACACATACATTATCATCCGATATTACAAGTTTATTATTTTCAACATTATAACATAGGTATATTAAAGCTGTAGGTATATAATACGTCTTTTTCATAAATTTATCTTTTATAGGTTTAATCCAACCGTACATGTGAAGTTTCTTTAGATGTCTACAGGTACTTGATTTTGCAATACCGAGAATTTCAGAAAGTTGTGTTAATGTTAATTGAGATTTTGCTAATGTTGATAATATGTGTATTCTCTCTGTAGATGAGGAGAGAATTTCAAATGATAATTCAGGAAGTATTGCAATAGCATTTATACAATTTGCCATACCTGTAGCAATACTCATTACTCTGCTATATAAGGTAGCTGAGAAATATAAACCTATCTAAGATATATTGTATGTAAGTGTCAAATATTGAAATATCTACACGTAGAGGAAAACGTAGATTCAGTAGAAAGATTGTTAGAATAGAGGATAGAATACCGATGGTTGGAGTTAGAGCATTTGGAATAGTAGACATGGGTACGAACATACTTGAGCTAAGACCAACAAGTCTATGCCCACTCTCATGCATATTTTGTAGTGTTAATGCAGGTCCATTAAGTAGTGTTAGATGGTGTGAATATGTCGTAGATAAAGATATTCTAGTAGATGCTGTTAGAGAAATTGTAAAGTATAAGAATTATGATAAAATTGAAATACATATAGATGGCATGGGTGAACCAGGTACATATCCAAAACTTGTAGAACTTGTACAAGATATTCGAGATATTAGTAATGTTAAAGTCATATCAATACAGACAAGATTAGTAACATTTAATGAGAGAAAGTTAGAAGAACTTTCAGAAGCAGGTTTAGATAGATTTAATGTTAGTATCGATGCTATAGATTCCGAACTAGCTAGAAAGCTCTCAGGAACCTCATGGTATAATGTTGAAAGAATTCTAAAACTTGTAGAGTATATAGTGAGAAATACTAGAAGTGATGTTGTATTAACACCAGTATGGTTACCTGGAATTAATGATGAAGAGATTGTGAAAATAATTCAATGGGCTAAGAAGATTGGAATTGGTAAGAGATGGCCACCTGTACTAATTCAAAAATATATACCACATAGACATGGTAGAAAGATAGATACTAAACCTATGTCTTGGAAAGAATTTTATAATAAACTTAGAAGACTTGAGAAAGAGTACAATATAAAACTCATACCTAAGTGTGAAGATTTTGATATAGTTAAAGTTAGACCATTACCAACAGTCTATAAATGTGGTGATGTTATTAAAGTTAAGATTATTGAGAGAGGAATATTCGTAAATGAGTACATAGCTATACCGCTAGAATTGAAAGGTAGTAATATATATGATAGAGTTATAACAGTTATAGCTGATTCAAAACTTGAAGATCTAATAATTGGACAGAAATTGAAGGTTAGAATTATAGAGAATAGAAATAACATATACATAGCTAAACCTGTAAAATTGTAGAACCTGTAAAATATCTAGATATAACATGCTATCAATTGAAGATATGAAGATTAGAGTTGCAAAATATGCAATCTCAGTAGTTAGAGATGATATCGTACTTGGAGTTGGTTCAGGATCTACATCAATGTACTTCTTAAAAGAACTTGCACAATATTTGAAAGATGGAAAGTTTAGAAATATAGTAATTGTACCAACATCATCTGAAGTTGAATATTTTTCAAAAATTTTAGGAATAGATTCATATCTAAAACAGCCATGGCAAGTTGATAAAATCGATATTGCTATTGATGGTGCAGATGAAGTTGATAAGAATAGAAATTTATTGAAAGGTGGTGGAGGTGCACTTACAGGTGAGAAAATTATTGATTATAATGCTAAAGAACTCTACATAATTATTGACGAGAGAAAACTTGTTGACTATATTGGAATGAGAACTCCAATACCTATAGAGGTCATACCTAAGTATTGGAGTATTGTTGCTAAGAGAGTGATAGAGAAGTATGGTGGAGATATTAATTTGAGAATTTTAGAAAAAGCGAAAAGAGGTCCTCTCATAACTGACAACTTTGGATACATTTTAGATTGGAGAAGAATCTTAAATGATGTAGATCCTGAATATGTTGAAAAAGAGGTTAAACTTATTCCAGGTGTTGTTGAGGTTGGTATATTTGGTAGAAGTCATGTTACTAAAGTATTTGTATGTCAATCTAGTGGTGAGATATTAGAATTGTAATTATTTTAAACGGTACATATATCAGGGGGGTTTACGTACAGTCTTCTTGAGACTAATGAACCCTAGAATTATACTAAGCCTAGCAGTATTGATATGTGTAGTGTTGTCATTAGCTAGTCTAGTATTTATAACAAATGTAATATATGCATCAAATATTGAGATAGTTGGACCACTAGTACATGTAGCATATATTGATGAGATAAGTATGACAAAAACAATAGCATTACAGCCAGGTCAGAAGTATACAGTACAGTTTGGTCTACCTCCAAGTAATGAGTATAGTAACTACATGATAGTTGTGAAGTTCCTAAAGCCAAGTCCAGTACTTCAAGTAATTTGTAGAGGAGAATGTACATATGTTAAGAGTGAGAGTGGTGTCATATCTGAAGTATATTCAGAAAGTGGAAATGTAACAATTGTAAATGCAGGAACATCAACATATGTTGGTCGTATAGAGATAATGTATGTGTATAGGAAGTTGGAAGAATATACAGCATCTAGTAGTATTGTTAAGATTAGTTTGAAAATACCAGACACAACAATAAATGAGGTTAGTAAACAGATTGTTAAGATATGGATTGACAATACTGCACCATATGTGATAAGTGATGTGATACTTCCTGGAGGAAAATCTTTAGAGAAGTTGATGGAGATTGGAGAAGTTCCAAAATATGTGAAGATGGAACCTAAGAGAGTTCTAATATATGCAACACAGGCACCTAAAGGTACGTACACTATAGTCTTAACATACGATAAGTCATCTATAATGCCTATAACATTCCTCGTGAAGGCTCTAGAATATCTAAATAAGACTATAGCACCAGAGAGTGTTGGTGTAATATCATCAAGCGAGTTTGGAATACCACATGGATGGACATTGCTTGGATATGTTGTTGCAGTTGCAGCAATACAGCCAGTAATAGTTAATGAGAAGGTTGGTGGTATAACTATAGAAGGTAAGCTTGTTGTTCCTGCATCAGCAGAGAGTGGTATAATTAATATTAAAGCGATAAGCTATCTAATACCATCATTAATAAAGTTCAAGTATGTTGTAGGTGCATACATTGTCTATGGATCATCATTCAAGGTTGTTAATAACATGACAGTTCCAGTAATGATATACTACATACCACTCGTATATAGACCAGTTGGAAAGATAGTAACTATAGGTAATAAGACTATAATATATGCACTAGTATCAGAATCAGACCTAGTTGGAGGTATCTGGACTACACTAGTAGTACAATTGCCAAGCTATGCAAAGATTAGTAAGATAGTAACTCCTGGAGGTATGGTGTATAGTGAAGTATCTAACTCACTAGTTCCATGGGGTACAACTCTAAGACCAATATCAATATCACCTGATAGACATGAAGCATATATAGCTGTAGCTCTTGAAGATATGAGAGAAGCTGGACTATATAGGATATACGTCAATGTAGAGCCTTTAAGAATGTACATAACAGATCAATATGGTAGACCTATAAATTGTAGAGTAGTATTTCAGATAAGTCCAGAAACAAAGATTGTTGTAGAACCTCAAGATAGTGTTGTCATATTTAGAATACCATCACTAATGTTTAAACCGATAACAGCATATGTTATGTATAGAGGTGTTAATGTTGCCACACTCATACTAAACACAATACCTGAAAAGCCTATACATGTGATTGTTAAATTATACAACTTGACTATCGTTGTTACAAAGTTTAGAGGAGCACCACTAAGTGGTGCTGAAGTTACGTTGAGATTGATAGGTACAAACTTCACAACTGTTGAAAAGACTGATAGTAATGGTGTTGCAAAATTTGTAGAATTACCAGCAGGAATATACGATGTTGAAGTTAAGGTTGGATCTACAGTAGTTGCAAGAGGTCAAATACAGCTTAATGAAACTAGAATAGTTAAATTGAGTACAAATGTCGTATTTGTACTAACTATAGGAAGTATGACAATACCAGTAACAGTTCTACAGTTAGCAAGTATGATAGTTGCAGTAGCTATAACCGCTGTAGCAGTCGTGCTAATACTCAGATTTATTGGTAAGAATAGAAGAGTAGAATATGAGATATATAGTGAGAGTGATGAGGAATTACAGACACAGAAGTAGACTATTTTAATCTTCTATAAAATTCAGCTCTAAGTTCAGACATAAGTTTATTAAGTCTATCAAAAATACTATGCTTAATATCAAATACTTTGTGAAATTCTACAATTTTCTTAAAACTCTCCTCAATTTCTTGAAGAGTCTTTCTCAACTTTCTAACTTCACGAGGTGATGTAGATCTAACCTGTTCTAGAAAACTTTCAACTCTACTAATCATAGATTGACATAATACTTCAAGCTTTTTAGCTACAAGATTTCTAACAGCCTTATACTGATCTTCTGTAAGTTCAACTATTGAGTATAGAAATTCAACACCTTCATAACCTTCTTCTAATCTCCTAATTATAACATCTTTCAATCTTAATAATCTACGCTCAAGATCCTCTCTATCTCTCCAAGATATAACAACACCTCTAGTTATCCTAAGACCAAGTTCTTCAATAATTCTATCAATATCTTCCTGTATCTCTTCAGATTCTTCAGGAAGAGATACATATGTTAATATTAGGTAGAACGTCATAACTTAGACTCCCCATAATACTTTCTAAATATGTTAAGTATTTTTCGATAATAGTTAGGTGAGTATTTCTGAATTAAATTTTCTATAAACATCAAAATCTCATTATCAGAAATTCTCCTATTTAGGATAGCTTTAATACTTATAATTTCACACTTATCTTCACCATATATGTATAGTGTACCTAGTATTTTAAAATCTTCATAACTATCAAATACTACATTTAGAATTCTCCTATTATCAATACTTACTTCGCTAATTATTTCAAACTTTGATACGTTATTAATATTGAACTTCTCTACAACATCAATATCTATGACAACACTATTTTCAAAATTTATAATTCTAGCAATCTTAACCTTATGATCTCTACTGACAACTTCTATAATATTATCATTTTTAAGTAATGTTAAATATTCTATTAATGACATATCAGCGACCAGAAACCAACATCACTTTTCAGAGCCCTGGGCATCATCATTTTTAACTATTCGATATATATTCCACATTTCAATATCCTCCTATATATTGATTGTCTTTCATCTTCTGGAAAGTATTCTAACGCCTTCTTTAGATATGTCTTATTTAACTTTAAATCATATTTTTCTTCTGCTAAATATTCAGCAATTTTATTTAGAAATTCTTCACCTTCCTGAGTTGCCTCTCTAGCTTTTAATACTATTAAATCTTCAAGTCTTATATGTCTAATATCTAGATCTTCTATTCTCTTAGTTGGAGTATTTTTTAACATCTCTTCAGGTATGTATATGTCTAATATATTTTCCATGAGGTCTACTCTAACTACATCACCATTAACTAGAACTTCATAGTATATTAAACCGTGCATTGTTGTACCAATATCCCAATCATTTTGTCTTGCAATTTCTTCGAAAAATTCACTCTCGGCGAATACACATTTATTTGTTATGAAGAGATCTACATCATGTACTTCCCAAGGTACGTTGTATACTAGTGGTAGTATTAGACTTCCAATAAGGACAAATTCAACGCCATTGTCGTGGAGGACCTTACCTACGCGTATCAGGGCTTTCTTAAATGGTTCCACTTTTTCAAGCTCTTTCCTTCTCATATTAGATCAACTGCTAGCAGTAACATAAATATATAAAATCTTTTAAGGTTATGTGTGTGAACATGCAGGAAACACAGATGCCATCATTACCACCTCTAAAGGCTGTGCAATTTAGACTAGACTACATACACGCTGAGAGATTACCAATACCACACTCACCTTCACAACCTGTAAACATGATGTTTAATTTAAATATACTGAATACAAATGTGACATCTCAAGATAGTACGGTAGAAGTTCCATTTGTAGTTAACATATCTTCAATGCCCTCAATAATATCTGTAACATTGAAAGGTGCATTAATACTACAATTTGAGAAGAAGAGTGATGCGGAAGAGATGTTGAAAAACATATCTGAGGGTAAGGTTCCTGACGCTATAAACATGGTGATAATGCAGTATATAATATTTGAAGTTAGTCTAATTATGAGAGAACTTGGTATGCCTCCAATGATACCTATACCACAGATACAACCTCAAAAACCTGGAGATAAAACTACAGAAATGCACTATGTGTAGCCTATAAAATATTGCCAACCTCTATATTTAAGTTGTACATCTCTATAAAATACCTGTACATTGTTGATCATAGATACTGATCCAATAATTATGAAACCAAGATCTTGTAAGATATCTATAAGCTCTCTATCATTTTTATCAACTATAAATACTGGAACATACTCTTCACCACCATTAAAAACAACTTCTAAAATATCAATATTATTTTCTTGACAGAATGATATAATATCACTTGTTGTTGGTAACGTATCTATTCTTATACAACATCTAGAATATTCAGCAATATTCCATAATGTAGCTCCAAGACCATCACTAACATCACTTGAAGCAATTATCCTATCTACATACTGTTCTAATATGTTCACAATATTGAAATCTATCATAGGCTTCTTAATGAATGATAAACCTCTCCTAACTACTTCATTATCAATATATTTATTTAAAACTCCTCTATAGTTAAGATGAAATACTAGACCAGTATATCCAAATATTGGTTTTGTCATTATTATACCATCTCTATAACACTTAAGTGGTATTTCTCTCTTAGCCATTCCTATTCCAGCTATAGTTATTGAATTTTCTATACCCTCATTTGTATCGATCTTAGATATTTCAATATTGTGTTTAGTGCAGAAGTCTAATATTCCTCTAATTAATTCTTCAAGATTTTCAAAATCTTCATTGGAGTTTAATGATATTGATATAGATATTGAGATTGGTCTACATATCTTAGCTATTAGATCACTAATACATCCAGCAACAGCTCTCCAACCACAGTCATACCATGTTGTGAATTCTAATTTCCATCTTGAGAATGTATATCCTTCGATGTTTATTGCTAATATTCTATCATGAATTTTTAAGTAGTGAACATCGTTATATTCATATTGTAGATATTTTCTTATAAGTTCTATACATCTTCTAACTATTTCTCTCTCACCAAGTTTATAAAGTTTCACAAAATACTACTCTACTATCTGTTTTAGAAGTTTAATTACTTCTTCAGGACCTGACGTTTTGCATAGTTCCCATAGTGGATTTTTATAATCTTCACTTACCTTATCTTCTTCACATATCATATATTTACATATTCTATACCTATTATCACATTTTTGTAATATTCCTTTCTTTACAAGTTCGTCAAGTACATATTTTATTAATGTTAATTTTATCGGTTTTACATTTCCCTTCTCTCCAGCATATTCTGAGAGTCTACGTGGTGTAAAGCTGACACAGTTTCCTCTAGCTTCTTTAACAGCTTTCCAAATTCCAATAGCTACTTCCTCAACTATTAAGCTAAATTTCTCATATGAACTTGTTCTTGATGTCATCATGTGTTCAAGCTGTACACGATATAAAAATGCGATATTTACTAATGTATACGCATGTCCTGATACTAGTGGTCTACTTTTAACTATATTGATGCTGGTTATGTAGAACGTTGTTTTTGAACTATCCTGATATTAAAAGTGTAAGCTTAGTATTGCTAGACAGGTTATTGCTGATATTAGTTGAGAAATCATATTTATATACTCACCTCTGAATTTTCCAAAACCCCATAAACGTTCTGTCTCTTCACCGCAGTGAATATGAGATTCACATATTATACCACATACTCTACATCTTCTCTTCTCCTGTAAGATGTAGCCTAGTATGCTGTCAGAGATCTCTCCAACAATTCCCGATATGAATATTGATATGCCTATCAAGATAACATTACCTGATCTACATATTAGAATCGTGTTTGGAATAGTGAACATTGCTAGACAGGTTATGATTGCTATAGTTCCTGCACCAGCTATAGATGCTGCAATACCGAGTGGAGATACAGCACCTGAAGTTCCAGGTTCAGCTTTTTTATAAGGTTTCAATATTAGTCTTGGATATCCTCTATACAGAACACCAATTTCAGAAGCCCATGTATCAGCGTTAGATGTCGCAATCATAGCTATTGGAAGTATTGCTAATTTCTCAGCAAAATTTTTCAAACCAACAATATACATAACCATGCTTGACGTACCTAGAAGTCCTGGAAGTAGACCAACACCTAGAACTTGAATTCTAGTTCTTCCAAATATGTCTGTTGATGTTAATCTCGAAAGTTTGTAATTCTTTCCTAATCTTGTAAATATTGAGGATAATATTACAAATGTTATATATGTTAAAAATTGTACAATTCCTGGAATTATATTTAATATTGATACTAGTATAGCATCTCTAATAGCATCGTTAGTAATAATTTTAAGCTTTGCAGAATGTTTAGATAATGCTAATACTAACAGTATCGATACTACTACATATGTTGTATAGTAGATAGTGTTCATCTACTACTCTCCCAATACTTCAACAATAACTCTACGTGCTCTAGGTCCATCCATATCTACTAGTAGTATTTCTTGCCATGTACCTCTAACAATTCTACCATTAACTAATGGAAATATTCTTGAAGAACCTACCATAGCACTTGCTAGATGCGCATTTGCATTATCGTCAATCCTGTTATGTAGATATTGACCATCTCTTGGAAATACTTGAAGAAGTTTACTTAGATAGTCTGTTCTTAGTCCAGGTTCATCTTCATTAACTATTAGTAGTGCTGTTGCATGTGGTACATATACTAGAACTATACCATTCTTAATACCACTCTCAGCTACAATCTTCTCAACTTCTCTAGTAATATTCACAATATCTTCTCTAGATTTTGTAGATACTGTAAACTCCTTTACAAATACCTTCACAATAGTTAGAAAAGCCTGAACTATAAATAACTTTTATTATTTAGTTTCTAAGCTGAGAACAGTATGACAACTCTAAGTACTATCATAGATACACTATCTAGAAGATATGTCGAGTATGTAGATTCAAAATTGAGAGATTACCTATCTAGAAGATGTGATAGAGAATTTCTAGATGTAGTGTTATATCAAATTGAGACTGGAGGTAAGAGAATTAGACCAATAATAACACTACTATTCACAGAAACTCTAGGTAAAGACTTTAAAGAAGCACTACCTGAAGCATGCATTGTAGAACTTATACATGAATACTCATTAATATTTGACGATATCATAGATAGGTCAGTAGTTAGGAGAAAGAGAAATACCGCGTGGAGAGAATTTGGTCAAAATTTTGCAATACTTGCAGGACTATGGTATAGAGAGGCAATTGAAGAAGCAATATTAGAAACAAAAAATCCAAAAATAGTATCAAAATTAGTATCAGAAACAATAAGAGAAATTATTGAAGGAGAAAGACTAGACATACTACTAGAAGCAACAGGAAGAGAAGATCCATACTATATGAAGTATAGGATAATTGATAGAATAAATATTGAAGATATAGAGAATATATATCTAAAGATGATAGAGAAGAAAACTGTAGCACTATTCAAACTATCATCAATACTAGGAACATTAGCAGTAGTAGATAATTTAGAAAATGAATATGTATATGCAGCATGTAGATATGGTGAAAATATTGGAAAAGCATTTCAAATGATAGATGACCTACTAGATATTTATGGAGAATTTACAAAATTTGGTAAAGAGATTGGTAAAGATATTAAAGAACATAAAATTGGAAATGCAGTTGTAGTATACACACTTAAGAACTGTTCAAAAGATGATAGAGAATTGATATTAAATACATTGAAGAAAGATAATATAGAGAGTGAAGATATTAAGAGATTGATAGAGATATTCAATAAGTATAATGCGAAAAATGTGGTATTTGAAAAAGCTAGATATTACGTAGCTAAAGCTATAGAAGCAATTTCAAAACTTCCTGAGAATGAACATAGGAAGAATTTAGAAGAGATAGCGAGATTTATAGTTGAACGTGAGTTCTAAATTAGTACTTCTAAAGATAGGTGGAAATTTAGCAAGTCCTAAAGATAAGTTTAGAGAAGTAGATTATAGAAACATTGAAGAGGTAGTTAAAGTCATTAAATATAAATTTAATCAAGGTTACAACTTCATAATACTACATGGAGGAGGTTCACATGCACATACGCCAAGTAGATGTTATGGTTTAACAAGAATTTTATATAAAGATAATGCTTTAGGATTATCATTAACAAAATTACTATTGAAAGAACTAAATTTAGAGATATGTAAAATATTTATAAGATATGGTCTTCCAATACTAATGTTCGATACCTGTAGTCTTATTAGACATGACAATACTCTAGATCTACATGTTATTGATGAAGCTATAAAATCAAGATTTATACCTATACTTCACGGAGATATAACAGTTATAGAACATAGATCATTTATAATTAGTAGTGATGATTTAGCATTAATACTTGCTAAGAAGTATAGACCTGACATTACGATATTTATAATTAGAGAGAGAGGTATAGTTGATAGGTATGGAAATACTATACGTAGAGTAACTCCAGACATATTAAAAGATTTAATGAAAACCGAAGAGAATATGAACTATGTAGATGTTACAGGTGGTATTATGAAGAAATTGAATGTGTGTTTTGAAATTTCTAAAATATGTAAAGTCTATATATGTCCTCCAGAATTTGAATGCCTATGTTCCTGTATTGATGGTTTTGAATGTGATAGATGTTCACTTATTGAAACATCTAATTAATAATTTTTCTAATTCTTCAACACTTCTGTAGTTAAATATTAAACATTTAATAGATCTTGAATACTTATCACCTACTAAGATGAGTGGTCTATCAAATCTGTATATGTAATATCTAGCTTCGACATATTTGAGAATTGGTGAACCAATCTTCAATAATAGTGTTGCATTTCCATGAACTAGGTATAGTGCTGCTATGTTTAAGATTATTGAATTATCTTTCATCTCTACTACAGTGCCTCTCAATATCCCATATCCTGTCTCAGTCTTATTTTTAGTTTTATACATAGCCTCTGCTAATACTTCTAAATACTTCTCTAACTGTCTTCCTGATATCGATTTTGTAAATGTTAAATTTACCTGTGCTAACATAAGTGCAATTCTCAGTTTTTTCGAAGTTATATTTACACTAATAGTAGTATTTCCATATGATGAAGTTATATTTCCTTTTTGAGGTGTTATGAAGTATTTGGGAATTGTTAATATTATCAAGAGTAGTGATGTGAATATTGTAAGATTAGATATTGGATATATGTTAAACTCTTCTAATGTTAATGTTCCATTTAGAGTTTTATTTAGCATATCTACAATTTTCATATACTTGCTACTCTGCATACTTTGAGGTATGTAATATACATCTACTAGAGGTTTTGAAATGTTTAATAGTTTAAGTGCTTGAGTGTATAGATATGTAATATTTTTAATATATTCAAAGTCTACTATCCTAATAATCTCATACCTATATTCTGGATATGCTGATACTAATTTTGAAGCTACATCTCTACACATATATATGTTTCCTCCAGCAGCTCTACATATTACATCTAGAGTAAATGTTAGAAGTTGTGGTTTTGAAGTTCCACCTCTAAAGAATAGACCAAATGAGTATAGTATATACCCAGCTTCAGCTATGATTATTGCTAGTAGTGCTATTATTAGAAATCTCTTTCTCTTTCTTTTAGCAGCCATATTTACGCATAGACTATTTTATGTAACTTTTAACATTAACACTAGCAATATTTTGCAAAGCGTGAAGCGAGTACTATTTTTAAATCTATCGGATAATTTAAAGATAAGTGAAGATCATACTAGGCACACCTATAAATGGTATTCCTAAACCATGGCATCACTATACTATTGATGGAATTATGATTAATGCATTTGAGATTCTGAGTAAGAATTATCATAGAAGATTTGAGAATGCTCATGAGATTGTAAGTGCAGATATAAGTTATTCAATATGGATTGATAGTGGTGGATATCAATTCCTTAGACATGGAATGGTTCCTAATGTTGATAAGATATGTGAAATATATACAAAGTTCGAAGATGCTCAATACTGTCTAAATCTAGATCTACCACCATCTCCAACAGATAGTGTAGATTTAGCTAGAAAGAAGATGTATCTAAGTTTTGAAAATTTTCAAAAATTGAGAAGTAGATTGAAAGATAGAGTCATACCTGTACTACACTACTACCATAGAGAAGATTTATGTTTTGAATTTTTAAAGAAATATCTAGACTATTCATGTGAAGTAATTGCAATTGGAGCATTAGTACCATATGTATTAATATTGAAAGGTGTTAAAGGAAGTAGTAGATTAGACGCAATGCAATTTTTAATGAAAGTTAAAGATATATTGAGAGATTATAAATGTAAGATACATGTACTAGGATTAGGTAGTCCTGTAGTAACACCAATACTTGAAATAATTGGCATAGATTCAACAGACTCATCTACATGGAGAGTTAAGGCAGCGTACGGTAAGGTCGTGCTTCCAGGTGGTGGTGAAGTTCATGTAACTTCTAGAACTGTAAATTTTGGTAAGAGAAAAGCAACTGAGAAAGATTTAGAATATCTAAAAAACTTCCTTATAAGAACAAACTTTCCACTAATACACAGATTTGAAAGTATTCATACAAGTTTTGAATATAGAGCATTAGTAAATGCATATGTCATAAGTAGAAGTAGAGAGAAACCAAGATCTCAAGTATTTAGAAAGATCTATGATATAATCTCTAGAAAAATAGAAACAGATATTACCAAGCTATAAGCATACTCTAATAGTGAGTTTAGAAATATTGAAAAAAGAAGCATTAGAAATAGCTAAAACATTTAACAAAGGAAGATCCTGGATTAATAGAGTAGTTATTAGAGTATTGAGAAATACTATAATTGAAGTAGTACCTGAAAAATTGTGGATTGTAAAAGGACTACCTGAACTAGGAGATAAATATACCACATATGAAGTATTTAGAAAAGACGAAAAATACTACGCATGCACCTGTAGAATACATCTATGGGGTCATGCTAGAACTATCTGCACACATATTGGTGCAGTAATGTTATACCGAAAAATTAGGAAAGTGGAGCCGGGGCCGGGATTCGAACCCGGGAAATAACGGGTCTGCAGCCCGCCGCCTTAGGCCGCTCGGCCACCCCGGCTTCTAAGAGAGACGTATAGTATACGAGTTATAAAGATTTCTCAATCTACAATACGCCTAGTTGATACATTGATATAAGTAGAAGTATTGGTATAATCATTAATCCTAGACCAATACTATACATAGACTTTCCTGTCACAATTGATGTAACTATACTTCCAAGTATTGAATATATGTATAGATTAATCTTCTCTCTAAAACTAATCATAGCGTTAATGATGTAATACATGAAGGGTATGTTAGTTTGTTTTAAATTCATAATGACAATCTTACCTAGACTTACACTATGTACTATACATAGAGTATATAGTAGAAGTATATAGCCTATAGGTATGAAAATTCCATACATAAAATTATTCTTAAGTATTGATAGTATTGTTGAGATAAACATATCTATTAACCTGTTAATTCTAGCTATAAACCATGGTGCACCAATCTTCTTACCAAGTTCAACAACTCTATTAATCTCACATTCAAGTCTAGTCATTTCGATGATTTTAACATTCATAGGATTCCACATCAATTCATGTAGAGGGTTTAAGATTCTAGTCTTAATATTTAATAGTAGTCTAAATATTTTAAATAGCTGAGGTGTATAGAATATTGAAAATGTTATTGAAAATATTAGAATTGATATTAAGATCATCACAGGTACATCAATATGAAGTATATAGCATATCAATACACATGGTATAGATGATGAGATAGATATTGTAAGTGGCTTAGTATACTTATAATAGTCTATATCAGGTTGATATGTATGAACTATTGGTAAGAAAGCTAGAGGAATTATAAGTGTAAGAATCTTAAGCAATATATTAGATACTAAAAACATTACAATTATAGAGAATAGGTATATTCCTATAACCCCTGTCAATAATGCTGTATATAGATCTGTTACACTCTTCTTTAAATTTCCTAAATATTCCTCAAGCTTCATAAAGAGGTATTCGAAGTGTATTGAAGATTCAACATTTGAAATTTCATAATTTCTAGATATAGATATTAAATACTCTTCTATAGATTTTGGAGAAAGATAACCTCTCATCCTTAAACTCATCAATGCTGTTAAGAACTTTCTATCTTCCTTATCCTCGCCTGATGCTATATATCTACAAGCTTCTTCATGACCTACTACAGGTGCAAGTAAGACGTAAATTATTAGATTTATAATTCTCCTTATCTTAACCACAGTTTAAAATATTTGAAAAATTATTTAAAACATGTAGCTCATATACACCCATTAAAAACGATTTATAAATTAGATAGAGAAGCATCATAACATGAATTTCAGGAGAAGTTCGAAATATTGTAGAGGTATAAGTTCTATAGTTAGTATACTCATACTAGTTCAGATGTTTCTAATATCAATATTCACAATATATCTAATATTCATAGGGTATGGTAGTATTTGTTATCAAAATCATATAGAGGGTAGTATAGTTGGCAAGATGTTTGAAGTTGAGAGATATATAAAGAACGTTAGTGGTTATTACGATATTGAAGGTAATTGTGAACTGATAATTCATGGTAAGATTCTATACATACCCCCAAATTCGTACACCATATTTAGAAATATCTTACTTATAAAATGCATAAATGGTATAGCTTACATGGCATTTCCATCAACATCATTTATCTGGGGTTAAAACATGCTTTCAGAAGCTATATCAGTCATAATTATTCTCACGGTAATTGCAGTTATAGTATCGGGAACGTATATAGTTGCTAATCAACTTCTATCTGCTTCAAATGTAATACAGGAATCGTCAATGTTGTATGCATTAGTGTGGTTTATTGATACTCCATCTGGAAATTATCTAGTAGTTAAAAATGTTGGTTCAATACCCTTCAAAATATCGTCAATATACTGTAAGCATGGTATTATAGTTAATGAAGATAGACTAGTTAATCCTACTAATACAGTAGTGATCTATCTAGGACTGAATGTTCCTGAGATTGTACAACTATGCTCTATTGATGGAAAGTTGTGTAAATATGTTATTGTTAGAAGAGGCCAAGTCATTCGTTTGAAGTTGAATGTTGTGAAATGTATCATATGTTAAGGTGATAATATGGATTACCTAGTGTGGTGTGTTATATGTGCTATTATAGTGTTGACATTATCCATATTTTTGATATACCTAGTGAGTAACTATGGGTATGGTATGTATAAGATGAGTATCGTATGCTATAAATATGATAAATTTCTCATAATTATTATTAGAAGTTTTGGAATTTATAGATCGTATACTATTCCTAAAGTAGTGCTAGTTGGAGAGGGAGGTCATGTTAGATGTAGACTTGTTAAAGTAGAATTGAATAATGCTCTATCTAGCAATTCTACAATTCAAATTCATCCAGGAGATGTTGTGAGAATGTACTATGTAGGTGAGAGTTGCTCTGATGTTTATAGAGTATTTGTAGATATTGGAGATATGAAGTATGTTGTAAATTGTATGTCATTAAGTTAATATCTAAAAATTCTTAGGATCTTCTCATTAGATAGTTGTGAAGAAGTTTTGTATATGTGTAGATGTTGGAGCTACAAGATTGAGAGTTGGTTTAGGTATGTATAATGGCGAGATTATAGATGTACTAGAGGAGAGTACTCAGAATGTTGTTTTGAAGTATAGAGATTCTAATGCAATATCTATAGAAATTTGCAATTTAGTAGATAAATTATTAACGAAGCATAACTTATCTATTGAAGATATTGAAGGTATTGGAATAGGATCTATAGGACCTCTAGATATTAAGAGAGGTATTATAGTAAAACCTCCAAACTTGCCTATTAGTGACATTGAGTATGACATTAAGAACTACATTGAAGATAAGTATAGAGTAAGAGTAGTGGTCTTGAATGATTGTGTAACAGCAGTATGGGGAGAGAAATGGTTTGGAGTTGGGAGAGATTATAAGAATATTGTATATGTTACATTCAGCACAGGAATTGGTGGTGGAGTAATTGTAAATGATACACTCCTACTAGGTGCTGATGGAAATGCTCATGAAGTTGGACATGTAGTAGTTGACACTAGTGAAAATGCATTAAGATGTGGTTGTGGAGGACTTGGACATTGGGAAGCGTACTGTTCAGGTGTAGGAATACCTAAGTTTGCTGAAAAATTAGCAAGAGAAGAATTAGCAAGAGAATATCAAAATAGTCCTATTAAAAAATTCAAATTTGAAAAATATGATGAATTTACAAGAGCATTCTTCAAATATCTAAATGATGGAGATGAATTTTGTTTAAAGATGTTTGAAAAAATTTGTAAATTTAATGCTATAGGTATATCAACAATAATACACTACTACAATCCTGAGATAATAATTCTAGGTGGTAGTATAGCTTTGAACAATCCTGATAAGATACTACAATTCAGGAAATATCTAACTCAATACCTAATGAGGGGAATCAGAATTCCTGAAATAAGAATTACATCACTTGGAGACTATGCGATACTTAAAGGAGCAATTGCATTAGTGTTCAATACACCACTAACCTATACTCAATTTGTCACAAAGTAATCTTTCTACAAGTTGTCTCAATGATAAACCTTTCTTAACTACTTCAGGATGAAGCGTTACATATCTACTATCAATATGTCCATCATTATCTTTTACAAGTTCTTTAACATCTATAAAACGCCACTGAGAACCACTATATTTAACTGCAACATATGCATAACCACCAGCTCTTCTTGAAAAATCTAGCAGTTTTAGTAATCTATCAACACTTATGCTTATGCTCTCCTCTTTAGATCTATACTTAACTTCCAGTACTAGTATCTTTCCATTCTTCATAGCTACTATATCAGGTGCAAATCTCTTTCTAACACCACCACCTGAAGATCCAGAACGGACAACAGCAAAGCCTAAACTCCATAGTTTATTTGCAAGCTCTCTTTCAACTTTAACACCTTTAATTTTAGACTTCACTACATATCTATTAGCTAAGTCTAATATCAAGATTATTAGTAACGCGGCTTCTATACACCTCTGTGAAAATATATATCTACTCTATATTAACCTCAACCTTAACATCTCCCTGTAGATATAGCTGTGTTAGGATATTATATATTTGTGAAGTATTAGTTTTATCTAAAATATCTTGAAGTACTAATATGTCTTTAATAGAGTTATAGATGTATATAGATGATGATAGTAGTATTAGATCTTTAACTTTCTCATATATTTTGATATCAATTTTCGATAATATGCTACCAAGTACTATGTGTCTATTTCTCAATATTCTATTTAGACAATCTCTAATATATGTTACATTTCTGTCAATTATGTTGATATTAACTCTCTTTCCATATTTGGGAGGTTTGTAATTTATTATTATTGAGTCTATAGTAGGCAAGTTTATTAAACTTATAGATTCTATACTTCTAAATATGTCAATTATTGGTATAATCTCGTGAATGTATGTTAGTGAGTTTATATATTCTTTAATAGCTCGAGATATGTTAGATTTATCTATGTGTAGTAGTATTTTGAAACTATTAATCTCTGTTAATTTTCTTACAAGGTCTGTGTTGAGTATATTATTAAGTCTTAGATAAATTCCATCAATATCTAACATCTTCATCATCTTTACTATATTCGATAATTCTTTCTTAGAATCTATTTTTAGATATATTTTTACACCTCTTATCTTTCCTATATTCAGTATTGGTAGTTTGTCTATGTCAAGTATTAGGTTTAGTTTTATTGGTTGATAAAGCATCACTATGTGTCACTGTTACCTATACATCATTATATCTATTCTTCAATTTCTTCAACTTCCTCTAATTCTTCAACTTCTTCAGTCCTCTCTTCACGAGATTCTTCATAGAGTGCTCCAATCTCCTTGAGTATGTTGTATATCTTGTTTATTGCTTCCTGTACTTGAGATTCTTTTTTCGCTCCTGTACACACTATCTTACCTGAGCTGAATATTAGTAGTACAACTTTTGGATTATCCATTCTATATATGAGACCAGGAAACTGCTCAGGTTCGTACATTGCGTTTTCGAGGAGTAGTGCTGCTTTTTCAATATCTACATCTGCTTTTAAATTTCCTGATGCAACAATGTTCTGTATCTGTATTTCTGGTGGTTTAGTAATTTTTACACCATGATCTCCAAGAATCTTCACTATATGCTTAACAGCCTTCTTCAACTCTTCTTCACTTTTAGCACCAGTACATACCATCTTTCCAGTTCTAAATATAAGAGCAGAGACTTTAGGTCTCTGAAGTCTAAGTATGAGACCTGGAAATTGATCTGGATTATATTCAGCTGCTGGAAGTTTCTCAGCAAGTTTCTCTAGATCTAGCTCTACACCAAGGTTGACTGTTGCTACCACATTTTCAATTCTGTAAGTTGGTTTAGCCATGAGTAGCTCTATGTTAAGACTTTTAAACCTTTAAAAAGCCTTACTCATAAAGATTTCCCCAAATATTCGACACTTTCTAACCATAAACTAACTCTTAAATATCTTCAGAAAACTAGAACATTTTGAAGAGGTATGGGAGGTAAGAAGAAGCCAACATTATCACAGCTTGTTAAGAGAATGGAGAAAGAGAAAGAACAACAGAAGAAGCAGGCAGTAGAGGAGAAGAAACAGACTAAAGTTCTCGTAGTAGATTCAAAGCTGCTTGAAGAAATTAAGAGAGATGTCATGAAGATGGACTGTGTAACACCATACGTGATAGCTAGTAAGTATGGTCTTAAGATGAGTACTGCAATGAACATTCTGAGAAGTCTAAAAGATCAAGGAATACTATACCTAGTATCTAAAGGTCATAGAACAGAAATATACGTACCAGTAAATAGAGCTAAGGACCTAGGACTTCTAAAAGTTTAACACGTGTTGGACTTATAGCTAGATCTCTCTTAATTAGATTAACAATACCAGGTTCAACAATTTCGATAATTCCCACTCTCTTCAAAACTTTCAACACTTTACCAACAATTTCAAATAACTCCTCTTCAGGAATATTTAACTTGTGGGCCAACATCTTAGATATGTCTAATCTAAGTCTAATCTCTCCAACACTCCAATACTTTGATAGATATGTCATAATCATGTTAAATATATCATCTATATGTGGAATATTTTGAAATTCTGATACTACAACTTTCCTAATCTTATCAATAGAATCTTCAATAGATCTATCTTCACCTTGTCTTAATCCACTCTCTAACTCTCTACTTCCTGTTCCTGTCTCTTCCCTCAATTTCTGGTCTGTTGTAGATTTCTCAATATCTCTCTTCTCAACTTGTTCAACTTTCTTCTCAGAAATCTCTACTTTTGCTTCAACCTTCTTCTCTTCAACCTTATGCTCAGTTTTGTGTATATCGACTTTCTCTTCCTTCTTTTTCTCCCTCTTTTCAACTCCTAATATTGAGTCTAGGATTGTCTTCTTAACTTGACGTTTAGTAACTACTTTATGAGTTGTGTATGCTGATTCTACTAGTGTTGGAATTTCTATTAGATATTCTTTACCGTTAATACTAATTTTTGTTATAGTCTTCTTGTCTATAATCTTTATCTTCTTCTCTTTCTCAAGCTCTCTTATTAATAATCCTAAGAGTATTATTCCTATTGAATTCTCTCTAGCCCATTTGATAAGTCTTGAGTAATCTACTCTACCATTTCTAACTATAAAAGTGTATAAATTTTCTTTTAATGCTAACAAGCTCATTATCTCTAACCCTCAGAGTTATCTAGGTAACATACCTTAAATATACTTTCCACAATTAAAGCATAGTGTCACTCTCAAGCATATATTTAGCAATATCTAGTGAGAGAAGACTTGGCATATTAGCAGCTTTAAGACAATCACGATGTTTATCATTTGAAGAGTTATCTAGACAGTTAAATCTAGATATAGCAACACTACTCTATGAGGTAAATTTACTACAACATGGTGGTCTAGTATCAACATGTGAAGGTTCTGTCTGTCTAACTGATAGAGGTCAATATGTAATTTCTAAAATAATTTCTCTAGATCAAGATCTACTATCTAGAATATCTTCAAGAAATTCAATTTTAAGAAGATTTTTCAATTTTATAACATTTAAAACACTTGCAGTATATATTGCAGCATCAGGTTCATTAAGCATACTACCACTCATACTTCTATCATTTCTAGGACTGTCACTATTCTATAAGTTTAAGATAAATTTAATACTTTTAGTACCTCTAGAATTTCACACGTTCAATATAATGACAGTTATATCAAGTCCTATAATACTCTTCATATATTTCACATTACTCTCATGGATTATATCTAGAAAAGTCTTGATAATTCAATCATTAGAGGCAACACTATTTACAATATGTATAATATCTCTAAATACATTAGTATACTATATACTCATAGTGATTATTGGTATAAATACTATAACATTAATGTTACTTGAAGCTATGAAGTTGATAATAGCAACTATAGCTATAATATCAACTTCAACATTAATATCATACTATATTGGTAGGACATACGAATCTATATTTTTGATAGAATCTTTAACATTATTAATACCATGCTTAATACTATACGCATTATCGAGATAGAGAATGTGTATAAACCGAGAGAAGATACATACATAACATTAAGAGGAATAGATGTAGCATTAAGTCTAGAAGTTCTCAAAAATTTAAAAGACAAACTATTGAAAATATGTGATGTCGGTTCAGGAACAGGAATATTAGGACTCTACATAACTAGTAAACTTATACAGAATAATATTAGAAATATAGATATTATTAGTGTCGATATAGATTTTAAAGCCTGTATATGTACTTTAACAAATTTTAAATTAAACAATCTAGATGTTTATGTAGATGTTATATGTTGTGACCTGTTAGAATGTATTAAAGATACTTGCAAATTGCATATATTGATATCAAACCCTCCATACCTACCTGAAGATGAGTACTGTGACCACACAATATGTGCAGGACCTGATGGTAGAGGTGTTATTGATAGAATACTAATGGAGTGTTTTAATAGAAAAGTCAGGATGTTAATATTAACACAATCATCACTATCAGATATAGGTAAGACTATACGTATATTAAAAAGTTTTAAATCTGATATACTAATTGTAGGACTGATACACATACTATTCGAAGATATTATAACTATCTTAGCAATAAACTACATAGAGAAAGACTTAAAAAATCCATAGTCTAGGCAATTATTAAGAGAAAGGGCCCGTAGCTCAGCCAGGTCAGAGCGCCCGGCTCATAACCGGGTGGTCCCGGGTTCAAATCCCGGCGGGCCCACCAAATTCTAACTCCTTCTTCATTCAATAATTCATGACTAATGATGAGGCACGAGCGTTTCTGACATTATGATGTAACTGCGCCCATCCTGAACATGGTGCGTACTATTAGGTGGTTTTATAAATAAGTCTTCACTTCACGTTTTAATGATGGCAGATACTCACGTTAAGATAGAACCTCTACTTTACAAGTTTATTAGATGTTGTTTAAATAGAGCATATGCAATGTTAGATGATTCACAACTATCTGCAGAAGAGAGGTATAGTCTTGAAACACTACTACAGAGAGTTAGATCAAGTGAAGATTCTTGGAAAGATATTGAAGATCTCATAAGATTTATCAAGGGAGAATTCTTAACAATATATGAAGATGGTTTAAAAAGACTTCCAAAAGAGCTTGTTAGAGAGTTATTCATAAAAACTGTAGATTTATGTCTACAACTACCTGAGGTGTATACTAGAGAAAATATTAAAGAAGCATTCCTAGAAGTTAGGAAGAAGATTGAAGAAATTTACGAAAAATTAAAACAAGAAACTTAGATTAAATATCTAGGCATACCTAGGTTATAAATTACTTAAGTATAGTCTTATTGTGAAGAGTGATAGTCTACTTGAAGAAATTGAGAAGCTCATAGATGAAGGTATAGGTAAAATACTGATATCAGCATATCCAGGGTTTGGAAAGACTAGATTAATACCAAAAATCGTAGATATTTTAGCTAGAAGAGGTATTAATAAGATTCTGATATTTGTAAGATCATTAGCAGAGATAGAAGAAGTTTATAAATTTTTCAAAAATACAAGATTAAAAGCTACATGTCTGGTAGGTAGAGAAAAATTATGCCCATTCAATGCAAAGAACATAAATGAGTGTACACAATTTAGAGATAGAGGAATCTGTCAATTAAATAGAGTTAGAGGACATGTAAACATACACATTAAAAACATTTTAAACTATAGAGATATTGTAGAATTATCAAAGACTTTAAATACATGCCCTTACGATCTATCATTTACAATAGCACTACAGTCACAGGTAGTGATTACAACAATAACATATCTCTCAAATATGGAATTATATAGAATAGTGAAGCAGATAGTACAAAATTGCGAAAATTATGGTGTCATAATTGATGAAGCACATACGGTAATTACAGGTATAGAGCAGAATGTTGAAGTTAGTAGAGAATCTTTGAAAATATTTAGAGATCTTTCAGAAAATGAGGAGATAGTCATCATAAAGCCTAGATTTAATATCGATAATATAAAACAATCTTCCCATATAGATATTGAAAATATTCTATATACGATATTTACAGATTTACTATACATTAAAAGTTTAAGTGACAAATTTATAATTAAAACCTTAACAATAAGCTCAGTTCAAGATCTTATAGATAACTCTCAAATATGTATTTTATTGTCAGCATCTATAACGGAAAAGTTTAAAAATTTAAGCAAGCTTATAGATAACTTCTATAAAATATTTATAGAAGATGTGCCTAGTCATATAGATAATTTGAAAGTCTATATAGTCTGTGATGTTGAATTTAATGAGAGATTTAAGTATACTAGAATGTGTATAAATATATTACAGAGAATTTTATCGAGTATTATAAAGTGTTCTCCATTAGTTGGAGGTATCGTAATACTGTTTTCAAGTAAGAAATTTCTAAAATATTTCATAGATAATTCAGCAAGTTTTCTAAAATATTTAGATGTTCGATATTTCATACTTATGGATAGTGATGTAGATATCGTAGATAGGTATAGAGAGATTTCTCATGAGGATAGGTGTATACTATTTTCATATGTTGGTAGTCCAATTTGTGAAGGTATTAACTTTCTTGGTGATGAACTTGTAACTTTAGTACTTGTGGGGTTTCCATTTCCTGAATTTTCTAGATGGAATTTCTATAAAATGAACTTTTTGAAGAGGTATTGTGAGAATAGTTTTATTGCAACTTTTCTATTTCCTGCAATTTCAATAACAATACAGACTGTAGGTCGTGCTATGAGAGATCTTGATAAGAGAGTTAAGAGAGTTTTTCTTATTGATAGAAGGTTTTTAAAATATTCTAACTACTTCCCGAAGTGGTTTCCAAAGCCGCATATTATGAGTATAAGTGACATAACTGAAAGTTTCGGTCTACTATTGTGATGAGGTTTATATATCTTATAGACCTAGTCTTGGATGATAGAGCTAGCCTTGATGGGCTTAATGCTTGCTGCATTAGCTGTTACTTTAGGAACATCTGATAATTCTAGCATAGTTATAGGTAGGAGAGGAATATTACCATACTCACTATCATTGAATAGACATATATGTGTGTATGGACCAACACGTAGTGGTAAAACAGGATTTGTGAGATATCTAGTTAAGAAGTTGTCTAGGAGAGGCATTGTCACAATATTAGATTGGCATGGTGAGTATACAGATCTTGATCTACTTTCTATAAGTTATGATATGGTTCAAATAGACATTTCTAAGATACCTCTAAAACTATTAACAGAAATTATTGGACATGGACTTGGATTGAATGAGCCAAGTATGTACATGTTGTATAAGATTTTGAAGAATAGTAAACCTGAAACTGTTAGAGATGTTGTAAATGCAGTTGAAGAATATTTTGCAACAACTAGGACTGAGGCTGAGATGAAGGCAGCAATATTGAGAAGATTAGAATATGTTCTCTCATCAATGTCGAGAGGAGTATTAGAGCCGGAGATTTTGGTGAAAGAGTCTTGCTGTATTGATTTGAGTAATCTTACAGTTATAGAGGAGAAGAAGCTTGCAGCTTCACTCATACTAGCTATGATATACGTATACTATATGCATAGTGGAATTGTTCGTAAAAATCCTACACATTTCATAGTTATAGAGGAGGCACAAAACTTACTAAAGGAGGATAACACAATTCTACACCACATAATACTAGAACTTGCAAAATATGGTGTTAGAGTCATATTAATAACAAACGTACTTCCAGATACGACAATACTTACACACTGTACATTACTTATGTTTAAAATAAGACCAGAATATACAAAGAATATTGTTATTAGTGAAGATTTATACAAAATTATGAATAGTATGAAGGATAGTGAGATGTTAGTAATAACTCCTAGTGAAATTTCTAAAATAGTTCCATGTAGAGAGAAGAATTTTGAAAATTATATAAGACCGGTAAAGGTAGTAGAAGAGTATATCGAATCGAAAGAGGATTATGTAAAGCAAAATACTGATAGTGTAAGCTCAGAAAGAGAGAATGTACAGGTAAGAGATTTTAATCAAGTTAAGAGACGTGACTACATGACTATGTCTAATTCTGATTATAGTGAGACTAAGACTGTTAATAATGTGAGAATAGACGTTACTAATTATTTAAAAAAGGTTGAAGATATTGAGAGTAGACTGGCAATAATAAGAGAGAGACTAGATGAAATAGAAAGAATGTTAGTATATGAAGATGAAGTGTTGAAGAAGATAGTCGAGAAGATATTGGAGGAAAGAGAGTAGTATACGTGAATTTAATGTAGAATCCATATTTAGAATTAATGAGAATCTAACCTGTACTCCATGTGTAGTTTCCGGAAAATCTCCATGTAAAATTCGTTGTAGTTCATATTACTCAAAATTTAACTTTTGGGTGTGCATATACTGCACAGTTCATGTCCAGAAACAATGGAACTTCAGTTATGGATAATAGGAAGATAAAAATGCTCGTACTACAGTTCCTTAAAGAGATAATTTCAAATGCAAGAGGTCAGTTAGTAACTTTCAGACCAGCTAAAATAGCTCAGGAAATATCATCAATAACTAGGAGAAGTCCAAGAGCAGAGTCTGTCGTTATTAGAAACTTCTTCGAGGAGCTTGTTGAGTATAAACTTATTCAAGTTATTAAGAAGAGTGCACGTGGAAAGGTGTATGGAATCTATAGGAATAGCATGTTGTGGAACCTGTTAGAACATTATGATGTTGGTAGTGTACTTGCAATAATTGAGAATATAATGAAGAGTGAAGGTAGTATAATGGTGAACACTATGACTGGATTAAACAATACCTCAAAATTTACTCAAAGTGAAGAGACTAATGTAAATGAGAGAACAAACGTCTATACTGAAACTGTTTGATCTCATAGCTAGAACTGTAGATAAACCTGATAAATTTATACAATTTCTTCTACAGTATCTATCAGATACGAATTTAAAGATTGAGAAGTATGAAGGAGTTGTAAAGATATGCGAAGATTCTAGATGTACTAGATATGTAGTAATAACATACAATCCAACTATAGAAATATTTTCAACATCTAGAAAAATTTCTAAACTTATAATTGACATAGCTTTGAAATACTTAGCTACAAGTGGTGAGAAAAAGCTAGTACTACTCTACATGAATATTGGAGATAGTAGATATGTTAAACTTACAAAAATACTAAGACATAGGAGTGATAGTTTTTATATAATAAGTTCTAAACTTTGGAATTTTATTATAGCTTTAATTGCGATATTTGTAGCATTTCTATCGTCAATAGTGTTTAAAGACTTACTTCTAACAATGGTATTTGTAGTAATGTCATCAATATTTATGTCAACACTATCATTACTAAATGTGTATAAGTCCTCTCGTGGTATAGATATATTTTCGAGAGATATATTGAAAATTTGTATATCATGTAGATTTGATACTCCTGAATCTAGAATTAGATCTCTCTTAAGGATTCTTAAAAATTTTGATGAAATATCTAGAGATACTGTACATACTATAGATGCAATATCTAGGATAGTTTTAGGAGAATACTATCAGAATTTTAATATTGATAACATCTCGCTTGATATAAATGTTGTTAATTTGTTAGATAAGTTGAAGACTAAGGTCTTATTAGTGAATTCTGATTATTGTAATGCGTTTACATTACCAATATTTAGACGTATTATAATTACTACTAAGCTATTAGCAGTCTTAAATAATCAGGAAATTAGTGCTGTAATTGCTCATGAGATTGGTCATATTGTTAATAATGACTTTATAAAATCTTTAATATTGTTCATATTAAATTCATTCATTATATATCTAATTGTTAGGTATATGATATCTACATTCATGTCTATAATATTTATACTTTCAACAATGTTATTATACATATCGATATCTATACTCTTGTTCTTTGCTATTTTTAGAAAATTTGAAATTTATGCAGATAAGTATGCTGAGAAGATTGTAGGATCTGATAGTCTTGTGAATGCTTTGATTAAGGTTGGTTGGAAGTCTCTAATTTTGGAGATTGATAAACCTATAATGCTTATGTTGGCTAGAATTATATCAACACATCCACCTATACTTGATAGAGTTCTAAGAGTCGTTTAAATAGTCTATACGAATTATTACACCTGAATGTCTCTATATTCACTTATTAACCAGATTATACATCTTGCAGAGGCTAGAGGTGAGAGAGATATTCTATCTCTAGTTCTAGAACTTGAACGTGAGATGACTAAGATATTGGCTAAGTTGATAGAGCTTAGAATGGTTATTGATGATGTGGTTGGTGAATATGTACAACTTGATAAGACTCAATTAACTAAAGTTGAGCTAGATATAGTAGATATGTTAAAGGAACAGAATTGTAGATGCGTTGATATTAATACTATTATAAGGAAGTTGGAAGGTTATACTCCTATAACTGTTATAACTGCTTTAAAGAGATTGAAAATTATGAAGATAGTTGATATTGATGTGGATGTTGACCAGAATGGTAAACTTAGTGTACGTGCATGTCTTAGAGTGAAGTAATTTGACAGGTAGTAGAAGAACATTTTAAACCTCTACCACGTTTAAACATAAATAGAGTTATGTACGACGTACCTTTCGTACCATCACCTGAAGTTGTAATACGTAGAATGCTTCAACTTGCAGATGTTAGAGAGAATGAGATAGTGTACGACCTTGGATGTGGTGATGGTAGAGTACTCATAATTGCTGCTAAGGAATTTGGAGCTAGAGCTGTAGGTATTGAGATTAGGAGAGATCTATACGAGCAATGTGTACGTAGAGTAAGAGATCTAGGACTTGAAGATAGAGTAAAAGTTTATCATGGAAACTTCTTCGAATATGATCTATCTGATGCAGATGTCATAACACTATACCTACTAACTAGCGTTAATGAGAGGTTGAGACCTAAGCTTGAGCGTGAACTTAGACCTGGAACTAGAGTTGTTAGTCATGATTTTGAAGTACCAGGATGGAGACCTATAATAATTGAAGATCTATATGAAGAATGGAGAAGTCATAAACTCTACCTATACAAGATACCTGGAGCAGAGATACCAATACCTGGAAATGTAGAGCCAAATACTGACATGTTGACAGATATCGAGAAGAAAGTTATAAAGTATATTGATGGAAGTACAAGTATTGAGGATATTGCAAAGAAGCTTGGAACAACATTGAGAACTGTTAGAGAGATTGTAAATAAATTCTACAAGATGGGTGTAGTTAAAGAGATTAAAGTTGTAAAAGGTACACCATGAGGATTTGAAATTAATGGAGGTATACGAAGTTGGTAATCCAACGTGCAATATACATACCATAGAGGAGCTAGTTGAAACATATAGACAATGTGGAGGGTATATGGCAAAAAATGTCTATAAAGCATGTCGAATAATGTTAGACATGTTTACTAGTAATGAAATAGTAATACTCTCATTTCCTGCAGATATAATAGCGACAGGAATTAGATCAATAATAGCAGACTTCTTAAGAAGAGGATTCGCAGATATAGTAATAACAACAGCAGGAACATTAGATCACGATATAGCTAGAGCATTTGGTGGAAAATATATATCACATAAATTTGATGTTGATGATTCTAAACTTAGAGATGAAGGATTTCATAGAATTGGGAATATACTAGTCAAAATAGAGCATTATGGACCTATAATTGAGAATTTTATACATAACTTCTTAAGCAAATTAACTAGAGATGGTATTACTAAACTTGGAATTAGAAGACTACTATACCTAATGGGTAGACATATTGAAGACGAAAATTCCATAGTTAAGATATGCTCAATAAATAAGATACCGATATACGTATTTGGATATGTAGATGGTGCATTTGGTACAGCAATTCTCACATATAATGAAGTTCAGAGAAGTAGGGTTGACAGTAAGAAAGTAATTATAGATCTATATGAAGATGAGAGAGAGCTAGAGAAGATATTTAGCAATTTTAAAGATGTTGGATGTATTATTATTGGTGGTGGTGTTAGTGGAAGACATGTCGAGTACATAATTGACAGATATGTTAGAAATATTAGACACTTAGTAACGATACTATCAACACCATACGAGAGAGTAAACGTAAGATGTGAGAAAGGTACTACAATATACTCAGATGCAACAATCATAATACCAATACTATTCTCATATATCGTAGCCAAACTTAAAAATAGAGAGAGGAAATTGCTTGAGTGTTTAGAGTGGTAGATTTATCACTCTACTACATTCTAATACTACTAACTTCTCTAATATCTGTTCTATGTGTATCTAAATTACGAAGTAGCAAGATCTTAGCTATAGATGTTCATAAGCCAAATAAGGTTGAAATACCTAAAATTGGAGGACTATGCCTTCTAGCTAGCTCACTCATTTCAATACTGCTAGACTATTTTCTCAATGTCATAAAGCTAGAACTACTACTCATAATTCAGCTACCTGCTATCATAGTTGGTATAGTTGGTCTTCTAGATGATCTTTATGATATAAAACCAATATTTAGAATACTGACCTGTATACTGACATCTATAGTACTTGTAGTACTTGTAACACCTACAGACTCATTTCTGATAGTGGGATCCGTTAGAAATGTATTCTTTTTAGATTCTCTATCTTGCATACTTATGATTATAATGTTCAATGCTGTAAATATGTTAGATGTTATGAATGGTGTTGTATCTGGAGCATGTTTAATAATATTTACAACAATGTTAATATTAAGCATATTTTACGGCAATATAGATAATTTAAAGATATATCTACTACTACTATGTCAAATAATTCCATTATTCCTATTTAACAAGTATCCAGCTAGAGTATTTTTAGGTAATGTTGGTTCATATATGCTTGGTGTATATATTGGAATTACAGCATGTTATTGTGGGATGTTTGTAGAAACATTATTAGCATGTTTACCATTCATAATAAATGGTCTTCTAATTCTTGCATCAACTAGAGGTAGAGTATTTATTGGAGGTAGAAAATATGCATCAAGACCAATAATATGTAATGGAGGCATATTGTATCCAAATCCTGATAAGAATGCTACACTTAGTCTAGCAAGGATATTTGTCATATATGGTTCAAATACAGAACCTAAGGTTGTCAAAAGAATATTAACACTATTCCTCATATCGTGTATCCTGACATTGATAATAGTTTTTATATATAGACTTATTTAAAGACGACATGTCTAGAATATCCCTAAATCCATACATAGCCTTCATAATATCATTTCTATTACTACTAGCTTTGATAAGTATTGCAGCCTATGTTAGATCAACATTTCTAGAAGAACTTCCAGGAGTTGTTAGAGCTATCTCATATTTAGCATTTGTATGCTTTATAGTCTGTGTATGGTCGTACATTACCTATAAGATCTTTAGAACGGTTGAAAGAAGGGGGTTAAAAACTTCTCAAATATATTCTATACATGAAGATAAGGAGGGAGAAGAGAGGAAGTCTCATACTTGAAGAGATTTTACTGATTGCAGTGTCTATAGCTGTACTTATAGCTTTGATAAGTATTGTTGGAGGTATACTAAGTCACATGACTAAGGGTATAGAGATGTTGAATGTTGATATTGGAAAGGCTTTCCAAAATTTTACTAGTAAGATATGGCATGTGATAACGAGAGCATTCAAGATTTAGTTAATCGAGTTAGAAAGCTTTTGAGAGAGATTACTGAGATTGAGCATAGAGTATTGATGTTAGAGAATATGATTGAGAAGAGGAGGAAGATTATCGATATATTGAGAGAAGTTTTGGAGAAAAAGTAAATACTAGTTAGGGTATATCTAATCTGCGTGGTAAAATACGTCTTCATTACAGGAGGTGTATTGAGTAGTGTTGGTAAGGGGGTTATTACAGCATCTATAGCTAAGATATTGCAAGCTAGAGGATATAGAGTAACTACGATAAAGATTGACCCATACTTCAACGTTGATGCAGGAACAATGAATCCATATCAGCATGGTGAAGTGTTTGTTACAGCTGACGGTGGTGAGACAGATCTAGATCTTGGTCATTATGAGAGATTTCTAGATGTTGAACTTACAAAGGATCATAATATAACTTCAGGTAAGGTATATCTTAAAGTTATAACTGATGAGCGTGAAGGTAAATATCTTGGACAGACAGTACAGCTTATTCCACATGTTACAGATGAGATTAAGCGTGAGATTAAGTATGCTGTAGAGAAGTCGAATGCTACCATTGGAGTTGTAGAGATTGGTGGTACTGTTGGGGATTACGAAAGTCTACCATTCTTAGAAGCTATTAGACAGATGAGACTTGAAGAAGGTTATGACAATACTGTGTTTGTACATGTAGCTCTAGTACCTATAATTGAAACTACTGGGGAACCTAAAACAAAACCTCTTCAGCATAGTGTGTTTGAATTGAGGAGAATAGGTATACAGCCTGACATAATTATTGCTAGATGTAAAACATGGCTTGATAATGAGATTAAGAGGAAGATTGCATTGTTTACAAATGTTCCATCAAGTGCAATATTTACAGCACCTTACGTAGATACTATATATAGGATACCTCTAATACTTGATGAGGAAGGTCTAGGAGATTATCTAGTTAAAAGGTTGAAACTTGAACCTCGTAGACCTGACCTTTCTGATTGGTGTGATTTTGTTAATAGACTTTCAAGTCCTAGAGATAGTGTTAAGATTGGTCTATGTGGAAAGTATGTTAAATTGAAAGATTCCTATCTGAGTGTTCTGGAGGCTTTAACACATGCAGGTGCAAAACTTAGAATAAAACCTGAAATTGTGTGGATTGATGCAGACTCTATAGAGAAGGGATCTGAAGAAGAACTTGAAAAACTTAATGATGTTCATGGTGTAATTGTACTACCAGGATTTGGTATTAGAGGAGCAGAAGGTAAGATTAGAGTTATAAAAGAGGTTAGAGAGAGAAAGATACCATTTCTAGGAATTTGCTTTGGAATGCAGCTTGCAGTTGTTGAATTTGCTAGAAATGTACTAGGTTTAAAAGATGCTAATAGTACAGAGATAAATCCTGAAACACCACATCCTGTTGTTGATCTAGCACCAGAACAGAAGATGATAGATAAGAAAGGTGGAACAATGATGCTTGGTAATAAGCCTGTTAAAATTATGAGAAACACATTAGCTTATAGGCTATATAACGTAGAGCTAGTGTATGAGAGACATAGACATAGATATATTATAAATGAGAAGTATATACCAGATCTAGAGAAGGCAGGTTTGAAAATTTCAGGAATAAGAGCAGATACTGAATACACTATAGTTGAGATAGTAGAACTTGAAGATCATCCATTCTTCATAGGAACACAATTTCACCCTGAGTTCAGAAGTAGACCATTGAATCCACATCCACTGTTTGTTGGACTTCTAGATGCAGCACTACGATTTAAATATGGTGAAAAGATATAGTCATTAGAGTGATGATGCAGTTCGCATATGATAGATGATTAAGCCCTCGAATACTGACTTAAACTATCTAATCTCTATGACATCCTCATCCTCAATATCCTCTCTCTTCCTCACTCTGAGTTTTTCATTATGAACTTTAAATATTCTCAATAATCCAAAAACTATGAGACATATTACACATATAACAAACATTATGATTATAATACTACCACAACTAAATGTTGGTATTGATATAGTTATAGTAAATTTACTAGAATTTACATAGATATTATTACTAACACTATACTCATCATGAACAATATTAACTCTATGATAACCACATAATACAACACATCCACCTCTACATAAATTACCATCAATATATACTCTAGCATTAATTGGAAGTCCAAACATGTCTACAGTATTAACATAGATTTTAGATAGACATAAATTTACAACTATTCCATTTTGAGTATATACATAGGGTAGCTCTATCCTCTTTCCATCAACGACTGTGTATATTCTAAACTTAGATTTACAATATTGTAGATATGCAATATTGAAAGTATTATTAAACTTATACACATAATATCTATAGTTTTTACCACATACATCTACAATTAATGGACAACCACTTTTACAAATACCTCCAAGATTTATATGAACACTCATCTTAACAAATGGTAATTTCAATTCTACACCTCTCGTAATGTATATTTTCCCTAAACTTATCGTTCTATTATTAAACTTTAGATATGCCGTGTATACACCTTCAACAACACATACATCTGGTCTATATGTCACTGTTATAGGTCCTGATAGTATTATTTTTACACTTCTGCTAATAGTCTTATATGAGAGTGGAAGACCGTTCAGATCTGTAAGTATTACCGAACTTAGTGGTACTATGTCATTACTAATCTTAACACTATTACTAATTATTGAATCTAGATAGTATGTCCTTACAGCTATATTATCAATTGTTAAATATATGAAACTCTTCTCATAACTAACAATAGATGATGAACATTGAGTGTTATTACATATCTGTACGTTATTACAAATTTTCAATACATCATTACTTATATAAACCTTCACCTTACGCATTTTGTAGGTATTGTTGCTCTTCTCTACAGGTATTATGTAGTATGCTGTTACATTAACTCTAGCTGTACCTTCAATACTTATCTCAATATTATGCATATAAGATTTTAAACATTCTACATATAACTCACCTGTATATTTCTTCTCTACAATTTCTGTAAATAATTTTGGTCTATATGTTAGATTTATTGGTGCAATACTTACAATACATATCTTATAGTATAGTAAATACCCTAACTTACCATTTATTATTGCTAAATTTGGAAATGTTGTTGACGATATGTTTAGTATATTATTATTCAATACGTACTGTCTAGATAAGCCGCTTAAAACTATTCCAAAATTATCATTCATATCCGTCTTATATAGTAGTATTTTTATACAATTTACATAGTCTGGTACATATAGAACAACATCTCTAAGATTATACTTCTTCAATACAATATTATCCTCCTTATTTCCTAGAATTGTTATATATTCAACATTTCCTATAGCAAATTTTGAATTGTTTGATAAGTATATCTCTACTAGTCCATGTATATTACAAATTTTAAATTCAAATTTCGTATAGTTGTATGGTATGTATAGTGTTTTTACAATATTTTTCTCACTAGTTTTTATACCTATCTGCTCTATGTAGTATATTGATTGTTGACAATGTACTAGTTGAATGCTTGATGATATTAGTAGACATATGGCTAGTGTAATTATTATTAATGATATTCTCATTGTGACGATATTGTTGACTTATCTTAATAGAGTAACTTTTAAATTAACGTAATAGAGAACTTCACCACATATACATGGTTAAGGAACATTGGATTGAATTGTTAGCTTCTAGGATTGCTGAAAGATGTTCTCGATTAGGGAAGGATGAGTGTGTTCTAAATGGTGGTTTAAGTGTTTCAGGACTTCAACATGTCGGTAGACTTAGAGGTGAAGTTGTTATGAATGATGTATTAAGGAGAATTCTAGAGACTAAGTATGGTCTCAAGGTTAGACAATACTTAACATTATACACAATGGATCCGTGGAAAGGTAAGGATAGACAATTGAGAGAGTTTAAAAATGTTGAAGAAGCTCTAAGATATGTAGAGTGGCCTCTTGAGTACGTTCCCGATCCATATGGATGTCATAGGTCATGGATTGAGCATTATTGGGAAGATTTTGGTAATTATCTCAAAGATTTTGCACATGATATACAGATAGTAACTACAGGCGAGATGTATAGAAGTTGGAATTCTATGAGAGAATTTATATTGAAAACATTAGAGAAGAGGATTGAAATAATTAAAGTCTTAAATAAGTATAGAGGTAGAAATCCATATCCTGATACGTACATACCGTTTGAGCCTAGATGTAGATCTTGTGGTAGAATTGGAAAAGCTAAAGTTATAGATATAGATGTTCATAAAGATAGAGTAGTGTATAGATGTGAATGTGGATATGAAGGTGAAGGTAGACTCAGCGAGGGTAAGCTACCTTGGAGAATTGAGTGGGTTGCTGTGTGGTATGTTCTTAAAGTTGATTTTGAACCATTTGGTAAAGATCATGCAACACCAGGAGGTTCTAGAGATTCAGCTAAAGATCTTGCAGAGACTGTCTACGGTATAGAAGCACCATTAGGTGAATGGTATGAATGGGTTGGATATGTTAAAGGTGGTAAAGATGTTGGAGATATGGGTAGTAGTGACTTCATAGGATTTACACCTAGAGAATGGCTTGAAGTTGCAGAACCTGAAGTATTGAGATACTACTACATATTTCATGAACCTCACAGAAGACTCGTTCTTGGAATTGAAAATGTTTACCAGTACGTAGATATGTACGATAGAGCTGAAAGACTGTACTATGGAATTGAAAAGCCTAGTCCTGCAGAGGAGGAGTATATTGATCTAATTAAGAAGAGCTACATATATGCACAACTTAGACCACTGCCGAAAGAACCACCATTCCAACTACCATACTTACATGCAGTTGCACTAGTGCAAACACTACCAGAGACAGATAATGTAGACGTAATGCTTGAACATGCAATTAAGAGATTAAAAATGACTAAAATACTTCAAAAAGAGCTTGATGATTACTCAATAGAGAGATTGAAGAGAAGATTGTTAAATGCTAAGAACTGGGTTCAAAAATATGCGCCTGAAACATATAAGATTAAGCTAGTTGAAGATATTGAAGTAGATAAGGTTAAGACATTTTCAGAAAAGGCTATAGAGAAGATAAAGATTCTAATTGATAAACTTGAAAGTATTGATAGATGGGATGATGAAAGTATTAAAGAAGCTATGAAATCAATACCTAAAGAAGATAAGAAGATTGAAAGAGAGTTCTTCAAAGCAATATACATAGCATTCTTCGGTAAAGATAGTGGACCTAGAATTGCACCATACTTCGCAATTTTAGGTAGAGAATTTGTTATAAATAGATTAAGAAGATTAATACAGGTATGGCAAAGTACCAGATAACAACTTTTGCATTAAGTTCAATATTACTAGCAGCTACACTACACATATACTTCAAAAGTCTTGATAATGTAGTTCAATTATCATCATTAGTGTTTGGAGGATTTAGAAATTATCTCTCAATACTACTATGGTTAAGCATAATACTTTTTGCAACTAGTGCAATAACAAATCTCCTAGCTAGAGCAGACATTGAACATCACATATCTACAATGCATCCATATAGAGAGGAAGAGGAACTAACTATCATAACTATAAAGAGAATATTAACGTACAGTTCTATAGGTATGATATTGACAAGTCTTGTGATACTACTATTAGCACTACTTAGAGCTTCAGTAATGTTCTAACCTCTAGTTAATTCCTCTAATCTTCTTCTCAACTCATCTCTCTCCTTCTCAAGCTCTTCAACATATCTTCTTAATCTCTCAATCTCCTGCTTCTCCTGCATTAACCTATCTCTAAGTTCGATTAATGCACTTTCTCTAACGACTAGAGCTCTCTGATAGTTTATTAGCTCTCGCTCCTTCTCTAACAGCTTTCTTTCCCATTCAACAAGTCTTCTTTCTTCTTCTACAAGTTTTGTCATTAATGGTTCGATTTTTTCGAATAGTTCTTTCCTTCTCATACTTATCTCAGCATCTAACTTTCTAAGCTCCTCTTCACGCTTCTTCAACTCTTCTTCGATCTTCTCAATTTCCTGTTTCTTAGATTCAAGCTTCTGCTCTAGAATTTTCAACTCTTCTTCACGTCTCATAAGTTCAAGCTCTTTTTCAGCTAACTCTCTCTCCTTCTTGAGTAGTTCTTCATATTTAGCTTTAATTTCTCCTTCCCTCTTCAATAATTCTCTAACACGTGCATTATCAGCTTCTAATCTAGCTGCTTCAATCTCTAGTCTTCTCTCAAGAGCTTTCAGGTTAGCTTCCCATTCTCTAAGCTTAGACTCCTTTTCTGAAAGTTCTCGCTCCTTCTCTATTAATCTACTTAAGGTTTCATCAAATTTCACTATCGTCTGTGACATTTGTGAAGATAAGTTTCTCAATTCTGAAAGCACGTTCCAAGATTCTGATAATCTCTTCTCTAATTCTTCAAGTCTTCTTCTGTCTTCTTCAATCTTCTGTCTCTCTCTTTCAATCTCCTCAGTCCTTATCCTAATCTCAGTCTCCTTCTCTGCTATTTGTCTAATCTTACTCTCAAATTCTGAATACTTCTGTAGTATCTCGTCTAGAGTCTGTTTAAGACCTTCAGATATTGAGCTTATCTTAATTATGTGTTCTGAAACACTTTCCATCCTACTAAACGTATCTCTTAACTTCTCATCAAGTTGTGATAGTGTTGATGATATTGATTCAACACTAGTCTTAATACCTTCAAAACTTTGTGAAATATCTCTTGAAATGTTTGATAATGATGTATATGCTTCTGATAGCTTATTCATAATTTCTTTAAATGTGTTTGTTAAATTCTCTGTCAATTGTTTAAATGATTCTAAATATTGTGCAACACTTACAACTCTACTCTCAATATCTCTAACCATGTCGTTAATAAGTCTAACTAGATCTTGCAGAGTCTTGTCACTTCTACGTGATGCTTCTACTAGAGATTCTGCATATTTTTGAAGTATTGAAAGTCTGTTAGAGATGTCTGTTATAGTTGATATCTGAGTATTTGTTACGTTAAGAATCTCATCAAGACGATGAAGTATTGTGCCTATAGCAGTCTCTACATCTACTCTCCTACTACCTCTAAAAAATGACATTCTCAGCTATATATGTGACATGAGGTATATAATACTTTTGTTCAAATGCTTTTTTGAGTAAATACTCTAGTTAGAACATCTTTAAGTGTATCAATAGATTCTCTTAACTTTCTAATTTCAAGTTTAATATCTTCTAAAAGTGTTAACATATCTTCTCTATACCTATTAATCTCATTTACAGCAGTCATAACTTTCTCTTCAACATCTTTCAAATATACTGTGAGGAGTGTCTTAACATCTCTGATATCTGTAGCATATGTTGACAAGTTTGTCATTAGTGAAGATATTGAATCTCTTATAGATGTTAAAAATTCTCTATGAGCTATTAGTGAAGTCTCTAATCTTCCAATAGATGTTGATAGTGATCTCAGGAATACAGAAACATCAGAAGACCTCTCTCTAGTCTGCACACCTGAAGATAGTTTTCTAACCTCATCTTGAACCTCTCTAATATTTTCACGTAATTCCTGTATAGACTTAGCCAATTCTTGAATAGTTCCAGAAAGTGTAGCTATATTTCTCAAAATTTCTTCTAAAAGTTCGATTGAAGATGACATATCTAGAATTTGAGATACTTGATATATAGATATTTCTATCACTTTCTAGAAAATAGGAGCATAATTTCATCAGGTATATCTCTATCAACTATGTATATAGTATCTCCACCTTGTCTATCTAGAACTCTGACATGTGGATTTTCTACATAATCTATAACTCTTCCAATAATCTTAATCTCATCTTCAGGAACATACCTCTTGACAATCTCAACTACCTGATCAACATTCTTCTCATTAACTACTGCTAATAGACATCCTGAACTTAGAGATTTTAATGGATCTAGATTTACAATATTTAGAACTTTCTTAACATCTTCTCTAATCGGTATTTCTGATTTCCACAATTCTATACATGTTTTTGAAGCTTTGGAAATTTCAAAAACTCCTTGAATAATACCACCCTCAGTAGGGTCATGCATTGAATCTACATATGGAGTTATCTCTCTAGCTATCTGGACTACTGAAAGTTCTTTATAATAATTTTTAACTCTATCAATAACTTCACTATCAACGCTACCTAACACCCTCTCTGCAAAATCTGTAACAACTATCATAGATGCCTCTATAGCGACACTTCTAATAGCTAGTAGTAGATCTCCAGGTTTTGCATTTGCTGTAGATATCGGTCTAATACTTGTGCCAATACATGTAGATACTATTATTGGTCTGTCAATACCTGGACAATACTCTGTATGACCACCAACTATGTCTATATTTAACATATTACATGCATCATTAATTTGTCTAAATATCTTCTCAATACCATCTTCAGGATATTTTTCAGGAAGTAGTATACATGTACTAATCCATCTAGGATCACCACCCTGAACTGCAACATCGTTAGATGGTACAACAACACTAAGCCAACCTGCTAGAGATGTTGATCCAGTTATTGGGTCAGTATGAACAACTATGTATGGTATACCTCTAACATCTATTATTGATGCATCTTCACCAATTTTAGGACCTAGAATACATCTTACATCACCTCTATGTACAATACCTATCAATTTTTCTAGAAGGTTACTCTCAAGCTTAACCACATCTACATATATAAATGTTTAACTATTTTAGAGTTAAGTAATGAACTACATATCACAGAAGGCTGTTGTTAAAACTAAATACATATCTAGAAATGTCATGATATTTGGAAGAACTTATATAGGATATAGATGTATAATCTACCCAAATGTTATTATAGGACTACCTGTGAGAAGTAAGATTTTGAATATAGATTTAGAAAAGTTTGAAAGTATTGAAGAATTTTTTGATAATGTTAGTGAGGGATCTACTATAGGTGATAATACTATAATTAGATCTGGATGTATAATATATGAACGTGTTAAGATTGGTAATAATGTGGAGTTTGGACATAATGTTCTTGTTAGAGAAAATGTAGAAATTGGAGATAATTGTAAAATTGGTAGTTATGTAATTCTCGACTCAGATATTAAGATTGGTAATAATGTAGTTATACAAAGTGGTGTGTACATACCTAAAGGTGTTGTAATAGAAGATGACGTATTTATAGGTCCATGTACAGTATTTACAAATGATAAGTATCCTCCAAGCAGGAAGCTTGTAGGTTCTAGAGTATGTAGAGGATCTATACTAGGTGCTGGATGTGTAGTACTTCCAGGTGTTAGAATTGGTGAGTATTCTGTTGTTGGTGCTGGTTCTATAGTTTCTAGAGATGTTCCTGATAAATGTGTTGTGTATGGTATACCTGCTAGAGTAGTCTATACCTATGAGGAGTATTTGAGAAAGAGGAAGATCTACGAGATGTCTTAAGTATACGTTTACTACACGTCTACTTCTTTTCTTGAGATTGTTCTCCAATAACAATTACTTCTCTAGCTTTCTGCTTAGCTTCCTGTAATTTTCTTAAGAATTCTTCTCTAGCTTTTCTAATTCTTTCAATCATCTCTCTTCTCCTTGGATCTGATAGATCGAGATCAACTATAACCACTTTAGATGGGTGGATTGGGTAGTACACTACTTCACCGTTAGCTTTTCTTAAAGTTGCACCTTCAACATATATTCTATATCTCTTCAAGTCTACTCTAATCACCTTACCTTTAACACCTTTGAAATCTCCTCTAACAATCAGTACTGTATCACCCTTCCTGACAGGTAGTCTCTTAATTCCATATTGCTTCTGAAGCTCTTTAGATAGTGGTGCTACCATGAGCTTCTGTCTCTTATGTAGTGGTGCGTTGTATAGTGCTTTCCTCTGCTTCCTAGGTTGACTAGACTTTACCCAGTTTATCATGTTTCTCAACTTGAATGTCTTATTGGATTATTAAACTTTAGTCTACACATTCAACTTCAAGTAGAATGACTTATAAGTAGGAAAGTACATACCACATACTTACCAATGAGTAGTGATGTAGTATTACCAGGAGATGAGCTATGTGTAATTGAGGAATTCCTACCTGGAAGATACGCATATGCAGATGATAGAGGTATTGTCAGGTCAAGTGTTGTTGGTCTAGTTAAAAGAGACTTAAAATCTCACGATATTGATGTCATTCCAGTAAGAGGTAAACTCTTACTATCTTATGGAGATGTTGTGTATGGTAAGGTTGTAGCTATGTTAAACGAGAAAGTTGCCGTAGTTAAGATATGTGCTATACATGGTGATAATGGTAAGTTGGTAAGTCTAAAATATACATATACAGGTCTTCTACATATATCACAGATAAGTGATCAACCAATATCAACAATAAGAGAAGTATTAGGTATTGGAGATGTTGTTAGAGCAAGAATAATATCTAGATGGGGACCACCATACCTAATATCGATAAAATCTCAAAATCTTGGTGTAATATATGCAATATGCCCAACCTGTCATGTAGAAGCTAGAAGGAGAAATAGATTTTTCCAATGTCCATCATGTGGACAAGTTCTTAAACGTAAAGTTCCCATAACAGACTAGAAGTGTAGATAATGAGTAGACAGAAGTACTACTATAAAAGTATAAAATTAACATTTGGAAGTAATGAAGAGGTAGTTAAGTTTCTAGAATTAATATCTAGAAAAATTAAAGTATTTCAAATGTATGCAAGAACTAGAGGTAGTAATAATGTTGAACTAATACTTCTAGGAGATCCATATGAAGTTAATCTAGCAATTTCAGAAATTAGAAAAATTGCAAAAATTGTGAAAGAAATGTATAGAAAGGTTAGAGGATTAGCAACATACGACCAGAGAATAATATTAGACACAGCTAAGCTAGAAGCTGCGATACCTCTAGATGTTGCTTATAGAGTATTAGAATTTCTTGGATATCGTGTAGAGACTACTAGAGATGGTAAGTTACGTACAGATGCAACACTTAGAGAAATTGTAAATGTTGTAGAACAAGTATCTAGATTGTATAAAGAGATGATGGATATGGACATAACACCACAAGCTAAGAGAATAATAGCTATATATAGCATAGTTATGGATAGAGATATTGATGAAGCAATATCAGATTTATTAAAATTTGAACTATTGAAAATATTTGAGAGTGAAGAACGTAAATTAATAGTCTTAGCATATAGTTATGAGAAAGCTCTAGAGAAACTTAAAGAAATTATAGCTAAAATTAAAGAGAAACCTGAACTACTTGAACATAAGGTTGAGATTGTTGAAAAAGTTGAAGAGGAAGAAGAGGAATATGAGAAAATTCAGGAAATTAAAAAGAAAATTCTTGGTGAAAATGAGATTAAGCTTGAAGATATTGTAGAGTTTAGAGAATCTGATAAGGAGGGTAGTGAAGGTAGAGAGTAAGTACTTTAAGGATCGTTTATCTATCTAACACATGTTAACAATATCCATAGTTAAGTATGAGAAGAATTATCTAGAACTTCAAGTTAAAGGTGAGACACATACATTATTTGCCCCTCTAATCGAATATCTACTTAAACATCCTGATGTTGAATACGCAATGTATGATGTTGATCATCCACTTCTACAGAATGTTAAGTTTAGATTAAAAACTAAGAGTAGAGATCCTGTTGAGGTTATTAAGGAAGTTGTTAAACAAATTTTAAATGATGTAGACACATTAAAAGAAGCTATTCTAAGTCAACTATGATCCGTGTCGCAGTTGGTTCGAAAAATCCTTCTAAAATTGAAGGTGTTAGAAGAGCTTATGAATATCTAGGTATCGATGTTGAGATAATTCCTATTGAAGCACGTAGTGGTGTATCTAGACAACCAAAATCTATCGAAGAGACTGTCAAAGGTGCTTTAAATAGAGTACTATACTCTAGAAATGTTGTAGATGCTGATGAGTATGTTGGTGTTGAGTCAGGACTTATGTATATACCGTACGTTGACAGAGTTGTAGATGTTACTGTTGCTATTATTGCAGATAGAAATTTGAGAATTAGTATTGGTCTAAGTCCTGCATTTGAAATACCTCCAGACATAGTTAGAAGATTGTATGGTGAAGATTTAGAACTTGAAGATATCGTAGTTGAAATATCGGGAATTGAGAATATTGGTGAGAAAGGAGGTTTCATAAGTTATCTAACAGGAGGTAAGTATGAACGTAGTGAACTTGTTAGACAGGCAGTACTCATGGCTTTGACTCCAAGATTAAGCCCTATAAAAAGAATGTACAGGTTGGAGTAGTGCAATACTTTTAATGGTGAGTGGTATTTAAATCGTTCGCTTGATAACCCATTGAGATTAACGACACTATGCTTATAAGAGCACTAATACTCAGTTATGTCATATGTGGAGTAGAATAGCAAAATACTTCATAAACTATCCAGCACGTGCAAGAGTGGCTAGACTTCTCTTCGAGAGAGGCTTTCAGGTAAAAGAACCCTACAGAGTAGTCAGTGGTAATATAGAGATTCCACATACACAGATAGCTAAAGAGGTAGGTGTTGATAGAAGAGTTGTTAGAGAAACTGTAGAGATGATACTTGCAAATGAAGAACTTAGAAAGATATTTGAAAATCTTAGACAGGTATGTCTTCTCTCTGAAGTTGCTAGATACCTCAACATGGATACTATAGTCATAGTTCCTGAAGATGCTAAAAAGCCAGGAATAATATCAGAAGTAACTTTGAGAATATCTAAGAAGGGTTTAAGCATTAGACAACTATTTGCTGAAGATCCTGAAGCATCAGAAGAACCAAAACTCATAATTGTAGTTGATGGTAGAGTACCACCTGACTTAATAAGTGAATTACGATCAATGCCAGGAATAGCAAGAGTCATACTACAGTAACGTAGAGTGGGTAGAGATAGGTAACGTACATATTCAACATATAGTCTACTTATTCCAAAATCTTCTTGTTTTTACATACTCCCTCTCAGCTTCTACAATAAGCATGAATAGTTCTTCATCAGATTTAGCTTTAGAAAGTACTTTCCTAATAGCAGTTCCTGCACCAATACCATGTGCTGAAAGTGCATATAGCCCTCTCTTACCATATTGTAGAATTACGTTAGCCCTCTCTTTCAACTCCTTAAATATCTTCTCTTCTTCACTAGTCAACTTCTGCTTTATCTTAACTTTATTAAGAATTTTCAAAACCTTATCTAAACTCTCATCTCTATATTTCAACATCGTTATAATTCTCATACCACAGACAGGACAGTACAGATCATCAGGAACATACTTCAACTTACCTTGAAAAGTCCAACCACATTTCAGACATATTAATGTTATCTCTCTTTCTTCAAGTCTCTTCTTTACAAGTTCAATAATTAGACTTTTTGGAATACTTGTAAATGTAAATTCAAGTCTTGAATATAGTACTTCCTCTGAAAGTGCTAGTAGTGAAAGTTCATCTCTTCTATCAATAACAACATCTACATAACCACTCCTGATATCTCTTATAAGTTTTAGTAATGCATTATGATCAACCTTATCTACAAGTATCTCTCTAATAGTCTCATCTTCAATAATAGTATTTCTAAACATTTCACATATCTTATATGGATTTACTTCACTAATCTTATCTCTAGATACTACTCCAAATCTACGAGCTACATGTACAATCCTATATTTAAACAATTTACTACTCTTAATAGCTTCTATAAGTGTTTTCATAACATTATCCTCATCTTCTCTAAATGCTGATAATATTATATCTGGATTAAATGGTTTTGAAAATATTAATATTACTCTATATGGATCTGACCTATATGCAACACCTATAAGATACTTCTGATTTAGATACTTTGTAAGGTATAGTCCAAGTGCTTCATTACCTTTACTACCAAGTCCAACATGAATTACGGCAATTCTACTACTACACTCGATAACTATCCTATCTCTCCTAGGTATAACAATTTTAGAATCTTTAATCTTCTTTACATAATCTTTAACATATTCTATAAACTGTCTCTCAATTATAAGTCTAGGATTATCTACATACTTTCTCAATATATTGTCAATATCTTCAGGATTTTCTAATAATCTAGCTCTTAAATCAACAACTTCTTGAGCAATTTCATATGGTACTGGTATCTCTTCACCAATCCATGCAGGTATTGCACCATGAATATCAGATACTGGCTCTATATATACTATCTTTTCGCTTGTATTAACATCTACAAGTCTCCAAACTCTACCACCAAGAACTATGTGAGTTCCAAGTTCTATAGACATTACAAATTCAGCATCAAGTTCACCAATCTTCTTCCTACTTACAATATCTATTGCACTATACTTAACTTCATCAGGTATTGTTGAAGCATTTTCAATATAGTATATGTATGATCCTCTTCTAGGTTTAACATAATTATCTTCAATCTTTACATAACCTCTCTCTTCTAAAAATCTTAAAACTCTAATAATATCTTCAACTGTTATATTTCTATATGGATGTGCTCTTCTAACAATATTATATATATCTTCAATTGTCACATTCTTATTATCAAGTCTTGATTCTAGTACAATTCCAACTATTTGATGTGAAAGTACATCAAGAGCTTTCTCATGATATTCTACATCTTTTTCTAAATATCCTTCAACAGCTTTCTTAGCTATCACAAGACTTTCTAGAGAGTCATCTAGATCTGACGTTATTACTAGTCCTTCAGAAACTTCACCAATCTTATGCCTACTCCTACCAACTCTCTGTACTAGTCTTGTAACTTGTCTAGGACTCATATATTGCATTACTAAGTCTATTGTTCCAATATCTATACCCAGTTCTAGACTTGAAGTTGCAATAACTAGTCTAACTTCACCATTTCTAAGTTTTTTCTCCAAACTTTCTCTCTCTTCTCTACTTAAAGATCCATGATATACTCCTATAGGATTTCTTGTTAATCTCTGTAATCTACTTCCTAGAAGTTCTGCTGTATCTCTAGTATTTGTGAAGAGTAGTACTGATTTTCTATTTTCAATCTCTTCAACTATCTTTCTAAGTCTAGCTATAACGTCTGGATGAATTTTCAATTCTTCACTAATTCTATAATCCTCCTCTCTTGGTATTGGTCTATCTATTCTTACTCTAAGATCTTTATGTCCTGATATAGATATGATTTTACATTTTCTAAAACTTCCAGCTATGTATTGAGCTGCTAACTCAACATTACCCACTGTTGCTGAAAGTCCAATTCTCTGAAAACCACCTGTCAATTCTGTAAGTCTCTCTAAAGTTATTGAGAGTTGAACACCTCTCTTATCATTTATAAGTTCATGAACTTCATCAACTATTACAAATCTCACATTTCTTAACCATCTACGCATCTTAGGTGCTACAAGTAGAAATTGTAATGTTTCAGGTGTTGTTACTAATATATGAGGTGGTTCTTCACTCTGTCTTCTTCTCTCACTTTCAGGAGTATCTCCATGTCTAATACTCATTTTAAAATTAAGTCTTTTACAAATATTACTAATTCTAACATATATATCTCTATTCAATGCTCTCATTGGTGTTATATATAGAACTTTAATACCTCTCAAATCTTTATTAAAATCTCTAAACTCTAACAACCTACTCAAGATTGGAAATATTGCAGCTTCAGTCTTTCCAGTTCCTGTTGGTGCTGTAATAAGAACATTATGACCCCTTAATACTACAGGTATAGCCTCTACCTGTACTGGCGTTGGCTCTACATATCCAAACTCTTTGATAACTCTTCTCAAGTCTGGATGTAGAAGTTCAAATACATTCATAATTTTGGCACATGATCACCATATATCTTTCTCATATTTTCAACACATATCACATATATAAGTTCTCTATCAAGTTTTTGCAATTTTCTAGCTAATGACCATGGTGGTATTACAGCTCCCGGTCTTTTTGGATCATCGAGATAATCACTTTCAGGAACGTATAATGGTCTACATCTTAATGCATCTTCAAAATCTTGTCTCTTTCCTACAGGTATTGATGGTACGAGTTTTCTATTCCATGCTTCTTCTATTATTATTGCTTCAGCATGATGAATAACTACACTATAATCTCTATTACCGATAGTATGTACAATATTTGAAATATATTCTAAAGTTTTCATACCATTTCTATCAAGGTGTAGATGTACTGGTACATCTAGATCTTTAGCATATTGTAAACATATTTTTAAAACTTCTTCATGAATTTTTAAATCTCTCTCAGAAACATTCCAGTGAGGTCTACCTACTTCTCCAATGCCGTGAGCTTCACCATTTTTAATATGTTTTTCTATAATTCTTAAGCATCTATATACGAAGTCTATAATCTTATCTAAACTCCATCCATCATCTATCATTTTTTGAATTTCTGCAGGATGAATACCTAACATGCATATAGCTTTAACATCTTCACTATTAAATATTCTACATGATTTTATAGTAATTTCATAAAGTTTTTCAAAACTTTCAATCTTCATAGGTTCTAAATCTAGACTCCATGTTAATAATGATACAATTACTGCAAATTTACCACCTTCCTTTCTAAATCTTCTAGCTACTTCTTGAGGTCCTAATCCTCTTATAGGATTTACATGTAGATGATTGTCTGATATGAATATGTCCATTTTAGCTATATATTTTAATTACTCTATAAAAGTTATCTCTTTCAGCAGGTATTTGACCAATATCTCTAATAATTTTAACTATGTCCTCTCTAGTTAGTATTTTCATTTTAAATCCTGTTGATGGTATAACTTTCTCATTATATAATGTTCCTCCAAAATCATCTGCACCGTATAGTAGTGCTATTTGTGCTATCTCTACACCATTTGTTAACCATGATGCCTGTATGTGTGGTATTAAATCTCTAAATACTATCCTAGCTGTTGCAACTATCTTTAGAAGCTCTATTGGTCCTGTTGGATATTTTAGATCTTTAACATACTTGTCTAGTTGTGTATTTCCAGGTTGGTAATTCCATGCTATGAATGAGTTGAATCCTCTAGTCTTTTCCTGTAATTTCAATATCTTGTATATATGTTCAGCTCTTTCCCAAATATTTTCAACATGTCCATACATCATCGTTGCAGATGTCTTAATACCTAGACTATGTGCAACTTCCATAACTCTAATCCACGTGTTAGAATCAATTTTGGATGGTGATAATACTCTACGTACATTATCTACAAGAATTTCACCACCACCGCCAGGCATCGAGTCAAGTCCACTATTTTTCAATCTATCTAAAACTTCTCTATAACTCATTCTCTCTCTAACACTTAGATAATGAATTTCAAGTGGACTAAGACCATGAATAGCTACATGTGGTAATGAATTTTTAATACTTTTAAACAAATCTTCAATATATTCAATAGTAACATCAGGATTAATACCACCTTGAACAAGAACTTGCCTCACAGGACCATATACATAGTCTATATACTTCAAAATCTTAACAACATCATCAAAATTGAGAAGATAACCACTAGACTTATCACGCCAAAAAGCACAAAACTTACAACGAATAACACAAACATCAGTATAATTCAAAATAACATTAACAACAAAAGTAGAAACATTACCAACAACACTAAGCCTAACAAAATGAGCAAACCTACCTAAAACATGAACATCAGTAAAAGTAAGAAAACGATAAACATCACAAACACCCCTAACACCCCTAACAAAAACATCCAACAACCTATCAAAATCACACTCCCAAACAACCACAAAAACAATAAGACAAGCAAAGAAAATAAAAATATACAGATGATGAAGGCTGTCGGGACGACAGAAAAATGACGAACACCTGGAGGACTGATTGAAAGAATAACAAACACTCCACCCCTCAAACGCTAAACACCGTGATTAACAGGAAGTTGAAATACATTAAGACTCACTATCACGATGTTGAGAAACGACCGAGAAGTGAATTACCTAAGATACCTAGCCAATTCTGCAACATAGCTAATCTCCAATAATAAGAGAGCAATCGTCAAGGGCATGAAATATGCATCTATCCTAGAATGATAAGAAACTTCCTAAAATACTTCGACAAGCAGAGTATCGAAGATATTTACGAAAATCTATAAAGACATAATTCACAGTAACTTGAAGAGAATAGAATTATAAAAAAGTCAACAGAAAGACTCTGCAAAATGTTCGGAGTTTCCGAATTTTCTAATTGAAAAGGAGATCCATCCAAACGAGAAGCTCAAGCAAATGTATGAGTGAAGAATCCCTATCGCTACAACAAGCGCTATATGTACAATGACTAGCTCCAGAGTACGTAACATAGTGAATATATCTGTGTAGAATCACCTCTACGGAAGAAAGTGGAGAGTAGTCTTGCAATTGCTGGAGTAGTAGCATTATTACTAGATCTACAGGACAGACATGTTGTAAACAGGATGACATCAAAGACGGCAAACCACCATAGGACAACATAGTTCGTAAATTATTAAGGAAACTCTACAATGTGTGCCATGACTACTTGGATGGTTATTTACCTCATTTAAAGCAGGACGTTGTCCTAAGTTTTGACGAAGGTTTCGGATATTGGTGACCCTCCACGTATGCGTTGCGTGCCAGGAATATCGTGTATGCAAATCTAGATGAGACATGGCATTTGTTAAAACTAATCTGTACATAACACATGCCTGAGCTAATTTTCAGAACATTTAGTCGCAAAACATTGAAGTAGTGTTCATAACATAAGACTATGGAGACCTATATGAATCGGAGATAGGTCATGTCCTACTAAACAATAGCGACATTACATGTCATAACGAGGCAGAGGTCTAAATAAGACTATTTAAGGACGAGTATACAATACTATGCAGACTAGTTTGTATATGCGAATCTTTATTAGGGTATGAGACTTGTGTGAACTGTGGTTAGGGCAGCCGATATTGAGGCACTGTTTGATAAGTATTTAGAGGAGCATGACCTAGCACGTGCTGATACGCTTCGTCTCGTTCTAATGTACGGCTTAGGCTGTGGTGATACTATACTGATACGATATGGCAAGATATCTGTGCTGAATGATGTTTTAGCGGAGCTAAAAGATAGGGATATCGATACATCAAGATTGGGAGATCATCTTGGACACTTCGAGGACGTACCTATGACTATTAGAGATACCGTCTCAACCATGTTTAAAGTACGATTTCTCGATATATTACGTGAGCATCTAGTGAAAAATATTGCAGATCTACCTGTCTTCCATATCTTAAATACCCCACTTACGACTTTACGTCCTTTGTTCTCATCTATACTGTTCACTCTTAGAAACCATGAGAATGCTTGGTCGAACTTTCCTGTAACAGTCGCATATCCCAGGTGCTTAGCTTTATGGCATAACTCGCATACTGGCCTAATATTGACAAGTACTGCTGTACCATGTTTGTCCTCTTCATGGATGTAATATCTCCAGTCTTCATCTAAATGTTTTGCATCATTGATGCTGCATATGGAGCATTTGCTTTGGCGAAAACTTGTGAAACCATAATTCATATAATGCATCTAGAGCCTCTGCATAACTTTCATACTGATCCTCGGAGATCTCGCCTAGCTTTACAAGAATTTTCGATAGCATTGGGTCAAGTCTAGCAAGCGATGCAAGAGAGATATTCCATAACGGTGATGGTACAAGCCTAGGACATAGCCTAAATCCGTTGCAAATATTCTCATATGCTTCCATTACTAACGAACATGTATTCAACCATTGCATAAATACGTTTTCTTAGGTAAGAAGCAGTTCTCTCTAGAAAAAACAGGGTGTTTAGACATCCAAGCAAGTATGTGAGATCTGGCTAGCATACTAAATGAGTGAAATTACATTATGTGACATAGCTTTACGTGAAGACCACGCATTGTAGACAGAGCTCTATATCTCAGCCAGGCTAGTGTATTAGGAAATTTGTCTTCACATAACCGTAGTTACGAGCTAGTACTGTCAGGAGAAATTTTAGGTATGTGTACAGTCTCGTGAAGAGCTATATCGATACTAACGTATTCCAAGTGTAGACCGTATCTCGTTGATAGTACTCTCCACACTACGTCTATCTTTAGTACAGAAGGTCAGTTCAATTTGAGGATATCCTTTCTCAGACCTTTGCTGAAGAGTCTGTACAGTCCTTATTCCTCTGGGTCTAATTACGTGTATGAACGCCCTTGTGAACTCAACTTGTACTCCTCCAAGAAGTATTCTCGTTATTTTTCCACAAATTGCATTTATTTCATTCTGTACCTGTTTTAATTTCTTATTAAGATGCTTTCTAAGTCTCTCACCACGTGCAAATACGTTAGGGTCAGGTTCGTAGAAGTCGACTATAGCGACTTGTACGGTGGATCTTTCGGCTTGGCGGTATACGACAACATCTGGCACAGATATGCCTCTTGATTGACCAACTTTGTCTAGAGTGTTAACATCAAAACACCATACACCTGGTACGTTGCTTAGCTGTCTGCAAATTTCTTCCGATAAGTCCTTTTCAAGTCGTCTTCTTCTCCCTGTATCTCCCACCATGCGTTAAGCTTCTGAGCCTGTTTCTGTTGATTCTTCTCCTAACTTGGACAATAGTTGCAGTAATTTGTAGTGTTCTTGGATGAGCTTTTCTGCCTCGTATGCGAAGACTATGTCATCGTAAACTCCAGTGTCAGTAATTGGCAATTTTTCAACTATTACTCTTCGTCTGTCATCACGATAGGTAAACTCGTACGCTACCATCAATGTAGATGGATCAAATTTTGTCTCAGCGATGGTACTTAATATCTCAGTAATGATATTGCGTTCTTTCTCTGACAATTCTGTGAGTGTGAGTAGTGTGTCTTCTATACATGCTTGTACGTTATTGGGAGACTTATCGATACAAAGTCTAAGTAGTCTTAGTCTAAGAAGTTCATTATTTAGTTGACATAGCAGGAATTCGCTATGTGTAGCAAATGTCATGAATAGTGGTCCTATAGATGTGATACCGTGTCTAAGCGCTAGTGCATGTCTATACGCTATTATCAGCGTTATCACTCTTGCAAACTTACGTATAGCTGCTGGGTGTAGATGAATTTCAGGTTCGTCAATAAATACTAGCGGTGGTGTCCTTTCGAGTGCTGTTAATAGCAGTAGTGGTCCAATGAGTGCTCTAGAGCCAGAGGGAGCATTAGCAACATCAGTTTCAGCTAAGCCAGGTCTATAGCTCAGCCATGCATCCCACATGTATAGATCCTGACCAAGACGTACAACCTGTGGATAGACGTCTGTTAGACCAAGCTCTTGCAAGACTTCTCTCAGTAGTTCGATAAGTACGCATTCTGGACGTTTAGAGAGCTGAGTATCCCAAGTTTCAGAGTACCGGCATAGTAGCATCATATTGTGGACTGTATGTGCAGCTTTGCCAACACGTGAGTAGGCATAAAACTCGGATATGTCGTGAGGCCAGAACGTTACTCTCGTGTCTGGAATGAGCACAACATTTCCTGGTCCAGCTCCTAGAATAGGAAATGATACTCCAAGTAGCTCTGTAGCCAGCCCTGATATAAGCCTGGCAAACTGTGCAATACAGTTCTCCTCCGTTATCACGTAGTCTTCGGATCCCAAGCACGTCAGGATTGGTCTATACTCAAGTAAGTACTTACCCTCTCGAACTTTAACGACATTAACGTTCTTTGTTAAGTAATTCTCCACAAGGCTGTGTGCATTTTCACTAAGTATATACACATTGCATTCCTTGAGGGAAACACGCTCTTCTTTCTTGCCAAGCTCAATCACAACCTTAGACTCAGCACCCTCATGCTCTACAATGAGCTCTATCGAACCTCTATCTCGATCTCTTCTAACAATAATGTCTACCAGAGGACTTGACCTTACTAGTGCTTGCACCCATGCTGTGGGATATCTGCACAGCACTGTGTAGCCAATAGCTAAGAAGAGACTTCCAAAGTTCGCAAATAGTTTATTCAAGAAGTTCAGTGTTAACTCAGTGAGAATCTTGCAAAGATTATCAACTTCGCCCTCTGCAGCTAACTTGAGAGCATTTATCAGGTCAGTAGCTTTCTGCATAGGCTCACTAGCTATGAAGACATCGACAAGCCCTGGCACTATTGTTGGTGCTGAAAGAGCGAGAGCATACAGCAGCCTTAGCAGGAAAGATTTACCCGTCGCATTTTTCCCCGTGAATATTGTTATTGATCTCAGCTCAACCTCTGTACCATCATCAAATGGTCCAATCCCATCCAGTTTAACCTTGACACTTTTCGCAGTTATAGTGCTTAGCACAGTATCCAGATGTAAAATTTACTGTCAATCTTATTAGCTTTCTAGAGATGTAAACTCTACGCTACGTTACAGATTCAACATTTCATGCAGACACTACTCATCTTTCTAGATTCATATTACCATAATGTACGACCTCGTTGGTCTAGTTCTTGGAGTATCTCTTCAATCTAATCTCTATGCTCGATGTTGTATACGTAGACTTTACGTTAAAGAGCTCTTTTTACGAATAGTGAGAATTCGTAGAAAACATGACATCAACATTTTACATAAATCGCATTTTCAGAGCTTTCAATAAGACTTCTAAAACAGCGTGACATCACATCTTGAGGACTCTATGACAAACGCGAGAGAGATCGTAAACACACTAATACCGCTAGCACAATGATAGTCACGCAATCATCACAATTTTGAACTAGAGTATGAAAAGGAGAGGTCATAAGGATTTGAAGACGTTCTTACATAAAGATGTTAGGGACTCATAACAAAAGTACAGCCTCTATGATTGAAAGAATTTAAAATCGGCCTAAATGTCGGAAAGTTCTTCATACCTCTTAAATCGAAGGTAAGTACTGTTTAGACTATATTGCTAAGTCTCGTATTAGGTTTAGTGATAGGTTACATAATAGGTACTAGAAGAGCAAGAAAGAGGAAAACTGTACATACAGTACGATTGTAGATCTCTATATAAAAATTAATAGGTGATAAGTATGATGAGACTAGAATAAAGAATTTAAATTTCCATTAGGGATCTATACTATGAATATCAGTTTTTTATCAAGTAAGTATTTGATTATTTTTACATGTCTAGTGTTTGTTGTAGGTATGTTTGTTGGATGTTTTGTTAGTTATATGTTTTTCTTATGTAAGTATCATGGTTATGGCTCGATTAGTTATTCTAAATTTGATTTTTATTTTTTGTCAAATTCTAAGATGTTTAATAGATGTTCTACATATAGAGACTTTTTGAATAATTTTGTTGAGTGTTATTCTGTAATTCTCATACTTTTAAAGTATTTGACATATTTAAAATATAGTTATCTTAAACTTGAGAAATTGTATAATTCTCTTAAGGTTAATTGTAGTAGTATTATTGAGAGATGTATTAAATATGGTTGGTCTAATTTGAGTGTTAAAGTTCTTTTTGATAGAGAGTATTATTATAGTCTTATTAGAGATATTGAACATGCTAATAAGAGTATATATGTTGCTATGTATGTTGTTAAGTACGATCCTCACGATGTTCATGATTGGGCTAATGATCTGATTAAAGCTCTTGTAAGAGCTAAGAAGAGAGGTGTTGTTGTTAAGGTTCTTCTTGAATATAGGACTTACTTTGGTTATGTGAAGTATAACTATCTAGCTTATAGATATTTGAAAGATCATGGTGTTGATGTTAGACTTGACTTTAATCCTGATACTGAGCATATGAAGATTGTTATTATAGATGGGAAGATTGTGTATATTGGTTCTCATAATTGGTCTGAAGCATCACTATACTACAATCATGAGGTATCTATAAGGATTGTTTCTAGAGATATTGCTAAAGAGGTTGAAAAATATTTTAACTATCTATGGAACAGGGCAGGCTAGTTGCTATAGTTACAGGTGGTTCTAGAGGTATTGGTTTTGCTATTGCTAGAGAATTTGCTATTAATGGTATAAATCTCCTAATTACTGCTAGAAATGTTGAGAGACTTGAAAATGCTTGTAGAGAACTTTCTAAATATGGTGTTGATGTTATATATGTTGCATGTGATATTAGAGATAGAGAATGTTGTAAGAAAATTGTTAAAAGTTGTCTAGATCACTATGGTAGAATTGATATACTTGTCAATAATGCAGGTACTGCTGTAAGAAAGTATTTTCATGATATGAATTTTGAAGAAATTGACGAGATTATAGATACTAATGTTAAAGGATTGATGTATCTAACTCTTGAAGTTGTTAAAATAATGATTAAACAGAGAAGAGGAATTATCATTAACATATCTTCAGGTGCTGGTAAATCTGGAATTCCTCAACTTTCTGTATATTCAGCATCTAAAGCTGCTGTAAACATATTTACAGAAGCATTAGCTAGAGAATTATCAAGATATGGAATTAGGGTATATGCTGTATGTCCTGGTGGTACTGATACAGAACTTCATAGAAAACTATTTCCTGAACATAGATCTGAATGGTTATTAAAACCTGAAGAAGTTGCAAGACTAGTATTTAGACTAGTTAAGGAAGGTGGAATTGAAGGTTATTGCTATGAGATCTACAGACTAGTCTAACATTTTCAATCACAGATACTTACTATACTCTTTCTCACAACCTTCTCTAAAATCACAGGTTGAACAGTACTCATCAATCCAAATCTTAAGCTTAGACTTATCAGTAAGAATCCTACTCTTAACATCACTCCAACTAACCTTCATACCTACATTAAGATTGAGTAATTCTAGAGCCTTCCTATCCATTTCACGAATCTCCTCTTCAGCATTTTCAGAATATCTACATACACCATCTTTAAAATATGGACATGATGTACATACATCATCAGCACCTTCAACAATTTCAATCTCTTCACCCTTCTCAGCACGTGATACAACTTCAAGAACTTTATCTCTAAGCTTTTCAGGACCATCTCTAAAGAATTGTAGACATATTAAATGATGACCTCTTAACTTAATCATACAGATACTACATATCTAGACATGTTAAGAAGTATTATCATAAACGTAAAATCTATACAATATGTACATCTACACCACAGTATGAGCTTGATAGATTATATAATCACATCAATAGCATTCGCATTCTTCGTAGTATGTCCAAGAATGGCAGGTATGTGCTCAGTTGTATCAAAGATAAGGTCACTAAATCCATACATAGTATCCTGTCTTGGCACAGTAATATCAACACCATTAATAATATTGATGATGTATTTAACAACACAATTTGGAATAACCTCAGCAATAATATTAGCAGTATTGACAGACATAATATCATCAATAATAATGGGAATATTCAACATAAAATATGCTATAGAGATAGTGATAATAGCAATATTTGTATGGATTGGAGTTGTAGTAGCATCAAAGACATCAACAATGATAGTAAACATAATTAAAAAGATGTTATAAGATAAATATATGAGTATACTGATAGTAGGTTTAGGATTTGTAGGTTTAAATTTAGCACTATATCTGAAGAAGAAAAATTTCAACATAAAAGTCATAGTTAGAAAACCTAGAAGTAGTATTAGAAAATACTTCATACACATAGCTAAGAAATATAATATTGAAATTTTTGAAGTAGATACTCTAAATAGAGATAACATATTGAAAATATTGAAAGAATACGATATTAAATATGTAATTAACTGTGTAGGAGCTTTAAGAGGTAGTTATGAAGATCTATATACTTCAAATATTAAAGTTCCATTAGAAATAGCTAACTCTATACTAGAATCAGGTAGAGATATATATCTAATTCACATAAGTACTGCATACCTATCTCAAACATCTAAAGAAGTTTTTGAAGAAGATAATTATCTAGATGAAAGATTTTTCAAACCTAAGACAAATTATGAAAAAACTAAATATCTATGTGAGAAATATCTATATGAATACTCTAGAAGGGGTTTAAGATTAATCATCTTAAGACCTGTAATGATGCTTGGTAAATATTGTTATCATGACGAATCTAACATATTCATATACATGCTTAGAAGATTTAAATATATTCCGATAATTGATAAAGGCTTCAATATTCTAGATGTTGAAAATTTCTGCTATGTTGTTGAGAATGTAATTTCAAAAGTGTATAATATAAATTTTGAATTTATGTATATTCCAGGAACATACTATACTTTAACTGAAATTTTAGAAGCTTTTTCAAATGCTTTAAATATTGAGCCTAGATATGTTAAGTTACCTCTAATTAGTAAGATCTTACCCATACTTACTCCTAGTGTTGTTAGACCTTACTTAAAGTATCTCGATGTTAAATTTATGAGTAAGAGATTGAGTAAGTATGTTTCAATTCCTAGAGATGATATATTGAAAATTGCTAACGATCAGGTAAGCTTTCTTAGAGAGTTGAGAGTTTTGTAATAAGTAATGCATATATACTTAACAACATCTACGTGATTAGCGATACTTAACATACTTATATTCAATGAGAAGACTAGAAGAATATTCATAACATTTCCAGGACCCAATCTATGCCATATACCCTTTCAATCCTCTTTTTGAGATTCAGGTTATAGACCACCTCAACGATATTGGTCTCGAAGAGTTTAGTCTTTCAATCCTCTTTTTGAGATTCTGTAGGTACCCCAGACACAGGTTGCCAATTTGTCCAAGTCTTTCAATCCTCTTTTTGAGATTCTGCAGCTAAGTATTCAAATCTACCACTACCAGGACAAATAATGCTTTCAATCCTCTTTTTGAGATTCCTTTAATGGTCGCACGTTGGTAGGCATGTAATAGTATGAGCACTTTCAATCCTCTTTTTGAGATTCATCTTGCACATGTTTAACATATGCGTTATGTAGTTGATAGTGCTTTCAATCCTCTTTTTGAGATTCCTCCCCAGTCTGAGGGTGGCAGTTTTATGTTCATTGCAATGTCCTTTCAATCCTCTTTTTGAGATTCGAAAATACAAAGCAGTTATGCTTCGATATTATATACGATATTACTTTCAATCCTCTTTTTGAGATTCCAGTACTGCATATACTACATCTGCATACTCGACACTGACATTGATGCTTTCAATCCTCTTTTTGAGATTCTGCAATATGTGACAAAACGTATGTCTACAATAGTCGTAGAGTACAACTTTCAATCCTCTTTTTGAGATTCAATCAAACAAAATAAACAGCACTTATAATTATTATAAAATTGTCTTTCAATCCTCTTTTTGAGATTCTAATAAACGCATTCAATGAGGTTGCCTCGAGCGGCGCAAAGTTGCTTTCAATCCTCTTTTTGAGATTCATAGTAGGAACTGTTGGTGATAGAGATGTTGAAGTTGTACGTAGCTTTCAATCCTCTTTTTGAGATTCTACTGTTATAGAACAAATTGACCGTTTTTGTCCTGAAAATGTCTTTCAATCCTCTTTTTGAGATTCATTGAAAATTTTGTACATTCTTTCAGTAACAATAACTGTCTTTCAATCCTCTTTTTGAGATTCGAAGGTATGGCTAGTGTATTCGAAACATTCATACTCTCTGAAGACCTTTCAATCCTCTTTTTGAGATTCACATATACATATTTGAAGGTGAGAAAGATCATGAAGACTAGGAGCTTTCAATCCTCTTTTTGAGATTCTCGTTGTACCTGCTACGACATTAATTATTTCATCAAGTATTGTCTTTCAATCCTCTTTTTGAGATTCTGTTTGGTTTGGTGTGGTGTTGGGCTTGGTTTGGCGTTGGCGCTTTCAATCCTCTTTTTGAGATTCCAGTGAAGCAGCATGGTAAGAGCATGTTACCAACCTTCCTAATTCTTTCAATCCTCTTTTTGAGATTCAAGTTTTGACTACATAAAGAATGATTTCTGTCCATGTTTGTACTTTCAATCCTCTTTTTGAGATTCGAAAAAGCAAAAACTGCTTTTAAGAATAAGCAACTAGACTATGCACTTTCAATCCTCTTTTTGAGATTCCACGAGGTGCGTGTAGCATACAACGACTACAAGACGATTGTACACTTTCAATCCTCTTTTTGAGATTCAGAATCAAAATTGAAAGAAGACTTAGAGGAACTATACAGATCTTTCAATCCTCTTTTTGAGATTCCTAGATGAACTACCTAACGAGTTAGAGAAAATCTTTTCTAGTCCTTTCAATCCTCTTTTTGAGATTCCTCATCTTCACCATGCCAATGTTCAGCTGGTAGCCACGTATAGACTTTCAATCCTCTTTTTGAGATTCCAATATTGGAAACGTTTCTGGTATCATTTTTTCTAAAGCAAACTTTCAATCCTCTTTTTGAGATTCTCGTACATATTTGCAACAAGAGATGAACAGTTCTGGCAGACACAGTACTCTTTCAATCCTCTTTTTGAGATTCTGTACCTTGTACAAAGTTTCTAAACCTGACTTGACATAGTCTTCTACTTCCTTTCAATCCTCTTTTTGAGATTCTTGCAAAATTTGATAATCTTGACTATAAAAGTATTAAACACTTTCAATCCTCTTTTTGAGATTCCATAGAGATGCTAGTAGGAGGACTAGAGCTGTTACTACTGTCTTTCAATCCTCTTTTTGAGATTCAGATTGTTGAGTACTGTGTAGACCCCATGAACAAGATGTTTAACTTTCAATCCTCTTTTTGAGATTCCTAAGATATTGCTCTTACAGTGAGAACTACATGACTATTCAAGAGCTTTCAATCCTCTTTTTGAGATTCACGTGTATTTCTACATATACATCACATGCAAAACATTTGCATCTTATCTTTCAATCCTCTTTTTGAGATTCAGAGATTGTTCATGTTTTGTGTTTTTCTTAAGTTTTTCCTATTTTACCATTAGAACATCCATAACTTAACCTCAAATTACGACAAAGACTTCCAAAGAACAATTGAAAGTTTGATAATTCAGCTTTATTGTCTTTATAGTTTTTGTTTTATTCAGGTTCTGTAGTTGATTTTTCCTCTATATGTTGTCTATGAATATCTGTTCTTGATTATTTTTACTATTCCTGTCATGCTTTGGTAAGTTGTTTTTCTCATGTTTTGGTAAGGCAGATATTTTTTAATACATCTTTGTATTATATGTTTTCTTTCAGAGAGTTGGCAAGGTATCTAAGGGTGCTTAGAGTTAGGGCGGTTTCTGACCCTATATCTGATGAGTATAGAGGTTGGTCTTGGTATAGAGAGCCTGTTAAGCCTCCAGGTTATAGGGGTTTGGCATTATCAGACATAGCTTATCTATATTGTCAATCTATGAGAAATGTTTACTTAAAATATGTTCTCAAGGTTGAACCTCAAGTTACTAGACCACTATTTGAAGGTTTTGTCTTACATAACGTTCTATATAGAGTTGTTGAGGATATTCGTAAGCATATATATGAAAATGTTGATATATCTAGACTTGCAAAACTTCTAGAAAATGTTAAAGATGTTGTTGAAGATATTATAGAAAACTCTCTAAGTATTAAGAATGTAGAGATAGATAGCGACTATAAGAGAGAGCTTATGTTAAAGGCAGAGTCACTTTACATACATCTAGCAATGTATTATGTAGGTGAGATCAGTCACGTATCTACTGAGATAGTAGATTTAAGACCTGATGCGTTAATATCTAAAGCTATACCTCAATTTTCTCAATTTCACGTTGATGGTTATCTAGTAGGTCTATCAAGAAGACTTGTAGTTGATGCTGTACTATCCAATGTTATTGTAGAGTTCAAATTTGGAAATAGTGTAAATACAGATTCTGTAAGTACAGCACTTGCAGGATATGCAATAGCTATAGAGTCTGACTACGAGATTCCTATAGATTTTGGAATAGTATCTAAAATATGGTTTATAAAAATCAAAGAAGGTAAGTATGTGCCAAGATTTAACATAATTCCAGTATATCTTAGTAACGAGTTGAGATATAGATTCCTAAGTCTGAGAGATGAGGCATACGATATAATATACTCTGAGAAAGATCCAGGTAAATCAAAATACTGCTCGGAGACGTGCCCATACTATCATATATGTGTGGGAGATAGCTCATGAAGACGTTGATCCTCTCAGGATATGGAGTGAAGCTTGGATTTAGGAAAGGTAGATTTGTCATATATAAGAGAGGTGAGAAAGTACATGAAGTTTCACCACTCGAGCTTGAGCAGATAATAATAACTACAAGTGGTATATGCATAACAAGTCGTGCATTGAGAGCATGTGCTAGATTAGGTATAGACTTAGTAGTGCTAGATCATAAGGGAGATGTTACTGCTAGACTAATGCCCACATACGTAACACAGACAGTCGAAACTAGAAGATTACAATACTTAGCATTTATTGATAAGAAAGCTGTGGAAATTGCTAAGTGGGTAGTTCAAAGTAAGTTGGCAAATCAGGCAGAAGTCTTAAAATACTTCTCAAAATCACGTAGAAAGAGTATTGAAATATCTTCTAAACTACGTGATCTTGCATATGAAATCGAGTTTAAATTGCTAGAGCTATCAAAAATTAACTCAGAAATACTCACAAGTGATGTTAGAGAGAAAATTCTAAGTATTGAAGCAGTTGCTGCAAGAGCATATTGGGAAGGATTTAGAATACTCATACCTGAAAAGTTGGGATTTGAGAAGAGAGATAGAGAATCAGTAGATATAGTTAACCTATCACTAAACTACATGTATGGATTATTAAGACATGTATGTACAAAAGCAGCATTATTACTAAACCTTGACCCATATGCAGGATATCTACATGTAGATCGTTCAGGAAGACCAAGTCTAATCCTAGACATAATGGAGATCTTCAGACCTATAGCAGTAGATAAACCATTAATAACATTCTTATCATCAAATCACGACAAGATTAATGCAATTGAAAATTGTAGACTAAGTCCAGAATATAGAGTAAGACTCATACAGCTATTTCTAAACAATCTAAAACAAACAGTTAAACTATGGTCAGAAAAGAACACACTTGAGTCATTAATATACAAAGCTGTTAAACATTTAAAAGACTACCTACACAATAAGGTAAAGTTGAAACTTTTCCACATATCACTATGCTAATCTTGGTAATATATGACATAACAGAAGATGAAGTACGCCAAAAAGTAGCAAACCTACTACTACAGTATGGATTTAAAAGAATACAAAGAAGTGCATATATAGGAAAAATACCAAACCACATACTGAAAGAATTAGAAATAAAACTTAGAAAAATAATGAAAACAGCACATGGAAATATACAAATATTCAAAATAACAAAACAACAATACAGAAGCAGAATAGAGATAGGATATAGAGAAGAACCACCACTAGATAGTGATATAGACGTTATATATTAATGATTTAGAACTTATAGAGGTCTAGTTTTATAGTCTCAATATATTCCCTATCAAGTCTTGAGAACTTAAAGTCGCCTCTTACTATTTTAGCAGCTATCCTATCTGCAAGGATTATGATTCCGGACAATATTGAGTAAAGTGTTATTTTCCCTCCAGCTCTAGTCATAGATCCCAAGACCTCTTCTTTTATAACATTAATACATGTTCTGTAATCATAACAATCTTTCAATATTTCTACAAGATACTTATCTATTCTCATGTCTAGATAATGTTTTAATACATCTACTTTTAATATGTCTGCTGACAATTCTAAAGCCTGTTCTGTAGCGTTACAAATATAGTAAATCGTTTTTTCACAAACACTCCACTTATCTGGAATATTTCCGTTTCTAGAATTAGCAATATCTTCTATACTTCTCATAGCTTGATGATGACGCAAAACGGCTAACGAAAATATTGCAGCTAGATTTCTAGCAAGTTCTCTATCATTATACGCATCGTTAAATACCTTACAAAGTAGTCTAAATAGTATAGCCGAACTATATATCTCATGACCATAAAAACTGGCTACTTGTAATTTCCCGGACACTACATCCCTTACCCTGCTTTGGTATGCTTCACAAACCTTACCAATATCGTGAAGTATTACTGCTAAAATTGTACTAACCTCAATAGGGCTAGTAGTGCCAATTAATTTAAATGTAGTCTTTAATCTGTATCTAATCACTTGCAGTGTACGTCTCAACATTAAACATGCGAAATATGTAGTGAATATCGCATGTTCCTTGAAGGATTCAATAATTACTACTCTTCTCTTATCTCTTTCTTTAGCTATAGCAAACGTTGCTAGCATGATTCAATACCCTATAATTAGTCCTAAATCTCTACTATATGCTTCGTATTTCAAAATTGGGGCTATTAAATAGAGTCTCTCATTACCATTATGCTTAACATAACCTAATAATTTTCCAGCATTCTCTCTCCATCTTCTAAATATTTCATATAGATTTTCATCCTTATCGACGACTATTTCTCCATTTTCTGTCTCATACAATGCATATACTTTATTATTATCTATAAGTAATAGATTTTTGTAATTTTTTACCAATATTTTAGCTTCTATAGGTACTAAGAATTTTTGTATATCTCGACTATTAACATATCTTTCTACTATATTCGTAACACATATGTGATCTACAGGTTCTGGAGGTACGAATAATGGTAAAGCAATGTCATCTCTAATGAAGCTAAGCAGTTTCTTCAAGATGTTCTTAACATCTTTCATATCTATTAGAGGATTTTTAAAAATTTCAATTAGGATTCTTCTATATTCACCATCCTCTTCTAATTCAATATTATTATACACGCTCTCAGCTATCTTAACGTAAGATTCGCCTCTCCAAGTGTCATACGGTAATCTCCACTCAATATTACCTATACTGCGTAGTTCATCGTATGTTTTAAGTGTTATATCGCTTCTGTACACCGAGTATAAGCCTTTGTTGACATCCATGTTTTCCCCTATGAGTATTACATGAATCTCTGCATTGTCTATCGATCGAACTTCAGGATCTCGTGCCACTCTGCCACAACGTTGCACTAATGATGTTATTGGGGCTATCTCAGTTATCATAATATCGACATCTAAATTAATGCCGACCTCTACTACTTGTGTGGCTATAAGAACAAATTTTTCGTTCGAGGATCTCATTAGTTCGATGAGCCTATTCTGAATGCGTCCTCTATCTAACATAGTGTATCTTGAATGTAGTAGAATTGTATTATGATGTGTATATTTGAGGTTCGAATAAATTTTCTGTGCAAGTTTTACACTATTCATTATAATTGCTACTCTTTTATCTAAATTCTCCCTTACTATATCACGTACATATTTCTCTAATTCCCCATAGTCCTTTACAGAATGTACGTAGGTGTTAATTCTTACTGATGTTATGCTATTTTCAAAATCTTTATCACTAACATTATGCTCTACAATTCTTATATTTGAGATATTTCTTATCCTACTTTGATTTTCTCTACTTAGATTTACTAGTAATATGTCCATATTTGAATCTATTTCTTTACAGGCTTTGCAAAATGAAGATAGTATAATGTTGTCAATAGCTTTCTTTACATACGTTGCAGATGAAAGCACTATAGGCACTCTACACACTGAGAGATTGTATATTGTTGAGACAAGTGCTGTCCATCCTCTTTTATGTACGTTTACCGACAAGTATTCTCTCTCTGCACTATCTCCGGGAACGAGTATGTGATACTCATCAAAGAATACTAAAGATGTCAATATAGATGCTCTAGGTACATCATAATGTCCATAATCATACTCGTATTCGGGAACACATACCTTGTATAAATTAAACATGAATGAATCATACGTAGTTACTACGTATCTAGGTATGAAGTATGGAGCTTTTACAGATGGTTCAGCCCACATATGTTGAACAGCGTATGGGATTCCAATTATGCGAGCTCTTCCGCAAATGTCTTCGGCGAGTACTCTAGTTGGAATTACATGTATAACTCTATCAAAAAGATTATATGTGGAATTCCAAGCAGATCGACCTAACATCAGGCTAAGTGTGGATTTGCCATATCCAGTGGGTAGATTTAGAAATGCGTATACAGGTTTTTCTTCACAAGTTCTTTTATCGATATATTCGATGAATATATTAATTGCTTTCCTCTCACCTAATAGTTTTTCTATACCTTGTTCAAGCTTCATATTTACTTTTCATAAATACTATATATCTCGTTCAGTAGATTTCTAATTAGAGATACATCGTAGGGACTCAATAATAGATGTCCAAGCTTTCTACACTCCTGTGCTGAAGATGTTGCATATAAAAGTCCTATCCTAGCAATCTCGAATAGTAGTCTTTCACGAAGGATTACATTGTCATAGTACTCTATAGCCATATACAGCTTCTCTAGTATTTCAAGTATAGTCTTTGATGCGGAGTCTGTATAGCCTTTAGCATATGCTCGTGATATCTCTTCAACCATCTGTATAAGCTTCTTGAGTAAATTCTTAGCCCAGGCTTTATCTTGTGAGGCTTTATCGTACAATGTTTTTACAAATGCTATAATTGGGGTCTCTTTAATTCTCAGAGTAGACATACGTATCAGCTCCAATCTCTGTGTTTTGAAGGACTTTGAGCTATGTATCTCAAATATCTTATATACACCCGCTATCGTTGGATGTTTCAGAGCTACGTATAGTAGTCTGACTGTCTCTGGGATGTAGTTTCGAAGAGTATTCCTAAGAGACTTATGTTCTTCAACTACCAGTTTCAAACTTTCAACTTTACCTACTTCCACTCTGCTATATTCTAGACACTCTGGAATTAATAAGAGAAGAGTTATACAATTTTCAGATACCGAACATAGACCTAGTATTGTCCCTACTATTCCCAACACTAACGTATGTAAACCAACTCTAAACTGCTTACTTATCTTTGTAGATGTAGCAATACTTCTCAAATACTCTGTATATTGAAGTTTAAATATATTTAGCGGTGCAAATTTATTATTCGGGTTCAACATCGATTTTAGATCATTTCGCATTTCTTCCAGAAGTTTCTCTTCATCTGTTATACCTACGTACTCTTTATAGAGCTTTAAGAGAGTAAGTAACTTCTCCTTAGCTCCACGTAACTCTCCTACATCACTTCTCCTTACCAGACTTTTCAAATAGTCTATTGCGCGAGGTATGACATTCCTGAGATCATTGCCTACGAAAGGTCGTTCTGCGGGTATTTCCTCTAGGAGTTTAATAGTTTCTTCAACTGTATCAATAAGCCCCCTTTTAATATCTATAGGGCTTATATTTATACTGTTATTACATACTTCTAAACTGCCATCTGAGTAGTATATTATGTATGCTATACTCGTCGTTAATAATTCACGTAGAAGGAATGATCCTTCTTCTGGTAGATTTATGTTAATAATGGTAGATTTACTCATGTCTCTTCACCCGTCCATGGAATGTGTATAGTCTTGTCGAGAAATCTACATTCATAGAGTACGGTCTTCTCAGTACACCTAACCTTAGCTTCAACTCGAACTGGTTCTAAAAAGCTTCCTCTTCGAACTGGTATCAAAAACACCTTCGTCTTAATAGGTATTGTGTGTGTTCGTTTGCCATAGATGGTGTACCAGTTTTTGCTTGGTATTGGGAGAGGTTGAATTGTGATATAACTTCTGTAAAATTCTTCTATCTCAACAATACCAGCAGGACAGTAAAAAGATAACTCTATTTCTTTAATAGGCGGTTTATATATGACCTCTACACTATCTGTAACCTCTACACTATCTATAGATACGAGACTCTCCTTCGACCCCAGCATCGTTATTGAATATGCACCTAATACTACATGATTGATGTCTAATGTCACTAATCTTGCTAACGATCTCAATAGTTCAATATCGATTATGTATAGTATCTCAAACGATACACTTGGGGAATATACTTTACCAAATCCGCAAAATCCAATGGGAGATTTATCTTCACTTTCCCTTTGGTATGGAGCTCTTATTAACTTTACCGGATCCATATACGGCAATGGTAGTGAAATTGAATTATTATCATATCTAAATGTTGAAACTTTGATGCATGGTGTGAGTATTTCTGATGTGCTAACAATATTATTACCATTATAGTAAACTTCTGTTCTTGGTAATATTCCTACTTCTGCTAAACCTCTTGCTAATGCTCCTACTAACGTAGTTGGTGGAGGTACGATGTAACTTTCTGCTGCTGCAGACGTACCTGGATATCTAATAGAAAAGCCCCAATGAAAGTGTCCTCGTACTAGTAGAGCTATAAGTTTCATAGTTACTTCTTCATGCTTTCCGAGAGCAATTGTACTATGTAGTGCTTTACCTCTTTAAATAACTCATCTGGAGAGTTCATTAGACTAAGTTCCTTATCTTCAGGTAAGTCCACTATACTCCTATCAAGTTCATCAACGTATGCAAATACTCTAACACATGAGTTAGTGATAGTCCTGAAAGCGCTAGCACTTATTAAAGTGTCTCTAATATACGTCCTTCTATGTCCTGATTTAACATTAAATGGAAGTCTATCGCTTACTGCTACCACTAGGCTAGCTACTTGGTAGTCTGGCATAAATCTACTTTGTTTTGCCCCAAACTTACCCTGTACAAGAACTAGGTATAGCGCGTCGAGCCCTGCTTCAGCTCTCTTAATCTTCTGTTCCGAATCTACTACGAGTTCTCTCTTAACCATCGAAGTCTCACCTACCCTAGATACGTCAAAAGCACATGACATCACGTAGAGAGCACTTCCACTTTCTACATAGAATATCATCTGTTCACGCTGTCCCCGCGCTACAGCTTTCACATGTCTTGTATGAAATTGTGGCTCAACTGTGGCTATTCCAGACTGTGATAAATCTTCCAATGCTGGTATAGCATATCCAAACATTATACATGAGGTTCTTCTCACAGGGACATTACCAGTATGCTCACCTGTGTGTAAAAATCCCCCTATATCCTCTACAACACATTCAGAGATTACCTTTTTCTCGTAAAGGTGTGCTCTATCCTTAGGATTTAGCCTAGTATCAACCTTCCAATCTTTAGGCTTATGATCGGGTACTCCCCTCTTAATAAACTCTTCACATTTGCAAAGCTCGCATACAGGTAGGTTTCTTAATTCAGATATCCTCGCTAGATGTGCTTGAAACGCGTGAGCGATGCATTCTCCAGATATCACTGGGACATACCTAATACTATACCCATGCTCTGTCTTTATAACTACAGGAGCTCTTCTATGTCTGGTGTAGTTTCCTATAGATTCAACCATATTCAGAGCTTCAACATTTATGAGGACTCTTGAAGATATTGAGAGCCAGACCATGTCTACTCACCTCTCTCACTCTCCAATTCTTGTCTAGTAACCTTTGGTTTACTTAAAGCCAGGCTCGCAATAATGTGAGCAATATCTATATCTCTTCTCGCAGCATCTAAAAACCTAGCTATCTCACTCTCGGATGGATATACTATTCCTTCATTCTCATTCGGCAATGTATATACCGAATAGTATTTGCCTACTTCCAGAAACGGTTTCTCCGCATGTATGACTTTGCCTATCACGACTATGTCAGGAAATTGGTGAGAGAGGATTTTAATTCTCGAGTCAATATCATCATAACTGAAATATGGTCCTTCATAATCTAACGCTAGGATCTCTAGAATTTTACCCTCACCTAAGTCTAAACTAACTTTTGTAGCTTGGTTTAATAATGCTTGAAAAACTCTTAACATCTGAGTTATGGTCTCCTCAACTACTTCGTAATTTAACGCCGATGATAGTCTATCAATGTAGTTGTATTGCCTTCGAGCCACGAAGAATCTGAGCAATGTTATCAATCCTCGAAATTTACGTGCTGCCCGAAGATCTGTAACCTCTAGTGTTGACATGTCGACCTCACAAGTTTTCTCTCATTCTCAAACTTAAATATTACTACACCATTTTTTTCCTCAAAAATATTTTGACTCAGGAAATGTAGTTGAAGTCTAGTGAAACATGCTGTATTGAAGAGGTATTGACTTTACGTTACTCATTCAAGTCTTCTTTAACAGCTTTTTAGCTCACTTCAACTTCACATTATGAAGAGGAGAGAATGTATATAAGACTCTAAATAGGGTGGTTTCTGTGCATCCTACATATTCTCTCTACTTTACTGTTGGTTTCTCACCTGAGTTTATAGTACCCAGATTATTGTCATTCAAGTCGAAGGATATTGACCAGGTTTGGCTTGTTAGAATTAGGACGGGTCGTTCTGAAGACAGAAAGTCGGAGTACGCTGCTCTGTTGGTGAAACAAGCGTTAAGTCTTAGCATAAAAGTTGGCGAGATTGTGCTTGATTCTCTAGATGTTACATCCATGCTATGTACACTTTCAGAACATATGTTAGATAGAGTTATGCAAGGTCAAGGTCTTCTTGTAAATGTTAGTGGTGGTCCACGTATTTTATCTATAGTCACCTTGCTATCTGCTGTCATAGTTAAGGCATTATCTGGATCTTCGTATGTAGATATTGAGATAGTACCTGAATATGCAGTTGATAAGGGTTATACTATAGACTTAACCTCACTTACTGAAGCATTTGTACATGGTCTTGAATATATCATTAGGAAAATTAGACAGACTAGACTTAAAGACATTCTATTGGCAGCTTCTGAAGATGGTAAGATAACTACTCGATATCTAGCAGATATTCTAAATATTAAAGAGAGTACTGTAAGTAATTACTTATACGAACTTGTTCAATACGACCTAGTGAAGTCTATACAGAAGGGTATTTACGAATTAACACCTATAGGTAAGGTTCTATCTAAATTACTGAAGAAGTTGCACAGTTAGATCTATACAATGAGTACCTACATAGTTGTTGTAAGAATATACTTAACACCGAAACATGATATCATATTGACAAACTTTACAGGAACTGTAGTTGAATCCTTTTTACTAAAGTTAATTGATAATGTCGAACCAGGACTTAGTGATAAACTTCACAATACTAGAGGTCCTAAGCCATTCTCTGTAACTCCCTTCTTCATAGGTAAAAAGCCTATAATAGGCATCAAACCAGTGCATGTACAAGCAGGTTCAAAATTGTGGTTTAGAATCTCGATTATAGGTGATCTAGCTATTAGAGCTATTCCACAATTTCTGGACCTGATAGATAAAGAAGTGACATTTTTTAAAAATAGCATAAAGCTCATAGTCGAGAATGTGGAAGTTGATATAGTTGACATTAACACACTATTTAACAATGATGTGAATTATAAAGCATTTAAAATTAATTTTTTAACACCTACAAGATTTGCATTAAGAAGACCGAGAAGATCTAAAAGAGCTAGATTTTGCTTTTGTCCAGATGCTTGGAGAATTATTAAGTCAAGTCTTAAACATTGGAGATACTTCACTAACATACACATATCTGACAAGGTAATACAATGGGCTTACCAATATGTAATACTTGCCGACTTTGGACCTTTTAGAGGTGTTAAATCTAACGTAATCACCGTTAGATTACCTAGAGGAGGTATTGCAAGAGGTTACGTGGGATTTGCACTTTACCAAATACTTGGACGTAGAAGATTAAGTGAATTTTGGGCTCTGATAAGATATGCAGAGCTTATGAATGTAGGTACTGGTAGGAGTATGGGTCTAGGTGTCATTAGTGTTAAAAAGCTTGAGTGTAGGAAAGTTAAAACGACATCTTAACACAATATTTTCTAAACCAACAATTAGCACATTTCCATGTACTAGCTGCTCTTCTAGGTATATCTCCATAAATTAAACACTTTCTCAATTTCTCTATCTCATCTATAACTAGCTTCTTCAAATCTTCAGTTATATCTACACGTACAAGCTTGTCAGACTTAACATAGTACAGATATCCTTCACAAACAGCTCTTCTAAACATCTCCTCAAGACATAATGCATATGCTGTTAATTGAGCTTTATGATGAATAGGTATATCCCTACTACCCAACATACTTAACTTAATCTCTATTGGTATTGGAATACCATTACGAAATATTAACATATCTAGAATACCTTTAATACGAAACTTCTCACAATACACAAATACTTTCGAGACCTTTCTATCATATTTAAACCTTCTATAGAACAAGGTCTTTCTAAACTCCTCATAATTAATTAAACTATTATGAAGATCTCTACCCTCAATTACATATTCAAACGGAGGTTCAGACATACCTAAAACATACCTAAAATAGACATATCTAGGACAATAAAACCACTGTTTAATAAGAGAAATATCTATATAAGACTGATCACTCAATACAGGATCAGACACAGAATATGACATCTATCTGAATATCTATAAACACTACCAGATTTAACATTTTCGAAAAAATTCGAAAGATAATTCACACATCCTCATCTTATGGTGGGCCCGCCGGGATTCGAACCCGGGATCACCCGCGCGTCAGGCGGGCATCCTGCCGCTAGACTACGGGCCCTTCTCTATCCAACACATGGACTAAACCTATTTTTATTTGTTTCTTCACGTATTACCATTCTCAGAGCTTTCAATCCTCTTATAGAGATTCTTACAATCCAAATGTGCATAAATGTACGATAGTGCACATGAATTTTCAATCCTCTTATAGAGATTCCAAGTACAAACACAAAAGAAGAAGTACAGAGTATACGGAGAAGTACTTTCAATCCTCTTATAGAGATTCAACTTTTCTATGACGTTACTGTCAGCTAGCTGTACATATATCTTTCAATCCTCTTATAGAGATTCAGAATGCTACTGCCATCAGGGCTCTTACTTCATAGTAATAACTCTTTCAATCCTCTTATAGAGATTCCAGGACTTTTCTCAAGAACCCTCCTGAGCTCCTGCACCAGCATCCTTTCAATCCTCTTATAGAGATTCCGTACCTCATGTTCAGGCAGCCTCGTTGCTCTCCTAATGCTCTCCTTTCAATCCTCTTATAGAGATTCCATCTTTATGACATTAGCATTCTACATTATACCTTTATTAACATTCTTTCAATCCTCTTATAGAGATTCCTCTCAGGAACATCAATAGCAACACCAGCAGTCGCTGGAGTACCTTTCAATCCTCTTATAGAGATTCTATGTTGCTTCATTTTGCTAGCGATTTTCTAGAAAATGTATTACCTTTCAATCCTCTTATAGAGATTCGATGGGAAAATGAGGACATTTGTAAAGATAAGAAACCTGAACAGTTTTCTTTCAATCCTCTTATAGAGATTCCTCTTGAGAACCCAACCATAGACATACTCGTCATTGTACATTCTTTCAATCCTCTTATAGAGATTCGAGGCATGGGCAAGCGTGAGGAGGGCCTTGAGCCTAATCTTGAAGTACTCTTTCAATCCTCTTATAGAGATTCCAGTGTACCGCTAGGATTTGAAATATTCATAGTTGAGAAGAAGAACTTTCAATCCTCTTATAGAGATTCAAGATTTCCTATGAATAGGAGAAACTTTCTCATAAATGTTCCAAGCTTTCAATCCTCTTATAGAGATTCTCTCAATTAATCTACCTAGACTTGCACTTTTGTGCTTGAGATACTTTCAATCCTCTTATAGAGATTCTCTTTCTCTGTCTTCTATCTTATAGTTGTACCCCCATGAAAATGCTTTCAATCCTCTTATAGAGATTCATCATTTAAAATATATGATTTTTAAAAATATTCGTGATGAGGATCTTTCAATCCTCTTATAGAGATTCTTGATGCAGGATGAAAAACTTTGGACATCAGAGATTGATATTGACTTTCAATCCTCTTATAGAGATTCTCTATATAAAATGTTTCTATTGCTATACATTCTATTAATATTGCCTTTCAATCCTCTTATAGAGATTCTCTGGATCAGTTAAGATATCTAATAAATTTCAATCAATTTTTAACTTTCAATCCTCTTATAGAGATTCGTGTAGAGGTAGGAGGATAGTCGTGTATAGACCAACACTATTCACCTTTCAATCCTCTTATAGAGATTCAAGAACGTCGTTAGAAATCGTAACACCGTCAAGAGTTGTGCACTTTCAATCCTCTTATAGAGATTCAAAGCAATAATGTTGACAAAATTTAAGAAACCTAGTATCTGTCTTTCAATCCTCTTATAGAGATTCGGGAACATTTACCTGATTGGTTAAAAAATGCTTTTGAATATATCTTTCAATCCTCTTATAGAGATTCGGTTTCTCCTGATTCTCTTTTTGTTCTGTGATTCTTTCTTACTGGTAGTTTTATGCGTTATCCTTTGGAACACTTACTTTATTACTTTACCGATTATCATCGTGTTCTCATGGTCTATTGTTGAGGATATTCGATATTGTTGAGACAAGATATATCTATCCTTATGTAGTGTGATGACACGACAATCGATGTTAGCCTTGTAAAGCGATGGTCTTAGAGTTCTCATCGTATGAATTTGCTATGTTTTAGGCATTCTCGAATTAGGCTTTGTGTAGAGGAGTAAGGTTGACATTTCTTGCTTATTCCATTTAGTTGTTGTTAGTCTTTGCTGTAGGTAGCGCTATTTCAATTACAAATCCTGAGTGAGGAGGAGTAAAAATCTTATCATGAGACCTTACTACTTTAATATCCATGTGCACTAATATCTACATCTATGTCCTTAGAGAAGAAATGTCGAACACGAGATCTAGATGTGAACAGAGTTAAGGAACTTGCAAAATTAATAGCTAAACACTATCTTAGAGAAGAGAGATATTCCATCACTGATCGTCTTGTAGTATCTCCTTTAGCATTATGTTTTTTGTCTCTTAGATTTTAATTTTCTGTTCTCTATCTCCTATTTAGGGATAGGCATGGAGAGCTTGTTGTGGAGAGTTTTTCAGTGCTGACCGCGGTCTTCATTTTTCAGTACGTCGTAGGTTCATCATTTGGGTTTTGTTTATTTATTTCTTATTTCTCTTTTTCTTGTATGTGGTGTGTCTTGGTTGTTGATATGTTGTATGAGTTTGTTTATGGTAGGCTTAGTTCTCCTTCTGCTAGGTCTATTGTTTCTAATGTTGTTAAGATTGTTGATTGTGCACGTAGTTTAGCTATTCCTATTGTTCATCTTGTTGATTCTCATCTCCCTGTTGATTTAGAGGTTAGGAAGATTTGGGGTCCACATGCTATGAAGGGTTCTCCAGAGGCTGCTATTATTCCTGAGCTTAAACCGAGTAGTGATAGGGAGTTTGTTCTTGAGAAGAGGTGGTATAGTGGTTTTAGAGGTACAGGACTTAATCAACTTCTAAGAGATTTATCTATTAGTAAGGTTGTGATTACAGGTATTGCAACTAACATATGTGTTCTACATACAGTATGTGATGCAGTTTATGAGAGATATGATGTATATGTTGTTAAAGATGCAACAGCTGCAATACCAATAATTTTTGAAGATTCTGAGAAAGAACATGAAGCATTTATAAAATATATGGAGAAAGTCTATAAAGCAAATATTGTAAATACAGAAGAGATATTAAAGATGTTTAAAAGCTAAATCTATATGAGTTTAGAAGATTGGAGAGAGATTTTAAAGATTGAAATACCTGAAAATCATCCAAGAAGAAGAAGTTTACTAATACGTGAAAAACTTGTACAAGGATTTTTAGATGGGTATGTAGTTCCTCAAGGATTAATAGCTCACGGTAGAGGTGAGGCTTTTGACTACATAATTGGTGAAGAAACTACACAATATGCATTAGAAGCAATAAAGGCAGGTGTAGCATCACTACTTTTAGCTAAACATCCTGTAATATCTATAAATGGTAATGTTGCTGCACTATGTATAGAAGATGTTGTAGAACTTGCAAAAGAGGTAAATGCTAAAATTGAGATAAACCTATTCTACAGAACTTGGAGTAGAATTGGAAAAATTGCAAATATAGTTAGAAAATTTGGAATTGAACCACTTGGAGCAGATGAAGAACATATATGTACAATACCTGAACTACATAGTGAACGTAGAAAAGTAGATTGTAGAGGAATATACATAGCAGATGTAGTACTAGTAGCAATTGAAGATGGAGATAGAACAGAAGCATTAAAGAAGATGGGTAAGAAAGTCATAGCAATAGACCTAAATCCACTATCAAGAACTGCACAATATGCAGATATAACAATAGTTGACAATGTTGTTCGAGCTATACCAAAAATGGTAGAGATAGCTAGAGAATTTAAAAAATTATCAAGACAAGAACTTGAGAATATAGTTAAGAAATTCGATAATAAGAAAAATATTAAAGAAATGTTAAAGTATATGGCTAATAGATTGATAAGTCTAGCTAGACAAGAATAAATCTTAGAGATTAATCATGTACGTATCTAACTAAAACTTTCTCACTATCTTTATGAATTATCTTAACAAAACCATATCTAAATATCTGTACTATACTACCAACATTAACATCTATAATATTCTTCTCAACATATCCATACTCTCTCTCAAACTCTCTCGATGTTAATGGTGTTTTATCAACTCTCTCAACAATAATTTCAATCTTATCTCTATATGGAACCCATTGGATTATATCTAATCTCAATTTTCTAGCAGTATCGAGACTATAATCTACAAGTTTTGTAATTATCTTACCATCTCTCTCACCTACATATTCAACATTCATCAACTCCATCAATCTAACTTTACCATTTCTCTTCAATAGTTCAACATCTCTTCTAGATATGTAAAGTCTTGCCTTACCATTCTCAACAGGAATCTCTATTCTTCTCTTACCTCTATCTGGATAAGATGGATGGTAAGGTATTTCAGTAATTAGTAAATCTTTATCGATACCTTCAATCTCTATCAATACTGGATCTATAACTGCTAGATATCTATTAGCTCTCTCATCTAGATATTTCCTATTTATTGAATATAGATTTGCTAAACTAATTTTAGCATCTGTAGACTTAATACCAACATTTAACATTATTTCCCAAATAGCTTCTGGAAGTATTCCACGTTCTCTTAAACCTGATAGTGTTGGTAATCTAGGATCATCATACTTCAAACCAAGTTCTTTAAGTTTAGATTTACTCAATGTAGCACCTTCAATATGTAATCTTCCAAAATGTATTGTTTCAGGTTGTTCCCATCCAAGATATTTAAATATGTATGACTGTTTTATAGTATTTACACGATGTTCCTGTGCTCTTAATACATGTGTAATATTCATGAAATGATCATCAACAGCAACAGCAAAGTTATATGTTGGCCAAACTTTAAACTTCTCAGCAAAATTTTCACCATACTTCAACACAAGTCTTGGATGTGGTGTATCCACAATTCTCAAGGCAACCCAATCACGTACTGATGGATCAGGATGAGACATGTCAGTCTTTATTCTAACAACAGCTTTACCTTCACTAAACTCTCCATTTAACATCTTTTCAAAAAGTTCTAAATTATCTTCAACACTTCTAGATCTACAAGGACATTCTCTCTTCAAATCTCTATAATTTCTCCAAACATCTTCAGGACATGTACATACATATGCATTTCCACTCTCTATAAGTTTCTTAGCAATATTGTAGTATAAACCTTCAACAACTCTATCACTCTGTATATACACTGCATCAGGCTTAATACCAAGCCACTCAAGATCATCTATAATAAATTTATACTCTAACAGCTCTCTCTCACTATACCTCTCTCTAACATATGGATCATCTATGAATGGTCTCTTAATCTTAGGGTCAGTATCTTCAAAACGAAGAATAAACCTACTCTCCTTACCTAACCTCTCATACTTCAACTTATACGCATAGTTAAGTATGGCTGGTCTAGCATTACCGAGCGTAAGTACAAAATCTGGATTTGGTGCAAATCTCAAAACTATACTACCATACTTATAGTCATTTGGTAAAGGTGGTAAAGTCTCAATATCTTTCCTAACTTCCTCTCTCTTCTCTTCGAGAAGTTCAGGCCATCTCTCTCTCAAAATTTTCAACTGTTCTTCAAGAGTTAGAGAGTTTACATAGTTAACAACATCTTCAACTATACTCAAGACATTTCGTGCTATTTTTCTCAAATCTTTACGTTCAGCCATTATTTTAGACATAACAGCATTTTTGTTAGCCTTACCACCATACTTCACAGCATTAGCTAGTGCGTATTTCAATGCTAATTCTCTAATCTCAACATCACTAATAGTCATATACGTGTTAACAAGTGTAAATACCTTAATAAACCATATCTAATTTTCAAAATTTCATAATTATGAAACTTGAGAAATATGTAAGACATATCAACAATGTGAATACTAACCTCATGAATATTTTAGAAAAATTTAGAAACATGGCTAGAAGTGTGGTATGTAGAGGTAGTAAGTTGATTATGAATGTTGATAAAGATAAGATTAGAAATGTTGTAGATGTATTAAATAGTGAAGGTTTTGACACAATACTCTCAATAACTGTTGTAGATATTCCTGATAGGAACATGTTTATAATTAGATACATATTTTCAAAAAGGGTATTAGATAACTATCCAATTAGGAGAGTTATAGTTCAAACATATGTTAGTAGAGATAGACCTGAGATAGATAGTATTAGTGATATCTACCCATTTGCTAACTATCTAGAACGTGAATGTTATGAGATGTTTGGTGTAAGATTTATTGGAAATGATAGATGTAGAGGAACATTCTTTCTAGACAAATCTCTAGAGGGTAAGTTTCCTCTTAGGAAAATATGATACCTACAAAACTCATAGCTACATTGATAGTTCCAGGACTTGGTGCTGCATTTATATTTGCACTACTCTTAGTATGGCTTGAGAGGAAGTTAACAGCATTAATACAACATAGATATGGACCACTACGTGTAAGTCCTCTTGAAGGTATATTACAGCCAATTGCAGATTTTATAAAACTTCTAATATCTGAAATAATAATTCCTGAAGAGAGTATTAAGATATTGTTTATACTCCTACCTGTAGTATTTAATATAGTTGTACTACTATGCATAGCCTATATACCTGCAACATCGACATTATACATAGCTAGGTCAAGTATTAGTCTTATAATAGTGCTATTCTTACTCTTGCTAGCCTCTACCATAGTTGCAATTATTGGATGGTCTGCAACTGACAAGTTTACATATGTTGGTGCTGTTAGAGAGGTACTTCAATCATTATCATATGAGATACCTCTCATAATAGTGTTTGCAAGTATTGCAATAATATGTAAGAGCTTTGATATATATAGCATAGTTCTATACCAGAAGAATATACCAATAGCATTACTAGACCCACCTGCATTTATAGTATTCTTCATATGTTCACTAATGGCTACAAGTAGATTTCCATTTGAAGTTCCTGAAGCTGAGACTGAGATAGTTTTTGGACCATATACAGAGTATTCAGGTATTCTATTTGCACTATCATTCTTAGGAATATACTTGAAGATTTATGTATATAGTCTACTTGCATCATGCCTATTTCTAGGTGGGTGGTTTGGACCTTTATCAAGTTTAGAACCTCTACAACTATTTTGGACATATCTAAAAGCTGGAATATATGCTATAGTCATGGTTCTTACACGTGCTGCATATCCTAGACTACGTATTGATCAAGTACTTAAGATTGGTCTTGGTAAGTTGACAATTTTAGCTATATGTGCACTAGTGATAGCTATAGTTGTTAGAATATTCATTCCAAGATGAGCATATTTATTAGCTAGATCTTCCAAAGATTAGCTAGTATGGAGATTAAACTACTAGCATTTGACAGTTTTGGTGTTAGATCTATGTCAACATTCATACAGACTAGAGATGTCCTTATACATATTGATCCTGCAGTCTCACTCGCACCACAGAGATATAAACTTCCTCCACATAGGAGAGAGGTTGAAAGATTGCTCGAGTGTGCTAGAGAAATTGAAAAACATGCAAGAGATGCTGAAATAATAATAGTGACACACTACCACTACGATCATCATGATCCAGGTAAGCTAATTCCAATTGAAATATATAGAAATAAGATAGTCTACATAAAAGATCCACAAAACAAGATTAATAGAAGTCAAATGCAAAGAGCTTCAAGATTTCTATCATTAGTAAAACAGGTTGCTAAAGAGATAAAAATTGCTGAAGGAAGTGTTATAACTATAGGTAGGACAACTATAAAGATATCTCAGGCAGTACCTCACGGTGTTAATGATAGATTAGGATATGTTGTTGAAGTATCTATACATGATGGTGAAATGAAAATTCTATACACATCAGATGTTGAAGGTCCACCACTAGAAGAGCAGGTAAAGTATATACTTGAAGAGAAGCCTGACATAGTGATACTTGATGGACCTATGACATATATGCTAGGTTTTAGATATAGTAAAAAAGCACTTGAAGCAAGTATACAAAATATTAAGAAGATTATTGATATCGGTGTCAAAACTATAGTAATAGATCACCACTTCATGAGAGATATAAAGTATAGAGAGAGACTTGGAGATGTGTATAAATATGCTGAAGAGAGAGGTGTTAAAGTTATGTGTGCTGCAGAATTTATGAATAGACCAATAGAGATGCTTGAAGCACTTAGAGATAAGCTATATCAGGAGGAGAATGCTCCTGGAAATATTCCTGAAAATATTAAAGAAATTCTCGAAGAGTAATACATGAGGTATAGTTTTTTAAACGCTTCTCAATACTAAGACCTTTACTGAAGGGTTTATACGCTTCTGAAACACGTATAACACATGGGAACGAAATCTCTAACTCCAGAGGAGATAATTAGAGAGTTTGTTAGATTTCTAGACTTACTTTCACAAGAATCGATACATGTAAAGATAATTATAGCATTAGCAAGAAGAGGTTGTCTATCACTTAGAGGAATTGCTAGAGAAGTTGGAATGGCACCAAAAAATGTTAGAAAGTATTTAGAAAAGTTGGAGAGTCTTGGAATTATAGCATGTATAAAGCCAAGTAGAAGGATGTTTCTATATAGACTTAGTGATGAGTACTCATGGTTACAGGAGCTTATTAAAAGAGTAGAAGATCAAGCAAAACCAATACCAAGACCTACAAGCTAGAACTACTATCTAGATGAAGTTAACATTCTAGTAAATGCTTGATAAGATTCTTCAGTAGGTAGTGGAATTTGTATAAGAAACATATACTCAACATCTCTAACTTCTCTATACGCAAACTTTAGAGCTTCATCTCTACTATCAAAAACATGATATTCATCTCTAATAGGAATATACAGTATCCACTTACCCTGTAATTCCTGTTTCATAATAAATTCCTTCAAAACTTTATCTAAAAACTTCTCTATCTCTCTCTCAATCCTATCCATAGCTATACCTATCTAGACTCTACTTCTTTAATAAGTTTTACAATATTCTCAAGATTCCTTATTAGACTAATAATCATAAAATTTCTAAGATCTTTAGAATCTATCTTAGATATTATATTGTTAAGTTTTTCAAATTCTTTATTAACATCTTCACCAACTATACACATTCTCAATACTCTATCTATTATGTATGTTATATCTGTTAGATTTTTCTCTAATATAGCCTTCTCATAGTCTATATCAACTTCATAATTCTTATCTTTGTATATAAATATTCTACATAGTTCATATAGTATGTGATATATTGATGCAATATTTATAAGATCATACTCTCTACCTCTCAATATCTCTGTATCTGAGAGTACGTATGTCTTTTCATCATGTATTAGTTGAGATATGATTTTCAACTCTTTCTCTCTATCTCTGAAATCTAGAATTGTCTTAATTAGATTTTTGATAGCATTTTCATCTCTATTCTCACTTATCTTCTTTAAAATATCCCTAATATATGATAATAACATGTCTAGATTCATGTTAGATACTAAGTAGCTATGTTTTATAAGGCTGATTTATCTAACATAAAATTACAGTGAAGATTGAGGAAGTGTATGAGACTGCTTATCAATTATTAATATCTGAAAATGTGGATGTTGTAGTTAGAGATGCATATCTCAGATATGGTGATGAAGCCTCTAGGATAGTTGAAGAGGCTAAGAAGTTAGTAGATAGATTACTTTCAGAGTATGGAAGTAGAGAGGATGTTATTAATTTCATAATAATGAATTTTGGGAGTAGTATTGTAGATTTAATAACTTCAAGATTTCCAAATTTTGAAAATGTTATACCAATAGTTAAGTATTTTAATAAAAATGCACATAGACCTTCACCATATCAGGAAGTTCTATGCGTTGTTAAAGTACTAGAGCTAGACTTAGATATTGATAGCCTGATCAAGATTGGAGTATTGATGCATGTAGATGAGAATAGTCTAGTAGTACCACACTACTTATCTACATATGATGAGTGTAGTGTAGATATTGAAAATATTCTAGATTTAGTATCTCAAGATTATGCAAAACTCTCTATAATTGAAAGTATTGTTGAAAATGTTAAACCAAGTAGAGAGATGTTTCAAATACTCTACGGTATAGATATTGAGAGTCCTGAACTTTACGAGGTTAGTAGAGTTATGACATATTGTGAATATACTAGCTCTCCAATTCTAAATCCATGTATAGATACTCATGAGTTAAGAAGAATATTGCACGAATTTAAACAAGCTCGTGCTAGAAGACTTTTCAGAATTATTGAACCAGGTATGGGACATGTTAAGTATAGTAAGAAGATTGGTGCATTAGTAAGTTTCATAATGTTAGGACCTGGAGAACATGGTATTTTGATGTTCATGCCTTGGATAGTTCCTAGTAGAAGAGTTGAAAAATATTATGCATCATCTCCAAGACTAATAATAACTTCAATACCATTTAGAAGAGAATTTGCAGAATATTTTCATAATGTGTTAGAAGATACTAAGACTTTTAAAAATACAGCATTCATATTCATACAGGAAGGTGTTTGTTATCTAGTTTCTCCAAGTAGGAGAAGTAGAACTCTAGACTCACTATTAGATATTATATATAGAGCTAATCTTGAAGTTCTAGAATTTTGATGAATGTTGGTGTACTATTTTCAGGAGGTAAGGATAGCACATTTTCACTACATTGGGCATTTCTTCATGGATTTAATGTTAAATGTTTAATATCTTTCAAACCTGAAAGAGAGAACTCATACATGTTTCACTATCCCTGTGTAGACATTACTAGACTTCAAGCAGAAGCTGTTGGATTACCCTTGGAGATGTTCTACACATCAGGATTAAGAGATTTAGAATTGAAGGATCTTGAAAGAGGTCTAGAGGAAGTAGCTATGAAATATGAACTTGATGGAGTAGTAACTGGTGCATTACTATCAGATTATCAAAGAATGAATGTTGCATTAATATGTGAAAAAATTGGTTTAAGAGTATTTAATCCACTATGGAGAAAGAATCAGGAAAATTACATGAGAGAACTTGTAGATTACGGCTTCAAGATACTTATAACATCTATAAATGTCTACGGAATACCTATAGATCTAGTAGGAAAGATATTAACTAGACAAGATGTTGAACTAATAATTGAAAGAGCCAGAATATACGGATTTAATCCAGCATTTGAGGGAGGAGAAGCTGAAACACTTGTAGTAGACGCACCATTATTTAGAAAGAGGTTAGTAATTGATAAATTTAAAATTGTAAGAACATCAGAATATACTGCGAGACTAGAAATAGAAAGTGTGTATCTACAGGATAAATAATCTCAAGTCTGAAATTTTCAATCTCTCAACATTTCTACGAAATATCTCCAACTTAACTTTCTTAACATCTGAAATACCTTTAGATGACAATGTTTGACTATAGTCAAGCTCAGGAATATCGACAACACATCCTGACATGTATGCTATATGTATAGCTCTATCACCATCTGTAAATCCTGGACAATATTCAACATATCTAAATGTATGCACTACCTGACATGTACCACATATATTACAAAATTCTAAATCCTCAATATTATGAAGTTTATCAACATTATCACCATGTGCATGAACTACAACTATAGGTTTAACATAGTTACAAAACATTTTCAAACATTTAAAGTCTGAATCTAGATCAGTAATTAAGATAACACTATCAATATTCTTAATATGATTAATAATTTCACTATTTGAATATAGAAAATCTACAACACTATCAACAACAATAACACAATCATAATCTCTCAATACATACTTAGTAATCTTCAAAATACCTCTAGTTGGCATTAATATTAAACATTTACAGTATTTAGACATCTTCAATACTAATTCTCTAAGTCTTACTACACCGTTAGTACAGTCTAGGATATCATCTAAAACTTTAGCAGCATAATAATCATCTCTAGTATTTATGAAACCTCTAAGCAAATTCTCAGCCTCTACAACATATATACTATCCATACGATAACTTAAGAAAGTTTATCAATTTTAGAAATTTATAACTATGCCACTATGAGCGAAAGTTATGTAATATGCTTCTTCTGCCTTAGAAGAGTTCCATATAGCTATGTTAAAGTTATAGATCTGAAAATTCCACATATAGACATGAAATTTAGGGTATACATATGTCAAGACTGTGTCAAAAAACATAAAGATAAAATCTTAAAAACACATCTTTAATATCGTGGAAATTTTCTATAAAGCTTCTCAATTTCCATATAGGAATTATTAAGATATTTAGATTCATATTCAATACATGTTCATGTACGGTAATTATTGTAGGATATATCTCGTAAATACCACTCTTTAAGCCAAGTCTAGTAATTAATTCTTGTCTAAACTTCTTACACAAACTCTCAATACTATTAACATAGTCTAATATATCACTTACCTTAATTCTAGATTTTAAATATCTCTTAGCATCTATCATAAATATATAACTATCTTTTATAGCAATCATATCAACCTCAAATCTATGTGAATTTATTGGAAATCTAACCTTATGTATAACATTAAAGTTAAATTCTCTAAAGATAATCTTGATAAGCTTTTCAAAATCATTCCAACTCAAATCTCTACTTATCCTCTCCAAATCTATCATATATCCAAATTTTAACAACTTTACCATAATGCTAGCTTTATCTTCTTTCAAGATTATTGTATTATTCTTAATCTCAACTATGCCTATCTTCTCAATATCTTTCAAAGTTTCTAATGTTAATTCTTCATCTATCTTTAATTCTCTTACTATATCTTCAATATTTATTGTGGAATTTCTCTCATGCTTTAACAATTTTGTAATTATCTTATTTAGAATTCTCTTTTTGAGATTATTCAAGATTTATAATTTTAAGAAAGAAAGTGTTTGGAGAATATATTATTGAGTGTTTTACTTCTTGAGTTTTGGAACTTCTGGTACTCCAAGCTTCTCTGGTTCGTGGCTTAGTACTGGTTCTTTGAGCTTTGCTGGGTCTGGTTCTGGATATTCTTGTGGTGCTTTTATTGATCCCCATGGTGTTGTTCTTATAACCATCTTAAATCTTAATACTTTTCCTGATCTGTAGATTACGGTCCACATTATTGAGTCTGTACCTCTCATTGGTACTAATCTACCTCCAAGTGGTGCAACATCTGTATAGTGTCTAATCTCGATTGCTCCCTGTGGACACATCTTTGCACATGAGAAGCATTCCCAACACATGTCTGGCTCTATGTTATATGATTTTCCTGTTGTTTTGTCAAGGTGCATTAGATCGTTTGGACATATGTAGTTACATGCTGGTACTGCAAGTGCTTTACAACCGTCACATTTCTCTGGATTAACTACAGGGGGCATTGTTGTGATATGTGTAGTCTATTGCTTTTAAGCTTCTTCCTCTTCGTGTAAAGGAGACATGTGATGGTAATAGTTAAATGAATTAATCAAGATTTAGGGTATCAAGTATGCCATATCCAACAGGTGTAGAAAAGGTAGAGTGTGACATTCTAATAATAGGAGGTGGAATGTCAGGATGTGGAGCTGCATATGAGGCAAAGTATTGGGGTAGAAAGCTAAAGGTAGTTCTCGTAGAGAAGGCAGCAACAGAGAGAAGTGGTGCAGTAGCTGCAGGATTATCAGCAATTAACCTATACCTAGGAATGAGATGGGGTGAGAATACACCAGAAGACTATGTTAGATATGTGAGAAACGACTTGATGGGTATTGTTAGAGAAGACCTAGTATATGACGTAGCTAGACATGTAGACTCAACAGTACACCTATTCGAAGAGTGGGGTCTACCAATCTACAAGGATCCAAAAACTGGTAGATATCTAAGAGAGGGTAGATGGCAGGTACTGATATCAGGAGAGTCATACAAGCCAATTGTTGCAGAGGCAGCAAAGAAGGCTGTAGATGCACTATATGAGAGAGTATTCATAACACATCTCCTACCTGACAAGAACAATCCAAGAAGAGTAGCTGGAGCAATAGGATTTGGTGTTAGAGATGGAAAGCTCTACATATTCCTAGCAAAGGCAGTAATAATGGCAGCAGGAGGAGCAGTACACATATTCAGACCAAGATCACATGGTGAAGGTATGGGTAGAACATGGTATCCACCATGGGACAGTGGTAGCTCATATGCAATGATGATAATGATGGGTGCAGAGATGACACAGATGGAGAATAGATTCGTACCAATGAGATTCAAGGACGGTTATGGACCAGTAGGTGCATACTTCCTATTCCTAAAGTGTAAGGCAACAAATGCAATGGGTGAAGACTACTTTGCAAAGGGTGTCGAGAAGTTAAAGCAGATGAAGGACAAGTATGGACCATATGTAGAAGCAACACCACTACCAACATGTCTAAGAAACCACATAATGCTAGAAGAATTGAAGGAGGGTAGAGGACCAATATTCATGAGACATGACTTAGCAATTAAGGAGGTAGCAGATCCAAAGGAGAGAGCAGCTAGAGAGAGATGGTGTTGGGAGGACTTCCTAGACATGACACCATCACAGGCACTATTATGGGCATGTATGAACATAGACCCAGCTGAGAAACCATCAGAGCTAATGGTAGCTGAGCCATACATCATGGGTTCACACGCAGGATGTGCAGGAGCATGGGTAAGCGGTCCAGAAGACATAGCACCACCAGAATACCAGTTCGCATATAACAGAATGACAACAATCGAAGGACTATTCGCATGTGGTGACGCTGTAGGTGCATCAGCACACAAGTTCTCAAGCGGATCATTCACAGAGGGTAGAATCGCAGGTAAGTCTGCAGTAAGATTTGTAGTTGAGAAAGCAGCAGACTACAAGCCAGAGGTTGATGAACAGCTAATTGAGAATCTAAAGGTCAAGATATTTGAACCATTAGAGAGATATGAGAAGGGTAAGGCAACAACAACAAGACCAGACCTATCATTTGAGTACATACTACCACAGCAAGGATTAAGAAGACTACACAAGATAATGGACGAGTATGCAGCAGGATACTCAATGTGGTACACAACAAACGAGCCAATGCTACAGAGAGGTCTAGAGCTAGTACTAATGCTTAAGGAAGACCTTGAGAAGCTAGGTGCAAGAGACCTACACGACCTGATGAGATGTTGGGAGCTAGTACACAGAGTATGGACAGCAGAAGCACACATAAGACACATGCTATTTAGAAAAGAGACAAGATGGCCAGGATACTACTATAGAGCAGACTATCCAAATGTTGATGACCAGAACTGGAAGTGCTTCGTAAACTCAGTATACGATCCAAAGACTGGTGAGTGGAAGCTATTCACAAGACCATACATACAGCTAGTACCATAAAAACAGAAGTCTAAACTACAAAAACTCTACATATATTTCAATCTTCATAATTTTCTTAATTACTAATCTTCTAGATATCTTTCTGAGTATTCTTTTTAAACCTCTAACATGACTATAATCTAGGTATGAGTACAAGTCCTGAAGCTTATGTTTCAGAAGCAGCTATTCTAGATCTGAGTAAGGAGTTTGATGAGGAGTTGTATAAGGCATTTATTAAGAGGTATGGGATCGATTTTAAGGCATGTATGCAATGTGCGACATGTGTATCAGTATGTCCACTATCTGACATAGTTCCTGGAATGCCTAGACTAGACATGCTTCTTGCAGGTCTTGGACTTTTTAATGAGATTGCACGTAGATTATCACCATGGATATGTGATCAATGTATGGAATGTTCTAGAAATTGTCCACGTAGAGCAAATCCTGCTAAGATTCTTGCAGCTCTTAGAGAGATCTTAACAGCAATGTACGATCCTACTGGAATTACTAAGCGTGTAATTCTTGGTAGAGCTAAGAAGTAGGTTTAGTATTGATAAAACTAAAAAATAGTTTAGACTTAACATCTACGAGTTACATGACTAAAGTTGGAGTTTATATATGTACTTGTAGAGCTGTTACAGAAGTTATAGACGTGAATAAGCTTGCTGAAGATGTTAAGAAGATTGAAGGTGTTGAACTTGTAAAATTCATAAAGTCATGCTACGACTATGATGAGATTATTAAAGATTTACAGGAGAAGAGGATTGAGCGTGTAGTAATTGCAGGTTGTTCTCCAAGATATGTTCTAGATATTGCAAGAGAGAGAATTACACTAGCAGTACCTGACATAAGTCCATTATGGATTGAGGTAGCACCAATACGTGAACAGGCAGCATGGGCATTTAGAAATGATAGACAGAGAGCTCAAGAAGCTGCATTAACATACATAAAGGCATATGTATCGAGAGTAAAAGCTGCAGAATACATACCTAGAGAAGTTGAGGTTGAGAGAGTTAGAAGAGCATTAGTGATAGGTGCAGGTATTGCTGGACTTACAGCAGCTGTAGATTTAGCAGATATGGGTATAGAAGTCATAGTTGTTGAGAAGAGACCATATGTAGGTGGTAAAGTCGTACAATTAGCAAGGTACTTCCCAAAGATGTGTCCACCATACTGTGGTATAGAGTTCATACTTGGAAGACTTAAAGCAAGAGCAAACCCACTCATAAAGATATACACAAATGCAGAAGTACTAGAAGTATATGGATCACCAGGAAAGTTCAAGGCTAAGATTAGAGTTAATCCAAGATATGTAGATCCTGAGAAGTGTTTAGCATGTGGTAAATGTAGTGAAGTATGTCCTGTAGAAGTACCAAACGAGTTTGATTTTGGACTATCTAAGAGAAAGGCAATATACCTACCTCACGAACTTGCATGGCCATATGCACATGTTGTAGATCCTGAAAATTGTCTAGAAATTAAGAATCCCGGATCATGTGGTAAGTGTATTGAAGTCTGTCAATCAGGTGCTATAAATCTGAAAGAGCAGCCTAGAGAATTTGAAGTTGAGGTTGGTGCTGTAATCGTAGCAACAGGATGGGAGCCTTACGATGCTAAGAAGCTTGAACATCTAGGATATGGAAAGTATCCAAATGTCATAACTAACGTACAGATGGAGAGACTACTAGCACCAAATGGACCGACTAAAGGTGAGGTTATAGTTCCAGGTCTTGGTAGAAAGCCTAGGAAGATAGTATTTATACAATGTGCAGGTCAGAGAGATGAGAATCATCTACCATACTGTAGTGCTGTATGCTGTGCAGCAACTGTGAAGCAGGCAATTACAATAGCTGAGAGATGTCCAGATACTCAAATCTACATATTCTACATTGACGTAAGAACATTCGGACTCTACGAACTATTCTACAAACAGGCAGGTAAGTATCCAAACATATTCTTCATACGTGGCAGAGCTTGGAAAGTTGAGCAAGATCCAGCTACTGGAGAACTTGTAGTATATGCTGAAGATACAATACTTGGAAGAAAGGTCTCAGTTAGAGCTGACCTAGTAGTACTAGCTGTGGGTATGGTACCATCATTGAGAGTTAATCCACCATCATGGTATAAGTCAGGTGTTGGTAGATCATGGGAGCAGGAACTACTACAAATACCAAGACATCAGTACTTCGTTGAGAGTGACTACATATGCTTCCCAATGGAGACTAAGAGAACTGGAATATATGCATGTGGATGTGCTATGTGGCCAATGGATGTTCAGACTAGTGTAGCAACAGCACATGCAGCAGCTATGAGAGCTGCATCAGTAATACTTGGAAAGGCTAGAACAGAATACTCATATCTAACAGATCCAAACCAGATAAAGATAGAGACTATAAAGTGTACACAATGTAAGAGATGTACTGAAGAATGTCCATTTGACACATACTCATTCGATGAACGTGGATATCCAAAACCTGACCCATTGAAATGTAGAAGATGTGGTATATGTGTTGGTGCATGTCCAGCAGTTGCACTATCATTACCATATCACAACACTGAGCTAATAATGAGCATGATTAAGAGTATAGATATCAAGTCTGACAAGCCACAGGTAATAGTGTTTGCATGTGTAAATGATGCATATGCATCACTAGACATAGCACTTAGACAAGGTAAGACACTACCACCAGAAGTTGAGTTGGTAATACCTGTACCATGTATAGGTAGTGTAAACATGAGATGGGTAACTGATGCACTATCACTAGGATTTGACGGTATACTACTACTAGGATGTAGAAGTGGCGAAGCAACAGCAACACAGCAATGCCACTTCATTAGAGGACCCGACTTAGAGAGAACTAGAATAGAGAACTTGAGAGATACATTACAGAAGATGATGATTGAACCAGAGAGAGTTAAACTTGTAGAGATAACATTAGAAGACTATAACAAGGTTGTGGAAGTAATACGTGACTTCGTTGAGCAGATAAAGAAGATGGGTCTAAACCCAATGAAGCAGTTTGCTGGAGGTGCTGGAATGGAGTACGGATTTGGATACACATTCTAAAAATAATTATTTAAGGTATTAATAACACTATGATACATACTAATAAATTAAACATTCTATCTCTTTTCAGTTTCATATGTATCTCACATGTTAATATTTTAATAATGTAAAACAACTTCTACTCGGCATGTCAACAGGAGACTTTATACCATACTACTCCTACTATGTTGATCCCGTACTAGTATTAATACTTGGTGCAATATGCTCAATAATACCTGCAATAATATTGATAATAGGATTATATAGAATGTACCAATTTGTAAAACCATCACTTGGAGATCGTAGACAGAATGTTATTAAAGCATTTTTCTATACATTAATTGAAGAATTTATAATACATAGAAATCTTTCAAAATGTAGACCTGAATGGACTAGATGGATTTTACATCAGATGGTTCTATGGGGTATGGTTATTCTTGTCGGCTGTACAGGTTTTGACGCAATTGTCGATCATGAAGATATTCTCCTCTGTGGTCTTGCAAATCCATACCTAAAACCTATTGCTGAAGCAATGTTACCACCATATCTACACAATGTTCCTCTAAGTGCTGCAATTGCTGCATGTGGTAGAGTTATGCATACACTTGCAGACCCTGTAAAGATTCTATACAACATTGGTGGTATATTACTAGTAGCTGGATGTATAGGTCTTATTGTTAGAAGATTTGTAAATAAGGATGCTCGTGAATGTGTTATAGCATACGACTGGTATTTACTAGTATTACTGACATTCGTAGGTGTTTCAGGTTATGTTGCAGAGATTCTTAGATTAATAGCATACACATACTGGAAGATGGGACTTACAACAATTGCAGCATACTTCTTCTATCCTGGTCTAGTAATATATTGTGCACATCTAATATCTGTAGCAATACTATTCCTATCAATACCATTTACAAAGACTGCACATGTAGTATATAGATTCTTCGCACTACTATGGGTAAGGTATAGAGGTATTAGAGCTACAGAGTTAGTAGTTTAAATATAGGTTATCGAGATATGATATGCAATATGATGAGTTCAGCGGAATATAGAACGATAGATGAGTGTAGGGTCAGTGGCTGATCATATAGAGACATCTACCAGACTCATCACGCTTAATAATGACTTTTCCACATGTCTCTAATATTCTTAAAGCTGTTGAAACTCTATCTGCTCTCTCACCTACAGAATCTGCAATAGTCTTCAAATTAGACTCTCTACCAATATCTTTCAACTTCTTCTCAACAAGATCTACAAGATCTCTACTAACAACTCTGACAGTAGCTCTATCATTTAGAAGTCTAACAAGAATCATAGAATCACCTTCCTGAATTACAAATCTCCTATCTTTAACACATATAACCTTTCTACATACTTGATCTACAACTTCAGGATCTATTTTAAACATACCATCTTCACACTCAACAACTATATTAAGCTTCTTCAAAATCCATATTAAAGTTCTTGAAAATCTACTACAAATACCGAGCTTTTCAGATAGTATTTTCCTATCAAACTTCTCAAATTTTAAAATATAGATTACAGGCACTACCCATGGATATCTAGTAACTATGACTGATATCGGAATTCTAGACATGTATTACCGAGACTGATAGCTTGAAGTCTTTAAGCTTAGGTTTTTAAATATTATGTGTATTATCAGTGGTGAGAGATCTATGTCTCGTAGAAAGAAGACTGAAACTACAAGTAGTGGAAGTACAAGCACAGCATCGACCAGTGTAGAAACTACAACTACAAGTAGTGCAGAGACCAGTGACCCAGCAACACAATCATCATCACAGACAAATCCACTAGAGTCTGAATATGCTATGATGGATGTTGAAGAAATTGATGGTGTTGGTAGAGTAACGGCACAGAAGCTTCGTGAAGCTGGATATCTAACTGTTAGAGATGTAGCATTTGCAAGTGTTAAAGAGCTTGCTGAAGTTATAGGTAGTGAAGATAGAGCATATCAAATAATTAGAGCAGCACAGAAGTTGTTAAGAATTAAGCCGTTCGTAACAGCACTAGAACTTTACGAACGTAGGAGAAATATAAAGAAGATAAGCACAGGTGTCAGATCACTAGACGAACTACTTGGAGGTGGTATTGAGACTAGAGCAATTACAGAATTTGTAGGTGAGTTTGGTGCAGGTAAGACACAGCTATGTCACCAACTTGCAGTAATGGTACAACTTCCAGAAGATAAAGGTGGACTAAACGCTAAAGCATTATACATAGATACTGAAGGAACATTCAGACCTGAGAGGATTATGCAAATAGCAAAGTACCGTGGTCTAGATCCAAAAGAAGCACTTAAAGGAATTCTATATGCAAGAGCCTACAACAGCGATCACCAAATGATGATTGTTGATGAAGCTAGAAAGATAATAGATAAGGAGAACATTAGACTGATAATAATTGACTCATTAATATCACACTTCAGAGCTGAATATCCAGGAAGAGAAAATCTTGCAGAAAGACAGCAGAAGTTGAATCAACACATATCACAACTATTGAGAATTGCAGATATACACAACGTAGCTGTAGTAGTTACAAATCAAGTAATTGCACAACCTGACGTATTCTTTGGAAATCCACTAAAACCTGCTGGAGGTAACGTACTTGCACATGGAGCAACATATAGAATATGGTTAAGAAAGAGTAAGGAGAGTATTAGAATTGCAAAGATATTTGACAGTCCAATGCATCCTGAGCGTGAAGTAACATTTAAGATAACTGAAAATGGATGTGTAGACTAGAATATTAATGCCATATTTCTTCGGTATAAAAACTCCCCTCTCCAATATAGATATTGTTGATAAAATTAATAACATCATAACAACACTACCTGTAGAACCTATACCTAGAGAACTTATACACATAACAATACTATACGTGGGTAAGTATAAAATTCCTAATGAAGTAATTGAGAAAATTGAGAAAGATTTAATAAATATTGGCTATGTCAAGTTCAAAATTACAGATATTGTAGATATATACCCAAATATGTCAAAACCTAGAGCTATAGTATTGAAAGTTGAAGATATTCAAAATAGACTTTCAAAAGTTAGAGGTATAATAATGAGTAGATTGAGAGAATTTAAAATTCCAATAGAGGACAAGTATATTCATACATTTTCTCCACATATTACAATTGGGAGAATTAGAAGTAAGATAGATATGTTACAGGTTAGAGATATTGTTGAGATTGTTAGTGAGAGTGTTAGAGGTTATTCGAAGATTGTAGATGTAGATTTTATAGAACTTATAGATTCTTCAGATGGTTTATATAGAACAATGAGAAAGATATTTCTTAATCCTCAAAAACAAGATCTAGATACTCTCTAATATTTTCGAAGTAGAAGTTGTTTCTTGAGAATGATCTAAAATCATCATACTTATCTAGAAAACTTCTTCCATATTCACTCATTATATTCGTAAATTTTCTAGTTTCTAAAAATAGTCTTGAACCAATATCTCTATATCCAGCTAATTCAAAACTTATTGGAATATCCCAGCAAAGTGCTTCTAATGCTCTTACTTTAGGATTTGTTTTTATATCTTCTGCGATATTTACAATATCTTTAGCATTGTTATGAAATTCTTGTGCAATAATTTCTTTATATCTTCTAGATACTAGTAAGCTATCTACAAGTCTTAATATTATTGCTGTAGATAACATTGCATCTAGAGGTGATATTTTATCAATATTTTCGGGTATAGCCCATCTTTCAACGTGTATTGGATCCATAATTACTTCATATGTTGTTAATTCTCTAGCAATCTCCAATCTCAATTCATCAATACTCATGTTTACAAAATCTTTTCTAATAGATAGTACTGGTTCTAGAGTATCATAATCTATGAATAGTTTTATAGGTTTTTCATCATATTCAACATTCTTCTCAATACCTAATATACTTCTAACAACATCATGAGAATCTACAACATGTACAATCAACACATCAGGAAGTATGTAAACATCTTTTATAACATTCTTTATAATCTTCTCTAAAACATCGAGATGATCCTTATGAATATCTGAACTTACTATAAGTTCAAGTCTAGTATTCACAATCTTTCTAAAGCTTTAGAAATTTAAAAATCTTAGAAATTCAGCACTGCCGGCGTATCTTCATATGTCTAGAGTGGCCACGGAGCAGTCATCATCTATGACCTATGTCTACTAGGATAAATATATCAGTTGCGAGAAGTCCTTCATCACCACTCATCACAGTCCTGGGCTCATCATCTTACATATATTTATATAGTGGAAGTAGAATCCTACAGTACTCTCATGCTTCCAATAATATCAATCTTAGGTTATAAAGATTCAGGTAAGACAAGATTAATATCACAGATATGTGCTAAGTTGATAGATAAGGGATTTAAAATACTTCCTGTTAAGCATATTCCACATAAAGACTTCACAATTAACAATACTGACAAAGATACATCAAAATTAAGAAAGTATTGTAGATATTCTGCATATTTTGCTGAAAGTCTGGAGTTCGGTCTCATAATATCTAACTTCAATAGAGATGAATTATTTGAAACATTATTAAAAATATACAACACTCTACAACTAGACTTAATAATACTTGAAGGATTTTCAAAATATGTCTTAAAAAATGACAAGATTATCAAGATTGTATGTGTTAAGAATATTGAAGATATAGAAGATTTCTATGGTGAAGGTATTCATATATTTTGCTCATTTAATATTAAGTCAAGCACAATATTAAAATTACCTGAAGATATTAATATATTGATAAACTTCATTGAAAGATTTATAAGTATATTCAAGATCTTTAATAGACTTCCAAAATTAGACTGTGGTAAGTGTGGACTATCTTGTTGGAAGATGGCTGAGAAGATATTTAGAGGTGAAGCAAGACTTGAAGATTGTCATAATTTATCTAATGTTGAGATATATGTAGATGGTAGATCTATAAAGTTGAATAGATTTGTTCAAAATATTGTAAGAAATGTTATGTATGGAATATTGAAGTCTTTGAAAGATGTTCCTGATATATATTCAGAAGTTTTTGTTAGAATTAGAGAGTTATCATGATTATTTTACAATTTTTGTTCCTCTACCTTCTAATGCTTCCTGTATAGGTCTTTCTCTAAGACCATTATATAGTACTACGTTGATCCCTTCTTTAGCTATCTGTGATGCCATGTATAATTTTCTTTTCATTCCTCCACGAACTTCTTCACTTTCTTTAAATATCTTTTCAGCTTCTTGTGATGTTAATTTATCAACAACTTTACCATTTATTAATAGTCCATCTACATCTAGCAATATTATACAGTATTGTGGTTTTATGCTTAAAGATATCATGTATGTTACTTGGTCACTATCTACATTTAGCATTGTTCCTCTACTATCTACTGCTATTGGTGCAATTACTGGTAGATATCCTTTCTCTAAAATTGTGTTTAGTAATTCTACATTTACGTTAATTATCTTACCTGTATATCCACCATCAATAACTCTTTGTCTTCCTCTCTCATCTACAATTATTATATTCTCTTTTCTTTTAGCTAGAAGAATCTTACCATCAATTCCTGAAAGTCCTACAGCATTTACACCTAATTCTAGAAGTTTTGAAACTATCATCTTGTTAATCCACATCATACCCATCACATAGCACCAAAGAGTATTCCAATCTGTATATCTACTAACAACTCCACTAGGACTTTTTACAAATATTGGCTTAATGTTTAGTTTCTCCATAAGCTCTGTAACGTAGTAACCACCACCGTGTACTAGTACTATCTTATGGCCCTTATCTACAAGTTCTTTTAAATCTTTTAATACATTATCAACACCTTTACGTATTACCGAACCACCAACTTTTACAAGGATCGTGGCAAAGATTGACCACCCACTCTGAATGATTGTGAATATTTTTAAGCTATACTATGTAACCTATTCTCCTGTACTTGATGTCTGTATTGTTGTTTTCTCTCTTTCCTCTAAGTACCTCTCAACAAGTTCGTCAATAGTCTTCTTAACCTCATCTTTAGGTAATGCTGATGCTAGTAGATCAACTATCTCTCTTAGTTTTAACTCAACTTTAGATTTGACATTATCAATATAGAATTCTCTTCCCTTCTCTGTCAGGTTGTAGTACACTTTCAATTTTACACCCTTAACCTCTACCTGCTTATTAACAAGACCAAGATTTACAAGCTTATTCAATACCTGTGTAAGTGTTGCCTTACTCATAGATTTCCTTCCCTGTCTGGCTCTTCTCTTAGATATCTCTGCCAGAATATCACTCCAGGTCAATTTACAGTCTGGCGACTTACATAGCTCACACATAACACTTAGAACTTCAAACTCACTCTCAGTAAGTTCAACTTTCTGAATCTCTGCCACATTATCCAAAGCTTACTAGTTCCTTATAAATCTTAGTTTTAGGAAAGTTAGAGCACTTACATGGAGAATACTGGTTTATCAAATCTATGTAGTTACACTTCTTTCTCTCCTAACCTTCTCTATAAATTCAGGAACAATGTACTTATTTATTATGTCCATTATCATCCTCTTAGACACTTCCTGATCTATAGCAGATATCTCATACACATCTTTAACTACTCTAGATACTTGACTTTTAGCTCTTTCAATCTCTTCTTTTGAAGCTATGTCAATCTTATTTATAACAGCAACTATAGGTATATTATTGAAGTTTTGAACAATCTCCTCAAGAAGTTTAATCTGTCTCTCAATCTCATAACCTGAGTGTAATGTTGGGTCAACTATGAATAGTATTATCTTTGCAAGATGTTTTAATGCAAGAACAGCCTGTCTCTCAATCTTGTTCATTTCACTAATAGGTCTATCAAGAAGACCTGGAGTATCTATTATCTGTACTATAGCATCACCGTATAGTCTAATATGTCCAACATGTATTTCCTTAGTAGTGAATGGGTATTCAGCAACTTCAGGTTTTGCTGAAGATACAGCTCTGACAAGACTAGACTTACCAACATTAGGCATTCCAGCCACAACTATAGTATACAATTCAGGATTTATTGATGGAAGCTTCTTAATCTTTCTAACAGCATCTCTCAAATACTCTAATTCAGGTGCTATATCTTCAATAAGATCTATAATTCTTCCAATAAACATCTTCCTAGCCTTAATAATCTCTTCACGAGAACCTGCAGTTCTTATCATAAATAATGCATCTCTCTCAATAGCTCTAATAGCTGTTGGAAGATGTGCAATCTTTCCAAGAGAATGTCTATACATGTTAATATCAATTAGTAGATCGAGAAGTTCTCTATAGAAAGGATGAAGCTTATCTACAAATGGCATATTCATAACAATATCTCTAGAAAATTCTATCAAATACTTACTAGTCTCCTTAACTCTCCTAATCTCTAATCTTCTCAACTTTATAAATCCAGGATCAGTAGATGGTGAAGGAACTTCAACAGTCTTATATCTACTAACAATCATCCTAATAAGTTCATCTTTAGAAGGTATGTATGGTAATGGTCTAGTTACAATACTCATACAATCACTATAGCAATATTCACAATTATTCTAAATTTTAAAAAACTTTCCATATGCACTATACAATAACTGAAGTTAGTAAGTACATAGATATTGCTAAAATTATTACAAGACCTAGATATGCTAGACATGTTGTATATATAATATTTTCTGCAATATGTTTAACACTTTTCAATACATTTAACTCTCTAGCAATTACGATACAGAAAGAATTTATTAAAGTTATCAATATTACAAGAGTTAGGGAGTACATGAGTTTAAATAGTGATAATAATATGAAAAGCATTACAACTATCGAAAATGTACATATTGTAAATATCAAACTCTTGTTAAAATCTCTCACTTCTCTAATAAATACTCTACCAATATTCGCAAATATTAATGTTATTAATGGTGCTAAAACTAATATTAATGCAATCCACTTAACAGCTGTCACATTCTTTATAAAGTATATAACAATTCCAGGTAACGATCCCATTAATGTTGCATGTATAGGTTCATATAGATCTGAATATTCTATAACTATGTCTAGTAATGATTTTATAAGTTTACTCATAACCTATATCTATACTCCTATATCTGTAATGTTTTTAAACTTGAATTTTAAGTATAGTCTAGATTTCTGAAGTGATGAGCTACGGATCTGGTGATTGAATGATCGAAATGGGATTGCTGATTTTAGTAGTATTTCTTAAATCCTAACTGCTCAGCAACTTCTCTAAAACATCTTCTACATAGCATTAAACCATACTTTCTAATTATTGCTTCATGTGTTCCACATCTTAGACATCTCATAGATCCTTTTCCAAACTTTCTCTGTTTTGGTGGTTTTATTTTTGCCATATGTTTCTCAATATTAGATAGGCATATTAATATCTTACGCACCCATAAAGAATGAGTTATATTGTTCAAAGAGTATTGAATCAATATGGGCATAGTATGTGTTAAGGTTAGGATATGTAGTTTAGATAAGTCCAAGTGTGTAGATACTGAAGCTATTGTAGATACAGGATCTACATTGACTGTCATTCCTAAGAATATTGCAGAAGAGTTAGAGCTTAAGGTTAGGAGAATTGATAAGGTTCTCACAGGTAGTGGACTTATAAATATTGAAGTTTCTTCAGCAATAATAGAGATTATGGGTAAGGAGACTGTTAATGATGTTTGGATTAGTCCAAGTATTGATAGAGTACTTATTGGTGCTGTAACACTTGAATGTCTAGGTCTTAGAGTTGACCCTATAACAGGTAGGCTTGTTGAGACTTTTCAAATGTTCTATCTATCAAATCTATGTCAAGTCTCCACAAGTACAGAAGACTTCATATATCAAAGTATGTAGATCTTCAAGACCTTCACCAGTTATTGAACATATCTTAACTATTCTCTGTTTCTTCTCAATCTTCTTGATAGTATTCCAAAGTTCATATACAAGATCTCTCTCAGTTCCTGCTAACTCTACATCTTTAACATCTATACCTTCATTTAGTATATTTTCAACATTTGGATTTAGATCTATCTTAGATATTGCCGTTATTACTGGAACATCTATCCTATACCTGATGGCCAATGCCATAAGTTTTAGAAATGCGATATCTCTAACACTTCTAATAATATCTGCAGGTATTAGAAATACTATACATGATCTAGTTCTTTCTGAAAATAATTTCATAATCTTAATACATGCTTCATGAAATATTGTTAATTCAAGCTGACCTGGCGTATCTACTAGTATATAGTCATAATCTTCCTTCACATACTCTATAAGATTTTTAATATCATTTTCATACTTTAATAAAAGTTCAACACTTCTAATTAATGCTAAATTTGGCCCTATTTTCTCCTCTTTCATTATCTTTGAAACTGTGTAGTATGTTCTAATATCAAAATCTGGCTCATATGGAATATCTTCAACAGCTGCATCAAGATTTACATAACATACTTTGAAGTTTTGTTCTTCTAAATATCTACCTAAAGTACTTGTTAGTGTAGTTTTACCACTACCTGCTGGTCCAACTATGAATACTGTCTTTACCCATGTCACATGTTAATACAGTTTGACATGGTTAAATTCTTACTTTCATGTAGAAGCAGTTATAAAGGGGTTTTAGATAGCCATGTTAATGTCTTCAGACTTCACTAAAGGTCAACAGTTGAGTAAGGAAAGTGTAGTTCATGAAGTTGCTGGTGTACCTATCATTGAGGAGTGTCCTAGAGATTTGAAGACTCTTGATGGTCAAGAAATTAAGCTATTCGGTAAGTGGAGCTATGAAGATGTTATTGTTAGAGATCCAGGACTTAGAAGATATATATGTCTAAAACCTGTACTACTACCACACACAGAGGGTAGATATCAGAAGAGGAGATTTGGAAAAGCTAAGATTCCAATAGTTGAGAGATTGATAAATCAGTTAATGCATCCTGGTAGAAATTCAGGTAAGAAACATAAAGCATACAACATAGTTAAGAGAGCATTTGACATAATATGGCTTAAGACAGGTAAGAATCCAATACAGGTACTTGTAGACGCAATAATAAATGCAGCACCTAGAGAAGAAATTACAAGAATAATATATGGAGGTATTGCATATCCAGTATCAGTAGATGTAGCACCACAGAGAAGAGTAGACCTCGCAATTAGATGGATAACTGAAGGTGCAAGATCATGCGCATACAATAATCCAAAACCAATAGAAGAATGTCTAGCAGATGAAATTATAGCAGCAGCAAATAACGATCCTAAAAGTTATGCTATAAGAAAGAAGGATGAAGTTGAGAGAATTGCAGCATCAGCAAGATAATGTAAAATATTAATGCTAATTCAAGAAATATATGAAGAGATAAAACATTATAGAAAGATAATAAAGGATAGAATAGAGAGTAATATTATAAAAAACACATCAGAACCATTAAAATCATTTATAGAAGCATTAATAAATAGAGATATAGTACATCCACTACCTGAAAATAGATTAGCAGGACTTATAACATTATTTAGAATATTATCATTACCAAACAATTATAGAATAGTTAGAACATATATACAGGATAGATTAGAATCACTATATCTAACACACATATTAGAATATGTTGGTTTAAGAGAATGTTATTCAATAATTTTAAACAAGAGTAGGATTTTAATATCAATACCTGAGATATGTTTAATGAGTATAGATACATACTGTATGCGGAAAATAGATAAAATACTTGGAGAATTATGTACAAAGACTAGCAAGATACTAGACTATGATTTAGAGATATGTGATGACTATACTTCTATAAGAATAATGTTTCAGGGATATGTAAGAGATATGTATTGTAAACCTTGTAGATTTATAGATATAACTGTTAAAGGTCTACATGATAGTAGTATTATATCTTTAAGATTTCTAGATGATATAGGGTCTAGAGTTAGGTATGTGATGTCTAGCTTATCTACAAGTTCAGAAACTAGGTCTGGATTATTGTATTATCAGATAGTTCAACTATCTTGAATAATCTACATTTATCATATTAATTTAACTTTCTTACTAATTTTGAAGTTTTCTAACTTGATTATGTGTATGTAATCGTTATCTATCATTACGACACCTCTACTCTCTTCTGATGGTTTTATAATTTCACTAATAGGACCACAACCACCTATCTTTGCTATTTCTGCTAGATATCCAACATGTACTATCCTATACTTCTCATCTATGTAGAGTAGATTTGTATGTCCTATAAACCACCATGCGTCTCTAGGTAGGATACTTCTCAATCCAGCTATCTCTTCCTTCCTTCTAGCTCTTCTAGCTGCCTCTATTAGAACTTGCTCATCTGAGTATTCAGGATTTAGACTTTCTGGTATTGCAATATTTATCTGTACATGTCCATGACTAAATACTAATTTTCTACCATGTATAGACTCTACATGATATGCACATAGCTTAACCATGTGTCTTCTAGTTGAGAATAATCTTGAATATGCTTCAGACCACTCTAATAATACTCCATCTCTATCACCAACAACATACACTATCTCTCTACATCCAAGTCTTAAGATTCTATTAAAAAACTTATGACTATCCTTCTCTAAACTATCTATAAATTGTCTTGTCGGTCTTCTAGGGAAATCTATGAAATCTCCAAGTATTACAAGTTTTGAAAATTTAAAATTTTCTAAAATTCTTAAAAGTTCTAAAAATGATATTCCTGTAGGTATATAACAGTTAGATATTATTAATATATCCCCACTAATCACTAGACTAGTAGTACACTTCTAGAATAAGTCAGTTTCGATGATGAAGGCAGGGCTTAGCAGATATGTGAAGAAGCCTTGACGGGGACTGATATTTGGAGCCCCGGCCGGGATTTGAACCCGGGACCTGCCGCTATCGTGGACCCCGAGGGGCTCTTACCCACTGTACCCCTCGGGGCCTTACAAGGCGGCCGCTCTGACCGGGCTGAGCTACCGGGGCTTTCTTGTAGTCGTTATTTTGTGTGGGGTTTTTAATTCTTTCTTCAGTTACTAAAAATACTAACTCTTTGTAGAGTCTTGGTGTCTCTATTGCCTTGAGGATACACTATTTAGAGGTACTTAGAATATGAGTAGTTCGAGATCTATGGCAGGTGAGAAAGGTGTCTATGGATTTATTGGTATCTCACTAGCTATGATGTCTATAGTGATAATACTTGCTGCTTTAGGAACATATTTTTAAGCTACCAGCAACATTTTGGTCTATAAGTCTATTCTTTCTGACGTTTGCTATTGGAATACTAGCACCTGTTGGTGGTGTAATTTTCGTACCAGTAGTATCAGCATTCTACCCATTTAGCATAACTTTCGTTAGAGGTGCTGGTCTAGTTATGGCTCAGGTTAATGCACTAGTGTCAGTACCAAAATTTTTACGTGTAGGACTTGCATCTCTACGCATAGGTCTATTAGCAGCAGTTGTTGCTGCTGGTGCAGCAATTGCAGGAGCTAAGATGGGTATATGGGTTGTTAAGGCTTTTCCAAAAGGAAAATACTACATATATGTAGTACTCGGTGCATTACTATTCTTCATATTTGCAATAATGGTAGCATCTAAAAGAGTAGAATTTCCAGAGGCTAAAGAAATGAATTCACTAGCAGAGATGTTTAATTTAACAGGAGCATACTACGAACCCGCACTTGGAAGAGTTATAGAGTATAAAGTTACTAGAGTACCTCTAGCACTTGCAGCATTTGCAGGTGTTGGATTTATAGCTGGAATGTTTGGACTAGGAGCAGGTTGGGCAAATGTTCCAGTACTAAACCTGATTATGGGAGCTCCAATAAAAGTATCAACATCGACAAGCATGTTAATAATAGCATTAACAACACCAGCAGCATGTGTATATCTTGTAGATTGTGCAATACTACCACTAATAATGATACCTGCAGTAGTAGGAATGTTCTTTGGATCAAGACTTGGAGCATGGTTAAGTACTATACGTATTCAACATAGTACCACCATTCGTACCAATGAACGTAATGGAGTCACTATGGCATCTAAAACCATCAGTATTCTGGCAGAAAATTTCTGAAAAACTACACCTAACACTTAAATTAGGTAAGTATTGGTGGATATTTGATAATATTAATCACTCTGACATGATAGCTATGGTTGGTGTATTGATATTCATAATTGGCGTAATTGCAACTATAGTTGGAATATGTGCAGCATATGCAAAACATGATAGAAAGACGCTGATAATATCGATAATATTGTTAATAATAACACTATACGCAGTATTGGAGTATATATAAGTTCTACAAAGTTCATAATTAATCAAATACAGCCTTTCTACAATCTTAAATCTATACTAGACTTTTCATTAACATTCTCTCAGTTCTAACCATTTAAACAGTTCTTTAAATGGATAGTACTCTTTTTAAGCTTAGCACATTCTTGAAGTCTTGAGATGAGTAATACAAATGATGTAGAATTTTCTCGTAGAGATTTTCTTAAGCTTGCCATTTCAACAGGCGCTGCAATTGGTATAGCTGTTACATGTTTTGGAGCTGGTATCGGTACAGGATATGCAATATCTCAAGCATTGTCTAAAGCTGTTAAAGTATCTCCAAAAGTTAAGACTGTAATAAAGTATCAAGTACCTAAGATTAGAGTAGGCTTCATATATATTGGACCTATAGGTGACTATGGTTGGACATTTGCACATGAGAGAGGTAGAGAGTACGTGTCTAGATATCTAGGACCAATATTGAAGGAGTGGAAAGGTAAGCCACAGCCAATATATATTGAGAAGGTATTTCCTGAATCTAGAGTTATTGAAGCTATCAAAACACTTGTAGAAGAGGAAGGATGTAATCTCATATTTACAACAAGTTTTGGATATATGAGATATACTTGGGAGATGGCTAAAAAGTATCCTGATGTACTTTTTGGACATTGTTCAGGATATTTAACACCAGAAACACCATTAAACGTTGTTGAATATTTCATAGATGAATATCCAGCATACTACCTATGTGGTATTGTTGGTGGAGCAATGACTAAAACTAACAAGGTAGGTTATGTACCTGCATTCTTAACACCAGAAATTATTAGACATATAAATGCATTTACGATAGGTGTTAAAGAAGGTGCAGCACTTGTAGGTAAAGATCCTGATAGTGTTGAAGTGATAGTAGCACCACCATTAGGAAGATGGTACTATCCTGAGAAGGCTAGAGAAGAAGCAGAAGCATTAATAGCAGAGGGATGTGACGTACTTGCATATACAGAAGATTCTCCAACAGTTCTAGAAGTTGCAGAAAGCTATCAGAAGAAGGGTATGAAGATTTGGAGCTTTAGTCATTATAGCGATATGCATGTATATGGTCCACATGCATGTCTAACAGGACAATTAGTAAATTGGGGACCAATGTATGAAGAACTTGTAATTAGAGCTTACATGGTATACCTAATGCATAAATATTGTGAAACACCACTTGAAGAAGCTTTAAAAATATGGACACAATGGCCACCTGAAAGACCAAGAGATTACTGGTGGACAATGCATAGATCACACTATGTACCACTAACATTAAAAGATGCTTTCGTACCTGTTAAAGAAACTCCATATGGAACAATATATGAACCTATAAATGTTGTAGATATATGGTTAATAAATCCTGCAGTTCCTGAAAATGTGAAGAACTACGTTCTCTATAAGAGAAAGCTAATCATGGAGAATATAGTAGACCCATTTGGACCACCAATATCAATAATTAAGAATGGAAAGATTGAGAAGATAGTTATGAAAGAGATTATAGATGTAGAAAGTAAGGTGAGGGTTGAACCTGGAATGAGGTTAAGTAAAGATGAGCTATATAGCATGAAGTGGTTTGTTAAAGGTGTTGTACTTCCAAAAGGTGTATCAGTTTAAGAAAATATGAAGAATGCATTAAAACTTGTAGGTATAGTAAAGAAATTTCCACACGTAACAGCACTAGATAATGTAGATTTTGAACTCAACTATGGAGAGATTCATGCACTACTAGGTGAAAATGGTGCAGGAAAAACGACATTAGTAAACATAATATCTGGAGTATACATACCCGATGAAGGAGAGATATATCTAGAGGGTAGAAGAGTAATTATAAGATCTCCAAAAGATGCCCAAAAACTTGGAATTGTATCAGTATCACAACATCCAGTACTTATAGACTCATTAACAGTTTTAGAAAATATAGCATTAGCACTTGGTAAAAATCCTCATGATAAAAAGTTTCAAGAAAATATTAGGAGGGTAGTGAATGAGTTTAATATTAAGATTAATCTAGATGCAAAGATATGGCAACTATCAGCTACTGAGAAAGCTAGAGTAGAGATAGTTAAGGCACTTATGAAAAATGGAAAAATATACATATTCGATGAACCGACATCTCTAGTAGGATTGAAAGATAGAGACAACATCATGAATATAATGAAAAAATTGAGAGATGAAGGAAAGGCAGTACTATTCATAACACATAAAGTTGATGAAGTATTTGAAATAGCTGATAGAGTTACAGTACTTAGAAAAGGTAAGAAAGTATTAACTAAAGATGTCAAAGAAATTACTAAAGATGAATTGATAATTGCAATGTTTGGAAGATATAGTGAAGATTTAGAATATTCAAAATGTAGAAGATATAGTAATGGACTTACACCAATATTAAAGGTAGATAATATCAAAGTTAAAGATGATCTTGGAAAGATAGCTGTAGATGATGTAAGTCTAGAAGTTTATCAAGGAGAGATAGTAGGTATTGCAGGTCCTGTAGGTTCTGGACAGAGAGAACTTCTAGAAGCAATTGCAGGTATTAGAAAGGTAGTGTCAGGTAAAGTATACATGTTTAATATAGATGTCACAAATAGAGATTCAAAATTTATTAGAAAACTCGGAGTAGCATATATACCAGATGATAGACTTAGTATAGGTTCTGCATTATCACTCACAGTTCGTGATAATTTAATTATGAGAGATTTAGACATATATACAAATAGAATTGGCATATATGTTAAGAGTAGGTTCAGAAATCTTGAACATATCTTAAGCAAGGTTGGACTAAGTAAAGAACTTCTTGAAGTACCTTGTGCAGACTTGTCAGGTGGTATGATTCAGAGAGTTATACTCGCTAGAGAACTTCTAAATAGAGATATTAGACTTATAATAGCATCATACCCAACTAGCGGTCTTGATCATGAAACTACAAAGCTTATTCATGACATGTTTATGAAGTTTAGAGATAGAGGATGTGGAGTAATTATCGCATCTGAAGATATTGAAGAACTATTGAGATTATGTGATAGAATCTTAGTAATGATTAATGGTAAGATAGTTTATGAATCTAGAGTAGATAGTTTAGACATTGAAAAACTTAGAGAATTATTATCAACATAGTTGAGAAGATGAAAATTTTAAACTATAAAATTGATATTGTAGTTAGAAGACGTGAAAAAATTTCAAAATCTAGAAAAGCACTATATACAGCATTGTCACTATTAATAGCATTCCTACTTGCTGCACCGATAACATACTTCCTAGGTGTTAATCCAATACTATTCTATAAGTATCTAATAATTGGATCATTCTCACCATATTCAATATCTTCAACTATTGTAAATTTAATACCTGTAGCATTATGTTGTTTAAGTGCGATATTCTCATTTAGAGCAGGATTGTGGAATATCGGTCAAGATGGTCAATATGTTCTAGGTGCAATAATGCTACTTTGGATATCTTCTCTCATACCAAATGTTCCAAAACCAATAGCTTACACACTTGTAGTTATTATTGGTGGAATTGCTGGAGGATTGTGGTGTCTTATTTGTGGTGTTCTTAGAGCATTTACGGAAGCTAATGAGGCTGTTACAACATTGATGATGTTGTACATAGCTACAAACATACTGAACTACCTATGCTATGGTCCTTGGAGAAGTAAGGTTGGATTTCCTGAGACATTTCCACTACCTCAAAATTATCAACTTCCCAATATTGGACCTATAACATCTGCAGTAATAATATTAGCAATATTGACTATTATTGCATGGTTCATACTTGAGAAGACTAGACTAGGATTAGAGATGTCTCTACTTGCTGAAGGTACTAGAGTTGGAGATTATGCAGGTATTAGATATAGAAGATTGATATGTACTGTAATGTTCATAAGTGGAATGTATGCAGGTATTGCAGGTTCACTATACCTATCATACTATGCTAAGTTTCTACAACCAGGATTTGTAGCATTTTATGGATTTTCTGGAATCATAGCTGCATGGCTTTGCGAACTTAGAGTTGAATATTCAATACTTGCATCACTACTCCTAGCAGCAATATATGCAAGTAGCTATACTATGCAGGCAGCATTAAACATACCTTCATACATGGTTGATACACTTGAAGGACTTCTACTTACATGTATATTATTGACATACTTCTTTACTAGGTATAGTGTTAAAATAAGACTTATTAAAGTTGATAGGGTTGAGAAGAAGAAATGAATATTTCAATAATAGTTTCAGATATATTAGAGAGATCTACAGTATATCTACTAGCAACTGAAGGATCGCTAATAGTTCAGAGAGCTGGACTTCTAAATCTTGGAATTGAAGGATTTTTCGCAATTGCCGCACTCGTAGCATATGCAGTTGCTGTATATACTGGAAATGTAATCTATGCATTTATAGCAGCAACAATATCAGCAATAGCATTTAACATGATATTTACAGTATTGACGGTACATCTCAGATTAAATCACATAGTTTCAGGTTTAGCAGTGTCAATGTTAGGTATAGGTATTAGCTATACTCTAGGTATTGTCCTAGTTGGTGTTCCACTACCATCAACAATAACAATACCAACAATAAGTATATGTGGCGTATGTATAGATCCGCTAATCTTAACATCAATAATCGTAGCAGTATTGCTATGGTACATGTTGTATAGAACTAGGATTGGGTATGAAATTAGGATTGTAGGTGAAAATCCACATGCAGCAGATCTACTTGGAATATCTATAAATAAGGTTAGGTATGTAGCAACATTAATTGAAGGCTTTTTAGTAGGTCTTGGAGCTGCATACTACTCACTAGAGGTAATACCTGTATGGTCAACAGGTGTTACACTTGGAAAGGGTTGGCTAGCTATTGCATTAGCAATGTTTAGTCTATGGCATCCAATATATGCCATTGTTGGAGCATACTTAATAGCATGTTCAGACACACTAGCAACAATCCTTCCAAGACTTGGAATACCTGTATCACCATACCTACTCTACACATTACCATACGCATTAACTATTGGAGTATTAGCAGTAGTATCGTATATCGAGATTAGAAAGAAGAAGCTTGGAATACCTACAGCACTTGCTAAAGTATATTCAAGAGAGGAGAAGGCTAGAAAATATACCTAAATTTTACTCAACCTTAATATCGACACCCTTCCTCTTCTTCTCCCTCTTCTCAAGCTCTATTGTTAAGACACCATTTCTATATGTTGCCTTTGCTTTTGTTGGATCTACAGGTGCTGGTAGGTCAATCTCCTTATAGTATTTCCTATCCTCTCCCTTAGCTGATACTGTAAGCTTTGTACCATCTTCACTAACAGTTACCTTAATATCCTCCTTATTTACTCCAGGCATATCCATTATCACCTTAATCTTATCATCTTCCTCAATAACATCTGTTAGAGGTTCAATATCTTCCTGAACTTCTATTACAGGCTTACCAGCTGTTTCAATTCCTCTAGGTCTTATATTTCCAAATTCCCTAATCCTAGGCTTACCATCAGGACCTACAGTAATTTCAAAACCATAATAATACACTCTAGGCTTACCCATAGCAAAGAACTTACCAGGTTCTCTACTCAACCTTTCAAGTCTTTCAAACTCTGCAAGCATCTCCTTCTCCATCTCTTCAAAGAACTTCATCATACGTTTCATCCATCTCTCAAAGTCCTCCATGAAGCTCATACAACTAGATAACTTCTTAAAGAGTTAATAAACCATTGGTCATAGACTACCAATATTCAATACATCAACACAGTAGACTTGAAGTCAAATTATTGATGTTACAGCACTAGAAACTATATTTCAAAAACCCTCTCTAACTCACTACACAGTCTCGACTTATCTATACACATCTTAAGTATCTCACGTATTCCTCTGAATTTATCCATTAATGATCCACCTAGTAGAAATAGAGAACCTTTAACTGCTAATGTATCAGTAACACCTTTACTTTTAAAATTATTAATTAGTTGCAATATCTTTGATAGATCCTCTGATGTACTATATTTTTCACACTCTTTAATTAATCTTAGTATTAATTCCTCAGCTGTGTTGTAATAAGAGAGTATATTTATACGAAGTGTAAAGTTACTAAATATGATGTCAATATATTGTTTTCGAATTGGGATTATATCGAACTTGCACTCTTTTACTGTTAGCACTAGCCTCAGAGATTTCCTACTACATAAATCTTCAATTTTATGTTGTAGATTATCTAGACAATCATAATCGATTAAAACCGAAATTTGCCGTACAGACTCTACAGAGAATTTCTGAAGTTCTTTAATAACTTCAGATCTTCCTAAAGGAATATATTGAATAACTATTGGCTTTGTGCCGTGATTGATCGTTGAATAAATTATGTGTTTGAGGAAATCTATAACACCTCCACACCCTCCACATGGTATAATCCACACATCGTAATCATGCTTGTTGGAAATCTTCCCTCTACATATATAATCAACAATTCTTCCACCTATGTAATGCCCACCTAACACTTCAACGTTTTTTAATATACCACATAAGTGTTCCATCATTAATCTCAACAATAAGCAGTCTCGCAATCCTTCAGTGATGATAAACATTACCTTAACCATAAGTCTGTGGCAGAGCTACACTATGAGTCTTAGGTCATAACCAAGCTTTTCAATATTTAACTCGACTTCTTCACCTGTGTAGTTAGCGATTGAGGTCATTCCATTGCTAAGATCACGCTTTAGTGCTATGAGGTTCAAGTTATCTATACCCTCCTCCTTCAGCTTAAGTACATTGATGAATTCTCTAATTAATTCTAAGCTATGTGTAGAAAGTATGACTTGTACGCCTTTTTTCGCAAATTCTATAGTCATTTCACAGAATTTTCTAAGTAAACCTGGGTGTAACGTATTCTCAGGTTCTTCAATGAGGATTATAGAGGGTCTAAGTTTCTCTGCTACGGTATATGCCAGTAGTGCTGTGATAAAACTCTTGATGCCATATCCACATAGCTCTATATCGAGTGGTCTATCTACACCTCTATACTTAACAAGACATCTTACACGTCTTATAGAGTCTCCTGGTACAAAATCTAAATCTTCAATATAATCTATATATGTGTTTATATACTCTTTTAATTTACTACTTAAGCCTAGTTCTATAATTTTACGTAGAAGATTTTTAAATAACACTCTCCCTCTTTCAATTACATCTATGAGAATGCAGTTCAATAACTGTATTTCTTCTTTTCTTCTCATTCCTACAGCGAAGGTAGCAATTCCATACGTGTGTGAAATTGAATAAGACATTCCGTAGAGATCTCTATTCACTAACGTACATAAATAAAGTCTATCATATCTATATCTTCCACCAACAATTTCAAGTCTTCTCTCTACCTCTTCCTCTACCTCTCTTGGAGTAGGTAGAACCTCCTCAGGACGTATAAGTTGCAATACTTCAAAGCCCAATGTGCTAATTAGATTAAAGATCTTGCTTACTCCGGATAACTTTCTTTTAAATATAGCTGCCTCTTTCTTCAAATGATCAAGATATTTTCTAACATCTCTCTCCTCTATACCTAGCTCTTTACACTTTTTCAATAAAGCTAATCTCGATTTCGATAACAATGTACTTACAGTGTAAGTATGCTCATTAAGTTTAATCTCTAAATCTATCTCTGATAAGTTTGAATCTCTAAATAGCAAATTTGTGATAGAGCTATACTTACCGGCTAGAATACACAGTGTACATTGATCAGCTAGATCACGTAATCCTCGGAGACTAGAAGTTGATAGATATATAGCTTCAAGAATAGAACTCTTACCTGCATCATTTCTTCCAACAATTATAGATATTTTAGAGAAGGTTACTTCTGCAACCTCTCTTATACCTTTAAAATTTTTTATAGTAAGTTTTCTAACATACATATTGTATAGTATAGCTTCGCTCCTATATATATCTGTGGGATTATCATGTTCTTGAATGTGTGGTTAGATCAGTTTTGTCTGTTTTAGAGCTTTAATTATTCTATCTGGGTAGTCTGATGCTACCATGTCAACTCCAAACTCTAACACTCTCTGTAGATCATGTTCATCATTTATGACCCATGTACCAACTTTCATACCTAAATTATGAGCTTCTTCTACAAGCTCTTTATCAAGCATATCATATCTTGGCAATATTATGTCTGGTTTTTCATGTTTAAACATATCTTCAAGACTTATAGGTCTACATACGAAAATTGCACCAAACATATATCCTCTATCTTTTACATTTTTAATAATTTTATGGTGAAATGATACAAATATAATTCTATTCTTCTCTATACCATATCTAGATACTATATCTAATACCTTATCTACAGTGTCTGGCTCCTTTATTTCAATTATAATTTTAACATTCTTATTCTTTAAAACTTCTAATGCTTCTTCTAATGTTGGAATCCTCTCTCCCCTTATAGAGAATTTTCTAATAAATTCAAATGTTCTATCTCTAAGTCTTCCATGAATTTTTAATAGTCTGTCTAGTTTTTCATCATGGAATAGTACGATTACTCCATCTTTAGTCATTCTAACATCAAATTCTACAGCATCAACACCCATCTCAATAGCCTTCTTAATTGATACTAGCGTGTTTTCAGGATAGTAACCACAGGCACCTCTATGACCTATGACTAGAGGTCTCATAGTACTATTTAAACAACAATTATTCAATATATTAATGTCTATGCCTGTAACTATAAGAATTGAAGGTCCTGAATATTACATATACACATTGAGGTCTTGGCTTAAAGAAGTTGAAGATTTTATTAAAGAGATGACCTGTATAGATGAGTTAAACGTTATAGAGTTAGTAGGAGATCAAGTTAGGATATATGTAGATAGTAAGCTAGTATTTGAAGGACTTCCAGATGCTGAGTGGGCTTTAGCTGAAATATTGATACATGAGTTGAAGAGTATGGGTTATGAATGTGAGAGTGAATGATCAGCTCGTGGAATCTTCCTCAACATTCGGCGTGAATACGTTTCATCATAACTATCTAGTAAGACATATATAGTTAGTCTTATATACCCTCACACTCACCACATAATAAGCATGCCAACATTTAAACTAGTACTTGCAGATCCAATGTCTGGAAAATCTAGACAATTTGAAATTAAGGATCCAGTAGCACAGAGATTTATAGGTTTAAAAATTGGTGATATTGTTGAAGCATCAATACTTAAAGGTGTTATAGATCTACCTCCTGGATTTAAAATTAAGATTACAGGAGGAAGTGGTTATGAAGGTGCACCAATGCTACCATACATTGAAGGTCCCGTAAAGAAGTATGTACTACTAAGTGGACCTCCAGGTTTTCATCCAAGAAAGAGAGGTGAAAGAAGGAGAAAGCTTGTTAGAGGTAATACGATAAATGAGCAGATAGTGCAGATAAATGCTGTATTAATATATCCACCAAACTGGAAAGAAGGACCAATATTTCCACTTGGTGAAAAAGAGCTTCAGAAAGTCTTAGAGAAATTGAAGGGAGGTTCCGAGAAGGGTGAAGAGCAGTAAAAATCACACTTATTAAATCTAGAATAGTATACTTAGTCTAGTGGTATATACAGTATTGAAACCTGAAGTATGTTATAGATGTAAGACATTTAAAAAGCTCTGTGGCTTACCTAGCTGTCCAATAAAGGAGAGATTGAAGGTTGTTATAAAGACTTTCACAAAAATATCTACAAACAGCGTAGTACTAGGAAGTACACCTCCAAGTGGTGTTGTTGGAGAATTTAACTATCCGAAAGTAAACATATACACAGGAATATCACCAGATAAGGATAGAGATGTAAAATTTTTAGAAGATCCTCAAAGATGGTGGTTAAACAACCTTTCTCTAGATGATGTTGTTAAAATTAGATCAAGTATGATATCAATATTAGATAAAAATGTAGACGTACATGATGTAGATAAATTGTTAAGTAGAGAGATATCTCTAATTCAAATATCTTCAAAACCTGTTGATTGTGATGTATTTATAGAGAAGATACTTGATAAGAACATGATATTTGATCTAAAACTACTACCTCTAAGTGTTAGAGTTTTAGGAAATATTAAAATATCTTCAAATCCAAAGATTGAGAGAAGTTTAGAGAAAGTTATATATGATACAGACCTTAAAGCAAGAGATGCTGTTATTAAATTGTATAGAGATGGTATTGATATATACATTATACAGAAAGCTTTTAGCTTTGGACTACTTGGAACTAGAAGATTTAGAAAGCTAGTACCTACAAGATGGGCTATAACTGCAGTTGATAGAATAATATCTCAATACCTTAGAAATACTATTACAAAATTCGAATTTTTAGATAAGTTTAAATTTTATCAAATAACATATATGAATAATAGATTTACAGTAATAATGATACCAGGATCATTAAAAATTTCATGGCTAGAATTCTGGTATCCAAGATTAGGAATTGATAGTGGTGTTAAGAAAAGTCCAACTCTATCAGTACAGATTGAGGAAGATCTAAAAGGCAATGTTGAGACTATGGATGGAGGTTTTGAAGCTGCTAGAATGGGAATATTAGAGACACTATATAGAAGAAGAGTACAGTGTAGAGTAATAATAGTTAGAGAAATACTACCTGAATACTATATTGGTATTGGAAATTGGCATATTAGAGAAGATATGAGAAACATAGTTAACATAAAACCAATATTATCAACATATAATATTGATGAACTTATCAAAACTATAAATGAAAAACTTCCAAAAGAGATAGCTAGCGTTGTAGTGAGAAATGTTAGAAAATTATATTCTCAAAAATCTATACTAGAAACATTATGGTAAAGATACTACCTGCATTTGAATGTGAAAATAGGATAGTTGATATATGTGTTGAAGAGTTGAATAATGATAAGCTTATAGTACTACCAACAGAGACAGTATATGGAATTACTATAAAAATAAACTCAAAAAACATAGAATCCCTATACAGGATAAAGGGTAGACACGAAAGATTTACAATACATATATCACATATAGACGATCTTAAGAATTTTGGAATAATAATTAAAGATAAGTATGTAGACATTATCGAAAATATAACACCAAATCCAATAACTTTAATAGTAGAAGATATTAACAACAACAAGATTGGTATTAGAGTTCCTGACATAGAGTTAACCAGAGATATACTAAGCAGAGTAGGACCATGCTATATGCCTAGTGCAAATCTAAAAGATAATCCAAGTCCAACAAATATATATCACGTAATTGAAGATCTTTCAGAATATGTAGATCTGATAGTTGACTACGGTGAAGCTAGGTATGGTATTGATTCAACAGTTATAGATTTAACAAAAACTCCACATAAGGTATTGAGAATTGGAGCATTTACACCAGACAAATTGAGAGAGTATTTCAATAATATTGAAATTGATGAAAGAATTTTAAAAATGAAACCTCTAGATAAGAAATATTTGAAGAATATTGAAGTATACGGATTTAAGAATATTGATAAAGTCTTTAGAATTTTAGATAAGTATGAGAGATGTATAATAGTATGTACATTAGAGACATATTACAATAATGTTGAGAAGTTTAGAGGTAATGTAGATTTCTACATCTTAGGTTCAATAGAGAATCCATTAACACTTTATAGAAATGTATATCCATCTTTCAGATACATTATGAAGAAAAGTCCTGATAAAGTATTTCTAGAATTACTACCTGTTGAGGATGTTTTCCTACCTGTAATTGAGAAGTTTTTAAATGCTGTTAATTATATTCTTGAGTAGTTACGTTCTTGGTGGTCCTTGTAATATTCTATTTAATTGTGCTAGAAAATCATTTACAACTATCTCAAGTATTTGTTTACCCTTCTCCTTATCTAAATCTCTAGTTAATCTTCCAATTATACCAATATCTGAGATTTCCTTAGTTCTATATAATTTTAATGATCCTTCTCTAACAATATCAACTATTCTTTCAAATTTTACAAGTTCTTCATTTATTGTCATTATCATGTATGTTTCTACAAGTCCTGCATGTTCTACATATACATCTCCAAGTAAATCTCTCAATTTTCTCTTAACTCTCTCATTTAGTACATAGTAGTGATATGTTTTGATACTATTTCTATAGTTTAACGTTCTTGCTACAAGATCTAGAATTTCACAATTACCTCCATGTCCATTAACTAGTACTACTCCTCTAGGTGAACATGTCTCTATTATTGACTCTACAATATCTTCAATATATCTCATAAATGTTCTTGGAAGTACGTATATAGTTCCTGGAAAGTCTTTATGCTCCATAGAGCAGGTGTAGTATATTGGTGGTAGTACTAGTACTGTATCTCCAAGTACTCTCTCAGCTATTGAACATAGATATTCTGCAATTATAGTATCACAAGTATATGGTAGATGAGGTCCATGTTGTTCAACACTTCCAATAGGTATCAATACTAGTCTATTTGGAGTGAAGTCTAGAAGTGTCATATTTTCAAGTCTCACTATGATGCACCTACTATGAGGATTTTTAAGAGATATTTAGAGGAGATTTAAATATGTCACTTGAATACTTAATCTAGAGTACTTTTCAAGTAGCATACTTTTAAATCATCGTAGCATCATAGAACATGATTCGAATAGCAATAGCAACAGACGATGGAAACATAGTATCCAACAGGATGTTTACAGTAGCTAAGATGTTTAAGATATATGACATGGATGAGGAGAAGGGAACATTAACATTTGTTGAAGATAGAAAGAATGCATTAGCAACATCTCAAGAAGTTTCAAATATGCCTGAAGAAGAGTATTGTAAACTTCTTCATGAGAAAGTTCTAAACGATATTAATGTAATAATTGGAACAGTATGCACAAGATTAACATACTACTACTTCCTATCTAACAATGTTCAAGTTCTCTTTGTTGAGAGAGATACACCAATATCAATGGTTGAGGAATATCTTAGAAGAGTTGCAGAAGAGATAAGTAAGGAATTGAAAGCACAGAGTGGAGGTTATAGTGAGGAAGAGTTTGAGAGTGAGGAAGAGGAAGGATATTAATCATAACCAAACTCTCTTCTAAGTTCTATAGAAGCTTTAACAATATTTCTCAATTTTTCTAAAGCAATTTCTCTAGGAAGTCTCTTCAAACCACAGTCAGGATCTAGATAAATCTTTTCAGGACCTACAATATCGAGTTTCAATAATCTATATACAGCATCTTTAATCTCTTCAACAGTCTCTACACGTAGTGTATGTACATCAACAACACCAAATCCAAGCTCCTTATTATATCCATACTCTTTCAAATATGGTAATAGTCTAAAGTTACTATTCTTAAATTCAAAATCGAATTGATCTACAGGATAGTCTAGAAGGTATGGTATTATCTTTTCAATTTTTCCAAAACATATATGGACTATCTTCTTACAGTCTAATCCATGTAGCATCTCTTTAAGAACATCTTTCAAAATCTCTACTTCCTCCTTCACAGGTCTTGTAGATAGTGCTGGTTCATCAACTTGAACAAATTTTGCACCTCTCTTAACAGCTTCCTCAATCTCTACTCTGAGAGCTTTAGCAATATCAAACATTAATTCTACTCTATCTCTATAGTATAGATTAAAACTCCAATCAACAATTGTGTATGGTCCTGTAAGTATGAATTTTACAGGTCTTCCATCACTGACACTTTTTGCAAATTCCCAATCTTCAATAATCATTTTACAACAATACTCAACCTTATCTACAACTATAGGCTTTCTGAAATAGACATTGTCAAATATTCTAACCCAATCACCTACCTTATACCCTTTCATTCTCTCTACAAAGAATACAACCATATCTTCTCTTGTCTGTTCACCATCACTAATTATGTCGATACCTGCAGTGATGTAGTCTTGAACTACCTTCCTAATAGCTTCTCTACAAATATTTCTAAACTCCTCCTCACCAATAAGACCTCTCTTTCTCTTCTCTATAGCTTCTTGAGCTTCTGGAAACTTTGGATAACTACCAACTACAGTTGTTATGAATGCTTTTGGTAATCTATAAGTCATGACTTAGATAATTCCTCTAAAATCCTTAAACCATATCGTCCTAATAGTCTAGTCTTCTCAATAGCATATTCTAATGGTATTAATTCAAAACTTGAAGATGTTGTTAATGCACCAATCTTTCTATCAGAAACTATCTCAAGAACTTTATCTACAATCTTCTTAACATATTCATAATCTTCACATTTAATATCTCTACCATCAATAATACCTAAACCAAGTCTTGAACCTTCAGGCTTAACATCCCTCAAAACTTGAAATGTTCTATCTGTATATTCTACAAAGCTTATACATACAAGATCTACAGAAGTGTCAAATATTCTCTTTAACACACTACTCTTAGGAACATTGAAATATATTGATAGTATAACTCTATCATAAACCTTCTTCAACTCTCTAACACATCCATCCAATACGTCTAGAAACTTCTCATCAAAATCAGGATCTGCAACATATGGTTCATCAATCTGTAAAAATTCAGGCTTTATACCACCAATCTCAACATCAAGAATGTATAATCTAGATATTGAGTAAGCTAGCTCTACCTTATCTAGATCGGTTTTAGACATATTAACAAATGTTATAGGTCCTGGAACACTTATCTTAACTGGTTTATAATGTACAAACTTCTTAAGTAATCTACATCTTGTAGATATTACACATCTCTGTATATCTGGCTCTTCTACAAATACGGGAATTCTATAGAAGAAGTTATTGTCAAAATATCTCAATAGACCATCATAGTATACTCCTCTCCAAGATTCTACGAAGGGTCTAAATATGTCATGAAAATCTATCTGTGGATCTTGAATTATGGTCATATTTGAACCATCTTGAACACCACAGAGATATGCTAGATCTTCAATTAGAGATGTGTAATATTCTATATATGTTAGTTTACCTTCATCAAAATCTCTTATAGTTTTTCTAAATTTAGAACTTCTAGAATATCCTCCAAGTATGAATATTTCCATACTCTAGACCATGTTAAGAATATTCTAAAGTATTTTCTAGTACTTCCACTTAATTACTGTGTATAGTGTCTCTTGTGCAGGACCTTCTTCAACTATCTTATAGAATTCTGCTCTACAGTATAGACATCCTGGATCATCTGCTAGTGGATCTCCAAAGTATGAGAATGCTCTTGCTCTACAACCACCACAGATATCTCTATATTTACATCTTGAACATACATTTCCCGTGAATGTTCTTCTATCTCTAAACTTATTCATTAATTCATCATATTTCCAAATTTCGTAAAAGCTCTTTTCACGTATATTACCTCTAGGTATTGGCATGAATACGCATGGTGTTACTGTTCCATCTGGCTCAACTGCACAATATACACGACCTGCACCACAACCTCCAATAAATTCTACAGCTGCTTTATATATTCCAAGTTTTAGAGCAGGTACGAAGTGTGTTGGTGCTGCAAGTTCTCCCTGAGTTTCTTGTAGTATTACTCTACCATATTGTGGTGCTGTTGTAACTATTTCAATTTTCCTTCTCCTAGTCTCTCTTGCTAATAATTTTAGAAATTCTTCCCTCTCTTCAGGTGTTAAATCAATCTTATAATTATCTCTACCTCTACCAACAGGTACGAAGTTGAAAAATACTATACGTCTAACTCCAAGATCTTCAGCAAGATCTATCATATTTTCAATATCATCAATATTGAACTTTGTTACTGTTGTTGCAATAGCTGTGAAAAATCCCTCTTTAACACAATTTTCTATTCCTTTAACAGTCTTCTCCCATGCACCTGGAACACCTCTAAACTTATCATGTATCTCAGGCTTTGAATGATCAAGACTAATCTCTACATATCTCATACCTGCCTTCTTCATCTTCTTAACAAAGTCTGAATCTGCTAATGCTATTCCATTTGTAGCAACTGCAGCATACATTCCACGTCTAGATATCTCTGCAACAATATCTAGGAAGTGTGGATGTATTGTTGGTTCACCACCACTGAGAGCTACTCCACATACAAACATCTTATCAAGCTCGTCTATAAGCTTCAACTTCTCTTCAAGTGTGAGTTCTCTAACTTCAGCACCTGCACGTTGATAACAGTGTATACATCTTAAATTACACATATTTGTAAAATTCCAAACTATGAAGAATGGTGCTTCAAATGGTAATGGTATTGTTAATCCATTTAGAGCAATAGTCCTAAATACCAACAATACACCTCTCCTCGTTGCAGGATCTGCTAATAACTCTTTAGCAAATTTATCATCTGTCTTCAATAATGCTAATGCAAATCTCATCCATGCAGAAAATACTTCACTGACAAACCTGGCTATAGGAGGTAAACCACCTCTAACAACTCCAGCAAAATATGCTAAACATATATCTAAGAGAGGTCTTTTCTCACCATTAATCTCAACCTCTTTTAACAATGCTTTAATTATTCTCCTGGTTGCTCTATTACCTAAGAAAAGTCTGAAGAAGGCAAGAACACCAGATAAACCATGCTTACTATCTCTCTCAATCTTCAAATTACTCACAGTCACGTTAAATATCTATGTCATCTAATACATAAATTTGACATCATGCAAACATCATGACCTAGAGATGTAGATTCATGGAAATCCTACAAACCTGACATTAAGATATCGCAGAGTGGCTTAATCTTCCTCTTTAACTTATCTAGAAGTTGACTACTATGAGCTTCAGGTAAGACATCTTTTAAAACATCTTTAAAATATGAAAGTTTTGAAACTATATTATTCATATTTAGGTAGAGATCTGCAATTTTATTAAAATTACCACTCTTAATATCGTATATCAGTAGTAGAGTATTAATTAGAGAATCTAGAAGATCTATATGACCAGCCTCTACAAGCTTCTTAAGTAGGTATATCACATTTATACGAATAAGATTACCCTCCTCTAACCTAGCTTCTAGATATGTATATAGTTTATACGCATTAGTTATCTGTACACATTGCACATTCTTAGAATCATACTCATCAAGCATGTATGTTTCAGACTTATCTAAGTATAGTGTACCTTTCTTCAAAACTATGTATAAGTCAACTCTAAGAAGATCATCATCATCATAAATTCTAATTCTCTTCTCATTATTTACTAAAAATTTCTTAATAATTTTCCAAATCTTTCTAATCTTACTATACCTATCCTGTCTATCTATCATAACTACACTTGAGGAAAAGCATGGCACATCTATACAATGTAGACCCCTCTCTGCACAGTATAGTGCTTGTCTACGTACTATACATGCAATATACCTAACTACATCTGCTTCAGTAATCCTATCTCTAAGTATGAAGTTACTACAATCACCATTAATCATCTTTTACACTATCTTCAGGAAGGAAGTTTAAAAGTTGTAATTTTGATATATTTATCACAGTCTGAATGTTAGGATAAGTCTTCTAATGTTCTAGCCATAACATATGCATCTTCACCATCATGATAGTACTTCTTTATTATATTTACAACTGTAAATCCAAGTTTTCTATATAGATTTATAGCTGGTTCGTTAGATACTCTAACTTCTAAATATACTTCAGATGCACCATACTTATGCTTTAATACTCTTAATGCTCTCAGAAGCATATTATATGCAATTCCAATCCTTCTAGCATGTGGTAAAACTCCAATCGATATTACATGACCTTTCCTCACAGGTTTACCAACTTTAAAGTATGACCAGCCATACTCAACTCTACACATTACATATCCAACAACCTCACCATCAATTTCAGCAACAATAAACGCTTTTGGATGTGTTAAATAGTGATCAACAAAGAAGAATGGTGGATAATTTTCTGGTAGTACTCTCCTATTAATAGATACTACCTTATCTAGATCTTCCATTTTAAACTCTCTCAATTTAAATATCCTCCCATCTTTACCACGAATAAGTTCTTCTCCTTCTAGTGCAGTTGTGGTATCTTTAATACCTTCCTGAAGCACAACTATCATATTTCTATCTAAAACATCTTTTAAATATGTATCTACACACTCTCAACATAGTTAAACACGAATTATCACAATACTACTAGACTACTCTTCAATTACTCTACATAGCATATATGTGACTAGTAAGTAGACTATTCCTAACATTAGTAGTAGTATCAGTTGTCCTTTTCCTCTAAATATCAAGTCTCTAAGTACTAGACCTATCAATCCTACATGAGGTATTACTAGCGTTACAACACCTCTAATCTCTCTATTATTTATAAGCCATGGATCAGGAATTGGATTTGCATCACCTTTAGTTCTAATAAACACTACATGTCCTCTAACTATCTTCTCATATACTCTATGTACAATCTCTATACTCTCACCATGCATTTTCAATATGTATACAATGACCTGTCCTACATGTATCTCAGTTATTGGTGTCTTCTGTAAAACTACTATATCTCCAATATCTAATGCTGGAACCATACTATAACTTCCAACTACAGCCCACGGTACTCCAAGTCCTGAATATTGTGATACTATGTAGTACGCTAGGAGTAGCACTATTACTATTAGTATTACTAGTTCTACTACGGTTCTCTTCTCTATCTATAAATCACCTCTAGACATGTCTAGATGAGAAGTTTTTCACATTTACTCAATATAGAGAAAGGTTTTTATAGAAGTGGAGTCTCATGTAGTATACGAGAACATGAGCGAGAGAAGAACTGGCGCACCAGTTCTAATACTTAAGGAAGGTACTCAGAGAACAACTGGCACAGATGCTCGAAGAAGTAACATAATGGCTGCTAAGGTAATTGCAGAGATATTACAGACCAGTCTTGGACCTAGAGGTATGGATAAGCTACTCATTGACGCTTTTGGAGATGTGACAATTACAGGTGATGGTGCAACAATACTCAAAGAGATGGAGGTTCAGCATCCTGCAGCAAAGCTTCTTGTAGAGGTTGCAAAAGCGATGGATGCTGAGGTTGGTGATGGTACAACAACAGCAGTAGTTCTTGCTGGTAAGCTATTAGAAGAGGCAGAGAAGTTGTTAGACGAGGGTATTCATCCAACAATAATAATCTCAGGATATAAGAAAGCCGCAGACTACGCTATGCAGATTGCTGAGGAGATAGCGAAGCCTGTAAATGTTGAGAACAAGGATGAGCTTATTAGAGTTGCAATGAACGCATTAAGTAGTAAAGTTGTTGCTGAAGCTAGAGACTACTTAGCAAGAATTGTAGTTGATGCATGTAGTAAGGCTGTTGAGATTAGAGATGGAAAGTATTATCTAGATCTCGACTGGATTAAGATTGAGAAGAAGAGAGGTAAGTCACTATTTGAGACACAGCTAATTGATGGTATTGTACTTGATAAGGAAGTTGTACACCCAGGAATGCCTAGAAGAGTTGAAAATGCTAAGATAGCAGTTCTAGACTGCCCACTAGAGATTGAAAAGCCTGAGTGGAGTACTAAGATCACAGTATCATCACCAGACCAGATAAAGGCTTTCCTAGATGAAGAGGCAAAGATATTGAAGAGCTATGTTGACAAATTGAGAGAGCTTGGTGTAAATGTTGTAATATGTCAGAAAGGTATTGATGAGATTGCACAGCACTTCCTAGCTAAGGCTGGCATTCTAGCTGTTAGAAGAGTAAAGAGAAGTGATATTGAGAAAGTATCAAGAGCAACAGGTGCTAAGATAATTACAAGTCTAAGAGACATCAGACCAGAAGATCTAGGTACAGCAAAACTTGTAGAAGAGAGAAAGGTTGGTGAAGAGAAGATGCTATTTATTGAAGGATGTCCAAATCCAAGAGCAGTAACAATACTCATAAGAGGTGCTGCAGATAGAATACTTGACGAAGCTGAGAGAAGTGTACAAGATGCACTACACGTAGTACGTGACATATATAGAGAACCAAAGATAGTACCTGGAGGTGGAGCATTTGAGATAGAAATTGCTAGAAGATTAAGAGAGTGGGGTAGAAAGTTGCCAGGTAAGGAGCAGCTTGCAGTACTCAGATTCGCAGATGCTCTAGAACATGTACCAACAATACTAGCAATGACAGCTGGTCTAGATCCAGTAGATGCAATTGCAGAATTAAGAAAGAGACATGAAGCAGGTGAGGTTGATGCAGGTGTTGATGTACTTGGATGTAAGATTGATAATATGTATAAGCTAAATGTTGTAGATCCACTACTAGTTAAGAAGAATGTTATCAAGGCTGCAACAGAAGCAGCAATAATGATATTGAGAATAGATGATATAATTGCAGCAGCACCATCAAAAGGTGAAGGAAAGACTAGAAAGACAGGTGCTCCAGAAGAGGAGGAGAGTAAGTAATTTTCAACATTCTAAAAGTCGTAAATTTTGAGAGAGTAAGTTTTCTAAAACCCTCAATAAATCTACCTATACTATGTCTTCATCTTCAACTACTACAAAATCTAGTAAAGTTCGAGTTTTTAATCTTGAAGAAAACTTTCCAAAAACTATAGAGGAATTGATATCTGCTCTAGAGAAGAGATCTTTACCATTTCCACCAAGATTAACTAAGTATGAGATTGCTAGAATTGTTGCCGCTAGAGCTAAACAACTAGCTATGGGTGCTAAACCTATGATAGATATCTCAAACTTGGGAACTTATGATCCAGTAATTATTGCTCTAGAAGAACTTAAGCAAGGTAAACTACCTCTAATAATAAGTAGGAGATTACCAACAGGTCGTAGAATTGAAATTAAGGTTCAAGATCTACAAAAGTTAGAGAGAGAATATGATTTCGGCATACCATACTGAGATTATATAGATGAAGACTCTACCTCTCTCTCAGTTGGTTCACTTCTCTTAATCTCAATCTTACCATCCTGTATAGATACTTCGACATAATCACCAACATCAAGCTTACCTAAAATCTCTACCTCATCCTCAGTTAGCCAAATTGTCAATCTTGGTATTGGTATCTTACCACTAGTAGCTCCAAGACCTGGAAGTGGCATAGATTTTAATAGTTGTTGAACAAGTGGCATTACCTCTCTAGCAAGTCTAGCAATTTCATCACTACCAGCAATCACTGGTCCTGGTATTTCTCTTTCTTCAACAATGTCTATCTTTATCATTCTACTTCCAGAAAAATCGTAGACTATAGACTTACTCAATATGTATCCTCTAAATGATACTTTTGTCATATATTATATCCACGTGTAGTTTCATTTAACTTATTTAAAAACTTGATGTAGTATGTAGATATTTTTGGTAGATTATTAGTGAAGATTTAGAAAAGGCATTGGAAAAATTCGTCTTCTTATACAACCTTTTAACAATTTTTAGTTTTTACTTATGACTTCTTTTCAAGTACTATCTCGATAGCTGCTACGTATCTCTCCTTACCTCCCTGTCCAGCTATTCTATCACTCATTAACTTCACTTCCTTTATCTCTACTAGTCCTGGCATGAATCTGTCTCTAACCATTACTGCAGTTGCTACTGCTCTTGCAACAGCTGTTCCTCTTGCCTTTAGTATTACTCTCTTACTACCAGCATTGAACTGCATTACTGTTGCTATAACGTAGTTTGTTGTTGGCTTACGACCTACTAGTATTACTGCTTCTGGTGCTGACATGTATGATCCGAGCACGTTATGCACAGTGTATTTTTAAAGTATTACCGTTTAGTTCTACTAGATGTCTGAGAGAGACATAGTGAATTCATGTGTGAAAGATTTAGACATGTCAAATATTGAGAAAGCTGTGAGACAATTACTCACGTGTGTTATAGGTAAGGTAGCTAGTAGCGATGTTAAGAAGATAGTTGTTGATAATGGTACTAAATACCACATGATGATATACTTGGAAGTACATGATAGAGATAAGTATAGAGATATTATAGATAAGATATTGAAATCTTTAGAAGAGGCTTCTAAAATTGATGAAAGACTTAGAAATGTAATTTCAAACATCAAAGTAATAGATTGGGGATCTGAAAGCTACATACTTCTCAGTAAAGAATATGTAGTTGTTAAGTATGTCCTAGAATAATAATGCTAGCAGACGAGTCAAGATACAAGTTGAAGTATACATATGCAGAAGACTTCGGTACAGGATACTTCAAGTATGGTCCAATAACTCTAGGTGAGAAGCCTAGAATGATTCAAAGTAGAGGACTACTACTTAGAGATCTTCCTGAAAGTATAAAAATGCTAATACCAAAGACAGTACTTGAGAGAGGTGTTGTTGTTGGTGATGATGTTACTAAATATCTAAGCTCAATACGTGATGCAGCTAGAAATCTTAGACAACCATTAAAAGATGGTATTGTTAGAAAAGATGATGAAGATGCTTGGAAAATTATTAAAGAATTGATAAGATTTGGATTCTCACAATTCTATCCAGAAGTAGCAAATCAACCAGACTTCAGAGGATACTACACAGTTATAGCTCTAAGTGCGTTAGCACCTGACTATATGAGAGAGAAAGTTATGGAACTTCATAGAGAAGTTGATGAAGAATTTGAAGGTAAGCTAATTGCAGCAGTAACAGTAATAGATCAGCCATTTGCAGTAGCAATAGCTGAGAAGGCAGTAACCTGCTCAGTAATTGAGGCTGGTCATGGAAATATACAGGTAGTACCGATAAGCTATGGACCAATACGTGAAGGTATTGTAGCACTTAATAGAGGTGGTGCTGAGGCTAATGCAATAACTAGAGAAATTTTGAAAGATGCAGGTTATGGAGATCTTGCAAGAGATGAATATGTTATTGAAATTGTTAAGAGAGAGATTGGTCTAGTACCTAGAAATCTTAAAGAAGCTATTAGAAAAGCTAGAGAAGATCCAAAGAGATTTGCTATAAAAGTAAAGATTGGACCGTTAGTAGAGATTGAACTTGTAGAACAGTCATGGATGAGATTTCTAATTGGTGAAATAATATTCAATCCAAAACATGAAGAATTTACAAGCTACATACAGACAGGTAGACTAGTTATTGAAGATGTAGTTGTTGGAGATATGGTATTCTACGGTGAGATGGATCTAGCAGAAGCATTAATACAGAGTGTTAAGAAGACTCCTGTAGAAATACAGGAGAAGATTGTAAGCTCAATAATATTGAGTGGTGGTGCATTTAACTGGAATGTACCTCCAGGACTTGAAGATGTTGCATGTACAAGTACAGAGAAGATACGTATAATGATGTCTGAAAAAGTTCCAGATATGGCGGATAAGCTAAATGTTAGAATGGTAAAAGATCCACAATACAGCGTTTGGAGAGGTGCAATAATATATGGATATGCACTTCCAACAAGTGTAAAATGGAATGAGAGATATAAAGAAGGTTGGTATACATGGAAATAGAAACATATATCAACAACCTAGTAGAAGATAATCACGATGTCATCATTACTAATTTTAGATAAGGTAAGAACATTATTGAAAAGATGGGCAAAAGAAAATAACTTAATACTGGAAGAGCTAGGTGATAGTTCAGCAATACTTAGAGAAGGTGATAATACAATATTTATAAAATTTCTAATATATGAAGATATACCTGACATAGATGATTTAAATAGACAAATAACATTATTAGCATCAAAAAGATCAGAATACAATAAGATGTATATATTGACAGGTAGAGATACTGTAAGTATACTAGATGGAAAACTGTTGAAGAAGGTTGGAATTGGTGTATTAGTTGTAGACTTCGATAATGAGGAGATTAGAGAAGTCTTACAGAGTCCAGCAGTTAGTGTGAAGAAGACATATGATATAGATATATCAAAAATCGAGAATTATATAAAGAATATAGTTGAAAAATATGTTAAGAATGAAATTGAGAAAGTGTATGATCTTGTGAGAAGTATTGAAGAGAGAGTTCTAAATATAGAGAAGATGTTGAGTAATATGAAATCTTATAAACAAGATATTGAAGATATATGGAATGTTATAGATAGACTGAAGTTAGAGATTGAAAGATTGAAAAATATGTGTACCGATACCAGTGCTAGACCTGTTAAAGAGGAAGCTGTTGAAGTATCTAGAAGAGAAGAGAAGATTGAAATGCCTGAATATCTTAAAGATAATCCATGGATTCAAATAATAGCAAACAAATCTGTAAGATAGTATGAGTACAGAGATTGATAGGATAATTATAGAACTCTTAAAAAGTGAGATTTCAGATGAAGAAACATATAGATTAGCTGAAGAACTATATAGAGCATATAAGGAGGGTGGTCAGAGAAAGGTTAGAGAATACATACTTAAGTTATTAAGAGATCTCGGTATTGAAGATATAGAAAATGAGTAAGTTTAGAATTAAGGAATTAGTAATTGAAAATTTTAAAGGATATAAAGGTAGACATGTAGTACAGTTTAATCCAGGAATCATAGCAATTTACGGTCCTGTTGGTTCAGGTAAGTCAAGTATTGCACAAGCAATAGAATATGCACTATATGGTCAACAACTTGAAATTAAAGAGAGGATAGCAAAACTTGTAGATTTAATAAATGAGGAGGCTAGTGAAGCTAGAGTTCAATTAACTTTAGAAGATTATGAAGGTAATGTAGTGAAGATAATTAGACATTTAAGAAGATATGGAGATTCTGCTAGAGAAACACTTGCAGAATTGTGGTTTAATAATAAGAAGATAGCTTCAACAGCTAGAGAAGTTAATGAGAAGATTATAGAGATATTAAAATTAGATGAAGATGACTTCTCAAGATTTGTATTAGTTACTCATAGAGTTTTAGAAGGACTCGTATATGGAACTCCTGCAAAGAGAAGCTTAGTAATAGATAGATTATTCGGAATTGAAATGCTTGAACAGATATACAAAGCTATACCAATAAGAAAGATTGAAGAAATCTTAGAAAGAGAGAAACAGAAATTATCATCATATAAAGAGCTACCTGAAATATTATCGAAATATGGTTCAATACAAAATGCAAGAGAGATATTAGAAAAGATGAAGAAAGAAATTGAGGAATATAGAGAAGTTGAATCTGAGCTTCAAAGAAGACTTGAAAAATTAATTGAACAGAGAAAACAAATTTTAGAGAAATTCTCAACAGTAGAGTCAGACTACGTTAAGTATCTTAAAATTAAAGCCGAGAGAGAAATGCTTGAAGAAGAATTAAAAAATTATCAGGAAGTATCTGAAAAAACTATTAGAGTTGAACTTGATTTAATAAAATCATTCTTAATATCTAAACTCGAAGAGTTACTATTAAGTAGAGAAGTTGAAGAACTTTCACAAATCGATACTACATCACAAAATTTAGAGGATGTTAGTATGAAAATATTTAATATTGTTAGAAGATTAGAAGATTATTTAACGAAGATTAATGAAGAAATTGAAAATTTGACAAATCTATGTGAAGAACTTAGAGCTGACTCTGAAAGACTTAGTAATGAAATTAGAATTTTAGAGAGAAGAATTAGAGAGATAGAAGATCAGTATAGAGAGTATAAGTCTCTAATATCGAAATATGGAACTCCTGAACATATTAAACAAGAGTTAGATAGATTGAGAGAGAAGATACAGTCTATAGAAGAGTTTGATAGACATGTTGAAGCTATAATTAGTGAAATTGTTAGAAAAGGATTGAAAAATTGTCCTATATGTGGTAGAGAGATTGATGATAATGTACTTGAGAATATCAAATCTAGACTTGAAGAACTTAGAAAGAGGAGTAGAGTTGAAGAGTTAGAGTCTCTTCAGAAGAAGGTTGAAGAATTAGAACATGCATTATCTAAGATTAAATCATTAAAATCTATTGTTGAAGAATATGAAGAACTGTATAGTAAAGTTAAGACTTTGAGAGAGATGTATAGTAATGTTATAGCTAAATTAGAGAATGCTGAAAAGAATAGGAGAATTCTTGAGAGACGTAGTCAGGTAATTAAAGCATTGATTGATGAGATTAGAGAGAGAATAGACAAGGTTGATAAAAATATTGCACTACTTAGGAAGTTTAAGAAATTGAAGAGTTTGATTAGAGAGGAGAGAGAACTTGAAGAGAAGTTGAAAAGTTCAGGACTTGATTTAAAACAGTTAACATCTCTAGAGTTAGAAATTCAAGATATTAGTAAGAGACTTGATGAAGTTAGAAATAGGTTAAATAGTTTGAGTATTGAAGTTTCTAGATTAGAGAGAATACTATCTTCAATTCCTGTTGAATCTATCGAAAAACTTCGTGATAGAGTGTATAGTCTAGAGAAGTTGTATAATCAGTTAACTAATGTCAGATCTGCAATTAGGAAAGTACAATCTAGATTAAGAGAGAAGATGGTTGAGAAAGTTAGAGATTTAGTAGATAACTATTTCAAGCTCATGTACCCATACTCAGACATGTCTGGTGCTGGAATTGAGTTGAGTATTAAGGAGAGACTTGGCACTCTAGTTAGTGAATATACTCTATACGGTTTGAGAGGTGGTAGACGTGTTCCAATATCTAGAATGAGTGATGGACAGAGACTTACTCTCTCACTATCATTTATGCTTTCTGTATATGTTGTTGCTAATCATAATGTAGATTTCATGATTATGGATGAACCAATGCCATATGTTGATGTTGCTATAAGATCATCATTTTCAACATTAATATCAAAGTTAGTTAAAGAGTGTCTCGTTAATCAATTAATAATAACTTCTCAAAGTAGAGAGTTTATAGATCAAATTATTAGAGAAGCTTTGAAGAATAATATCAATACTACACTTCTAAGTATTGAGAGAGAAGACTCTCAGAGAAGGATTAAAGTTGAGAAGATTGAACATAGCTAATCTTGTAAGTTTCCCGAACCCTTATTAACTCTCTAATATTTAGCTTCATGTATATGGGCAATTTCATATATCCAGACACCATACTGACAACGTTAGGACATGTTGATCATGGTAAAACAACTCTAGTACAGGCTTTAAGTGGTGTTTGGGTTGCTAGACATAGTGAAGAGATTAAGAGAGCTATGACTATAAAGTTGGGATATATAACAATTGGAATTTACGAATGTCAAGATGGTGAGTATAGGTATGTAAGTGATGGACTTTTAGAAAATGGTAAATGTCCTGATGGTTCAGAACCTAGACTTGTTAGAAGAATATCTATTCTAGATGTTCCAGGACATGAAGTACTACTATCAACAATGATTGCCGGTATTGGATTTGTAGATGGTGCATTAATGATTATTGATGCATCAATGCCATGTCCACAACCACAAACTGAAGAACATTTCCTAGCTGCAACAATAATGGGTCTTAGAAGGATGATAGTTATTCAAAATAAGATTGACCTAGTACCGAAAGAGAAAGCTATTGAAAATTATCAACAAATTAAGAAATTTCTATCAGGTACTTGGGCTGAAAATTCTCCAATAATACCAGCATCAGCATTACATAAAGTGAATATTGATGCAATAGCAACATTAATACATGAATATTTTCCAAAACATGAAGAACAGAGTTCAGGACCACCAATGATGCACGTCTTAAGAAGTTTCAATGTCAACAAACCTGGTACACCACCAGAAAAGTTGGTAGGTGGTGTTCTTGGTGGTGTTGTTGTTAGAGGACAATTGAAGGTTAATGATGAGATTTAGATAAGACCAGGACTTAAACTTGGTGCTAAACATGTACCATTAAGAACATGGATAACATCAATATCCATAGGTACAGAATTTGTAGAATATGCAAAACCTGGAGCACTCGTTGGAATAGGTACAAAACTAGACCCAGCATTAACGAAGGCAGACTCACTTGTAGGTAGTGTTGTAGGATTACCAAATCAGTTACCACCAGTCTGGTCTGAAGTTGAGCTTGAGTATGAGTTAATCAGGAAGGAGAAGCAGTACCAGATCAGGAAAGGTGATGTATTGATGATTAATGCAGGTGCTGCAACAGTACTTGGAATGGTTAAAGATGTGAAGAAGGAGAGAATTATAATAACATTGAGAAAAGCTATATGTGCAGAACAAGGTTCTAAAATGGTAATAACAAAACAGGTTGAGAATAGGTGGAGAATAGTTGGTTATGGAACTATAAGTGGTGGTCACGTAGTATATGAGTAGTAGAGTACCAGTAGTATTGTACGATACTAGTATACTAATATTGATGTTTAGAGAAAATGTTAAAGTTTTTCAAAATGTTAAAGATATAGTAGGTCTACATATTCCTACAATCACTGAATTAACATTAAAAGAACTTGAAAAGATGTTAAAATTTAGAGAAATAAAAACTAGAAATGCTGCAAGATTAGCATTAGAATTTGTAAAGAAGTACATGTCTATATGTAAGTGTAGTAGTGATATATGTGATGATTGTATATTTGAGATGTGTATTGAGAAGAATGTCGATTATGTAGTTACATGTGATCTAGAACTTAGAAAGAGAATTTTAGAAAATACTTCCTGTAAAGTACTCTACTATTTAGCTAGTAAGAATAGAATTGTTCTTGATTAAAAACGTAAACTTCATAAACACTAGCAATAGTATGCGTATGGAGATTATCCTTGTGGAGAGTTGTGACATTGGAAGACTATGTTAGGATTCCACCATCAAGATTTGGAGAACCACTTGACAAGGTAGCATATGAACAGCTTAGAGATAAGTATGAGGGTAAGGTTGAGCGTGATATTGGAATATTTGTTAAGATACTATCACTTGAGGTAAGTAAGAAAGGAATAATAACTTTTGGTGATGGTGCAACATATCATAAAGTTAGAGTTAAGATACTAGTATTCTCACCACTAAATAATGAGATTGTTGAAGGTGATGTTGTTGAAACTACAGAATATGGAGCATTCATCAGAATAGGACCTGTAAGAGGACTACTACATAAAACACAGATGATGAGTGATAACATAATATTCTACGATAAGACAAGTGGAACTTTCATAGGTGAGAAGAGTAAGAGAAGACTTGGTAAAGGTGATGTTGTTAGAGTAAGAATAGTAAGTGTAAGCTATGTACTAACATCATCAGGACTTGGACTAAGAATAAGCTTAACAGCAAGACAACCTTTCTTAGGTAAGTATGAGTGGATTGAAGAGGACATACAGGCACTACGTAAAAAGCCTGTAAAGACTGGTAAGTAGAGTATAGGTGTACAGTATGGCAACACCAAGAAGAAGAGGTAGAAAGAGAGCATTACCAGGATATAAAGCATGTAGAAACTGCAAAGCTGTAGTTCCTGAAAATGAGCCAAAATGTCCATACTGTGGATCAACAGACTTCTCAGATGAGTGGTATGGATTAATAATAATTATCGATCCTGAAAAATCAGCATTAGCAAAAGCATTAGGATTATCAAGAAAGGGAATATACGCTATAGATGTTCCGTAAAGTTTTTTAAAATATTTAAAGATTGACATGATGCATGTCAATACCTGAAAATCTTGTAAAAATACTACCAGAAGGCGTTGAACCTGGAAAAATAGTGTATAAAATTGTTGAAGATAGAAGAAATCCACTACTCTTCAGAAGAGAATTAATGGTAGAGATATGGCATATAGGTCTACCAACACCAAATAGACTTGAAGTAAGACAAAAAATAGCTGAAATGCTTGGAGTTGAGGTAGATAGAGTATTCATCAGACATATATATACAGAATTTGGATGGGGTAAGAGTAAAGTCGAAGTACATGTATATGACAATGCTGAAATTGGAAAGAAAATAGAACCACTCTACATACAGCTTAGAAATATGCCAAAAGAAGAAGCTGATAAAATTAGAGAAGAAATTAGACAGAAGAAAGCTCAAAGAAAGAAGAAAAAGAAGTAGCTAGAGTGAATATCATACATAAGCTTTGGTGCCTACTGGTAGTTCTCTTTCACTAGATTCAGCACCTCTTAATATTGCTTCAAAGACTTTAACTGCATTCCTTCTAGATAGATACTTATTATTATTACCACAGTATGGAGAGTATATACATTTTGGACATCCATCGAAGCATTTACAATTTTTAACAATTTTATATGCAATCTCTATAGTTTCTCTCAACTTATACATAAGTTGTCTACAAAGTCCTGAACCTCCAAGATAACCATCATATATGACTATCTCTCCTGTCGGGTATGATATTCCTCCTAGATCTGTCTGACCTGCACCAATGCTTATTTGAGCTGCTGTTATTAATGCATGTTCTACAGCATGGTAAGCTTTAGCTCTTTCAAGGTAGTCTAATGGTTCTATTTTTGAAAATGTTATTAGTGGGAAGTATAGTACTAGTCCTTTAGTCTTAAATTCATATGATATTTCTTCATCTAGATATTCTTCACTTATTATCCTACTACTATACATATCTTTCAATACATATCCTTCAACTATTTCATTAATTGTAAGTTCAACATATTGGTAAGGTATTCCTAGAATTTTACCACTTTCAATTACTCTATCTATCCTAGGTATTGATGTGTATAATGGTGACGTTATGTAGTTTGTATCTTCAGGTAGTCTAACTACATATGCTCTTCTCAAATTTATATCAAGTTTCTCAACCTTGTATATTCTACCTCCATGTAGGTATATAGCGTTTGGAAATAGTTCTCTAATAGCTATTGGTAACTCTCTCTCACCTATCTTCTTCTCCTTACTACCAATTTTGATAACTATCTCTATTCTATCACCCATACCTCTCAAACTTTTCAATCTAGACACTACCTTCCTACCTCTATCAGTCAGGTATAGATACTTACCATGAACAATCTTTAGTAATCCTTCATCAACAAGATCCATAGCTACACTATACTCAAAATCGTCTAATTCTGACAATTTTATAGGAGCATCTTCACACATTGCTAATATGTGCATTTTCGCTAATTCAACATTTCTAGGATCTATATGAAGTGGTTCTGGATTTCTATTGAAAAACTCTTCAGGATATGTTTCAAAGTATGAACTTATAGGATCATTACCTAGAATTTGAATTACATAAGATACTTGACCTCTTCTACCAACTCTACCACTTCTCTGTAAATATCTTATATAGCTTGGAGGTACTGTAGCCATTATTGCAACATCAACATGACCAATATCAATACCAATTTCTAATGTTGGTGTAGCTATTATAAACATTATTTCACCTTTCCTAAACTTATCTTCAATTTCTGCTCTCTCTTCTCTGGTAAGCCCTGCTCTATGTACTGCAGTCTTTCTATCAAGACCTTCCTTATCTAGATGTTTCTTAATCAATTCTACAAGTCTATGACTATCAGCAAATACTATACCTCTCTTACCAAATTTACAAAATATTTTAACAAGCTCTACAACCTCTCTAATTTTAGGTCTTTTAGATTTTATAAGAATATGCTTAACAATTCCTCTTCTACCAACAATACCTTTAACAATTTTACAATCTCTACCAAATATCATCTTTGAAAATTCTTCAGGATTACCAATAGTTGCACTTGTAGCTATATATTGAACATCTTTACAAAATCTTGAAAATCTACGAAGAACATAATGTACATGTGTACCAAACACACCTTCATACATGTGAAAATCATCAAGAACTACAAATTTGACATTTGGTAACATATTTTTAAATTTATCAACATACATCAAGGCATAGTGTAACATGTCTGGATTTGTTATTAATATGTTTGGAGGATTTGAATAAATTCTCTTTCTAACATCTTCAGGTGTATCTCCATCATAAACTTCAACAGTTAGACCAGCCTTCTCAACATATTGTCTAATTCTAATATATTGATCTCTTGCAAGTGCTTTAGTTGGGTATATTAGTACAGCTATACCACCATCTTTCACAATTCTAGATATTATAGGTAGTATGAATGCCTCTGTCTTACCTGTACCTGTACCAGATACTATGACTGTGTCATTTCCCGATTTTATGAGTTGATAAGCTTCCCATTGATATTTTAGAAACCTTTCTATTCCTCTAGACTTGAGATACTCCTTAACACCATCAGGAATATCTGCACTATCTATAGGTGGTCCATATTCAAATTCTACAGGATTCTCAACATGTATATACACTATGCTCCTATAATTATCACTAGCTATAGTTTTCAAAATATCATCTTTAGAAATTTCTCTAATAATCTTAAGCATCTTATCATTAAGACTCACAGCTATAGATAGTCTAGTAAGGTTATAATTCTAAGTCTTCCATATAGTATGAATCTACGTGAGAAGTTTAAGGATAATATCCATACTTGGAGTAATATCATTCATAGCAGCATCAACATATGTTGAGTATAGTATTGTAATACCTGAAGTAGCTAGAAAAACAAATATAACATATCTAATACATGCAACACCAATAGCTGTTATAATACTCACAATACTACTATGGCTACTACTTACAATAGTTTTAGCTATAATATTGAGATTTATGAAACAATCAGCAATTTTTATAGATGTATTCACATCAACAGGTATGTCATTTTATGGACAGACAATATACTACATAATATTCCTAACTGCAAGACAGATAATGAAGTCAGTACTAGTAAATAAGGTAGTATACTTTATAACAATAGTAATTTCAGGTATATTAATTGCATATTGTCTAAATAAGTTATGTAAAATGAGTATAAGTAAATCACTAATAGCAGGAATATTAACAACATTGATAGTATATGCAATAGAAATTGTATTAACAGCCAGATAATCAGCGCAAACCGTATCAATCATCTCTCAGTGAGGCCCTTCTCATCATTACTAAAACATTCTGATGGTCAGAGTCCACCTATCTAATCATCTTTCATAGGTCCCAGTCTCATCACTCCAGATCTAACATCTTGAACATAGTCATATATATTAATCTTGACATTACCAACAGGATATACATTAACCACATGTGGATATACGACATGGTAAATATCTCCAGAACATCTCCTAAATTGACATATTAGAAGCATATCATCTCTAATAGATAGATGTCCTGTTATAGGATTTATACTTATACTAACTTTAACATTAAATTTTCTACAAAATTCTCTAACTATACTATACACCTTTCTAGAATTATCATAATCTAAATTATAGATATTTAATACTTCCACATTTGGTATAGATAACATATTTCTATATGAGCTTTCTAAATCTTTAACAAGTAGTATATGTCTTGTTGCTAATATCTTATCAATATTAATACCTATACTAAATGCAACATCTCTAATAATCTCTCTAATTCTACTTCTAATCTTACTAGCAAGATCGTATATATCATCTTGAGGATATATTGATAGTACTGTACTTAATATTGATTCTACACCTCTTCTAGAATCTGTATATGAAATTTTTACTAATCTAGCAATTTCATCAAGTATCATATGTATTAATGTTATGTATATAGCTTCTCTATCAAAAATCTTTTCAATATACTTAAATACTAGACATGGATCAAATATTCTCCATGAGTCATGTATTCTTAATCTATTTTTAATAATTTTAATTTGTTCTCTAGTATCTAGATATGTGTATAGTAGTAGTCCAATACTATATCTAGATATTTCAATACCTAGATTTTGTTCATAAAATTCTAATATATTTTCAATATTGTCACCTCTTATACTACTCTTACACTCTTCAATACATTCCTCAAGTATCTTATCATTAATTTCTTTTATAAAATCATCTAGAAATTTATCAACTTCAGGTCTTGCCTTACCTATCAATTTTTTACTCCACTTAACATGTACTATATGTGATGGCACTTCGATAAATGTTTTAGAATCATGTTTATAAATAGTAGTTCTCGAATTATTGCTTAGATAAATGTGGTAGAGATGAAATACATGTCTATACACACGTCACAAGCATGTTACCTAATAATGCCCAGCATAGTCACATTAATAATCACTCATAGACCTGATGGAGGTTTTAATGCTATGACAGCTTGTTGGATAATGCCTGTATCTAGACATCCACCACTAATTGCTATAGCTATTGCACCTAGAAGATTTACATATGAATGTTTAAAATCAAACCCTGAATTTACAGTATGTATACTAGGTCCTGAACATGAAGAGATAGCTGACTATTGTGGCTCTATTTCAGGTAGAGAGGAAAATAAGATTGAAAATTTGAAGAAGAGAGGTGTAAAGTTGATAAATCTAAACAAGGTTTCAACACCAGGAATTGAAGGTTCTCTAGCAATAATTGGATGTAGATTATGGAGAGATTATGAAGGTGGTGATCATAGAATAATTGTTGGACAAGTACTTGAATGTATAGTTAGAGAAGACAAGTTTAGAGATGTTTGGAGAGATGTTGAACTACTATACTACTATGGCGGTGCTAGATATCTAACAGTCAAGATACCACCATGAAGAGAAAGATATTAACAATAGTAGACTCACACTGTCATCTACACGAATTTCAAGATGTAACTATAGAGAAGCTATGTAGTAAGTATACAATAGTTGCAGTATCTGACGATGCACCAAGTAGTTTAAAGACAATTGAAATATCTAAAAAATATGATACAGTAATACCATGTGTAGGTATTCACCCATGGATGGTTGATAAGATTTCAAAAGACGAGATATACATTATAGAAAAGCTATGTAGTGAAGCTATGTGTATTGGTGAAGTTGGTCTAGATACTAAATTTGTACCAGATACAATAGATATTCAAAGAGAAATTTTTGAAAAAATGTTAAAAATAGCAAAAGAATACTCACTACCTGTAAATCTACATTGTGCAGGTACTTGGAAAGAAGTTTATAATCTAGTATTGAAGTATGATATTGATAAAGCAATATTTCACTGGTATACAGGACCTCTAGATATTCTTGAAGATATTGTAAGATCAGGATATTTCATATCTATAAATCCAGCTGTTAAAATTCAGAAAAAACATCAGGAAGTTGTTAAGAAAGTTCCTTTAGAAAATATGCTACTTGAAAGTGATGGACCTTACGAGTATAGAGGTCTTAAACTTGAACCAACATTAATTGACGAGACTGTGAAGATAATTGCAGAATTGAAGAAGGTTGATGTTAGTATTATAGTTGAGAAGTGTAGAGAGAATGTTAAAAAGATATTTAATATAGAGTAGCATATGAGTGATCTAATAATATTTGATAGTGATTATCAAATTGCTAGAAAGAGAATGGTAGAAGAACTTAAACTTGCAGGAATAATAAAATCTAAAAGAATTGAAGAAGCAATGTTAAAAGTTCCTAGAGATAGATTTGTACCACCTCACGAGAGGATGTATGCTTATGAAGATACACCACTGAGAGTAATGCTTGATCAGACAATATCAGCACCTCACATGGTAGCTATGATGTGCGAACTTCTTGATCTAAAACCTGGACTTAAAGTACTTGAGATAGGTACAGGAACAGGATATCATGCTGCTGTATGTGCAGAAGCTATGGAAAGAAAAGGAATTGTATATACGATAGAGTACTTTCCACAACTTGCACTATATGCTGTACAAAATCTAGCAATGCTAGACCTACTAGATGTTGTTAAAGTATTTACAGGAGATGGATCTAAAGGTCTTCCACAATATGCACCATATGATAGAATTCTAGTAACAGCAGCAGCACAGAAAGATATACCAAAACCATTACTAGAACAACTATCACCAAACTATGGAATAATGGTTATTCCAGTAGAAATATCACCAGGAATACAGGTACTGTATAGAGTTATTAGAAAGGAAGACACATATGAAAAGGAGACTATAACATATGTATCTTTCGTAAGACTTAGAAGTGACTAGACAATTATATACTTGTTGAGATTCTCAAAATCACATATTGAATATATTAAAGATGATATAGGAGAAAACATATACGTAGTTCACACTCTAGATAGTGTAGTAAGACTAGAATATAGAAATAGTCATGAAATACTAGATGAGATCTATAAGAAGTTTATAACATTAGCAGAATATAAAACTATAGATGATAAAGAAGATTTTGAACTATATCTAGAATATTTAATAAATCAAATAAAGAATGAAGATATAGTAAATAAGAAGATAGTAGTTGCATGTAGCATGGGTAAAGATAGTGCTGCAGGCTTCATAATTTTATACGAACTCTGGAATAGAGGAATATTGAGATATAGTCCACTTGCAGTATTTACATACATGCCAATTCTTGAAGACCCAATAATACAACTTGCAGACAATTTTATATCAAAATTTGGAGAATTTCTATACATAATACATGTGCCAAAATCAGAAATTTTAGAAAAATTAACAACAACAGGATACCCAACACTTCAAGAGAAGTGGTGTAGAGCTATAAAGATGGGTACAATTAAAAAATTCTTGAAAAAATTCTCAAAAGACTCTATTGTATATGCTGAATGTGAGAGAATTTTTGAATCTATAAAAAGGCTAAGATCATTATATGGAAGTAGAGTAGTATTCCCAAGAAAGATAAATCCTGTACTATACTTATCTGAGAGTGACGTATTTAAAATATGTAAGATGTATAACATAGTACATGGCCTATATAACTATGGTGCATCAAGAACATCTTGCATGCTTTGTCCATATGCATCAAATGTATGCCATATACAGCATATACACATATGTGAAAAACTTGGAATAGATATATCACCTCTGATAAAATCTCTTAGAAAATTAGTAAACTACTATAGAGATATTGGACTTGGAGAATATGTAAAAAATGAATATGATGTAATTAAGTATGGCCTATTCTCATATAGACATACTAGAGAAGATGCATTAAATAAGATAAAGTTTATAGATAATGCAAAATATGTTGGAATCATAGAAACAATCGAAGATTTCTCTAATAGATCTAGAAGATATTTCTACGAATATTTAGAGAAAGTTGAATATATACCTATATGGAAGACTGGTTCATGGAGAAGATGCGAAAAAATTATTAGAGATAGAGCTAAAGTTATAATTAAACTAATAACAAATACTATTAGATAAATATCTTAACTTTCCAATACAATTTTCTGAAGGCTATATAGAGTATGCTACCTCTAGCTAATGCATCAACAATCATTAATGACCATATAAATACTATAGGCATCTTAAGTATGTAGAATATCAATGTTGGTATAATTCTACTTACAAACATGCAAACTATATCTAATGTTGCAGAATACATGGCTCTTCCAATTCCCTGAAATGCTCCAATTTCTGCTAATGTAACTGCATGTCCTATATCACTTAATGTTGCTAGTATTAAGTATAGTTCTGTTAATTTTATAATTTTGACATTATTTGTAAAATATGGTAAGAATATTGGTGATAGCAATATTATGAGTAGTACAAGTCCTGATGTTAATACTATAGATATCACTATTATACTATTCAATATTTTAGTAGTATTCTCTCTACTTCTAACAACCTCACGACCAACTAAAATATTTGCAACATCTCTAAATGCTAGTATTGGTAAGTATGTGAATGTCTCAATTACTAGACCTAGCTGATATGCCACATATATATCAATTCCATATCTAGCAATTACAGATCCATATACTGTGTATAATATCGAAATTATAACTCTCTCAATATATGAAAATAGTCCAACATGTATTAGAGACTGTATAATACTCTTATTAATCTTAAAATCTATATTAAACACATCTACATGCTTATTTAGAAAGTAGTACATTAGAGGTAATACAGCGTAGACACTTAACGATAATGCTAATCCAGCACCAAGTATACCTAAATTAAGACTAAACATGAGTATTGGGTCTAGAATTATGTTAATAATGTCTGAAAGTATCCAACATATTGATGCTTCTCTAGTTTTTCCAAGACTATATAATGCTGATAATAGTTGTATAAATAGTATAATTGCAGGTATACCAATAACATATCCATAGAGATATTTTAATGCTAAATTATCTACAATATTTGAAGGATATATTAATCTTAAAATTATTGGAGAAAATGTAATTATTAGAGATGAAACTCCTAACGAGAATGTTATAGATATTGTGTAGAGTTTAGAGAATATTTCTTTAAATAACTTAAGATTTCCTGAACCATATGTTTGTGATAGTAGTGTTGTGTATGAGAATAGTAATGCTCCTGTTGTTGAACCTGTAAATATAAATTCTATATATCTAGCTGTTCCAAATGCGGCAATTGCATACTTTCCTAATCTAGATATGAAGTATATGTTTACTATAGCTAGAATACTCTCAAAGATATACTGTGTAAATATTGGATATATGATCTTGAGAATGTCTCTTAAGGATGTACACATTTGGGTGTGTATTATATGGTTACTCTAAAAATGCGAATATGTAGAGGACTTACCTCAGTATTGGTATCACTCTTCACCTATCAGCAATACCAGCCTTCATCACTTTTAACATACTATTCTTCAGTATTTTCCTCTTCTTCAATATCTACCTTATCTCCAAGTCCAATGATCTTCCTATATAGTGAGTATGGGTATGCATATCTCTTAAGGTGATGAGCTACGTATATTGGTGCACCTACACGTACTGCTAGGGCTGTTGCATCACTAGGTCTTGAATCTATATAAAATACTTCACCAGTCCTATTATCGCGTAGTACTATTGTTGCAACATATATATTGTCTATCATTGCATCTATAGTAACCTTCTCAATAGTTACATCAAGCTTTTCTAATATGGTTACTAGTAGGTCGTGTGTTAGTGGTCTTGGAAAGTTTAGATTCTCGATAGCTTTTCTAATTGAGAATGCCATAGCAGAATCTATACATATTGGCAATACATAATCTCCCCAACCTTCTACTGAGAATAGCATTATTGCTCTCTCACCATCATAATCAATGACGTCTATAAGTCTAGCTCTACCATACTGGTCTTTACCTGATTCAGAAGATCTACCACCAACCTTCTCTACCATGTATATAATACTACTTTAAACGTATTATATATATTGTCCTCCAATTAATTTCTCAATCTCAACCTCTTCCTCAACCCATCTCTCAAGATCTCTAATCTTCACAACACCTTTAGAAAATTCTCTCTTACCAACAATTATGAATTTCTTAGAGCCAATTTTTGAAGCATATTCAAGAACTGTCCTAAGACTTCTCTCTCCAAATTCTAAGATTACTTTAAAACCTTTAGAACGTAGTGAATTTGCAATTCTATATGCAACATCTCTCAATTCTCTATCACTACCTACAGTATATACGTAATAGTCAGGACCTAGCTTAGGTTTATCTAACTTACCTTGAAGTTGAAGAACTTCAACCAATCTTTCAATACCTATAGCAAATCCAAGTGCAGGAACTTTCACACCTGAATATATCTCAATTAAATCATCATACCTACCTCCACCACCAATTGCTAAACTATACTCAGGAACGTATACCTCATATACAATACCTGTGTAGTAGTCTAAACCTCTAACAATTCCAAAATCTAGAAAGACCTTCTTAATAATACCTCTAACATCTAGCTCTTCGATTAATTTAGAAATATTATCTATTAGTGAACTATCTATCTTAAACTCATGTAATACTTCCAAAGACTTATCTATTGGAATTACAGTATTTGCAATATTTACTAACATCTCAGCAACATCTCTACCTACATCAACATCTTGCAACATTTTTATAAGTTCTTCATTACTAACTTTACCTCTCTTATCTAATATTCTCAATATCTTCAATCTAGTATAATCTTTAGGAATGTTCAAATTATCTAGTATATTCTCAACGATTCTTCTATCGTTTAATCTAACTTCAAATTTTTCAAGACTTACCTCATCTAGAGATTTTATAAGAACTTCAATACTTTCAGCATCTGCCTGTATTGAGCTCCATCCTATAAGCTCAATTCCATATTGATGAAATTCTCTATATCTACCATGTTGAGGTTCATCATATCTCCAAACTTTAGATATATAATACCACCTTATTGGTTTTGGTAAATCTTTTCTATATGATACAATTCTGGCAATTGGAACTGTTAAATCAAATCTTAAACCAACTTCTCTACCTGCCTTATCTCTAAAGTAGTATATTTCGTTAATAATTTCCTCACCTGCCTTAGCTTTAAGAACTTCAAAATGTTCTAGAGCTGGTGTTTCAACTCTAAGATAGCCATAACTTTCAGCTACTTTAGAAAGTTTGTTAGATATATTAATAATTTGATAATAATCTTCAGGTAAGAGATCTCTCATACCTCTAACAGGTCTAAGATATACTTCATCTAACGGCATACATCTCTAGTATTAGAGTAGATTTTTAAGTAGTTGATATGCGTGTACAAATATGTTTCCAAGTAGAATATACATCACAAGACCTATAAATATACATGTAACATACGGTATGTAGTATAGAACGAGCACATTATCATTTCTAGATATCAATCCCTGATCTATATATCTTCTAAGTTCTTCAATAGGATCATCATATACTATCTTTGTAATTGATTTTAAGATAAGTTTATCACCAACTCTAACACTACTAATAGCATATTTATGAGGATTTCTAAATACTTCTTCAACAGGAACACACATTGTAGATAACATATATAGAAACTTCTTAATACCTCTAAGTTCACTTTTCTCTCTACACTTATTAAAATTCTTAATATTGTTCAAAAGTACGTATAGTGTGTATCCCAGTATTGGTATTGATGTGTTACATATAACTGCTATAGTTGGTATATTCATAACTATATTAAACATACTATTCAATTTTTCTAATTTTGGTAAACATGCTATTGATAGTAATGCAATAGCTTTAATATCTGCACCACCAGTTATATTAAATATATAGCATAGTAATGCTACTACACCTCCAACAATTATACTTGCAATATATTGAACTAGTAGTTTAGTACTGTTAATAATTATTAATATTGTCATTATTGTTGGTATTATTGTAAATATCCAAACTTTATCAGGTATTATTCTAGTTTTAAAATCCATATATGCAGCTACTCCAAATATTGAGACTAGTGTAGTATATGATAGTAGCTCTAGCAAATTCACAATTTATCGTAATCTAAAATAGCTCATAGAGAATTAATATATTCTATGGATGTTGAAGTTGTTATTGACAGTGAAGTACATAGTCTAGGAGTATATGTACTCTATTTCACAGCTAGAGATCTAGTGCAGAAGTATGATGAAGAACTTCTAAAATATATAGATGAATGTGTTAGATATGTTAAATCTAATTTAGATATAAACAAGTTGAAAGATAGTCCGTTCATAAGACCATTTAGAGATCTCTACTGGAAATTAGGTATTGATCCAACTAAAGTTAGACCAGCTCATGAAGCATTAATTAGGAGAATATTGAGAGGATCTGAATTACCTAAAATAAACCCTGTAGTAGATTTAGGAAATGCTGTAAGTATAAGATACATGTTGCCAATCGGAATATATGATCTAGACAGGTTAGGAAGTTCTAAACTTATCTTAAGAAAAGCTAGAGATGGAGAAGAAGTAAATCTTCTAGGTTCAGAAAAACCTGTAAAACTTGACAACAGGTACATAGTCTTAGCTACAGAGAGTGGAAAGATTGTACATGTATATCCTCACAGAGATTGTCAAGAAACCTCAGTAACTGAAAATACTAAAAACATACTATGTATTGTAGGATCTGTAAAACCAATACAGGAAAAATATGTACATCAAGCAACTAGTGAACTTAGAGATAAGATAACTACATTCTTCAAACCTCAAAAAATATCTGATATAAACATAGCGAAAGGTATATAAACACACCCAGAACAGATCTCTCTAGAAATAAAGCCGCGGACCGCCCGAAACAGACCCGCCGACCCCGGTTCGAATCCGGGCCCGGCTACCTTAACAACTTCTACCTTATGCATACCCTATATCGAGACTAGTATTAGCAGTATCTTGTATATTGCATATATTATTGATATCAGTAGTGTTAATCCTAAGATTCTTATGAATAGTTTAGCTGTCTCTTTTGTAAATAGTGTTGTATATGTTAAACTTGTAATTGATATATTGTATATTGTTCTAGCATAGTTTAATGCTAAACTTCTAGGCACTATTGCAACTTCAGGTATTGCTATTAGTACTATAGATAGTGTTAATCCTCCAATTCCTGTAGCTATTAGAAATAGTATGTAGTAATTTTTCAATAACATAGATATTATTGATGCAATTAGTGTTCCAACTTCATAACCAATTTGTGATAATGCTGAAACTCTCAATGTTCCAAGTTCTGTAACATATGTTGAGTATATTGCAGTTATCAGTATAAAACCACCCATTGTACAGGTTGAAAATATGAAGTATAGTAGTGGTTGAATATATACACTACTTATCAATATTGGTAAGCATGTTGATAATACTAAAATTACTAGAGATATTCTACATAGATTATTACTTCTCCATACTAATGATCCTACTATAGTTCCTACAGATCCTGATATTGCTATTATTGTTGCATATATTTGAGAAGCTTTTAATATAGATTTCATATATGGTATCCATATCATATATATCAAGTTTATACAAGAGCAGAATAGTATGTAGAACAGTAGAGATGTAACTTTACCAATCTCAACTTCAAACCTTACAGTAGATATTTGAACTGTTGATATTATAGGCTTAAATTCTGCTATTAATAATACTGAGGTTCCAATAAGACCTACAAAACCTGAAAGTAGGTATAGGTATGTATATACTATAAGATTTCCATGAAATATCCATATTGTAATTATTGATAGTAATATTCCAATTATAGATGTTGCAGATCCTATAGCAAATCTTTTAGATACAATATCTACAATATCTCTACCTGTAAATGATGAATATATTAAGTAGTTTAGAAATATACCTACAGGAGTTGTTATGAACATTGCAATACATGCAATGCAGATTTCAACAATTTTAAAATATATGAATAATGGTAATATCATCCAGAATATTCTCTCAAGACCATGACATACTATTGTCAATATTCTCAATATGTTATGTGAAAATGTTCCTCTCTTATAGATATATACTGCATATATTGTAGATGCTATAGCTTGTATGAGAAATATTATTGATATTAATGTTAAATTATAACCTGCATAGCTTAACATTATTATGAAGAAACTTCTAGTAATAGCAACATAGAAACCTCCAGTACCTGCCTCAACTATTAAACTCAACTTTGGACCTATACTACGCATAGATATGAGCACTATATGCTAAATGCAAACGCTTATTAAGCCTAGTTTATGAAGTTCTACAATGCCACTAAGACCAGGAAGGTGTTATAGATATTTCAGTGGACCACCATACACTAGGATTGAGTATATACATGGAGCACCATATGTACAGATACCAAAATTTGATATGGGTGCTACAAGTGCTGCTGCTAGAGCAAGATTTGACACAGTTGTAAAACTTGTAGCTGAGGAGATAGGTCAGATAAGGATGAATGCTCTAGAAGCTGCAAGACAGATGGCGTTTAAGTATTTAAACAAGGTTCTAGGTCAAGAAAACTTTTATCTAAGAATTAACGTATATCCATTCCACGTTCTTAGAGAGAATAAGATGTTAGCAATGGCAGGTGCTGACAGACTTCAGGAAGGTATGAGATTAGCATTTGGAACACCTGTAGGTAGAGCTGTGAGAGTTGAAAGACCTGGAACAATAATAATGTTTGTAGAAGTCGAGGAGAAAAATGTTGAACATGCAAAAGAAGCTTTGAGAAGAGCTAAATCTAAACTATCAATACCGTGCAGAATAGTTGTTGAGAAGAAAAACATGAACAATAAGTAAGACAGTTCCGATAGTTTTAAATTAGTAACACCTCTACCATATCTCTAGAAGAATATAGATAGGTGAAGTATAATGTGGAATGGAGTAGATACAAGACAGCTATATAGAGATAGAGTAGAGGTTGCAATAGATCTATGGGATAAAGTACTTAGAGGACAAATAACTAGCAGATCTCAACTTGAAGAACAGCTATATGTTGAATATAAGAGGAGAGGTATAGAACCATTTAGAGGATTTAGTAAAATAAAGATATACGATAAGGAGATTGCAACAATATTCGTAATTGGGAGATATGGTCTAGGACTTGATGACGATATTATAGAATCTACAAAACACATATTCAATGTAGAGTATAGATGTGATAGAGCGTACAGATTATTGAAGAGATATGACTTTGATGTATATAACAATCCTGAACTTAAAGATACAATAAGAGAATTAATAAACGTTCCAGAGTTAGGATATGGACTTGAAGATAGAGTATTTAGACTTATGAGATATGTATTCACAGGGACATTACTAACATTCTTTCCAGAAGAAGATTTTGTACAAACCTACAGAGCATTACAGGAAGTGTTTACAGAACTTAAAGACATATTGATAAGATATGTAAAATTCTACGTAGCTTTTAAGATAGCTGAAGGTATAGTTCTCGGTCAAATAGCTGATCCATCAGAGAGAAAGATATACAAATATGTCTACTGTGTTAAACTAAACGTTCAAAAGTGTGCACCATCAGACAGATTAATTAGAGAAGTTGCATTGAGAGTATATAAGGTACCTAAGAGAGTAGTTGATAGATTATTTGCTGATCTATCACAAGGTTCTAGTAATATACCAACTGCAAGTTCAAAGTAGTATAAATTTTTCAAATCTCTTTCTCAAGTATGTATATTGTAGATATCATACCACCCTGTTCAACAAATCTCCTACCTATAATACGAAATTTCAATCTTCTTAATATCTTATCAACAATACCTCTTCTAGAAGTTATGAATACAACTCTACTTCCAACATCAATAATATTGTAAAATTCATTAAGAATCTTACTATAGAATCTATCTAATTTATCTATTGGCTCCATCCTGACTCCATATGGAGGATTTGTAACTATTCCATCACAACTCTTTATAAATTTACTCAATCTTGTAGAGTCTGAACATATTATACAACATCTATCATATATATCAGCTTCTCTTATGTTCATTATTGATCCTAGACAATTTCTATAGTCTATATCAGTTCCAATATATGTAGAATTTCTATAGTAGTTTAAACCTTCTATAATTATAGTTCCAGAACCACATAGTGGATCTAGTAGTAGATATCTACCGTCTGGATCATAGTCTAGAAGTACGTTCATAGCATATGCAAGTGGTGGATTTATTGTTGCTTCATGATGATATACTCTATATGGTCTATGTCTTAGAGATCTTCTAACAATTTCTATCGATAGTATGTATCTATTTCCAATTATGTCAAACTCTATAACTACGTCAGGATTTTCTAAATCAACTATAGGTATGTAACCTCTAGTTCTCTTAACATATTGTCTAACATATTCTCCAAATATTTTCATAATATCCATACTTGTGAAGTTGTGATTACCTGCACGTACAGATCTTACTGCAAATGTTGTATTATGTGTTAGATATTTTACCACATCTTCAATATCTATACTATGTATTAGCTTTTCTAAATCTTCAATATTTTTACCTTCAAAAATTCCATAGTTTATAACTATGTATGCTTTCTCTATACTTCTCATCTTTCTTATAAAGTTTAGAGATTTACATTCTAAATCTACAATAATTCTACCCCCAAGTTCTGATATACCAATCTTTTCCCAACTTCTAACGTTTATATTCATTCTATCTAATTCTCTAATAACTACATCTTCAATTCCTGGCACTGTTGTGAACATTAACTTCATAAAATTTTCTATAGTCCTAACATCGACACGTATTTATAAACCTCCTATTCACTATTTTAGCCGACGAAAGAGATGAGTCTTGAGAGGAGTGTAGATCTGTATATTCCGGATAGTACAGTATTCCTAGATGGTAGTTTGAAAGAGCTCATACTTAAGGGTAGTATTCGTGGTAAGGTTCTGATACATACCATCATAGTTAGGAAGTTTGAGAGTGAGTATAGGAGAGGTAGTGCACTTGGTCTTCTTGGAATTAAAGAGCTTGAAGATATTATGACTAGTGTTAAGAAGCTTGGCTTAGAAGATTATGTTAAGCTAGATTTCATATCTGAACTACCTAAAGGATATAGAATTGATGATGTTGATAAGGCTGACGAGATTTGTAGAGAACTTGCTAGAGAGTGGAATGCCATCTTAGTAACTAGTGAAGAGATGGCATACCTAATATGTACAGCTACAGGAACTAGATGTATATATACTGGTAAGCAGAAAAGGTTAGAATTTGAAAAATATTTCGATAAACATACACTATCTGTACATTTGAAAGAAGGATGTGTACCATATGCTAAACGTGGAACACCTGGTAATTGGGCTCTAGTTCCTGTTGGTGAGAATGTACTAACTAGAGAATACTTGGAGAGACTTGTTAGAGAGATTGTAAGTTCAAGTTTTAAGATTGAACCACTATGTAGACTTGAGATATGTAGAGAACATTCAATTGTTGCTCAATGCGGTGAATATAGAGTTGTGATTGCAATGCCTCCAGTATCTGATGGTATTGAGATAACAATTGCAAAACCTGTAATTAGAAAGAGACTTGAAGACTATAATCTACATCCAAAGATATTTGAGAGATTGAACCAGGCTGAGGGTATTGTAATTGCAGGACAGCCAGGTGCTGGTAAGACAACATTTGCACAAGCATTAGCAGAGTACTATATGAGACTTGGAAAGGTGGTTAAGACTATTGAAAGTCCTAGAGATATGGTTCTTCCAAATGAGATAACACAATATTCAAAAACCTACGCAACATCTGAAGAACTTCACGATCTACTACTACTATCTAGACCTGACTTCACAATATTTGACGAGATGAGAGATACTGCAGACTTTCAACTATATATAGATCTGAGATTAGCAGGTGTTGGTATGGTAGGTGTTGTACATGCAACATCACCAATAGATGCAATTCAGAGATTCGTACATAGAGTAGATCTTGGACTACTACCATCAATAGTTGATACTGTGATATTTATGAGAAATGGAGAAGTTGAAAAAGTGTATGCACTTGAGATGGTTGTTAAAGTACCTGAAGGATTAAGAGAAGAAGATCTTGCAAGACCTGTAGTTGTTGTTCGCGATTTCATAACTGGAGAACCTGAATATGAAATATACGTATTTGGTGAAGAGAAGTTCATAGTACCTCTAAAGAAGACACTACCACCTAGAACAGCAATCGATAGAAAGGTTATGACACGTATTGTAAGAGCATTGAGAAAATACATACCGCCAAACGAGATTAGAATTGAAAAAGCTGCAGATAATGTGTATATAGTTAAGATACCCGAAAGCTATATGGGTATAGCAATATCTAGAGGATTACCAAAAATTGAAGCATTGAAAAGGAAGTTTAACGTTGATATTAGAGTAGAGCCTAGGTAGTGATTTCTATCCTACGAGCAAAAATTATATAGGAGTCTGCATGGTTAAAAATCACTTGATTAGTCATGAGTATATTTGATAAATTGAGAAGGAGGAAGAGAGAAGAACAGGTACAGTATGTAGCACCTCCACCACAGTACTACTACACACAGCCATATCAATATCCACAGCATCAGTATGTAAATATTCCACAAGAATCTACACAATCATCAGGTCAGGTACAGACACCATATTATGAATATGCAAATCCATATCAAACATCAATTCCTCAATATCAAGTACCTGTAAATGTTCCATACCAACCTGAAGTACCACCAACACCATATGTGTACTATGATGCTAATAAGGCATGTACGGGAGTTTATGGTCTAGATATTCAACTACAGGGTGGATTTAGGAGAGGTGAAATATATCTAATAGCTGGAGAAGCAGGAATGGGTAAGACAATATTTGCATTACAATTTCTAAAGACTGGAGCTGATAGAGGTGAGGTAGGAATATACATAACGGTTGATGAACCATCAGAAGATGTTAAGAGAGGTGTTAAAGAATCTCTAGGATGGGATTTAGAACAGTATGAAAATGCTGGAAAGTTAATATTCTTAGACTTCCGTACACATTTTAGAGTATATAATAGAGAGTCAAACATAACATTAGACCCTAGAGAGCTTGCAAAGATAATTATAGACTACATAAAGAGGTATAATGCTAAGAGACTTGTAATTGATCCAATAGCACCACTAATAATAACAAGTCACCATGACATACTGTGGGTTAGAGAATATCTTAGAGAGCTAGTATTTCAACTTAAGAAGTTTAAAGATGTAACAACAGTATTAACATCTGAAATACCTACAGGAGAGGAGAAGAAGATTAGTAGATTTGGAGTTGAAGAATATCTTGCAAGTGGTGTAATTGTACTTACACTAGAGGAATACTATGGAAGACTTATGAGAGTCATGTTTATTAGAAAGATGAGATGGACACCTATAAACCCTGTAAAACTAGTATTCGAGATTAGGTATAATGAAGGTATAGTAGTTTTGAGAAGACTTGATGAATATCTTCAAGAACTTTCAAAACAGTATGGAAAACCTGTAAGACATATATGGTGACCTTATGAAAACATTAATAGAGTCTTTCTCAAAGATAGTATCAAAGATTAGAGGACTAGTATACATTGATGAGGAAACTCTAAAAGAGATATTAAAAGATATTCAAAGAGCATTATTGAAAGCTGATGTAAGTGTTGAAATAGTGTACAATCTTACTAAAAATATTGAGAAGAAGTTTAAAGAATCTAAAATACCTAGTGGTGTATCTCCAAAAGACTATCTAATATACATCATATATAATGAGATGATTAACATACTTGGTGGTGATAATCCACCTCAAGTTGACATACCTAGAAGACCGTACAAGCTAATGCTTGTAGGTATTGAAGGTTGTGGTAAAACTACAACAGCTGCAAAATTAGCATACTTCTACACTAGGAAGAAATTGAAGGTTGGACTTATACAGACAGACATTCATAGACCTGGTGCAAAAGATCAACTTAAACAACTAGCAGATAGGATAGGTGTACCATTCTATGGCGATCCCGGTCATCATGATCCTGTTAAGATTGGTCTTGAGGGAATTGAAAATATGTTAAAGCTTGGTGTTGATCTCATAATTATAGATACTGCAGGTAGACATAAGAGTGAGCAAGAGCTTATGGATGAGATAAAGAGACTTTACGAAGCATTAAAACCTGATGAGGTCATGTTAGTGATTGATGCAACATCAGGTAAGCAAGCTGCAGCACAGGCAGAAGCATTTATGAAGTATGTACCTATACACTCCATATTTATAACAAAGATGGACAGTACTGCACGTGGTGGAGGTGCTCTAATGTCTGTAATAAAGACTGGAGCAAAAATCAAATTTATAGGTACAGGAGAAGATGTTGAAGAGATAGAAATATTTAATCCAAGAAGGTTTGTATCTAGACTACTAGGTTTAGGAGACCTTGAAACATTGATAGAGAAGGTTAAAGCTATTGAAGAAGAAGAGAAGATTGTTAAAGAGATTGAAAAAGAGATTGAAGAAGGTAAATTAACATTACTAACATTTAAAAAACAGCTTGAAACAATAATGAAGCTAGGTCCACTAAGTAAAATTCTCGAATTACTACCAATGCAGGCATTTCCAACACAATTCATGAAAGGACTATCAGATGAACAACTACAAGCTACACAAGAGAAGATGCGTAAATGGTATGCAATACTACAATCTATGACTAAAGAAGAACTACTAAATCCTGACATAATAGACTCTTCAAGAATTAGAAGAATTGCTAGAGGTTCAGGAACTAGTCCAAAAGATGTTAAAGAACTATTACAATACTACAACATGGTTAAGAGATTTATAACAGGTATAAAGAAGTCTAGGAAGAGATTACCTAAAAGCCTACTTAAACAATTTGATATTGACATAAGTGATCTAGAGAAAGTAGGTAAATGATAAATATACAAGATGTTATCAATAAAGTCATAAATTACCTAATTGAAAGAGGTTTTAATATAGAGAAAGTTCGTGAAAATCTACTAAATGCAAGACAAAATAGGCTCACAGTAGGAGTATGGTTCTCAGAGAAAGATTATCTAGATTGGTATGATCCTCTAAACATAATTGATGAACTACAATTAACAAATGTAAATGCTATAATAATTATTGCACCAAGAGCATATACAATAGCTGATGAAGTATTGCATAGTATTGATAGAGCTAGATACTGGTATGATATTTTCATAGATACGAAAGTGTATAGTGTAGAGATATCACTAATTGATAAAAACTTAGAAGAATCTATAAATAACATACTTACAACATATATAGACCTTGTATCAAATGTAGTAGCTAGAGGATGTAGATGCCCAAGATGTCTATCAAATATGTACATAATGTACATAAATAAGTTTTATAGTAGAATTTTGAAGTGTAGAGTAGTTGAATACATCTATAGATGTTCAAACTGTAGTCTTAAAATTCATAGACTTGAAAGATTAGAATAGTATGATTAAAGTTGGTACTTGTGGATTAAGATCTCCAAGATCTAAATATTATAATAATCTAAATGTTGTAGAACTACAAGAAACATTTTACGATCTTCCTAATGAAGATAAGATGAGACAGTTAAGATCTGAAGCTCCTGAAAATTTTGAATTTACTGTAAAAGTTTTTCAAGCATTAACACATTCAAAATCATCTCCAACATGGAGAAAAATTAAAACTAAACTACCTGGAAACTTAGATAATTATGGTCTACTTAGACCAACTAAAGAAAATTTTGAAATATGGAATGAATTTTTAAGAAGAGTTAAACCACTAAATGCTAAAATTTACATATTTCAAACACCATCATCACTACCATTTAATACAGATTCTATAAATTGGATTGAAGAATTTTTCAATAATATTAAATCTAGAGATCTAGTAATTGGTTGGGAACCTAGAGGTAAATGGAATGAAAATGTTGAAATTTTGAAGAAAATACTATCTAAGTACGATATAATACATGTTGTAGATCCATTCAGGAGAGAGCCTGTACATTATACAGATATTGTATATTTTAGACTTCATGGTATAGGTCCTGGTGAGGTAAACTATAGATATAGATATACTGACGATGATTTAAATAAGCTTTTAAAAATATGTTTAAAGTATGTTAATGAGAGATGTGTAGTTTATGTACTTTTCAATAATGTATACATGTATGATGATGCTATTAGATTTATAAAACTTATAAATGAAGCATATAAATGAGCTTTAAAATCACTTATATACTCCACTAAGCATAATATACATATGTACAGGAAGTTTACTAAGATAATAGCAACTGTCGGTCCCTCAACAATGAGTAGAGATATACTACTTAGACTTGTTAGAGAGGGTGTTGATTGTTTTAGAATAAATTTTGCACATGGAAATCCTGAGATTTGGAGTAATATCATAGCTATGATTAGAGATATTGAGGAATCTATAGATAAGCCTATTCCAATAATTGGAGATCTACAGGGACCAACAGTTAGGACAGGTATTGTAGATTCACCATATAGTGTTAAGAAGGGGGATAAGGTTAGTATAGTACTCTCAGATAAAGGAACTTCTTCAAAATTTGAAATACCATTACCAAATAGGAAGGTTTTAGACATATTAGAGGAAGGAGATATAGTTGTTCTTGGTGCAGGTAGTGTATGGCTTAGAGTTGAAGAAGTTTTTCACGATCATGTAATATGTACAGTTCTTAACGACTCTACAATAAAGTCCGAGATGACTTTCGCAGTATTAGGAAAAGATTTACCATTACCAACAATAACAGAGAAGGATATTAGAGATTTAGAATTTGCTATAAAATCAGATATTGACTATATTGGACTATCATTTGTAAGATCTAGAGAAGATGTTAGAATAGTTAGAGATTATTTACAAGATAGAGGTAAGTCTGATATAAAGATTATAGCAAAGATAGAAACTAGAAAAGCAGTAGAAAATCTGGACAGTATAATAAACGAGTCTGATGCTGTATTAGTAGCACGTGGAGATCTTGCAATGTATTTTCCACTTGAGAAAATTCCTGAAATTCAACTTAAGATAATTAGGAGAAGTCTATACTATGCAAAGCCTGTAATAGTAGCAACACAGCTACTTGAATCTATGGTTGAAAAACCACTACCAACAAGATCAGAAGTTGTTGATGTAATGGTAGCTGTTAGAGAAGGTGTTGATGCTCTAATGCTTGCAGATGAGACAGCAATAGGGAAATATCCTGTTGATGCTGTTAAATGGTTGAGGAAAATTATTGAAGAAGCTGAGAGAGAGGTAAATATAGATGTAGAATATCCAAGAGGTAGTATATATGACAGATTTGCACATAGTGTTTCACATGTAGCAAATCTCCTAAATGCAAAAATACTAATCTACACTAGAGGTGGAACAACAGCTAGAAGAGTCAGTAGATTTAGACCAAAAACACAGATATATGCAGCAACAGGAAGTGTTAAAGTTAGAAGACAACTACAACTAATATGGGGAATAAAACCATACTTAATTGAAGATGTAGAAGATGTGTGGAATGCACTTAACAAGCTACTCGAGATATTGAAGAAAGAGGAAGAAATCTCTATTGGAGATATTGTAGTAATGACTGGAGGACTTAGAGAAGAGACAACAAACTTGATGAAGGTAATCATAGTTGACTAATCTTCTCAACACACTTATCATATATACAATTCTTAAAATAGTTCTTATCAATAGACATAACGTAGCAGTCAGAACCATCAATATAATATCTTGGAATTCTTCTAATAATCTTAAAACCATACTTAGAGTATAGAGATATAGCAATATGATTATTAACCTGAACTTCTAGAAATACTTCATCAACATTATATTCATTAAAAAACATGAGTAGTGTATAGCATAGAAGTTTACTACCAATACCACAACCTTGAAACTTCTTATCTACAGCTAGATATAGAATGTGACCTCTACCATACTCTAAATTTGATATTGAAAATCCAACAACATTATTATCAATACATGCAACAAGTGAATATTTACAAATTTTAGAATATATCTCACTTATATATCTACATATTAATATTGAATCTTCTGGAAATACCTCTCTAATAATCTTAAATATGCTATCTAAATCTTCATATCTTATTCTTCTAATCTTAACTTGCATCTTCAACTAATATTTCAGATGTCTCTATCTTAGGTAGAACTGATGGTGGTAATACTATACTATTAACATCACCTATCAGATTTATATAATTTGCATCTTTTATATAAACATCGACTATTGAACTTAGGTATTTTCTATCAATATTCTTAACAATTACAGGCTTGTAATTATGTATTCTAACTACACATCCTGAACCTTTAACTTCTGGCGTACTGACAATTCCCTTAAATGTTTTTCCAATAAACTTCATATTTCTCCTTAGAGATACTCTATTACAAACTTCTACAAGTTTTCTACTTCTCTCCTTCTTTATCGGATCAGGAATCTTATCAGGCATAAGTTCAGCTTCTGTAAATGGTCTTAAGCTAAATCTAGCAACATGAACTTTATCAAATTCTAACTCTTCTACAAGTTTTATACTTAATTCGAAATCTTCATCAGTTTCTCCTGGAAAGCCTACAATAATATCAGTAACTATTGTACATTCAGGAATTTCTCTCCTAATCTTTCTAATAAGTTCTCTATACTCATCTACGGTATATTTTCTTCTCATTCTTTCAAGTACTCTATCACTACCTGACTGTACTGGAAGATGAAAGTACTTGTATATCCTATCATCATTCTTAACAATATCTAGTAATTGATCAACAATTTTACTAAATGCTTCAGGTTCTGACATACCAATCCTTATATAATACACACCTTCAACCTCTCTCAAGATTCTTTCTAATAAATCTACAAGTGTTACACCTCTATCAAAACCATAACATGCAACATCTTGACCTGTAAGATAGATCTCTCTAGCACCTCTCTCAACAGCTTTCTTAACATTTTCAACTATCTTATCAATAGGATAACTCTTAACCTTACCTTTAACATCTCTTGCAAATTTAGTAACACAAAATGTACATGAACATAGACATCCAACTTGGAGTGGTACTACATGTATATGTCCATGTATATCTGGATTATATTCAGGTAATATCTCCATCTTCCTATCATTGCTAAGATATATATTGAATACTCCCTTCTCAATATCTTCAATTATTTTATCAAAATTCTCAACATTATTAGGATCAACTATTACACACCTATTATTGAATATTCTTAATATCTCACTAATCTTAACCTTTGCTAAACATCCAGCTATTATATATGTCTTATCCGGATATTTTTGATATAGATATCTCATTCTCTTCAATTGTCTTATTTCTGAATCTTCTCTAACAGCACATGTATTTAATACTACTATTTCTGAATCTTCAACACTATTCGTAAGTCTATATCCTCTACTTAAAAATGATTGAATTATTATACTACTATCAGCCTTATTCAACCAACAACCATAAGTTTCAATATATACTTTTTTCATCACTTTTAAACTCAGTGAGACTTAACATCTTAAAAACCCTACCTATACAGGTCTAGTAATGAGTACTAGCTTACTAATACCTGGAGTTGTAGTTATACAACCAATATCTTATGAAAGTTTTATGATTATGAAAGTTAGTAAAGTAGTAGTTCAAAAGAGAAGTAAATATCAAAATATTGAAGTTGTAGAACTTTCTGAATATGGTAAAGCACTAGTACTTGACGGTCTTGTACAATCTACAGAAGTTGACGAGTATATATATCATGAATCTCTTGTACATCCAGCAATGATAACACATCCAAATCCTAGGAAAGTACTAATCATAGGTGGTGGTGAAGGAGCAACATTGAGAGAAGTATTAAAACATTCAACTGTTGAAGAAGCAACTATGGTAGATATTGATGCCGATGTTGTAGAAATATGTAAACAATACTTACCAGAACTTCATAGTGGTTCATTCCTAAATACTAAGGCTAGAGTAGTAATTGCAGATGGTAAAGAGTTTGTTGAAAAGACATCAGATAAATATGATGTCATTATTCTAGATCTAACAGATCCATACGCATCTGAAATAGCTTATGAACTCTACACTGAGAAATTCTATAGAAGAATATTTGAAATACTTACAGATGATGGTATAATGGTTACACAGGCTGGATCATCATTCTACTATGAAGAAGTATATGATAGAGTATTGAGTTCTATAAAAAATGTATTTCCAATAGTTAAAGAATATAATGTGTGGATACCATCCTTTGGATATGCATGTAATTTCATAATTGGAAGTAAGAGATACAGTCCTGATGATCTAAATCCTGAGGTTGTTGATAAGAGATTGAGAGATAGGGGTGTAAGTACGAGATTTTACTCAGGTAGAACACATATAGCGTTGATGAATTTGCCAATATATAGGAGAAGGAGAAGTACTACCTCATAGGTTTCTGTCTCTTACCTTCTAGAATAGCTTTTAAACTTACACCATTAACCATCACAACTCTAAATCTAACACCTGGTAAGTCTCCATAAGCTCTACCTTCAGGACCACCAATTCTCTCTATTATAACTTCGTCATGTTCATTAATTACGTTTAGACCACCGTCATATGGTACGAATGCTGTTACTATCTTACCATTCTTAACGAGTTGTACTCTAACACACTTTCTAACTGCTGCATTTGGTTTTCTAGCTTCAACACCAACCTTTTCAAGAACTATACCTCTAGCCATTGGTGCACCTTCTAATGGGTCAAACTTCTTTGCAAATCTTAAGACTCTACGTTTATAGTGTAGATCACTCCATCTAAACTTCTTCCTCTTCAATCTTAATTTCCTAGCTGCAAAAAGTCCAACAGGACTCTTCTTCCCTGGCATGTCTTTTTTAAGCCTATTTTCAGATTTTTAAAACTTTGTCTTAGGATAGTATTACTTTCTCAATATCGAAATATCTCTTTGCTAGTAGTTTTGCTCTACTTATATTTCGCCCCTGTCTACCTATTGCTATCGCTTTATCATCAGGATGTACTGTTGCTATTGCTACAACTCCTGATGATGGTAATTTAGTTATTTTTACTGCAAGTACACGTGCAGGATATAGACAGTTCTTTATTAACTCTTCAGGTGTATCACCCTTCTCTACAACTTCAACATCTCTACCTATCAACTCCTTCAATCTCTTAATATTTACACCACCTCGACCAACAGCTAGGGGTGCAAATCCCTTATCAACAACAAATATTATCCTGTTATAGGTCTCGTCTATTATAGTGTCGATTGGCACAATTCCAGTTATCTTTTCGAAGAGTGCTGCATATCTGAGCTCCTCATCTGTGAGTCTTATGTTGGGCATAGTATCATCCTCTTGCGAGTTCTAGTATTGTACTTTCTCCTGGATCGATTATTGCTAATGTAGATACTTTAAAAGGCTTTCCACATGCTGCTCCAAGTTCCCAACTAGATCCTGGATATACTATTACAGGTATTTGAGCTAGTTTCGCATAATACTCAACATCATTTTTAATCCATGCAGGTGCATTTGCAGCAATTACAACAGCTTTAGCCTCACCTCTAAGTATTGCTTTTATAGTTTGTCTAGAACCTAGAACTACCTTTCCTGTAGACATTGCAACTTTTAGTTCTCTAGCTAAGTCTACCATAACTATCGGCTAGCTTTTTGAAAATGTATTAAAATCTTTTCCTTAAGTTACAACTCCATCATTAAGTCAACCATTCCTGTTCCAATAGGTATGTACTTACCTGCAATAACACTCTCAACAACACTTCTAAATCTCTCAATCTCACCTTTCAAAGCTGCTTCTACAAGATTTCTAACAGTAACTTCAAATGCTGCTCTTGCAAGTGGACTTTCCTTCTCACCAGCAACTCCATGTCTACCAACCTGTTTAACTCTACCACTCCATGTCATTATATCTGCTACAAGCATTATATGCCTAATATCTACAGATAGACCTTGCTCATCAAGAACCTTCTTCAACTCTCTCATAATTACTGTCCTAGCAGCTTCAATACCCAGAACATCAGCAACTTCATGAATATCGTTAGATATTGTTCTTCTATAATCAACACCATCTAACGTTAAGACAGCTTCAAGATTTGTACCTTCAGTTCTAATAATCCACTCATCTCCCTCCTTCTTAGCTAATGCCTTCTTAACATTCTTAATACCTGCAAGTCTTGTCTGAAGTACTTTATCACGAACCTTTCTCAACTTTATAGGATCAATCTCATGTAATGTTATTACTATACTCTTACCCTCAATCTTAACATCAGCACCCTTACCCTTAATTCTATCTAATGCCTTCTTAACATCACTAATAGTTAAATTCCAATATCTTAACTGTTCTTCATCAAGCTCTATAACTATAGTTCCAGATATGTAGTCAATATCTACAGACTTTGCAACATTTTCAATAGTTACAAGCTGAATCTTCTTCGCAATTTCTAATGCCTTCTCACCATCTTTAGCATACTCATCCTTGAGATATATAGTCATCATTGGTCTAGATGGCTTTCTTCTAGCATCAACAATCTCAATCATACGTGGAAGACCTAAAGCCATAGAGAATTCTCTAAGACCAGCATAGTGGAATGATCTCAAAACCATCTGTGTACTTGGTTCACCAATAGACTGTGCTGTAACAATACCAATAGCTTCTCCAGGATCAATCATAGTCTTATAGTATGTATTTATTGCTAACAAGATCAACTTCTCAAGTTGTTCACGAGTAATCTTCTTATCACGAACCTTACTAATAATCTCATCAACATAAGATTTAGGAAGAATATTATACAACCTAGATAAGTATTGTACAATCTCTTCACTTGATAAGACTTGTGATTGTGAAGACATAGCCGAGAAGTGTGAGAATGTTAGAGATTAAAAATCTAGCGGTTTGGTGCCCCCGCCGGGATTTGAACCCGGGACCTACCGGTCTTCAGCCGGTCGCTCTCCCCGCTGAGCTACGGGGGCTAACTTCTAGTATGGCAAATCTTCAAAGTATTTAAATACCTTACTCTATGGAGTTATCAGTGAGAGGAAGATTCATCAATGTTCAGTGCGACCGAAAGTTCATCATCTACGACATATCTTTACAAAATTTCTAAAAACCTGAATACCATTCTCAGTATGTTCAACCTCAGGATGAAACTGTACTGAGTATATAGGCTTAGAGATGTGTCTCATAGCTTGAACACGTACAAAATCACTATGTGCCAATACTTTAAATAATTCAGGTTCTTTAGAAACTTCAACATTATGACTTTCCCAAGCAATGAAACTCCTACCCATACCTTCAAGAATATCATCCTCATCATCAACATATACAACAACTTCACCAAACTCAGGATTTGATCTTGACAATGATCCACCAAAGACATAAGCAATTATGTGATGACCAAGACATATACCAAGTATAGGTTTTGTAAATTTCTTAACATAATCTATAGAATTTCCAATCTTATCTAAATCATCAGGAATGTTAAACGATCCACCACTTAGAACAATACCATCATACTTCTTCTCAACTTCTTCAACAGGTAGTTCAGGTTTAAACATTTCAGCATCTACACCAACCTCTCTCAATCTCCTATATATCAGATGATTATATTGACCTCCAAAATCTACAACTCCAATCTTCACGATTGTAGATACAGATCTTCTAAATACTTTAATAGCTTTCTAATCTTTCTAATTCTCCTTCTAATAAGTCTAAGCTGTCTAGATGCCTTATTAATCTCATATAATGTTGCTCCTCTCCTCTTCAATTCAACTATAGTTTCTAAAATCCTTCTTTCATGATTTTTCAAATACTCTAACTTACTCCTTAATCTATCAATTTCAAACTTTAAAGATCTCTTAAAAGTACTACAGCTTGGACTTAGAGTATCATTACTATCATGTCTATACTCTAAGTAGTTTAGTAATCTCTCTTCAACAATTTTCAATTTAGATTCTTCACTAGTTATTAAATTCATAACTTTATCACAATCAATACCTCCAAGATACTTACCATACCTCTTAATGATTTCAAACATTGTCATATTACCATTCTGATATTAATGCTTTCTCAATAATCTTCTGACCTAGATAATATTCCTCTATACTCTTTTCAACATTCTTAATCTCTACATAATCAACATCTAGGATAGACTCATCCTCAACTTTATAATGATCTTCAACTATTGGTCTATATCTAGATATGTCATCTACATTCACAACATCTATATCGTACATCTTAACTATATTCTTAAGACTTTCATAATCTAGAGATCTTATCTCCTTTACAAATTCTGTAACTATACTCTTAATGTTGTGCTCAATTAGTAGAAGTTTATTATATAGTGATTCTTCAAGTTCTTCACTACTACTCTCTAAAACTTGTTGATATTGTACATGTCTTCTACGTATCTTTTTCTCCTCCTCTAGAGACATATCATTAGTTATAGTCTAGCATCTAGTTAATAGAGGGTTTGTTTCATAACGTATACGTAGTGTTTATCAAAAGTTTTCCAGTTCTCTATTGTTTAGATATGTAGAATCTCTATTTTCTAGGTTTTTACTATATTTTTAGAATTATTCTTCTTCAACTGTTGGTAATCCTCCATTTGAGTTTAATATTGCTGGTCTATAACCACCATTCATCTTATATTCTAAAAACTTGCGAAATAGCTCTGTCTTTCCTAGATGTTTAAGCTCTTCATCATCTATATTATCTACAAATTCTTGAAATTCTTTCCACAACATTTCATGAGCTCTGTCAAATCTACTCTTCAATCTTATATGCTTTAATAGTGCTGTTGAGTTAGTGTAAGATTTACCACATACAGGACAACGTACCATATCCTTCTAATACTACTACTAAGGATTTTTAACAGTAGTCTACGAAGTTCTTAGACGTATATTCCAGCTATGTTTAAAAGTTTTTGAAAAGTAGTAAAATAGTTCACATAGTGAAGAGTAATGTCAGTACAAGCATCAAAACAGGAGACTGTAGATACTAGACCACCAATAGTTGTAGTTGTTGGTCATGTAGATGTTGGAAAGACATTACTACTAGACAAGATTAGAGGTACAGCTGTAGCATTTAGAGAACCTGGAATGATTACTCAACATATAGGACTATCATTCATACCATGGCCAGCTGTTGAGAAATTTACAGCTAGACTTTTAGAGAGATTTCGATTGAGAGGTAAGATCTGGATTAAAGGTTTTCTAATGGTTGATACTCCAGGACATGCAGCTTTCTCAAATTTGAGAAGGAGAGGTGGATCTGTTGCTGATATTGCAATACTAGTTATAGATATTATGAAGGGGTTTGAAGAACAGACTTATGAGAGTTTAGCATTGATAAGGTCTAAAGGTATACCTTTCGTAGTTGCTTTAAATAAGATTGATAGAATATATGGTTGGAAGCCAAATCCAAATGCACCATTCATAGAGACTATAGAGAAGCAGGATGAGATGGTACAGGCTAGATTTGAAGAACTTCTTGGTAGAGTTATTGATGAATTTCTAAAACTTGGAATTGAAGCTGATAGATATGACAGAGTTACAGATTGGACAAGGCAAATACCTATAGTACCTACAAGTGCACTAACTGGTGAGGGCATTCCTGATCTTCTAGTAGTACTTGCAGGTCTAACTCAGAGATTCACAAAGGATAAATTGAAAATATCTACAGGACCTGGAAAAGGTGTAATTATGGAAGTTAAAGAAGAGAAAGGTTGGGGAACAACAATAGATGTAGTACTTTATGATGGTGTAATTAAGAAAGGAGATACAATAGTCACAATGGGACTACAAGGACCGATAATTACTAAGGTGAAGATGTTAATTATGCCAAAACCTCTAGATGAGATGAGAGATCCTGAAGATAGGTACATGTTTATGAATGAGGTAAAGGCTGCTGCAGGTGTTAAGATTGTTGCCGAAAATCTAGAACAGGTAATACCTGGAGCACCAGTACTTGTAGTTCCTGATGAGTCTAAGATTGATGAATATGTTAAGATTGTTAAAGAGGAGGTTGAAGAAGTGAAAATTGAAACAGATAGAGAAGGTGTTATCGCTAAAGCAGATACATTAGGAACACTTGAAGCAATGGTAACATACCTCAAAAATCAGGGCATACCTGTAAGAAAGGCAGATATTGGACCTGTAAGTAGGAGAGATGTCATTGATGCATCAATAGTTAGAAAGAGAAACCCACTCTACGGTGTAATCTTAGCATTTAATGTAAAAGTTCCACATGATGTTGAAGTTGAAGCACAGCATCACGATGTTAAGATATTTAGAAGTGAAATATTGTATAGACTTGTTGAAGATTTCTTAAAATGGTTTAATGAGGAGAAGCAGAGATTAATAGAGAGAGAACTTGATAAATTGATAAGACCAGGAAAGATTAGAATACTTCCAGGATGTGTATTTAGAAGAAGTGAACCAGCAATTGTAGGTGTTAGAGTTCTTGAAGGTATCATAAAGCCAGGATATCCACTTGTAAGACCTGACGGTAAGATGATTGGTAAGATAATGCAAATACAGGATAAGGGTAAGAATATTCCACAAGCTAGGAAAGGTATGGAAGTTGCAATATCTATAGAAGGTAAAGTTATCGTTGGTAGACATATCAAGGAGGGAGATGAACTATACGTATACGTACCTGAAGAACATGCAGTAAAGCTATTGACAGAGTATAGAAAATACTTGACAGATGATGAGGTAGAACTGTTGAAAGAATTTTTAAAACTTAGAAAGAAGTGGAAAGAGTCTGAAGCAACTTAACTTAAGATTACTTTATAAATTCTAGACAGGTATAGTAAATATGAGTCTGTTTTGGGAACGTGTAGAGAAGAGGAGATTCAAAATTAAAGATATTGATCAATTGAAGAGTGTTGATGACGTATTTAACCAATACACAATAGAGGCACTATACGAACTAATGAATAGGGGAGTTATAGGTGATATTCATGGACCTGTAGCACAGGGTAAAGAAGCTAAAGTATTTTGGGGAGAGACACCTAAAGGTGAGGATATAGCAATAAAAATATTCTACACACTAACAGCACAGTTTATACGTGGTAGACAGAAGTACATAACCTACGATCATAGATTTGAAAATGTTAAAACTTCAAGCAAATTTAAACTTATGGAAGTATGGTGTAGAAAGGAGTTTAGAAATTTAAAAATTGCATATGAAGCAGGTATTAGAGTACCAAGACCAATAGCATTCTACAGAAACATCCTAGTAATGGAATTCATATCTTACCAAGGTGAGAGAGGTGTACCAGCACCACTATTAAAAGAATGTCCACCAGACGATCCAGAAGAAGCATATAGAACAATATTGAAATATGTAGAACGTGGATTTATACTCGGCAAGATAATTCACGCAGACTTAAGTGAATTTAACATAGTAAATACAGGTAAAGAATTAGTAATAATTGATTGGGGATCTGCAATAAAAGTATCAGGACCTGAAACATACGAATTCCTACTTAGAGATATTAAAAATATTACAAGATACTTTGAAAAAGAACATGAAATAAAAACATACGATCCTGATAAAGTCTTTAAAGTAATATTGAGAAGATTTGAATCATTTAAAAAACAGAGTAGAGACACTGTAGAAGAGAAAGATGGTTTTCTAATCATAGATGGTAAGACATTGATAGAAGAGTTAGAAGGTGAAGAGTCGAGTTCCTGATTTTTCTACGTTCTCTACATTCTTGGGGGGTGTTACCAAAAATTAGTAACACCCCCTGAGTTAATAGAGAAAAATCAAAACCTGAAAAGATATGTATGAGATGTATACTTAGAAAGGACGATGTTAAGATTGTTGTTGAGATTGGTGATCTTACAGAGTTTACTGGTGATGCTATTGTCAATCCTGCAAATACTAGACTATTGATGGGTGGTGGTGTTGCTGGTGTTATTAAGAGGAAAGGTGGTGATGAGATAGAGCGTGAAGCTATTAGTAAAGCTCCATGTCCTATCGGTAAGGCTGTTGTTACAGGAGCTGGTAAATTGAAGTGTAGATATGTTATTCATGCACCAACTGTTGAAGAACCAGCTTCACCTTCAGATCCTGAAAAGACCTATCTAGCAACTAAGGCAGCACTTGAAGAAGCTAGAAGATTGAATATTAGAAGCATAGCATTTCCACTCATGGGTGCTGGTGTTGGTGGTTTAACACCTGAAACATCTATAAGATCTATGGCTAAGGCATTTGTAGAATATGGTAGAGATATGGATATAAATGTCATAGTTTTGAATGAGGATGTTTTCAATAGGGTAATTAACGCACTTGTTGAAGATGGATGGATAAAAGAGTAATTGTGTAATATACCAAAGTTTAATAATCCTAATACCACTAAGTAGATATGTGGGAGAGACAATAAGAATAAGACTACCTGCAGAAGGAGAAATGCTTGCTAAAGTACTAGAACTTCTAGGAGATGATCGTGTACGTGTCATATGTCCTGATGGTAAGATAAGGATTGCTAGAATACCTGGAAAGTATAGAAGAAAACTTTGGTTAAGAGTTGGAGATTACGTAATCATAGTACCATGGGACTTCCAACCTGACAAAGCAGATGTTATACATAAGTATGAGAAGAATGAGATACCAGAGTTGAGAAAGTATTTAAAAGATCAAGTTGAAAAACTTGAAGAACTAACACTGTAGTAAAATATCGAGATTATTCACCACTTAAAGATTTTAGATATTCATCAATTAACCTTCTAAGTGTCTCAATACTAAATCCTAAATGTCTAGCAGCTTTTTCATAATCTTTATCATATATTTCCCAAACCTTATATGCAATATCTTGCATATATGTTAATAATTCATCACTAAATTCATCATCAACATTACTAGATCTAAATCTATTCAAGATGTATGATAGATGTAGTATTGATATAGGTTTTTCATTAAAACTTTCTTCAACAAGTTTCAATATTGGTATAGGTTCAGGAATTTTAATATTAGCATTATACAACTCTCTAACTATAACATACCTCTTAACACCATCAATTATGTAGTAATCTCTATCAACGATTATTGGAGATATTATACCAATATTTTTAACACTCTCAACTAGATCTTTCAAGTTTTTAATAATATTTTCAAAATTATACCAATCTCTACGTCTTGTAGGTATTCTAGTCAACTTACACCTATTTAAGAAACCTTCGACATTCATAAGTTCAAACTCGAACTTCATAATACTACATGATTTGAGATGTGCTTAATATATTAATGCTTGAAGCACAATATCTAAATACTGAATAGTGTGATGTTAATGTTGTGAAAGAGGAAGTTATATCTATTGTAGATAAGTTAGAGAAGATTATTGAAAAATATTCAAAATCTGAGAAAGCTTTCATAGATATTCGTATTGAAGAGACATGGTTTAACTCTATTGAAAAAACTATAGAGGATTTAAGAGTTAGAGAGGGTGTTGATGTTGGTGCTGCTATTAGAGCATTTATAAATGGTTCTTGGGGTTTTATATCAACACAGAATCTAGATATTAAAAATATTGAAGAATGTATAAAGAATGCTATAAAAATTGCAAAAGCTAGAAGTGGCGAATTGAAGATTGTTGAAGTTGATCCACTTAGAGATTATGTTAAATATCCAGTATCTATAAAGCCTGAAGATGTAGATCCTGAAGTTAAGGTTAGAGATATCTTAGAACTATTCAATACTATAAAATCTAGAGATTATGTTAAATCATGCACAATAACATATACAGATGATAAGATTTGTAAGGTGTATATTAGTAGTGATGGTAGAGAGATAATACAGGAAATGTATTACTCATATATGAGAGTTAGCGTATCAGGATTTAGAGAGGGTTTTCATACAACAGTTGTAGATTCTAAAGGATCTAGATATGGATATACAATATTTAAGAAGTGGAGTATTGAAAAGCTTTCAAATATAGTTCTTAAAAAACTTGAATGTCAACTATTTGGAACATTACCAAAAGGTGGTAGATTTACAGTCATAATGGCACCTGATGTAGTTGGAACATTTGTTCATGAAATATTTGGTCATCTTGCTGAAGCTGATATAACTATGAGTGGTAGTGTTGTTAAAGATTTGAAAAATTGTAAGATTGGCAGTGATCTTGTAACTATAGTAGATAATTGTGATATTGATGATGGATTTGGAACATTTAAATATGATGATGAGGGAATAAGGACTAGAAATGCTATACTTGTTGAAAATGGAGTATTTAGAGAGGTTATGGTTGATAGAGTATATGCAGCATCACTAAATCAAGAACCTACAGGTAATGCTAGAGCTGAAAGTTTTAGAGTTGCACCACTCATAAGGATGAGAAATACAATTCTACTACCTAGAGATTCAAAATTTGAAGAGATGATTAGAGATATCAAATTTGGATACTATCTAGTAAGTGCTAGAGGTGGTCAAGCAAATATTGATGGAACATTTCAGGTAGGTATTCAGGAAGCTTATGAGATAGTTAATGGTGAGATTGGTAGACCTGTAAGAAATATGTCAATATCTGGAAATGTTCTTGAAATATTGAAAAATATAACAATGGTTGGTAAAGATCTAGAAATTGACTATGGACTATGTGGTAAAGGTCAGATAGTGTATGTATCTGCTGGTGGTCCTCATATAAAGGTTGAAAATGTTCAAGTTGGTGGATATGTGTAGGATTATGCTAATCTATCTTCAGGTACTAGAATTTCACATCTAGTTCCAAGTGCCTGTCCTGGAAGTGGTCTTCTAAAGACTACTAGTAAATGTCCTCTCTCACTCCAAACTTTTCTAACAGTACCAATAATCTCCTTACCTGTCTTTGTTCTCCAAATAACTTTACAACCAACAAATTTTGACAATATTGCTCTATCTTCAACCCCCGGCACTACTACTATGACATTATCAGGATATGCATCTGCACCTCTCCTAAATGAGTATACTAGACCTATAACTTTACGCATTGTTAATGTTGAAAGTTGAGTAAGTTTATAAGCTTTCACGTCTACAGGGTGGTCTTGTAACATCTTCAACCTTTCTACCTAGTAGAAAGCAGTATCTTGTAGAAAATCCATAATATATACATTCTCCACAGTTTGTTGGCATTCCTCTACCAATTGTTGGAATATATACTGAAGGTCTACGTTGAACAGTCTCTACAGGTCTTTCAACCCTAAACTCTCTCCTCTCTCCTCTAATAACAGGCTTTGGTACTACGTGTTGAATTTCCTCAGTCTCATATGGCCTAACTTCAGGAACAACTTCACTAACTTTCTCTTCAGCTAAAATCTCCTTCTTAGGTTCCTCTCTAAGATCGATACCGAGAACATTACGAACTTCCTCAATTATTATATTCTCCAACTCTCCAATCGGTATTAAATCACCTTCACATATCTTTCTACCATTTATAATAAGTGCTGGAAGTACGTTTACATTGTCTAGTTTTAGATGTTCTATAAGACTTTTCAAATATTCGGGAGGCTCTGTCTCACCTTTAACATACTTATAGATTAAGTCTAGAGCTTCCTCCTTAACTTTAATCATTGTTAAGTTAATCTTATCAGGATCTCCACCTCTAACTCTAACCTGATCTCTAATACGTAACATCATCTCTCTTAACTTCTGTTCAAAATCTTCATACTTGCCTAAAATAGTGTAAAACTTGACTTGCACACTCATTAATCAATATTTAATACTTGATGAATATATATCTCTACCTCTTAATCCTCAATAATTAGCTAAACTTTGAGTTAATACTACATCTTTCCTCTCCTTAGATATCTGCTTGAATATTCTATTAAGATATATCTTACGTTCAATAACTTCACCATCTGGAACTACCTCATAAAATATTTGAGTTTCAAAAATTTGGATGTTGGTTACATTATTCTTCCCAACTCTATCCAAAATTTCATTAACTATATCTCCGATAGTTATACTAGACTTTTCCTGTAGTAGACTTTCAGCAATTTCAAGTTGCATATGTGGCATAACTATAAACTTACTGTCATTATTCAATGTTAGTACTATCATATGATAACCAGGTATCAACACTCTACATAGTTCATCAATATCGACTTCTCTTCCTTCAGATATAAACATTATTTCTAAAACACAACTACCAAATTCTGACTTATGTAATGGTGTTCTTCTAGGATCTCTAAGTGCTGCAGCTGTTGCAGCAGTCTTCAATGCTTCTAAAGTTGTTAATGTTGATGGTAGAATACCCATAGAACCTCTAACAGTTCTTCTATACACACCATCCATTGTAGAATTTACAATCTTCTCAATAGTTACAAAAACTCCATATCTAGTAGACTTTAATTTATATAAAACATCTTCAGGAAGATTGAAATCTTGATCATATTCAAACTCATTACCTTGTAAAGCCTTCTTTATAATACTTCTAGAGAATTGAATTATTGAAAAAGCTTCTCTAATATTGAAAGGTTTGAAAAATATCATCATCTTCATGCATGTATACGTAACTAAGATTTAAAGCACAACATTCAAAACACTCACCTTAATACTCTAATAAATATTCAGGTAAGTCTATAATAATCTAATCATGCATACTCTATCTAGAATACTAGTAACAATCCTGTCAACACTACACTTCATATTTAACAACTTATTAATCCTATCTCTAATTTTAGCATGATGAGAACCTATCCAATAAACCTTACCACATCTAGTACATTCCCAAACATATCTAAACCTAGACGCAACACTTCTAGGAATCTTATTTAAAACTTTAGAAACATCAACAAGTTTAAGAGATCCTCCACATGAAGTACAGTATTTAGGTACTGGTATAGTATCAGGAATTCTATCTAAAACATCTAGTATAAATGTGAGTTGTATATCAAAATCATCACACGTAATCAATATTGACTTTAATTTTTTCCTAACTCTACATTTAAATAATTCTACATCTCTAGTAATGACTATGTCCGTAATACTTAGGAGTGCTCTATCGTCAATGATGTTAAAAAATTCTGTCTTAACTCCAAGCATTCTTAACCATTGAGCTAATTTTCCAAGCATTGAATCTACAATAATTTTAAAATCTTCACAATCTATACATATCTTCAAATTATGTGGATATGTTATACATATCTTATCAATCTTTCTATTTAATATATCTATCTTCAATATTTAATCACCTACATCTTTACAATCTTCTTAATATCGTACCAATGTAGTACATTATTACTAGTATCTTCTTTAACTATTGTTGAATTTCCTGGAATATGAATTATTATATCTTCAGGTCTAACTTTTGGTGATATATTATACTTCTCTTTTATATATTTTATGATCTTTTCTCTAATTAATTCTGAACATCTATTTTTATCTATATTTCCTGGTTTTATAATTATGTAATATTCTGCTAGTCTAGATATTGCTTCTGGAGGTGCTGATAGTATTCTAATAATCTTCTTACTCTCATGCTCGTCTACTCTAACTCCAATTGCAAGTTCTAGAGGTACACCTCTAATCCATCTTCTCTCACCATATATCATGAAGCTTCCTTTAGATAGGTATTCTCCAGCAGGTGCTTCTTTACTAACCTGTTCTCCATTAACGTAGAATACGTCTATACTAGATGCACCTATAATCCAAGCTTTAGAATTTGCTGCAGCATATTTAGCAGCTTGATATACATCATCACTAGTTACATCACTACCGGTTGAGAATAGTATAACAACAGCACCTCCAGGTATATCAGCGTGAAAGAATAGGTCTCTCTTCCTCAAGTATCTCCTAACAATAGCTTCATTCTGTGAAGCATCTTTACCAGCAATAACGAGCTTATTGTTAGTAGTTATAAACCATTTAAATTTTTCAAACCATTCATAAACTCCATAAACAACTTCAACAGTCTTCTCTCTAATACTTTCTAAACTAATCTCAATTCTCTTCTTAAGCTCTTCATACTTTTTATACAAATCTTCAAGAGCCTTCTTAGCATTTTCAGCTTTCTTCTTAAGCTCTTTAGATTTATTAAACATACTCTCTATAACATCTCTAAGACTTTGATGTATAGGTATTTTAATATTTTCATTAAATATTTGAATAACTATTGACTTTTCCTGAGGTATGTATTGTATAATCTTTACATTTTCAAATACTATACCTCTAACAAGATCTTCAAAATCTTCTCTATAATTATTCCACAACTCTCTAATTTTTGTAAGTAGATCTTCTATAACATACTTATTTTCAAGTAGTATTCTACCTTTTCTTTGATATTCTTCAGCTTTCTCTAAATATTCATTTATAAGTTTTTGAACATCTTCGATACTCTTCTCAAGCTTTCTAATCTCACTCTCAATCTTCGATATCTTCTCTTTCTCTCTTTCTTCAAACTCTATCTTTCTAAAATACTCATCTACTGCTTCATTAAAACTTTTGAATATTATTGGTCTATACTTTTCTTCATATATTAGAAGTTTTATTGGAGTTACAGTGATGTAATTACCACTACTTTCATCAATATATATTCTTGGTTCAATTTTTCTATCAATAACCTCTCTAAATATTTCTCTAATTCTCTCTAAAATTTTTATATAGTCATATTTAGATTCTAGATTTTCTATACCCTCTCTCTTACATGCTTCTCTAACAATATCTACAGGTATTCCTAAAACTCTAGATATTGCTCTAATCTTATCCTTAACTTCACATCTCTCTAATTCAGCTAGATATGCCTCAATACTACAGTTAAATAGATCTAGGAAGTTTCTTGGTGGTGGTACGTATTTTAGACCTATATGAATTTTTCTATCTTTTCCTTCATACTTATGTAAACACCATCTTATCTTTCCTTCAGAATCTATGAGTATTATATTTGTTGGTTCTATAAGTTCAAATATTAATTCTTGACCTGAACTTAATTTTAGATGTATTATTCTATCTATTCTAGGCATGTATAAATCTTCTATTCTACATCTCTCAACTAGGTTCTTTAAAATAGGATCTCTTTTTCTATCTTCTTCAACTATGTATCTAGTAATTCCAATTCTATGTTTTGTAAAAATTAGAAAATACTTTTCAACCTCTGTCTTAATTCTTAGTAGAAGTCCTGTATCTTCTCTATATACCTTATCTATAAATTTTCCAACTACAATATCTCTAAGTTCCTGTACTAGTGCTAGTATGTCGAGAATGTTTAGACTTTTCTTAGGTTTTAATGACACTTCAACTATGTTGTATATATTCAATTTTTAAAAGTTAGGTGACAAGGGGGACCTGACAAGCCTACTCATTCAGGGGTTTACACCCCTGTCGTAGGCCATTTCTATGATTCTCTTTCTAATGTTAAAAATCTTATTGCGTAAATAGTGTTTAAGATAGTTTGATATAGGTATGGAGTATAGTGAAGCTCTTGATCTTGTTAAGAGGTATGTCAAGAATGAGAAGTTGATTAAGCATATGATTGCTGTTAGTGCAATTATGGAAAAGCTTGCAGAAGTTTTAAATGAAGATTCAAAACTTTGGAAGCTTGTAGGTCTTCTACACGATATTGATTATGAGTTAACTCAAAATGACTTTTCAAAACATGGTATATTAGCTGTTGAAATTTTGAAAGATAAGCTTCCTGAAAATGCTCTAAGTGCTATAAAGGCTCATAATGAGATGACTGGTCATAAGGATGATTCTAAGCTAGCTATTGCACTTAGAGCTGCAGATGCTGTATCTGGACTTATAGTTGCAACTGCACTAGTCATGCCTAATAAGAAGGTTAGTGAGGTTAAAGTTGAGACATTGTTAAAGAAGTTTAAGCAGAAAGATTTTGCTAGAGGTGTTAAGAGAGATAGAATTTTAGAATGTGAAAAACTTGGAATTAGTCTTGAAGAATTTCTAAGAATAGCGTTAGAAGCTGTCAAAAATGTATCTCCTGAATTAGGACTCTAGAATGATGCTTTTAGTAGCATGAAATTCACCTAGCCTTGATTATTAAAAATGGGTACAACAAACTATAGGTCAAGAGACTATGCCAAGAGGTCATGTTGCAGGTAAAATACCACCACATGGAGGTAAGCTTGTTGAGAGAATAGTCAAGTTTAGAGAGAGAGCAGAGAGAATGATACAGGGATTACCAGCATACGAATTACAGCCAACTAGAGATCCAAAGACAGGACTACCAATTAGACATGTAGCTCATGAAGTTGTAAGCATATGCTACGGCTTCTTCAGCCCACTCGAAGGCTTCATGACTAGAGAAGAGTTGGAAAGTGTACTCAAGGAGAGAAGACTACCAGATGGATGGCTATGGCCAATGCCAATACTATTCGACATACCTGAAGAAGATCTTAAGAAGCTTGGAATTAAGGAAGGTGACCAACTCCTACTCATGGTGCATGGAAAACCATTTGCAGTACTTGACGTAGATGAGATATACAAGTATGATCCAAAGGAGATTGCAACAAAGACATTCGGTACTAAGGAGGCAGCACCAGGAATTGTACAGATGGACTTTGATGCTAAACACCCAGGATGGTTACAGTACTCATCAATGACAGGAACATTCATTGGAGGTAAGGTAACTCTAGTAAATGAGCCAGTATTTGAAGAACCATATAGTAGACTTTGGACACCACCAAGAAAGGCTAGAGAAGAGATTATTAAGAGAGGTTGGAGATTGGTAATTGCACACCAGACTAGAAATGTACCACATGTAGGTCATGAACATCTAATGAAGTTTGCAATGCTTAATGGAGATATTGAACCATGTGATGCAGTTCTAGTAAATGCAATTATCGGTGTTAAGAGACTTGGAGACTATGTTGATGAAGCAATTTTAGAAGGTCATGAGATGGTTAACAAGGCTGGATACATAGCACCAGAACACCACATGGTAACATTCACACTATGGGACATGAAGTATGGTCATCCAGTAGAGGCAGTACTACACGCAATAATTAGACAAAACATGGGATGTACACACCACATGTTCGGTAGAGATCACGCAGCAGTAGGAGACTACTACCATCCATATGCAGCACACACACTATGGAAAGAGGGTATTCCAGGACTTGGATTTCCAGAACCACCACACGAGACGTATAAGGGAGTACTCATAAAGCCTGTACTAATGAAAGAGATACTATACTGTAGAAAGTGTGGTGAATTAGTATACACTGGATGTTGGTGTAACCACAAGAGTGAGTGGTCTAAGTTCAGTGGAAGCTTCATTAGAAGCCTAATAATTGAAGGTGTAGAACCACCAGCACTAATAATGAGACCGGAAGTATTCCAAGTAGTAATGAAATGGTGGGAGAAGATTGGAACACCATTCGTAAACAAGACATACCTAACTACTAGAAAGATACCCCCATTCGACTTAAAACCAATGGAGTACTCTCCAAAGAAGTAACCTCGGGTGGGAGCCATGTCCGCCCCCCAGACCTACAAGATCGAGCTTCCACTAGATAGAAGAAGAATGGAAAGAATAGAGAAAGAAGCACCAGAACTAAAGCAATACATCAAGGAAGCATTTGGAGGATTACTAAAGCTACTAGAAGTTGAAGTAACAGCAGAGCAGTGGAAGAAGATTCAGGAAGACTTTCCAGTAGCAAGAACAACACCACACGGAACAATTGAACAATTACCAAAAGCATTTAAGGAAGCACTATTTGACGCTGTCGTAAGATTGAAGAAGCTTGATCCATCAGTGATAGACGAAGTATATAAGAATATTGAAGAGATAAAGAAGAAGGCATACGAAGAACCACTCTTCAAGTAAAAACTAAAATTATAGAAATTCAAAATATTTTAAATAATTCTCTTCTAAATTCTCTATTCTACTGTCGTTCTTCTAAATAGTATTGTACATATACTTATCATAGCTATTGCAAATATTATTAAAACTAGACTATCAACACCAAGTCCAATAGATGTGTAGTTTATTAATAATGTCCTTAATGCATCTGTACTATAGGTTATTGGGTTTAGTAATGTTAGTATTTTAAACCATGTTGGCATATATTTAAGTGGATAGAATATGTTGCTGAGGAAGTTTAATGGAAGTACTATAAAGCTTACTAATGCTTGAAATGTTTCAAAACTATTTACAACAAGTGCTATTATTGTTCCAAGTCCAGCACCTACAATTCCAATAAGTATGCAGTATAGTAATGCTAGTGGTATATTCACATAGTTTAGATAACCTGTCATTACTAGTCCAAGTATCATTATTATAGATGCTTGTATTAGTGCTGTTGATACATCACCAATAATTCTACCTACAATAATACATGTTCTAGATGCAGGTGCTACAAGAACTTCTTTTAGAAATCCAAATTGTCTATCCCATATAACGGATACACCTGCCATAAATGAAGATGTGAACATTGTCATACATACAATTCCAGGAACTAGAAATGATAGATATGAAGTTCCTAAAATTTGTCTAAATGGTAATGTTCTAAATGTTGTTGAAAATCCAACACCAAACAATACAAGCCACATAATTGGCATTAGTATAGTACTTATAGCTCTCGCTCTAGCTCTGAAAAATCTCTTAATTTGTCTAAGAGCAATTGCAGATATTATTGATAGAGAATTGTAAATACTCTTCATAATACTCTCCTCCTATGAATCATCCTTATATGATCAAAGAATGTACCTTCCTCTTCTCTTAACTCTCTACCTGTCAAATATATAAATACGTCATTTAGCGTAGGCTTCTTATAACTAATTTCCTCAATCTGTATACCATACTTATGACATAGTTCAAAAATTTCAGGTAGTGCTTTTGAAGCATTTTCAACAATAATTTTAACCTTCCTATCAGATATTGGTTTAATATCTTTAACATCTTTCAAATTCTTAAAGATTCCTAATGGTGGTATATCTACAAACTTGATATAAACTACCTCTCTACCCAACGTAGATTTCAAAGATTCAGGTGTACCTTCAGCAACAATTTCACCTCTATCAATTATAGCTATCCTATCACATAGTTGTTCTGCCTCCTCCATGTAGTGTGTTGTTAGTAGTATAGTTATCTTATACTCATCTCTAAGCATCTTAATGTAATTCCAAATCTTAACTCTACTAGCTGGATCAAGACCAAGAGTTGGCTCATCTAGAAATAGTATCTCAGGATTGTGTAATAATGCTCTAGCAATTTCAACCCTCCTCTTCATACCACCTGATAGAGATTTTACAAGTCTATTAGCACAGTGTTTTAATTCAACAAGTTCAAGCATTTCATTTATCCTCTTCTTAAGTTCTATAGTACTCATATTGTATATCTTACCATGAAGCCATAGATTTTCATAAACTGTTAAATTTAGATCTAGAGTAATATCTTGAAAAACTACACCAATCTTCTTTCTAACATCATCAGGATTCTTAACAACATCGAAACCAGCAACAATAGCTTTACCTGATGTTGGTTTAATAACTGTCGTTAAGATGTGTATTGTAGTTGACTTACCAGCACCGTTAGGTCCTAGAAGTCCAAATATTTCACCTCTCCTAACATTAAAGCTAATACCTCTTAATGCAACTATATTTCCAAACTTCTTTACAAGATTTTCAACAATAATACTATGGTCTATCATATCAACACCTACCTATACTTATCAACTATCTCATTTATTCTTCTTGATGTTTCATTTAAAATTTCTCTAATTTTGGCAAGATCATTATCATCTAGTTTATCTATATTTGATACGAGGTATTTAATACTTCTTACAAGTTCTATACCTCCAATTTTAAGGAATTTTGATATTTTACTTGCTACTTTCATACATTCTTCAATTTCTTCTCTATGATTTTCAATATATTCAAGACCTTTCTTAGTTATCTTATAGACTTTCAATTTTCTTTCACCAATCTCGGAGACTTCAACAAGCCCTTCCTTAACTAGCTTTTTTAAATGTGGATATATTACACCACTACTAACTCTATATCCTATTATTTTTCTAACTCTTTAATAATTGCATATCCATGAGCCTCCTTTTCTTGCAGTATTTTTAATATTAAATTTCTAATTAATCCTCTCATAACTCTCTTGCATAATGTTCCTGTTCTCTCTATAGATATGTCTAGAGACATGTCTAGAGCTACTTTCTAGGATTTAAAAGTCGTTCTCTAGAAGTTCATAATTTTTCTATATTGATCATATGTGTCAAATGTACTTCACATTGAGTCTATATATTGAGGTTGTTAGAGTAGGATGATTTTTATTCTAGTCACAGATATACTATGTGAGGTATGATCTGGAAATTTGAGGAGGAGGAGAGAAGTGAGGAAGTTGTTGAAGAAGGTGAGAGTGGAGAAGTATCTTCAGAAGAGGCTAGTGAGGAGATAGAAGTTAGAGAGGAGAAGCTTGAGGAAGAGATTGAAAAATCTGCAATAGCTGAAGAGGAGGTTTCTGAAGAAGCTGTATGTCAAGTAATGTTTCCAAAAGGTAAAGACGTTAAATATCTATTTACAGCTCTTGCAAATCTTCTACATGAAGCAAATCTAGTATTCACTCCTGATGGTATTAAGATGAAGTCTATAGATCCTTCAAAAGTCTCACTACTAATACTTGATATTCCAAGTATAAATCTTGAAGAAGTTCATGTAACTAGCGAGGTCAAGGTTGGTGTTGTATTTGATATCTTGAAGAAGATTGTCAAGAGAATAAAAGCTAGAGATAAGATAGAGTTCATGGTAAAACCGGGTGTAGGTAGATTCTACCTCACAATATATAGTAAGAAGGGTAAGGAAGCTGGAATATATAGAAGATTTGGAATACCAATCATAGCTGTTGCAGAAGAAGAAATACCTGAACCAAACATATCATATTCAGCACGTGTTAGAATGGACATTGACACATTTACAGATATTGTAGCAGCAGCTGATGAGATAAGTGATGCTGTGACATTCATAATAAAGCCAGACACATTCATAATTAAGGCAGTTGGTGAAGGTGGTAAAGGACTAGAAGCAGAATACTCTAGAACAGATGAAGCAATATACGAGTTAGAGGCTGAGGAAACATCTGAAGCAACATTCTCAACAGAGTACATACTAGACTGTACAAGACAGATGAGGCAGATATGTGAGTATGTAATTATTGAATTATCAACAAATAAGCCATTAAAATTAACATATGAGTTCTCAGTAGGGAAATTACAGTTCTACCTAGCACCAAGAGCAGTATAGTTATTTAAAAGTTCAGCTGTTCCAGCGTTCTTCACTTATCTGACAAATGCCTCTTCATCATCTAGAATTTAGATATTTAGCATTTTTATAACATCTCCTATTCCCTGTATTATCAATGACACAGACCAACCTGCAACTATCAAGCTCATAAATCTTCCAATAAATTTCAACATATCCTGCCCTAGCCTTCTCAATATTTGTTGTGAAAATTTTATTATTAAATATGTAACTCCTGAAGCTATTAATATACTTAAAATAACTTGCCATAATGGGTATGTACTTCTCATAACTAGTACAGCTGTTATTGCTCCAGGACCAACAAGCATTGGTGTAACTATTGGAACAAATACAAACTCTTCAACATTTATACTTGCAGTTTTTGGATAACCTTCTCTTAAAATATCTATAGATACTACAAGTAGTATTATCCCACCTGCAATTTCCAAATCAGGTGTTTTTATTGAAAATACTTCAAGAATATACTGACCAGCAAGTGCAAATATTATCAATATTGAAGGAACACCAATACCAACAAGCTTATCTATCTTCTTCAAAGTCTTCTCATCTGCTTGAGATATTACAGGAGCTAGTAGTGGTATTGCACCTGTAGGATCTATAATAGCTAATAATTGAAAAGCCATGAATAGAGTATTCATTAATGCCTTCTCAATCATGATCTAGGAAATGAGAGTAGATATTTAACTATCTCATTTAAATCTTTGAATAAGTGAAATATGGATACAATACTTGAAAAAGCATTAAAAGCAATAGAAAAATACAACCTTTGTAATCATTGTCTAGGTAGACTCTTCGCAAGACTTGGATATGGAATGGAAAATTATGAACGTGGAAAAGCAATAAAAGATACACTATTCATGATATTACACTCACGGATTGATGAGAAAGAAGAAAATTTAGAATATATTAAAAAACTTGCAAAATCAGGACATGAACCATCTATAAGATTTCTAAAGGAAGTATATAATATTGATATAGAAGTAGATAAATGCTACATATGTAGAAATGAGATTTTCAATAGAATAGAAGAAATATCAAACAAAGTTCTAGAATTTATAAATAGTATAGATGTAGAATTCAAAACATATCATATAGGTACAAGAATTCCAAAAGAATACATAATGAGAGATATTGAAGTATCTACAGATATAGGATCAATATGGTCTGAATCTATTAAAAGAGAGTTAAATAGAATAATTGGTAAGAAGATTAAAAATGCTTTAGGAAATTCAAAGATATTTGAAAGATTAAATCCTGATGTTGAAATAATTGTAGATGTGTTAAGTGGAGATGTTTCTATAGAAATTAAACCAATATACGTATATTCTAGATATAGAAAGCTTATTAGAGGTGTTTCACAGGTACAGCTTAGACTTAATGTAATATCATCACTTCAAAAAATACTAAATGAACATCTATGTCCTAAGTTTAATTGTGAAGAAGTTATTGTACATGCTTCAGGACGTGAAGATGTTGATGTTAGAATGCTTGGTAATGGTAGACCTCTAATAATATCTATAGTAAGACCAAGAAAGAGACCTAGTATAGATATTGTTAAGAATATGTTAAATATTGATAATGAACCTGTGGAGATTATTACAGAATTCTTAAAATTTAGCACAAGGTCAGATATTAAGAAGTTGAAAAGTCAAGCTACTAGACATGCAAAAATCTATAGAGCACTTGTACTATTTGATAAAGATGTTGACGATTTAAAATTAAAATCTTTAGAAGAGTATTTTCATAATAGACAGATTATTCAATATACTCCTAGAAGAATTAAGAGAAAGTCTCCAAAGAAGAAGAGAGTTAGGATTGTGTATGAATTAAAAACTTTCAAAATTAATAGTAGACTTGTAGAGTTCTATATTAAATGTCAAGGTGGTCTATATGTTAAGGAATTTATAACAGGTGATGAAGGTAGAACTAGTCCAAGTATTAGTGATACTCTTGGTATTAATGCAATTCCACTAACTTTAGATGTACTTGATGTTTTAGATTAATCTAAGACTTCTGCAATAATTATCATGTATTTTCTATTATTGCATTCTACAGTATTTAATATTTTTAATACTTTTATCTTTGTTCCACTTTTAATAGCATTGTAGTCTTCTGATAATCTACTTTGACATTTTTCATCTATTACTGTGTATGTTGTTATAACTCCCTCAATTATGTTTGGACTATATGGTACTGCTATTTTTATTGGTAATTCCTCAACTACTACAGGTATTAGTGCTTCACCTGTTAGTAAACATTTTTCAATTCTTGGAAGATTTACTTTTCTAACTTCTACGATTCTATATCTTCTACCTATCTTAAGTTTAGACATACATGCTTGATATAGTGGACATCTTCTACATTCTTCAGGTATTGAATATATTTTAAATATATGTCCTATCTTTGCCTGTCCTTCTCCAATTAGTGTTAATATTAGTTTTCTAGTATCAGTCTTAATCTGCACCCTTCTACTCTCTTTAGACTAGTGTTTAAGTGTTTTTCAGATAGGTAAATTAACAACATGGAGAGTATTGTTGAAGGTATGGAGAAGGTTGAGATATTGTATAAGATTGATAATGAAGAGACAAATCCAGAATGGGGATGTCCACCATATAAGAGACCTATAGATAAATATATAAAGTATGGATTTGTTGTACTTGATAAGCCTAGAGGACCTACAAGTCATGAAGTTGTTGCATGGTTGAAAAGATTGTTAAATTTGAAGAAGGCTGGTCATGCGGGTACTCTAGATCCTGGTGTTTCAGGAGTTCTTCCTGTAGCTCTTGAAGAATCTACAAAAGCTCTTCAAGCAATTGCACATAGTGTTAAGGAGTATATTGCTGTTATGAAGCTTCATGAAGATGTTCCTGAAGATAAGATCATTGAAGTATTTAAGATGTTTGAAGGTGAGATATATCAAAAACCACCACTTAGATGTGCTGTTAAGAGACAGTTAAGAACTAAGAGAGTGTACAAACTTGAACTTCTAGAAAAGAGTGGTAAGTACTGTATTGTTAGGATGGTTGTTGAAGCTGGAACATATGCTAGAAAATTGATTCATGATATTGGCGAGGTATTGGGATGTGGTGCTAATATGAGAGAACTTAGAAGAGTTAGAGCAGGTATTTGGACTGAGAATGATGCTGTAACACTTAATGAGATTAGAGAAGCATATGTAATATGGAAAGAGACTGGATATGAAGATCTACTTAGAAGATATATAAGACCTGTTGAAGAGATGGTAAAACACCTACCCAAGATATGGGTTAGAGATTCTGCAGTAGATGCACTATGCCATGGTGCTGCACTTGCAGCTCCTGGAGTTGTAAAACTTACAAATAATATTGAGAAAGGTTGTATGGTTGCAATATTCACACTTAAAGATGAGTTAATATGTCTTGCAAGAGCTGAGATGAATTCTAAAGAAATACTTTCAGCAAGTAAGGGTATTGTTGCTAGAGTTAGTAGAGTTGTAATGCCTAGAGGAACATATCCAAAACTTTGGAAAAGTGCTAGAGAGAAAGGTGAAGTTAAGTTTCAATAGTACTTAAGAACTTCCAAGTAGTCTACTAAACTCCTCGTAAGCTCTCTTAACTTCTTCAACACTAGCCTCATCCTCCAATGTTGATACATCTCCAAGTGGTTGACCTAGTAGTACTGCCTTTATTAGTCTCCTCATAATCTTTCCACTTCTAGTTTTTGGTAATTTAGTTACGAAGTATACTTCTGATGGTTCTGCTACAGGTCCAATAGTCTTTCTAACCCACATTTTCAACTCTTTTGCAAGTTCTGGTGATGGTGTATATCCTTGCTTAAGTACTACAAATGCTACAGGTACCTCACCCTTCACGGGGTCTGGCTTACCTACAACAGCTGATTCTGCAACTGCTGGATGTTGTATTAATGCTGACTCTATCTCTGCAGTTCCAATTCTATGACCAGCAACTTTCAAAACTTCATCAGCTCTACCTAGAACCCATATATACCCATCTTCATCTTTAATAGCGAAGTCACCACTATAGTATAGTAGTACTGGGAATTTACTCCAGTAAGTCTTTATGTATCTGTCAGGATCTTTATATATTGTCAATAACATTCCTGGCCATGGTGTCTTAATTACTAGATAGCCCTTAACTCCAGGTGGGCATGGTTCACCTTTCTCATTTACAACATCTGCATCAACTCCTGGTATTGGCATTGCGTTTGTTCCTGGCTTTAGTGGAATTAGCTTTAGTCCTGGTGTGTGTGATATTAGTATTATTCCTGTCTCAGTCATCCACCATGTTGATGATGCTGCACAATCTTCATTACATAGATTCTTGAAATACCATCTCCATGCTTCTGGATTTATTGGTTCACCAACTGTGTGAGCTATTCTAAGTGTTGATAAGTCATGCTTCTTTATCCAATCTTCACCATATCTCATGAACATTCTAATTGCTGTTGGTGATGTGTAGAATATTGTTACTCCGTATCTCTCAATTATTGACCACCACCTATCTGGTGCTGGATAGTCAGGTGCACCTTCATACCATATGAATGTTAATCCTACTAGTAGTGGTCCATATAGATTATATGAGTGTCCTGTTATCCATCCAATATCTGCAGTATTGAAGAATATGTCATCATCACGTACATCAAATATCCACTTCATTGTTGCGTATAGACCTACAGCATATCCGCCAATATCATGTACTATTCCTTTTGGCTTACCTGTAGTTCCTGATGTGTATAGTATGAATAGCATATCTTCACTCTTCATTCTTTCAGGTTCTACATACACGTTCTTTGGCACGTCTGCCATTAGTTCATCGAAGAAGTAGTCTCTTCCCTGAACCATGTTTATATCTTTCAATCCTACCCTCCTTATCACTATAACTTTCTCAACTGTTGGACACTGTTTTACTGCTTCATCAACAATATCTTTCAATCTTAAAATCTTTCCTCTCCTATACATTCCATCTGCAGTAACTACAATTCTAGATTCTGCATCTCTAATGCGTTCAGCAAGTGCTTGTGAACTAAATCCACTAAATACTACACTATGTGCAGCACCTATTCTAACAGTCGCTAGTAGAAATGCTGCTAGTTCAGGAATCATTGGACAGTAGAATGTTATTATCTCACCTTTTCTAACTCCAAGCTTATTCTTCAACATGTATGCAATTCTATTAGTCTCTCTCCAAAGTTCGTAATATGTTAACTTCCTAACTTCTAGAGGCTCGCCCTTATCATCTACAGGCTCTCCCTCCCATATTAATGCAATCTTATTCTTCCTACCCTGCTGAATTTGCCAATCAAGACATAGATAACTCATGTTTGTCTCAGCACCAACAAACCACTTGTAGAATGGTGGATTTGAAGCATCTAGAACCTTATCCCACTTCTTAAACCATGGTAATTGTTCTGCTATTTTTGCCCAAAACTCTTCAATATTCTTAAGACTTTCTTCTCGTAGTTTCTTAAACTCTTCAATACTTACAGCTCTATCTCTCCAGCTCTTAGGTATGATCTTCTCACCAAATGGTAATGCTTCAGACATCGTCTACATATCTCAAGATGAGCTTTATTTACAATATTCGAAATCTATAATGAAAAAATGCTGTAATTATGACAGATGTTTAAGTTTATTAGGAACAAAATTTAAACTAGAAAACACATATAACCTGCATGCTAATACAGGCTGATGATTCAATACTAGTAATAATAGACGTTCAGGAAAAGCTGTTTAACGTAGTTCTAAATAGAGAAATAATGCTTAAAAATATACTAAAGCTAGTCAAAGTGTGTAAGATACTTAACATACCTATAGTAATTACAGAACAATATCCAAAAGGTATGGGTAAGACAGTTAGAGAACTTGTTGAAGAACTCGGTCAATACTATAGACCTATAGAGAAGACAACTTTCAGCTGTTTTAGAACTGAAACATTTGTAAAAGAGCTGGAGCGTATTGGTAGAAAAACACTACTACTAGTAGGAATAGAACTTCACATATGTGTCTACCAGACAGCTATAGATGCTCTAGAAAGAGGATATCATCCAGTAGTTATTTATGATGCAACATCATCAAGATTGGAGAAAGATTATGAAATATGTCTAAACAGGTTAATTATGAAGAATGTAGATGTAGCAACAACAGATATGATAATCTTCGAACTTTTAAAAGATGCTTCAGATCCAAGATTTAAAGAGATCTTAAAAATAGTTAAAGAATAGTAAAATCAATAGCAGTAAGGTATGAATATACTTGACATAATTAGAAACTACTCACTAAAAGATATATCAATAGCAGTACTTGCAAGTCATTCAGCATTACAAATATTGAAAGGTGCTAGAGATGAAAATTTAAGAACTCTATTAATAGTTGAGAAAGATAGACTTGAATTATATGAAGAATTTAGTAATCTAGTTGATAAGTTTTTTATAGTTGAAAAATTTAGAGATATTACGAAGATAGTAGATTTATTGAGAAAAGAAAATGCAATACTTATACCACATGGAAGCTCTGTCGAATATGTAGGCTCTGAAACATTTCTAAACATGCCAATACCAGTATTCGGAAATAGAAAGTTGATGATCTGGGAGAGTAGTCAGAAATTGAAGATGAAATTGCTTAGAGAAGCTGGAATTAAAGTTCCTAAAGAGTATAGTATAGAGGATGAGATTGATAGACCTGTAATTGTAAAACTTCCAGGAGCTAAAGGTGGTAAATATTTCTTTATAACAAACTCTAGAGAAGAGATTATTAGAAGAATTGAGAATTATGTTAAAAGTGGTATAGTTAACAATATTGAAGATGTATTAATACAGGAATATGTTATTGGAGTTCCAATGTATTTTCACTACTTCTATAGTCCAATGTTTAACAGAGTTGAGATTTTGGGTATAGATATTAGATATGAGACAAATATTGATGGTCTTAAGAGATTTCCACTAATAGACAAGGTTAGTGTAGAACCAACATTTATAGTTGTTGGTAACATACCTGTAGTTATTAGAGAGAAGATGCTTCAAATAGTATTGAAGTATGGTAAGATGTTTGTTGAAAAGAGTAGAGAACTTATACCACCAGGAGCTATAGGTCCATTTTGTCTTGAGAGTATTGTTGTTGATGATAATAATGTAGTTGTATTTGAGTTTAGTGGTAGAATTGTTGCAGGTACAAACATATACATTGGTTATGGTAGTCCTTATGGTTGGCTTTATTGGAATGAGCCTATGTACATGGGTAGGAGAATATGTAGAGAGATTAAGATAGCGTGTGAGAGAGGAATAAGGAATCTCGAGCTAATTCTTACATAGCATAGTCTTTATATTTTTTCTAAAAGAAACCTACCTATATGAAGAAGATAGCTATATATGGCAAGGGTGGTATTGGTAAATCTACAATATCTACAAACATTGCAGCTGCACTCGCAGAAATGGGTCTCAAGGTGATGGTTGTAGGATGCGATCCTAAGACTGACTGCACCAGAAATCTCCATGGTGGTAAGATGATTAAACCACTACTTGAATATATGAGAGAGCTTGGTCTTTCTGAAGTTGATGTTTCAGAAATTATCACAGGTAAACAGATAACTCTAGAAGGATTGATTGAGAATAATGTTATTGTTAGAGGTTATAGAGATGTTATATGTATAGAGGTTGGAGGCCCTGAACCAGGAATTGGATGTGCAGGTCGTGGAATAATACTTGGAATAGAAACATTGCAAAAAGTTGGAATATTCAACTACTTCAAACCTGACATAACAATATTTGACGTTCCCGGAGATATTGTATGTGGAGGTCTTGCGATGCCATTAAGAAGAGGATTTGCAGATCAGGTTTACATAGTTACAAGTGCTGAATATCTACCACTACACGCAGCTAACAATCTACTCAAAGCTATTAAGAGATTTGCAAATAGAGGAGGTTCAAAACTTGGAGGTATAATATACAATGCTCGTGGACATATTGATAGACCTGAAATTGTAGAAAAATTTGCAGAAATTACAGGAACATCAGTAATATATAAGATACCAAAACTTCCAGAAATTGTAGAGGCTGAAAGTAAGGCTAAGACAGTTATAGAGTATGCACCTGAAAGTTATGCAGCTAAAATTTTCAGAGAGCTAGCATATAAAATAGTGAACAACAATAGACAAGATATTCCAAGACCATTAAAAAGTGAGGAACTTCATAAACTATATGTACAATATGTTGAACAACTATGAAAATCATAAACATACCATACGTATCAGAAATTGCAAGTAAGATAACAGAAGCATTTCCATTTCACAATGCAGCATGTATAGATGGTAAAATACTTGGAGCATTATGGGCAATATACCAAATCCGTAATGTTTTACCTATAATTCATGGACCTATAGGATGTAGTTGGCAGAGAAAGTTTGCATTAATGGGTTCAGAAATACATTATTGGACTCCATGTACTGCATGGTCAGAAACTGAAGTTGTTTATGGTGGTGAGGAGAAACTTTACAAAGCTATAGTTGAAGCTTATGAAAAATTTAAACCAAAGATGATAGTTGTATTGACTACATGTGCATCAGACATGGTTGGTGATGATGTTGAATATGTTGTAGATAGAGCTAGAAAAGTTGTAAAATGTCCAATAGTATACTCAACAGGAGATAAAGTTGGAAAAACTAGACAAGTAGGTTCACAAGACGTTCTATATAGCATAGTTGAACAATACGTAGTACCAAACTGTGAAAATGTAGAAATTGAAGATGGTACAGTGAACTTGATGACTATAGGTGGTGAGTATAGTAGAAGTATTGTTACAGAGCTAGAGGGAGTTTTAAAAGCTGCTGGATTGAGAGTAAACAAGATATATTTCGAAGATAGAGAAGTTGAAGAATTGTTAGAACTTGCTAAAGTTAGGGTTAACGTTGTACCATACTACCAAGTATGGGCTAGATATCTATCAGATGTTAAAGGAGTTAGAGATTTTGTATTGATAAACTTTGAAGAGTACGATCTCGAAAAAGCATATCCATTAGGTTATGAAGCAGCAATAAATAAGATATTTGAAATATGTAAATTAGCTAATGTAGAACCTGACGAGAAATCTCTAGAAAGATTTTATAAACCAATGTTAGATAGATTTGAGAAAATTAAGCGTAGAGTTAGTGGATTGAAAGTATGTATTGAAAATGATTGGGGTACATGTATGTTATTTGCACTTAAACTTGGATTAAAGATTGAAGCATTAGTATTTTGGACAGAGCAGTATAGAGGTCATGGATATAGTGAATCTAGTATAAAAATGATGATTGATGGATATGTACAATACTTGAGACAGTATGGTCAAGATCCTGAAGTTATAGTAGATGAGAAATTTGAAAATGTTATAGATAAAATTAAGAGGAGAAATATTGATCTAGTAATTACAGGATGGTGGAGCAAACCATTTAAATATCATAAAAATGGTGTAGTTGCAATATCTTCAAGAAATCTAAAACTATTCTTTGAATTTGGCCTAACACCACTCATAAATGCTGGAGAAGTTTTAATAAAGAAGATAGAGAAAGGAATACCAACAAATCCTGTAGTAGATATTGAAATTAATGAGAAACTTCCATATCTATCAAAAAGATGGGGTGAGCTAACACTACTATTTCACTTGAATAGATATGAAAAACCTGAGTGAGAATATGAATCTTATAGATCCAGTTCATGATTGTAGACTTGTTGGTGTTGTTCGTGCTGTGACTGGTATTCATGATTGTGCATTGATAATTCATGGAAGACCTGGATGCCATAGCGGACCTCTAGGACTTCAATCACAAACTTCAAGTCAAAGATATGTAAATGTTGTATATAGTGGACTTAGAAGTGAAGAGATGGTTACAGGAGGTGAAAAGAGGTTAAAGTTAGCTATTGAAAATGTGTATAAAGTTATGAAACCCAAACTCATAGTTGTTGCATCAGCATCTGCTGCAGGTATTATGGGTGATGATGTTGATGGAGTTATAGGCGAAATATCTAGTAGTGTAAAATGTAGAATAGTTCACATATCTGCATGTGGATATTCAGGTCCTGAATGGACGGGATATGAAGATGCGCTAGTGAAAATAGTTGAAACAGTTTTGGAAGAGTATAAATCTAGACAAAGTTTTGAGAAGACTAAGAATAGAATATCAATAGTCGGCTTCCATCCTGATGAACCATTCTGGAGAGGTGATCTACAGGAACTTATAAATATACTTAAAGAAATACTCAATGTAGATATTAGTGTAGTCTTAAATTGGTGTTCTATAGAAGAAATATCAAATATAGTAAATAGCGATCTTGTAGTAGTTCTTGGTGGTGATGGTTTGAGTGTTGCAGATTATTTAAAGAAAAATTTCAACATAGAATACATAGTAACACCATACCCAATAGGAATTAAGAATACTATAGACATGATATATAGTATAAGCTCTAAACTAGGTATTGATATTAATACAAAGAAGTTAGAAGCTTATGAAAAATATGTTAGAGACATTATAGAAGATTTTCAAACATATGTTGAAGGTATTTACGGAAATGTTAGGTGTGTCATAGTTGGTGAAAGCTCTAGAGCATTTAGTTTAGCAAATTTCTTACTAAATGAGTTAGATTTCGATATTGAATATATCGGTATTAGAAGTAGAAACTATGTAACAGATAGTGAATTGTTAAAATGGAAGAATTCAGAAATTCTAAATGATAGATATGAACTTTATAAAAAGATCTTGGAAATATCTCCAGAGGTAGTATATGGTTCAACATTTGAGAGAGATATAGCATTGAGATGTGGATGTGCACTAGTTAGATATTGCTACCCAACTCTAGATAGAGTATACATGAGTGATAGAACTATAGTTGGATTTAGAGGAGCAATAACATTAATAGAAGAAACTATAAATGAGATGTTAAATATGCAAGAAAAGACAGAACTTGCATATCTATCAAAGATGAATGATACAAAACTACTTGAGAGATGATGTAAAATCCGGTTCGCTGATATATGACGAAAAGGCCCGTATCTGACTAAAATTCTACCTCTATACTCACTAATGTATATAGTCCAAATCTTATGAGTGTGTTTTTCATCAATGTTATCTCACTAATTCTGTAGGGTATGCCATTTTCTATTATGTATGTACCATTTTTACTTCCAAGATCTTTCAATACTATGTTACTACCTTCCTGAAATATAGATGCGTGTTTTCTAGATACTGATGGGTCTGGTATTATTATTGTATTTTCTGGACTTCTACCTATAGTTATTTCTCTAAATGATTGTATATGTATATAGAGTTCGTATCCACATAGTTTTTGTAGGGTTGTTTCTATAAACTTAATTTTGAGTAGTGGTTTTGGTATATGCATACTTAATCTTGATTATTCTATGTTGGTGTTGTTATTTGTCTTCTACGTCTTCTAGCTCTTGCTATAGCTATGGCTATTATTGCTATTATTGCAAATATTACACATATTATCTCAGGTAGGTGTTTATACATTATTGTTGTCATTGTTTCACCAATCTTTATATTTAGAGTTATCGATTTTACTAGTGTTGGTATGCTGTTAAGTCCATAGATTATGAATGGTTTTGGTGAGTATAATAACATCAATGTTGCATGATATATACCTACAGGTGTTGAACTATCTATCTCTAACAGATATGTCAATACTATAGTATCTCCTGGTCTTACCTCTCCAACATATATTTGATTTGCTGTCATTGCAGCTAGTGGATTGTTTTGTGGTACATGAAATGTCAATACTTTAGGTATTGATAATATTGCTTTAACATTTTCAAGAGTTGGCCCTCTAACATACTTTAGATATATTCTAAGTATTGCTCTACTAGATCCAGGGTAAAATCCTATCTCTTCAATTTTAACAACCTTGAACTCCGGTTTTGGAATTACTTTGAAAGTTACATAATAATCTTCATCAACATCACAGTAATGTACGTTAATCTTCAAAATATATGTTCTAGGTGTAACATTATCAGGTACATTAAACATGAACTGTATTGGTATTGGCTTTCCAGGTGGTACTGCTGGTAATGTTATACTAGTCATATTTGGTGTATATGTTGAAAATTCTCTAGGCAATACTAGTCTAATAGTTACATTTTTTGCAATAACACTTCCAACATTTACAATACTTACATTAAGTCTAATACCATTCATTCCGGGTGTTGCTATTGGTGGCATTGGTATTGCATATGCTACTCTAATCTTTGGTGAATATATTACAATCTTCACAGTATGGACTTCTCTAACATGATCATACATGAATATAACCTGTATTGGATACTTACCTCCAGATATGTTCTGCAATGTCGATACTATAAACGTTACCGGTATCTCTCTACCAGCAGTTACAACACCAATATTCTTACATAGAAGACCTGAACCTTTAAGTGGCTTTTCAAGTCTTATACATACGGTTAAGTTATCTATAGCTGATGTTGGTATAAACATTACTGTTAGAGGAATTTTACTATATCCAGGACCTACAGAAAATACCTTTCCTGGAAATCCCCAATATGCTGTGACAGCACTAAACTTAACCTCAGGAATACATAATCTAAATGATGTATTTAAAGTCCATGTAACACCAATACCATACTTAACAAATAGTTTTTCAGAATAACAACCACCAGTAACATTATTGTAGAGATTTACTAGGTATGTTAATGTTATTGGTTTTCCTGGAGGTAATGCAGGTAGTGTAATGTTTAGATATTTAACAATCTTCCCATTCTTAGTTGCATAGATTGGATATGATAATTTTAGTTGTATTGTCACATTTTCTAGAATTGATGTACCACTATTCATAACTATGATTGTTAATGGTATATTCTTCATTCCCGGTCCAACAATTTGATAGTTTTTATATCCGAGATATGCACCTAGAACCTGTATTCCTGAAGTTCCTATTATTGGAAGCTTTTGTGTATATTCTAAATGTTCATGTGTACAGTATTGACCTCTTTGAGTAACTATGCATATGTAGTAGTATGTTTCAATTTTGAAATCTTTAAATCCTGTAGATACTGTTGGAGGAATTCTCAAGTAGAATATACATGTACTATTCATTCCTGGAGCCATATATGGTATTTTACATATCTGTACACCACTAAACCACTCAATATTATCTGGAAGTTCTAACCATACTCTAACATCTTTGAAATAGAATTTTACACCTGATATGTTAGGTATGACTATTCCTACCTTGAGAATTGCAAGACTTGTTCCTGGGCTTGGAACTTTAGGTTCTAGCCAATATGCGTAGACTATTGGAGTTATCTCACTCGTACTAACTGTCTGACAATGTACAACTTCAAGCCCTACCACTGATATTATCAGTGTAAGTGTTATAAGCAATATCTTGACTACTCTACTCATACAGCTTACGTTAGCATTTCCATATTATAAACATTACTTGTTAGACATGTACTACATGTCCTATACGTACTACATATATACCTCTACACTGTACTGTAGTGAAGATGAGTAAAATTAAGGTAACTAGAGGCTACATGATCAGGATTACCATAGTCCTATCATTGTTAGCTATGTTAGCTATGTATACTGAAACTATGATTCTTCCAGCATTTCCAAGATTGATGCATGAATTTCATGTTAGAGAATCAGACATAGCTTGGATACTTACAGCATATCTACTCAGTGGTGTAGCATCTACGCCACTAATGGGAAAATTTAGCGATATTTATGGTAGAAAGAAGATTCTACTGATAGTATTGACAATATACGCTATTGGACTTACAGCATGTGGATTATCACACTCATTTCCATCACTAATACTCTCAAGAGCTATCCAAGGCTTTGGAATGGCAATGTTTCCAATAGCGTTTAGCATTGTTAGAGAACAACTTCCAATGGAGATGGTTCCATTAGCACAAGGTATGATTAGTGCTATGTTTGGTATTGGTGCAATTATTGGTCTTGTGATAGGTTCACATATAATTCAGTGGTACGGTTGGAGAACACTATTTCACACAGCTGCAATACTTGCATGGACTTTAATACCTGTAGAACACTTTCTCATAGAGGAGAAGTATAGACCTCCAATAAAGGCTAAAGTTGACTATGTAGGAATAATGTTGATATCTGTAGGAACAACATTACTATGCTACGCTTTTGAATCAGCAGCACATTATGGATGGACTAGCAGTTCTGTAATTGCATCAATAATTTCAGGATTAATATGCTATATAGCATTCATAGAGTGGGAAAGATATACACCAGAACCTGTAGTACCACTATCAAGACTTAGAGAAATAAACGTTCTAGTTAGTAATCTTGCAGGTGCTGTTGCTGGACTTGGAATGTTCATGTTCTTTCAAGTATTTGTAATATATCTACAACTACCAAAACCTGCTGGTCTAGGCTTAACAATAGTAGAGACAGGGTACTACATGACATTACCATCACTAGTCATGTTACTGACATCAGGAATGGTCGGCAGGATAATTCCAAAGATTGGTGTTAAAAAATCACTACTAATATCAGCAATATACTTATCAATTGCAGGTGCAATATTTCAACTAGTAAATCTATCAAGTCTATGGCAAGTAATTGCTGCATCATGTATTGTCATGTCAGCTATTGGAGCTCTACTAGTAAGTTTGATAAACCTACTAGTACTATCAGTACCTGTAGAAGAAGTTGGATTATTAACAGGAATAAACATGATTCTCAGATATGTAGGTGGTTCATTAGGAACAGCACTTGGAGGATATCTTCAATCAACAATAACAACAACAGTACTATTCTACATGTTTGGAAAATTCATACCTATAACATTTGCATCACCAACAGTCGTTAAAATATCTATGCTAGTAGTAACAGGACTTGGAATACTAATATTCCTACTCTGCATTAAAGCAAAAGAGATATTTCAAAGAAGAGTTTGAATTCTAGATTTTACAGAATTTAAAATATTTATACAAAAACCATAGCCATAATCTCTAATACAGTCACAATATAGTTGTAGTCTAGTAATTATATCAGTAAGTATAGAAATTTCAACATCTTTAACAACATCTGAAGAACTTCTCAAAGAATTCTTAATAACATTCTCAATATAGATATTAAATACATCATTTAGAAGATTACATATTTTATCAACATTCTCTAAAATAAACCTTAACATTCTTAAAATATCTTCACTAATCTTAAAACATCTCTTAACATTAACATACATAAGGTAGTGATGTAGTGATGTACATATATCTTTATTACGAATATCTCTTAAATATTTCTCAAACTCTTCACAAGAATTAATCATTCTAACTATGAAACTCCTTAAATCTCCATGACATTTATCTAAACATTTTATAAATGATTCATATAGATTTAAACCATTCTCAACACCATCTTCAACACATCTACAAAACTCTTCCTCATTTACAATATCCATACTAGATTTATAATTCACAGTTTTTAGTTAAATTTGATATCTATGACTTATGAAGAGTTGAAGTATAGGATATGTAGAGAGTGTGGTGCTAGATGTTGTAAAAGATTTGATTACAAAAATTGGTTTGTAACACTATCATTGAGAGATATAGTTAGAATATCTGAAGGATTAGGTAAGGATTTAGAATATGTATTAAATAACTATATAGAAATAATAAGAATCGGTAGTAGCATAATCTTAACATTGAAAGTTATTAATAGAGTATGCATATTTCTGAGAGAAGATAGATGTACAATTCAGAAGTTTAAACCAATAGCGTGTAGAGTATATCCAGTATACATACCTGGAATGTACATAGATCCACAATGTCCACTATCGAAATATCCAGAGCTACTCAAAGATGAAGAAATGTACGTATATCAATACGTTAAAGAACATTTAGAAACTCAGAAAATATTAGAAGAATATTCACCAAAAAGTATTAGAGATATAGCATGGATAATTAGAGAAACCCTTAAAGACCTAGATAAAAACATAGAAACTAGCTAGCCGGGGTGGCCGAGCCAGGCCCAAGGCGCGGGACTGGAGATCCCGTCCCCGTACAGGGGGCGTGGGTTCAAATCCCACCCCCGGCGCCAACATTCTTCAGGATTTTAAACAGTTTAACATGCTAAGATTCATGTTGGAGAATAGGATTATTGTTAAACACTTAGGTTCAATTTCTCGCAATTATGTAGAGGTTTTCTTTTATGAAGTTTTTTAAGGTATGTAAAATGTAGATGTTTGGGGCGGGACCTCGACTGGTCCGGTTGGACCTGGATGAGAAGGTCCTCCCTGCTGGGGCGTCTATGTTCTATTTTTATGATGAGTCCAGCCCACTGATGATTTGATGATTTGGTTACGCCTATGCTGATTTTCAGCCGAGAACCGAGTCTTCATTTATTCTGTGCCCGTTATACTCATCATTTCTTTACTTGTGCCATTTTTGCTGCTTTTCCTAAGTAATCCCATATTCTTATTAGTTCATTAAGTTTTGCTACTCTTTCTCCTCCTGTAACTCCTGTCTTTATGAATGGTGCTCCAAAGCCAACTGCTATATGTGCAAGTAGTGGATATTCTGTCTCTCCTGATCTATGAGATACTACTAGTGTATATCCATGTGTTACTGCTACTTCTGCTGTTCTTCTAGCTCTTGTTAATGTACCTATCTGGTCTGGTTTTATTATTATTGCATTTGCAGCTTTCATCTGTATTCCTTTTCTTAATCTCTCTTCATTTGTTACAAATATATCATCACCAACGATTATTCTATCTGGAAACATTGATGTTAATTCTGCAAAGCTTTCATAATCTTCTTCATGAAATGGATCTTCTATATAGTATATGTCATACTTCTCTATTAGATACTTCATATATTCTATCTGTTGTCTAGTATCTCTTTCAACTCCCTCATTCTTGTATATGTACTTCTTCTTCTCCTCATTCCATAGTGATGATGCTGCGACATCAATACCAATCCTAATTTCTATTCCAAGTTTCTCTCCAACTTCCTTAACAGCTTTTGAAAGTATTTGAAGTGCTTTTTCTGTAGATATTCTAGGTGTCCATGCACCTTCATCATTTCTACCACCTGTAAATGATGGATCTTCTTTCATAAGTTCTTTCAAGACTGTCTTATGAACTTCAAAATTAGCTTTAACAGCTGTGTATGCATCTGGAGCACCTATAGGTATTGATAAAAATTCTTGAACATCAGGTCCTAGACCTCTACTATGTTTACCACCACCAATAACATTACCTACAGGATATGGTATGTATCTTGCAGATGTTCCACCAAGATGTTGAAATAGTGGTATTCCAAGCGCTTCAGATGCAGCTTTTGCAACAGCCATAGATGTTGCAATTGCAACAGCACCACCAATTCTTGAGAAGTTTTCAGTACCATCAATCTCCTCAAGCTTTATATCTATGACAGCTTGTTTAGAAGCATCAAGACCTACAAGTTCAGGAACTACAAATCTCTCAAACGCTTCAATACCAGCATCAACACTATCATTAGGGAAGTACACAACCTCATGCTTACCTCTAGAAGCACCTGCAGGTGCTGCAGCTCTACCTACAGCACCTTCAAGCTCAACTTCAACTTCTACAGTCTCTTCACCTCTAGAATTGAATATCTTACGTATAGATAAGTCTCGTATAGATGTAAGCTCTTCAATACTCATCTAAATTACAAAACTGTTAAGTAATTATAATGTTTTATCAAGTATAGCTTTAACAATATTGACAACAGGATACATATCTAAACTATAAACAACAAATTTAGCAACTTTACCAACCTCATCATCTAGAGGATTGAAAGCTATAGAATATCTAGCTCTAGCTAAAATTGGAATATCAATACGACTATCACCAATAGCTATAGTCCTACTCCAATCAATATTTATAATATTTTCCAAAATTTTAGCAATACAATCTTTAGAACATACTCTAACAGAAATTGAATATACTTTACCATCTCTATATACGATACTGTTAGATATGTATAGATCGACATAATCTCTAACAAGTTCATAAGCAAGTTCAAGACCGCCACTAACCATTACAATCCACACCCTATACTTCTTAAGAATTTTTAATAAATCTAAAACTCCAGGAATTAAATCATCAAACTTCATCTTTATACTATCTCTAGAATATCCTCTCCATAGAAAAGTATCAATAAAAGCCCAATCTTTATAATTAATCAATTTTCTAAATGCTGCCTCTCTATGCATATCTGCAATATCTTTACAACCTAAAATTTCATGAATATATTGCCAAGAACTTCTATACTTAACAACAACACCATCAACATCTAGTACAGCATACTTAACTATACTTGAACACATTTAAAATTACTAAGAAGATAGATATATTTAAAAATATGTAATACAGACTACCTACAATATGCATAAAGACCAGATAGTTGGTGTAGGATTGATAGTATTGAGTATAGTCGTAATAATCATATATGCATTACTGATGTTTGGACCATATATACCAATTTCTGCTATAAACTCGATATTTAATATGAATGTCTCAATAGCTGCACTACAGGTTACAGCGTTTATAGGTATTGCTGTAATATTTGGAATACTTGCATGGGTTGGCTACACATTAGCAACAACACCACCTCCAAAGCCAATAGAGGAGATAGAGAAAGAGATTGAGGAAGAGTTGAAGAAGCTTGAAGAAGAGCTTAAGAAAGAACAGGAGAAGGAACAGAAAGCAGAACAGAAGTCTAGCTAGGTATTGAATATTTTTAAAAGATTACCATCAATTCTACCAACGCATCTACCTGTCATGAATATTCTATAAAGTATTTTTTCTAAGTTATCACTATAAACAAGTTCGGAACTGACAATTTGAAATTTAGCAATGTTACAAACTTCTAAATTTTCTAAAAATACCATATTGAATATATATACAGGATTAATATTGATGTTTAATAGAGTTCTAACTTCACACCACATATCTGGATCAACAAGACCAACATTGTCCGTACCTACTAAAATCTTTTTACAATAATTTTTCAATAATTTTAAATTACATATCCTACCTATAAACTTCATATTAGATCTTGGAGTTACTACAACAAGTTTATCTCTAAGTAATTCATAATTATTTACAAATATACAGTGTACTAATATATCTGCCTTTAATATCTTAGTGGCAATTTCTAAATCACCTTCCTCTGCTGTATCTTGAGTTTCTGAAACATGTGTCATGATTAGTCTACCTTTTGAATGTACTATCTTCTCAATCTCTTTCAATTCATAGTCTGTATAGTTTAGTGGTGATATAAGCTCAATATTATAACCTTTATCAACAATCTTCTTAACTTCATCAATAATTTCATAATTTGAATCATAATCTCTAACTATATGAAAGTATTCAGGTTCTAGAAATGGTATTGTATTGATAGGATATTTTGAACATACATCTTCAAGTATTTTAATATTCTTAAGACCATACTCCAATACTACATATGCTTCTCCTACTCCTGTTCTATACATTATTTCATATGTCTTCTTAATACTTTGTCTAATTGTACATTCATCAACTTTCTTCAATAGTACATACTTTATTCCGAATGGTGCACCAACAACATCATCTATATACATACTTTGAAAGTATTTTCTTAAGAATAGGTCTTGTACATGTATGTGCGCATTTATGAATTGTGGTAGTATTAGATTATCTATTTCTAATCCTGTTATTGATGTCTGTCTTCCTAAACCTACTATTTTTCCATCTTCTATCTCTATCTGAGCTTTATGTACTATCCTTATTGAGCTATCACTATCTTTGTATATTAATGCTTTTGCCTTAACTATCACTCTACTATGACTGTCTTATCTACATATTTAACTTCTCTCAATTGTTTAAGTCTTCTTGCAAGTTTTACAGCTGCTTCGACAGCTCTTCTAGAGTATTCTTCAGCTCTTTCAAGTGCTTGTAATCTTGTTGCTCCTGGACCTATAATTCCTAGTGTTACAGGTTTTCTAAATTGTATTGATATGTCTAGTAGTTTTCTAGCTGCTTGATTTGCAACAACCTCATCATGTTTAGTCTCTCCCTGTACTACTGCTCCAAGTACTACTACTGCATCAACATCATCTCTTTGAGCAAGCTCATATGCTGCTAGTGGTGTATCAAATGTTCCAGGTACTTTAACTATGTACGCTACTTCTGCTCCAAGAAATTTTGCATGATTTATAGCTTTTTGAAGCATTATGAATGTTATATCATAGTTAAATTCTGAAACTACTATTCCAATCCTAATTTTTTCCATACTCTCTTTCGACTGTTCAAAATGCTTATCAGTGTTACCTAAGATCTTTGGTAACATTTAATTTCTATAACCAAATCTACATGTAGTTATGACTGTTAGAGTTGGTATTGTTGGAGCATCTGGATTTGTTGGTGGTGAACTACTTAGAATATTGTTAAACCATCCTCATGTAGATGTTAGAGTTGCTACAAGTAGAGAATTTAAGGGTGAGTATGTGTTTAGAGTTCATCCACATCTACGTGGTCGTACAATGTTGAAGTTTGTTGAACCAAGCATAGATATAATATCTAGAGAGTGTGATTATGTTTTTCTAGCAGTACCTCATGGTCAAAGTGTTAATCTTGTACCTAAACTACTTGAAGTTGGTATTAAAGTTCTAGATTTAAGTGCTGACTATAGATTGAAAGATCCTGAAGCATATGTCAAATGGTATGGTTGGGAAAAACCTCATCCATATCCTGATATTTTGAAGAAGGCTGTATATGGACTACCTGAAATTCATAGAGATGATATTAGAAATGCTCAACTTGTAGCAGTTCCTGGATGTATGGCAACTGCAGGAATACTATCACTACTACCACTAGTCAAGTATGGTATTATTGAGTTGAGTAGAATTGTCATAGATGTTAAGATTGGTAGTAGTGGTGCAGGTGCACATGCACCAAGACTAGACTTACACTCATATAGAACATACGTTGTAAGACCTTACGAAGTTGTTGAACATAGACATATTGCAGAGATTGAACAAGAATTATCATATGTAGCTAATAGACCTGTACAGGTAGCATTTACACCACATGCAGTAGATATTGTACGTGGTATATTAGCAACATCGCATAGTTGGGCTATAAAGCCAATATCAGAACCTGAATTATGGAAAATATTTAGAGCTGTATATGGTAACGAGCCATTTATAAGAATAGCTAAAGATAAGTCAGGACTTCACAGATATCCAGATGTTAAATATGTCATAGGTAGTAACTACTGTGATGTAGGTTTTGAAATAGATAAGAGAACTGGTAGAATTGTAACATTTGCAGCAATAGACAATCTTATGAAAGGTGCAGCAGGACAGGCAGTACAATGTTTTAACATAATGTTAAAAATTGATGAGAAAACAGCACTAGATATCACACCACTATTCCCAGTGTAGATCAGACAAAGTTTTTTAGATAGATCAAAAACTCTCCACAGCATGGGTTGGGGAGGAGGTGGATGGGGAAGAGGTAGAGGAGGCGGTTGGGGTGGTGGCGGAGGATGGGGTGGAGGTTGGGGTAGAGGACGTGGTGGATGGGGTTGGGCACAGCCAATACCTCAAATGCCAACACTACCTCCACCACCTCCAGGTACTACTCGTGTTGTAGTATCTGTTGAAAATAATGCAGGTCTTGACAGTGTTGTAGGTCCTAGATTTGGTAGATCTCCATACTTTGCTATAGTTGATATTTCTAATGGTAGAGTTGCAAATGTGCAAATAATTCCTAATCCCTGTATAGACATGCCTCATGGTGTTGGTGTAGCTGTAGCACAGTGGATTTTGAGTATAGGTGCTAGATGCGTAATTGGTGCACACTTCGGACCTAACGTTCTCATGGTTCTACAACAGGCAGGTATTAGAGTATGTAATGTTCAGCCAGGTATTAGAGTTCAAGATGCGTTGAAAATATGTGGACTACTATGATAAACTTTTAGACATATCTAAAACTTGTTAAATTGTGATTAGAGAGATAGCAGTAGCAAGTGGTAAAGGTGGTACAGGGAAGACATTCATAGCGTCAAACCTGCTATACTACATATCTAAGTATGTAGATGAGAAATGTGTTGGTGTTGATGCTGATGCAGAAGCACCAGACTTAGCATTAGCACTTGGAGACTACGTTGAGATATATTCTAGAGATGATGTATATGAATCTAAGAAAGCAGTAATAGATTATGAAAAATGTAATCTATGTTTAAACTGCTACAACACATGTAGATTCTATGCAATAAACATAGATTCTCAAGGAAGACCAACAATAGTTGAAGAATATTGTGAAGGATGTGGTGCATGTAGTCTAGTATGTACTTCAGATGCCATAAATTATAGAGTTGTAAAAACAGGAACTGTAATATTTGGAAAAACTAGACATGGACAGAAAGTAGTAACTGCAGATTTAGAAGTTTCAGGTAGAAATACAGGACATCTAGTGTATATTGCTAGAGAAAAAGCAAAATCAATACCTGAATTGAAATATGTGATAATAGATTCAGCACCTGGAATTGGATGTCCTGTAATATCTAGCATTGTAGGTTCAAACCTACTTATAATATGTGTAGAACCAACAGAACAATCATATAATGGTTGTAGAAGATTAATACAGGTAGCACAGATATTGAAAGTAGATTATAGAGTAATTATAAATAAGTATGATATGAATATTGAAATGAGTAATAGAATTGAGAAAGAGATAGGAAATAATGTAATCGGAAGAATACCATATAGTAGAGATATAGTTAAATCATATGCAGATATGATACCTATAATGGCTACAAATTCAAAAATTAGAAAAGATTTAGAAGAAATATTTGAAGAAATTTTGAAACTATGATAATAGCAGTTGCAGGAGGTAAAGGTGGTGTTGGAAAGACAATAATTGCAAGTAATATAGCAATACTACTATCTAGAATTGGAAAAACTATGATAATTGATGCTGATGTTGATAATCCATGTATTGAAAATACATTAAAAGTATTAAATATACAAGTATTGAAGATAGAGGAAGTATATAGATTCAAACCTAGAATAATTATTGAAAAATGTGATCTCTGTAAGAAGTGTGTTGATACATGTCCTGAAAATGCTATAGTGATTATACCACAGATGAGAAATATATTCATAATAGATACACTATGTGCTGGATGTGGATGTTGTAAACTTGTATGTGATAGAGAAGCCATAGTTGAGGATAGGGAAATTGAAGGTACTGTGAAGATCTGTAAAGCGGGAACTATCGATCTAATTGTTGGAGAATTGAAACCAGGAGAAAAGAGGAGCTACATTGTCATGACAAAGATAATTGAAGGTTATAGAGATCTATATAGAAATTATGACTATACAATAATTGATGCACCACCTGGAACAGGTGCTGGAGTATTTTCAATATTGAAAAATAGTGATATTCATATAATAGTTACTGAAGCTACAAGATTAGGTTTTTCAGATTTTATGAAGATAATGAAGTTGAAGATTAGTAAAAATCTAAATCAGAAAACTATAGTTGTCATTAATAAGTATGATCTCAATGTTGAGATTTCTAGAGAAATTGAAAATGAGGCTAGGAAAATTACAAACTACGTAGTCAGGATTCCATACTCTGATAATATTGCTAGAAGTTATATGATTGGAAAACCTATAGTTCTTGAAGATTTACCTGAAAAGAAGTATTTTGAAGATATTACTAAGATTATACTAAGCTAGCTTACTCTTTCTTACCCTCCTTCTTATATCTCTCAATTGCGTCCATTATCATCTTTCTAGCTTCATCAGCACTCTTAAATCCTCTAACCTTAGTCCACTTTCCTGGCTCTAGCTCTTTGTAATGTTCGAAGAAGTGCTTTATCTTGTTTAATATTGCTTCTGGTAGATCATTTACATCCTTAACCTTTGACCATGTTGGGTCAACCTTGTCTATTGGTACTGCAATTATCTTATGATCTACACCTTCCTCATCTTCCATCTCAAGTACTCCAATTGGTCTTACTCTAATTACTGATCCAGGTGCTAGTGAGTAGTTACTTATTACGAGTACGTCTGCTGGATCACCATCAGGCATCAATGTCTGTGGTACTGTACCATAGTTGAATGGGTAGAACATTGCTGTATATAGTACTCTATCAACCATTATTGCTCCAGTATCCTCATCTATTTCATACTTTATGTTTGAGAATGCTGGTATCTCAATAATTACATATATGTCATCTGGTGGATTCTTACCTGGTGGTAGTTTTTCGAAGAGTGTGCTCATCATTATGTAAGTTTCAAAATCATTATTAAAGTATTAAGGTTTAGAGATTTTGTACATTTTTAAAACTTGTTTATATATTTTGCAGATATAGTACTTAAATATCTGATATAGTTAGTACATCTCCATGGTTAAAGGATACTTAAGATGGCTTGGACATGCAGCATTTGAATTAAATATATATGGAAAAACTATACTCATAGATCCATGGATTACTAATCCAAAATCTCCAATAACTTTAGAAGATTTGAAGAATGTAGATTTCATATTAGTGACTCATGACCATGCTGATCATCTTGGTGAGACTGTAGAGATAGCTAAGAAGACTAATGCAACTGTTGTTGGAGTATATGAGTTAACACTCTACATCTCTGAGCAAGGTGTTAAGAATACTATACCTCTAAATGTTGGTGGCTCTATAAAACTTACAAGTGAGATTGAAGTCTTTGCAGTACCTGCAGTACATAGCTCAGGTAGGGGTGTTCCTGTTGGGTATGTCATAACTACTCCAGACGTAACAATATACCATGCTGGTGATACAGGACTCTTCTCAGATATGGAATTGATAGGTAGGTTATTCAATATCGATATAGCTCTACTGCCTATAGGTGGTATATTTACAATGAGTCCTAGAGAAGCAGCAATAGCTGTAACATTACTAAGACCTAGATATGTAATACCAATGCACTATAATACATTTCCAGAAATTAGACAAGATCCAGAATACTTCAAAGATCTTGTGGAGAGAGTAGCTCCACATGTTAAAGTATTAATAATAAATCCAGGCGATAAAATCGATATACCTCTAAAAATTTAACTTAATAAAATTTAGAATAGTGGTATACTCAACTTCTCACTCACTATAAGATCTGTAAGTCTCACAATATTGTCAAGCTCTTCTTTAACAATACTTTCAATCTCATTTCTCATCTCACCTGTAATTTCCTGTTTTGGAGTTATTACATCTACACTAACACTTAAAGGCTCATTTATAGGTCTACCAATCTGACTTAGAAGATATACATGAACTTCCTCAATATCACGAACTTCTTCATATATCTTATCTGCAATCATGTTTGCAAGTATGTTATATAGTTTTCCAATATGGTTAACAGGATTCTTACCTGCAGCAGCCTCCATACTCATTGGTCTCATAGGCGTTATCAATCCTCTAACTCTATTACCTCTACCTGTACATCCATCATCACCACACTCTGCAGATGTTCCTGTTATTGTTAGATAGTATATTCCATGATCAGGATCGTCTGCAGTATTTACATAAACTTCAACATCAAGCTCAGGAACCACCTTACTAGCATAATCTTCTATATGTCTCTTAATTTCCTCCTTAAGATTTAGATATTCATCTTTATCACGTACATGTCTACTAATTAATGCACATGCAACTGTCAGTAGTACCTTACTGCCCTGTCTAAATGCCATAACTTTAACATCTTCACCTGCTGCTGGAATCTTCATCTTAAATTCTCTAGAATTTATCAATCTCTCAACACCGTATACCAATCTCTCTGTTGGTGTTAGTGGTGCTATACCTACACCAAGACTAGTATCATTTGCATGTGGTACTCTTCTAGTTAAACCCTTCTTAAATAGACCAACTAGATCTACACTACCTGAGCCTAATGCACATTCAATAATTACATGATTTTCAGGATCTAGATATCTGAAGTTTTGTTGAATCCACTTCTTAGCTGATGATACTATAATCTCCTCAACAGGTACAATATCAATCTCCTTCTTACCATTACGCTCAAGCTCTACTGTCATTGTTACTCTACCAGCAATTATGATCCTTATAGGTCTAATTATCTCGCCACCACCAAACTCTGGCTTAGCTTGACCACCAACAACTAGTACTTTATCAACATTGTGGTGAAGTATTGTACCATACTTCTCTCTATAGTATTTACATAATCCGAGACTTGCAGCTTCAGCAACAGCATCAGCAATATAGTCAGGATGTCCAGTACCTTTCCTCTCTACAAATTCTACATCTCTCTTATATACAGGTATTGAGTCTATCTTAGTTATTGATATGGTTGTCATCGCACTACCCTAATACTACATCTGTTGTTGATATGAAGAGTATCTGATTACCTCTAATATAGACTCTACCATATTTAACAACAGTTTGACTAGTTTTAGGATCTATCTCTTCAGCATCATCAAGAACAACATTCATACAGCTATCATATGCAGTTAATATTCCTCTTATAGCCTTGTTATTTTTCAACCTTATAATCACATTCTTACCTAGCAGCTTTTGAAATATTTTTAGAGGTTGTATCATCTGAGCTGTGGACATTACAAATTCAACTATCCTAACCATTATTTAACATTACGCTATTCATCAAGACTTTGAGAGTACTCCATGAGAATGTTTTTTAAGTAGGTATAAAAAGTAGGCTCAATACGTATATAAGTCCTTAACTCTCAAAGCTTTAAAAACCCAGAGAAAGATTTAAAAAGGGTTGAATAGATAAAAATTATGGGTGGGAGTTCATGACAAGAAAAGTAAAGGCTATCGCCCTAATAGTAGCAGGAGCAATATTAACAGCACTACCTGAACCAATAACAACACCAATAGGAATAGCACTGATAAGCAAGGGGATAAAAATGCTTAAAGGAGCTCTAGAAGAGAGAGAAGTTAAAAAAGAGGATTTAAAAGAGGAAATTTAAATTTTTCCAATAATAACATCCATATTCTCAACATTTACAATATAGCATTAATATTTAACATAGCTTGATATAGATGTGAAAAATGTAGTTAAACTTGGACATACACCAGATCCTGATGATGCATTTCTAACATATGCAATAGTTAAGAATAAGATAGGTTTAAAAGATGTAGATATAGTAGAGGTAGTACTAGATATAGAAACTTTAAATAAATTAGTAATATTGAAAAAACTTGAAATATCTGCAATTAGTGTAGCGACATACCTACTAGTTTCTAAAGATTACATAATAATTCCATATGGAGCAAGTGTTGGATATAGTTATGGTCCAAAATTAATCATAAATAGAAGATATGTAGATAGAGGAAAGATTACTGTAGCTGTTCCTGGTCTCTATACAACAGCTAGAGTATTAACAGAAGCATATCTAAGAGAAAATGGTAGGGAGTATGAGATAGTTGATGTACAATTCGATAAAATATTAACATTATTAAATAATGATGTTGTTGAATGTGGAGTTTTAATACATGAAGAACAGATACTAGATATTGGAGATAGATACATTAAAATTGATCTAGGAGAGTGGTGGTTTAATAAATTTAAACTACCAATACCGTTAGGAATAAATGTAATTCGTAGAGATGTTGATAATAATATAGTTCAAACAATTGTTGAAGCATTTAGAAAATCTATAGAGTATGCATATAAGAATATTGATGAAGTATTAACATACTCTCTAAACTTCTCAAGAATAAGAGATAGAGATAAAGTACTTAACTTCATAAAAATGTATGTAAATGATAGAGAATTAAACTATAGATCAGATGAGATTAAATCTATAGAAAAACTACATGAAATATGTAGAGATTACAGAATAGAACCATTCTATAAACATTATTTAGATATTAAGATTGCAACAATTTAAATTTAATAATTTAAGTTCAAAAATGATCGATTCATAGATATCATCAATATCTAGTATGTATATAAGATTTCTTGAGAAGTATGTATATATTAAATCTTTTGGGAGAGTTTTAGATAGGTAGTGAGAACTTCTACATTCTATATCATCTATCCAATACTTATGTCTTAACATAGTTTCAATATCTTCAACAACTTTTCTAACATTACTATAATCTCTATATATTAGTATTGAAAATATGAGTGGTCTTTTAAATATTCTATACCAAACGTCTCCAATATCAACTATTTCATAATATTTTAAATATGCTTCAAGTGCCATATCTCCAATTAGTAATGTTGGTCTTCTATTTAATACATGTTCTATATTGTCTTTAGATATCTTTATATTTTCTATATCTATACTCCTATTTAATATTCTTTTGAATAGTATATCTATAATCTTGATAGATACTGAAGATTCCTCTATTGCATATATCTTATCTATAGCTTCAATATTTATAGGCTCTTTATAGAATATTCCAACACTTCTTACAGGTCCTCTACATGCAATACATATGTTTGATACTGTATAATCATATTTACATATTTTGCATATGGATGTTATGGGTATCATACATATGTGAGGCTTAATGTTCTTAACTATGTCTAATGTATCTCTTGGTGTTGTCTCTATTATCTTCACATCTTTCATATCTTTAAAAAATATTCTAAATGGTTCACAGTTGAAGTATTTGAATATTTGTACTATCATTACTATAAGACCCTTATAATATTTCCAAATGAATCTCTTAATACAGGTTGTTTTCCTGTCTCTCTTATTAGTTTAGTTAATTCCTCTATAGATGTTGTCTCTAGTCTACCTGTCTCTCTAAATACTTTCTCATTTATCATTGTTCCAACTAGATCATTTGCACCTGACCTGATAGCAATTTGAGCTAGTTTTTTACCAATAGATATCCAGTATGCTGATATATTTCTCACATAGTCTCTCAATATTATTCTTGATATCGCTATTACTCTAAGTACATATTCGCTAGAACATTCAGACTTTACTAAACCTCTCCTATACAATTCTGTGTTTTGTGGATTGTATTTTAATGGTATAAATGTTATTATAGATCTAGTCTTTTCTTGAAATTCTCTAATTTTCAATAGATGTTCAATTATGTGTTCAGGTCTTTCTACATGTCCAAATAGCATTGTTGCATTTGTAAGTACGTTATGTTTTGAAGCTATATATGCAATATTAAACCACTCCTCTGCAGATATTTTATTTGGAGTTATTATCTTTCTAATATCTCTATTATATATTTCTAGACAACCACCACTAAGTATGTCTAATCCAGCATTTCTCAATCTATCAATAACTTCTTCATATGACATTCTCCAAATTTTTGAATAATAAGCAATTTCACAACATGTTAAACCTTTTATAGTTATTTTAGGAACTCTACTCTTTATTAGTTTAAACATCTTTTCAAAATATTCTATATCTAACTCAGGATTTAGACCGCCATTGAGATGAACTTCAGATACTCTATATTTTAAATATGCATCTTCAACAATCTTACAAACTTCTTCAGGAGTTAATGTATATGCATCTTTATCATTGAATGATCTAGAGAATGCACATATTGGACATCTTGCAACACATATATTTGTGTAGTTCACAACTACGTTATTTACAAATGATACATAATTTCCACAGTATTTAGAACATAGCTTATCTGCAAGTGAGAGTAGTTCATGTAGAGGCAGTTCAGTAAACATGTAGAGATAGTCTCGATAGTTCAACTCTTCAATGCTTAATCTTGTCACGATCCTCAAGTGTAGACAGATCTGAGCTTTTAAATATGTACGTTCTAATACATATAGTGAATGTAGAAGAATTAGAAAGACCGAGATATGATGGAGAAAGTATTGTAAATATACCAAACTCAATATTGAGAATATTTGGAATACCTGTAAGATTTAAATCTCTTAAAAAAGAAATATATTCACAAATACAGACAGAAAAAATACTACTAATACTTATAGATGGATTAAGGCTTGATATAGTTAGAGAAGTACTGTCTGAACATGAAGACTTGAAGAAGCTTTATAAAAACATGTATATAATAACATCAACATTTCCATCAACAACACCTACAGCATTAGTATCAATAAGCATGGGACAACCTCCAGGAATTCATGGTATTTTGGGAACAGTAATCTATGTTAGAGAGGTTGGACTTATAATAAATACATTAAATCTAAGTCCACACTTTAGATCTGAAGAAAGAGATTCACTATTTAGGATGGGTATAGATTTAACAAAAATATTACCAACAGAATACACAATATTTGAAGAGTTGTCTGAAAATGGTGTTAGAAGTTTAACATTAATACCTAAAGGATTGAGAAGTGGTATAAGTAGAATAATTTATAGAGGTTCAGAAATTCAGGAATATGCATATCTGACAGAGGCAATAATAGAAGGTTTGAGATTTCTAGAGATGAATGATAGAGCACTTGTATACATATACAATCCAGCACCAGATGAGATTGCACATAAGAGAGGTGTAGATTCAGAACACTATAGAGAAACTGTGGTAGAGATGTTTAGACTAATTATGAAGTGTATTGAAAAGAGAGTCAGAGTACCTATAACTTTAATATTAACTACAGATCATGGTCTAATTAATACAGATGAGAGAGATTATATAGAAATGAATAAATTTGAAAAATTAATATCAAGATTAGCAGCACCACCCTATGGTGAATCTAGAGCTTCATTTCTAATAACTAGAGAAGAGTTAGAAAATTGTGAAGATTTAAACTATATACTTGACAACGGATTTATACTAATTAGGAAGAATGATAAAATGATGATTGATTTATTAGGATGTGATGATATTACAAAAGCTAAAAATGTTGGAGATTATCTACTAGTATCAACATCATCAAAATGTTTAAGATATAGCTATAATCTACAGGAACGTGAGAGAGAAGTTCTACATGCAATGCACGGATCTATAACACCTGAAGAGTTAAATATACCTCTCATAATATTGAACTTCTAACTCAAATACTACTACTAAACTTACTCCTAATTATATCAACCCAAACATTATCCTTTATAAAGCTAGGTATATCACATTCTTTAACATTTCCCACTTCTGAACTAACATCATGTCTATAATTATTCGAAATTTCATTTATAGTTAATCTACTACCTATACTATCAACTACTTTCAATAATGTTGAATTTATACTTTCTAAAACATTTATTAACATATTCATCTTCTCTTCAATTTTATTAAGTATAAGTTCAAGTATTTGAGTTGTAGTTTTCATGATATCATCATTGAGAACTCTATCCTTACTCTCAAATTCATTACTATTCTTAATGTATTGTGGTATTGTGTATGGTAAGTTTATTGATAATGATATTTTAAATGATAATACCTTGCTATATGTCATATTTTTAACATCTACTCTACTAGTACTCTCTCTAGTTCTCTCCTGTACATACTCTCTATCATCTCTATTACCTTCTCTGTTGTTATTATTATTTCTACTATTTTGATCTTTTAGAAATGCTGATCTATATTTTGATATTGCTTTATATACTGTATTTATTGAAAGACCTAAAATTTCGGCAATTTCTTTAGGTTTCTTTCCCTGTTCGAAGTATAGTTTACCAACTTCAATTTCTGTCTTGGATAGTTTTATAGACACGTTAGGTAAATTACTTACTAGCTTTATAAGCAGTGTATGGTAAGTAGCTTAGTATATATCCTATAATAGTTTTCTAGCTATTGTAAGTATGTTTCTTGCTAGTTCTCTCTTATGTATATTTTCAAACTTTCTTATTACTCCATTTCTATCTATGAGCAATACTGTATCTTTCTCAGTTTCAAAACCTAGACCTTTAGAAACGTCATGTGCTATTACCATGTCTAGATCTAGGTCAAACATCCTTACTAGACTTCTCTTAACTAGATCTCTTTCTTCAACATTCCACTCAGCTTTGAATGCAATTTTCAATTTTACATTATCTGCAGCCTCTATTACTTTTGGAGCTTTTCTTAATTTTAATTCAATAGAATCTACAACATCACTATCAATCTTTTTATCAAATCTAGTCTCAAGTTCATAGTCTAGTGGTGCTGCTGTAAATATTGCAATATCAATTTTAACATTTCTACATATTTCACGAACTGTATTATACATATCTCTAGTTGTCTTAACTCTATATATATGTACATTGTATACATCTTTAATTAAATCTTCACACTTCTTTGATATATATCCACATACCAGGTATACCTCAGCACCTCTACATGATGCTTCTCTAGCAAAGTATATACCTGTAAGTCCACTACTCGGTGTAGATATGTATTTTATAGGATCAATATACTCTCTTGTAGAACCTGCAGTTATTAAAATTTTCAAATTTTCAAGATCAGGTTGAGCTGATAAATCTATAATTTTCTCAATAACTCTCTCAGGACTTGGAAGTTTTGCCTTATCTTCAACAATGTCAGGTTCTATAATATGTATATTTGATATTATTTTTAATTCTCTCAATACTTTCCTAGTTATAGCATTATTCCATAATGAGATATTCATTGCAGGTACAATCAACACTTTCTTATTAAATCCTAGACAGGACAATGCACATAGTGTTACTGGTGTATCACATATTCCAGAAGCTATCTTACTCATAGTATTTAATGTACATGGATATATGCAGTATATATTACACCAATCTGCAAATTCTATATGTAATGCTCTCCCTCTTTCACAATTAGGGTAGTATACATCATTATTAGAAGCCCATTTAAGTAAGTCTAAAGTTACAAATCTTAACCCACTTCTAGATACTACAAATCTAACATTAGCTCCATGCTTTCTAGCTATTCTACATAGATCAACCGCTCTATATGCAGAACAGCTACCTGAAATTCCTATAAGTATGTTCGTATTTGATAATAAATTACTTAACCTCTCAATTTTCTCAACATGCACACTATGTAGTTAGTAATGATGTTTATAACATTTTAGGTATTTTAATTCCAGGTCTAACTTTCCAGAATTTATATAACATCTTACCAATTTTAACAAGACCTTCATATGTCATTTTCTTAATTTCAGAACTACTCTCTTTACTTATTGGATCGTAGTATGGCTTTTCTATATTTAACAGACCTGCTAGAAAGTTTGAAAATGCTTTCTCAATAGATTTTTTAGAAGATACACATTCTATCAAGATTATCAACTTTTTAATATATATTGACTGTAATAACATAGATAACATTTTACCAACATCATATATAGCATCACAAGATATCATAAATTCTCCAATAAGATCTTCTCTATATATGTCTAATCCAAGTAAGAAAATTAATACTTCAGGATTGTATCTTTGAACTATTCTAAATGCGTAGTCTAATGTTGGAATTAAAATATCATCTCTAGAACCTGGAGGTATTATTATTGGAAGAACTTTCCATGGATTTTTCTTAATTCTCCTATATATTTTAGTATCAATATCACTCATACTGCATATTGATATGAAGAATATTTCTCTACCAAGATCTCTCTCATACATAACCTCATCATGAATACCAATACCATAATGAACATCTAGAGATACTATACATGTCTTACCATTAAGCTTCTTAGCTATGTATGTTGTTAATGAAAATATGCTACACTTTCTTAAGAATGTTCTACCTGCCCATAAGTCTGGTGGATATGCGATACTTAGTACAATGTTTGTATCACTATTCAATATTGAGTAAACTTGACTATATATTATCGACATGTACTTCTTGAAGTATTGTCTAGATTTTGCAGATATGTATAGATCTTCAGAATGAACTTCAGTGTATAGATTTCTTAATATTTTTAAATCTTGTTCTTCAACATTTTCAATCTTCTTAATATTTAATTCAACATTTTTAAACGATCTTACCTTAAGTATTGATTCTTCAAACCAGGATATCTTTGGTCTACTAGATATTATGTATGGTAAGTCTAGATTATCTAAATCTGATGGTAAGACTATACTAATACTCATAATTTCATACTACATAGTGATGACTCAATCTTACCCTTATATATTTCTGTAAGCTTATCTACAAGTCTAGATGTTGTATAGCTTAGTAAGAATTCTCTAGCTCTTTCTCTAGCATTCTTACTCATCTCATCTCTAACATCAGGATGGTCTAGTAGATATTCTACACGTTTAGCAGCTCCATCAATATCTTCAGGACCGTTTACGTGAAATCCATCAATTCCATCTCTAACAACCCATCTCTGACCATATACTGCAGATGTTATTATTGGTACACCACCATACATAAACTCTATCTGTGTTAATCCTAGAGCTTCCATCTTACTCATTATGATGTTTAGGTAGCTCTCTTTGATTAGCTTAATCTTATCAATATCATCTAACTCACCTGTAATTGTAACATTTGGAAGATCTTTACTTTCTTCAACAACATCTCTCCACTGATTACCAGGTCTTCCAGCAATTACGAAATGTACATCTTTTCTATGTTTTAACTTTCTAGCAACTTTAACTACAGCTAGTGGATTTTTCCTCTTCTCAACTGTTCCAAGGTATGATACTATTTTAACATTTTCAGGAATACCAAACTTCTTTCTAAAATCTGAAGAATCTATCTCTTCAAGCTTCTTAACTTCATCATCATCAACACCTGTAGGGTAGATAAATATCTGATCTTTCTTAGCACCCATCATTATCATATCCATAGCCTCTATAGGTGTTACACATAGTATTAGATCTGCAACATTGAAAATTATTGGAAGAATAAGTCTATTCCACGCAATTCTATAAGACCTCTCATATACTCCATAGTATGTTGGATCTGGAGGTTGATAATGACTCATATGACAGAAAATGAAATCTCTACAAGAGCCAGATAGTATTGATTCAGTTCTTCTCCACTGAACAAATTTTGCAACATCTTCAGGACCATTCCAAAGTGTTGAGTGTGTTATTAATGTGTTTATATTAAACTTATCAACAATCTCTATTAAAGCATGTATAAAGTCTTTAAACATTATTCTTCTAGGAGGCCAATTTACTGAATATGCCTTAACTCTTATAGTTGGAAGTTTTATATATGGGTCAGATTCAAAATAGATATAATTCCTATCTTCAAATTCTCCATCCTTAATTATAGGCTCATTATCATGATAGTTACTAGTTATCAAATATGCATCACATCCAAGACGTCTAAGCCACTTAACCATTCTCTGAGCTGCAAGTTCCTGTCCTTTTGAGTTGCTAGTTTGATACATTATTACTCCAATTGATAAATTCATAAATTATCTACAACATTTTAATTATAGGGTTTATATATTCTTACCCATGAATATGTTAATTATTATTTTTCATAACTGCAATACAATTCACAAATATGAGACATATGTAAAATATTAGAAACATGTATAACATATCTGTAATCTTGAATAGTCATACTTCAGACTTAGCTAGCTTATAAATTATCTAAGTCTACTATTGTTAGGTAGCATGTGAAGATTGAAGAATTACCAATATCTGATAAATTGAAGAAGTTGATTATTGAGGAGAGAGGGATAGTAGAACTATATCCTCCTCAAGCTGATGCTATACGTGCAGGTATTTTAAATGGTGAAAATGTTGTTTTAGCAACATCAACAGCAACAGGAAAGACATTTATTGCAGAGTTAGTGCTAGTTCATTCAGTATTATCGAGAAGATGTAAAGGCGTTCTTTTAGTACCACTAAAAGCTTTAGCACATGAGAAATGTGAAGATTTGAAAATATATGAAAAGCTTGGTATAAAGATTGCTGTAACAACAGGAGATTACGAATCTCAAGATACGTGGCTTGAGAAATATGACATAATTGTAGCTACATATGAAAAATTTGATAGTCTTCTTAGACATAGAGCATCATGGTTGAAAGATGTTGATGTTGTAGTTATAGATGAGATACACTACATATCTGATGATAAGAGAGGACCTATAATTGAGTCTATTATTGCAAAGTTGAGAATGTTGAATATGAATCCTCAAATTGTAGCTTTAAGTGCTACAATTGATAATGCTGAAGAGATTGCTGAGTGGCTAGATGCTAGACTTGTAAGATCTAGTTGGAGACCTGTAAAACTTAGAGAGGGAGTGTATTATGATGGTACGATATATTTTAAAGATGGTGAAAATGTCAGTGTTAGAAAGATTAGAGATCCTGTAACTGACTTAGTGATTGATGTTCTTGAAGATGAAGGTCAAGCATTAGTATTTACTAACTCTAGAGCAAACACTGTAAAACTTGCAAATAGTATTGCACAGTTCATAGCTAGTTATAGTAAGAGATTGATAGATGTTGATGAAACTTTGAAAGTGTGTTCTAAAATTGATGAAGTTTCATCATCTAGACTCATAGCTGAAGAATTGAAGAGAGTTGTTAAGTATGGTGTAGCATTTCATCATGCTGGTCTTGAACATGATGTTAGGAAGGTTATAGAGAGAGCATTTAGAGATAGAATTTTGAAAGTTGTTATAGCTACAACAACACTTGCAGCAGGTGTTAATCTTCCAGCTAGGAGAGTAATAATTCATGACTATAGAAGATATGAACCAGGTATAGGGTATGAACCAATACCAGTATCAGAGTATAAGCAGATGGCTGGAAGAGCAGGAAGACCTAGATTAGACCCATATGGTGAAGCTATTCTGATAGCTAGGAGAGAAGACGAGATTGAGAAATTGATGGATTTCTACATAAATTCAAATCCTGAACCTGTAATTTCAAAATTTTACAACGATAAAGCACTATCAACACACATATTAGCAGCAATTGCAGGTAGATATGTTGAAAATATTGAAGATATTTTAAAATTTGTAGAATATACACTAGCAGCAAAACAGAAAAATCTAACTAGTGGTATATCATTAAGATTTCTAAAGGATAGAATTGAAAGGATTGTAAAGATGTTAGAAGATAGTGAATTAATAATTAATAAAGATGGTAAAATTAGACCAACAAAACTTGGATTAACAGCAGCATTAAACTATCTAGATCCAGAAACTGCTAAACTATTTATAACAGGTATAAAGAATATAAGAAGTAATGTAGATATAGCATATCTATATGTTGTTATAAAATCTAGTGAAGTTCCAAAATTACGAATTAAGAAGAATGAAGTTGAAAAATATATTTCAATATTGAAAGATTGGCATAAGATATTGCCATTTAATGTAGATATGGATGAGTTAGATAGAGATGAGATTAATCCAATATTAGAAGAATTGAAAACTCTATGCATGATACTTGACTGGATATCTGAATATCCTGAAGATACTATAGTAATGAAGTATGAAGTTGGACCTGGAGATTTAAGAATGTACTCAGATACTCTAGAATGGTTATTGTCAGCTGCAAGTCAGCTAGCTAAGGTATTGGGATTGAAAGATGTTGCAGAGAGATTTGAAATATTGAGAATTAGAGTTAGATATGGTATCAAGACAGAACTTGTAGAACTTGTACAAATTGAAGGTATTGGTAGAGCTAGAGCAAGGGCACTCTACGATGCAGGATTTAGAACTGTTGAAGATATAGCAATGTCAGATCCTAGAGAAATCTCTAGAAGAGTTAGAGGTATTGGTGAAAAACTTGCTAAATTGATAGTAGAGTCTGCTAGAGAATTACTAAAGAGAGGTTATATAAAAATACCAAGAGAGTATATAGATATTCAAATATCTAAAAGTGATAATGTGAAGATTGAGGATAAAACAAAAAGAAGAACAATACTAGATTACTTCAATGAAATTTAACATACTTGGACTAGGTGGATGGATATCACATCCTGCCTTAGATACAGTATCCATAGTTGTAGAGATTGAAAATTTTAAAATATTGATAGATTGTGGAGAAGCAATATTGAAAAGATTGCATACTGCAGGTCTCAATATTGAAGATATAGATATACTAGTAGTGACTCATAGTCATGGAGATCATTCATTAGGATTTCCAAGTATAGTATTGTGGTCTGCATATAGACAGAAGAAGATTAAATTAATAACACTTGAAGACACTTATAAAGATCTATTAAAACTTCTTGAAGCAACACATATAGAACATCATAAAGATACTATTGAGTCAATATGTATAAAATCTGCTAAAGAACCTGTAGAAATATTCTCAAATGAGAAGGTGAGAATTAAAGTTGTTGAAGTAGATCATACAATACCATGTATAGCAATTAGAGTAGAAGATACTCATGGTAGATCCATTGTCTATAGTGGAGATACAAGACCTTGTGAAAGTATTGTAAAGTTAGCAAAGAACTGTGATGTATTGATATATGAAACATCTACAAAAAATTTAAAATGTAGAGAACATGGTCATTCAACAGTTGATGATAGTCTTGAAATAGCATTGAAATGTGGATGTAAAATTCTAATACCAATACACTACTACACAACTTTCGACATAGTGTATAAAATTCGTGATGATAATGGTGTTAATGTGTTAATACCTACACAATATGTTTGGTATGATGTTGATAAATTGTTAGAATCTATATAGGTCTTACTGATACATTCATGCTAAATTTTGTAGGTATTTGTCTTCTAACTTCACTAATAACTTTATCAAATACTTGTGTAGGTGTTAACAATATTACTCTATCAATAATGTTTAATCTCAATAATTTTGAAATTTTCTTAAGAGTTTTTGATAATATTGTTGGCATTATTGTTGCAGATTTTCTAATCTTCTTAACACCTATCTTTGAAAAACCTACTAGGAATAAGTCGAAGACTGTGCTATATTCTATATGATTTCTTAAAGCTAGGTAACCTCTATCAACATATTTTCTCCATATTTCATATAGAGTTTCTTCATATATATTACATCTCATATTTATTCTATATCTAGCATGTTTGTGAAAGTAGTATTCTAAGTCATTTATGTCTAATATATTTAACAACTTATTATTCTTCCATGACAATCTATCAATCTCTAGAAAGTATGCATTTAGACCTGTAGATTTAAGTCTACTCCATATATGGTATGCTACTTTATCATTTCTATTTGTTGTTAATATTAGAGGTAGGTACTTACCATATTGTTCAAGAACTAGATCTACTAAAACGCCATTAACAATAGGTTTAAAATGTACTGAATATCCTACTTTTGATAAATATTTACCTATTAGGAAATGTATTTGACGTTCTATTTGACCCCAACCTAGCATCTTCTCATACTTTCTAACATTTTCATAATATGTTCTATTTAGATCGGGTATTACTATCTGTGTGATATATCTTTCTAAAAATTCTCTACTAATCTTCAACTCCTGTATCTCTGATAGTATATTTTGTAGAATTGATCTCGGTATATCATCAAGCTTTATACTATACTTCTCTTCTAGTACTGTTAATATTGTTGTTAAAGCTTCTTGAATAGATATGTCACTCCTCATTGCTACTACTTTCAGGTTTTCTCATGTAGACATGTTTTAAAAAGATATCTATCTGAAAATTTCAGAAAGTAGGTGTTCCATTATCGGTATAATTATCCTCTCGATAGCAAGTTCGACAGCATCTGGAGATCCAGGTAGGCAGAATACTGCACATTCATCACATATGTATGCTCCAGCTCTACTCATTATAGCATGAATACCAATTCTCTCTTCACTTAACCTTCTGAAGAGTTCTCCAAATCCTGGAAGTTCTCTACATATAGAAGAGACTGCATCTACAGTTCTATCTCTTTTAGAAGGTCCTGTACCTCCAATAGTAATTATTATATTTGCGTTAAATGTTTTTGATAATACCTTTATATACGCTCTTACTATATCTTCATCATTTGGAATATATATTGGATTGTAAACTTTTATATTATTCTTCTTAAATATCTCGTATGCTTTTCTACCACTCTCATCTTCAATATTTGACGATTCTATAAGCATTCTAAATCTAGAATTACTAACTACGAGTATTGCAACTCTCGGCTCAACCTTAACAATCTCATGTCTTGGTTTAAACATTTAGATCATTAAGAAATCTCTAGTTATCTTAAAAATTCTGTCAATCAGCTACTTACTAATGGAAATTCCATGTAGAGTAAATGCAATATTTATGGACTATGATGGAACTATAGCACCTGTCGATGTGTCTAGAGAAGAGTCTAGAGTATTTCCAGAAGTTGAGAGTGTTCTAGTAGAATTGTCAAAATATATACCACTCGCAATTGTAACAACAAAATCTTTCGCATTTATAAAACCAAGAACAGAAAAATTTGCACATGCATGGGCATGTTCTAATGGTGTTGAGATAGTATTGAAAGATGGTAGGAGAATAGTTCCCTGTGATGTATATGAAAGAGAGAGATTTATGAAAGAAATTGTAACATATGCAAGAGAGAAATTACAAAACTATGATGTTATATTTGAAGAGAAGTGGGCAGGTACAACACTTGTAGGATTGTGTATTGATTGGAGAATATCTAAAAATCCACCACCAAGACATATTATTGATGATATTATTTCAAAAGCTTTAGAGAAGGGTTTGAAAGTTATTAAATATGAAGGTCACCCATTCATAGACATCTTCAGTGCTGCATATGATAAAGCATTTGCAGTTGAAGCATTGAAGAGACTTATGAATATTGAAGAACCAATAATGTATCTTGGAGATTCTGAAAATGATAATCCAGCCTTTGAAATAGTTTCAGTTCCTGTAGCAGTAATACATGAGAGAAATAGGAATTCACCACTTAAAGCTAAGTATAGAATTGAGCAAAGAGATTTACCAAAACTTCTAAGACAGGTATTGGACTGTGTTAGAAAGTAAGTGCTTTATATAGTGTTGAAACGTCTTTAATATCTTCAATATTTTTAACAATATTAACTATCTCATTAATCCTATCTCTAGAGTAGTATTGTTTTGAAAGTTTTATAAATTTATACTTGACATCTTCAAAAGACATAGGATTCTTAGGATGTCCTAATGGATAGTCAATTCTACATTCAGCTTCTCTACCATCTTTCAATCTAACTCTAACCTTATTTGGTATTGCTTCAGGATATGTTCTATCAATATCAGGATCTACATATATCTTAATCTTCTTCATTAAACTTAATATTTGAGGATCTCTAATCTTCTCAAATTCATAATGCTCAAGCCAGACTTCACCATATATGAGTGATGTTGCTACAATCCATGGTAAACTATGATCTGCAGTCTCCTTAGTTTTTGGATCCCACTTCTCTGGATCTTTAACAATAATCTCATAACCAACTCTAAATGTTCCAACTTCAATAAAGTCAACATCATCTACTGTGAAATTTCCAAGTTTACTTCTAATAACTTGACAAGCTTCTACAGCAGTTTGTGAATGTATTTCTACAGGATAGTGTTTTATTATTGTTTCACATACTTTGTATGGTTTTGGTATATTTTCTAGATCTTTTATAGGTTTTTCATCAATTTCATTATTTAATAGTTGTTTTATAAAAGCCATCTCACCTCTAAATGGCTTATCAGGACCTGTAATACCTGATTCTGCAAGTATGCATGAATATACTGCATGTTTTACAGCATCAGCTGTTGCAAATGCTTTCCAATTACTAAGTTCTCCAACTCTAGATTGTCTCATTGCTGCATGTGCACATGCAGCGATAGATAGAGCTTCACTAAGCTTCTTCTCATCTAGGTGAAGTAATTTTCCTACTGAGAGAGATGTTGCAATCGTAATATAGTTAACATGATCCCAACCATGAATTCTCAAACTTCCAAAATCACATAATCTACAGCCAATCTCATATGCAAGTGCTATACTTGTTATGAAAGTTTTACCATCTACATGTTTCATAGATGCTATAGCTAGTAATGTACCAATCATATCGCTTGGATGTAATGGCTCTTTTGATAGATATGTATCATTAAAATCTAGATATCTAACCATTCCAGTATTTAGAAAACAAGTCCACTCAATTGGTATTGATGTAGTACTAAACATGTATGGATAACATAGAGCATTACTACATGAAAATTTTTCAACAAGTCTCCTAACTTTAACTATTGGATCTGCAAAATATGATGGTACTGCAACACCAATACTATCTAATATTCTAAGCTTTATCTCATTAATAGTCTTATCAGGAATATCGTCATATTCTAGCTCAATTGCATACTTTACAAGTATTTTTGTAATATCATCTTTCATAGGTTGATGTATCTAATTGATAAGAGAGATAAACTTTACCTAGAAGGTTAAAATTTGACATTTAGATTAGCCTGTACTCTCCCGTAGAATATCTCTATACAATCTTAACCATGTATATATACTTTCACCACCTGCAACAACCTTACTCTTCATCAATCTATAAGCACTAGTGTACTTCTTAAATACTAGATATGCATAGTATGCATTCAATTTAGCACGAATAACATTAGTCCTGTTACTGGTAGCTTGAAGTAGTGCTATGTGATAAGCATATCTCTCCTTCTTATTAGTAGAGGAAGAATCCCAAGCATTTACAAGCTTCTCTAAGAAGTTTATGAACTCGTCAATATGAGAGTCGTATGGCTGCTTAACATTCTTCTGTAAAATCTCTCTAATATACTCCTTCCAATCTTTCTCTGCACTAGAGGTTGACATTGATCAATAATTGAAAGTATAAGCTTAAAAGCTTTACCATAAACAAGAAACACAAGATGATGAACACCGCCCTCACAGATACCATGAAGAACCACGCAAACACTGAAAGAAACATGTAGATACTAACTGTAAAATAGTTAGGAAGACACAAATACTCAGACTAGGCTGAAATCTTCATTTCATCTGCATCGCCTGGGCTCATCACTGTTATAGTTAAGTCCGACTTCAAGATATATCTCTTTTGTGATTGAGAAGAAGATCAATGATATTAGATTAGAAATCTCTAAACTAATAGAGAAGTTTCACATACCATGCCTATCTATTGGAATACTATCTAAAGATGTTGAATATTTTCTAAATTTTGGATTTAAAGATTTAGAGAAGTGTAAACCAGTTAATGAATATACACTATTCTGTATAGCATCTATAACTAAAATGTTCGCATCATTATTAACATTAAAGATTCAAGAACTTGGAAAATTGAGTATTTATGATAAAATTTCAAAGTATATACAATTAAAATGTCTAGAAGATGTAACTATTGAAAATCTACTATCACATACATCAGGAATACCAGCAATATGCTATGCTGAAAATGTTATAAATAACATTATTAAAAGAAGATCAACTCCATATACAGATATTGAAAATGTTATAAATCTATTTAACATAGTTTCAAGATATTATAAACCAGGTGAGAAGTTTCTATATTTAAATGAGGGTTACCTAGTAGTTGAGAAAATTCTAGAGAAAGTATGTAATGAAGATTTTGAGAAATTAATGAGAAAATACATATTAGATCCATTAGATATGTCTAGAACAGGTTTTAAATTAGATAACTTAGAAGATATAGCAACACCATACCTATATAGGAGAGGTAGATATTACAAATATTCAATACCACTATGCATACGTGGAGATGGTGGTTTAATAAGTTGTTCGAAAGATATGCTTAAGTTTATATTAATGTTAATAAATCGTGGAAGATTTAGAGATGTTGAGATAATTTCTAAAGAGAGTATTAATGAGTTTGAGAAAGAGAGAATAAGATTACCATACAATATTCTAGATGAAGATTACTACTGTCTAGGTCTTGTTAAATCAATACTCAAATCTCAAAATTTAGTAATCTATCATCATAGTGGTTCAATACTTATACATACATCATTTCTAGCATATATACCAGATAGACATGTTGGTGTTATAGTTCTACAGTCAGGTTCTAATTATCCTCCAATTTTGATTGGTTTAAAAATAATATCGAAAATTTTAGATATTCCTCTAGTATGTATAAAACCTCTATATATAGACTATATCTATAGTAAGCTTGAAGGTAAGTATATATCTCATAGTGGTATCTACAGTGTTAAAGTTGTTAGGAAAGGCGGATTTTTAACTATAGTTGAAAATTATAGATCTACAATACTTATTCCTGAAGATATTTCTGATAAATATTGCAGATTTTATACACTCTCCTCGGATTTTAGGAAGATTTATGCAGAATTTGAAATAGAGGATGATACTGTCCTGTTGAGATTTGAAAGATATTTATTTAAGAAAGTTTACTAATCACAACATTTCAACCAATATTTAGCACTGTACTCTGCAATCTTCTTATCAGCATATGTTGCTACTATGTTTCCACATTTCTTACATTTAACATGGTAAAATACTAGCTCTTTACCTTCAACAACTATCTTCTCTTCAACAATTTCAAAGTTCATGTAGATAGAATTATGAATATCTGCCTTATAAGACTATTAGCGTAATGACAGAGTATCTAGTAGTTAGATGTCCAAAATGTGGTAAAATTTCAGCTATGAAGTTTGGAGTTAGAACACATCAATGTCCATACTGTGGATATGTTATGAAGATTGAGGAAGTTGCAATACTTGCTAAAGCAAGGTCAGGTCGTGAAGCTAGAGAGATAATTAAGAGATTGACAACTCCTAAAGGATTGAAAGATAGAGAATGATGAAACAAGGGCGCACCTGAATTGATGAAGAATACGACGGGGTCTGAATCTGCGTATAGCCCTCTCATCATATCTCAGTGGCCTATCTAATCTTCACCAGATTAACATAGTTTGAAACATGTTAAATTAGTTTACCATCAAATTTCATGAAGAAGAAATCTCTTTCAACACAAATTTCACATAGATCTCCTTAAAGATAAACCACTTCAAAGGAGTTTACATGAGTTTGAGAAACATAGTAATAATATGTCTAATAGTGATAGCAGCAATATCTATAGCAGCTATAGGATATGTAGTATATGCAAAAGCTGGTAAGAATATAGAGAATAGTTGTAAAAAAGCGAGAATACTAATAAACATAACAGAAAAGACGTTAGAAAAACTTAAACAATATATTCAAAGTAAGAATATAGAAAATAAAGCTATAAATAAAATATTGAACAAAACAGAACAATATCTAAATAAAGCTAGAGAATACTTAACATCAGGTAAATGTAGTATAGCAATTAGATATGCTATAAAGGCTCTACATATGTGTAAATTAATATACATATTAACGCACCATAGAGTAAATATGAGAGTTAGAGCTATATTACCAATAGTTAATAAGATAATACTGCATAATATCTATAGAAAAATAGTACTAATATCTAGATATGTTAAAGTTAACATAACAGAAATTAGATATAGATTACAGAAAATATCAAGAATTTGCCTACATAGATGTATAAATAGTTCAACATTACATAAAGGCATTACATGTCTAGTTAAGTGTTATAGATATAATATGAAGAATTTAAGTAAAGTAATGAAGTATTATAGAGATATAATGTTTACAAAATACATATTAAACATATTGAGAATTTTGAAGAAGAGAATTGAAGCTTTAAATATTACAATAATAAGACCGAAGATTGTAGATGGTAGATGTGTGTATGGTAAGATTATTATTAAAGAAGGTGGTAGAGTTATAATTAGTAGAGATTTACCATGCAATATTACTAAGTGTAATATGTATCTTATGAATATTAGTAAAATTATTGTTACTAGATTAGAGAAGTTGAAGAGGAGGTTAATTATGTTGAGTAAGGTTATTCCATTAGTTATTAAGAATGCTAATCTTATAAAGATTATTAAGAAGGGTATTGTTGATGTTATTAATGTTCTAGATAGTAAGATTAGCTATGTTGAGAAGATTTTAGTTAAGTGTTAGTACTGTTTTTCTTCTTAATCTCTTCAAATAATCCATATTTTCTTGCTTCTTCAAAAAGTTCATTAAGTACCTGTAGATAGTTTCTCTCTCCTTCTTCTACTTCATCCATTAGTTGTTGTACTATTCTCGTTCTCTCTTCTGAAACTAGGTCTCTAAATTTTCCTAAATCTTTTAGTTTTCTCAAAATTTCCTCAATTTCAATTTTCCTCTTCTCTCTCTTCTCTTTTGATCTACCTACTTCGAGAAGTTCTCTAGCTGTTGAATCACCTGTCAGGTATAGATAAACTTTCAATCCTCTCCTAGTTGGTATTAGGTATTTTGGCTTACCTACAGTTATTGCATATCTTCTTCTTAATATGACCTCTACAATTCTAGCATATGTTGATGGTCTTCCAATACCTCTAGCTTTCATTTCAGCAACAACCTCACCTTCAGTTAGTGGCTTTGTCTTTGGTATTAATACAGGTTTTCTAATGACCTCTTCAATGTGGTATTTTCCTGTTGGTAATTTATTCTCAATTTCAAATAGTTTTAAAATCTTTAGAAAACCTTCATCAACAACATCAGTAATCTTCTCAACATATATAGTTTCAGATTCTCCAGATATTGGATCTCTAATAGTTATTTCATATTTAGATTTTCTAATTTTTGCAGGTTTCATTTGACTTGCTATAAATCTTCTAAATATCATATCATACATTGCTAGATGTCTAGGTGTTAATCTTATTGCTAGTTGAATTACACCACCAAGTACTAATGCTCTAAGTTCTTCAGCATCTATCGGTCTTGTAGGTCTAATACATTCATGAGCACCAATATGACCACCAATAATCCATTGTCTAGGCATGAAGAATTGTTCTCCAAAATTCTTAGCTATATACTCTCTAGCAAGTGCTATACCTACTGGAGATACTCTAGTACTGTCAGTTCTGTGGTAAGTTATTAATCCTGATTCGAAAAGTTCTTGAGCAATACTCATAGCCTCTTCTACACTTATTCTCAATCTAGTAGCTGCATCTCTAAGTAGAGAGTCTGTTGTGTATGGAGGTGGTGGATTTATAGTCTCTTCAAGATCTTCAGCTATTGGACTAATCTCAACTATTGCACGTTTTTCTAATATCGAATTTCTCAATCTATATTTAGATTTTGGAATTTCTAAAGTAAGCTCAAGACCATTCTCAAGTCTTATAGATACTACATATACCTTATCTTTTCTAGACTGATCATACCTCTTAATAATCCATCCAAGTACAGGAGTTTGAACTCTACCTGCAGATAGCGTCTTGTATGTTCTACCAAATAGAACTTCAGATACTTTCCAAAGCTTTTGACTAAGTCCAAAACCTATCCACCTATCTTCAATTCTTCTAATAAGCTGTGCCTGTACCATACTCTTTCTAACATCTCCAACAGGATTCATTATTGCGTCAAGTATAGCCTTCTTAGTTACTTCATGAAACTCTATACGATATATATTGTTTAGGTAGGGTCTCAATATCAGGTATATATCCCAGGCAATCTTCTCACCTTCAGCATCTGGGTCGGTACCTATGAGTACTAGATCTACCTCAGTTGCAATATCTCTCAAAGCTGTTATTATTGGTTCAGAACTTATTAGAGATGTGCCACATCTAGGACATTTATCAATATCATGACTATAAGTCTCTCCACATCTAGGACACTTCCTGATGATGTTGTAGACTGGTATGAACATACTTCCAATCTTCAAAACTCCAAAGTAGTCTGTTGGTGTTTGATTTATAATTTTGGATAGTGATTCTCTAACATATTCAACATCTTGTTCAGGAGTTTCAGGTACAAGCTCCCACATATGTCCTTTAGTTGCAGTTACTAGAAGTAGTAAATTTCCTATAGATGATTCATATATCTGTAAACCACCAACAAATCTAACGCTAGGTCTACCGAAGAAGCTTGCAATTGTTCTAGCTTTTGTTGGTGATTCAACAACGATTAATGCAGTCTTCAAGAATTCAAGACCAGTCTCTTCAGGTCTTGCCTTACCTGTAATTATGTCATATACTTTCTTTCTCTCTTCATTAATCTCACTTATCAACTTCTCTAAATCTACCTGTGATATATGTCTAAATTCAAAACCTTCAATCCTATACTTCAACTCTCTTTCAAGTGCTCTAAATACTTTAAAATCATCAACAACCAATATTGATATACCTTTAGTAACACCACCAACATACATTCTTGAAGTTCTACCACTACCCTGTATGTACGTTGTCACATCTGGTAGTGTTATTATTAGACCTCTATCATCTCTATCAATTCTAATATCAAGCTTTTCTAAAGTATCTTTAGTAATTTTATTTAGTAGTTTTGATGCAAATTCTATACTAGCTTTAACAACATTAGCAACATACTTATCAAATCCTGATAACTCTTCTTCTCTACCTTTATCAATAATTTCCAATATCTTACTTAACTGTGATTCAGTTATTCCAACGATAGTTCTCAATCTTGATATTAGTTTATCTATTTGAATTCTCTCATCTTTTTCAACAACATTTCTAAGAACTAGAAAGAGTGCAATATATCTTCCAGGTCTAAATTCAGATATGTTTAATCTAAATCTAAGTCTTGGAATACCTGCAAATATTACATACTTAACTCTATGTGGTAGATCTATACCTCTAACAAGTGCTGATCTTGCAGTTGCGAGACCGATCAATATGTCAATTTCTCCATTTGAAAATGCTTCTAAAATACCCTTCTTAGGTCTTAGATATGCGTAAGCACGAACTCCAAAATCTTTCAATCTCTTCTCAATGAGCTCAGCAAACTCACGGCCTAGATGTGTAGGTACGTATATTATACCACCATCACCAAGCTTCTTAACTAGCGTAATGATAGTCTCTACAAGATCTTTCTCAACTTCAACATATATATCAACAACATTTCTCAAACCTTCAGCACGACCACCACTTTCAAAACCTAGAAATTCTCTAAATAGGAAAAGTCTAGCACTTCTCCTAGCTTTAACAAGAGCTCCAGATGCAATTAAAATTCCTGGAGATAGATCTCTAATCTCACTACGAATCTCTTCTTCAAGTCTTCTAATCTCTTCATACCTCTTCCTAATCTCCTCTTCACTTCCTTCAGCTCTTCTAAGTCTTCTAACTTCTCTAATAATTTCAACAATCTTTAAAGCAATATTTAATACATGTTCAGGAATTCCTAAAAGTAGTAGTAGTCTATCAATATTCTTACTAGAAGCTTTTAAAATACTATCAACATCATCTACAAATATTAAATCAAATTTAAACTTCTTAAGAATATCTAAATATCTTGGTAAGAACATGTTAGTTACAATCAATATATTAAACTTACCACTATCTACAAGACTTAGAACCTTCTGTCTTTCAGATTTTGATAGTAGTGTATTGTATGTAAGTGCTATAATTCTATCTTTCAAACCTAACTTCTCTAGGAAGGAAATCAACTTCTTATAAACCTGATCTGCAAGTACAGATGTTGGAAATACCATGAGAACTCTACCCTTTCTGTAATATGCTACGTATATTGCAGCAACAATACCGAAAGTTGTTTTTCCACTTCCTGTTGGTGCAATTATTGCAAAACTCTTACCTTTAATTAATCTTCTAGCCCATAAACGTTGTGCACCCCACATTTTTGCATTTACAGCTTTTTCAAATAATTTCTCAAACTTTTCATACTCTTCATAAAACTTTTCAATTATCTTCAAATTTTTCAAATTATTAAGTTCTCTTAAAACATCTATAAGATCTTGAATAGTCTTAATTCTATATAGATACTCGTCAGGTAGACATCTATGACAAGGTAGACCTCTACTAAGTCTATCAGAAGTTATACTACCACCACAATTTGGACAAGCATTCCTGTACATTACTAATGGCTGTAGTTCTTCAAATATCCTTTCTATACTCATTAGATCTAGTATCTTATCTAGTTAAACCCTATTTATACGGTTTGTCGTTAAGTATATCAAAACTATCGACCTATTAGAGTAGTGGTTATAAGAAGCTAAAATACAAGTCATATGAAAAGACTGTGACATCTGACATGATGATGGATTATAGAATAGCAACAGGAAAGCTTGTAGATAAGCTAATAACTACATACAGAGGATATCTAGTTGAAAAAGTTTCCTTTAAAGATGGTCTAAGATATAGGCTAAGACTCTCTGTAAGTAGTAAAATACCACTCGATATACATGTTGTAAATAAATTTGATAAGATATTTATAGAATTATGGCCTATAAATCACGCAACACCACTACTAGTAATTGAAAAGAGTGTATATGATAATATAGAAGACATATACCACGATCTAAATCTCATACTATCAACATTGTGGAAAGTTAAGACTAGAAAATGTAGAAAGATATCCAAAATTAAGAAGTAACTTAACTATTTTAAATATTTGAAATCTCTAACTAGTCGAGAGACATGTCTTGGTCACTACTTGAAGCATTGTACAACAATCCTGATAGTGTTAGAAAGATGCTTAAAGCGAGAGGTTATGACACATCTCTAGTTGATGAGTTTTTAAGAATTGATAAGGAGTGGAAAGATCTTAAACGTAGAGTTGATGAGCTCAGACATGAGCATAATGTACTTACAAGAAGTATAAGACAGGTTAAGAGTGATGAAGAGAGGAGAAAGCTTATTGAAGAAGCTAGAAGAAAGTTGGAAGAGATTGAAAAGTTTGAAGCTATGTTATCAGAAGTTGAAGAGAGGAGAAATAGAATTTTAAGATCATTACCTAACTTAATTAAACCTGAAGTATATGAGATATGTACATCTGAAGAGTTAGAGGAAGTACCAATAAGATATTGGGGAAAACCTAAAGTATATAGAGGAGATCTTGAAGCATTTTTAAATGAAGTTAGAAAGTTTGGACATGAAGTTGAGTATGAAGTTATAGATTGGAAACCTATAGGTCATGCAGATATGCTTGAAAATGTTCTAAAACTTGGAGATACTGAAAAAGCTGGTGAGGTTGCTGGTAGTAGATTCTTCTACATTTTTGATGATATTGTGTGGCTAGATATTGCATTAACACTATATGCGATAGATTACCTATCTCAGAAGGGGTTTAGAATTGTTATTCCTCCATACATGCTTAAGTATGAATATATCACGTCTGTAATAGATTTTGAAGCTCTTAAAGATGCTATATATAAGATTGAGGAAGAAGATCTATATCTAATTGGTACATCTGAACATCCGATAGCATGTTACTTAGCGAAGAGAGAGCTATTAGAATCTGACCTACCAATACTCATGGCTGGTATATCTCCATGTTTTAGAAGAGAAGCTAGTGCAGGTAGTAGAGATTTGAAAGGAATTTTTAGAGTACATCAATTTCATAAAGTTGAACAGTTCGTATTTTGCCTACCTGAAGAGAGTGATAAATGGCAGGAATTTCTCATAAAGAATGCAGAAGAGCTATGGCAAGGATTGGAAATACCGTATAGAGTTGTTGTTGTATGTCCAAAAGAGATGGGTAGAACAGCAGCTAAACAATATGATCTTGAAGCATGGATGCCAGCACAGGCAAAGTATAGAGAGATGGTTTCATGTAGTAATTGTACAGATTGGCAATCATATAGACTACACATTAGAGTTGTTAGAAAGGGTATGAAGAGAGAGTATGTACATACACTGAACAGTACAGCAATAGCAACAACAAGAGCAATAACAGCAATATTAGAAAATCATCAAGAACCTGATGGAACTGTTAGAATACCTAAAGTACTTAGAAAGTATTTAGAGATATTTCCAAAAGCACCTAAGGACTACATATTCCCTAGAAAGAAATAGTTTGAACATGTAGTATCAGAATCGGAGTGTGTCTTCACTATAAATCTGCTGCGAGTCGTTTCATCACTAATATCTGTCTCTCTCGATAACTTTTTAAGTCAACTTATAGGTAGTTAGCTGTGCCAAAGAAGAGGAAGAATAGAGGTCGACATAAGGGAGATAAGGGTAAGGAAGGTCATGTATATTGTGAAAATTGTGGTAAGATGGTTCCAAGATCTAAAGCTGTTAGAATAACAATGACATACTCACCAGTACCTCCAGACCTTGCTAAAGAACTTGAAAAGCAGGGTGCAATAATACCTAAGTATCAGGTAACTAAGACTCTATGTATAAATTGTGCAATATTCTTCGGAATATTGAAGGTAAGACCAGAAGAAGAGAGAAAGAAGAAAGAACCACTTGGAAAAGTATCAACTGCATCACAATCATCAACATCAACAACAGGATCTGGAAAGTAGAACTTGAGAATATTCATACTAAAGTCTAACACAGCCTGTCTAGAGAATGTAAATATAAAATCTCCAGCATCTTCAGGAAGGTTTGACGTTGTTCTAGACTTCATACTTGAATGTCTATACACTAGTAGTGAAGCTAGAAGAGACACTAAGATATACATAGTACTTGCAGGATGTAGACCTGTAAAGACAATTCTGGTAGATGGTGTAGAAATTCCATATTTTGAAAATGAGAGAGAACTACTAGAATACATGTTGAAAAATTCGAAATCTGGAATACATGTACTTGATATAGATTTTGAAAAACTTCTAGACATGTTGATAAGTGAAGGATATAGACTATACTGCCTATATGAGTATGGTGTTGATATAGATAGTGTAGATATAGAGTGTAGAGATATTGCATTTATAATTGGAGATCAGGATGGTTTTACACAAGAAGATCTGCAAGTTATGAAGAGTAGAAATATAGAATTCATATCTATAGGACCAATACCATACTTAAGCTGGTTTTGCTGTACATTCATACAATACTACCTAGACTCAATATGTAGATCATGATATATCTAGTGAAGATACACGCTGCACTTTACATATCTTAAAGATAGTGAATATTGTGACAATAATTCAGAGAAGTATACCTTTTCCACCTATAAGAATTGAAAAAATTATAACATATCTAAAATATGTATATGACAAAGATATTGTAAATACTGAAGAATTAAAGAAAAATAATATAGATTTTGGAAGAGGTAGAGGTGATATAACAAGATTCTTAAATTCTATAAACATAGTAGAACTTGAAGGCAGTAAAGTAAGATTATCAAAAATTGGTAAAATACTTGTAGAAATATACAACAATTCAAAAATAATGTTCAAAATATTACTAAACAACTACCTATACGACAGAGTTATACAGTATAGAATACTCATAGATATCTTAAGAGAAAACTCTAAAATTGATATAGAAACCCTATATAGAAAAGTTAATGAAAATATAAAACACATATCACCATCAACATGGATTAATAAAGTTGCATATAGAACATTAATAAACTTCTCAATAGATTTAGAAGTTATTAAAAAAGACGGAAAATACCTAACATATCTAGGACATAGAGATCTCATAAATAACATAATGAAAGACTTCAGCACTAAGATAGGAGATGAAATCTATATAGATATCAAAGGTCTTTCAAACAAACTAGGAATTAATCATGAATTTCTTGAAAAATATATCGAGCAACACGTTGAAAAAGTTAAATGTCCAAACATAGACTTCAAACTTATTAAAGTTAAAGATGTAGATAAGATTATAGATAAGATATGCTCTCTAAGAATTGAACATGTGATGAAGTTCTCGAGTACTGAAAGATGAAGATGGCTCGCATATCTGAAATCAGCTTAGCCCAGCTCTTCACTAATCCGACCTTACAAGCTTCATCACACACATAAACACTCAAACCATACTTAAAAGCTTGCTTTAAAATAGGTGTGATATTTCTCAATTTCCTACTTAGTGAGAGATATCGAGGCTTGACTAGTAAGTGATGTGTCTAGTATTGGTTAACTATGCATACTTATATACTCTTACTCTATCCTTAATTCTAGACTTTTCAGTATACTCAGGATATAGGAAGTATATTAATGCTATTAAGTCCCATAATCTCATACTTGCGTATTTCCGTATATCATTTAGTAATCTAAAACCTTCTTCAATTTCCTGAAGTTTAGATATCATCTCCTTAACCTTAAACATGCCCTTATCTGTAAGTATAATATACTTTATTATTCCTGTATCTTTATCACTCTCTCTGTATCTTTCAATCTCATGCACTTCAACAAGTCCCTCACTCACAAGTTCGTTAAGTTCATTAGAAACATCCTTAAAGTATGGACCGTAAGGGCCAGGTTCAGGTTCAGGAATATTTTTCAATAATCGTTTAAATAACATCTTAATGATAAATAAAACCTTATGAAGCCTAGTAACTAAACAGGATCCAGCTCTACCATAATCACTAGAGTAGTATGTTACAAATAAGATTAAATCTTTTAATGTGAGTTCTATCTTCATCTACTGTTTCTAATAGCTTATATCGTCCTATAAAGTGTTATTGTTTAACTTTCAATTCCCTAATCTGAGAGGTATGTCCCATTAAACTATCTTCATACATTTCCTGTTTCAGTTGGGTAGAGGTTTCTTCATTGTTCTGTTGAGGACCACTTCATCACCATGTTTATAAATTGTTGTTTGGTAGATAATTATTGCTGTGGGTAGTGTTGAGGTTAGGATTTACAATACGTTGAGTAGGAGGATTGAGGTGTTTAAGCCTATTCAGGAGGGTGTTGTTAAGGGTTATGTTTGTGGTCCGACACCGTATGATTCTATGCATGTTGGTCATGCTAGGACATACTCGTTTTTTGATACGTTTAAGAAGTTTTTGAAGTATGTTGGTTATAGTGTTATACTTGTTATAAATTTTACAGATATAGATGATAAGATTATTAATAGGGCTAGAGAGGAGTTTGGTAGTGAATCATACTATAGGTGGCATGAGATTCCTGAGAGGTATATTAGAGAGTATTTTGAAATTTGTAGAGAGTTAAATATAGAAGATGCTGAGTATTATCCAAAAGTTACTGAACATATTCAAGATATGATTAATACAATAAAACTTCTAGTAGATAGAGAGTATGCATATGTAGCTCCTGATGGATCTATATACTTCGATATTACTAAAATACCTGAATATGGAAAATTGTCAGGTCAGGAGATAGATAAGCTCATAGCAGGTGCTAGAGTTGAACCTGAACCAGGAAAGAGAAATCCTCTAGATTTCGCAATTTGGAAATCTTGGAAACCAGGAGAACCATGGTGGTCATCACCATGGTGTCCAGGAAGACCAGGATGGCATCTTGAGTGTGTTGTAATGTCATCAAAGTATCTTGGAGTACCTTTCGACTTTCATGGTGGTGGTCTAGATCTAGTATTTCCACATCATGAAAATGAACTAGCAATAGCAAAAGCACTATATGGAAAATATGAACTAGCTAGATATTGGATACATGTTGGACTAGTAACTATACGTGGTGAAAAGATGAGTAAATCTTTGAAAAACATAATACCTGTACATGAAGTATTGAAGAAGTATAGTGGTGAAGCATTAAGACTATACTACTCAATGACACACTATAGAAAACCACTAGACTTCTCATTTGAAGGACTATCAGACACAGAACAACTATTAAAAACAATATATGCAGCACATGACTACACAATACAAATATTGAAAGATGCTAAAGATGAAGAAGCAGAACTAGATGAAGAAATTAGAAGAGAAGTAGACAATATTGAGAAGAGATTCATAAACGCACTTGCAGATGATATGGATACTCCAAGAGCAGTTTCAGAACTTATAAATCTATCAAAATTAATAACATCAAAACTAATATACATACCTGAAAAAGTTAGTAAAAAAACAGTACTACACGTCAGAAACAAGTTAATAAGTCTAGGAAATATCCTAGGAATATTATATAGAACAGAAATACCTAAAATAGTTATAGACACTATAGAACTAATAATTGATGTTAGACAGAACTTAAGAAAGAACAAGATGTATGAAATTGCAGATATGATTAGAAGTAAATTAACAGAACTAGGAATTATAGTTACAGATACTAGAGTAAGAACATATTGGACTTTAGATAGATCTAGAATGAAAATACATGGTTGAACTACTACCAGTAGTACATAATGGAAAGATTGACAAATATATAGCTACACAGTATGATATAACAGTAATAACATCAGAAAAATTAACAAACACAAAAATATACCTATGGTATATAGATAAAGCTATAGATATAACAGATAAAGTTATATCACAAAACTTCAATATAATAGTAAACAACTACACATTCAACCCTGAAAATTGGATAGAAATATTAACACTATGCAACTTCTACACAATTGAAGATGTTGAAGATATTGTAAAAATTATAGAGAAAACCTCTAGAAAAGTTTTAGAAAATAAGAAAGTAGTATTATCATATAGTGGTGGTAAAGATAGTACAACAGCATTAATAGTATTGAAAAAGTTGAATAATTATATAAACTTTAAACTAAACATATGCTATACATATATGCCATATCTAGAAGATGTTAATAATATAAAATTTATAGAGTATGTAGGTGAGAAGTTAGGTGTTAATATAGAAGTTCTAAGTCCTCCAAAGAGGATAGTATTAAAATTCTTAAAGAAATATGGATTACCGTATAGAAGATTTAGATGGTGTACATATCTAAAAGTTAGACCATTAAGAGAATTTTGTAAGAAAAATAGTATAGAGATATATGCTGTTGGAGATAGAGCAACTGAATGTGAGAAAAGATGGCAAAGATTGAGTGAATATATACTAAGCCTGAAATTTATATCTAAGAGAGAGTTTAGACCAATATACACATTAACACTACTCGACGTTATTAAAATATGTAAGAAGTATGAGACTGTAAATCCTCAATATATTGAAGGATTAACAAGAGTTTCATGTATTTTATGTCCATATAAGTCACTACCTGAAATATATATTCAAAATATTGATAATGTTGAAGATCCAGGACTCATAGAGACAATATTGAGAAGAGAATTCTACAAATGGTACAGTGATAAAGGTATTGAATATGTAGATTTTAGAGATTATCATCTATGGAGATTTGTACCAAATATAGCTAAGATGTTTATAAAAGTTAGAGGTATATTAAGAGAAGATGAGCATGAATATATAAGTTTAGAAGATTTTAGGAAGATGTACTCATCAATATGGCTAAATAGAGATCCAGAATTAAAAATTATAAAATTTGACGAAATGTTAAATAAATTAAGAAGATTTAAACTAAGAGATCTACTCACCTACGCTCAGAGAGAAACCGTTAAAAACTAACTTAATTAGACTATCATCAAGAGAGCCGCCGTAGCTCAGCCTGGGTGAGAGCGCCCGGCTCATAACCGGGAGGTCCCGGGTTCAAATCCCGGCGGCGGCACCAATCTAGAATCCCTCTAATATGCTTCTAACATTGTAATTTGATAGTTCAACATCTCCCATAATGTACTTTAACTCTCCTGGATTTACAATTGGTACATGAAATCTATCTAGATCGTCAAATCCCAATCTTGGACACATTGTATTTATAAATAGTGATTCTCTATATGAACATAGTGTTTCTATATTTACATCATCCATCTCTAATATACATGTTGAGTAACGTTGAGATAAGTCTTTGAAAATTCTATATGCAGTTTCAATATTTCTTTGACCTAATTTTTGAGATATTAATATTATAGCATTGTTAAAATTCTTGAATTCTGTCAATATTTTAAGTTTTGTCAATATTAATCTCCTCAATATTCTCTCTATGTGATCTTTAGGTATTTTATAGAATTTTGATATATCTATACAATGTAGACAATCTAGAGGGTAATTGTAGAGTATTGGTGTTAGAAAATGAAAATATCCTTCAGAAATTATGACAATATCTCTATTCGATATCTTAGGCATATAACATCCTGTTAAATATTTAAACTCACAATCAAGTTTTTCTGATATGTATGATGCATAGTCTCTATACTGTGGAGCACATAGAACTACAATATCTTTACTATTCTTAATCTTCTCTATAACACTATCAATCTTATGTATATCATTGTTAGAAACTTTGTAGTATATGTATGAGAATACTATCTTACTTTCAAAATTTCTATCATATATCTCTAGTATTGATATATTATCAATATTGTAATATCTTAACTTATCGACATTTCTAGATATTGCATTTAGTATATTTGGAGGTATGAAATGTCCTAAATGTATTATAGTGTCATATCTATACAACATGTCTAGAGTTATGTCACATGGACCCCAGCAAGATCTGCCTGATAAGATGATATTTTTTCCAAGTTTTTTAGATATGTAATTACATACTTTTCTAGCAATATCTTTCCAACCTAGTGGAATATCTATTAGTATATTTCTCGATTTTTCACACTGTTCAAGTATTATATCTATATCTTCTATGTATAGAACTCTATCTCCAATTTTCAACTCTAGCATAGATATACATATCAGATCTAGTACATAATTAATATCTATCAATAGGGTATGAGTGAACTTGAATGGGTTGATAAGTACTTTCCTAAAGATGATATTGCTAAATGTGTAGGTACTTACATCGCATTACTAGTATTGAGATTTGAGAGAAGAAATAATTATGAAAAGATTATAAATATCGATGAACTACTTCAATCAATAAAATTAAACTTAACACTATTACTTGGATCTTCAGCAGCATATAGAGCATATATTTCAGGAAGAGAATTTATAGAAGAACTTTTTAATAAGATACCTGAAGCTTTACAAGCATCTGTAAGATTTAGAATTTTAGAATATATAGAATCTAGACATTATGCAACCATTAGAAAAAACTACCTATACCTTGTTGAAAATGAAATTTCGAAAATATCACCAACATCTAGATATATACTGTATAGAATTTTAAATGATTTAAAATATGGAAAAATACCTGTAATAGATAGAACATGTGCAGGATCATGCTATGTGTCTCGATTAGACATATCTTCAAGATATGTGAAGGGAACTGTAGAAAGTTTAAATGAACTTATAGATGATTTCGCAAAAGTTGGAATAATTAAACCAAACTATCTTAGAATGATAATACCAGCACCATTGCTAGAAGATTACTATATTAGAAAACTTCTAGGTAGTAAGACTACGAAAGATTTAATATCTACAATAGATTCAATATTAAAAACATTTGGATACTATCAGGTAGATATTGGAAATATAGACTTAGGTAATAGAGAAGTTTTGAAGATTGTATATGAGAAGAAGCTTCAAGATAATACTAAGGTAAAGTTTGAAGTTTACTACTCTAAATATCCAATATCTAGAAGTGATATAGATAAGATATTTCAAGAATCTAGAGGTAGTGTTATTAGAATATTAATATATGAGTATGATATTGATGAAGAAGTTAAGAAGATTTTGAGAGAAGTTGGTATAATACCTATACAGTCATCAGGTAGAGAAATTGATAAGTATGTTGTTGAGAGAATTGTAAACTCTATACTTGACATAACATCACTATCATATATAGCACAGTTGAAACATACACTACTAGAGATCTTAGAATTATTATACTAGCATGGGGGGAGCAAGGGGATGGGCTCTCTCATAGACCCTCACACGAGGGTCTCAGAGCCCCATTAACATAGTGTTTGTAGGTTTAAAAATGTTTAAAGATGTGGGGATTAGATACCCCATAGCCCCTTCATAGACCCATAGACTGGGTCTCTGGGGCTGTTTATAGATTTTTACAGAACTTTTTAATACTTTGTACTATACCTCACCTTCCTCAGATGGTGCTACCTCTGCAACAGCGTAGTTTCTACCTATCCTCTTAATCTTCACTCTAACTCTATCTCCAGGTTTTGTATTTGGTACAAATATTATGAAACCACGTATCCTAGCTATACCATCACCTCTACGTGAGAGCTCTACAATCTCCACATCTATGACATCTCCAACATTTACAGGACTTCGCCTAAATCCACCTCTATTTCCAGACCTATATCCTGATCCTCTTCTACCACCTTTTGAAGACCTATACATTTTTCTCCCGTTCTGAACGATAGTCTCAGAACTCTCTAATATATGTCACATGAGAGATACTCAGTATTGATTATTCAAGAAACATACTTAAACCCTAGACTAGAGAGTAAGGTTTATAAAACAATGCTAAAACTCACTTAGCGAGGGCCCGTAGCTCAGCCTGGTTAGAGCGGCGGGCTTTTAACCCGTGTGGGGGAGGAGACCCGTAGGTCCCGGGTTCAAATCCCGGCGGGCCCGCCATAGAAGAAGACAACGAGAACCGATGTCTCCTCTTCTCTTATAATTTCTTGAGTATTAGTTGTGTATGTGTTGATTGTACTCCCTTTACTTCTCTTATTGTTTCTACGATGTTGTTTAGTTCTTGTTGATCTTTGACTGATATTTTGACTATGATGTCGTATTCTCCTGTTACTTCCATAACTTCTACAACTCCAGGTATTGATGCTATTCTTCTAGCTATGGATGTTGTGTATATGTTTGATTCACATTTTACCCATACTAATGCTTCTAGATTTTCTGGTGGTTTTAGTAGTACTCTTCTTCCTGTTACTTCTTCAACTAGTTCTAGTAGGTCTTCATCTCTCCACGATCTTGTACTTGATTTCTCTTTTATCTTTCTAACAATTATTTCAAGTTCTTGATCTGATACTTCAATTCCAAGTCTTTCAAGTCTTGCTTTTACAGCTTTCTTACCTGTATACTTGTCTATAACCCAGTCACGTGTTCTTCCTATAAGTTCAGGTGGGTATGGTTCGTATGTTTGTGGATTTGATAATACACCTGCAACATGTACACCTGCCTTATGTGTAAATGCGTTATCTCCAACTACAGGTGCGTGTGGTGGTAATACTATTCCTGTGTATTTTTCTACAAGTTTTGAAAGTTCTACAATCTTCTTAAGATCTACAGTATCTATATTGTAGTGTACTTTCAATGCTACAGCAACTTCCTGTAGACTAGCAATTCCACATCTCTCACCAATACCATTAACAGTTACGTGAATTGCAGATGCACCTCCCTCAAATGCTGCTAGACTATTAGCTACAGCCATTCCAAGGTCATTATGTGCATGTATGTCAAGTTCTATATTTGGAACTTCACTCTTAATCTTCTTGAAAAGCTCTTTTGCTTTAAATGGTGTTAATATACCTACAGTATCTGCAATGCTTACCCTATCAGCACCAGCATCTCTAGCAGTTTTAACAACCTGAATTAGAAAATCTATATCAGTTCTAGAGGCATCTTCAGCAGTAAATCTAACTTTAACACCGTGAGATTTTGCAAATTCTACATGTTCAGCAATTATTTGAAGTGCCTCTTCTCTAGTAACCTTATGCTTATACTTTAGATGTATATCACTAACTCCATAGAAAATTGCTATTCTATCAACTTCACACTCAGCAGCCTTCTCAATATCAGACTTAACAGCACGACAATGACCAATAATCTCAGCTTCAAAACCCTGCTTCGCAATAAGTTTAACAGCTTTCTCAATGTCAGGTGCGACAGCTGGATGTCCAGCCTCTATCATGTCAATACCAGCCTCATCAAGTTTTCTAGCAATCTCAAGTTTTTGATCAATAGTGAATGCAACACCTGGAGTCTGCTCACCTTCTCTCAAAGTAGTATCTACTAGGTATACTGGCTTTCTCACACTTGTCCTCTTATGCCTCGCCATGTGTGCATTATGAGACAAATTATCTAAATATTAAGTATTGTCGACTTGAACAAAATTTAATAGTTAGAACATAATAGATAGGAAGGAACATGCCAGTAGATAGATCTAAAGTAAAACCTGCAGAAGCAGGATCATTAAAGGAGGGAAGCTACGTAGTCATAGATGATGAACCATGTAGAGTAGTTGAGATTGAGAAAAGTAAGACAGGAAAACATGGATCAGCTAAAGTTAGAATTGTAGGTATTGGAATATTTGATGGAGTTAAGAGAACAATGGTTGTACCATCAGACGCACAGGTTGAAGTTCCAATAGTTGAAAAATTTACAGCACAGATAATATCAATATCAGGAGATACAATACAGCTTATGGATCTTAGAGACTACTCAACATTTGAATTAACGATGAATGAGGTAGAGGAAGAGGTTAAGGGAAAGTTAGAACCTGGAATTCAGGTAGAAGTTTGGGATATTGGTGGACGAAGAAAAATAATGAGGACGAGATAGACAAGTTTATACAAGTGCTGCAGAGTATGGACCACCAACGAAGAGATAATACTTCTCACCACCCTGCAATTCTCTCAATATTCTATCAAGTATTAACTTTTCAGGATCTATACCAACACGCTTTCTAATATCTTCAAAACTTTCAAATGGTCTCTTCTTACGTTCTTCAAGTATTAACCATAGAGTCTTCTTACCAATACCTTTCAAGAGCTCTAGTGAGTGTAGTTTTAATGTTATTGGTCCTGCCTTATTGAAAAACTCTACAAATCTCTTCTCCTGCTTCTTAATTATCTCTACAAGAACTTTCTCAAGATTTGACTTAGCTTCCTCTGTTAAGTCTGAATATTTCAATCTTCTAACAATCTTATCTATCTTATCTCTCACACCAGGACCAATGTATACTCTCTCAAGTATCTGTACTTCAACTCCTGGCTTTACTGTAAGTTCTAGAAGTGTGAAGTATTGTTCACCTATTGCCTGTACATAAGTCTCGTTTCTTGGAAATCCTCTACGAATTACCGTACTTTCTCTCAATACTACATGCTCTGGCGGTAATATGTCTAGTATATATGCATACTCTTCTTTTCTAGCCATACCTCACTGCCCAAGATAAGAATTCTCATTTCCTCTTTCTATACTTATCTATTATACTCAACATCTCTTGAAGTTCTTCATCACTAAACTCTCTTTTCTCAAGACCGAGAATAGTTCTTAACTCTTCAACATGTCTAGGCATTATATTCACAATCTGTATAGCTGTCATTCTAGCAATACCAAACTTTGTAACTAGCTCTTCAACAATCTTCTTAGCATCTTCAGGATTTACCTTAGAGAACTTTCTAAGATATGTCAATACGTCTGAAACCTCAATCTCACTAATACCAAATTTTGACAATGTCTCTTCAAGCAATTTTAATGCCTCAGGAATAGTTATATCTTCGATACTTATAATCTTCTTTGACATATGCTAAATCTACTTCTGACTTAAAAATTCTTACTCAATGAAGCATAAGACTTATATTTAAACTAGTCACGATAGGTCAGATCTATGGTTAAGCGTACACATGGATATAGATTTAAGTGTAGAAAACTTTTAAGTAAATCACCAAGAGAGAGAGGTAGACCAGGACTTAGAAGATGGTTATACACATATGAGATTGGTGAGAAAGTTGTAATTGACATAGATCCAACATACATAACAACAGCACCGCACAGAAGATATCAAGGTAAGGTTGGTACAATAATAGGTAAGAGAGGTAGAGCATACCTCATAGAGATATATCTTGGAAGTAAGAGAAAGATCATAATAACAACACCAGACCACATAAAGCCACTAAATGAGAAGGAGAAACTTATGAAAGTTATTGAACAGCTAGGCATTAAGGCAAGTCCTGAAATTGTTGATAAGCTAGTACAATCAGCAAGCTAAAAACGACAATAATATAACCCAGAACTGTCTAAGTATTTGTCAGGCGGAGAGAACCTTGAATAGAGGAGCAAGATTTGAAGACTATGTTGCGGAACTATTATCAAAACTTGGATTTATAATTCTTGGAAAGAGAATTAGAGTATACGTTGACGGTAACGAAGTCGGTGAGGTAGACATTCTTGCACAAGATGCAGCGGGAAATAAATATGCTGTAGAGGTAAAATCAGGAAAGATAGATGTAACAGGAATAAGACAGGCATATGTAAATGCTAAAATTCTAAATGCAAAACCACTAATAGTTGCAAGAGGATTCTCAAACTCATCAGCAGAAGCACTAGCTAGAGAACTTGGAGTAGAAACAATAACACTAGACGAGAATGTGCTAATAAGAACAGAAGAACTAATGTTAACATTAGAGATGGTACTGTACAAATTTATGGAGGAAACATTAACAATGCTTGAAAAAATTAGAGAGATTGCAGAAAATAGACATATTAGAGAAGCAATACTAAAATGTGATGACTGGTCATGTATGTGTAGAGAACTAGGGCTACAATCTGAGGAATGTGGAACAATGATAATGAGAATTAGACAAACATTAAAACTAAACCACTCTGTAAGTTTTATGAAAGTAAAAGCATTAACAAGACTATACACATTTCTAAAAAATTTGACAAATAGTGTGAAAGAAGAAAAGGTATATAACACCTAGCACAATACTGTAACCGACCCCGTCGGTCTCACGGGCCTGGACAGGGCATGTAGCCCTGAATGAAGGGCTCGCGGTCAGACGGGGACAAATATCTATAACTCATGTGCCTCTACTTCAGGTAGCTTATCTAAACCTACATCACTTCTACTACCAAATCTGTCAACTAGATATGTTTTTAATATGTTTGAGATCTTACCTGTAGTTAAGTATTTAATAACCTCATCTGCTAATCCAGGCCCAATTTCAGCACCATAACCATCAAATCCTGATATGACTATCACCTTTCCTAAGAATGCGACTATGGGTCTACTATCAGGACTTGTATCACAATAACCTGCACTACCAATTATATACTTAGCATATTTATATCTTCTCAATAGTCTAGGTAGAATGTCATGTTTAAACCATGACTCGACCTTAGCCTTGTTAGTTGGTTCTTGTGGTGGTGTATTTCCATTTCCACATACTGCAAATCTCATATTACCAATCTTCAATTTAGATAAATAGCCACATGGTCTAACATAGATCCTATTTACATAGTCATACAATATGTAGTTCATACTATTGCTAGATATTAGGAATATACCTGCTTGACATTTATATGGTATTAGTGGAATTTTAATATTATTATCAAATAATAATCTTCTAGTCCATGCACCACATGTAACTATCACATAGTCAAAATCTGTTATAGATTCATTTCTAGTTATAACCTTGACATTATTAAGATCTTCAATCTTTATCTTAGCTTCACATAGTTTAACATCAATATCTCTCCATAATGAGTATACTATCTTATCTATCCTAACGATAATATCGTTATTACATACATATACAACCTCATTATCATACACTTTGAAATCGATATCCTGATAGTTATCTAGTCTATATACATCTGCACCTACACCTCTCCACTTTTCTATTAAATTCACAATCTTATATTCATGATCTTTCAATAGTACTGTGTACGATTTTACTATCTTTATACAATTTTCTAGATTAAATTCCTTAATGACTTTAGCATAGAGTTCTCTAGTTGATTTTGCTAGTAGTATATCTTCATCATACTTCTGCATTAGAGATTGTATAAGTCCAATCTTTGGATACTTTCTTCTCAGCGAGAATGTTCTAACTTTAAATCCACTACTTTTTAACAACCATGCTATGAATGTTCCCACTATTCCACAACCAATTACACATATATTCATACTATGCTAGCTCAAGTATGTTAACTCTTGATTTAACACTTACTCTAGATCTTCAACTTGTCTCTTTGACAGTAATCATGTTCTACATATTGTTTCACTGTCAAGTCTTGATCGTTATGGTATTGTCGTGATGTCTGTAAAACCTATTTTTTAAAAAAGAGGCATGGACTTCGCTATGGCTAGTCCTACACTATCACCAGGAGATACCGCATGGTTACTGACTGCATCAACGTTAGTAATGTTGATGACTGTTCCTGGATTAGCATTATTCTACTCAGGACTTGTGAGAAAGAAAATGTTATATCAACGATGATGTACTGCTTCTTAGCGTATGGTATAGTGTCTATAGCTTGGATATTGTACGCATTTTCACTAGCTTTTAGTCCATTTGGACCATTATCAGCATTTATAGGTAATTTGAAATATGCTACTATTAGTCCATTTACAGGAACAACACCAAGATCACTATGGTGGAACTTCTGGTTTCACACTAACGTACCGACATTCATATACTGTGGTTTCCAATTAACATTTGCAGCTATAACTGTAGCAATAATATCTTCAGCAATTGTAGAGAGAACTAAGCTAAGTGCATGGATAACATTCTGTATACTATGGCTAACATTTGTATACTGTCCAGTAGCTCACTGGTTATGGAGTGATGGTTGGCCTAAGACAATTCTACCAAAGCTAGGTCTACCACCTACACTAGACTTCGCTGGTGGTATGGTAGTTCACATGTCTAGTGGATTTTCAGCTCTAGTACTAGCATACATAGTTGGAAAACGTTTAGGATATGGTAAAGAACCAATGCCACCACACAACATAACTTACGTACTTCTAGGAATGAGTTCGGGTCTGAATATTCTTGTATATGTTTTGTTTCATCCCCTCATGTTTTCCCTCCCACATCGGTCTTGGAGTTGCATCTCCTTCGGGAGGGATTCATCCCGTGCGACCCACGCGCACGGTCTAGGTAAAGTTTGAGATAGTGGAGAGGTGCACATCTGCCCGTAAACTTCTTGTAGAGATTCAGTACAGCAACAACATCTCTATGACCAACAAAGCCACAGTTACTGCATTTGACAAGCCTATAACTAACATGTATTAGCTTAGCTCCACATAGCGGGCATGTACTACTGGTCTCTCTCGGATCTACCTCTACGTATGGGACACCAAGCTCCTCACATTTACACTTCAATGCGTATAAGAACTTCCTGTAACAGAACCCAGCTATCTTCCAGCCTTTCTTACACCTTGTAACATCTTCAAGATATTCAACAACTACTACAGCTAGTTTTTTCTTTGCATACTTCGCTATCTGTTTTCCAAGTTCCCAACAGCTATCAGTTAAAACATTTCTTGCACGCTTAAACCAGTAGCGTACTCTCTCAAGTACACGCTTGCTAAATCTCCACGACTTTGGATATTGTTTCTGTAACAAGTGAGCACGATGCCTAAACTTGAGATACTTCTCAAATGGTGCCCTGATAAAGCGTACAGTTGCTATTTCCCTAACTTCATCTACGTAAAGTAGCGAAATGTTCCACAAATTAACATCAAGTACAACTACATTAACCGGAATGTAAAACTCTACCCTCTTCTTGAGATATATGCAGACCCAGATATTTCCATTTTCGTACTTTACAACAAGCTCGTAGTTTTTCCATCCTCCCGAAACAAAGCGAGCAAGATAGTTCTTCCTATGCAAGAGGCGAAGAGTAACTGTTTTTCCATTGTGTAGTTTCAGAACAAGTCTAGCATTCTTAAGATCGAGCTCATAATCATACATGTCAAATCTTGCTGATAGCTTCCTCAAAGTTGGTTTTGACCCTCTGTTAACTTTTGCACCAGCAACGACAGCTCTAGCATACTTATAAATCTGCTTGACGTGATGTGTCCTGAAACCTTGCTGTCTCAGTATGCTATAAAACCATTGATGTAGTTGCGACTCTGTAGGTACTTTAGGTAGGTTCCATATAAGGTCAACAATCCACTGAACACGGCCTCTCCAAAGTTTTAGGAACTCTAGCAAGTCCTCTAGCTTGCCCTTCTCAACAACTGCTCTGCACCTGACCGTACGTACAATCTCCCTCCCTCGGGGAACCGCCCTTACTTGGGCGGTGCTCCCCCTCATCGGTGGTCTGAATATGTTTGCATATGTCTGAATATAAATCTATCGGCAAAGTTTCACTCAGAAACCTAATGTTTTGCTCAAGAAGTTTCTTAACCTTGTGGGAGCGCTTACCATAGATCTTACCTGCAAAGGAAACTACTAGAGTTAAGAAGTCCTCGATTAGCTCTTCTAAGGGCTCCTTTTCTTCCTTGAGTACTTCTTCTATTCTGACACCGAACTGCTTGAAGAAGAACTCGAGGTATTTAAAGCCAAACCTAGTTAGCCTATCTCTGTACGTGATAAGCATAACATCGACTTTTCGATTAGCTACGTACTTCAGGAGTTTCTGAAGTCCTTTTCTGTTCTCGTCTAGCCCACTGCCAACGTCCGTTATTATGTCGATTATCTTGTAGCCTTTCTCATTTGCATATTTCTTTAGTAACTCTACTTGTCGGTCGAGGTCACCCTGCTCTTTTTGTTTATGCGAGCTTACTCGCGCATAGATTACGCATCGAATTTCTTTCTTCTCTCCTTGCTGCTTGCCTTTAATGTGCTCAACTTCTTCTCGTGGGATTAAGTACCTGCCGGAGGGTGTCTTAATTGCGTGGATCTTGCCTTCTCTAATCCATCTCCAGAGCGTAATGTACGAGATACCGAGCTCACGACAGACATCCCTAGGAGCAAGCAACTCAGTCATCAAGCATATACACATATATAAAAGCATATAAAGCTAGCTACGGCGTTACTATGGTTTGGATGGTTTGGATTTAATGCAGGTAGTGCAGTAGCATCAAACGGTCTTGCAGCATCTGCGTGGCTAGTAACAAACACAGCAACAGCTGCAGCAGCGTTAACATGGTGCTTCTTATCATGGTTAAAAGAAGGAAAAGCATCAAGCCTAGCGTTTGCAAGTGGTGCGGTAGCTGGACTAGTAGCAATAACGCCAGCAAGCGGATTTGTAGATCCAATATCAGCAATAATTATTGGAGTAATTGCAAGCATAATAAGCTACCACATGGTAGAATTTAGAATAAAGAAGGGACTTGATGAAAGTCTAGATGCATGGGCTATACATGGAATGTCTGGACTATGGGGTTCAATAGCTACAGGACTCTTCGCAAATCCAAAGATAAACCCAGGAAGTGTAGGACTAGTGTACGGACTAATATATGGAATGCCTCTCAAAGGTGCTCTACAACTAGCATCACAAATAATAACATCACTAGCAGTGTTAGGGTACGTAGTTACTGTAACATTCATAATTGGAAAGATGATAGATAAAGTAATAGGATGGAGAGTATCACCAGAAATAGAATATGTAGGATTAGACATGTCTGTACATGGAGAAGAAGGATACATAATGAGGTGAGACTATGAAACTCATACTCGCAATAATAAGACCAGAAAAACTAGATGATGTAAAGAGAGCATTAGAAGAAGCAGGAATATACCCAATGACAATTGTCGAAGTCCGTGGTCGTGGAGAACAGAAAGGAATAACAATAATGTATAGAGGAAGACCAATAACGATAGATCTAATACCAAAAATAGAAATACAGATAGTTGTTAGAGATGAAGATGTTGATAAAGTAATAAAAATAATAACAGAAAATGCAAGAACAGGAAAAACCAGGAGATGGAAGAATATTCATAATACCAATAGAAAAATCTATTAGAGTAAGAACAGGAGAAGTAGAAGTCTAAGAATAAACTAGAAATAAACACAATACAAAAACTCGAAATCCTACCCCTAAACTCTGCCTAAGAGATTCTCCAAGGCTCGAACTGTATTGTTGTAAAATTGGCGCCGCCGCCGGGATTTGAACCCGGGACCTACGGGTTTCTGTGCGGGTAGCCCCCGCTTAACAGCCCGCCGCTCCAACCAGGCTGAGCTACGGCGGCTGTTTTAGCTTTATATAGTAGACCTTTTAACCCTTACTCTATATCTCTAGTCTTGTGATGAGATTGGTCTTATATGACTAGATGATTTATGGGAACGATGCTGATATTCTTAAATAATCTACTAGCATGTTGTGATTGATGAAGATTTGTGTTATGGTTATTGTTGATGAGAGTAGAGATGATTGTGTTAAAATTATTGAAGATATATTTCAAAAATTGAAAAATATTAGAGATGTATCTCTACACATATACTTTATCGGTCGTGGAGTTTCTACAGTTATTCCAAAGGTTAAGGAAGTACTACTATCTAACTTGAGTATACCTGTTAGACTTTACATATTTCAAAATATTGAAGATTTGTTAAAAGCTTTTGACTTAGATTCTCGTGAATGTAGTGAAATGTCTGTTCACCTTGTTTCAAGTGGAAACTATGAGGAAGTAGTTTTTAAATATTTAAAAGAGAAGGGTATAAGTGAGATGAATATATGCTAGATTTTGTAATCACTGTTGACAGAACCTTAATGACAAATCATCATGGTAAGGAGTTTATTGGATTCATGACTACAAGCCCCGCTATTGGTGTACCAGAGTTTTTATGGATGTGGATATGTGCACCAAAACCTAAAGTTGATAAGTATGGAATGCCTAGAGAAGCACCATATGGATTAAGAAAAATTGAAGCAGCACTAGTAAAAGCGGGATTTAGAGCAGGTATTGTAGATCCAGACTACATACATAAGTATGTAGATAAGTGTAGAGCAATAATGATCGGTCACCATGACTTTTTCGCATTCTGTGCACCAAGTAATACATGGTGGGCTGTTACGAAGAGAGAACCTGTAAACAGGAAATACTTTATAAAACTTATGGAAAGTCCTGAAATTAGAAAATTTAAGAAAAGAGGAGGAAAAATCATTGTTGGAGGACCAGCAGCATGGCAATGGCTTCATGTTGAAGATCTATGGGAGAGATGGTGTGTTGACTGTGTTATTGATGGTGAAGCTGAGAAGATAATAGTCAAAATTGCTGAGAGAATTCTAAATAATGAACCAATACCGAAGTATGTATTCGTAGGTGCTGACGAAGTTCCAAGTATAGATGAGATACCTACAATAATTAGACCAAGCGTTAATGGTCTTATAGAGATAATGCGTGGATGTCCTAGACATTGTAGATTTTGTAGTGTAACATTAAGACCATTAAGATACATACCACTAAACAAGATTGAAGAAGAGATTAAGGTAAACTATGAAAATGGTGTAAGACATGTACTACTACACTCAGAAGATGTATTACTATATGGTGCTGATGGTGTAAAACCTAGACCAGAACCACTATTTAAACTACATGAACTATCATTAAAATATGCTGAAAGTCTTGGATGGAGTCATGTAAGTCTTGCAGCTGTAGTATATGCTGAACATAATGGAAAGATTGTTAGTAAAATTACAGAGATGATATTTAGCAAGACAGGACAGAAATTTATAGGTGTACAAACAGGAATTGAAACAGGAAGTCCAAGACTTGCAAAGATAATAATGCCAGGAAAAGCAGCACCATACAAAGCTGATAAATGGCCTGAAATTGTTGAAGAAGCATTTGGAATAATGGCAGATGCAGGTATTGTACCAGCAGCAACAGTAATATTGAACATACCTGAAGAAACACCTGATGACTGTATGAAGACTGTAGAATTGATTGATAGATTGAGAAAATATCCAAGTTTAATAGTACCTATGTATCTAGTACCAATGGGAATTTTGAAAGATAAAGCAGCACTACTCTCATTTAAGATAAAGCCTGAACATGTTGAAGTTATGTGGAAATGTCTAGAACATTCACTATACTGGGCTCCAAAATTAGCATCAATGTATTTAAGTGATAAGAAGTCTACAATAGTTAGAACTCTAGTACAACTATTCATAAAGTTTGTAGAATGGAAGAAGAAGGGTATAGAGAAGAAGATTAGAGAATATCTTGAAATGGCTGCTGAAGGAACATATGAGCATAAGGCAATTGTTGAAGAAGCAGTACATTAATAAACATTTCCAAAACCACCACCGCCAGGTGTTTCAATTATAAGTATATCTCCAGGTTCTAGTATAGTCTCAACTTTACCAGTACTATACTCCTCTAATACTCCACAAACTCTACGAACTGATACTCTTCCTGAAAGTGCAGGTTCACCACCTCTCCTTCCTAATGGTCTTCTTCTAACTCTATCCATTATAACTACCGCTAAAGTTTTCTCAAGTACCTGTATTGCTCTTACAATACCACAACCACCTCTCCACTTACCTAAACCACCACTACCTCTCCTAATTTCATATTTCAAAATTCTCAATGGATACGTTCTCTCAATAACCTCTATCGGAGTGTTTAATGTATTTGTCATATATACATGAATACCACTCTCACCATCATACTCTAAAGATGCACCAGCACCACAGCCAATAGTTTCATAAAATACCCACCCAGTCTCAAGACCATGAAGAACTACATTAGTCATAGTACCTCCAGATTGTGCTGGTATATCAGAAATTTCACTACTTAAAGCATTTAGAATAGAATCTACTATCCTCTGACTAGTCTCAACATTACCAAGACCTACAGGTGCAGGCTTTTCAGGATTTACAATAAGTCCAGAATCTGCATCTATATTTAAAATTCTGTAAACACCATCATTCATAGGTATATCATTGAAGAATAGACTTCTAAATACAAAACTTACAGAAGCTATCGTAACACCTAGAGCAGAATTAAATGGATATTCTAATTGTCTTGAAGAATCTTTAAAAGATATATAGATCTTAGAACCACATATCTTAACATTACAACAAATCTTTGCATCAATATCATCAATCTCTACATAATCTTCACCATATGCATTAAGTGATAGATCTCTAATACGAATTTTAGCAAGATTTTCACTATAGTTAAACATGTACTCTATAGAAGATTTCAACTTATCATATCCATACTTTAGTAATAGTTTCTGAACTTCATCTCTACCAGATTTCAAAGATGCTATCTGTGCCATAATGTCTGAATATGTATATCTTCTCATTCTAACTCTATCTAAAATACTTCTAAGAACATCTTTACATAGTGAACCTCTATCAACAATTTTTACAGGCTCGATAACAATACCTTCATCATATATTGACCTAGCTTTAAGTGATAGACCACCAGGATATTTACCACCAACATCTACATGATGAGCCTTATTTACAAGCCATAGTACTAATCTATCATTGTAAAATACTGGCATTAGTAATGCAATATCATTAAGATGTGTACCAATTATGTATGGATCATTGGTTATGAATATATCACCATCCTGAATTTCGAGATCTCTAACATATTCTAGAAAGTATTTCATACCAACATACATAGATCCGAGATGAACAGGAATATGCTCAGCTTGAGCTACAATTCTACCTTCAGAATCTGCTATTAGACAGCTAAAATCCATTCTATCTCTAATATTTGGAGACATTGCACATCTTCTCAAAATTATACCCATCTTCTCTGAAATATATTCAAGACTTCTATACAATATCTCTAGAGTAGTTTTATCAATCATATTCTCACCATCTGAATATTTCCATAACAATCAACAAATGCTTTCCAACCATCATCAAAAACTGTACAAGTCTTATCAACTATAACTGCAGGACCATAGATAACACATCCAGGTTCAAGCTTATCTCTAGCCAAGATTGGAGCTCTATGCCAAGAATCTCTAACAAATACATCAACATAATCTAACTTTGCAGATTCAGGAATGGGATTTTCAGCAATGACATCTCTAATAGGTCTAAATATCTCAACATTTAGCATACCAGTAACTACTACACAAGCTCTAGTAATTTCTATTTGTAAATCTTCGAGAGTATATCCAAAAAGTTTTGAATATTCTATCTCAAACTTTTTCAATATACTATCAACAGTATCTTCAAGATTAATATTTATTGGAATTTCTATATCTTGATCTCTATACCTTAGATATAGTATATATTCAATACATGTATTAACATTCTTAGAAATTCTATAAACCTTACCTACAAGCTCTTCAGATTTCTTAGATAATCTCTCCTTAATTTCTTCAATATCTAAATCATTTAAAATCCTGTATATAGGTATAGATTCTCTAAATATTATATCCATACATGCAAGTCCAAGAGCTGTAAATACACCAGCACTTTTAGGAATAAGTATCTTACTAATCTCTAATTCATTAGCAAGTTCACATGCATGTAGTGGTCCTGCACCACCATATGCTACTAGTGTAAATTCTCTAGGATCGTAACCTCTCTCTACAGTTGCAATCTTTATACCTCTACTCATTTCAAAATTAATTTTTCTAATAGCATTAATAGCAACTTCTTCAATACTCATACCAATATCATCACTAATCTTCTTGATAGCTCTATATGCTAATTCTCTACTAATCTTCAAATTTCCAAGCATATACTTGTGATATATTCTATTCAATACAACATTAGCATCAGTTATAGTAGGCTTCTCACCACCACGACCATAACATGCAGGTCCTGGATCTGCACCAGCACTTACAGGACCTACACGTAGCATACCTGCCTCATCAACCCATATTATAGTTCCACCACCAGCACTAACTTCAACAATATCTACCATGTCAACTATTATGGGTATTCCAGTCCTCTTCTGAACTCTACCACCATGAATTTTAGGATTTATCTCATACTCATTAACAATCTCTAAACTCTTGTTAACTATTGGTGAAAATTTTGCAGTAGTACCACCCATGTCAAATGCAACCACATTAGACATATCTAACACTTTACACAATTTTAAACATGCAACAACACCTGCAGCAGGTCCTGACTCGAGTAGTATTACAGGTCTTCTTAAACATTCTTCAAAATCTATAAGACCACCCCAAGATGCTACTAGGTATAGATCAAAATCTCTAACACTATTTGAAAGTTTATACATAAGTCTATCTATATACTTCGATATTACTGGTCTAAGTATTGAACATATTAATGTTGTTGAAAATCTCTCATACTCTTTACATATTGGAACTACTTCATGACTACAGATAACATCGATGTTTAGTCTAGATTTTATATAATTCTTAATCTTAATTTCAGATCTTGGATTTACATATGAATTTAATAGACATATAGCAACTATGTCAGGTTTTAAAACCTTCAATTTCTCGATAATGCTATCTAGATCTTCATCAGATATATCTTTCTCAACTCTACCATCAGGTAGTGTTCTCTCATCAATCTCAATTATCTCCAAATCAACATTAATTTTTGGTCTTCTAGGCTTCAATGTGTATAGTTCAGACCTATTTTGACGAGCAATATATAGGATATCTCTAAATCCTCTATTAGTTATGAGACATATCTTTGGAAGATTTAGCTTTACCTGACCTAGCAATGTGTTTGATGCTAACGTACCTGCATGAACTATAGTTACATCATCTACATTAAACCTATTTAAAATCTCAACAACATTATCTTCAGGATTTTCAACATTAGTCAAAATTTTCAAGATCTCCAATCTGCCTGAAACTTGATCAAAAAGTACAGCATCGGTAAATGTTCCACCTATATCAACTCCAATAATAACTCTTGAAGACACGGTAGTTATATGATATGTAGAGTAAGGGTTTTTAAATTAGGTTAGACAAATCAGCGTTAAGTATGGTAAAGAGACATCTAAGAAGATCATGTGCACCATGGTGGTGGCCAATACCTAGAAAGGCAGGTGGAGTATGGACTGTAAGACCAAATCCAGGACCACATCCACTTGAAAAATCTCTACCATTAGCAATAATTGTTAGAGATGTATTAAGATATGCTAAAACTCTCAAAGAAGCTAGGAGAATAATAGGTATGGGATATATAAAGGTTGATGGTAGAGTTAGAAGAGACTATAAATATCCTGTAGGTCTAATGGATGTTATTGAGATAGTACCAACAGGAGAGATCTATAGAATGGTTCCTCATCCAGTCAAGTTCCTAACACTAATACCAATACCGAAGGAGGAAGCTGGAATAAAACCTTGCAGAGTTGAGAATAAGACAACGATAAAGGGTGGAAATATACAACTAAATCTTCATGATGGTAGAAATCAGATAGTACCACCTGAAGAGGCTAGTAAATACAGGACATTAGACACTGTCGTATTAACAATACCGAACCAAAGTATTGTAAAACACATACCAATACAATTAGGATCACTAGTAGTAGTTATTGATGGTAAGAATGTTGGTAGAGTTGGTAGAATTGTAGAAGTTATTCAAACATTTAAGAGAAGAAGAGCAACTGTAGCAATAGAGACTGAGAAAGGTGAAATTATTAGAACAATATTGGAATACGTGATGCCTATAGGTGAGGATAATAAGCCAATAATAACACTACCACAAGAATGTTTCTAATATTCAAACTCTACACCTTTAGTAAATTCAATAATCAACTTCCTCTCTCTAACATAAGCCCTAACAGGTTTTGCAAGCTTTAACATTGTTGGAAGTGGAAATATCTTCTCAACAACACCTCTATCAGTTATAACCTCTATAACAAGCTCATCACCATGAAAATACACATTACCACAATCTTGAACACCTGGAGGCATATTCATCTCAAGAATATACTTATCATCTAGTTCTCTAATATCTACAATCTTACCTTGATGATATATCTTTGCAGGATCATCATCACCATAGAGTTCATCTGCCAACTTTCTAAGAAGTTCACATCCCTTAACTTCAATATCTAGTTGATATATCTTTCTAACAGGTATTGGGTATATACTCATTTCAAATCTCTTAACATACTCTTCCTGTCTCTTAGCCCATTCTGGTATTGTAGATATCTTATTCATAATTCCAAGATCAACATTTAGATTAAATACCTGTGCAAGACCTACAGATTTTATAGCATCATCAACGCTTGAAGTATCTGGATTTGCAATAACTCTAAGACTAGTAATATTTGGATCTGTTATTATTGTTGAGAGTTTTGTTGTCTCGTTAAAGAATGATTCTTCCTCTTCAACAACTTTACTAATCTTAGATGCAGGACTTAGAACAATAGATAACATTCTCGCTGTAGTTCTCATAATTGTCATACTAACCTTAATCATTCTTCTATGTATAGAATTTAGTATTGTTGGAAGATATAGAAGTCTAAGAGCCTCAGCTGAGGGTATTGTATCTATGATAACTACATTATACCTACCTGACTCGTATAGTTCTAAAGCTTTTAGAAGACCCATACTCTCAGTAACCATGGGTAGCATAGCTAATTCATATGCTAGAACTTCATCAATACCATACTTTCTCAACCACTCTAAGAAATATTCTGACATATTTCTAAACTTCTTCATAACCTCAAGAACAGGATCTATATAATATAGATCTACTCTCTCATTAATCTTAACAACATCTTTACTAACAGGAATATCGAAATATGTAGATATCGTATGTGCAGGATCCGTACTTATCAACGCTACACTATAACCAATATCAGACAACTTCAAAGCTGTTGCAGCACTAATAACACTCTTACCAACACCACCCTTACCAGTAAATACTAGTACTCTACGCACATGTTAACGATAAGTACCTAACTTAAATATATGCTCTAGACAACACAACTTAGACAAATATGAAACTTAAACCTAGATGTATACCATGTCAAGTAGAGGTTAGATTTAGAGATGTTGTGAAGCTGTTCAAAGATGAGAAATTGAGGTATAGATACATGATGGACATATTAGAAATGTTGTATAGATATGCAAAAGATAATAGAGATCCAGCACCTGTAGTAGCAACAAGAATATTTAGATATTTAAAAGTGGAGAGTGGAAATCCTGATCCATATAGAGAAGAGAAGTATAGAGCAAACATTGAAGGATTGAAAATTTTAGAGAAAGTTGAAGAATTATTACAAAACTATGAAGATATCGATAAGAAGATTGATATAGCATTAAAACTATGTCTTCTAGGTAATAGTATTGATCTTGGAGTAGCCGGATATAGACCACCAAGCTTAGAAGATCTTATTAGAGAGATAGAAAGTATGAAAGTTGTTGGTCAATTTCCAAAGATAAGAAATAGAACAATACTATACCTACTAGATAATGCAGGAGAGGCAGCTCTAGATAGAATATTTGCAAGAATTTTAAGAGAGTTAGATAATACAGTTATAGCAGTCGTTAAAGGTGGATCATTTCAAAATGATGTAACGATTAATGAAGTTCCTGAACTTGGTCTAGATCAAGATTTTGATGAAGTAATAACAACAGGAACAGATGCAGCAAGCATATTTCTAGAAGAAGTTGATAGAGAGTTTCTAGAAGTACTAAACATCTCTGACATAGTGGTAGCTAAAGGTATGGCACACTTCGAATATATAACAGAAATTGAACATGTTTTAAAGAAACCGATAATATACATGTTTAAAGCTAAATGTGAACCAATAGCTGAAGAAGCTGGAGTAGAGAAGGGTAGTTATGTAGTACTTAGAAGAAATATCTAGAAAGAGTGTAATATAGATAGTTATGTAATGAGTGAAGAAGTTGTTCCAATATATGCAGAGGGAATACATGTATTTGACCTGCTTGGAAATGTGTGGCTAGTACTAATTTTCGAATATAGAGATCCAAAAGCATACTACTACAATCTAGTTAAGAAAGGTGGTTCTGAGATAATAGAAGAATTAGAAACAATGATGAGTAATATGCAGAAATTTCTAGATGAGGAAATTATAAAGATAAATGGTGAGAGAACAAGACCAGAAGTTAAAGATATAATACTTGGATTTAGAGGTAGTTATAATAGACCATATGTAGAATTCTACATACATTTTAAAGGAAAGTTAAAACCAGGAATTAACAGATATGATAACTATTATGAAGAAGAGATAGCAGAATATGACTATGAGATATTGTGGATATTTCCTGAAGGTGTTAGAGTAGTAAATTACCAAATAGCAGGTGATGGTAGAATAATTGGAACAACAGATAACATACTTGTAGTACATGTTAGAAAAGGTACTAGAGTCGGTAGTCATGAATGGATAGAATTTGAAATACCTGAAAATATGTTAAAAAGCTAAACATATTAACACTCACAACATTTAGAATGTAGAAAGTGAATTTTTATGAGTAAGAAGAGTGATAATATATTTAGAAGAATAGATGTAAAGAAGCTGATACTACTAGCACTACTATTCCTACTAATAGCAGCATTTTGTCCATCATTTGCAAGATTTATACTATTTCTAGTACTTCTCGGACTTTTCATATATCTACTAACAAAATCATATCCAGATATCGTAACAATGGTTAAGAGACTATTTATAAATCAGACAACTAGAACTATTAGAAAATATATACAACATGATGTTGTAGAAGTTAAACCACTACTAGTAGAGGTTGGTAAAGGTAAGACATTGATAAAATTAGGATCTCACTGGATTAGAATTTTAGAAATTGAAGATGAGCTTCCTGATAGTATAATGCGAATATTGGAGAGAGATGAACATGTAGTTGTAGTAAAATCTAGAGATCAAAACTACATAATCATTAGAGGTGAAGATGTTGATGAAGTTGACGATAAATCTAGAGCTATAGAGAACATGCTCGACAAGATCGGAATTACATACAGACTTTTATCTTCAGAAGAAGCAATAAATACCATTCTAAACCTCTTCAGGATATGAGAACGGAGGAAGTAGTAAAACTACTAAGGAAAATAGTTGAAAGAGGTTACATACCAATAGACGAGTTAAGTAGTAATGAACTTGAAATAATTAAACAATTAGAAAAGGAGGGAGTTGTTAAGAAATGTTATACAATATCTCCAGAATATATTCAAGATATAGTAAAACTTTGCAAACCTAGAGTTATAACAGTTAGACATAGTGGAAATCGAAACATATTATTAAAAATAATTAAGATATTAATACCAACAGGATTCACAATACTACCAATGTATTTAGCAATAGAGAGCATTCTACTAGGACCAGACTACCTAGGTGTTGCTATATTCTTCATATTAATAAGTGCTGCATGTCTATATGCAGGATCTATAGTTAGTAGAAAGATCATAGAGAGATTAAGATTATTAAAACTGTAGTATTTCAATACTAATATTCAAGAAGAAGACTTATTAGTATGTTCAAAATGGTAATATGATAATAATGTCTAATAAATGTAAAATACTTGAAGTTGAATCACTGAGTAAGAAGTTTGGAAATAAGTATGCTGTTAAGGATTTATCATTTGAAATTTATGAAGGCGAAGTTTACTGTCTTGTAGGTCCTAATGGTGCTGGTAAAACAACAACTTTGAGGATGATTGTTGGACTTTTAACACCAACTTCAGGAAGAGTTAAGATTATGGGTATAGATGTTCATAAAAATAGGGAGAAAGCTATGAGATATATAACATACGTTCCTGATGTACCTGTGCTATATAGTGAACTTACTGTTGTAGAGACATTACTACTCTATGCATCTCTTAGAGGAGTTGATAGGCATGTTGCAGAGAGAAGAATTGAAGATTTGATAGAGAAGTTTGAACTTAAGGATTATAGAGATGTTAAAGTTAGAAGTTTATCAAGAGGAACATTGCAGAAGCTTGTCATTGCAATGTCATTCCTACCTGATCCAAAATTGATAGTTATGGATGAGCCATTTATGGCTTTAGATGTACATATGCAGAAAGTATTGAAAGATGAGATTAGAGAGAGATCTAGAATGGGTACATCATTCCTAATATCTAGCCACGTAATACCATGGGTTGAAGAGATAGCTAGTAGAGTATGCGTTATATATAATGGTATTAAAGTTATTGAAGGATCTATAGAGTATGTTAAAACTAAACTAGGAGGAATAACTCTAGAAGAAGCATTATTAAGTATCTTAAAAGCTGAGTAGTTATGAGAGAGATATTTATAGCATTGATATATAAGCTAAAACACATACTTAGAATAGTATGGCCAACAGTTATAGTCGCATTTACACTACTATTTGTATCACTAATATTTCCAAGATATATAAGAGGTTCTAGTTATGCACAATCTATAAAGCATGTTCATGGAAAATTCATAATTCTAAATCCAGCATTAGCATTATGCATAGTTATTGCGTGTGGTGCAATATTTATGAGTATAGATCTGCTTTTTCAAAAAACTAGACTAGGAGCTGGTTCAAGAAAGAGATATACTATGCGTGGTGTTCTTACTGAGGATGATATATATCTACTGTATCAATCCCCACTATCTGCAAGATCTATAATATTCTTAACACTTATAGTAAATACTATTGTAACGTCTATAGCATTTATACCACTAGCAATCCTGATAGCATTATCATTTACAGACGTGTATGGTATAGAGGTTATTAGATATGTAGTATTTTCATACATATTCCTAATACTCGCATACATACATGGATACTCACTATACCTCACATTAATAGCACCTAGAGGAGTTGAGAATGTCAATACTTGGAAAACTACATATTTCACACTACTAGCACTTACCTGTCTAGGACCACTCATATTAAAGTATGCACCATATCTCTACTTCATATCTCCATCAGCAACATATGCATTAGCTATAGATTCAATAGCAAGATTTAAATATAGTAATGCTATACCTCTAGCACTAATATACACATTAATACCATTAGTAATTTTAGACAAATTATCAAACGTTGATTACAGTATAAAACCTCTAGACTTAATATATGGAACATTATATAGAGTAGAGTATGCAGGTATTAGAATATTCAATATAAGCACATTTATAGATAATATAGTTAAAAGACTACCATCAATATATATTGCATATGCTTCAAGTATTGCAATAGGTATACCAATAATATTAAAAATTCTAAACATTCCAAATAGTATAATTAACATAGTCACAATATCACTATTCTACATTGTCATAATAATGATAGTTATGCTACCTGTAAACCTATCATACATTATTGGAATTATATTAGGAATGTGTGGATGGTTTATTAATCAATCAACATATCCAATTGATAAGATATTAACAACAAGTACTATTAAAATACTAAAATACTCACTAATACCTATGATAATAGCAATAGTATTGTCAATATTAAATATACTCATTACAGGTAATACATTAATGTATAGAATGTTATTAATGTTTGTAATATTTAGCATAGTATTATCAATACCAGCACTTAAACTTATAATTAAACTAGCATTAGCACAAGGTTTGAAGAATTATCTAAAGTCTGGAAATCTACCACTAGCTATAGATTATACAAACATATCAGCAGCTGAAGAAATGAGAGATAGAATTATAATACTAATACCATTCATAGTCATCATAATCGGCATCTTAATAATGTCTTATGGAATTTCAACAATATTAGAAAACATACACACATTCACAATAAATACTCTAATAGGATTTACAATACTCATAATTGGAGTCATAGTATATTCAATACTTTTGATAATTATGAAAATTCTAGTAGATAGATTTACTAAAATATAGAATCATTACATACATATCTGAGACAAAAGCATTAAAGTTGAGCGTCTGAGAGCATTAATATAGTTAGGAAGATCGTAGATAGGTTCTATATAAGATATATGGTGTATGATTTGAGTAGTGTTAGAAGTCTAATAGTTAGAGATAGGATTTTTGGATTTAGAAATGTTAGGTATTATATGCTTATTTTTAAGAAATGTATATTACAGTACTGCTAGTCTTCTCATACCTCTACCACCTCTAGTTCTACCTCTACCCATGCCTACACCACCTATAATTCCTCTGAAGTGTATTGGTCTGAGTGGTTTGAAGAATGGTTGATAGGCTTCGCTAAATCCTGGCATTACACATGCAATACATGGAGCACTCTTCTTTGTACATCCAGCTTTTGCCTCTGTATTTGCTAGTAGTTTTGAAGTATCTTTAATATCTTTATCAATAATCCATCCAACAGCATTCCATGGGCATGTACTTTCAGGACCTTTACAGCCAACACTAAATGCACAGTATGGTGTTCCATCTGCTGGATATTCTTTCAACAACTTTCTCTTCCAGTATATGAATTTTGGACAACCTGTTAATAGTGGTGCTTGTTCTAGAGTTCCATTAGCAACATATGTATATACACAACCTGCTCTATCTCTCAAGAATCTATGTGTTCTAAATACAAATAGTGGAAACTTCACAAGTCTAACACCTTGTAGATCAACTTCAACATATTCAGGTCTGAAATATCTATCTAGTGGTAAGTATATGTCTAAACTCCTCAGAAGTTCTGCAAGACTTGAAGATGCTGTTGAAAGCTTCTTCTTCAAGTATATCAATACTAGAGATGCAAGTGTTAGAGATATTGCATTACCATTAGCTGGACATCCAGGAACTGCAACTGCAGGTTTTATAGATGCATTCCACGTTAATGGTAATCTATACAGCTCAGTGAGACCACCACCTGTAGTTATGAAATTGTAATATGGATCAAGTGCATCTGTATATACTGCAGATTCTGTAGTTATCCAATTCCAAACACTTGCAAGTACTCCACTATGTGCATATTGACTATACTTCAATACAAATCCTGGCTGATTCTTTATAGGATCTGGGAAAAATCCCATAGCTCCTGATGGTGAGTGAGATGCTGCACCTTCCATACTGAATGTCGCAACATCAGGTGCATAGTCTGATGGCATTCCACCATATGATGCACATGTACCAACAGCAACTACAGCTATAGCACCTTTACACAATCTATAGAACTACTCAGTTATTGTTCTAGGTCCTAGAAGTGCATTCCAACCATTATACTTAGTCTTATAGAATACCTCATCTGTAAGTGCACCTTCAAGAACAAGTATGTATGGTTCTGGCTTACCTTCAATAATCTCTTCATTAAACTTCTCAAGAATTTCTAGATAAGTTGCTGGATATATAGGCTCTACAGCTTTACCAAGATACTCAATCTCCTCACCCCACTCAGGTCTTACAGTATCGTGAAATGCTAGATCAATTTTAAGTCCTGCAAGTACGTAGAGTAGGTCTGAGTTGAATGGTGGTTTCCACCACTCAATAGAGTCTCCAACACCAACCTTCTCAAGAGCATATGTCAATACTGAATCTGCAATTGCTGTAGAGTCTAGAAGTGCTATAGTATCACCAGCACAGTCAGCACACTCAACCCACACAATCTTCGGCATTACTGTTGGATCTTCTCTAATAGCTCTCGCAATAGCTTTGAAGTGAGGACCTGTAAGCTTCAGCATTCCAGCTAGCAACATCGCAGATATGCACATCTTTAGAAATTCTCTACGAGTTACTTCAACCATCATGTATGTAATAATTATAGATTTATAAAGTATTAAATCGAGTAGTTATAGTAAGAATCTAAAAGGTTTGTATTATTTTAAAAAGACCAATATATTGGATTTATATACTTCTCAACCTTACGATTAGAACCTAAGAACTGTACATGTACAGCACATCCTATACATGGGTCAAAACTTCTAATACTTCTAACAACATCAAGACCAGTCCACTCATATGGTGACACTTCCTCAGTAATATATACATGTAGTGCAGATGCCTCATATGGACCTACAATACAGTTATCAACTACAGCACCTTCAACTCCCTCTATAGGCTCTATATACTTACCTACAAGCTTTGCAAGTTTCTCAAGATTTGTCTTAGGTGTTGCGTTTCCTGATGTTGGTGCGTGATATTGATAGTTTGCTATCTTACCATCCTTAACAACAATCCAATGACGAACAGCACCACGAGGAGCCTCCAACCAACCAACACCAACAGCAAATGTTGGGTATTGTGGATATCTCCATGGCCTTCCTGGAACATTGTACCATGCTGGTTTCTCTCTAAACACCTCAGTAAGCTTTGTAAGACTCCACCATGCTGCAAATACTGCACATGCTAGTGAGAATGCCCTAGCGTAAAGTCTAAACATTGTTGTAGATGCCTCATTCCATCACTCAGCTACAAGTTCAGAATCGTAAAGTTCAGGAACTTCACTATACGGTAATCCATATAGTTGTGATGGTACTAGAGATGTAATGCTTGGTCTACTAGTTAGTATCCCTAGACTATATGCCTCATCTATGAGATCTTGAGCATACTTTAAAGCTTCATTCCAAGATGGTAATACTAGCCTAATCTTACCATTACCAGAAGACATCTCAAGACCAGTATATAGACTATGTCTAGAACTATTCAAAGCCTGAACCCACAACTTCGCTATTGGACCTGCCTCAAATGGTACTAATGTTCTATCTGGAAGTACCATTCTAGGTTCTGCACACCAGCTATATGGCTCTCCTTCCCAAACCTCTGGAATCTTAGGTAGTGGTCCTGGATTTGGAAT
>CAZNTG010000007.1:0-129276 GCA_964575955.1 uncultured Thermoproteaceae archaeon
CTATCTGCGGGAGAAGGGTGTTGATCCTAGTGCGGTTGAGATTGGTCTTATACTACTCGCAAATGCACATACAAGAAACGGAATATACCACATATTCAGGATCGTGCCAATAAAACCGATAAGACTACTCAAGGGCTACTCCATAACGATTGAGATTAGGGAGGATCTAAGAAAGAGAAAGCCATTGGTAACAAGAGAGGAAATCGAGAAGATTATCGAGAAGCTTAGAAGTAAGTACGTTGCTGCTAACAGGACACTACTACGTGCATCACTATCACACGCATCACTAGACGAATTCCCACCAACGCTTGAGCAAGGCTGTATCTGTGACTGGTATAGTGGCTGCACGTGCTGGTACTGGAAACCATACAAGATATACTACATTTCGAAGAAGCCTATTGGCATACCTATCATTATGGTACATGTATCAGAATTGTCACAAAACTCACTTGAGATAGTAACACCAAGGATAATCTTCTACTCTGAAGAAGAGACTAGCGATTACGTTGCTTTCGGTACTTCATTTGCTATAAATACTGAATCTGGCATTAGTTATGAGATGCCAGGATTCTCAATTGTACTTGGGGTTCCTGATGGTTATGAAAGTTGGATATGGTTAAATTATTATGAAGATTTTCGCAATGGTTTAAACTTTACAGGAGATGCTCTTATAGGATTTGGTTTCAAGGGTTATGTAGCATTTGCTGAGTACAGAGAGTACATATGTGAATATCCTTCACCGGAGACTCCCTGGGCTCCAACATATTGTTACTGGGGTGATAAGTGGGCTAATGCAACAATAGCAGCACCTGAGATGAGGAATAATAGCCTTGTGGGATGGTACATGATTGACGATAATCCATATGATGGTCAGGGATATTTAGAGAGAATTTGGAATATAGTTAACAGATTGTGGGAATATAACTACAAGTATTATGGATATCGTAAGAGTATGCTAAGCATTGCTTCACTGGACGTAGTTAAGCAGATTAAGACAGAACCGCTATTTTCAGCAAGTATTCCTGTACTTGCAATACTTGCAGCAGCTGGCTACGATGTACCTCTAATTGCTGCATTTGCACCAATAATGTCGATCTCTGTAGGTAAGACTTACGAGAAGACCACCGTGAGTATATGCATGGTAGATATTTACGCTTGCCCATCCTGCTACGTATATGCATGGTATCTCTACTCACCAACATACATAAAGTACAAGGGCGAATACTACAGGATAGGAAGCATGTACGTAGATGTCTGGACAGCAAAATGGTAATACCTTCACTGTTTAAATTGATCAAATCCCTAGCTTTTTCAATGCTACATGCGTTTCACATATGCATGTTACTAGACAAATTGGTGCTCTTTTTCTAGAGACTCTAGATATTGTGCTCCCAGAAATATCGTGTCAAATATGTAAACGTTAATGCTTAGACATGATAGATGTTGGAGGATTGGTGGACCGGCCGGGATTTGAACCCGGGACCACCCGCTCGCAAGGCGGGCATCCTTCCAGGCTAGACTACCGGCCCTATTTCGTTGTTCTGTCTTTGTGTTTCTTTTTATAAGTTTTTCTTTTGTGAAGTTGATTGTTTTCTACTTTTCTTAGTTTTTGATTGTTTTGGTAGTCATGTTTATTTATCTCTTTTTGATAGTTATGCTATATGGCTCAAGTTGAGGTTAAGATTAGGAAGATTGAGAAAGATCCTAGAAATACTCTAATTATTGCATGTCCTGAACCTAGTCTTGCATCTGTAGTTACTGTTGAGTACATTATTGATAAGTTAAAGATGGAGGAGATTGGTGCTATAAAGATTAGTGGTGTTCCTCCAATAATAACGGCTGTTGATGGTGCTGCAAAACTTCCATATAGACTATTCTACAGGAAGGATCTTGGATTAATAACTATTAGACAACATGTTCCAATTCCAATGGAGCTCTATGGTATGTTTATTGAGAAGATTCTTGATTGGGCTGAAGAAAACAATATTAGACGTGTCATAGCTATAACTTCAGTTCCTGCTGTATCTGAGACTGAGAGTGAGAATGTGTATTTTGTAACTGAGGAATACTATGTTGATGAATTTAAATCTCTAGGATTTTTACCAATTAAGGATGCGATAATCGCAGGTGCTGAAGCAATATTTCTAGACTCTGTACTATCTAGAAGCATTGTTGGAGCATTAATAATGGCTGAATCTAAAGTACTTACAGCAATTAAAAAGCTTGTAGAATCTGGAAAAGTTGCATCACATAGAGATGTTGTGTATATACTTGGACAAACAGTAGGTCAGCTAGGTCCTGATATAACAGCAGCATTAAAGCTTATTAAAGCAATATCAAAATTAATAAACTATGACATACCATTAGACGGTCTTGAAGAACATGCTAAGAGATACTCATTCTTAGTAGAGAAGAATCTAGAACTATGGTTAAAACCGCATAAAGAAGGTGCAACACCACTAGTATATTAGATTGGGCATAGTGGATCTTTTCTACAAAAATCACCATACATAATGTAGGATCTTGAAAAACAACCACCCATACATACATCTCTAAATGTGCATGAATAACATTCAGCAGGTACGGATTTTGCTTTCAGGTATAGTTCACTATTTCTAAATTTTTCAATAGCTTCACCTAAATTACCACCTACCCATCTAGAAAGCTCAATATTTACAATATCACAAAGTACAAGTCTACCTCCAGGTGTTATATCTATAACATCCCACTGCTTACATAATCCACCAATAATTCTCCTATTACTAGTATATGCACGTATACAGGGTAGACACCAAAATCTGATATTTATTGAATATTTTTCAACTCTATCTTCAACAATTTCTATAACTTTTCTTAAATCTTCAACATCTACATATATACGATTTTTCAAAGCGTTACCACTAGGCATTACAGGTATCATACATATACTAGATGGTTCTAGTTCAACTACAGTATCTATATAATATCCAACTCTATCATAGTTTAATTTTGACAATGCCATAGATGTTCCAAATTCTATATTATACTTCTTCAACTTTTCTATAAACTCCATAACTCTATCCCACGTTCCTGGTCTAACAATTTCATGACCAACTTTATCACCATCAATACTTACATATACATATACGTCATATTTTGATAAGATCTTAATCTTATATTCATCATTCACAATTCCGCTAGTAACTATTGATATATCTACATTATAATCTCTCAATATTTTTATAATATCTTCAATCTCTTCTAGAAGTAGTGGTTCACCACCTGATAATGATACATGAGTTATTCCTAATTCTCCAATCTCTTCTGCTAATCTAATCTTCATATCTTTTGTAAGTTCTTTCTCATTTATATACACCTTATCATAACAGTGAGGACAGTTTAGAATGCATTTAGCAGTTATTAGCCAGACTATACTAGTCATTTTACTACACTATCCTAGACGTATATCACATTTTTAATACATTCTGGAGGTACGTATTCTGTTAAGTATATTGTTCTACTTGCTCTATATACTTTAAAACCTCTCTTTCTTAAACATTCAACATCTATTTCAAGTACTACAACATTACTTCCATGTCTTTTTCCAATTTCTTTTGCAATTTCTATACTATCTGTAAGATGTACGTAGAGTCTTCTTCCTCTAACTATTCCTTGTCTAAGTATTGAGTCTAGTCTATCTCTAGTAGTTCCATGGTATAGAACTTTCACTTCTCTATCCTCTACATACTTTATATCTACTTTAACACTATGTCCATATGTTGCTCTAATCTTATTATCTCTAATCTCAAATCTACCTCTAGGATCAAGCTCTACAATAGCTCTTACATGATCTTCTGTTACCCATCTATATAAATCTCTATTTCTCCATCTCTCTCTAATACCTTTGACAAGCTCTTCGATACTTACAAAACCTTCATTATCAAGTTTTAGACCTGCCTCATGTGGTATATGTCTCAATAATGCACTCATCAATCTACTCAAAGCTTCTCTCTGACTATCAGACATTAAGTATATACATTTTCTACCACAATGTACAGGAGTTGTAACATATCTACCACATATAGGACACTTATATACAGGACACACTTATAGAATTGTGATATATTTTGAAAATACTTTTCACATACACTCTATCTAGCTAAGTATGGTTAGAGTAATTGCAACAGCAAGACTACATTTAGGAATGGTAGATCCTGTAGGTATTGAAGGTAGAAGAGGTATATGTGTAGGATTATCAATACAGGAACCTAAAGTTATTATAGAAGTATCAAGAAGTTTCGAAAGTGAATATTTGAAAGATCCGATAGTAGTAGATGTTTTGAATAGATTAAAAACTTTCTACAATATAGATATTGATAATATATCTATAAAGATTGTTAGAAAAATTCCAAATCATGTTGGTCTCGGATCTACAACACAGACAAAACTTGCAATTGCAGTATCAATATTAGAATTATTCAACATTAGATATAGTATTGAAAATTTATCAAAAATATTAGGTAGAGGAGAGATATCTGGAGTTGGAATATACACATTCAAGTATGGTGGTTTTGTAGTTGATTCAGGTAAGAAGAGTAGTGACGATATTCCAAAATTGATAACTAGATTAGAGTTTCCTGAAGATTGGTATATAATTGTAGCGATACCACCAGGTAAAGGTCCTGATGAAATTTCTGAACATAAGTTATTTAAATTAAACTATCCTAAAGATGTTGTTAAAGAATTATCATTTATACTATTTAACAAGATAATACCATCAATACTCGATAAAGACTTTGAAATGTTTTGTGAAGGTTTAGAGGAATTTCAAAAGAATGTTGGTAAAATATTTTCAAATATTCAAGGAGGAATATTCTCAAAATATTCTCAGAAAGTTGTAAATATGCTTAAGGAATTTAGTGTGAAGGGTATTGGTCAAAGTTCTTGGGGTCCTACAGTATATGCATTTATAGATGATTTTGATAGAGGCTTAGAGATTGTATATAAGTTGAGAAGTGTTGGTATATATAGCTTCCTAACTACTGCAAATAATAGAGGTGCAGTAATAGAATATTAACTATAATCCAATCCATGCTGGACTATACACTATCAAAAAATATTTTGCATCTTCTGTCAATACAATATAGGTATTACTATCCTTCTTAACAATTTTTATAGCACCTCTCTTCTCTAAATCATTCAATATTTCTAAAAACTCTCCATAGGATATATCTATGTTGTATTTATCTTTATTCGATATTAATCTTGAATAGACTTCATCAATAGGTATTGGCTCATTCATTGCTAATGGACCTATAATCTCCATAAATATTACCCACCTATTACGATCCATAAATCTGAGATTCATAACATTATAGACTGATAATCTAAAATAAAAGTAGTGCGTTTATGCGACATGTAGAAGAGTATGTATGAAGATGTAGATATTCTAGATCTTCTCAATATGAGGATATCATTTTATATAAAGCCAAATTTTGAAAATTGTAAATTTATTACTATCAAGGATAGAGTTCCTGATCTTAATATCGATATTAAAGGATTTAAGTGTTGTCTAATTCATGAGAGTAATTTTAGTAAAGTATATATGTGCATATCACCAAATGGTGAGAGATTCTCTATAAAAACCCTAAAAGATTTTGATATTAGGAAGTTTAAGATATCTAAACATTATGAAGATAATATATATGAAAGATTTATTAGGGAGGTTGAGATTATGTCAAAGCTTGAACATCCAAATATATTGAGGTTGTATGATTATTCTACTACTGTTCCATTAGCTATATATGAGTTTGCTGATGGTCTATCATTAGAATATCAGATTAGACATGGCTGGTATCCAAGTTTTAAAGACATCTTACTAATACTCATACAGATATCACATGCAATTAAGTATATACATGATGTTGGTATTTATCATTGTGATATTAAGCTTAGTAATATACTGATATGTGATGGCGTTGTAAAACTTTGCGATTTTAATACATGTGTAGATGGTGGAAATTATGTAAGATGTTTAGAGACATGTACTAAATGCTACTGTACGCCTGAACATTTCAGTAGAGAATACCTTCATAAAAATTTACATGGTATTGATGTATATCAACTTGCTAACGTATTGCTCAGATTATTATGTGGAATATGTGTTGATGGTAGAGATAGATTATACATGTCTGATATAGATGTTGTAAATGTACTATCCTGTGTTAAAAATATTAAATCGAGAGATCTTATATTTAAGATGTTGAGTAGAGATCCTTCTAAAAGACCATCAATTGAGTATGTTTTAAGAGAGTTAGTGAATATGTTCTACGAGGTTTGAGATCAGCTGAGGGGGATACTCTTCATCTATTCGCCTGGGGCTAATTCTCATCACTCTAACCTCAATTCACTATCTAGTCTTTGTGAAGTATCTACTCTTCAATTCATCTACTCTCTTTATAATATCTTCTATAATTTTAAGAGCTTGTTGTGGGTTTAATGGTGTCACTATTAGATTTGCTAGAAGTTTTGCTAATTCTTCTGTAGATTTCTTCTTTAAATGTTCTGGAAGTATTATCTGTGGTATTACTATCGGTATCGGTGATACTTTTCTAAGAAATTCTGTTATTATATTTATAAAATTTTCATAAGTATCTATAGTAAGCATTAGTAATCTAGCGATAAGTTCTTCAAGTTCTTTCTTCAAATTTTCTCCTAGAGTAGACATGTCTGACATGTACAGTACATGTCTTACAAATATTATAATACTTACCCTGAATTTTAAAGTAAGTTCCAATCAACTCTCTCTTTAGTCTCAATAATCTTTTCTAAATCTATCAATTCTCTTAAAGTTCCTAAATATGTAAAATCTTGAAGATATACTTCTATCTTATCATCTTTATTCCAAAGTTCGAAATATGTTAAGATTGTCTTACTTGATGGATGTTTTTGTAATAATGTTCTTGTAATATCTGTGCCTGTTATTAACATATTTGCACATGGAAGTATTATTAATACTATTTTAGAATCTTCAATAGTGATATTGCTAGTCTTAATTTCTCTTCTATACATCTTAGCTACAATATCTCTTTTATCTAGCTCAACTCTAATAATTACTGGTTCTCTAACAGTATATCCAATAATGTCTCTAATAGTAATAGCAGGATGTGTATGTCCCATTATTAAGAAGTCTGAATTTATTAAGTCCTCAATCTTAGGTTTTGCATTTCCATGTAGTAACAATGCTCTTTTACCATCTTTCATAGTTATACAAACACCTCTAGAATCGTATAGTAGTATGTTCTTTCTACCTATCTTATCAACAATCTTATCAATACCACCATCATGATTACCTTGTGTAAGTATTATATATTCAAAATAGTTTGAAATTTCTCTTAAGAAGTATTCAACATCTTTATATGTTTCTAATGCTATCGGTATTTCATGTTTGATATCTCCAAGAATTGCGATAGAGTTAACATTTTCTCTCATTGCAATATTGATATAATGTTCTAAAAGTCTTCTAGTCTGTCTAGGTACTCTCAAACCCTTTAATATAAGCTCAACTTCATATCCTATATGTGTATCTGATAGTAGAAGTATTTTTCCAAACTCCTCCGTATCAATTATAGGACAGTGTTCTAGTAATGGCATTACACAATCTTACTTTCTAAATCTTTACTGATAGTAATTCCTATAAATTTTGTTAAAATACATGCTTTTACACATTCTCTACACATAATACATCTATTTTCATCTACAATGAATGGATATTCATCTACTTTCAAAATATTTACAGGACATGCTTTTACACATTCAAAACATTTAACACATCTATGAGCCATGTATACAATCTTACATATTGTCTCTGCAATATTTTTACTAACTTCTAAATCTCTAGACCACACATTAACTCTTCCTGAACTTGTTATTGTTATTACACATGTCTTTGTATAAACTTTCATAGTATTATCCTTTATGTAGTATTCTCTAGATATTATCGGGATTAAGCTACTTAATCTATTAAAATCTACCTTATCAATACCTACCAATACTAGATCTATACTTACTTCATTATTTACCTCGTTTATATAGACTTTCAATGTATTTACTATTGGATTTGGAATTTCTGAAATATCTATATATCCTCCAACTCTCTTTAAATAATTTGATAAATCTCCAGGTATTTCAAATCTCCATCTCCATAGTTCATATTTAAGCCATTTATCAGGTATTTTCAATCTCTTTCTATATCTACTTAATTTGTCGTACCACCATCTCCATAATTCAGGATGCGTCTTCTTAATAATTTCAATTTCAGAAATTCTCAATGTTGGACATATAAAACATCCAACTCTTTCAAAACCTTGAACATATAGTTCATTTAATGGTAAATTCTTGTAGTGTATGTACATCTCAATGTCAAGTGCTGTCCAGTCGTATAGTGGTGATACTATGATATCTGCAGGATTCGGACCATATACTTCAGTTTCATATCCTGCTAATGCTCTTTGAGGAGATTCAAACATTCTCTGACCTGTTATACTTAGAATCTTTCTATTATTAGCATACTTTTCTAAAAATCTCTTAAGTGGAATTAATTTACATATCTGAGTACACCATCTAAAATCTCTAGCAGGTGGTCCTAGAATTTCAAAAACTTTTTCAAACATTTCTCTACTAGCTTCTACATGTTCTATCTCTACAAATTTACACATCCTATCTACAGTCTTGTACGTTTCAGGAAATTCCAGTGTTGTATCACAAAAAACTACCTTATCAATACCACACATGCTTGCTAGATATGTTATAACTGTACTATCTTTACCTCCTGAATATGTTACAATTTTTAAATATTCAGAATATTTATCTATAGCATTTCTCAGTATATTTATAGAGTTTTTCTCTAACTTCTCAATATTTGAAATATTTGCTTTAATAGTTTTATATATGTTAGAACTCTTCCTATCAACTTCATAGTATGTTAATTTATCTATAACTTTCAAAATCTTTAATTTATTTCCTCTAACTTGTAGAATACCATATACATCTTTTTCATTTAGCTTAAATGGTATGTATATATTATCTTCATTTGGAATTTCACCTTCTAAAATTTCACTTCTATCAACATATTCACCTTCTACAACCTTGCTTCTCTTTAGAAGTATGTAATATCCAATCTTGTTATCTATCATTATTTTAATACCTGCATAATCTGGTCTAAACATCCATCTTCTTTTCTCAATATCGAAGTATCTTATTCCAATAACTCTACCTCTCACTATTACTTGATCTGCTGAATCTACATGCTGTACCTTGTTTAGCAGTACTATCTCGTCTCTGTCTATCAATTTTGATATTTCACTATTCTTTAGATTGTATGTTTCCTGTATCGATCTTACTATAATTTCTTTATCATTATCGTAGCAGTATCTAACATCTCTTGGATATGCTATACCTCTAACAGTTATTGTCTTTGATCCACATATATCACATATGTCACTTCTCAATATTGGTACATTACAATTTGGACACCATGTTATTTTTGGTGCTTTCTCTCTAAATATTTTAACTACCTCTAATCTTCTCTTCATGATTCTAATATTTCAAAAATTACTTCACCACGTTTATTCTTGAGTGATTGTACTGCTTGTTGTGGTATTACTAGATAACATACGTCTTGTCCATATGTTTGAACTTTTGCATCTGTTTCAACACTATCACCATCACTTTCAATTCTAACTCTCACACGTACTTTATTTGTTATTTTAACACCATTCAATTCAGCAACCTTGAGTACAGGTCTTGGAATTTGTAATATCCATAGATTCTCCTTCTTAGTGAGATTTCCAACTAACTTCATATCACATTATCTAGAGTTTAAGACCTATAAAAGATTTAGCAAATATGACCTACCACATAGTAAATATATTCTAAATTTCTTATGAAAGTATTCTAAATTTAAGATTATACTACATGATTAAGATTTAAGAAGTATTTGAAAAGTAAATATATGTACTATGTCTACTATAGATCAGAGACGTGAAGTCTTTTTAAGAAGATTGAGAGATGAGGCAGAACGTGGACTTGTAGATTTTGATATTAAGGATTTTCTATTTAAATTTAATGAAAAATGTAGAGAATTATTTACTACTAGTAGTTGTAGTGGTAGAATAATACTTGCAGAAACTTCAAGACTTAGCCTTGCTAAGAGTAGTCATGAATTTAAATTTCTTGGCAAATGGCATAGACCTGTAGTTCCTAGTGAGATATTGTCGATATTGGAGAAGCATAATCCAAGATATGCATGGCTTCTAGTTAGAGCACCAATAATACATTTTTCAGCTAGAAATCTTGAGATTGCTTTAAGATTGTTGAAAATTGCTCAAAATGTTGGCTTTAAACATAGTGGTATTATATCTATTAGAGATTATGGTGAAGTTGTTGTTGAAGTACAGGCTGATGATAGATTAGACATACCTATCATATGTGATTACAGGTTTATAGTTGATTTAGACATGTTTCAAAGTTTAGTAGATATACTTAATGAGACTTTAATGATTGGTAAATTGAGACTTGTAAATCTTATAGGTATGATTGAGAGAGAATTCTTAAAGAGTTGTGATTTTAAACCGATAGAACTTAGTAAGATCATCACATATAGGGAGTTTAAGAGAGATTTTGAACATATCATGAAGATTGTTGTGAATCATCTTGAAGATAGAACTGCTTAAATATCTATCTATATACTGAACTTGGGATCTCTCATTGTGGCTCAAGATCAAGCATTTACAGTTACTCCATGGGAAGTTAAGGGTAAGGTAGATTATAGAAGATTAGCAGAGCAGTTTGGTGTTAAGTTACTAACTGAGGAAGATGTTAAAATGATTGAAAAACTTGCAGGTGATAGTCATCATCTGTTACGTAGAGGATTCTTCTATGCACATAGAGGTCTTGAGAATATAATTGAGAGAATTGTAAATAGGAAGAGATGGGCATTATATACAGGTCGTGGTCCTAGTGCAGATCTACATCTTGGACATATACTTCCATGGATGTTTACTAAATGGCTTTGTGATAGATTTAATGTAGAGCTATTTTTTGAGATGACTGATGATGAGAAGTTTCTTGTTCGTGATCTTCCATTAGAGGAAGCTAACAGGTATGCTTATGATAATGCGTTGACATTGATAGCTCTTGGATTTAGACCAGATCAACTTCACCTAATTATTGATACTGAAGATATAAGATATCTATATAAGATTGCTGTTAAAGTTGCTAAATGTTTAACACTTTCAACTGTTAAGCACACATTCGGATTTACAGATTCTACAAATGTTGGTGCAGCATTCTTCCCAACATTACAGATTGCAGTTGCATTTCTACCAACTGAGCTATATGGTGAGGAGTGTCCTGTACTTATACCTGCAGGTATTGATCAAGATCCATACTTCAGACTTGCTAGAGATATTGCTGATAGACTTGGATATCCAAAACCCTGTACTCTATATTGTAAGTTTGTTCCCGCACTTACAGGTGAGGAGAAGATGAGTGCTTCAAGACCTGAAACTGCCATATACATTCTAGATGATGACAATACTGTGAAGAGGAAGATTATGAATGCACTTACAGGTGGTCAACCTACAAAAGAACTTCAAAGAAAGCTTGGTGGTAATCCTGATGTGTGTGTTGTATATAAGTACTTTATGGCATATGTTGAAGATGATTCTGTAGTATCTAAGATATATGCTGACTGTAAGTCTGGAAATATACTATGTGGTGAATGTAAGAAAATACTCTACGAATATATAGTGAAGCTTCTACACGATATTAGAGATCGTAGAGAGAAGGCTAGAGATGTAATTGAAAGTTATAGAATCTCAAGCAAGTTTAGGTAAGAAATTAGGTAAGAAAAGAGTTTAAACTTTTTCAAACAGGAATTAATTAGACATGTAAAATCTCAAAAACCTTAAGTTAAAGAGTATGGTCTTGCTCCTGATTACTGTGTAAATAATGAGATGGATTTATATTGTTATGATATAGAATGATACCATGCCAATCGACTTAACTCCCTATCTAGAACGTGAATATGAGGTAGACTGTGATGGTCAGATAATGAAGCTTAAGCCTGTAAAGGCATGGGTACTTGCACCAAAGGGTAGGAAGGGGGTCATAATAGGACTCTTCAAATGTCCAAACGGTAAGACTGTTAGAAAGGCTCTTGGAAAGACTGAACAACCTGTAGAGTAGTTTAAACTAAAACAAAATCTCTTAGGTTAAAAATATATACTATACAGTCTTTTCTACTAGATGACAAAGATTACGAAAGTTGAAAAAATTGAATTACCAACATATCTATACGTGTATGACATACTCTGTGATCCATTCCTAATATCGTGGATTCTACATGAAGATAATAGTAGTAGAACTGTTCAAAAACTTGTAGATAGTAAGATATGGCCTGCATATATTATAGGTTTTAGAAGAATATTCAAAGCGTATTCAAAAAAGTTTGGATTAATATTGACATTAGAATATACAGGTAGTAGAGTAGATGAAGTATGGGGAATGGTTATTGAGATAGATAATGAGGATGAGCTTAGCAAGATATTGAAACTTTATGAAGATACAGAACTTGAGTATTACCATATAGATGACATATACTACACAGATGGATCAGTATCAGAAGGATACTTTATAAAGCCTAGAGAAATTGAAGGTATGAATATGGAACTTCCACACTGCATATACATATCTAAGATATGTAATGCAGCAAACTTCTGGGATAGAAGAGTTAGAGGATATAAATGGAAATTTTTCAAAAATATATACAACATAGATGGAATACCAATACTAGCAACATCTTGTAGATGTGTATTAACAGACTATAAAGGAGAGATACATGAAATACAATGCAACTGTGAACCAGATGGACTCATATGCAAAATATGAAATAATCAATATAAATCAATACATGAAAATACTAGTAGATGATTAAATCGCCAGTGGGCTGAAAAGTGATGACCGGCAAAACCGATGATCTTAAAAATTAAAATTCCAAATCATTGAGTAGAGAAGATAGCGGGGGTGCCCGAGCCTGGTCAAAGGGGGCGGGTTCAGGTCCCGCTGGCGTAGGCCTGCGTGGGTTCAAATCCCACCCCCCGCACCAGACTGTCATATGCTTACAATAGCTATGCTAAGTCCTGTTAGTATTCCTGCAATTATGTACTTAATCTTCGACTTCTCCTTCTCTACAAATGTGGCAAATATCTGTGAAAGTGATGGTATTGAACCTGTCACTATTACTGTCGGTCCTACACCTATAGTTGCTATCGATAGTACAAATAGGTATGATCCTAATGCTAAGTCTAGAATTCCAATTAATGCTAAAGTTATGTAGTTTAGTATATCAACATCCTTACTGTATTTATACACATTTTCAATCATTATCTTCTTAATTGGTTTATACAGTATTGTTAATGTTGTAAATCCTGCTAATGCTCTTATGAATGTTATCTCTAGAGGATTTATTAGTTTTGTTGCAGGTTTTATAATTACCTGACCAAAACTCCAAAATATACATGTTAAAAATGCTAATAATATTCCCAATATTCTAGCTCTACTATTAACATCATTACTCTTCTCTAACGTTATTAATAGTATGCTTATTATCGCTATTATTGATGCTATTATCTTATTTATTGTAAGTTCTTCACCGTATAGTATAGCTATGAATTGTACAAGTATTACATATAGATATGCTATGGGTGCTGCTACTGATACTCCTACTAGTGTTGAACTGTATATGTATGCTGTATCTCCTATAGCAAGTGCAAATATTCCACTCAATGCTGCATATAGTACTCCTCTATTAATTGTTGTGTAGTTTAGTATTACACATAGTAATGCTAATACTGTGCTTGCACTTAGAAGTCTAACTATATTTACTTTTAAGACAGGTATTCTTCTACTAATCTTCTTATACAATACAATGCTTAATGACCATATTATACATGTTATTAATGCTGGTAAAATGTTTAACATTTCTATCTTTTTCTTCTCTTAATAACTTTGACTTCCTCTTTTGGAAATTCTATATTCAATATCTTCTCTATAGTCTCCACGTTATATCCAAGTTTTATAAGTGCTTCAACAAAATCTTTAGCAAATTTCTTATCATGTTTTATTAAGAATCTTATTAGTGGTATGTACTCTGTTGTTATTACTCTAGAACTTGTATGAAACGTTAATCTTAACCTATTTATAAATGCTTCACGTTGTTCTCTAATTTCTTTAGTCTTTGCAAGTATTAGTAATTTTTGTGGAAATTGAAATCTTATAAATCTTGGAAGTGTTGGTTTATCTTTCACAAGAGCTATACCTCCAACCATGAGCTCTGTCATATATGGCATTAATTCCCATTCCTGTGTTCTCAATATTCTACCTCTAAACATGTCTGCAAGTGATAAATTGTCATACGCGTCTGCCATTGCTGTTGGACTTTTCTCATATACTATAGCGACATTCTCACTAGCCCATGGGAAGAATGCTTCCCAATCAAAGCTTGGTAGGAATGTTATTTGTCTAATTTCGTCAATTCTCTTAATTCTAAATGCTCTATCCATTATTCTAAACATGTCGTATTGATGTGCTCTATCTGAAAGTCTAAGTACATCTTCTTTAGTGAGTACCTTCTTTCCCTGTGCAACACTTTGTAAATCATTTATTGCAGCTCTAAGATCACCTCCTGAAGATTTTGCAATTATTCTCAAAGCCTCTTCTTCACATTTAATACCTTCAGCATTACATATCCTTCTAAGTACTGTAATAATATCATCCTCGCTTAATGGTCTTACCTGTATTACTTCTGCAATATCTCTCAACTGTTTAAATTTTGGATCCCATGGATTGTTAGCAGTCATTATTATTGGCCATCTAGTCTCTTCAACAAGTTCTACAATAGCTGTTAATCCACCTCTATCTTCTCTAGCATGAATACCATCAACCTCATCTAGAAGTATTAATCTACCTCTAAAACCAAATAGTGATTGTTCTCTCATAGCTTTACCAACAATCTGTCTAAGTCTCTCACCTGTACGTACATCACTAGCATTAAGTTCAAGAACTTCAAGACCAAATTCATTGGCAAGAGCATGTGCTAGAGTTGTCTTACCAACACCAGGAGGACCTACGAGCAGTATTGCCTTCTTCTCAGGAATTTTACCACTAAGCCACTGTTTTAACCATTCGACAACTCTCCTCTTAACATCTTCAAGATTAACAATCTCACTAAGTCTTCTAGGTCTATACTTCTCAACCCATAGAACAGACCTATACCTCATTATAACGCTAAGAATATATCTTAACAAGTAATAAAGATATCTCAAATGATGAAGAGGGAATACTGAGACGTGAAGAAACCTCGTTGAGCTGAGATATACAGTATCGATAGTATTGAACAAAAATTATGTAGAGTATACCTAATAGTGGGGAGATGTATGATCGTTATGTCATACTCTATAAATTGTGAAGATTATGGTCTAAAGCTAGATGTTGATATTAGAGATGGAAAGTACAGATACTCCATAATTCTACCTGAAGTTGATACTAGAGAGAGAAGAGAAATTGAGAAATTTTTACAGAAGTCTGATATAAAATCTATATTAGAAATCTTAAATTCAATACCAAGAAACTTGAGAGGTTATGTTATAGTTAACACATTTTCAAATCTTATAGGTCCAGTATTTGATAATAACGTAGTATCTATTAGATATTCAACAAATTATAGATATGTCGAACATATTTTAGCTGGAAATCTCATACTAGATCCTAAACCTCTAAAGCAAGATGTTATAAAACTATCATCAGCATTACAGGATATTGTTGGTAAATCATTAACTTGGAGAAATCCAACTGTTAATACTTATATAGAACTTTTTGATAGAATATGTAGAGTATATCTATGTAGAGGAGATATAGATATATCTAGAAGTTGGTATATACATTTGAAATTTTATAGAAAAATACCTAGAAGTATTGTAGATTTGATAAAGCAGGAATTTATAACTATAGATTTAGCAACACTACTATCAACACTTGTAAGTTATAGAGGAGGACCAAGTATTCTAGTATCAGGATTTTCAAAGAGTAGAAAGTTAGAACTTATAGCATCATTAATATGTTTCTTTCCTCAAAATAGTACTGTCGCTATACTACAGGAAGAACCCGAAATAAATATTGAAGATATTTCAAGTATGTATATAGAAAGTTACTATACTAGAAAGGTAGGTATTGAAGAGATATCTATAATAGACTTAATGAAGAATATCATAGGTAGAGAGTACGACAAAGTTATTATTGATGAAATTAAAGATAGTGAACATATAGACATGTTTCTAAAAGTTTGTGAGTATTGTCTTCAAGCATTATCAACTATAAATACGAAAAGTGTAGATTTAACATTGAGAAAAATGTTAAGTGATGTAGATCGTGATAGAGTTAGTTTATCTAATATTAAAATTATTGTTGAGGTTAGTCTTCCACGTGAAAGACCTGTTGTTAAGCGTGTATACTATGTAGATATTTTGAGGAATGTTAGAGAAGTTGTATATGATAGAGTATGTGGAATTAAGTTAGATGTTCTTGATAAGATTTTTAGAGATTTGTCAGATATGTGTGGAGTTGAGAAGAGTGAAGTATTGATGAGGTATAAGGTTATTGAGAGTTTTCTATATGAATGTCTTAAGAATAATGTTGTTGATTTCTTAACTGTGCGTGAGAAGTTTCTTGAAAGTTTAGGATATTAGTTTGATCAGTTTGGTGTAGCTTCTTCACATGACTTCCGACCGGTCCAACCATCATCATTCTAATCTTTGTCTATTCTTTTCATAGTATGCGATTATTCTTTTATATATTTCTGGTACCTTATCTCTAGTTCTTGGATTTTTTGGTACTCCAATAGCTATTACGTATAGTGGTTTCTCATTTGGTTCTGTACATACTAGCTCTCTAATTTCATCATCGTAGAATGCTCCTATTGCAACAGCTCCAAGGCCCATTCCTGTAGCTTGTAGATATATGTTTTGCCCTGCATGTCCAACTTCAAACATTACGTACTGTATTCCTCTAGTTCCATAGTATGAGCATGTTCTTTCAAATACTGCTGTTATTACTATATTCACAGCTGCATCATAGACCCATCTTTGATCTAGACATGCATGATATATGTGTGTTCTATAATCACCACTCTTAACTAATAATAATGAATGTGTTTCAACAATGTACTTATACACTCCTGGTTCTAGATTTTTAACACCTCCAGGTGGAACTACTGCATATATATTTAATGGATATGCTGCTCCAGCACTTGGACATGTTCTAAATCCATGTACTGGCTCTGATATTCCTTGTGCAGACCAGAGTAGTTGACTTAACATTTCTAAACTTATTGATGCACCTCTGATGAAATCTCTAATACTTCTCCTCAGTAGTATAGCCTCTTCTAGAGTTAGTATACCAGAAATCTTTGGATATGGTAAGTGTATTACTTTCCTATTCATACCTTATCAAAGAGCATAGAGTATTTAGAGGAATAATATTGAACTAACGATGCAATACTTGCACAATAGCTTTCTCAACATCTTCAGGTCTTACAGGACATCCAGTTACGTATATTTTTGATCTATATTTAACATCTATACCTCTAGCTTTCAATTCTTCAATAATGTAATCCCAGCCTCCTGTAACCATGTAAGAGTCATACCAGATACCTCCACCACATGCACATGAGCCTAATATTATGACATCTCCAAAATTTATTCTTCCAAATCTCTTAATACTATTTAAAATTCTACAGAAATTACCTAAAGTTCCAGGACCTGTAACTATCGTTATATCATATTCATCATGTTCAATATTGTGATCAGGTCTTTCTAAACTGATACCTCTCTCTTCAAGTCTAAATACTCCAGCTAGAAGTTCAATATCACAACCATTACATCCTCCAAGATTTAGATATAGTATCTTCACCATACTTTACACCTTTCCAAATTTTTCAAAGGTAGATAATTTTTTAAACTTACATTTTTCACATCTAATCTCAGTCTTTACCTTATCTTTCAGAAATTCTAAAACATTCTCAGAATAGTTCATTAATCTTCCGCATACACATTTTGCAATATCTATCTCATGTATTATATACATATCCTCAACCATATTTGCAATATAGGAATACTCACTCCCAATTGATAATGCTCCAGTTGGACAATTATCAACACAGTAGCAACATCTTATACATCTTGCAAGATTTAGTATCCACACAACTTTATTAGTAGAATATTTCACAACTATTGAATCTGTAGGACATTTTTGACTACATGCATCACATCCAATACATTTAGATACGTCATGTGTAGGATAGCCTCTCATACTCTCACCATGACTAGCCTATCAGTACATGATAGACATGGATCTAGACTTGCAATAATTATTGGGGCTTTATCAATGCTCTCACCAATCAAGATTCTTCTTAAAACTGCAAGATTAGCATATGTTGGTGCTCTAACTTTCCATCTATACAGCTTCATGTCATGTCCAGTAATTATGAAATGCACATTTTCGCCTCTTGGAGCTTCTGTTAAACCTACACCTACCTTACCTGGAGATACTTCATATTCAACTTTTAAATCGCCTTTAATTATTTCATCTCTCTTAAATATTTGATCAACAATCTTAATACTTTCATAAGATTCTCTAATTCTAACTACAGCTCTCGCATATGTGTCACCACTATCCATAACAGGAACTTCAAAATCTACATCTCTATATGCTGCATATGGTACATACTTTCTAACATCATAATCTATTCCTGATGCTCTAAGTACAGGGCCTACAGCTCCAAGTTTATGTGCATCTTCTTTCGGAAGTATTCCAATATTTTTCAAACTATTTAATTCTTCACATTTTTCAAAATCTTCTAATACTTTACGTGCATTTACTTTAAATTCTTCAAATATTTTAACACACTTATCTACCTGTTCTTTAGTAAATCCAAATCTAACACCACCAACGATGTTTAATCCATACATCTTTCTATTACCTACAAGAATTTCACAAATATTCATTATGTATTCTCTAACTTTTAATAATTTTACAAAATATTCTCTAAGCTTTATTGCATATGCTATAAGTGCTAGTATTAGTAGATGACTTTCAAGTCTTTCAAGTTCTAACATTAACGTTCTTTCAAATCTAGCTCTTTCAGGTATTTCAATCTTTAAAGCATTTTCAACTGCTTGACAATATGCTGTTGAATGTGTAAATCCACAAATTCCACATATTCTCTCAGCTATGAATGGTATTTGATCGATATTTAGTCTAGTCTCTCCAATCTTTTCAATTCCTCTAGTTATGTAAGATCCTATATATTGAACATCTACAATCTTACCATTCTCAACCTTAGCTAAGAAATCTTCATGCTCATAGAAGAATGGGTGATGTGGATCAATTTCAACATAGTCTCTAGGTCTCTCAATTTCACAAGTAGCAACTCTTGAGAGTTTATAATTGTATGGATATGTCTTTCTTAGAGGTCTAATCTCTCTAGAAATTCCCCAATGAAGTATAAATCTATACTTATCAATATCATCACCTACACAAGCTTTCAATCCTAGTAAATCCATAGTTTCACATTCACACCATGTTGCTGCAGGTACAGCTCTATGTACAGGTTTTACACACTCTCCTGAGCTAAGCTTTGTTTCTACAACTATCTTCTTATCTTTAAGTACTAGTATGTAGTATAGTGAAAATCCTGATGTTTCAATACCTGACAAATCTACTCCTAAGCATGTACTAAAGTGTGCATTTTTATCGATTACTAGACATTTAATAACATCGTCTACATGTTCTCTATCAACTTGTACAATTAGTGTATCTCTAGATATTTGTCTAATACTATCCTTATCAATACCACACTCTACAAGTTTGTCTATGACCATCCTAATCTCCTACGTCTTTCTTCAATGTTTGCTACTAGCGTTTTTACAGCTTTATCAATATCTGTTTCACAGAATAGTTTACCACCTGTAATCTTCTCCATACACTCCTCTAACCACTCTTTAACAAATTTACTTCCTAGTATTGGTAGTTGTACTCCAGAGTGAACTACTATTCCGCTTGCAGCCATTCCAAACATTAATGCCAATATCTCTTCTGCCATTGGTTCTGGTGCTGATGCAACTACTGGAAGTTTATTGAATGGTATTTTGAGTATTGTTGATATTTCCTGTACTAGTTTTATAATTCTTGCATTATCTGCACATCCACCAAATGATATGCATGGTGGTATGTTGTATGTTTCGCAGAATTTTGATAATCCTTCACCTGCGAGTTGTCTTGCTTCTGGTTTTAGAAGTCCTGCAAGTCCTGCAGCAACGTTCCAACATCCTGTTCCAAATACTATGATGTTATTTCTTATCAATCCTTTTGTTATCTCTACATGTGCCTTATTATGGACAACTTTAGGTGTTGTACATCCAAATACTATGGCTATACCTCTAATCTGTCCTTCTCTAATAGCGTTTGCTAATGGTTCTAGACTACCCTTTAGGTAGGATTTTAGAGATTCTATAGACCATCCTATCATTGCTGTTTCAGGTGGTGTTTTTGGTGTAAACATCTTCTCCTCCTTTCTATTCTTAAAGTTCTCTATAGCTAGACTGATTATCTTCTTCACTGCTTCATCCATATTTTCAGGATTAACATCGATATGTATAGCACCTCTAACTTTTCCAATTCTACTAGTTGTTACAAGTTTTGTATGATACTTCTCACATGCATTGACAATACCCTGCATTGTACATAGGTAATCTACAACAAATAGCTCAACCATTCCTGTTGATAGTACAACTTCACTCATCATGAAGTTTGCAGGTACTAGAACATTAACTCCAAGTGCATTAACATTAATAGCTTCTTGCTCAACCTCTTTACTTTTAGCAATCTCGATAAGCTTTCTTAGTAGTGGTCTTTTAGCAATTCTAACAACAATATTTACATAATCTTCACTTATAGCTTTTGGACCCATAGGACCTTTTCTAGGACTTGGAGTACCTGAGATAACGTCCTGTAGTGCATATGCTAGATATGCAGATACCCATAGTGCTAATAGTCCAACTCTAAGACAGGTTAGTAGTAGTGTTTCTGGATCTGTACAAACTCCTTCATGTGTTTTATGTAGTGCTTCTACAATTTCTCTTAAAACTCCTCTAGGTTCAATATCTATCTTCTTAAATATCTCTCTGATCTCTTCAGGTACATTCTTCTCATATATTACAGATTTTGAAGTTATTTTAGAAATATCTTGAGAAATTGCTTCACATACTTCAGATGCAAGTTTAGTATCATCTTTACCTTCTGTAGATATGTTAAATATCTTTGCAAGTTCTTCAAGTCTAGATCTATCAACTATGCTTAATGCTTTACATCTACCATCACATATTGCTGATATGTAGTCTAGCATCTCCATGAGGAGATCTGTATATGATGATGCACCACCACATACATGTCTAAGTAGACTTCTAGCAACTATTGTATCAACATCAACTCCACATGAACCTCTTGTAGCACCTTCACCAAAAGGATCAATTCTACAAGGACCTATTAGACAATGTCTACAACATATTCCTAATAGTCCAAATCCACATTGTGGTTGTTGTTTTTCAAATCTTTCCCATATCGTCTCAACACCATCCTGAATAGCTTTATCATAAAGTTCTTTAGTTGTCTTATCTATAGTAATTTCTTTCTCTGACATAAATTTCTAAGTAGTGATTTAGTTCTGTCAAATATATGAACATTATCTCTGTTGTTAAGTCTATATGTATCAAATGTCTATTTAATATATTTTTAATGTACTCTATCTCAATCCTCTCTCAGCTATAATCTTACCTAGAAGTCTCTCAATCCTCAACTTAGCAAGTTCTACCTCTGTTACAAGCATTAACGCACCTGTTGGACATGCTTCAACACATGCAGGTTTTCTACCACTTCTAACTCTATCTAAACACATGTCACACTTAATGACAACTCTAAGTTCTGGCACTAGTCTAGGATGTGCTATAGGACATACAAGTGTGCATAATCTACATCCAATGCATCTTGAGGGATTTTGAATAACATATCCAACATCTGTCCTATACATAGCACCTGTTGGACATATTGATACACATGGAGGATCATCACAGTGTCTACAGGTTAGTGGTATATTCACATTATCTATCTTGAATACCTTAATTCTAGGTTTAGGTGGTGGATATTCGAATACTGCACTATACAGATTTTTAGATGTTGAATGTTCTATAGCACAGGCAATTTCACATGATCTACAGCCAACACATCTATCAACATCAAACATCACTATAGGTCTACTGGACATCTTAATCTCCACTTATAGAATTTTAGTGAAGATTTATAAAGTAGATCTTATCTTGAAGAAGATGGATAGAGTATGGGTGGTAGACAGAGAACATCTCTATTCCTCACATCAGAGGAAGAGGAAAGAAAACTTGGAGGTAAGGTAACTACTAAAGAGGAAGAATCTAGAAAACAGCAATCTAAGAAAAAGAAGTAAAATTGAATGTATTTTCCAAATCTTCTAAAACCCATAATTGATATTGCTATTCCCTGGAACATACTTGAAGAATGTCCTGATGATAGAGAGAAAGTTCGTAAAATTGGATATATTTGTAGAGGTGCTGCAATATTTCAAGTAGATACATTAGTAATATATAAGTATGGTAAGGTTAGTGATAGAGATTTAAAATTTCTAAAGAGAAATCTTGAATATCTAGTAACACCACCATACCTTAAGAAAGATCTATTTAAGATAGAACCTGAACTTAAACTAGCTGGACTATTACCACCACTTAAAACACCTGCACATTATGCATCTAGAGGTGATTTAAAGCCTGGAAGTATAGTTGAAGGTCTTGTAGTTAAGTGGGATGGATATTTCAGTATTGTTAAGATTGGTGATAATGTTTTTGCAAAAATTCCAAAACCATATCCAATAGGTTCAAAGCTAGTACTTAGAATTGAAGCTGAGTCTGAGAGAGGTAGAATGTATAGAGCACATGTTGTAGATAAATCAAAATTAAAAATATACTGGAATATTAATATTGAAGAGAGATTTCTTAAAGAAATTTTGAAAGATGATAAGTATGGATGTATAATACTTACAGGTAGAGAAGGTAGGAGTTTAGCTAAATGCTATAATGATCTTATAAATATTTTAAATAGAGTTAAGAATGAAGATAAGAAAGTATTAGTATTTTTTGGATCACCAAAGAAAGGTATTGATGAAATTTTTAAAGAAGAAGGTTTAGAAATATCAAATTACCTCTTCATAAATTTCATACCTGAGCAAGGAGTTGAAACGGTGAGAACTGAAGAAGCCATAATTGCAGTATTATCAATATTACACTTCATTAGATGTTGTATCTTAGGAAAATAGTTAATTATTATACAAAATTTACAATCTATAGAGTGAAAGAGATAGCAGTAATATTAACACCTCCAAGACCAGAAATTATTCCAGATTTGGAAGAAGTTGTTAAAAATTTTAAAACATTCATAATAGAAATTCCTGAAATATCAACATTTAGAGATTTTCTTGAAGATAGAGTACCTGTTGATGAAGTATTGATGGATCTTGAACTTGAATATCCATTATTTACTAGAGAGTTCTTATTAATGTGTAAGAGACTTTATAAGAATGGTATAGATATTCTACCTCTAGATCCATATCAGGAAATTGCTACAAATATAAAAGTTAAACTATTCTTTAGGAAAGGTCTTGAAGAACTTGATAGAGATTTAACAGCTAGGTATATTGCTATGATTGAGCTAAATCTCGGTAAAGTATTTCAAGAGTATAGTAGAGCATTTTCTAGAAGAGATTTTGATAAACTTATAGAAACAACTATGAAATATGCTAAACTTGATGCTGAACGTATGAGATTTAGAACTGAACTTAGAATTAGAAAGTTATGTGAAATATATAGTAGACTTAGAAAGCCAGTAGCAGTACATACACATTTCATAAATAGACTTCTACCTAGAGAAATTGAACGTAGGCTAAATGTTGAAGTTGAAGTTATAGACCTTTACAAGGACATAATTTCAAAACTTGGATTAGAAGAATTTGACCATCCAGGACGTGTATTAACAGAAAAATATCTTCTACATGATATACATAACGTTGAAGAGTTGAAGATATTAGCAGCAAAGACAATAATACTAGTATCTCAATACCCACCTAGAGAACTAATGCCAACAAGAGAAGAGAGATACCCAATGTTAATGAAAGATTACGAAATTATGAAAATTATCGGAAAAATAGACAAACTAGAAGATTTAAAGACCATATACGAAAAAATGTCTAGAAAGCCCGCGACACACCGATGAGAAGGTCTAAAAGACCTCCGATGATTCGGTGCGCCCTTAAAACAATGATGAATACCACCGGCACAGAAATATGAAGAGAACTTACCCGACTGAGAAGACCATATATAGAGTAGGTATTCAGAAGTTCACAGATATAACTTTGAGAAAATTAACCATATTGTGAAGTTGAGAAGAGAGAAGTATGATGGTATATTTAGTTTATTCAAATTCAACTCTCCAATATTTGATATTTCTAAAACCTTTAAAATAGTTGTAAAAGCAAACAAGTGCATAATCACGACTAGAGGACTAATCCTCCTACAAAACTCTAACACATATCTAGCAATTCCAATAAATTTTGAAGAGATTGAGATTCTATATATCGAAAATTTCGAAAACACTCAACTACTTGAAAGTTAACACACAATTTCTACAAGTAACGTATTTCCTGCATCTTCAATCTCAACATCATAATCATCCCTAGAAATATTAACATTAACTTGAAGCATTCAATGATGTAACTACCGTTAACAACATTCCAACGAAGTAATCGTAAACATTTCCTACTACATTTATCGGAACTAGCTATATGATTCATTAATGCCGAGATGTGTATTTCTATTCAGTGAGGTCATACTTCTTTCTGTTTCGCATTAATTAATGCTTTTATTTGCGACTATCTCTCATATTTTGTGGGTTCTGCTCAATTTTTAACGAAGTACGGATTGTGCTGTATCTATGATATTGATGATGAAGTTAAGCCAGATTTCTATGAGAGATCTTTTATTGAGATTTTTCCATTTCTTGAAAATGTTAAATGTGTAGATGACTACTGCTGTATAAAGATTAGTGAACTTAAGTCTAAGCTTCTATATAGACACCAGCTTGAGTGTTATGATGCTTTAAAGAGTGGTTTGAATGTTGTTCTTGTTTCAGGTACTGGTAGTGGTAAGACTGAGGCTTGGGCTTTTTATGCAATTGAAAGATGTTTACAAAATCAACATAGGTCATTTAAGATATTGGCTATTTATCCCACCATTGCTCTTGAGAAAGATCAAGGGATTAGATTAAAATGTTATTTTGAAAGTCTTGGACTTAATGTACTAATCATAGATGCGAAGAGATATGAAGAACTTGTAAGCAAGTATGGTAAAGAAGGTATTCGCAGACTAATCAATTCTGCAAATTTAGTCCTTACAAATCCCGCATTTTTCATGACTGAAGTTAAGAATGGTTTTAGAAGATTAGGTTCTTTCATAAGGAATGTTGATCTAATTGTTATTGATGAGCTCGATTATTACGGCAGTAAAAGAGCAACGTTATTGATTAAGCTTCTCGAAATTACAAGTAAGTACTTTACAAGAAAATCGTTTCAAGTTGTCATAACAACTGCAACACTAGATAGGCCAGAATCACTAGTTGATTACTTGAGGAAAATTACAGGTAGAGAAACCAGAGTTATATCCGGTAAACCATTTAGGAGCAAGAACATTACCTACGTTATTGTCGGTAAAGTCGATACGTTGACTAAACTTTACAATGAATTGAAACAATATAAGGATGTTTTCGTTAAGTACTTTGGTCCTGACTATGAACATATTTTCTCAAATTTTGAAACATTCATTTCTAACATATTTAGATTAAGGTATGATTTGATTATCAATCCATTACCTGAGGAAGTTGAGAAGATTATGGAAAATAAATGGGGGTTATTATTCGAATTTCGTGAACCTTACGATGACGAATTTATCGAATTGATCACAGATTACATTAATGACGATGGTTTGACAATAGTTTTCTGTCGTGACATTAAAGAGGCGAACATTATACACCGTAGGGTAATTCAGAAGTGTATTGATAGAACAGGTAATCCAAACAAGTGTGAGTTTTTGATAAGAGTTCACCATCATTTAATTGATCCTAAGGAACGTGAGGAAATCGAGAAGTTTGCTAGAGAAGGTCAAATCAAGATAATAGTTAGCGTTAAGACTCTTGCACAAGGTATTGACATTGGTTTTGCTAAAAGAATTATCCATACTTACATACCTTTCGAAGTTCGTGACTTTATTCAAAAAGAAGGTAGGAAAGGTAGAAGGGAAGGAATGATTTCTGAAACAATAATATTCCCGTTTGGTAATTGGTATATTTTTGTAAATGGTTTTGAAAGTTTTAGAAAATGGTTAGAAATGGGTGCTGAATTGCTCATAGTTAATCCAGAGAACTATTACGTCAAGTTGTTTCATGCACTTTATAAACAACATAAAAGAAGGAGTAGAGAACTCACTCCTGAGGAAAAAGTACTAATCAATGGTGTCGCAAAGCTTTGCGATACTCGGAAAGAATGGCGAAAAATCAACTTCTACGAGCATAGCCCTGCATATTCAATCCCAGTAAAGTATATCGAAATTGAGGGAGACCGTATTACATCTAAATTGTCGGATGTCGAAATCTCTCACCGAGATTTAGTTGAAAAATATCAACCGGGCTTCATAGACTATTCAGATTTTACAGTTGCTTTAACAAATGCCGAAAAGTTTGAAGGAGGTGTTAGGAAAGTTGTTTATAAACTATCGCTTAGAGATTTTCAGAGACTCATTGTAGAACCTTATCTTGAACATGATGCAGGTAAGTACATATATTCAATCATTGGCAAATTACTACCTAGTGAAGTGCCTAAGACTGATGTTGGAGCATTAATTGAAGCTATTGGCAGATACGTTGATGTTAGAAAAGATTGGTTTGAAGATGCTGATCTTGTACGTGATGTTTCTCGTGGTAAAATATGGTCAATAGTATCGATTTATCATAAGTTTAATCCAATAATTGGAAATTTCGCTAGACATGTCGAGAAAGCTGATGGTATTTACTGGATAGTTGAATCATTGAGAAAACATGCAGTAACACTTGGTGAGACCATAGTATGGAAGTACTTGAAGAAGATAGTGCCCGTTGATACTAAAGTTAGATGGACATACGATGACTATACGTATGTTTACGAATATGTTCTCGATCCTCTAGATTCTAAGGAAAGTACGTTGTTTGAGATTGGCCTAGTATACTTACTTACCTTGTTTAGAAAATACCTGCATGTACCGATAAACCTGCTGAATTATGTAATTGAACCATATCGTGAAAAAGAAGAAGAACAGACTAGGGAAAGATATTTGCTAAGAATTTGGGAAAATGAAGCTACTGGGGTAATTGAACTTCTAAAGAAAGGTGAGTTAAAAATCGGTGATAAAATCATTGATTGTAAAGTAGTGTATGATTACATTATCAATGATGAACCTGATGAATTAACCGAAGTTCTTATGAGTCAAATAAATTGCGATTTAGTATACGAAATGAAAGTTAGAAAGATTGATTGGGATACTGTTAAGAGATATGCCATTAGAGCATTGTCATACATTTGTGAAATTCCATATATACAATTACGTGGAGAAATATCGAGAAAATGCAAAGTAGTTACTCTAGAAAGACCTAGGAAAGAACTTGGAGTAATTGCATTTGATTCAATCGAATTACTAATTGAAGGTAAGCCTATTAAATTATGTGCATTATTTAATGGTGAAGAATTTGAATGTGAAAAATGCGATGAAATTGAGACAACATATATAAAGTTCGTCAGACAAATGCCACAAGTGACATTTGTACATTTTGGAAAAGATGAAAAAGAATTATGTGAAATATTCAAGCACGTAAGATTGGAAAGAGTTGAAAATACATATGAAATTCTTAAAAATGCACTACCTGGTGTAAAAGAGCTTCCTATCTCATTATACGAAGTGTGCAGGTTGTTGATAGATTATGTGCGTGGAGTTGAAATTGGAGATCTCAAGCCTATTCTAGATGAATTAATGTATAAAGTACATGAGTACAAGCGTGAAAAAGATGAACAAAAGAAAGGAGAAATATATGGTGAAATTTTGGAACTAGCTAAGAGATATCTTAAAATATCTACGTACACGATATACATGTTATACCTGATGTTAACAAGATTGAAAGAAATTTGTAAGGGAGAGTCCTTAGCTAATGAAAGTAAATATCTTGGTAATTCTCAGGATTATGAAAAATTGGAAGGAAATATTTGGTTTAAAGAAGATACATGAATATCTTAGATAATAGATATTAGATAATAGATAAAAGCCTCTCCAGTAATACCTCCTACTTTAATTATACGATATCTAAGAGGCCGAATATTACATATATTGTGAGATTGAGACATGCTTATTTTAATGAAATGTTTAGTATGTTTGAAATAAATTTTCAACTTCCGATATGGATAGGGTGTATAAGGTTCTAGTTAAAGCTAATGAAAAATACGTGATTACCACGGGTTTCATAGTTTTTGAAAATGGTAGGAATTTCTTAGTTCTTCCTGTAGACTTAGAGGAAATAGAACTTTTGTATATTGATAAGTTTCGTTGATTTGATATTATTTGTGGCTTCTGTGGTATGTTTGTGGTTGTAGTGATCTGAATGTTATTGTATGTGTTTTGTAGACGTAGCTTTTTACTACTCCTACTCCATCTAGTGCGTATATTAGCTCATTTGCATATTCTTTAAGTCCAACTTTCTCTAGTACATGTATGTCACTTCTTAGTCCTATTTTTGTGTTTGTTAGTTGTAGTATTAGATTGTTTAGATCTTCTGGTGTATGTGTTGCAAATATTACTCCTATCTTTCTAACACGTCCAAGTCTACAAAGTTTGTTTATCATTGCTTCAACACTTTCCTTACTTATATCTTCTCCATACCTTCCTGTTTGTGGGAAATAGTTGTGTGCTTCATCTATGAGTATTATTGTTGGTTTTGGTTCTACTCCTCTTATCAAATCTTCATCTTTAATTTCAAATAATTTAGAGAGTAGTCTATAGACAACTACAGATGCAGCCTGTGGATTTTCTCTAAAAAGTCTAAGATCGATAATTACAACATTATCAAGTATATCTCTATAATTTTCAGGTTCGTCAAATATTATTATATATGGTTTTCCATCACCAAAATACTCATTACTAATCCATTTAACATCAATAATTCCTACATTTCTAATAATGTTTAATCCTCTAATAATATTATCACGTTGACTCCAATGTAGTTTAAGTAGATTTGTTGCATATTCAACACATGTAACTTCCTCTTCACCTCTCTTCTTCTCAATTGTTATCTTTGCTTCAAGTATCTTATCAAGTTCTTCAGATCTTGCACATTCAGAGGCTATTGATAATACTCTATCAAATATTAAAGATACTCTCTCACTAAATATTGGAAATATTTCTGGAAGAATATTCATAACATTACTAAATCTCAAGCTCCATGGTATGAGTCTAATATTGAATTCTACATTACTCAACTCTAAATCTATATTAACACTATGTACTCTACATGTATTGTTATTAACTTTCTCTATCTCAACATCTATATCATATCTAGAGTTTGGATATGTCTTCTCTATAAATATTCTAGATATTGCATACATTATATATCTTGAATATTTCTCAACATCTTCAATATCTATTAAACTTAAATCTTCATCTTCCTCTTCTCTTAACCTATCTTCTGCATATTTTATAATTTTCTTACTGTAATCTCTTAAAAACTTCTTAGTTATTGGAAATACTACAGTTAGTCTATCTATAGGTTTGTAGACTATATTTTTACTATCTTTTGGTGGTAATGCTAGATGTAGATAATCACCCTGTAAATCAAATATTATAACGCTAACATTCTCAATTTCATAAACTGATGATAATGCAATATTCTTCAATAATACTGTCTTTCCACTACCTGTAGTACCTACAACGAGTATATGTTCATGGAGTGCATATTCAGGAATTTTAACATCAATATCAATCTCTCTACCACCAACAAATAGTTTACCTAGAAGTATACCATTTTCAGGTAGTCCTAATAGTCTAGCTATATATCTAGAATTTGGCTTAATTACAGGACTTGCTGGATCTATTGGAGTATATACTGTACTTGGATCACAATGATCAAAATCTTCACATTCAGTTATCAATTCAACTTTAACTTTTGCAGGAGTTAACAATCCTGAAATATCTCCTGGCTCTACTATATCTAGAATGTCAGGACTTGGCTTTACACCAGCTTCTGCAAGTATGTGTCTTCTCTCAATACCAACAACTCTACCAAGTATAAGTCTATGTCTTGTAGTTGTTATAATTCCAATAAAATCACCAATATTTAACTCATTATTTAGATATGAAATACCTGGAATTTCTATAGATATAAATCTCTTATCTATAGTAATCTCAACAGGTTCAACTCTAGTAACAAATCCTATAATATTTCCAAACTTTTCTGCAATTTCTTTAGCCTTCTCTAACCTAGTCTTAACATCTTTCTCAATATCTGCAATATGTTTAATATCGTACATATCTAATCACCATACTCTCTTCTAATACTAACATACTCTTCATAAGTATCATGTGTTATCGATATACCTCTAACTAAACTATAAACTACAGCCTGTCTATACAAGATTGCTGTAGATTTCTTAGCAAATCTATCAACAATATCTAAAGGTAGTGGAAGACCACTCATAGAGAGATTATTTAAAAGTACATGTATAGTATCTTCAATAATGTCATAATACTTTCTATAATGTTCATACAATACTTCTATCCTAAATATCCTCTTAAATACATGTGGTTGTTCAACATAGACATACCAGAAAACTCTATCAGGATATATTACATAACCATCAATTTTATTTGAAACATACATAGATTTGAATGGTCCAACTATGAATTTTCTAAGTTTCAATCTATTCGCTATACATTCAACTATGATGACATCTTCCAAATTTTCAATACCTCTTAATTTAAACTCTCTACATATTAAATCTATAAATTCTCTACATTTACATATTTTTCTAGACTTCTCAATTCTCTTAGCAATACCTATGACAGGTATTTTTGAATTATTTAAAATTTGTGTTCTCTCTTTAATAAGTTTTCTCTGAGCTCTTGCATAATGATCATCTCTAACTAATGCTGGATATGCAAAATATATTGGTCCATCAATAATTATAACATCATTATAATTCTCTCTTATTAATTCTTCTAAAGTCTTTGTCTCAATTCTAGTTCTAAGTTCATCACTAATACTATCTTCATCATACTCCTCATCATATTCTCTACCTATTGGAGATCTAGTATATACTAGGTCTGTATTGATAGTATTCTCGATTTGGTATAGTATATATCTTGGTGCTTTAATAGCTATGAATGGTGTTAAGATTTTAGATAGATTATATATGTCTTGTAGTGATGGGTAGATTTTTATAATTTTATCATATATTGCTACTCCTGCAAGATATATTGTTGCAATATTATATCTAATTCTTCTCGTTGAACCATCGATAAGACCAATAGAATGTTTATTAATGTTTGTATCGTTTATATTCTGTATTGGTGTTATTATTCTATGTGAATTTTCAGTTAGTAGAGAAACGTTTTGTGGACTAGTTTCTTCAATATTTTTACTACTTTCTCTACCTTTCAGTACTATACTATCTATAGAATTTGAAAATTTTGATAAATTATCTATTATCTGCTCAATTAGTGAAAATATCACAAGTATGGGAGTATACGTACATGTTTAAATGTGTTATTTAGTAATGTTGAAATAGTCTGTCATTACGTGTTAAACTATGGTTGGGTACTATATTGGAGTTCTAGGTTCACATTCTGCATTAGATGTTCTTGATGGTGCTAAAGATGAAGGTTTTAAGACAGTAGTCATATGTCAACGTGGACGTGAAAAACCATATTTGATGTTTCCTGTTGCTGATGAAGTTATAGTTCTAGACAGGTTTGTAGATATGGTAAAGCCTGACGTTATTGAGAAGTTGAAGAAGCTTAACACGATCTTTATACCTAACAGAAGTTTTGCAGTATATGTAGGATATGATAATATTGAAAATAATTTTCCAATACCAATATTTGGAAATAGGAGATTATTGAGATGGGAAGAGAGAGTTGGAGAGAAAAATTATTATAAAATTCTCGACCATGCAGGTATTAGAAGACCAAAGACGTTTAAGAGTATTGATGAAGTTGATAGACCTGTAATAGTTAAGATACCTGAAGCTAAGAGAAGAATTGAACGTGGCTTCTTCATTGCTAGAGATAGAGATGACTTGCTAAAGAAGGCTAAGAAACTTGAGGAAGAAGGTATAATAAAGATTGAAGATCTTGAGAAATATGCATCTATTGAAGAATTTATAATTGGTGCACACTTTAATGTAAACTACTTCTATAGTCCAATATTGAATAGACTTGAACTTCATAGTATTGATAGGAGAGTACAGACAAACCTTGATGGAATTATTAGACTTCCTGCAGATATACAGCTAGAACTTAGACCTATCATGAGGATGATAGAGATTGGACATATAGCATCAACAATTCGTGAAAGTCAACTTCAGAAAATATTTGAAATTGGTGAAAGATTTGTAAAAGCAACACAGGAATTAGAGCCACCAGGAATTATAGGTCCATTCACACTTCAAATACTTGTAACTCCAGAACTTGACATAGTTGTATATGATGTAGCTCCAAGAATTGGAGGTGGAACAAACGTCTACATGGGTATTGGTGGTCAATATAGTAAGTTATACTGGAGAAAGCCAATATCTATGGGTAGGAGAATTGCAATTGAGATAAAGTTAGCAATTGAACAGGACAAGCTAGACAAAATACTTACCTGAAATATCAGTGCTGCTCGGCTTCTTCATCTCTCTGGTAGGCTCCCTATCATCACTGTCTCTAGTCCAAGATACCAACATGCTATTCTTAACTCTTCAACAAGATTTTCAAGTATTATTATGTGGTGATTTCCTGATATGTCTCTCATATCAATATACATTCCACAATTTATACCAATCTTTGTTAAACATGCTTTAAAATCTCTTAACTTATCTACATTTTCCTCAACTACACCATACGCTATAAAACTTGTTCTAAACCTACTATCTATTCTAAATATTGTACATCTAGTACCTGTCTGTACATAACCCTCAACACCATACTTATACCCAGTTTCAAAATGTGGTTTAAGTTCATACTTCTCAAACATTGATAATGATCCTGTACAGTGTGCAAATCTTAAGATACTTCCTTCAACATCTACTAAATTAGCCATTATTGATCTCGTAATCAATTTTTCATCAATATTCTTTATCAATATCATTGATAGTAGTGATGCTATATCACATTCACATGATATTGGAATTTTCTCTGATAGTAATTTAGCATATGCTAGACATGGTGTATATTTAATACTTCTGAGAAGTTTAAAACAGTCTAGTGTAACACCATCAAGATTATACCTATCTACTACATCTCTAATATATGTGTATAAATCTTCTATAAATTTTTCATACGATTCTGTAGATATCTCTAATTTACTTACCATTATTGGTATTATGTCAGTATTTTTTATAATATCATACCATTCATCTCTTAAATTTTCTTCACCTATAATTCCAATTCTAGCTCTATACATCCTATATGCAGCTTTACAGGATTTTACTACTAACTCTACATCTTTAATAACATCTTCATCAATATCTGCATAATACATGTGTAGTATTTTTGAATCAGTCTTCTTTCTCTCTAGGAATCCTAGTGCTGATGGTAGACTATTATCTTTAGGCATGCTTAAGATAACTTTTGGACATCTATAGACTTGGTCTATCTGTATTGCAGTTCTACTAGTACCACCACTCAAGAATATTAATATTATTAGGTTTGGTTTTTCTTCAAGTTTTAATTCTGAAAATTTTGATATAGGTTCATGAACTTTTTCTCCATATAACTTTCTCAACTTCTCTAAAACATTCTCAATCTTTGAATCTATACTTCTCGTTGTTAGTGGAATTATGCTAAACCTAAAGCTCATAACTTACATATGCATATTTCAAAAATATGAAAATTGTCCCGAAAGGTAGCATTGTCAGATTTAGATGTAAGATGTGTGGTTCTTGTTGTAGAAGACTTCTAAATTTAGAAATAACAGCTTACGATATTGTTGAATGGTGGGAAAAGGGTAGATATGACATAATTGCACATCTAGTAGCAATTCAAGATGATGTAGCTAAGAGTTACAATGTTCCACTAATATTTACATTTCCAAGAAGAGGTGATGGTTCCTGTATATATCTTAGAAATAATCTATGTAGTATACATGATGTAAAACCACTAGCATGTAGAATATACCCATTCGGACTTGGACCAAATTACGAACTTATAATTCAGGAAGAATGTCAAGGTCTTGGTGAAGGTGATGTTGTAGATGTTGAAAATGTTATAGCAATGTTGAGAAAACACTTAGCAGGTATTCAAGCTTTGAAAATTCCTGAAGTTCTTAAGAAAATTCTAGATATAGTATTATACTCTAAGAGGTTGATATTAGAGAAGATTGGGTGTGTAGATATTTTAGATAAAATTGGTAATGAAAAGCCTGACTATGTCATCGTTAAAGATTTTAGAGATATTAAAAGACTAGTATACGTAGTTTATTATGGTGATGTAGGTTCATTAATGATGCATATAGACGACATAGAGACTATATGTAGATGGTTTGCTGAAAATACTAGAAGTATGGATGATGCAATATCGATAGTACATATTCACGAAAATGAAGATGGTAGAGAAGCTTGTAGAGGTATACTTATGCTATATAGTGTTAATAATTTTAGAAATATAGATAATGTTATTAAGAGATGTCTAGATATGCTAAATGATCTAAGTGTTGAGCTTACTACAGTATTCCTTAGGTATTAATTCTCTACCACATATATGCTCCAATATCTTTCTCACACATGTATCTACATCTTCAATATCGGTATCTACAATAACATCAGGATTTGTAGGTTCTTCATACGGTACTTGAAGTCCAGGTAATGTCTTAATCTTACCTTCGAGAGCTGCTCTATATAGACCTTTAGGATCTCTTTTCATAGCTGTTTCGAGACTACACTTAACATAAACTTCAATAAACTTCTCTTTGAATTCCCTTCTAGCTTCTTCTCTATAAACTCTTTTATGTCCTGTAGCGTCTATAATTACAAATATACCATTTCTATATAACAACTTTGCAAGCCAAATAATGACCTTTCCATAAAACCAATCTCTCTCCTCCTCTGTGTATAGTGGTTTTGGTGTTAATATTTTTCTTAATTCATCACTTTCTAAAATCTCTACTTTAATACCAACATCTACAAGCTTTTTATATAGTTTTTTAGCTATTGTAGATTTACCACTAGCAGGTATTCCCGTTAACCAGACTACTAACATTACAGTAATTTTAGATGTCCAGTAACTTTATCAATAAGATCTTCAGGTCCTGGACCTATAGCTAGTACTGTGACTGTTCCTGGTGGTAGTTCTGTAAGTCCTGCATCTTGAATAATAACAGCTGGAAGATCTAGACTTTTAGCTTTTTCATAAAGTTTTAATAGTTCTTCAAGATTTTCAACCTTCAACACAACCTTCTTCTGACCTTCACTAATCCACTTCTGTAACCATTCTCTCCACTTCTGTTTATTACTATTCAATATTTCAAGTACGGCACTAACACTTCCATGTGCTACTTGTGCAGCAATTTTTCCACAAGACATTTTCAAATCTTTTCTAACAACAATAACCTGCTTCATCTTGTTGAGGTGGTTTAGGATTAGGAAATTTTTTAAGATAATGGAAAGAATCGGGAAGAAGGTTCTCGTTTTCCTTTTTACTTACATTAGGATGAATGCCATTGCGAATCCGTAGATTGCTATTGCCTCTGCTAGAGCTATGAATAGTAGATACATTGCGAATAGTTCTCTTCTCTCTACAATAGCTCCAATAGCTGCAGCACCTGCAAGACCTACTCCAATACCGGCACCGCCTGCAGCTACTCCAAATGCTACTCCAGCACCTAGATATCTAAGACCTTTCTCAATTCCTGGATACTTAACTGCAGCTGCTGCAAATGCTATGTTTGTTATTAATGCTATTGCTATTATAACTGCTAGTGATGTAATACAAATCTTCTTACTCTTCATAAGCCTATACCCAATACACGACATGTCAATATCTAAATAAGCTTTACCTAGGAGAAACAGGGTTATCTAGTTCACTACCACACTCTTATAAATATGTAACATCTATGTCATAATTCAAGATAATTATGAAGTTTGAAACAAGATTAATACATGGAGGTAAGAGACACACATTTGATAGTCTTGGATCAATTGTAGAGCCAATATTCACATCAGCAGTATACCTATACCATGAGTATATTAGTAAAGAGATACCACACACAATACCTTACAAATATTCTAGAGAAGATAATCCAACAGTAGTACATGTAGAGGAGAAGGTAAAGATTCTTGATGAAGGTTCTTCATGTCTGGCATTTTCAAGTGGTTTAGCATCAATTAAATGTTTAATAGAAACTCTATGCTTAAAGTATAGAAAACCAATACTCATAGCTCCACTAGATCTATATGGATCAACGATAGTCTTATTTAAAAAGTATAATGATGTTGGACTACTTGAACTTAAATTAACAAAGCCAGGTACTGAAAATATTTTAGAAGCTATACAACAAGTTTCTAAAATTAAAAAACATGTAGTTGTCTATGTTGAGACTGTGTCAAATCCAATATTAAGAATTTACGATATCTATGAGATTAAGAAATTTTTAGAAGAATTAAATATTGAACATACACTAATAGTCGATAATACAATACCAACGCAGATAGGTATTAGACCTATACAATATGGTGCAGATTTCACAATATATAGTGCATCAAAATACTTATCAGGACATAACGATGTTATAGGTGGATTTATAGTACTTAAAGATGATAGACTACATGAAGATCTTTGGCATTCTAGAAGACTTTCAGGATGTATAATGTCGCCATTTACAGCATACCTAATTGATAGAGGATTAAAAACACTTCATATAAGAATGAGAAAGCATGAAGAAAATGCAAGAGCAGTAGCAGAATATTTACAAGATCATCCAAAAGTTAGTGAAGTAATATATCCAGGACTTTCAACACATCCTGACTATAGGATAGGCATTAGATTATTAAGATGTGTTAGTGGCATAGTATCTTTCAAAGTTAGAGGAAGTGTAGACTTATCAAAAATATATTCAAAAATGAGGATAATAATTCCTGGAGTAAGTTTTGGAGGTCCTGAAACAATAATTACACACCCATCATCAACAACACACAAATATTTAACTGAAGATGAAAAGATGATAATAGGCATTGATGAGAAATTATTTAGACTTAGCGTAGGTTTAGAAAATGTTGAAGATATAATTGAAGATTTAGATAGAATATTATCAACAATCACTTGACAGAAATTGGTATAGCTGTTGTAGGTGTAATTGTAATATTCTTCATAGGTAGTTTAGAGAGAACTTTACACACATAACCATTATATACATTCACTATACTTGAAATATTAGTAAGAATTATCATATTACTATCTCTAAATCTTATAAGTGTAATTACATATATTGGAAATATCTTATTAACATTTAAACACACACAATATCCAGTATATCTTATGTAGTATAGTTGAGATATTGAAGAAGGTAAATATATACCAGCATTAACGCCACCGTACATGCCGCATCTACATACATATTTTCTAGACCCTATATAGGCTATATAATACTTAACGTTAGATACATTCATAATAACATTCTCAATACTTGATAATATTTTCGATATATTTCCAGAGTATGGAAGTTTAGTAATATTACAAAAACCTTCACATTTAACCTTACTTCCTAATGACGTACAAATTTGAATGCATGTCTTAACCTTATTCTCACTAACCTCTAAACTACACATTGATATATTCTTAAATATTGAATATCTTGTAAATGGTATTGATATTCCACCAATCATTATATAAAATTCCTTCTTAACACCACTAAAGCCTATGACAATGTTTGTATAGTTAAAGGATAGCTCTGTGCCATATCCATAAGCTAGTAGACTTATCTTAGGGATGTATATTGTAAATTGTCTATACCTTAATATTTTCGATAATACTTTCTCAATACTTCTATTAAATACTTCTATATATTTACCTGATGCTATAGAGATATTACTACTTACATTCCTTAGTATTAATATATAACTAACTGCTACACTCTTATTTACATTTTTAATTCTTTTCTCTACTTTCTTCTGCTCTGTTGACTTTATGATAATTGTCTTATTTTGTGTAGGAATATTCTTACTAATCTTAATTTTTGTTGGAATGCTCTTAATTAGCTGTTTCATATAGTAGTATGATCCTAAGATTCCTGCTATTGCTCCAATGATTACCACAACTATGATTATTATGAGATTTTTAGATATCACATATTGTAAAGTTTATGTCAGGTATATAAGCGTTTCAATACTTCTAAACTATGTATATGTGATAGTTTTTAAATAGTTCATCAAATATTATTATCATAATGTTCTTCACATTTTCTACATTATTTACATTTATTTTATATAGGTTTGATTTAACTCCTCTCAAGTCTGTACATCCAAATCCTTTTATTGGTATAGTGTTTTTTAGAGAGTTTATTAAATTTGATAGTAATGTTTCTGGTCTTATAGATAGTTTGTATTTTTCTAATGTTGCATATATTATTGATATGTTACTTATAGAGCATTGTGTTAGTAGGTAGTCAATATGCCAGTGTAGCTTTTTCAATTCTCTAAATTTTAAATATCTCTTCAATCTTCTTCTTAAGCTGTGTAATGCTGAGCCTACGTATATGTATATTCCTTTATCTATTTTGAATATCTTAGTCTTTCCTATATGTATATTACATTCTTCTGATACTTCTAGTATTAGTATATACACACCCTTTCTATCAGGTATATCTATCTCTCTACTCATGGTATTATTTTAATATCTCGATAACTCTCTACTAGCGATATGCGTTACTGGTAGATCTAGTAATAACAATAATAGTGGTGTCAGTATCAGGAGCATGTGCACCTGGTCCATTAACATTTGCTGCAATGATTGTAGGTTCTTGGTATGGTGCTAAGGGTGGTCTTAAAGTAGCTGTTGGTCATATGATATTTGAAGCACCATACGTACTACTTCTACTAATGATGTTTAATAGTGTTAAATACTTCTTTGAATTATTTATTACTAAGTTAATACTTGCAATACTTGCATGTATATTTATACTATACTTCTCATATGTTGGTTATATATCTGGTAGAGACATGGTTAAGAGTGGAGATACAGATATTACAAATCTTATAGATAAAAAATTTGTAAAATATATAACAAAGCCTATAATAGTTGGAATATTGATGACAGGTCTTAATCCATGGTTTCTCATTTGGTGGGTAACTATTGGAGGTATAATACTTGTAAAAGCATTACAATTAGGAATATTAGAAGCATTTCTATTAGTAATATTTGCACACGTATGGATAGACTATGCATGGCTTGGAGCCATGGCCTACCTAGCAGGAAAAGGTAAAAAGATACTAGGTAGAAAGTATGGATATGTACTACAAGCACTATCAATAATTTTAGCAATATTCGGCATATTACTAATAGTCAAACTAGTATACTAATGATGAGTTCCCCACAGATGACCAAAACGGGATGATAAGAAGGAGGTGGGCTGACAAAACCACAATAAACCTAATACAAAAATTCAAAATATATTAAAATAGAGTACACACTCTTTCTAAAAATTCAAGGATGCTTAACTATATTATTGATTAATTTATTAAAAACAGTATGTATAAAGCAGATGTTAACTCTGTAAAGTGTGATACTTATACTTTGCTTCTATTTACGTAACAGGTATTGATATACTACTTAAATAGTGCATAAGTACGTGATTTCTAGATGTTATGAAGGTTGATTTGAGGGATATATATGAACGTCTTAAAGCTTTAGTAGGGTTAGATATAACTGAAAGAGTAAGCTTAAGTCCATCTAAGCTTATAGATTTTGTATATAATGCATATCTACTTCATGTAATTACTGTTGCATGTAAATTAAGAATGTTTGATATATTGGTAGAGCCACATTCTATACAGGAACTTTCTAGAAAACTTAATGTTAATCCTGACTTGCTTGACATTATATGTAAGATTTTGGTAAATATAGGCTTACTTGAAGAAGTTGATTCAAAGTATAGAAATTCCGAAATTTCGAATCTATTTCTTGTAAGTAAGTCTCCATATTCAATATTTACATACATTCTATTTCACGTAGATGTCATGGAGTCTTATAGATCTTGGAAGAATATTATCAAAGCTCTTAAAGGTAGGTCAAGGAGAGTTAAAAAGTGGCATTTACTTGACCCTGTAGTTACATTAGAAATAACATTATCAACAGGATGTTTGCAGAAAACATTAGAGGTATTATACACAATTCCTGAGTTTAATAATTCGAGGAAAGTGTTAGATTTAGGCTGTGGTTCAGGTATTTACTCTATATTTATTGCTAAAACTTTTAAAAATGTTGAAGTATACGCTCTAGATCTACCATACGTAATTGAGAACATTACTAAAAATCTAGTTAAATTATTTGGATTAGATAGCAGGATTAGATTGATAAAAGCAGATTTCAATAAAGACTACATAGGCAGTAATTATGACATTATACTAGATCTCAATGCTGTAAGTTTACGTAACTTGGATATATTGTACAAGATATACAATGCATTAAATAATGATGGAATTTTCATATCTAGACACGTATTCCTCAACGATGATTGTAAAAGCCCATTAAAAGCTCTTCTAGCATGTTTATGGGAGTATGTTGAACTTGGAAATACTATGACAGTAACATTTAAGGAGGCAAGAGAGAACTTAGAAAGAGTAGGATTTAAGATTGAAAATGTCATAAATCTAGATAGTGAAGGTTCTCATAAATTAATTATATCTAGAAAATAATAACATGAGTATAGCTTGATCTAGCTCAGTGTAGCATTTGTTTTCCAAGGTTCAGGGTAGAACCATATACCTCTATATGGTATACCAAACCATTTTTCAAAGAACTCTTCGTGTAGTTTATCTGGATCTATGTCTTTGAAAAGTTTCGGATATAGAGCCTTTGCTAGATAGAAAGCTCCAATTATTGAACGTACATTTAAGACAAGTTGATAGTCAACTATGAAAACGTGGCCTTCACGAACTGCCTTAATCTTTGATAGCACTGGGTCGTGTTCTATTCTTTCTAAGAACTCTCTTAACCTATCGGTACTATTCTTCAAATATACTGTATATATTGTAGAGAAGTCTGCAATTACTATAACGTCAAGATTTTCTTTTACTAAATACTTAATAGATAGCCTTCCATATGCTGTTAAATATTTGTCTACAACATTTTTCAACTTCAATATTCCAAACCAGTAATTCCAGAACGCCCCTAGCGGCTATCATGAGCGCGATAGTTAGAAGTGATATACTCGGTTTTTACAGCAGCAGGTGCATACAAGAACTGTCATGGTCTCAACGACGAGTGAACGTTTATTCAAGATATATTGACTACTAAGCTTGATCTCGAAACAGAGTTTCTAGTATTCTCTCTGCCGAACTTAGGCAAAGTAGCGTTTCACTCAGTTTTTCTCCGTACAATGCTATATAGCCAGTATCATAGGCTAGGCCAGCATGTGCGTAAAAGTTTCTGCAATCAGTATCTTTTTCTACACTTGTTATTAAAGCTCGTATTTCGTCCTTCTCTAATTCTATAAACCAGGCATTTTCCGTTTTTGGCTCTACATAGACTTTGATGCTTCCATTCTTCACTATAAGCTTCTTCCACCCAAATTTCTCCTTGCCTCTTAGGTATCTTCTTATCTTCTTAAGCTCACACAAATTGATAGAGTATTGTGGGTCCTCATATAGTTCAACGTATTCTATAAGCTTATCGAGTGATATGCACAGAGCTGAATTAATCATTTGCTTCCAATTCTCAATCACTCCAATAAGCGGATCTACTTTTTCGCGATAGTTGTTTAGTTTCTGTAGAATATAGTCCAATATGTTGCTTACGGAATTTACATCGCGATGTATTTTGTTAAGTAACAACCTTAGAGTTTCTAAGACTAGAGACGCAATCACCACGATTATATGTGGAGTTTTTTCACCCCATCTATACGTTACTTTGAGGCTCTTATATGGAATCGTCCTTTCTTTTTTAAACTCCAGATATACATCTTTAGCACCATCAACTATATGATCTAGATGTGGTACATGATCTATGTCACTAGATAGTCTCAACGCCCAGACTAGTGCTCCACGTATGAATAGAAGTAACGTTTCAAGTATTTTCCTCCACTTAGACTTATCGATCTCCTTCCAAAATACATACATTTTTCCGGAGAGATTATTAAGACCTTCAACTTTAACTGAATTTTCAATTATAGAAAATAGTTGGTAAAGACTTATGCGGTTATTTTTAACTACAGAAATCTTACGTAAGAGGTGTAGCTTGAGCAATGGTTCCTCTGATTCTTTTGCCAGTGGGTCAGAGTTGTAGTGATATATTACTAGGTCTTCAAGACGGTTATTGATCGCTAGCCTATATAGAGCATAGATTAATGATGCTAGTACGACTCCTTGCGAAAATGCTGTGACGAGATAATTTATACCGTGCGTAGTGTCCATTAATATTGCTATTCTCCTAGCATCGTTAGACTCCTCAACGAACTTCTTATATATCCCTGCAACAATTATACCGCTGATGACGTCATATATGTGCTCTCCACGCCATGTTAACACGTCAGCACCTTTAGCAGTAGAAATTACGCCCGGAACAAAGACAACGAACTTCTTATACTCTTCATAGTCCTTCATCTCAAGTTCTTTGGCTAGCTCTTCTTTGGCATAGTATAGTTCCTTATAAAGACTATTAAGGATATCACGACGCTTAATATTTTGACTTTTCTCGAAAAACTCCGGATTTTCCAGTAATCTACTTAGTAGTATTGTATCTTGAGAAAACGCTAAGAGTCCCGGTTTAATGCCTACTTCCTTATGTAGGAAGTACTTGAGGGCCAATGTTGAGGATATGAATTTTCTGTTCAGAGGTACGGTACATTTTCCAAGTCCATTAGCTTCAAATTTCTCAAGCTCTATTAGATATTCTGCATGTTTCCACTCTTCAGGGTTTCCCCACGTAGCTGTCAGTAGTATGTAGTCGAAATACTCAAGAGCGTATCCCTTGGTTTTGCTAGAGATCGTCAGCGACATCACCTATTGGTATAAAACTTCCAAATCCTACCATACTCAAGATTTTGTGTTCATAACTCTTGTTAGTCAGCTCAAGGAGCTCGTATAAGCCTTTGTTTTGTTTGTCGAGTTTTACTTCTTTGTCTAATTTTACGATTGAGCCTTCTAGGATTGCTGGACAAAGAGGTTTCCTCTTTTGAGCAGCCAAACTGAAACCAAGGCCGATTGTTGATAATGCACCTATATACTTGAGGTCGAAGTTCCATGCATTTACTATGGGTAGTGGTGATAGTAGAAGTGCGTAGACGAAACTTTTAGTCATATATCGTTCTAAGAGGATATCGATATCATCTCTAGCGTTACTATATACCTTCAATTCTATAACCCTCTGCTCACCGCCGAACTTAACTATGGAGACCTCACCTATATTCTTTAAAAAGTCCTCTCCGTACTGTGTATTCTCAAAGAATACCTTGAATCTAATCTCTGTGTCTACTGGATAGGCTACATACCGTGCTACATAAATGAAACTCTCTCTGCTTGTTTTGCGAGGAGTTTTACTCCTTGTCTCTAGCCCTATGCCAAGTCTCTCCAAACTACTGCGAAGACTCCTCTCTTTATGCACTAATTCGTACCTCTTCAAATCATGTTCTTCAATTTTGTACAAAATCTCAACTAATTCATCTAGCTTTGTTAGGTCAAAATCTTTACTGTCCTCATAAAAAATGTCAAAGAGTTCGTAAATAATGATCTTATTATGAGACAGCATGTATAGTAACTGACGTAGATTAACAACGTAAATCTTCTTTCCGAGTCTGAATGGAACATAAGTCTCTCCATGACATACAATATAAGGTCCTCTTACGGCCTCTACACCTACTCTCCTAAAATATTGTTCGTATTCTCTTAATATGTCAGTCCAAGAGATCATTCTCTGACTTTTTTTTTCCAACTCTGTTCGTAATGTTCGGAGATAAGGCTACATAGTAAACCTGCGAAGGTACTTGGCCTAGGCAGTAGTAACGAGGACGCATATGCAAACACACCACGTGAACTAGGATCAAACTCTCCTGATGAACGAAGCATTAGAGGTTCCAGAGGCTTTAATCCTATGGTGACTGTGTACATTATCTCATTCCTGAGTGAACTAACTTTGCAGCTTTAATAATGTTTACGATAAGTGGGGACAGTTCGTCCTTCTTGCTGATCGAAGCTATCCCTAGCACATCCTGTAATAAGGCGTCGTAGAGCTTCCCTAAGTCTACATAGCCTCTACTAACGACTTCCCGTATGATGTCGTCCTTAGTAAAGAAGAGATGTAGAAACACGATTCTGAATACAGTCTTGGCATCATTTTCTGATCGGACATTCTTCCTCACAACATTATAGCAGAGCCTACATGTGGACAAAATAACGTCCAGGAAGTTCTTACGTTCAATGCAATGGAGTACTTTTTCTAAGGCTTTTTCGATATATGTGAAGTCGTAGAATATGTTATGACTAACTATCTTAGCTCTCTTTCCTTCTCCATCTTCATTAGGAAATCTCTCATCGCTAAGCTTCAACATTTTCCTTATATTAAGCACTAGCTTAGCGATATCCTCCAGATCGTCGACCGAATTATCTACTATTGGTCTTTTCCAAGTCAACGGTATAACTGTTAGTTCCTCTCCTCCTCTTGGACTGTATGCGAGGACGAGCATATCCTTCTTCGAGCTCTTCTTGTTAAGTGATTTATCGTAAAACGTGAGGATAAACTCATCCTTAACATCGTCAAGTAACTTAGCTGATCTTTCTAAGATTACCGAAAGCGGGTAGTGATAGTGGGCAATGTATATACAGTAACTCCTGCCAGCGCTCGGAAGCATGGGTAAGTATGCTTCATTCAACTTCAGGAAGCCTTTCTCAAGGATAAATCCTCCTGTAAGATCCTGAGGTAATGAGACACCGCTGAATGCTCTCCTTGTCATATAGACTACATCGAGAACTTTGTCAATAGGTACAAATGCGAGTAAATCGTCGCCACCAGCATAGATCACAAGTCCGTCAAGTTCGTTGATTATGGCAATGTCTAGCAGTGCGGCTCTCATTAGTGCCGAGCTTATAGCAACATGGTAAGTTGGTGTTACAATAAGTCTGAGTTCCTGCTCTAGGAGGTTCCCGAGGGTGCTGTAGACCTTATTAATGCGTTTTTTGGCGTCTTCTTTAGCTTGCTCTTCGTTTTGGACCGCATGTTTCTGTATAGCACTGGTCAGGCGACTGATCCAGTGGCTAAGAATACCTTTGTCTTCCCCATCTAGCTTAACCTCAATACATGAAGATATGAATTTTCTAAGATCACCCTCACAGGAGTTTCTGAAGTATCGTATCAGAAATTCGCGTGCCTTCCTTAATTCATCGCGGCTCGTTAACTCTCTCCTCTTAAGCTTAAAGTAAAAGTTTGTATCTATGATTCCGGATAAGAAAGCTGTTAGCATACCTTCAAGTAGATCACTCATGGAGTCAGCATCGGCTCTGACGACCGCGTAGTACCTCCAACACCACTTAAGCAAGCTAAGCTGCCCAAATAATTCATTCCACGCCTTACGTCTTTCACTACGGAACCACATTTCTTCCGGTTCTAAGGACATAACAGTGTATAATATTGCCTCATTTCCTTCCTCATATTGAGATAGTTCACGAGCTTTATCACGAGTCTTTTCAGCCAACCTGTGTTCAAAGAGCCATACTGGAGTCGGTGCAAGCATTAACCTTAATCTGAATGGTATATGCTTACCAAGTGAAATCTGTCTGACCCACTTGTCAGGCTTTTCTACAAGCTTCTCTTTTAATCTTGCTGATGCAACATCTGATGTTGAGGGGAATCTTATTCTCTCCTTAGCATCTCTAACTAGTCCGTTTACAAATGTGTCAACGTTATCTTTTCTAAGTTCTAGTCCTCTTATCAGTGCGTCCAGAAATCTTGGCTCAAGACTTATTACTCTCTTCAGGAAACACCATGGACATAGTTTCTCTCCAGGCGAAAAGACTATTTTTAATTTCGATAGCGCCTCTATAATCTTGGATCTTTCATCCGTTCTCCACCACTTTTGTATGAACTCTTCCAGTGCTTTATGTCTGTCTTGTGTGTTCTTGAGTAGCTTAACTATTTCGCTAGGTTTTTGGCCTCTCTCAACTGCATAGTATATGTATATGCCAAATTCGTCTTCTGCCGGATCCTCCTCACTTTCACGAGATGGTAGGATTATTATCGCAGGTAACTTTCCGCAACATGTGCAGTAATCAAAACCTTTCTCCGAGAGTTTTGGAAAGCCTAGACCGGTATGACTATCAAAAGCATGTAGAGTCAGTTCACGTAAATTTAACTCTATCGCTGGATCTCTATGCCTGCACTTCCACAAGGCAATTCTGCGTGAAAGTTCCCTATACTTTTTATCGTAAAGTCTCCACACTTCATCAGTAGTAACTTTCTCATTAATTATAACTACTTCACACTTTAAGGCGAGCGGAGGCTTACTAGCGAAGGATGCACTGGTAAATGTCTCATTATAGTACTCGAATGCTTTTCTTATAAATTTCCATACAATGTCATCCTCTTTTCCCTCACTTGAGCATGAATACTTCTCAGCAATTTTCCACAATATACTCCATCCTTCTGCGAATCTTTTTCTAAAATATTCCTTCAAGTCCTCTATATCACTGAGAGACTTGCTTACGTACTTGCTTAGCACATCTAGAGGTGGCAATATCAATGTTGTACGGCCCGGTATAATCGCGTACGGAGGTATCCCCAAAGATTGATACATTTGGTACAGGGAGTCTGTCAGATAAACTGATCTTTTGAGGAGCTTTTCTAGCTCTCTCCATACGTCTGCTGAACCGTTTTCTACTAGCCTCTGTCTAAGCCAGTGTGCATAGAATGGGTTTAACCTCATGCTTGGCGTTAAGACTACATCAGGTCCTAGCTTCTCAACAAGTTCTATAATTGTGAACCATATTAAAGCTGAGACCACGTAACTTGAAGTCCATGAATCTCGCAACTTGCGGCTAGAGGCTATGTACTCTTGTGTACTAGCAACGTCTAGGCCTACAAGAAGACCCCTTATTTCTCCAGGATTACTGAAGGTCCAGTTAATCATTGCGGCGGTAGCATAGTCATGATCAAAGACGCTATGTGTTGGAGTCCTTGTATCAGCAGGACCTAGCGGTAAGCCTTTGTGAAGCCACAGAAGCTCATAGAGAAAGTAGAACACGTGATACTTGATATTATCAGGCGTACGAGCAATATAATCTCTCAGCGATTGCACATATTCGTTAACCTTATCTTCGTCGATCTTTGCAGGCAGTTCAATTTCGCATGTAGGTTCAAGAATATTCTTCAGCTTCTTCTTTTCTTCCTTAAAGAGACCAGGTATGTACCTTTCTCCTTCGATAATGCTTAGTAAGTATCTGTCGAAACTAGACGCAACCTTATCTGCACTCTTAACTCTGGGATCTTGCAATTTTTCACTAATTTCTTCACCGAAGACTATCCTTGCAATTTCTCTGGCTTTTTCTTCATGTTCTCCTAAGACCCAAGGCTTATGTGGAGGGTCATGGAGAAGTGCAGCAATTTTAAGTTTGATAAACTCACCTAGCATGCTCTCACTTCTTCTCGGTTAGTCTAAGGGACTTATATTCTACGATCGTAAACCTTGAATATCCAACTGAGGTTTTAGCACCAATACCTCTAGCAAAAGCATGAAGGATAGCACGGTCTACATAGGGTATAATATTTGCACTAGGTTTATTGCATCTTTGAAGGGCTTCACTTAAGTCTAGGACAAGTTCGTCATGGTATAGTGCCCTGTCAAGAGCTTCAGCGGCTTTTATTACTTCTGATTTCGCTAAATCCTGATATCTCACCGTTCCGAGTCTTCTTAGTCTTCTCTTCTTGTGTAGTTCTCTCATCTTTTGCGAGAAAACGTACTTTAATCCATATGTCTCCTTGTTGAAATATACGTAGAATTGGAACTCCACGCCTGGAGCGATTGTGAGAAAAAGCACAGGATTTGGCTTAACGTCAAGCTCTGTCTTAGCGCAAGGATAGTGTGGTGTTAGTACGTCAGGCTCAAATAACCTACCACCCTCGCCAGATTTAACAGGATAAGCATCTGTCACACCAACAAGCCCTGATAGACCCTCTTTACCAAAGATTATGTCGGCGATTTCTTTGGCCTGGCTGTTATCAGTAATTTCGCGTCGTATAAGTTCTTCCAAAGCTTGCCTAAACGCACCTTTTAATGTAGAGCCGGGTATAAAGGGAACATTGAGTACAGGATCGAAAAATAGACCTACTTCAAAGGGTACTTGTGCGAAGGACTCACTTGTACCAACTATAACCCTACTGATGGCCTTGACCTTACAGACTTTGACGTAATATCCGTTCGCTAGAAGAGCTTCTTCGACCTCTTTTAAGTTGCGTTTCACATAATCACTAGCTTCGATCTTAAAGTTTCTACAAACTTCTTCGAGTAGACGTCTCTTATCGTCGTTAATATTATAGCCTTTAGCCTTTTTACACATGATATAAGTTCCCCTAAGTGTAACGTAAGACAAGAGATTATACGAGACTAGATTAACACCTCTGGTCTGATTTAGTAGTTCTAACAGCCTGTGGAACATTGCATCTACCTTCTCGAAATGTTTCATCTCATAGGTCTATCAATTTCGATTATCTTTGAAATTCTTTCAATCGCATCTTTAAGCACTTCATCTATCTTTATAGAACTTGCTATAGGAGCTACTTCAAAACTACATCGATGCACATGAGCTCCTACGTGAACTAATTGGCGCAAGATTTCGTTCCATTCGTAGGTCTTGAATGCAAATATTGCAACATAGTACTTCCCTTTGCCCACTGGTATTATAGTAAACCTTATAGGGGACTTTCTACGTAGCTTAAGATCTCGCTTACTGTCACCCAGGAAGTAGTAACCAGTAGGGATCCTTACTTTGTTTCTTTCTACTTCTACCCTCACTAGGTCAATTAGCTCTCGCACTTTCATGTCATCTGCCTGAATAGAATTTTTTATTTTGTTAATTGCGTTTTGTAGTTCTCTTTTGACGCTGTCCTCCCTCCTTGAGTCGGACAATATAAGTGGCTCCTGCGAGCGTGGTAAACCTAGAATCCATGTGTGATAATTCTTCCCTGCAATATTTCGAGCTTCTCTTAGAGCCTTGCCAAAGCTTAGCCCTTGTCTTCTAACGTCCAATGCTTTCCAGTAGCTTTTCAGGGTGGCATGTCCCAGGGTTACCAGTATATCCTTAACATTTCTGAATTCTCTTCTAGGCACATGGATAATCATTAATTTGTCTACTAGTGCGATCTCAACTATGGGATTATCCTTTGAGACTCCTTCAAGGTATTTACCAACATACCTGTCAAATGATTCAAGTGACCTTAACACTTCTTTTGCGTGGGAAACGCCTTCCCTGATAATTTCCTTCAGACAATCTCTCACATGCTCTGGTGATGTTGAACTATATAGCCTACTAATAATGTTATTTGGCTTTTCAAGTTTGTCCACATTTAAGATTCTGAATTTACCAAATCCTCTTGAAGTAGCTTTGCCGATACCATCAAACAGTAATGCTATGATTAAGGACCAAACAGCAAATTTGTCCTCGGTATGTGTAGTCTTTCTATTCCTCAGAATGGCAACTGTAAAACGTGTTCCTTCCGCGATAGCTTTATCGTAGAACCTTCTGAGTAGCTTAATTCGCGGAACCTCTCCATAGGTTCTATCACAAATTTCAATGCCTTCACACACTTTGGCCGAGTTTAAGGGTTCCACGAGAATAGAGTACTTTGATTGTCCTTCATTACTGCCTGATCCTCCGAGAATTTTACTTACAAGCTTGTCAAGACATGTAAGATCTGTACAAATGTTGTAGTCTTCTTTCAATGCTGCCGCGATAAGCGCTCTAGCCCACCAACGCCAGACCCCCTTGATGGAGGATTCTCTCAAACTCTCGTATCCAAGGTCATTGTGATAACGTCTGGCATCATAACCTCCAATTAACAGAGGGGTGATGACTTCAAGCTCTATACGACATATGGTGTCTGCGTCTAAAAGCTGTTGCTGTAAGTCCCTGTATATATCTTCACTAGAACACATATCTACCCACTCCTAGCTCTCCATGTAGCCTCACAGAGACGTTTAAACTCTATTAAAAACGGACGTAGTAACTGCACTATGATAGTAGACTTCGGGTGTATCTCGTTGAGTATTCCATCGGGATTACTGAATGCGTCATTCGGATCCTTTGTGATTACTTGCAAGTCCTTTAAGTATCTTAGCATAGCCTTAACATAGAGTTCGTAAGACTTATTCTCCTTAGCTTTGGCAAAACAGAAGCTTAATGCAGGTATTAGCCCTAGTTCCTCTATTAGCTCTGGTATCTGTCTTGCCCTCGTTCTCAGTTCTGATCCTAGTTCTTCGTTTGGCCCGACTTCTTGTTTTATCTCCATGAATATCCTAATAGCTTCTCCTAAGGGATCAAGCTTCATACCACGCTCGGCCTAGTGATATACTATTAACCTAGCAACATTAACTTTACCGCTCCTTTTCCTATTGTCTCGTGTCCCCCAACTATAAGGTAATTCCTCAAATGTTGTTCTATGATTTCTTTGAATGCTTTTCTTAGTTCTTTTACAATCTCCTCGTTGGCCTTAATATAATCTCCACTATGGATTAGTTTCATGATTTCATTCTTATCTTTCAGTAGTCCCAGCTTGTTGAGAGACTCTACATAGTCTTCGGCACTAATTTCCCCTTCCTTTTTGTTTAGTATGCTTCTTACATAGCTTTCACTCAGGGGAGGTCGCTTGTACAGTATCAATGTATGAAGTCTGGCTTTCGTGGGTAAATACTCTTCCGTCCAGGGTCCTGCTTCAACGGTCTTTGTATCCTTTCTAAGCCTTACACGTGTAAGTCTTATGATGCCTCTATCAATAACGTACCTAGCAGTCTCATCATGCAGCACGAGCAGCGGCCTATCAAGTCCCAGTACATTTAGTATGTTCCTATCCTTATCTTCGCTTTTTGGTTTAACTAAAACTTCCTCTATAAGAATTATTGGCTCTCCTTCAAGTTTTTCTATGCGAAGACCACTACAATCTCCTACACATATACACTCATCTTCTTTCAAATCTTCCGCCTGTTCTAAAAGTTTCTTCATTCTGTCTCTAAGCATCACGACCTTACTTTCTAAGCTGGCTTGTCTTTCACTAGCTCCTTGATGTTTATTAGAGAATTCAGTAACAAGTTCTACTCTCTCCACAAATCTCTTTAACAATAGTGGCGACGTCACATACGCGTAAATACCTCTTAAGCTTCTCACAGGCATAGTCAGAAGATATGCGTCAAGTATGGCAATGCTCGACTCAAAGGTCTCTCCGCTTTCTGGTTCAGGTCCTAGAAGTGTCATTACTGCCTTACGTGCCTTCTCATAGTCGCCATTGTATTCCTTAGCGAATGCGTACAACAATGCTGTCTTTAAAGCTCCCTTAATACTTGAACTGTAGATACATGGATATTCATACTCGTCTCTCTGAATAGGAAGGTCAACTATGCCTCCAAATCTACCCGCGCCGCAGTGTACGTTTGTGACCGCGATTATTAGAGCAACATCAACTTCAAGGTATATAGCAGGTATTTTAAAGGCCAAGACTTGCCACCCGGCTATCCTTATTTGGTTTCGAATTTACAACCTTATCTCCCTATCCTGAAAATAATGCAGCTTTCTAACATCACCTTAATTTTAGAAGACGAGAAACTTCATATGAAAATACTAATGAGATAGAGATATTTCAAGAAAACTACTAATAGTATCTTTCATTCTCTAGGTATTTGACGAAGTCGTATATCAGATCCTCGTCTATGTCGCATATGTCTTCTACACCCTGTTCATGTAGGTATGTTAGGAAGTTTCTGAGCTTGGGAAGGTACGTGTATATTGTTATGTCCTTGACACCTGTCCTCCTGCAATACAGGATGAACTTCCTGACTAGGTCACGAAATCTCTCAGGTACCTCGGATAAGTGAGTACTAAGCCACATCTCAACATCGTGATGGTAAATTCTAACATACTCCTGCCTATCGTCAACAGTCACAGTGAGAGATGACTTATAAAGACGTTGAGAACTCTTCACTTCGTCAATCAGCGCTTTGGACCTTCTTCATTTTTCTGAGGCTACCTTTCTCATCACTTGTGTTTTTCATGTTTTTACTGTTTTGTAAGTTTTTTCTTTTGTGAATTCTTTTTCTATGTTTTGTATTATTTCTATTAATATTTGTTTTATCTTTTGTGTATCTTGTTGTATATTTTCCTCTAGCGTTTTTATTATTGGTCTTACTATTTTTGATGTTATACTTCTAATTACTATGTCTAGTTTCTCTATCTGTCTATCTTCTACTAATCCTTCTTTTACAGCTTTTTCTAATTCTTTTCTAGCTATGTTGTATGCAAATTCTACATATTTTCCTACTAGTTTCTTAAGTTCTTTTTTCTCTATTTCAATACTTATGTTTTTAAGTTCTTGTTTTAACATCTCTTCTACCTTCTTAACTTCTTCTAATTTATCTCTATTATATTTTTCTGCGAGTTTTATAAGATCTTCAAAATATATTACTGGTGCTTCAATATCTTTTTCTACAAGTCTTGGAACTCCTAGATCTATTATTAGTGGCTTTTTTCTTAATTTTTTAATAATTTCTTTTGTTATTATTGGCTTTTCTGATGATATTGCTAGTATAGTTACGTCTGAATTTTCCATATATCTTATCAATGTGTCTATATCAAGTTTATCATATTTATAGCCTAATTTTTCTGCTATTTGTCTAGCTTTATCTATAGTTCTATTTAGTATTACTACATTTCTAGAATTTTTATCATATAATTCTTTAGCTATTGTTGATCCTAGATCACCAGCACCTACGATAAGTATTTTAGTGTTTTCTAAATCTTCGTAGAGTCTTTTTAATAGTTGTACTATTAATGATCCAAAACCATGTATTCCTCTTGATATTCCTGTTACTGTTCTTACATATTTTCCAAATCTTATAGATCTTTCAATTATTAGCTTAAGTATATCTCTAATATATCTATTTCTCAATGCGTAATCGTAAGCTTTCTCTAATTGTCCTAAAACATCACATTCTCCAATTATTGCTGAGTCAAGACCAGCAGCTACTTTGAGAATATGTTCTACAACTTCCAGACCTTTGAAGATTTTGAAATATTTTAAATATTCTTCATTTCTATATACTTCACATATTATGTCTTTATATGTGTAATCTATATTATCTCTAGAATATGTGTAATATTCTACTCTATGACATGTCTGTAGTATAAATAGTTCATCTATGTTAAATTTTTGCAATATTTTTCTATATGTGTCTTCGATATCTGTGTATAGTTTTGATAGTTCATCAGTATTTAACCATCTGTGTGTTGCTGCTATTAGTACAAGATTTTCAAGATATGACATCTCTCACATTTAGCACATTGTTAGATATATGAAAAAGTTACTGTATGTCTATCAGCTTGAAAAGAACTTCATCATTTTCAGTAAGAGCCTGATTCATCACTTAAATGGTACTAGTTTAATCCTCTTTGGAACATTGTCTGGTGGTAATTCTACACCTACAAGCTCTATATGTACTGTATCTTGTACCCATGGTGTTGATCTTCCAAATGCTCTAGGCATGTAATTCCATATTTTCCTACCTTTATGTGTTGCTGCATGTACTATAACGACTCTATCAACATTCAACCCCTTATAGACTGCATTATTTTCAAGATTGTGTAATACTTCTAGAAATGCTTTAGCAACTTTAACAGGCCACTTAGCTACAGGCCATCCAGACCATGGAGTTCTATGGTGAGCTTGCTTCTTTATAAATGTCCTAATTGGTATTGGCATCTTAAGCTTAACTACCTGTTCAAGATACCACTCAGCCTGCTTTATAGTCATGTACTTTATAAATCTAGCAGTTTCAATAGCCTTCTTCCAACTAATCCTATATTCACGACCAGCAGCTTTAACAATCTGATCTTCTGTAATCTTAACTCCAAACTTTCTAAATGTCAAATCTATAATATCCTCATCTGTAACAGACCAATGCCATCTAGACATTACAGCACTAGTCACATATGTGACTATATAAATATTTCCAACATATGACTACTATGAGAAAGCTTGTGAGAGATAAGATACCTCAAATACTTGAGAGAGAAGGTAAGAAGTTTAGAATTGTTAAATATGTTAAAGATAAAGAAGAACTTCTTAAACTACTGCTAGATAAGCTTGTTGAGGAAGTTTACGAGTTTATTAAAAATCCATCTATTGAAGAAGCTGCAGATATTTTAGAAGTTTTAGAAAGTATTTTAAAAATTAGAGGATATTCTCTTAAAGATGTTCTAGATGTTAAAGAAGTTAAGAGAATTGAGAGAGGTGGTTTTGATGAAGGTATTGTAGTTGAAATTTTTGAATAATACTATTCAAGTCTTCCCTTATCTAGTAGAGACATTACATCATCAATATGTATTAATCCAAAACCTATTACATAATCTGCAGCACCATAAACTATCAATAGTTCATTCTTACTTACTCTAGCTAATCCACATGGAAATACTACAAATGGTCTATCACCATATACTTCATACATCATTCTTGGTTCTAGTATGTAGTATGGTGTTACTGCTATTGGTCTAAGTCCTGTATCTTTATCATATCTTAACAATGCTGCAAATGCTCTATAACCTTCAATTTCACGATCAACACCGTGAACAATAACTAGATACTCATTCTCACTAACTTTAACAGGTGGTGTACACCACCCTAACTTATACTCAAATTTTGCTGGTTCCATAACAACTTTAGTATTTCTAACTTCAATTTCTCTAAATGAGTTACCTGGAACTATCATTGATCTAGGTACTTGACTAGCAGTTAGATAATGAATCTCATTCATCATATGTGGTCTATGTAGTAGATATACCCATTCAGGTTCACCAACATCTAGAATTACTGCATCTTTATCACTTATAGTTAACTCTCTAAGTCCTCTTCTAAGTACGAACACTCCAATCTTTGTACATCTTCTATAATCTTGACAACATGCAAGTACTGGTAGTGTACGTTCTCTTCTAATTGATGGATTGAAATAGCTTATAGTACGTCCTGAATATATCATACATATCCTACCATCAACTTCCTGAACTCTAGGATCTTCAGTACCCCAAATATCATATTTGACAGATGGGTATACAACTATAGTTGCAGGATAATGTGAGAAACTTACAGCACCTGTAAGAACATCATCTAGAGGAATTTCTAGAAGAGCTATAGCACTAACATACATGTAATAGCCAAGTATTATTCTTGCATATATCATCACAATATTAGAAGCTTCATCAATTATGCAAGATGCATTAAATGCAGATACAGGTGTAGCAATTGGATAATTTTTCAAATGTATATGATGTGGAGGAATAACACCTAACCTCCTAACAATATCTACAGACTTAAACTCACGAACTTCACATGCAGCATCAGCATTTACACATTTTTCAAACACCATAACGTACTTAAAACCTAAGTTGAGTTAGGAGAAAAATAACACTTACTTAAGATATGAAAGACAGGAACATAGAGTAAGGTTTAAGAATAGTCATGATATTTTTAGTACTCAGTAAGGGCCCGTAGCTCAGCAAGGCAGAGCGGCGGACAACCGCCGAGTGGGCGGTTGGCCGTAGCTCCAGACCCGTAGGTCCCGGGTTCAAATCCCGGCGGGCCCACCACTCATTCCTTGAGTTCTTCCTCTGTTTTTCTTCTCTTTACTGCTCTATCGAAGACTATCCAATTTCTATACCATTCCTCATTTTCCTGTCTTAATTGTTCTAAGATCCATTTTGTCAATTCTTTGGCAGTAACTTCCTTCCTCTCTTCCATTATTATCTTTGCAAATATTTTAGTTGCTATTTTCCTAGCTATTTCAGGTGGTGCTCCTGCCTTTAGACAAGACATGACAATCTTCTCGTATATGAACGGTTCTCTTCTACCATCTCTCTTGATAACTGTAGTTTCAGGAGTCCAAATTACCATGTATCAAAATTCTAGCTATGTATTATTAAAGTCTTTTGTCTATCATTAATATGTTTTGAGACAATGTTAATAGTCTCTACAATATTCAAATCTAATGTATGAGTGGTGAAGTATGTAAAGTTGAAAAGCCTTTCGAATATGCTGAACATACTGCAGATGTTATGATAGTAGCATATGGATGTACTCTTGAAGAAGCTTTTAAAAATGCTGCATATGGATTTGCAGAATTTATATATGATACTTCAAAAGTAGAGAAGAAGAAATGTATTGAAATTAATATTGAGGGTATAGATCTAGAACAACTACTGTTTAATTGGATTGATGAACTATTATATAGGTTAGATGCTGAAAATTTTGCAATATCAAGTATAGAAGATTTGAATATTAGTAATGTAGAAGATAGATATATACTAAAAGCTACCATATGTGGTGAAGATTATGATAAAAATAAGCATGGATTCAAAGGTACGATAATTAAAGCAATGACATATCACATGATGAAGATAGAAAAGCAGGATTCTCTTTGGAGAGTACAGTATGTCGTAGATATATAGCGCTATGCATATAAATTACTTGGAATGAGTAATTGTAAGTGCATCGTATATGTATGTGATATTGAGCATATATGACTACATAAGGATGTTGCAAAAATTTTATCATGAATACTCGTCATTTTATACTAGTCTAATATATATAGCATTCATAATCTTAGTACTGCTTGCTCTTGGAGTTGTACTTATAGGTACTAAGAGAGATGTTGTAAGTCTAGTACTTTACACAATTCTAGGAATAATATCTATGGGTATAGTTGCAGCAATATTCTATCCACCTTTCTTAAAATTTCTAATAGATTTATATAATAGTTTATGTTCTTTCTTCTCTAATCTTTATAGGTATCTTTCTACTTATCTTCATAGTCTCAGTTTTAGCAGGCAACTTCTCATAGTGTATATCTATCATATATGGCTCAACACCTGAGTACAATCTTAGATGCATCTTTGCAACATTTATCCAGCTAGTCTCATATGCATACTGTATTAATGGTCTTATGTAGGTTAGAGTTTTCTCATAGTTTGACAAGACTATACTCAACTTAGCTGCTAATGCTTCAGGATTTGCAGGTGGGAATGTAAGTCTTGGAGCAAGTTCATAACATTCTATTAATCTAGGAACTCTAGCACATACTATAGGCTTAAAACTTCCAAGAGCTAGATGAAATGCACCACTAACACCAATATCTCCCTTAACATCTATATATGGTAGTACTATGACATCTGCTGCTGAGTAGATTAGATTTATCTCTCTACGAGTTAAATATTTTGACATTATTATAATCCTACCCTGCATATTTTTAGTAGATTTCATAAAATCTTCAACATATTTCCTATTTTCTTCACCTTGAAGTTGTCCAGCAACTAGTAGTATAACATCTCTATGACCATGCTTATTTACTAGTAGGTCGAGTGCTCTTAATATTATATGAAGACCCTTATCTTTCCTTAAAAACCCCTGTATTAATATTACCTTGAAGTTGTTTGGAATATTTAAATTAAGTTCACGTATAGCATCTATCTTACTCACAATTTTCAATATACGTGTACCATGTGGTATTCTCACAATCTTATCAATACTAACTCCCTGATGTACTAACTCCATCTCCTGTAGTGAACTATGTACAATTACTACATCTGCAATTTCACATATCTTTCTCTGAAATTCATGAATATTTTCATAATGTAGTACATGTCTAACTGTGTGGAGTGTTATTATTAGCGTTGATGTGTATTTCTTAATATTTTTCAACATTTCTATAAAATCTGAACTCCATGGAAATAGAGAATATTCGTGTTGTATATGTATTATATCGAAATATTTACGTTCTCTAATTTCATTAATAATCTTATCATAGTCTGGACAGCCTGCAAGACCTACATCAACAATATCTCCAATCTTATCTAACTCATACTCTTCAGGATTTGTATCACCTTCTCTAGTTCTTAAACGTAGTATTGTTATGTTTGTACGATGTGATATTTTTAGTATTGATGTAACTAGGTCATATGTGTATTCAGCAATACCACACTTAGCAGGAGGAAAAGTTGAAATATATGCAACCCTCATGTTAGGTATATCCCACACATTATTAAGAACCTTTCTGACCTGATAATTGATAACTAAGTACCAGTATTGTGATAATTAGGAATATTTATAAGTATGTTCACATACAGTTAAAATGCAATGAGAATATATAAATGTTCATTCTGTGGAGCACCAATACCACCAGGATTTGGAATAACATATGTTAAGAAGGATGGTACAATATTGAGATTTTGTAGTAGAAAATGTTTTGTAAGTATGATAAAGTTTAAACGTGATCCAAGAAAGCAGACATGGGTCAGGAAGATGCAGAGAAAAATGAAAGCTCAACAAGCTAAAAAGTAATATAGGTAGACAATTTCTAGACTTACAATATGCCTACAATCAATGTAAGAATCTTAGAGAAGGAAGATAACTATTTGAAGATGGTTATTGAAGGTATAAGTCCTCCACTAATAAATGCCTTGAGAAGAGTATTAATTTCAGATGTTCCATGTCTAGCAATTGATGAGGTTGTAATTCTAGATAATACGTCTGTGATGTTTGATGAAGTTCTTGCACATAGATTAGCATTAATACCATTAAAGACTAATTTGAAGAAATTTCCAAAGATTGAAGAATGTGAAGAAGGTCTTGTAGATCAGTCACAATGTTCTGCAAGACTTACACTACAGGTAGAGGCTAGAGAACCAACAATAGTGTATAGTAGAGATTTGAAGAGTGATGATCCAGATGTAGAACCTGTATATCCTGACATACCCATAGTCAAGCTTGGTAAAGGTCAGAGAATTGTTCTTGAAGCAATAGCTAGACTTGGAAGAGCTAGAGAACATGTTAAATGGCAGGCATGTCTAGCAGCATACTACTACTATCCTAAGGTCATTATAGTGAATAGTAGTGATAAGAAGTGTTATGACATGTGTAAAGATATATGTCCTGATGCTCTAGATTGGAATGATAATGAGGGTATGAAGGTTAAAGATGTTGAAAAATGTACTTTTAATAGATGGAAGACATGTGAACATGTATGTGAAGGATCCATAAAGGTTGATTGGGAAACTAACAAGTATGTGTTTTGGATAGAATCTTTTGGAAATATGTCAATGAGAGATCTTATTGAAGAAGCTTTTAGAATATTGAAGAAGAAGTTTGAAGATTTTGTAGAGATTTTAGATATAGAGGTGTTGAAGTACACTACATTGAAGGAAGAAAAGACTACCAGTGTAAGTACTAGTGAGGAGGGTTAGTTAAGACTTTGATTGGAGATTGAATGGTTTACCCTCCTTCAATATCTTATCTGCAAGTTCAGGAGCTATACTTCTCAACTTATCCTGTATAGATTGTAGAAATTCTACATCTTCTTTAACACTTCTTAAATCATCTGGAAGTAGTATTGGTATCTCCTCCTTAATAGGATACCATCTTCCACATTCAGGACAGTACAATATTCCTGTTACAACTTCCTTCTTAATACATTCTTCACACGGTGCATCTTTTATATCTTTAATATACTTTCTCAAAAGTCCACAATATTCTTCACAAAATGGTTTCTTTTCCCACTCATACTTCCTCTCAGGATACTCTTTCTCTTCTATAACTATGAGTGTTAATGGAAATTTTTTGTCATATGGACATGCAAGTATGTCTAACAATCTGTACTTCATCCTCTATCTAGTAAATGTTCAGACTTTTAAGGTATTGTGCACTTGTTAAAGCATGTAATATACATATTTAAATATCAGCTTTCTACCATGTGATATATATGCTTAGGGTAGCTCTAGGATATCTAGCAGTATTTGCTGAACAGAGTAGGAATGTTACTCAAAATCCACTATACACATATTATGGTGGTGGAAATAGTTTTTGGTGGTTTCTATTTTGGCTAGCACTATTCTTCATACTTCCATTCCTATTTGGAGACTACTATCAACTTCTAAGACTATCAGGAACTATCAACAGACTACTTGTTGATCTTGGTAGAGTTTTAAATCAAAATATTGCTAATGTAGTTTCAACTATAGAAAATATTGCACGTAGAAAAAATATATCAACTCCAAATAGGTCAGAAATTGAGAATAGAATTAAGGATATGATAGAGTATGTTGTAATAACACCAACACAGATAGAACCTCAAGGTTTAGTATCAAAACTTAAACATCTGATAATACTGTACGATCATAGACTTGAAGAGCTTGTTAGAAGGATAATTCCTGTAGATAAACCTATAATTCAAAATCTTGCAAGCAGTATTGAAGCATTGAGAGTATTGAACTACATATACAAGATAATAATGCACTACTACAAACTTGGTATGAAATATAAGAACCCATACCTACTACTGCAAGTATACATGGCATTACCACAAATTAAAGAGTTTGTAAATGCTCTAAATGGTGCAATATCAGCATTTACAAAAGGACAACCTATAGGTGATAGTGCTGGACCATTAACAGCATATAAGTTTCTGAAAGAGAAGTGTGAAGAAGTTGAACCGCTAAACCACTCTATAGAGAATACATACATAGCAAGATGTAGATATAGGAACAAGACTGTATATATTATAAAGGCTCTAGGACCAGGTTCGAACACTGGTAGACTTGATGATGCTGTTATATATCTAGTAGAGAGATGTGGTGTTAAGCCTAAGATGATCATAACTGTAGATGCTGCATTAAAACTTGAAGGTGAGAAGACTGGATCAATAGCTGAAGGTATTGGTGTTGCTATTGGTGGTATTGGTGTTGAGAAGTTTAATATTGAAACTATAGCAGCTAGATATGGAATACCACTATATGCAATACTGATAAAGATGGGTGTTCCTGAAGCTTTAACATTAATGAATAAAGATATTGCAGAAGCTACTAGTAAAAGTGTTGAAAGAATTTGTAGAATTATAGATGAAAATGTTAGAGATAACGAAGAAGTTATATTAATTGGAGTTGGTAATACTATAGGTGTAGGTCAGTGACAAGTCTAGACTTGGTAATACTATACTTCACAAGTATAACTATCTGTGCAATAATAGTTCTAATATTCATAACATACTTCTTCATGAGAAAACATGTACTAATGCCACAACCCGTTGAGCTAGTAACAACAAAAGCAGTAACAGTACTAAAATGTCCATTATGTGATTATAGACTTAGAAGAGGATTCAGAGAAGGTGATCATATTGGTGCAATATCATCAGAGACCTGTCCAATACATGGTGCTAATCTAGTTGTTGAAGCAGTATATTGTGAGACAGAAGAAAAGAAAGAATGACAAGACTTATCAAGTAGAGATTTCAATTAATGAAGGATGCTTAAGCAGATATCTGAAGTATTGAAATATTGTGAAGATGGTGATATAGTACAGGTTAGAGGTTGGGTATATAGGAAGAGAGAGTTTAGAGATAAGGTATTCATAGTCATTAGAGATGGTGAAGGTATAATTCAGGCAGTGTTCTCTGGAGATTTAGCTGAAGAAGCTAGAAAGTTGAATATCGAATCCTCAATAATTATTGAAGGTATTGTTAAGAATGAGCCTAGAGCACCTGGAGGTAAGGAGATTCATGTAACTAAGATACTGTGGTATTTTATTGGAGAACCATTTCCAATAAATGTATCTGCCGCACAGACAGACTCTGAATATCTTCTAGATGTTAGACATCTATGGATTAGAAGTAGAAAGATGTGGGCTATATTGAGAATACGTCATACAGTATTTCAAGCAATACATGAATACTTTAGAAAGAATGGTTTTTATGAAGTTCAATGTCCAATATTCGTATCTGCAGCAGTCGAGGGAGGAGCAACACTCTTTCCTGTACAGTATTTCGATAGGAAAGTCTACTTAACTCAAAGTGCTCAATTCTATCTAGAAGCAATGATATTTACATTAGAGAAAGTGTATACAATAGCTCCAAGCTTTAGAGCAGAACCATCAAGAACTAGAAGACATTTAACAGAATTTTGGCATGCAGAAGCTGAGATGGCTTGGGCACATATGGAAGATGTTATGAAAGTTTCTGAAGAACTTGTAAGTCATATTGTTAGGAAAGTTCTTGATGAGAGAATTGAAGAACTTTCAATACTTAAACGTGATATTGAGAAGCTTGAAAATGTTAAACCACCATTTCCAAGAGTACAGTATGATGAGGCTATTGAAATATTGAAGAATAGAGGTCTAAATATTGAATGGGGTTCTGACCTTGGTGCTGATGAGGAGAGAGTATTAATGGAGTATTTTGATGTTCCTATACACCTTTACGGATTTCCAGAACATATAAAAGCATTCTACCATAAGAATGATCCAAACGACCCTAAGAGAACTCTATCCGTAGATGTTCTAGCTCCTGAAGGTTATGGTGAGATTATTGGTGGTGGTGAGAGAATCGAAGATCCTGAAATGCTTATTGAGAAGATTAAGAGATTTGGTCTAAATCCTGAAGATTATCAATGGTATATAGATCTTAGAAGATATGGATCCGTACCTCACGCAGGTTTTGGACTTGGAGTTGATAGACTTGTAATGTGGATTTGTGGTCTTGACCATATTAGAGATGCAGTACCATTTCCAAGAGATATTAGAAGAGTAACACCTTAACCTACAATATCTCGATAGTTCTACTCAAAATTCTAGCAATTATAAACAGTCCAAATGCCATCAATGTAAGTACTAGACAGGCAAGCCATCCAAGCATCACTACTTTACTTAAAGCTGCTCTAGCTGCAGCATATATAAACACTGTCAATGGTACAGGTGCTACAGATGTTAATGGATGATATATCCATGGTCCCCATGAGAGTTTTACTGTTACATGAGCAACAATGAGTAGTGGTCCTGTCTCACCAAGAACTTTAGCAATACTAATCATCATATTTGCAATAAGTGCTCTCCATGCAGCTCTCGTAAGTACTTTAAGTGTTTGCCATCTAGATAGACCTAAAGCTACACATGTCTCCTTCAATTCTGCTGGTAGTGTTGAAAGTATATCACATGTCTGTATTGCTACATATGGAATTATTATGAATAGTAGGCTTAGTGAACTAAATATTGCAAGCTTCTCTTTTAAAGCTAGTATAAATGTTAGATATATAACAACTCCATAACATACTGTTGGTGCTTCAACAAGTACTTCAAGAAGTCTTCTACATATTCTAGATAGCTTACTAGTAGGATGTTCATACAGGTATAGACCGGTTAGAAATCCTATTGGAAGTCCAATAGCTACACATGTTCCAACTATGACTAATGTACTATATATCATTGGTCCAATACCTCCAATTTTTGGAGACATAGGTACAACATTGGGACTTTCTATCAATGCTCTAATACCCTCTTTTAAGAGTGGTTGTGATCCTAGGTATACTACTGTTAACAGCATCCACAATATTAGTGATAGTACTATTCCTGATGTTGTTGATACTAATATTCCAAGTATTAGATCTCTAACCCTATACTTACGAACCATAGAGATCACCTATGTATTCTTCTAACAACATACCTAATTCCAAATAGTGCAACTGCACCAATTATGAATAGTATTAGTGAGAGAGCTGTTAATGCACTTAGAAGATTTGGATACATAAGTCCCATACCAATCTCAGACACTATTAATGCTGGAATAGCTTCACACTGTGCTGTTAATGGACAGAACCATGGAATACCACCAATAAGCAATGCTACAGCAGCTGTCTCACCTATAGCTTTTCCAAAACTTAATGTTAATCCTCCGATAATTGCTTCACGAATCTGTATTAGAGATATTTTAGCAATCTCCCATTTACCAGCACCAAGAGATAGTAATGTTTCTCTAAGTTCTCTAGGTATTGTCCTATATGCCTCTCTAATAACAGCGGTTGCGAATGGTGTAACCATTATTCCAAGTACAACACCTGTCAATAATGCTGACTGTAGTTGATATGGTGGGTATGAGAATGGTGGTAGAAATCCAAGATATCTATATAGTGGCCATTCAACAAAATCTCTGAAATATGGAGCAAATATCTGTAAACCCCAAATACCGAATATCACTGTTGGAAATGCTGCAAGTACATCAATTAGAGATGATATAATTCCCTCCAAAAATTTTGGAAGATATTCATTTATCAATATTGTTAATGCTATCGAAAATATTAACGATAAAACTACAGCAATTATAGAAATTATTAGAGAACCGTAAATTGATGGTAATGCTGCCTCATATCTAAATAAATATCCTGAAACTATTGAAGGAATACTATAGTATACTAACACCACTAGGAAGTATAATACAAGTCCTAGAGATATCAATAGTGGAATTGCTAGAAAGATGTCTGATATGTTTTTAGATTTCATAACACACATGTGTTAACATTAACTATTCTTAGTTATCCCTATGAAGCTAGTTAGAGATCTATTATCAACCCTTGCATATCTTATGAATGTACTTAAACATATCGACCTTATGCTCTTAGGTACTGGTATATAACCCCTAACATATGTGTTATTCATAGACCAGACCACCGATAAGAATCTATATACTGCGATGGCCTTTAGAGGATTTTTGTAATATAGCTTAACTGTTAAGTGTGAGAAGAATATTATTGGATAACTGTCGTTTCCGGGAGGATTCAATATTTTCTCAAATATCTTCTCCTTCCATAGATCTCCTAGTGGATTAAACTTTTCCTTTCTCAGTATTTCTGCAGCATTTTCAAATGCTTCTACAATATTTCTATATGATGGATATACAAAATTTCCGTATCTGTTCAATATTCTTGCCATATTTAAGTTAGAGAATATTGCATAGCTCCATTCAACATAGCCTATTGAACCCGGAGTACGTTTGACTGTTGATGCAATTCCATAATTGCCTGATGCGTATATTCCATAAGCTATAGTATGTGCATATTCTCTCCAAATACTTGACCAGTCAGGTCTAAAGTATGCCATGGGACCTCTTTTACTGTACTGTATTCTCATTATCTTTCTGAATGTATTTGACACAATAGTTAGATAAGTTACAAATATGAATGTTGTTCCACTAGCTTCTCTTCTAACTACTGGTATTATAGGTATGTAATAGTGATGATCTTTACATGTCTTAATAAGACCCTTATTATACCTTAGGATCTCTTTATTACACCAATTTCTTATTTTTCCTATGAATATGTTAGCTATTATCTCTCCAGTTAAGTTTAATGTTCCAGAGATTCCAGGAATGTTATATATTAATACGACTGCGCCACCAACGTCAGGACATTCAAGTAATGGCCCATATTTTCTATATGCTTCTTCCCACTGCTGTGTTGGCATTGGTGGATCATGAAGCGCTATATCATATATCCCTTCTAAAAAGCCAGCAATACCTTTACCGCTACCGACTGCATCATATATCACCGTTATGTTTGGGTACCTTTTCTCTAAAATACTTATCCATTTCTCAATTTGGTACATTGGCGCTGTTGCTCCACCTATTCTAATCACTATAGATGATCTTTGAGGTGCTTTTTCTACCTGTTTCACACTATGTGCAGTGTATAAGTAGATTGCTATACCGAGAACTACAGCTACAACTAGTATAGTAATCAATATGTATTGTGTCTTAGCCATGGGATATCAATGAACTATATATTTTTAAGTTGTACCTCTATAATTGTAGGTAAGTCTTTTATATAGCTATATAGATTATGTATATCGCTACATAATCTAAGTAAGACATTACTATTTTAAAACCAACTTCTAGAGTATTAAGTAACGTGGGTCAAGACTTACTATTCACTATAGAGAGGTTGAATGTCTGGTATAGACAGGGTAGAAAGATAGTACATGCATTAAAAGATGTTACAGTATCAATTCCTAGGAGAAAGTTAACTGTAATTATTGGAAGATCTGGTAGTGGTAAATCAACATTCTTAAGAACTTTAAATAGAGTTATAGAAGTATATAATGCGAAGATTAGCGGTAAAGTATTGTTTAAGGGTGAAGATATATTTAAATTAAATCCACAAGAACTTAGAACTAGAGTTGTAATGGTTCTTCAAAGACCTATAGCATTACCAATGAGCATATTTGACAATATTGCATATCCATTGAAATCTATAAGAAAGATTAAGGATAAGAATGAGATTAAGATTAGAGTTGAAGAAGCTTTAAAACTTGCAAATCTGTGGAATGAGGTTAAAGATAGACTACATCTACCTGCTACAAATCTATCTGGTGGTCAAATTCAGAGACTTGCAATTGCTAGAGCAATTGCCCTAAATCCTGAAGTGTTACTCTTAGATGAACCTACAGCACATCTAGATCCAGAATCTACTAGATATATCGAGAATACAATACTTAAATTGAAAGAGAAGATTGATATAATATTTGTAACACACTCAATAGAACAGGCAAGAAGACTTGCAGAATATGTAATATATTTTGAAGATGGGAGAGTAGTAGAGGCAGGACCAGCAGACGAGATATTGGAAAGACCTAGAAGTGAAGAGTTGAGAAGGTTTTTAAATATATTTGAAAGAAGAGAGATTAAGATTACAGTATAGTTTTTATGAAGGTGGTGTAAATACAGACTTTAAATATTCAACAATCTTACCTGTCTCTAAGTTCCACATACCTACAAGTTTCCATTCACATCCTGTCTTTGTCTTTGCTGGTATTACTGCGTATATGTTGTAGTTAGCTCCTGCTCTGTCGTGGTATTTGTCTAGTGTTATTGGTCCTGTTAGTGCTCCTTTACCCCATAGTTTTCCTGTTACCCATGGTCCTGTTAGTGGTCCTTTCTTTGTTGGTATTGGTTTTCCTTCACTGTATAGTTTTGCTACTTGTGGTAGTATTTCGTTTATGTATGTTGTGTTTAGTGTTCCAGTGTCTATGTATGACTTTATTATTGATAGTGCTGCAATCCATACTGCGTCATATTCTATTGATGCATATTCCCATGTTCCAACAACACCTGGATGTTCTTTCAATATTCTCTCTTTTAACCAGTTCATTCTACTTTCAGGTAGTCCAACTACTGTTGATAGTAGTCTAACTTTTGTAGCTATTGGACATACCTTATATACTGCTGGACTACCTGCAAATCCATCACATCCAAGCCATATAACCTTCATTAGTGTTGGATAGCTTGATGCTGTCTTTAGAATGTATGCTATTTCGTCAAATGTTATTGCTTCAACAGCTACATGTGCAATACCGTACTTAGCTACGAAGGATTTAATACATGAGTCAAGTCTAGCTACATAGCTTGTAAATGTGCTTGCAGATGGTGGATATCCAATTGCTACATACTTAATACCATACTTATCAAGATTCTTCTCTAAATACTCAGTCAATCCTTTACCCCATGGATCAACACGGTAGATTATACATACAGCCTTAATTCCAAGATCTTTAATTATTGTTGCTAATGCCTTACTCTGCCACATGTCTGGTGGTGCTAGTCTAAATACGTATGGCTTAACAACATGTAGACTCATAGCTGTTGATGATTGTGAAATAACAATAATACGGTCAGCTTCAGCCATCTTGTATATTGCTGTCAATGCAAGACTACTCATAGGACCAATAATAACCTTAATACCAGCACTCTTAGCAGCTTGATAAGCCTTAACAGCACCTTGATAAGTGGTCGATGTATCGTAGAAAGCAGCCCTAAACCTATATGGTAATCCAACACTTGCAAGCCAACTATTAATATCATGAATAGCAAGCTCAGCAACATACTTATTCAAAACACCATCACTAGCTAAACCACCAGACAAAGGCAAAAGAAAACCTAGAGTTACAGTAGTTACAGCCGTGGGCTTTGTTGGTTTTGTTGGTTTCTTTGCTGTTACTGTTGGTGCAGCCTTTGTTGGTGCTTTATGTGATATTGCATACCAAACTCCAACACCTATAACTATTATTGCTATTATGACTCCAGCTATTATAGCTCCTACCTTCTTGCTAACCATAGTCAAATCCTAGTATTATCAACTACTTTTAAGTTGTATCACAAGTTGTGTCTAGTAGTGACGTTATAGGTGTAGCAATCTGATCAATATACTCAATGATGTCCATCTAGAAGTGTTATAATTCTCAATAAGTTTAAAATATGTACATCTGATAACATTTAAATCCTCGTATATGCGTATCTTCGAATTATGATTAGTTCCTTCATTATTCAAGCTGTGTGTTACAGTAATATAATAGCTCTACTAACTATTAGTCTAACTTTAACATACATGACTACTAAAGTGCCAAACTTTATGCAGGGAAGTTTTGCTATGGTTGGTACGTATGTAGCTACAGCTATGTACTATCTACTACATATACATCCATACTTCTCACTATCTGTTGAGTGTATTATTGGTGCGATAGTTGGCATATTGGTATACTACCTGATTATAAGACCATTGATTAGGAGAGGTGCATCTATAGTAATGCTCATGATAGCTACATTTGCTGGAGACTTCATACTATGTGGACTATTGTTCATATATGCTAACTATCTTCAAGATCTTGGAATACAGGTTAGACCTCTATGGTATGCATCTGACTTCACTATAGGTTCAATACCTATGTTACTCATATTCTCAACATTGTCGATAGCTGTACTTTACATAATACTATTCACAATACTTTACAAGACTAAGTTTGGAATAGCTGTAAGAGCAGCTGTAGAAAATCCATCACTTGCTCAAACTCTTGGAGTTAATTTAGAAGCTGTGAGAGTATTTTCATGGGCTCTCTCAGGTCTCTTATCAGCATATGCTGGAGTTTTATGGCCATTAATACCGAGTGTCAGTGTTACAGACCCATCATATGGGTCAAGTCAGCTACCACTAATATTTGCGTCAAGCATTGTTGGAGGACTTGATAGTCTTATAGGTGCTATAATTGGTGGATATGTTATAGGACTGTCACAGATATTTCTACCATACATAACAGGATATACAGAGCTAGGCTATGTATTTCCTCTAATAATAATGGTTATAGTATTGCTAATATGTCCTAAAGGTATTGGTAGTTTAATAGAAAGATTATTAGGTAGAAAAGTTATCACACGTAGAGTGTAGCTATGTCAAGCATAGTACCACTACTAGAGTATATAGGTGTGTGGTTTGGACTCTACCTGCTAGTATCATCAGGACTTAATATAGAGGTTGGATATGCAGGAATTCCAAACTTCGGTAAAGCTATGTCATATGCTGTTGGAATGTTAGCAGTATACCCACTGTGGAATTGGGCATTGAAGTATGTTCAAGGAAATGCACTTGCATCAATAGGACTTCTAATAGCTATTGTCATAACAAGCTTCATAATAGGATTTGCTGTTGGAGCTGTATCTATAATACCTGCTGTAAGATTGAAAGAGGATTACCTAGCCATGTATCTACTAGGAATAGCAGAAATAACAATATACTTACTATACCTCAAAGTATTTACACCACTAGGACAACCTCTTAGTGGAGATATATTTGCATGGGCAGGACCTTATGAAGATAAGGTCTCTGTACTATGCATAGTCATAATAGCCATAGTAGTATTCTACATACTTAACAGACTATGTAATACACCATTTGGAAGAGTATTAAGAGCAATGAGAGAAAATGAGCTTGTTGTACAGACATTAGGAAGAAATGTCACAATATTAAGAATAATAGCAATGGGAATAGGATCAGGAGTAGCAGCAATAGCAGGTGCATTAAATGCACTATATCTACAGGCAGCAGCTGTAGGAGTAATGGCTAGACTATACTGGACATTCATACCATGGCTAATAATACTACTAGGAGGAGTAGGAGGATTAATAGGAACACTCGTAGGAACACTAATCTACGTAATAATTAGAGCACTAATAAGAACATATGGACCACTAACAGCACTACCATTCCCACCAAACTACCTATTCCTATGGGTAATGTTTGGAGTAGTAATAATCATAATACTACTATTCAGACCAGAAGGATTAATACCAGAAAAACCAATATTCACGAAACCAATGAAGAAATTGAAAGAACTAATGAAAAACAGGAAAAACAAAGAGAAATAAGCAAGATCGAAAACAATGGAGCCCCGGCCGGGATTTGAACCCGGGACCTGCCGATTACCAGTCGGCCGCTCTAACCGGGCTGAGCTACCGGGGCTTTACAGTCGTAGTTTCACAATATTGTTATTTTAAAAACTTTCCTTTACGTAAGGTTGATGTAATAGAAAGTTTGCATAGAGATAGATTTAAAAATAGTCTGTAATCTAGACATGTTCGAAGGCCCCGTAGCTCAGCCTGGATAGAGCGGCGGCCTTCTAAGCCGTAGGTCCCGGGTTCAAATCCCGGCGGGGCCGCCAGAGTGTCTCTATGATGACCTTTCTATACCTTATTTCGTTTTTCACTATCCTGCTTATTATGTCTTCAAGTTTTGTGTTTTCTAGGTTTTGTATGTATTTTTGTATTATGTTTCTATAAACTATTCTTGATAATTTATTTCCTATTGTTGTAACTATACTACATGTTGTATATCCTTTATAGTCTATTGGTGCTGATATTGTTAATGTGTCTGTCATTGTTCCTGTTGGTCTCGAATTACATTCTAGTAATGTATCTACAATTGCTATTGTCTTAGCTTCTATAATAGTCCTGTATAGGTCTAGTAATCCTTGAGGTGTTAATTTAGTATCGGTACATACTACTATGTTTATAGTTCCACCAACTAGTGGTGTATATATTTTGTCATAGTCTATACATACTACAGGTTCTAGACCTATAGTCATTACAACATCTATAGTATTATCTTCTACATTTTCGATAATTCTAACTCTATCATTAACATCAACACATGTTAACAATACCACAGTCTCATTAGGTAGGTTATATTTGTCTAATATCTCTCTTCTACACCACTTATATACATCTCTCTCATTAAAATCTCTTGATACAGTCTTCAAAATTATGTATCTATACTTTCCAAATCCTCCAAATATTCCTGAAGATATTGTAGTGTAGTTTTCAGGTATTTCATACAGTATTGTGTATTTTTCAAGTCTCTTCTCTCTTAATAATCCTCTAGTCATATTGTCTAAAGCTTGAGGTATAGTTTATATATAGTGACTGATGGGTGTAGAAGAGGGTGGTCACTATACGAACAAGAAGATTTCTAGAGTTGTTCTAGCATACTCAGGTGGTCTAGATACTTCTATATGTATAAAATGGTTAATAGAGAAGTATGGTTGTGAAGTTATTACAGTAACTGTAGATGTTGGTCAGGGTGATGATTTTAGAGAAATTGAAGAACGTGCATATAGGATTGGTGCAGTTAAACACTACACTATCGATGCTAAGGAAGAATTTGTAAATAACTACATTGCACAGGCAATTAAAGCTAATGCATTTTATGAAGGAAAATATCCTCTAGGTACTGCACTTGCAAGACCATTAATTGCTGAGAAGGTTGTTGAAATAGCTAAGAAGGAGAGTGCAGATGCGATAGCTCATGGATGTACATCGAAAGGTAATGATCAGATACGTTTTGAGGCAGTTATTAGAGCTTTAGCACCTGAAATTGAGATATTAGCACCTGTTAGATGTTGGAATATGACTAGAGCTGAAGAGATCGAGTATGCTAGAAAACATGGAATACCAATACCTGAAATACATAAGAGATTTAGTATCGATGCAAACATATGGTCAAGAAGTATTGAAGGTCCAGAACTAGATGATCCTATGGTTGAAGTTCCTGAAGATGCTCTTGAATGGGTTACACCAATAGAGAAAGCTCCAGATAAACCACTATATTTAGAGATAGAGTTTAGAGATGGTATACCAATATCTATAAATGGTGAAAAGATGAAACTTATAGACATCATAAACACATTAAATAGACTAGCTGGAAGTTGTGGTGTTGGACTTATAGACCATATAGAGAATAGAACTGTAGGTTTTAAGAGTAGAGAAGTATATGAAGCACCTGCAGCTGTGACAATATTTGAGGCACATAGAGAAATTGAAAAGATAGTATACACACCACATGAATGGAGATTTAAACAGATAGTAGATATGACATGGAGTGACCTAGTGTATAGAGGACTATGGCTAGAACCACTACGTATAGAATTGTCAAAACTTGTAGAAGAGATGAACAGGTGGATAAGTGGAGTTGTAAAACTCAAACTATATAAAGGAAATGTAGTACCTGTAGGTAGATGGAGTGAATATGCAAGCTATGATAAAGAACTTGCAGACTATATAAAAGGTTGGTATCCTACAGATGAAGAAGCTAGAGGATTCATAATAATGCATACACAACATTCAACAATAGCATACTTGAAGAGATTTAAAAAATGATGAACAACGGCCGACCTGAATGGTGAAGAAGCTTGCTACTAACTGAAAATATTAAAAATATAGTAAAAGAATTGATATATAGAGCACAGATAGAACTTCCAGAAGATGTATATAGAAAACTATTAGAAATATATAATAGCTATAAGATATCTGACACCTGTAGGAAGGTTCTAGAATGTATTATTGAGAATATTAAACTTGCTAGAGAATTAAGAAGACCTATATGTCAAGATACTGGAACTCACATATTTTTTATAAGAGGTTCAAAGATATGCATAGATAATAAGTTTATAGATATTTTGAAGAGAGCTGTTGAAGAAGCTACTAGAGAAATTCCACTTAGACCAAACGCTGTAGATGTCTTAACGAATAGAAATACAGGAACAGGAGTTGGTAAAGGCATTCCTGACGTTGAAATATTTATTGAAGATTTTGAAAATAACATTATTGAAATTACGTACATACCGAAAGGTGGTGGTTGTGAATTACCATGTAGAGCATTTACAGTACCACCCACACTAGGTTTTAAATTTTTGAAGAAGGCTGTTGTTAAATTAGTAAAATCATTAGGAAGATATGCATGTCCACCACTCACACTAGGTGTTGGTATAGGTGCAACAATAAGCATAGCTGTGAAAAATGCTATGAAAGCACTCTATCTAAGAGAGATAGATACTAGATCTGAAGATGAGAAAATAGCTAAAATTGAGGAAGAACTAATAGAACTATGCAATAAGACAAATATTGGAATACAAGGTCTAGGTGAAGGACCTACAGTACTAGATGTACATTTAGAAGTGAGCTGTAGACATCCAGCAACATTCTCAATAGCTATCGTAACATCATGCTGGGCTTTAAGAAGAGCTAAAACTTCCATAGTGTTATAGTCCTTCAATTTGTAGTACTAGTTCTCTAAATTTACAGCAGTAGTGTAGTGGTATTTGTCCAGGTGCTGTACCTTCATCGAGAGGACAAAACATCAATTTTGAACCTAGTAAGGGTGGTATTAGTCTATATATCTTCACGTTACCCATAGGGAATATTGCTAGATATGGTCTTTCTCTTCTATTTGCTATTCTTAAAAGTTCTATTATATCACTATCTGATGTTACTATTGATGCAATTTTTATAATATCAACTTCAGGAATTTTCAAAGCTTCATTAATAGTTATTGTTAGTTCTCTCTCTGTTGGTCTTTCATAGAAGTAGTGTTTTGAAATTATTAATCCTTCATATTCTGTTGTTTTAATATTCCTATAATACTTTCTATAAAACTCTAACTCTATATCTACATACGTGTTAGTCTTCCTCTCAAGAATTTCTAAAATCTTAAGTTTTAAATATGGTGATACTTCTCTAAAACCTCCTTCAGATTTTTCTCGAATTGTTATTATTTTTGGATAGTTAAACTCTTTAATAATTCTAATTACAGATTCTACATATTCTGAGCTGTCTGTTATCATTAGATAATCTATTCTAAATTCTACAAGATCAGCACCTTCACTAATAGCTTTCTCTGCCTGATGTATTGCTATGTCAACATTTTTTGTAGGTATTGGACATGCTATCAGGAATTTTCTAGTATTTAATAATTCTCTAAGTTTCACAGAATGTTAAGATTATAATCTCTTAAAATTAAGAGATAGACATGTGTATATTGTGCATATTTGGTAATAAATTAATGTATTTCAAGTCTTACACCCAATTTTCTTAATATATTCCAATACTCAGGCCATGACTTATTTACACACTCAGCATTTCTCAATACTGTGACACCATCAACTCTACATGCAATAACACTACACATCATTGCAATTCTATGATCATCTGGTAGATCTATATTTGCAGCCTTATAATCTCTTCCTGGAACTATCTCTATATATCCTCTCTCCTCATCAATATTTGTCTTAATATTAAATTCCCTGAGTGTTCTACTAATCTCTCTAAGTCTATTGCTCTCCTTATGTATTAAATGTTTAACATTTCTTATAATAGATTTACCATTTGAAAATGAGGCTACAGCTACTATAGGCATTACAAGATCAGGATTGTCATGAAGATCTAGATCACATGGTTCAATATTGTCTGAATATGATACATATACTAGATCTCCAATCTTTTTAACATTTATATTCATATCTTTAAAGTATTGTAAAATTTCTATATCTACACTATTTAGATAATCATTAAAACCTCTAATAACTACCTCTTCACCACATACTGCAGCGATAGACATTATGAATGCACTTAATGCATAATCTCCAGGAACTTCTAGATTAAATGTATCAATATCTGAAGGATATGAAAATATTGTATATCCCTCTTCTTCATCACCTTCAATATCAACATCAGCTCCAAGATTTTTCAATAATTTAACTGTAAGTAACATGTATGGTTTTGATACTATTGGCGGTTTTACATTAATTTCAATACCATCTTCACTTCTAATACCTGCATATATTAGTGAACTTATGTATTGACTAGATATATCACCTCTAATACTAACTTTACCACCTTTCAATGGTCCTCTAACTCTAACAGGTGGATATCCTGGTTCTTCAATATATTGTATCTGTGCACCAAGCTTCTTCAATGCTTCTACTAGGTCAGATATGGGTCTTCTTCTCATACTTCTTCCACATTCAAGAACTACTGCTTCTCTAAATGTTGATGCTAGACCTATAGCAATTCTATATGTTGTTCCACTATCACCTAGATCTATAATATTCTTCTTTAATTCTAATTCTTCAGGTATTTTGAATATATATACACCATTATCTTCATAATATTCTACATTTGTAGATTTTACAAAATTTAGACTAGATAAAACGTCTCCACATTTTGGAATTCTTCTTAAAGTTATAGTTCCTGGTTTTGAGAGTAATGTTGCTAATATCAATCTCTGTGCAACACTTTTTGATGGTGGTGCATCTACTATGCCTCTAATACTTGACTTCTCTATCGTAACTATCATGCTATAACTATGATATGTTCAATAGCTTATAAATAATGTATCTATTTTTCAAGAGAGAACATTTATAGACTTGTAAGAGAGTAATACCTGTATGACATCAGAAGAACGTAGAATAATTACAATAAGAGGTATTAGCATGCCTATATATGAGAGAGCTCTCAGACTTGCAAGAGAGCTTGGAATAACTATTGGAGAATTAATAAATGAAGCATTAAAAAGATACATAACTACACTAGAAGCAATTCATAAAGCAATAGAATCACATTTAGAAACTCTTGCAAAGACTGGAGATGTTGTAATTGTTAGTAATATAGACTATCTAAATGTTAGACGTAAAGATCTTGAAGCAGTACCTCGTAAAATAGTTTTTAAAGATATTAAAGAGTTAGAATTTTCAGATGATATAACTGAAGACATATTTAATGAGAAAGTTTATGAGATTGTTCGTGTAGACAAGGTCATAGTACCAAAAACATTATCAACACTATTAGTAGCATCTAAATGTAAGTTAGTACATAAGATAACACATAAAGAGTGAAAGATATTTAAAATATTTGATGTATAGAAAACCAATACATATAAAAGCAAGTCCTGAAAAAGTTTCTGAAAAAATAATCGTCGTAGGAGATCCAGATAGGACAAAGTTCATAACAACATTCTTAAACGATGTTGAAGAAGTTAATACACATAGAGGATTTCTACTATACACAGGTAAGTATAATGGAGAGAGAATAAGTGTTGCATGTCATGGTGTAGGTGCACCTTCAGCTGCTATAGTTTTTGAAGAATTAATAATGCTTGGTGCTAAGATTATGATTAGACTTGGAACAACAGGATCATTAATACCTGATTTAAGAAGAGGAGATGTTGTAGTTGTTTCAGGAGCAGGATATTTCACTACAAGTCCTATACTTCAATTAACTGAGAATGTCATTGTACCAGCAGTTCCTGATATAGAAATAGCTCTAGAATTGTACAAATTTATTAAGCAGAGATTAAGTAATAGAAAGGTTATTCTAGGAAATGTAATTAGTAATGACATGTTCTACGTTGAAAATCCTGAACTTGCAAAAAGATTATCTAAACTCGGATTTGTAAGTATTGAGATGGAATGTGCAACATTATTCACAATATCGAAAATTAGAGGCATAAAGTCTGGAGCTATACTGTTGGTATCTAATAGTCTTGTAAATCCTGAAGAGTATGAAATACCACATTCTTCAGAAATTAATAAATACTACTCTGAAATTGTTCCAATAGTCTTAGAGTACTTATCTAAGGTTACTTTGTAGATTTTGATTCTTTCCTCTTTAAGTACTCTATACCTATCCTAATGACTTTATATACAACATCTATAGGATCTTTACCAAAAACTCTAATCTGTGGCTCCTTACCCCATGCACCTTTATCATAAATTATGTCAGGTGGTTCTTTAAGACCTTTTATAGCCTTCTCAATTCCCCAAGGTATTGAAAGTCCTTCAACCTTCCTAACTTCTTCAGGTTCTTCAGATCTATCGAAAAAGGCTATTTTCATTCCTAAACTTCTAGCAATATCTATAAGTTCTTCACTATACTTTATATTCATACATGCTCTATATTCTGGAAAATACTTCATAAATGTTAAGACAGCCCTACCCACATGCCATGTAGCTCCAAATTTAGGTTCTGAGAAGCAAGTAATCTTACCATCAACAACAGTTATTCTTCCAGGTATTCCTGCAACATCTTCAATACCCTTAACATACTCTATAGGTAGTGCATATGCTATGTTTGATCTAACTTCAGGTATTAAATCAACAACATATTCACTACTTTGCTTAAGTATCTCTATAGCTTGTCTCAACTTATCTAATACATTAAATCTCTCTAATTGAACTTCTACGAATGAATATACATTAGATAGATTTCTACTATATCCAAGATCTATACTAAACTCTATACAATACTCAACAATCTTCTTAGCTTCTTTAACAGCTGTTGAAATATCATATCCATGTGCTAGATATGCTGCTATAGCTGATGAAAGTACACAACCTGTACCATGCACATCCTTAACTCTTAATCTTTTAGTTGTAAGTGTGATAAATGTACCCTTATCGTAGAGTATATCTATAACATTTTCACTTTCCCTCATAAGATGTCCGCCTTTGATCAACACGTGTTCAATACCGTACTTCTTAGCTATTATCTCTGCCGCAGATTTCATATCATCTACAGTCTTTATCTCCATTCCTGCAAGTATCTCAGCTTCATGAATATTTGGAGTTATTATTGTACTTCTAGGTATAATCTTGTCTTCAATTATCTTCAAAGTTTTCGGATCTGTGAGCAGTGTACCATCACCAGCTCTAATCACTGGATCTAGAACTATTGGACAGTCAATACCTGATAATCTATCAGCTACTATATTTGCAATTTCTGAATCACCTAAAACACCTATCTTAACTACATCAATTTGAAATGTTGATAACATTCTATCCAGAACCTCTCTAACATAGTTAGATTCTAACCTCTTCACAAGAATAACCTTATCAGGAGATTGTACAGTTAGTACCGTAATAACACTGACAGGATATACTCTAAGAATTCTAAATGTTAGACAATCAAGAATAACACCAGCACTTCCAGTTGGATCATACCCCGCTATTACAAGTCCAAATTTCATATGTATAATCGTAGAGTATAGATTATCGATATGTTAAGTATTTCTGAACGTAGATTCACCCTTCTCATTTACAAATTCTACTCTGATAACATTATCAGCAACAGTCTCAAATGCATCTACATGACTAGTAATGATTATCATACCTACATCACCACTAATATCTTTCAACCATTGTGCAATCCTTCTACGATGTTCATCATCTAGATGCTCTGTAGGTTCATCAAGAATTATGAATGGTATATTTCCAAGAACAACCTTTGCAAGAGCATATCTGAATAGTAGTGCTATGAGATTTTTCTCACCAACAGATAGAGATTCAACACTAAGCTCAACACCATCTCTCCTTTTAACAAAAATCTCATAATCTTCAGTAACTCTAATACCCACAAATGCAGATTTATGACAAACTTCTAGAAACATAGAATTCAACTCCATATTTAACATCTCTAAAAATATCTTCCTAATTACAGGTTTTATCTTATCGACAGTATCTGTGACCTTACTAATAAATCTATGAGCTCTAATATACCTATCATACTCCTCTAAAAGAGAATTTTTCAACCTCTTCTTCTCTTCAAGCTCTCTCTTAAATCTTTCAATCTGATTCTCGATCATCTGAATTCTACCCTTAACCTGATTCAAACTTTCAATAATACTTCTCTCCTCCTCAAGTATAGACTCTAACTCACTTCTAACACAATCATAATCCTTTACAAGACTACTAAACTTCTCAATCTCTCTACTCAAACTTTCAATCTCACACTCAACATCCCTAATACGCTGTCTAACACTTTCAATCTCCTTAACAGCAGCATAACAAGTTGAAAGTTTTTTCAAAATCTCATCTCTCATCTTTAATCTATTTTCAACATCTTCAATCTCTCTATCAATATTGAATAATTCAGACTCTAAACTTCTCAATCTATTTTCAATACTATTCTTATTTTGAACTAAACTTCTCAATCTACTAATCTCAATCTCGATATCTCTAATACCATTTTCAATTTCTTTAATCCTCCTCTCTAATTCACTCTTTCTACTAACCTTCTCTCTAATAGTATAGTACTTCTCTTGTATCTCTTTCTCCTTAGAAACATACCCTTCAAACTTTTCAATTCTACTTCTAAGATCTTTAAGTCTATTTTCAATATCCTTAATTTCTCTCTCCTTCTCTTCTATAAGTCTAGATCTAGTAGCATTATCAAGCTCTCTTCTACATAATGGACATACACCTGAACTTTGTCTTAATAATCTAAGTTCCTCATTCAATCTCTCTAACCTAGTTTTAAGAGAGATCTCCTCCTGTTTCAATTTATCTAACTTATCCTTAAATTTCTCAATCTTCTTCATCTTAACTTCTAAAACTTTCAACTTATCCTCAAGTTTCGAAATCTCTTCTAACTCAGATCTCAGTTTCTCAAGTTCTTTCTGTTGATTTTCAAATATTTGTTGAAGTTTATTATACAGTTTTTCACTATCTTTAACTCTAGAAATTTCATACTCTAAGACACTCTTCTCTTTAAGCAACTCCTCTCTTCTAAGTCTCAATTTATTAAGTTTTTCAGTTAGCTTATCTAAATTTTTTAATTCATTTTCAAGTTTCTCTATATCACTTATAGTTTTAGATAACTCTAACTCTCTAACCTTCAATTCTTCCAAAATTCTCTTCTTTTCATTTAACTTCATCTCTAACTCTTTCAATCTTCCTAACTTATCCTCATAGCTTCTCAATTTATCTTCTAACTCTTTCCTCCTCTGCTCAATATTTAAATACTTGTTTTCTAATTCTTTCAAGATTTTTATACTATCCTCATACTCCTTCTCGAGATTCTTTATATTATTTGATAATTTGTTAATTTCATCATTCAATATACTTAACTTACCTTCAATCCTCCTTATATGTAATTCTGCTAATTTTCTAATCTCTCTTAAATAGTCTGTTCTCAATTTTTCAAGTGTTTCTATTCTCAAAACTTTGTCTAGTCTAGTCTCTGTCTTTCTACTACTTTCTAGAATATCTCTTAATTCTCCCTGTCTAACATATAGAAGTTCTGTAAAGACACTTAATGGTATATTTAGAATCTTCTCAACATATTGAGTAACTTCTCTATCTCTAGATGCTATTCTTCTTCCTGATTCATCAAGTATGTACGTGTTTGCTTCAATACTCTTTTCAGGAGTTATAGCTCTCTGTATAGTATATATCTTACCATCTACTCCTCTGACTTTAACACGAATAATTCCAAATCTAGATTTAACACGAACAATATCTGAAAGTCTTAATTTACACCTTCTTAACCACTCTGAACCATATAATGCAAATGCTAATGCATCTAATATCGAAGATTTACCAGCACCATTAGGACCGTATATGAAGTTTATACCATCTGTAAACTTTGCCTTACCTGACACTATAGACTTTATATTTTCTATATGAATCTCTACAATAGACATATTTAGAATAGTAGTGATCTAATATCACCTTCCTGTTTTAGTTGTATATTTAGAACTTTTTCAAAAATCTTAACAACGCTATACTTATCACCTCTCTCAACACTATCTAATAATTCTAAAATTATATTTTCAATAATCTCAACATCAGGATCATTCTTAAGAACCTCTCTTATAGCTCTCTTAATTATTGTATCAATACCATAGTATGTACCTGTCCTAACACTAGAGCCAGATTTTGGAGAAGATACTTCTCTAGAAATATCAAGCTTAAAATCCACCTTCAAAACATTCTTAAACATTCTTCTAAATTGAGAACATTGTAAATCTCTTGAAGTATACCCTCTCTCAAGTTTTCCAGAAACTTCAATCTGAACGTATGCATTTGGAATATCAAATTTCTCAATGATATCGATCATGTCACGTTTAAACTTCATTGGATCTATAGTGTCATATTTCAACTCTAGCTTTATCATTCTTCTAGATGGTTCTATCTTTATAGGTTTAACTTTAAATTTTCCTGTACTTTCATCAATATCTATTATTAAAAAGCCTTTATCAGACATGTCTTTTATTTTAACAAACTTACCATTTTCATATGTATAAGTTTCAAATTCTTTAGAATCCCAAATCTCTAAACTTCCTGGATATAGAACAGGATATTGTGGATGTCTTAAATTAAAATCATGGATATGACCGCACAGGAATATGCAATCACGACCATCCATTAGAGATTTCACAATTTTTGAACTTATAGTATAGTAATCTATGTTAGGCATGGGATATGTGTATGGTGTTCCCTCAATATATTGATGTAGAAGTATTATATTAATATCATTGCTCGATACAGTATTCATGAGATATGCATATAACTTATTCTGATGTTCTGTATATATACATCCATGACCTATAAATAGTACTTTATCAAGTTTTATACAACCCCTCTCTAAGTATTTTATTAAATTCATTGATGCTAATACATTTAGTGGGTTTTCAGTAGGATTTACTACCGAAGCTTCATGATTACCTCTAATAGCTATTATCGGTATTCCAACTTCTCTAATTCTTCTTAGACAGTCTATAGCTTGTAGGTATGATATTGGGCTAGGTTTTGCATTATCAAATAAGTCTCCTGAAATTACAACAACATCAATATGCTTATCTTCATGAATTTCTAACAACTTGTCTACAGCCTTCTTGAAAGTTCTTGCATAATCTTCAGCACGTTGATCAAGACCATACTGTCTATGTCCTATATGTATATCTGCTAAATGAGCTATTATCATTATCTCACCCTATAGTACTACTAAATCATTTAAGACCCTTCTAACCTCAGCTTACCATCAAGAAATGCCTTAGCAAGTAACATCATTACGTGAGTACATGGTGTAAGCATTATACCATTACACTTCGTACATGACCAAGATTTCTCACCAACTCTAACTTCAACATACGTACCCTTAACACTTCCTGAAAGTACACCATCTTCAAAGTTGTACCTATCAACGCTGGAGTTTGCTAATATTAATGCTCTCTCTGCGTCGAGTCTAGAGATATTTACATCCAATATCTCATTTACAATCTTTCTAAATAATTCACATTTATCATACTCTAAACCAGTACTACTCTTACTCCACTCTGCAATTATGTCAATATCACCACCACCATAGTCAAGTATACGATCACGAAGTCTAACAATTACAGGCATTGGAACTATAGGTCCTGTAATTATTGCTTCACCAACATTTAACTGTGGTATTAATTTTGAAATTTCTGAATCAACAACTTCACTAGCTTGAACAACAGCATCAATATCTCTAGGATTTATTAATCTCAAAATTATCTGACTATTACATTGACTAAGAACATCTGGATCTATACGTGATGGTCTTTGAGTAATAACTACAAGATAGACACCGAATTTTCTACCTTCACATGCTATCTTCGTAATTGTATCAGTACTCCACTTTTTCTCTCTACTACGTGGAGGTACAAATCTATGTGCCTCTTCAACAATAACAACAACAGGATAGGGATATTTTGGACCTCTTAAACCTCTAACATATCTAATACGTGCACTCAATACTCTAGAAAGTACGTGATGTACAACATGATCTTGAACTTCGTCACTAACACCTGCTAAGTTTAGTATTGTTACATGTCTAGGTTTTAGTAATTTGAAGAGTGATGTAGAGTAGTAGGTATATATACCCAATCTCTCCAACTTTCTTAACCTTATAAGTACTGAAAATGCTACAGCTCTATTACGTTTATCATCAGAAAACTGTTTAATATCATTAACAATATTCTCAATACGCTTCCTAATTTTTAAATTACTATTAAGTGTAGATAAATCAATCTTCGGCTTAATTATATGTACTAGAGAGTTTATTGATTTAAAATTACCACTATGAACAGCCTTTAATATCCTTCTAATATTCTTCAAAGTACATACACGCTTATCTCCCGTAATCTCTCTCAGTAACTTGACAAGACTATGCGCAAGATGTAGAATATGTCTCATCTTTACAGCTGTTGGAGGTATCTTCATCAATGTTGCAAGTGTGTCAGAGTCTATTGATGCAATATTTATACGATACTTACTCTCACCAACCTGATATTTAGCAACTTTAAAGACGGATACGGAGTTTCTAAATTCAGGACCTAACCTTTCAATCGATCTTTTAATAGGCACATACTCGCCATGAGGATCTATTACAAGTATTGTTGCACCTTTCCTCAAGAGCTCTTCAATGAGTAGTATACTTGTCCAAGTCTTACCACTACCTGTTGCAGCTATGATTGCTAGATGTCTTCTTATACCATTAACATCTATGAATACTGGAATTGAAGGTCTGGTAACTAGATATCCAATATGTAGACCTCTATACTCAGGAACTTCTATCAACTTTCTAACATCTAGATCATCAGCAAGATATACAGGACTACCAACAGGTGGTACTGATCTAGGTTTAAGTATTACATCACCTCTCCTAAATCCTAAAGTAATAACCTTACCTGACAATACCTCAATTAGACTATCCTGTGGTGTTGACTCTATTATATCTGCAATATATGACTCAGGTGTTAGTCTATAAGGTTCTCTCTTTATATCCAATATCTGTCCAATAACTCTAATTTCAGAGACCTTACCATCAATCTTATCAACAACATTAAAATAGACATAGTCGTATCTTGAAATATTCAACTTCTTCAATGCAACTGAAAGAATGCCACCACCTTCTGCAGATACTATGTAGCCTATAGGCTCACTCATTAATGAACACCCATTATCAACGTATGTATTCTACGTCCTCTAACATTTTCAAGATTCTTAATAGTCATCATTACATATTCATTAAATTCACTATCTCTAAATGTTACATAGTTATGTGCAAGCCATAGCATTCTATTATAATGATACGGATCCTTATATTCTGAAAATAGTACTTCCAAAATATTCCACATATTAAAACTATCATAAAATATTTTTGGAGGAATAGTATCATCAAATAACCTCCACTTATTTACTGGAATCTCGATCAGCATTGGTGAATCATCTTTCCTAAACTTAACATATGCAAGTAGTATTCTAGGTAGTATGTTTAGTTTATCTCTAATCTTCTCAGCAAATCTTCTATACATCTCAGCCTCATTATCATCACACATTCTCAACATTATACTATCTTCAACTCTGTCAATTATCATTCTATATATTGAGTCTGGACTTGTCAACTTTTTATCATTCATATATGCATCTACAATACCTATCAAGAGTTTTCTAGATATTGCACAAGATAGTCCACATCTATGTGCTAAGTATTCTAATATACATGTATCTGTTATAGATTGTGAAATAACTATCTTAATACCATTTCTAATCAAGTCTCTATTTGAACCATTATACTCTCTTGCAAGCTCTACAAGTTTCTTTCTATATTTTCTAAGCCATACAATACTATACCACTCTGACCCTCTAGTAAATATTTCATATATTTCTGTTGAGAATTTTAAACCAACATCTCTTTTGAATGCCTCTTTTAGTAGTGTAAACATTATGTGATCTTTCAATATTTTTAGGCTAGAGTTTTTAGATACGAATATTGGTTGAATGCCATAGCTTGCACATTCTTCTAGCAGTGTACATAGTTTGTATAGGTTTTCCATAATTTCAGGAACGTAGTATAGATCTAGAAATCCTCTAGTTAATATTAGATTATGTACTGCTCCTATCAGTCTTGCATATAGACTTCCATCTATGAGTAGGTATTTCTCTCTATTCTCTGGAAGTTTTGAAAGTTGTTCAATTACACATTTCATACATGTTTCAAGTTCTGCAAGTCCTAGATATGCCCAATATGCTGCACTGCTCGGTACAGGGAGATAGTGTGCTCTTACTGTTCTTATTGGCTTATCTCCGAAGTTGTTTACTGCTATTGCTCTAGCAATTACAATTTCCGAACCGTCTGTGAATGATATTGTTCTTATACCTCCATCTACAGCAGCGACATAGTAATCATCTCTCTTTGATAAACCTTTCAATTCCCTCCACATCTCGTCTGGTCTAACATTGTCCAATACCTTGAGTAGGTATGTTGATGAACTTCTACGATCAGCACCGTCAAGTCTCGGCTTTATATTTTCCTCAAACTCCTTAACATATAGATCGAAAAATAGGTCAGGCATCTCGCAATTTTCAACATGCTTTTGTGATTTATTGACCTATCGTGTACCTGCACTTACTTAGTGTGAGATAAAAGTTTCGGAAAGTATATCTAGCTAGGACTTAACTAGATATTAATCCCCTAAACGTAGAGTAATCCATGCAAAGAGTTAGAGAACCAGCAGTAGCTGGGGCATTCTATGAGGCAGATAGAGAAGCTCTAATAAGACAAATCGAGTGGTGTATAAACCATCCTATAGGTCCTGGAAAGATTGAAAGAGAGAAAGAGCCAGATGTAACTACAGTACCCATAGTCATATCACCACATGCAGGATACATATTCTCAGGACCTGTAGCAGCACACTCATTCTTAGAATTGAGTAGATATACTCAACCAAAAACTGTGATCATAGTTGGACCAAACCACTACGGTATTGGTGCACCTGTAGCAATAATGAATGAAGGTATTTGGAGAACACCATTAGGAGAAGTTGAGGTTGATAGTGAAGTTGCTAGAGAGCTATTGAAGATATGTAAAATACTTGAAGTTGACTGGTATGCATTCATTAGAGAACACTCACTTGAAGTACAAATACCATTTCTACAATACTTCTTCAATAACAAGTTTAAGATAGTTCCAATATGCATGTTCTATCAGGGAAGTGATGCAGCAGAACAGCTTGGACATGCAATAGCAGAAGTTATGAAGATGTATAAACCTGGAGAGATAGTTCTAGTAGTTTCAACAGATTGGAATCACTACGAACCTCATGAAGTAACTGTTAAGAAAGATATGAAAGCTATTGAGAAAGTTCTAGAACTTGATTTAAAAGGATTTTATAGAGTATTATCAGAATATTCAATATCTGTATGTGGATATGGACCTGTAGGTACAGCAATAGTAACTGCAAAAGAGATTGGTGTTAAGAAAGTTAAACTTCTAAAACATGCAACATCTGGAGATGTTGTTAGAGTAAATCCTGAAATGTATGGAGAGCTTGCATATAGTGATGAAGTTGTTGGATATGCAGCTATAGCTTTCTACCTATAACATGTTCAATAATATCTACAAATTTTTTAGCAATTCTATATATAGAATATTCAGGTACAATCCTACCATCACATAAAACTCTAACAATTCTCAATTTACCATTTGCCTGGAGTTTAAATACATATCCATCTCTAGACTGTTCAATATCTATAATTCTCCATTCAGGATATCTTCTAGTTATCATAACTATTGCAGACTTCTTATCAATACAAAATGCGTTAGATTGAACTTCAATATTTACAATCTCTTCAATAGACTTAATTTCACCACTAGGACTAGCAATTACCTTGAATGTTCTATAGCTATATGTAAAGTATAGAATTAGATCACTTCTATCAAATTCAACTCTTAAAAACTTTATACCTCTCTCATCTATATTCATCACATTCGATATTACACGCTTAGCTCTAGCTATAATTGATTGAAGATTTTCTATCATCTAACTAGTACGTATCAATACCCTATATATTCTAAACTTACAAAATAGAAACCTCATTCCAAAATCTTTCTAAGATCTCGATAAGCTTTTCTAGGTTAAAAACTTCATAATTCATAAATATGTTGTAGTGAATATTAATCTCCTTAATATATTCTAAAAGCCATCTTCTTTCAAAACTTAAATCAATACCATACTTAACTAGTAGACAAGAATCATCAATTCCAGATATCTTCAATGGATATGCTCTACATGCCATTGGTCTAACAGGATATATTGTACATCTATTATTTTTCAAAAATATACAATCACTATCTATCTTTCTCAGTTTTATAATTAGCATATATTTGAAGTATTTTCCAAATTTTCTCTCTAACTCTCTAACTGTTTCATAACTTATAGCTACATTATAGTTTCTTGGTAGTATTTTTGTTATATATTCTTCATGTGTATAATATTCGAAGTATTGTACTACATCTCTAGGTTTTTTATTTAAATACTTCAATATTCTAACTATGTCAAATATTGTTATATTTGGACTAGGACCTTTACAACATCTTGCTCCACATTCTTCACATATTTTAACTATTTCTTCTCTTTCTTTCTGAACCACCTTTAAGTACAGCTTTTACAATGTTTCTAAGTTTATCTGGATTTTTCTCAACTACAGTTCCTGTAACTACTATATCTGCACCTGCTTTAGCTATACTATATGCAGATTCTTCACTTCTAATACCTCCTCCGACAATTAGTACATTATTAAACACTTTCCTACACATTGCTACTATGTCAGGTGGGATATGTTGTTTAGCACCACTTCCAGCTTCTATATAGAGGAATGGATATTCAAGATATCTAGCTGCTAATACATATGCAATTATTAGTTCAGGTTTGTCGTATGGTATTATTCTAGCTTGACTAACATATCCAACAGCACCACCATCACCAACTATGAGATATGCGAGTGGTATAGTTTCTAGGTCTCTATACTTTTTGAAGAGTATCACTGAAGCTTGAACTTGTGCATCAATTATGTAGTATATGTTTGAACTATTTATGACAGTTATAAACCATAGTGCATCTGCATACCTACTTATTGATGCTATATTTCCTGGAAATAGTATGACTGGAATTGAAATATTTCTCTTCAACTCTCTAATATATTCATCTAGTATAGACTCATTAACACCTAGTGAACCACCGACCATTATTGCTGAAGAACCACACTCTTCTGCATATTTTCCAAGTTTTACAAAATTCTCAATATCAACCTTATCTGGATCTAGTAGTGTTATATGTATACTGCCATACTTTTCAATTTGTTCATATAGATAATTTCTAACTTTTCTACAATTCACGTACTATTCTAAATTTAAGAACTTTCTTCACTTTCACTCTCAGTCTCAACTTCTTCAGACTCTGATTTTGTAACACTCTCACTTTCAACCTCTTCAATAGATTCTTCACCACTTGTTGCCAATTCTGACTCTTCACCTATCTCACTTTTCAATTCTTCTAATGTTAACACTTCCTCTTTCTGTGGTTTTATAACACCTTCGTAGTATAGATCTACAAACTTGTTGTAGTAGTCTACAGGTAGTAGTCCATCTACAAGTTCAAACTCTGCTGCAAGTCTACAATTTCCACATACGACTCTAACCTTTCTATTCTTCTTATCCTGCTTCACATTTACTACAGTACTACCACAGTTGGGACATGTAAATATCTTAGGAAGCTTCTTTTGAGGTCTAACTATAATACGTTTTCTCTTACGTCTTCTACCCATTACTAGTTACCTATACCTGAGAGATTATATAAGCATGTTGTTAAGATGTGTGTGTTTTAAGTTACTGGAATTCCAGCTCTTCTAAGTAGTTCATCAACATTTATTCTACCATTATCACTTCTAGATACATCAATACCATCTTCACCATATCTATACTGTACTATTATTCCAGAACCACCTCTAACAGTTCCATCATATGCAACATATATGTCCTGTAGTGCATTTATCAATCTTCTCTGCATATATCCTGACTGTGCTGTACGTACTGCTGTATCTACTAGACCGTCTCTACCACCAGCTGCGTGGAAGAAGTATTCTACAGGTGGTAGACCTTTTCTAAAGCATGATTTTACAAATCCTCTACATTCTGGACCTAGATCTCCAGGTGTGAAGTGTGCTGTTGTTCTACCTTCAAAACCTCTCTTAATTCTCTCACCACGAATACTTTGTTGACCTATCATTGCGACCATCTGCATTATGTTTAGAATACTACCTCTAGCTCCTGTCTTAGCCATTATATATGCGTCAGACTTCTTATTTATGTACTTCTCAGTAATCTTCTGTGCTTCTTCTCTAACTCTTACCAATATCTTATTTATGTAGTCTTCTAACGTCTCTTCAACTGTTAATCCAGGCTCTGCCTGTAACGTTCCCTCTCTATACATCTGTATATATCTTTCAACCTCCTCCTTAGCCTTCTTGTATATCTCCTCAAGTTCTTTATAAGCATCTTCAGGCATTACTAGACTATCGAGACCCATTGTAAATCCTCTCAAATCTAAATATCTAAGTAACATTCTGAGTACTGAGTCAATCCACTTTCTAGCATACTCATTACCATACCTCTTAACAATTACATGCCATAGTGAGTTTACCTGTTCAGCACCTATAGACTTCTTATCTATGACACCTGTAGCCATATATCCTTTAACAACTATTATATACTCATCTGTGTTACATGTGTATGGGTCTGTGCATTTTGACTTTATTGCAGTAGGCTGTACCCAATCTAGATCTTTTGGAAGTAGCATCGATATTACCTGCTTACCTGTCCATGCTTCAACTGGGTGCATTATTGCTGGTTCTTCAATCTCTCCATCATAGTTTGCAGCTGCTAGAAGGTACATTAGTGTCTTCTTATCTATAAATGTGTCTTTCTTAGTTAGTAAATATCCACCAGTTATGTAGTCTTGTCTAGCACCTATTATAGGTCCTCCATATCTTGGAGTTATTATATGCTTCTCAACTAGTGTTAATGTTCTAGCTTCAGCTCTAGCTTCCTCATTTTGTGGAACATGTAGATTCATCTCATCTCCATCAAAATCTGCATTATATGGTGGACATACTGCTAGGTGTAGTCTAAATGTTCTTCCTGGAAGGACTTTAACTATGTGTCCCATCATTGACATTCTGTGTAGACTTGGCTGTCTGTTGAATAGGACAATATCACCGTCCATTAGATGTCTCTCAACTATCCATCCTGGCTCTAGCTGTTCTGCAAGTCTCTTTCTATCTTTCATATATCTCAAGTCTATTCTTCTACCGCCAGGCATTATGACGTAGTTTGCTCCAGGCCATATTTCAGGTCCATTAATTACTAACTGTCTAAGCCATTCAATATTCCACTCAGTAACGACTTCAGGAACTGTCAATATCTTTGCAATATCTATAGGTACACCAACCTCATTAATGCTTAAGTTTGGATCTGGACTTATTACTGTTCTTGCTGAGAAGTCTACTCTCTTACCTGATAGAGAACCTCTAAATCTACCTTCCTTACCTTTCAATCTCTGTGCTAGTGTCTTTAGTGGTCTACCACTTCTATGTTTTGCAGGTGCTAGATTTGGTAATTCATTGTTGAAGTATGTTGCTACATGGTATTGTAGTAGTTCCCATAGATCTTCTATAACACTTGCAGGTGCTCCTGACTCGATAGCGTTTCTAAGCTTCTCATTTGTTCTAACAATATCTACAAGCTTGTGTGTTAGATCATCCTCACTTCTAATACCTGTCTCTAACTGTATTGATGGTCTAACATGTGGTGGTGGTACTGGAAGTACTTCAAGTATTGCCCATTCAGGTCTTGCAAATTTTGGATCAATACCAAGAACCTCTAAATCACGGTCAGGAATTTTCTCAAGTCTCTCTCTAATCTTTACAGGATCTAGCTTTACAAGACCACCATCTTCAAGTTCTTCATAGAAGTGGTATGGTCTTTCAAAGACTATCTTTCTCTGCTTAGCACCACAGTGTGGACATGTATCTCTTTCCTGTGCTTTCTTTAAGATCCTCTTAGTTAACATCTCTGCAATAGGTCTCCAATGCTTTCTCAATTTCTCAAGTCTTCTCCTATACTTCTCAATTTCAGAGTCTGTTAATAGAAGTCTACCACACTCTCTACATGTAGCTCTAAGTAGTTCATATATGTACTTTGCAAATTCTACATGAATAACAGGTCTTGCAAGTTCAATTCTACCAAAATGACCAGGACATCTATCATGAGTATTACCACACTTCTCACATCTAGCACCTGGCTCGACAACTCCAAGTCTTCTATCCATTAAACCTCCACGAACAGGTTGACCAGCTTCATCATAAGTTTCTGAAGTTGTTATCTCGATAACTGATAACTTTCTGATAAGATCAGGAGATAAAATGCCAAACTTTATCTCCTTAATCACTTTAAGCGGAACCTCTACCTCAGTCTCAAGTTCTCGAGAAGTGATTGTAGACACGGTATCTCAACCATACTATTCAAATATTTTAAAAACCTTTCTCAGACAAAACGTTCATAAGCTCTAGATAGATTAACTAGATAAGCCCCTCCGGCGTGGGTCGGGCAAGTAGGTCGTTGACCTTCGATGAGCCCGACCCCTCCAAGGGGGCTATACAACATAAACATTTTAAGATTGTCAATATGCAGAGTTAGTAGAGATTAAAATTGCTATGAGGAGTGTATGTAAAGGTCTAGTAGCTAAGGATAGACTATTTAGAAATGTTAAGAAGCCTGTAAGAACGATATCAGGAGTTGTACCTATAGCTGTAATGACCAGACCAGCACCATGTCCCGGAAAGTGTATATACTGTCCTGGTGGTCTACAATTATCAACTCCAAAAAGCTACATGCCTGATAGTCCAGTAGTACTTAGAGCAGTACCTGTAAACTATGATCCATATCTACAAGTTGTGAAGAGAGTTAAATCATACATATACATGGGTCATAGAGTATCTAAAGTTGAGATAATTGTGATGGGTGGAACATTTACAGCACTACCATTAGAGTATCAGAGATGGTTTATAGCTAACATATATAAGGCATTGAATGACTATCCTGTATGGGAACAAAAATCTTCAGATAATGTAAATCTTGAAGTAGAAATGAAGAGAAATGAGAAGGCTAAGATTAGAGTTGTTGTACTAAATATAGAGACAAGGCCAGACTACATAAATGAGAAGATAATTGACAACCTGCTAGACATGGGTGTCACGAGAGTTGAGATTGGTGTACAGTCCATATATGATGATGTTTTAAGAATAGTTAAGAGAGGTCATACTGTTAAGGAAGTTATTGAAGCTACGAGAATGTTGAAAGATTCAGCATTTAAAGTATGTTATCACATAATGCCAGGACTTCCAGGTTCAGATCCTGATAGAGATTTAGAGATGTTGAAGACAATATTTGAAGATCCAAACTTTAGACCTGACTGTTTAAAGATATATCCAACACTTGTAATACCAGGTACTGAACTATATGAGATGTGGAAGAGAGGAGAGTATAGAAGTTATGATCAAGAAACTTGGATAGAACTACTCTCAAAAATGTTAAGCATTGTTCCAAGATGGGTTAGGGTTATGAGATTTGGTAGAGATATACCACTACACTGGGTTGTTGATGGACCAAAGATTGGAAATCTTAGACAGGTAGTTCTAGACTACATGAGTAGTAGAGGTATGATGTGTGTTGAGATTAGGTGTAGAGAGGCTGGTCATAGGATGTTAGAGAGAGGTGAGATGTTAAATCCTGATAAGATATATATTAGAAAGACTGTATATGAAGCCTCTGGTGGAATTGAAATATTTCTAGAAGCTGTAGATAGTGAAGATACACTATATGGAATACTTAGACTTAGAATACCTAGCGACAACGCTCATAGACCAGAAATCAAGATTGGAAGAGCAGCATTAGTTAGAGAACTACACGTATATAGTCCACAAGTACCAATAAGTATGAGAGATGAAAAATCATGGCAACATAGAGGTATTGGAAGAAGACTACTAGCAGAAGCTGAGAGAATAGCATATGAAGAATTTTCAAGATATAGAATGTTCATAATATCTGCAGTAGGAGTCAGAGAATACTACAGAAAGTTAGGATATAGAAAATATCCAGGAAGTTTCTACATGTTTAAAGATCTTAGAAAAAATATGATTAACTTAGAAACTTCCGAAATTGATGAAGAATATTTTGAATCTCCTCCCTAAACTCACTACACTTAATATAGTTTAACAATCTAACAACTTCACTAGTATAATTATGTATTAAATCAATAACCTGTCTATAACCACGTAAGTAGTATGATAACGCTCTCAATAATGTTGATAATTTATCAGCAATATTTGTAATCAATGCTTCGATAGATTTAGATTCTCTATAATTTAGAAATTTCATACCAACATACTGTCTAATATATTTAGGATAATCTTTCAATAGCTCTTCAAGCTGCTTAAGCTCGATCTGTCTGAAGTTTGGTATTAATTTTCTAACATTTCCAGAAATATTACCAATATTTGCTTCATGTAGATCATGTATTAGGCATAGCGTAACTACACTATCACAATTAACATCTTTATCTTCACAAATTTCTCTATATTCACAACATAGTGAAAGACCTACATAAGATGTTAATAGTATATGTTTACCAACATCCTCAGCTTCAAACTTACTTAATCCTCTTTGAACCCACCCAACTCTAGGTATAGACGATAGAGTATCTACAATATTTACAATATTCAATAACTTATCTATATTCAATCTTTCTTCACTACTCAACATCTAGAAGGAAATATTTAACATGTAGTAAAATATGTATTACTACTTGAGGAGTATTGAGATGAAGATAGATGTAGATTATGAAGACATTGTTAAAATATTTAAAAGACTTCCAGAAGATGTTAATAGACTTACCTCAAAAATATTAGTTAATACTACTAGAAGAATTATTAAAACTACACGAATAATTCCAAAGAAAAATCTAGGTCAACACTTCTTAATTAATGCTAAAGTTTTTAAAAATATTGTAAATATTTTATCAAAATTTGACAAAATTTTAGAAGTAGGATCAGGATTTGGAATATTGACATACTACATATCTCATAACGCATATGTAGTCGGTACTGAAATTGACTCTAGATTTTTCAAAATTTTAAAATATTTAAAAGAAATTAGACAAAATTTAGATATCTTCCTATGTGATATATTGACTATTAAAATACCTGAGAATTATGTAGTTTTTTCAAATCTACCATTCTACATAACTAGTGAGTTCATTGTAAAGGTTGTTAAAGATAAAGTACGTAGAGTTTTCATAACTATCCAGAAAGAGGTTGCTGATAGAATTTTATCAAAACCTGGATCTAATGATTATGGTAGGATTAGTGTTTTAGTATCATGTTTTTATGATGCTAAGAAGATAATGTTTATTGATAGAAGAAGTTTTATACCGATTCCTGAAGTTGATGCATGTATGATTGAACTATGTTTGAAGAGTAGTTCAAATTTTTGTATAGATTATAAATATGTTGAGAAATTTGAAAAATTTACATCTATAATATTCTCACAGAGAAATAAGCTTATAAATAAGGTTCTTAGAGAGTTTTTTAATATTGAAATTCCAAATTTTGAAAGTAAGAGAGTTTATCAACTTTCACCAAGCGAGATTGCTTCTATATTTGAGAAAGTTCTGGATAGGTTGTAGAGGTAAGATTTATAAAGATATGCACGAAGCTAAGTGAGGGTCATTACTGCGAACCTTAGAGAGACTATTAAGAGCGTGCTAATAATTGGGTCGGGCCCTATCAAGATTGCAGAGGCTGCAGAATTCGACTATTCCGGTACTCAAGCTCTCAAGGCTGTTAAGGAAGAGGGTATTAAGACTATCCTAGTTAATCCGAACGTTGCGACTATTCAGACATCTCACCTCTTTGCTGATCGTGTCTATCTTATTCCATTGAAAGTTGAATATGTTGCTAAGGTTATTGAACGTGAACGTCCTGACGGTATAATGATAGGTTTTGGTGGTCAAACAGCTTTGAGTATTGGTGTAGAACTTTGGAAGAGGGGTATACTTGACATGTATGGTGTTAAAGTACTTGGAACTCCAATTGAGGGTATTGAAGCTGCTCTTGATCGTGATAAATTTAGAAACTTGATGATTAAACATGGAATTCCAGTACCACCAAGTAAGGCTGCTTACAGTCCTGAAGAGGCTATTGAGATAGCTCAAGAGATTGGATTTCCTGTAATTGTTAGAGTTAGCTTCAACCTTGGAGGTTCAGGATCTTTCGTTGCTTGGAATTTAGAAGATTTGAAAGAGAAGATCTATAGAGCATTTGCAAATGCAGGTCTTGTAAAGTCTGTACTTGTTGAAAAATATCTACACTTTTGGAAAGAGGTTGAGTATGAAATTATGCGTGATTACAAGGATAATGCGGTGTCTATTGCATGTATGGAAAATATGGATCCTATGGGTGTACATACTGGAGAGTCTATAGTTGTTGCTCCATGTCAAACACTTACAGATAGAGAATATCAACATGGTAGAGACCTATCTATAGCTGTTGCAAGAGCTATAAAACTTGTAGGTGAGTGTAATGTACAGGTAGCATTATCACCAAATAGTGAAGATGCGTATGTAATTGAGACAAATCCAAGAATGTCTAGATCTAGCGCACTTGCAAGTAAAGCAACAGGATATCCACTAGCCTACATCGCTGCAAAACTTGCACTTGGATATACCCTAGATGAACTACTTAATAGAGTTACAGGTAGGACAAGTGCATGTTTTGAACCAAGTTTAGACTACATAGTTGTTAAAGTACCAAGATGGGACTTACAGAAATTTGACTACGTTGATAGAAGTATTGGTTCAGAAATGATGAGTGTTGGAGAAGTTATGGCTATTGGAAGAACACTTGAAGAAGCATTACAGAAAGCATTCAGGATGTTAGATATTGGAGAGCCAGGAATTGTTGGTGGACCAACATATGAGGAAGAGATGAGTCTTGAAGAAGTTATTGAAAAGTTGAAGAAGAGAGAACCATACTGGCCCTTATGGGCTGCGAAGGCGTTTAAGATGGGCTTAACTGTAGATGATGTATATAATCTAACTGGAGTTGACAGATTTTTCTTAAATGCTATTAAGAGGATTGTAGACATGTATGAGAAATTGAAATCTTTATCAAACTGTGATGATGAGCTTGAACTTGTGAAGTATATAGTTGAAGCTAAGAGATTAGGCTTTTCAGATAGACAAATTGCTAAAGCATTATCAAAGTCTGAAATTGAGATTAGAAATTTGAGAAAGAAGTATATTGAACCTGTTGTAAAGCAGATAGATACATTAGCCGCTGAGTGGCCTGCACAGACAAACTATCTATATATGACGTATGGTGGTGATGAAGATGATATAGAGTTTAGATCTGAAAAACCTAAGATTGTTGTTCTAGGTGCTGGAGGATTTAGAATTGGTGTTAGTGTAGAGTTTGATTGGGCTACAGTAAACTACACATACTACGCTAGACAACTTGGATATGAGGTAATTGTAGTGAACTACAATCCTGAGACAGTATCTACAGACTGGGATATGAATGAGAAATTGTATTTTGATGAGATTACTGTTGAGAGAATTTTAGACATATGTGAGAAGGAGAAGCCTATAGGTGTAGTAGCTTTTGTAGGTGGTCAAATAGCTAATAACATAGCTAAGAAACTTGAAGATCTTGGAGTTAATCTGATAGGTACTAAGGGTAGAAATGTTGATAGAGCTGAAGATAGAGAGAAGTTTAGTAAACTACTAGACAAACTTGGAATTAAACAACCACCATGGATATCTGCAAGATCTATAGATGAGGTATTATCATTTGCTGAAGAAGTTGGATATCCTGTAATTGTTAGACCAAGCTATGTTCTTAGTGGATCAGCAATGGCTATAGCATATTCAAAAGAAGAATTGTTAAAATATCTAAAAGCTGCAGCTAAAGTATCTCCAGAATATCCAGCAGTTGTTAGTAAGTTTATAGATGGTGCAATTGAAGCCGAGATTGACGCAGTTTCAGATGGTGGTAAGCATACTGTAGGAATATTGAATGAACATGTAGAACATGCAGGTGTTCATAGTGGTGATGCAATGATAGTAATACCAACATTTAGATTATCGAGAAATGTTATTGATAAGATGATAGATATAGCAGTAACACTTGCAAATGAGCTTGAGATTAAAGGACCATTCAATATTCAATATCTTATAAAGGATGGTGATGTCTATGTTATAGAACTTAACTTAAGAGCTAGTAGATCTATGCCATTTGCAAGTAAGGCTAAGGGTATAAACTTGATGGAACTTGCAGTAAAAGCAACACTTGGAGATGGATTAGGTATAGATTCAGAATTTTATGAACCACCTAGTAGATGTTGGGCTGTTAAGACACCACAATTCTCATGGATAAAACTTAGGAAAGCATATCCATACCTAGGACCTGAAATGAGGAGTACTGGTGAAGTTGCAAGTTTAGGAAGAACACTCTATGATGCAATGTTGAAATCTTGGCTTTCAACAACTCCAAGCAAAATTCCTGAGAAAGCAATACTAGTATACACATACTATGAGAAATCTCTCGATAAGTTAGCTAAAGTTGCTAAACAACTATCAGAGTACAGATATGTACTAACTATTGAAGGCTCTCTACTAGACACGTTAAATATAGTAGAATCATATAGTCAGGATAAGATTGTAGAAATGATGCTTAGAGGTGAAATTGATCTAGTGATTACAAGTGGATACACACCTGATAAAGATTATAGAGTTAGAAGATCTGCAATTGATCTAAACATACCTGTAATACTTCACCACGATACTGCTACAGCATTGACAGAGTGCTTCATATGGTATTGGAATGGCGGTAATGTAACTATAGAAGAGATGGGTGAATATTGGAAATAGTCAGTTGTAGATTCATCTTCATCAATCTGTATATCCCGTCATCATCATGCATATATTGTTAGAGTTCTATACTTTCCTTAAGTTTTGACATCAAATTTTCAATCTCCTCAATCTCATTCTTAAAGAATATTGATAATGTTTTACCCCACTTCTCTTTAACTATATTTAGAAGTTCTGAAGCTTCTTCAACTTTCTCTCTAGCTTTATCGAAAAGTAGATTATTTATTAATGCTTTAGCTTCATTTAGAAGTTCATAAAGTCTTACAAGTTCATCAGGCATGTGTGCCTTAACGAATGTGTAATATTCATTTAATTGATCTCTACTACTTACTAAATACTTCAATACTCTCAATGTTGCTATTCTAAGTAGTGTTGAGTCAATCTTCAATTCTCCAAGCTCTAGTGCTGATAGTGCAACTACGTATAGTGCAACTTTAACTCTAGTTCTATTACTAATCTGTACATGTTCTACAAAACTTGCAATTATTGGTGATATATGTTTAGCAATATCGTTAAGATTACCATATACGTAGTTTAGTATAGTGTCATGACAGGTATGTACATCCTTCATACTTGCTAATGGTTGAAGCTTCTCTAACTCCATTCTAAGTTGCCAACCTTTTACTATCAAATTCTCAGTTTCTTCAGGAGATGCATAGTTTAGAAATGATCTAAGTGGAAATCTATCATACAACGCTTGTAGTTCTTCTTCATCAGGAACTCTATTAGATGATGCATATACAGTCCAAGTTTTTACAGGTATAACCTTATCACCATCATATATAACTCTCTCATTTAATATTGATAGTAATGTGTTTAATATTGCACTCGATGCATTAAAAATCTCGTCGAGAAGTGCTAGATCTGATTCAACAATACTATTTGAATATATTCTAACAACCTTACCTTTCAAAAGTTCTGCAATATCTATAGGTCCTAAGATCTCTTCAAGATCTGTAAATTTTGTTAATTGTCTATAGAACCATTTAGCATTTAGAAGTTTAGACAATGTGTATATTAGTGTTGTCTTTCCAGTTCCTGGTGGTCCTACTAGAACGTAGTTTTCTCTAGATAGTAATGCTATGAATATTCCTGTAATCTCATCGCTAAGTTTGTAGAACATTGTCAACATCTTAGAATATGCTTTCCTAACTCTCTCTAGACTTTCCTCAAATATACTTTCCACGTCTAGTTTACGAATATGCATATTTATAGGTCTTCCACCAATACACATTATGAATACTGACGCAATTATTAGAGACATACCGAACATATCTAGGTAATTTAGACTTACTTTGAACATAGCTTCCTCAATCAATGTTGCAGATATAGGTTCAAGACTTAGCGCAAATGCTACTACTGTTGGATTTAACTCTTCATGTGATAATCCTTCAAGCATGTAGCATATGTACACTATAGCACTTAATGCTAAACATGAAACTACTAGATATGTTATGTTTGAAATTTTATATCCATAAAATGTTGAAAGTATACCACTTAAAAATGCTGTCTGTATATATGTAACTTCATTAACAACTTCATAACCATACACAACACATAGTCTATTGTAGATCACTACGTATATTGTATATATTAATGCAAGTAGTATACCTGCCACTATACCTATAATACTACAACTTCCAGCATGGAATAGTAATATTAGTCCTGTAACGTATAGTAGTGCTACTATTATCATAATTCTACTATCATAACCATCTATGAGCATTGTTAATATTGGATATAGCTGTGATATGAATGCTATTAACGCAGCATTTGTATATTCAATACCAATGTAGAATATAGCCATACTAGCAATATTCAATATTGAGAGTAGTGTACCTCCAAGAAGACTTCGATAATCAATACTTAAATTTTTTCTATAAACTTCAAAAAATCCAACAATCGATAATGTTAAGTAAATTAGGAAAGTGACAACTAGGTAGTTTCCTAGAGTAAGGGCTACTTCAGTGAGAGGATACGTGAGACCCCAGAGTATCCCCGCAGCAATTGCGTACAACACTGCACGTCTCATAATCTCACCCCCTGAAATGTTCTCTAACTGAACTAGGGAAACTTAGATCAAGTAGTACAACTACGAACTATATTATAAACCCTCCTCAATATAGTTTAAATAACTTCTAAAAACAAGTATGATACTGTATATGGGTAAGATATTTCAAAAATCTATTGAATATAAAGGTGTAGAGATTGAAGATGTTAAAGTTGAAGCATTTAAAGGAATTTATATGAGAATATTAGTAACTGCTGAGAGAGGATTAAAATCTACAGATATTCTAAGTCCATGGCTTGAAGATGACGAACTCAGATGGATTGCATATAGAGCAACTTCAACACCTTCAATTGTTGTTGGGAGAATTGAGGCAGGTTTTGAAAAGTTTTTAAAAGCTAGTGAAACTCCAGATGGTAGAGAAGGTGTTATAATTCAATATTGGTATTCTTATAGAAGTGATATACCAATTGAAGAACAGATAAAGAAATTTTGGAAAGAAGTTTCTATAAGAATAAGACAGGATATTCTATCATGTTCAGGAGGTACATCGAGAGTATTTAACTACCTACCTGAAAAATACACTATAGGCTATATAGATACTTACGAACTTGTAGGTAAGTGTGGTGGTGGTTATGAGAAGATTGAGTATAAGTATGGTAGAGAGATGATAATTATACCGCTAATGAGTGGATTTGATTTTGAAATTGAGAGAAGACTTGGGTATGGAATTGGTATTGCAGGAGCAGCACTTTGGATATTTTGTAGAGATGTAGATTCTTGTAGAGAAGCATGTAGAGAGGCTGTCAAGAGATTGCACATGGTTGAAGGATGTATAGCACCGTTTGGTGCCTGTCCTTCAGGTTCACTTCCTGAAAACTATCCACCTATAGGACCACCAACAAACTACTACTACTGTCCATCTTTGAGAAGTGTTTTAAAAGATTTGAGTAAAGTTCCTGAAGGTGTTAATTCGATATTTGAGATAGTTATAAATGCAATATCTATAGAATATTTGAAGAGAGCTTTCAAGGAGTGTATAGATATTTTAGTTAGATATCCAGGTGTTTTAGGTATATCTGCAGCTAACTATGGAGGAAAGCTTGGAGAATTGATTATGAGTCTTAGAGATGTTCTAACTTGACAATGCCTCTAGTATGAGTTTCTCAGCATGACTTGGATTATTCTTAGCAATCTCCCATAAAAACATTCCTTCATGAACAACATAGTTTAGAGATCTGGATTTTTGAAATCTTTTTCTAACCTCACTTTTTAGAAGCTTCTTTAAGACAAGTCTCTTTAATAGCATTGATACTCTAACAATACTACTCTGATCTATGTTCTCACCTGCAATCTTAAGTAGAAGTTTTGCACGAATTGTAACTCTCTTACCACGACTTTCATATATTAACTTGATTAATGCTTTCACAAGTCTTAACTCGAAATCTCTATTAGACGAGTCTTCGTTCACGCTCTCTCCTCTAGATATTGCTTTTCTGTGAGTTTAATTAAGATTTCTTCTATACTAATTTTGCAACTTTTTGAATAAAATACTTGAATACTCTAGTATCTTTAGTAAGTTCTGGATGAAATGCTGCTGCTAGAATATGTTCTTCACGTGCCATAACTATCAAATCTCCAAATTTTACATGTTTTACAGATGCTAGTGGTCTAGCGTTACCCCAACATCTTATTGCTGCAGGAGCTCTTATGAATACTGCTCTTATAGGTTTTTCATCTATCTCTGGAATTTTTAAATCTACTTCAAAAGATTCTCTCTGTCTGCCAAACACGTTTCTAATAACTGAAATATTCATAACTCCTAAAATTGGTTGACCAGTCTCACCTACAACAGCATCTTTAACTTCTTTAGCAAGCATTATCATTCCAGCACATGTACCAAATACTGGAAGTCCATTTAGAATTTTTTCACGAAGTTTATCTAAAATACCTGTTCTTCTTGAAAGTACTCCTATTGTTGTTGATTCACCACCGGGTATAGATATGCAGTCTATCTGTTCGAGATGTTCTGGCTTTTTTACAAGAACTATCCTATACTTAACTCCAAGTTCTTCAAAAGCATTTTTGAAAGCATATACATGTTCTTCAATATCTCCCTGAAGAGCTAAAACACCGGCATTGATAGTCATACTTTACATCTATGTAGACGTGTAGTCTCAATTTTAAATTATTCGCTATAGTCATGATATGTCAGTCATGACCTACTCTTCACCAAGTATCAGTATACCCGTTAATCATCACGACATTTATATCTTGTCAAGTCTGTTAAATATGTGTAACTATGGTTCAGGTAGTTAGATTTGAACAGCTTTGGGTTGAGAAGTATCGTCCTAGGAGGATTGACGATATTATAGATCAAGATCATGTTAAAGAGAGAATTAAGGAATTTCTAAACATTGGTGATCTTCCTCATATGCTTTTTTATGGTCCTCCTGGTGTTGGTAAGACTACTATGGCTCTTGCAATTGCATATGAACTTTATGGTGATTCATGGAGAGAAAATGTATTAGAACTAAACGCAAGCGACGAAAGAGGAATTGCAGTTATTAGAGAGAAGGTTAAGGAATTTGCTAGAAGTATACCTACTTCAGGAAAGGTATCGTTTAGACTTATAATACTTGATGAGGCTGACAATATGACTGAAGATGCTCAACAAGCTTTGAGACGTATAATGGAAATATACTACTCAACTGCTAGATTTATACTAATAGCAAACTACGTGTCAGGTATTATTGAGCCTATACAGTCTAGATGTGCAGTGTTTAGATTCACACTAATACCTAAGGAGGCTGTATTTGAGAGATTGAGATATATAGCAAAATGTGAAGGTCTTGAGGTTTCTGATGATGGTCTTGAAGCTATTTGGGACATATCTCAAGGAGATATGAGAAAAGCAATAAACACACTACAAGCAGCAGCAGCAATATCAAGAAAGATTGATGCTGAGACAGTGTATAAAGCTCTTGGAAAGGCAAGTCCATCATTGATGAGAGCTTTCGTTCAGGAAGCTATACAGGGAGAATTTAGTAAAGCTATGAAGAGATTAGAAGAGCTTTTCAACATATATTGTGCAGATCCTATAGATATTGTAAAGACTATCCATAGAGAAGTTATGTCACCATACTCAACATTGAAAATTCCTGAAGAGTTGAAACCTAAGATAATAGCGTTAATAGGAGAAGCACATTACAGAATACTTAGAGGTGCTGATCCAAGATTGCAAATTCTAGGTCTTTTATGTAAAATTAGGAATTACATTTCGGAAGCTGGAAAGTAGAGTAAAACATAAACAGGGACATATCTATACACTGTTTACAGCGAAAGGTTTTTAAAAGTCTTTTCACTTACTCAAACACAAAGCTTAAAAGGGTGCTAGTATGAGTACAACATTCCCAACCCCAGACTCCGGAAAGACCGAAGAGAGGAAGATAGCAAGTACAAGCGACCAAAGTTCAACACAGTCAAAGCCAACTCCAACATCAGTACTTGAGAAGCTGTACTCTATACATAAGAAAGCAAAAACTGAACAGGTACAGCAAGTACAGGAGCGTGAATCTCAAGAACATGCACTAGTATGTCCACACTGTGGATCTACTAGAATCATAAAGAATGAACTTGGACAGCTTGTATGTGAGAGGTGTGGATTTGTTCTTGAAGATAGACCAATAGATCTAGGACCTGAGTGGAGAGCATTTACACCAGAGGAGAAGGATGCTAGAGCTAGAACTGGAGGACCATTAAGACATGTTGGTCTAACTAGTGAATCATTAACTACGAAGATAGAGCTTGTACATAAAGACTCTAGTGGTAAAGAGTTATCACTAAAGCAGAAGCTTGAGATAATAAAGTTCAGGAAGTGGCAACAGAGAATTAGAATTCAGACAAGTCATGAGAGAAATACATTGCAAGCACTTAATGAGCTTAATAGACTTGCATCACAGTTAAATATTCCAAAAGCAGTAATTGATGAAGCACTTGCAATATATATGAAGGTTCTAGAACAGGGACTTGTAAAGGGTAGAAGTATTGAAGCTATTGTTGCAGCATGTCTACATATGGCATGTAGAAAACACAACATACCGAGAAGCTTAGATGAGATAGCACAATATACAAAGGCTACACGTAAAGAAATAGCTAGATGTTTTAGACTAATTGCAAGAGAGCTAGGTATTAGACTACCACTAGCAGATCCAAGGACGTATGTTCCAAGAATATGTGATCAATTGAAGCTTAGTGGTGAAATTATGAAAGAAGCTATAAGAATACTTGAAGAAGCTAAACGTAGAGGATTAACAGCAGGTAAAGATCCAGCAGGACTGGCAGCAGCTGCAGTATACATAGCATCTCTACTCAAGGGTGAGATTAGAACTCAGAAAGAGGTTGCAATGGCTGCACAGGTAACCGAGGTAACTGTTAGAAATAGGTATAAAGAACTTGCAAAAGAGCTTAACATAAAGATACCAATTAAGTAAAATAGTTAAATATACACATAAAATTCAGCTAATAATGTTCGTTAAAGGAGTAAAATATGTTGAACTCTGTAAGATATGTGACGCTATTAGAAGTAGAAAGTTTGTAATAGATGAAGATGATAATTACATAGTATATGTATGTGAAAGACCGTACAACAATGGTCATATCGTAGTTGCACTTAAAGAGCATAAATCTATAGATGATGTTAATGAATACACTATATGCGAAATGTTTAAAATAGTTAAAAGATGTTTAAAAGTTCTATCTGAAGCATATACTCCTCATGGATTTAATATCGATATTATATACAGACCACACCTAGCAATGCAGGTTGTTCCAAGATGGAATGGTGATGCTAGTTTTGTATCTGTTTTCCATAATACTAGAGTAATTGCAGAACCACCACAATATACATTAAAGCATATTAAAGAGGTTATCAATAATTTAGGTATTAAAATTTTAGAGTAGATGTTTGTTTATGATGTTGTATTTTCTATAATAGTTGTATCTATAAATCTCATAATGTTTATTAGATTAGTAAATGATTATAAACTCATATTTACAGTATCTAAATTATTAAGAAAGGAGTATAAAGTAACTCCTAGAAGACCATTAATAATTCCACTTGGTTTAAATATGTTCTTATCAAATTATGAAATTACTAAAGTTGAATGTCCTACAGGTGAGGTATCTCTAATACATCCAGACACGTTATATATCAAAGATATACAACCTGACATATATACAGGAAAAGCATATCTATATGTTAGTGTTAGAGTTTATGGTAGACTAGGTACTTATGAGATTACTAGAAGAATAACTTTATCGTTCGTATAGACTATCTTCTCTTCAAAATTTCAATACTTAACAATGTAAATATTATATCTATGAGAAAATTACTTGTAAATGCTACATATATTGTTAAAATTCTAAGTCCTGACATGAGTAGTACTATTAGAAGTACTAGATCTGCAAATATGCAGGTTAGTGCGGATATCAGAAGTAGTATTTTTCCTTTTTCTTGAGCGATACTATATGTTAGTAATGATATCAATACTATACATAGTTCAAATATCTGTAATGCTATTATTAATCTTGTATAGAGTAGAAACATGAAACTTGTCAATAGTAGATATATTAATGCTAATTCTATTCCTCTAACATATAGCAACACTGCTAATATCCTCTTCATTATTTAAGCTAGTGCTATGTATGGAGGAACATTTTTAAAGTGTAGCATGTATGTAAGCTGAGTAAAATGTCATCTACATCATCTACAGGTCAGGTAAGGGTAGAACCACCACCTCCACCATTAGTTAAAGTTCCAAGATTGATACAGTATGGTGGATTACCACCACGTGAGTGGAAGGTTGGTAGAGGATATTCTATTGGTGAGATTAAGGCACTTGGACTATCTGTTAGAGATGCTAGACTACTAGGCATATATGTTGATGAGAGAAGAAAGACAGTATGGCAACACAATATTGAGAGATTGAGAGAGTGGCTCATCAAGGTTTTGAAAGGTGAGATATTACCACCTGACCCAACATTACCAAAGGTGATTAAGATTAAGAGAAAGAGAGGAAGAGTGTTTAGAGGATTGACACCTGCAGGTAGGAGAATGAGAGGATTGATGTCAGTTAAGTTGAAGGAGACTCATAGACATAAGTGGAAGAAGAAGCAGAAGGAGAGAGAGTTGAAGAAGAGGCATGAAGCAGTGAGAGCTAAGGGAGGTCATTAAGAATTTATAAGTATAGAAGTCCTAACTATCTAATCATCCCAAGATTATTGGTATTATCTCTGTGAGTTTACTTACTGAAAAGTCAGGTACTATATCAGTCTTCCTACTAAGCCTATTTACAAATATTATTTTCAGTCCTACAAGCTTAGAACCTATTAAATCTTCTAAAAGACCGCTAACAATTACTGAATTATCTTTACTAGCTTTTGCACGTGTTAATGCTGCTTGGTAGATCTTTAATGATGGTTTACCAGCTCTTGAAAGATCTGAACTAATAACACCTCTAAAATATTTTAACATGTTATATCTTAGTAGTATCTTCTTAGCAATATCATTATCGAGATTTGTCAATACGTACATATCTACATTGTTTTCACTTAATTTAGAGATTGTCTCTGAAACATCTTCATAAAGTTCTGCCTGTTCTACAAATATTGAAGATATTGCATTACTGAAGTAGTCTAGTTCTTGAGGACTTAGACTTAGTGTATATTGTTTAACTACTGTTATCACAACTTCTCTAGCTAATTGTCTAAGTGATCTGTAGATACCCTTACTTATAAGTGCATTATACTTATTAGACCACTCATTACGTACCTTATCTGTAATTTCTTCATATGTTGCTGGTAGTCTTAATTCACTTAGCAGTAATCTAGCTATCTCTTCATAAAGTCTCTCAACTTTAATCAACGTATCTAAAAGCTCAAAGAACACAACTTTAAATCTCATGAACTTCATGAAGTTATTTTAGAGTTTTAAAAAATTCACTATGTATAGTTAAAATTCTGCTAACGAACCTAGTCTTCTCAAGTTTCTGATAATATCACTAACGCTCAATTTTGTAACTACTAGAGGTATTCTATCTCTCTTAGCAATTTCAACACCTAGAGGATCTGGCTTATCAACACCATGTAGTACAACTACTGCAGGTCTTAAATCTGTAAATGCTAGAAATGTGTGAATTGCTATTAGTGGAGATCTACCATATTTAACATTTGTAAATATTGCAGCTCTCTCTGTTGTTGTACCGTATAGTTTAAAATATTCTTGTGGAGAAACTTCAAGAACAAGTCTAATACTGTCAACTATTGTATAGCCATGAATATCTATTTTTTGAAATTCAGGCATTACAACTACCTCACCATCAATAGCTTTTAAAAAATCTTCAAATGATACAGGTTTTGGAAATTCCATCATATCTATGACAGCTATGAGATATCTATCACTCATACTTAACTGTCTCATAAGTAGTTCAAGTCTTCGACCACCTCTCTCAAGCTCTATAGATATTAATGTTGATACAAATTTCTTAATGAAGTAAGATCCAGGACTTCTTCTCCTACCTGACTCATAGTCACTAATAACGCTTGGAGTTGTACCCATCCTCTCAGCAAGCTCTGCCTGTGATACTTCAAAATACTCTCTCCACTTCCTCATAACTTTGCCAGGATTATCAGAAAGTACTATCTCTCCTGCAATTAGTCTAGAAATATCTGAGAGTAAATCTCTACCAAAGTCTAGCATTCATAATGTACCTTAAGAACAACGTTTAAAACCTTCATCATATATACAACGGAGAAATGTTGATAAACTTAGAAGAACTTGAGAGACAACTTCAAGAAATTGAAAATAAGTTTAATCAGATAAATTCACAAATAGAAGAGAGATTAAATACTATAGCACAATTGAAATCTGAATTAAATAACATTAGAAGTGAAATTGATAAGGTAAGATCACAATTAGAGAAGTTGAATAATGAATTATCTGAAAAGAGAAGAAGATTACAAGAATTGAAAAATAGAAAACAAGAGCTAGTATCAAGACTTAGAGAATTGAAACAGAGGAAGAGAGATTTAACAAATGAGTTAAAAATTAAAAGAGAATTAATTAAGAAGCTTGGAAATCTAATAAGTGAGTTAAAACAAAATGTTAGACTTGGAAAGAAGTTAAGTAAAGAAGATATTAAGAAGATAATTGAACAATTAGAACTTGAACATGAGATATCTCCAACAGATCCTGAGAGAGAGTGGGAATTTTTCAGAAAGATAATGTCTCTAGAACGTGAATTAAATATTATGGAGCTTATAGATAAGCTTAGAGAGAAAGCTAACAATCTTGTAATGGATGTTGACTATATTAAAAGTGAGATTGTACTAACTAGTGAAGAGATTAGAAGAATATCTGAAAAAGAGATTCCAAATATTGTTCAAGAAATTGAGAAGACTAGACAAGAAATTGGTAATCTTGTTGAAAATATTAGAAGTCTCATTAGTAAGAGAGAGGAGTTGAAGAGGAGGAGAGATTCTATTAAGGAGGAGATTTTGAGAAATTATGCAGAGATTAAGAAGTTGAGAGAACAGCTCTCAAGTTTGAGAGAAGAGCTTGAGAAGATTCAAATATTGAAGATTGCTGCTGAGAAGAGTCAAAGATTGATGCAGAGAATTCAGAAGAAGCTTGAGCTTAAGAGGAGTCTTGAAGAGAGGTTTAGACAAGCGTATGAGAGATTGATGCGTGGTGAGAGAGTTAGTCTTGAGGAGTTAAATATTGCTGAATATCTAGAGAAAGAGTAGTAGATGTCTACTCCAGCACGTAAAATATTGGTACTATGTATTGATAGAGATAATGATGTAGGTGAGAGACTTGGAATACCAACACCTGTAATTGGTCGTGACGCATTGCTAAATGTTGCAATACAGTACATATTGAGATATCCAGATGATTCAGATGCAAATGCGATGTTTGGTGCAGTACAGCTATATGATAATCTTGTAGCATCTCTAGGTAGAGAAAATGTTGAAGTAGCACTTGTTACAGGAGCTGGTAGTGAAGATACTATGGCAGATTTGAAACTTATAGGTGAGGTTGATAGAGTATTACAGCAGTTTAATGCTGATGCATTTATAGTAGTATCTGACAGTCCTACAGATGAGGCAGTTGTACCATTACTACAATCTAGAAGACCTGTAATATCTGTTAGAAGGATAGTTGTTAGACAATCTAGAGGTTTTGAAGAATTTGCAGTACTTGCAAAATACTACTTAACAAAACTATTCATGGAACCTAAATATAGGAAATATGCACTTGGACTACCAGGACTAATACTACTACTGTATGGTATAGCTAGCATATTAGCATATAAGCTACCTGCAGTAGTTGCAGCACTTGCAGGATCAACATTCGTACTATGTATTGGAGTATTTGCACTACTGGTAGCATTTAACATACATGAAAAAATTTTGAAATTTATAAGAAAGTATGAGTTAACATTCTTCACAATTGTAGTATCTGCAATGTTATTAATACTATACCCACTAGTAAACTTGTACATTCTTGAAGTACCTGCTATGAGTATAGTAATTTCAAGACCAACAATATTTGACATACTTAGTATTGCTATAGCAATTGCACTATTTACAAACATTGTAGAGATATACGCTAAGAGGGGAGTAATACCATTGAGAAAAGTTGTTCTTGCAGTAGCAATAACACTATTTCCAGCATTGATAATAAATGGCATGGTATGGTTCATATTTAAAGTAATAAAATTTGCAGAATTCTTAGCATTAGTTACAGGTTATGTCATAATAAATATAGTAACTATAGGAATAGTCTTAAAGCTATCTAAGAGATATGCAGAAAGCATTAGCTATTCTAAGTATTAGAGAAGACATTACTAAAAATATAATTTTTGAAGAAATAAAAACACTTGCAGAGATGTATAATGTCTATATTGAAGATTTTAAATCAAACGAGGTAATTCTTAGAGGTAATTTAGAAAATATTTTAGAAATGTCTTGTAGAAGTGTATTTATTAAAGAATTAAAAATTGATGGAGGTATAAGATTTCCAAGATCTTACATAGTGTATAAGAGACCTCTAGAGAGAGTTGATACATGTTCTGCACCTCTTGAAATATTTCTATCAAGATTATTACTAAATTTATCAAAGGTTAGAGAAGGTTGTAAAGTTCTTGATCCATTTTCAGGTGTTGGTGGTATACTTTTTGAAGCTAGGATGCTTGGTGCATATACTCTAGGATTAGATATATGTGAAAAGTATGTGAAAGTTCAGAAGAGAAATTTAGACTACAACTCTGATCAAGTAGTCTCAGATTCTTCAAAATTTTTAGGTATAATGTGTAGATTTGATGCTGTAGTCTCAGATCCACCATATTCAAAATTATCTATAACTGATTTAGATCTAGACATACTCTATATGTCTCTTGTAAAGATTGCACATGCAGCTCTTAAGAGTAGCGGTGTTTTAGCTATATCCTGTATATGTACTATACCTATTGAAGAATATTTACAAGATTATGATTTTGATATTTGTTGTATTGGTTATCAATATGTTCATAAAACTCTTATTCGTAAGATAGTTAAAGCAGTAAAATTGTGATATTATACAAGTCCTAATCTTGAAAGTAGATCCATAGCACTATACTCAGGACTAAGCTTTACATATGCTTTCTTCTCTCCTTCAGGTGTTATTAATGTATTTACTTTAACAACCTTAACATTGTACAACTTTTCTATTGCTTCTCTAATCTGCTTTTTAGTAGCTTCTCTCCTAACTATTACTGTAATCTTATTTTCACGTTCTGCAAGTCTAAGACTCTTCTCTGTAAGTACGAATCTCACAATTATGTCATATGGATTTGTAGTTGTCATACCTTGAAGAGATTTGCTAGCCTTCTTAAAGCTTCATCTGTCCATAGTGTTAACCTGCCTGGAACACCGCCAGGAGCTAATACCAACATGTTTAGCATATCAACTTTAACAACATCTACACCTGGCAAGTTTCTCAATGCGTTAATTACAGGACATTTATCACTTACAACTACTAGTAGACTTTTTGGACATTTGTATCTTCTACCACGTCTCTTACCTTTACCTGCTCTAATTCTAATTTTCTCATGAGCTCTCTCAATATCATCCCAAAGTCCTAATCTCCTTAACACTCTCTTAACATCACTTGTATATTGAATGTTTTCAAAATCTTTAATAACTACTGGCGGTATCTGTACGACACTATCAATTATGTGTCCTCTAGCTTTTACTAGATCTGGAATTGCTGTTGCAGCAATGGCAGATCTGATAGCTAGTTTTCTCTCCTTCTTATTAATATATTCATGAATCTTCTTCTCGACTTTTGGTGGATGTGCTCTTCTACCACCAACACACATTGGTGCAAATGCAGCTCTTGGCCATAGATGACCTTTAATTCTGGGAACTCTAGCAAGTCCAAGACCAACACCAAAAGATTCTGCAGTTGTTCTCTTACCTGCCATTGGGTCAGTACCTTTTGGCTGTAGTCTCTTTGTAAATGCACTAAGGAAAGCTCTTCTAATAAGGTCAATCCTTACAGGAGTTCTAAAATGATCAGGAAGTTCTATCTCACCAACAGGATTACCATCAAGATCAAACACCTTAACAACTCTAGGAACTTCCCACTTAGGTCTAATCCATGGCGAGAGATCTAGCTCAGGTACTATAGCCATCCTAACTCTCGAGAAGGTCTAGACTAGCATTTATAAACTTTGAGGTTATTGTGTAGAAGTGAGAAGAATATTGGAGGAATTGAAAAATCTATCACAGAGATGTATAACATATCAAGATCCAACACTAGAGATAGATCCAAGACAAATATCTATAAGACTACTATTTAATGAAAATCTAGTACTTCCAAAAGAATATTATGAAGAAATAGTGAAATATATAAAAGAAAATATAGATCTAGCATTAAGATACTACCCATCTGCAAAAATTAGAAAAAAGATAACAGAAGAAATAGCAAAAATATATAAAATAGATGAAAACATGATATATCTAACAGCAGGAGCTGATGAAGCAATGAAATTAATATTCGACATATGTAATGCAAGGGTAGATAAGATATTAATATTAAGACCATGCTATGGAATGCCACTAGTATATGCACATAATACAAATATGAAAATAATAAGTAAAGTATTAACAAGAGACTATAAAATACCTAAGGAAGAAATTGTAGAACATGTAAATAGTGAAAATATAGAATTAATATATATATGCAATCCAAACAATCCACTAAGCATAGAATTCAATATAGAAGATATAGAGTATATTGTTAAGAATGTAGATTCAATAGTTATGATAGATGAAACATACCACGACTATGGTGATCAAGATCACTCTAAACTAGTTAAAAAGTATGAAAATGTCATAGTTATAAGATCATTATCAAAAAGTTGGGGATTAGCAGGACTTAGAGTTGGCTACATGATAGCAAGTGAATATATATGTAAACTAGCTAACGCATTTGCACAACCATTCAACATTAGTAGTATTGCTCTAATAGCATTAGAAAAAGCAATACAACTATACGACATAGTTAAGAAGTATGTAGAATATGTTAAAGATATTAGGAAAGAAATTATAGAGAAAATTAAAAATATAAAACATGTAGTAGAAGTATTTAACTCAAAAACAAACTTCATAACATTTAGATTAGACTCAAAAATTAGTGCAGTTGAAGTTAAGGAGAAATTAAAAAATTATGGATACTATGTTAGACTTAGTAATGAACCAATGTTAGAAAATTGTCTTAGAGTAACAATTGCAAGTAGAGACATAATGTATAACTTTATAGATACATTAGAGAAGATACTTAATGAATATAGATTGGAATAAAGTTAAGGAAGTTGTTGATAAGATAGATTGGGATATTGAAGATGGAGCATTAGTAATATATGTAGGAATAGTTAAAGGTATGAAAGATGGTAGAATTGTAAGAGAAATAGAGGTTGTACATGATGAATATTCTATACATAGTGAAATTAATAGAAAACTTAAAGATGATTTAGAGAATAGGAAAATTGCATACAAACTCACTAAAGGTAAATTAAAACCAGGAGATAATATTACAATAATAGCAGTATGCTCAAAAGATAGGTATGATGCAACTATAAAATTATTAAAAATTTTAGATATAGTTAAGAGAAATGTTAGGATTTTAGAAAAGTATGAGTAATCTTCCTTAACTTTTCAAAACATATTCTTCCTAAAGTTGCAAAATTTGAGTTATAGTTAAAACCAAGCAACATAAATAGATAGTGAAGTATATGTACATTACTACATGATACAACTCTAATAAATCTACTAACAATATAATCATTTAGGATAAATATTATACCAATTTTACGACAAATTTCTAAATAGCTAGATGATATGTATGGAAATATTCTACTATCTATAGCAATCTTCCTTATACAATCTTGAGGTATTTTAATTAATTTGCTAATAATCTTCTTACTTAATAACGTTGAAGTACATATTGATCCTCTGGATATTAGAGAGTTTAGATATTCATAATCTATATTATCTCTACTATATACCTTATAATTTACAACTTCACATTTTATATATACATCTCTTAGACTTATCTTTAGTGAGCTCTTAACTGAGCCTAGAATTATGTTGATATTATGTTTACGATCTGTGTCTACGTATATTACATTGTACAGTTTTTCAATCACTATATCAGGTGTTATTCAAGTACTATGTTCAATCTTTTAAATAAATCTCTAACATATTTAAGATCAATTTCATAACTACTAGATCTTAATCTCCATATATTTTTAGTTCCATTCCATGATTTTAATCTAAAAAATTCAACTATACATCTTCTAGATATTGTTACTTTAATCATTGTATCATCTTCTACTCTTCTAATAACATTATCTATATAGTTTTTAAATGTTTTATAGACATCTACTAGATCTTTTATTGGTTTTGCATCTACTTCAGTATTTGTTAATACTACTCTTAACGGCAGGATTCTTCTTGTACTTATATACGTTATATATCTTCTATCTCCATATGCTAGTATTAGCTTATCTCCATAGCTTAATTCTACTCTTCTTGGTATTGGTAGTTCACTTATGTATTTCCACTTTTTGCATTTTAATAACATAGTCATGTTTTTCTTTGTCTATTTTTTATATCATTGTCTATGGGAGTTTATGATGTGTGTAGTATAAATATCATGTCTTTAATAATTTAATTATTATGAATTGGGAATGGTATATTCCTGCTATTGCAGGTATTGTAAATGTGTGTTATGGAGTTGTTATGCATATTTTAGGACCTACATCAAGTATTAGGAGGAGAGGTCTTGAACATATTTACGATACTTTGATAGCTTTTATAATATTTTCAATATTTTTAATATTCTTTGAAAATCTTCAATATTTTATACATGTTTTAGCTAGATCTCTTGGCTTAGATACAAGATACATTGATGGTAAGTCTACTATAGATGTTCTAGATAGTGCTTCTAAATATTTTTTAGATAGTTTTAATAATGTTAAGAATATGTTAACAACATTATATATTGTTTGTATGACTTTAAATATTGTTCCATATACAGTACCTGCTGCATACTATCTTTCACAATCTACACAATATCTTCAATGGATGGCTCATTGGGCATTGATAAATCTATACATGTACTATGTATTATCTAAGATAGGTGTTAACTGTATTGCAATTTCAGGTATTGGATTTGGACTTCTAGTTCCAAGACAGACTAGGAGTATTGGGGCACTATTGACAGCTTTAAGTATAGTACTACCTGCACAGGTAGAGATGATATATCTGTGGGAAGTCAATAATGAAGTACACATAGTACTACCACATAGCATAAATATCTCAAATGCATTAAAGATAGCTAGAGATATAGCACTTGGAGGATACGAAATAGCAAAAGCATTACAAGAACAAAACATAATAATGGATATAGCATCAGCAATATCAGGAGTACTAATATTCACAATAACAAAAATAATAGACGAAACAGGACACTACCTAAAAATCTAAAAGTGAGAAACATTTAAAAACTAACCATAAAAAAACTCGAACAGATAGACAAAAGCCCCGGTAGTATAGCCCGGTCAAGTATGCGGGCCTCTCGAGCCCGTGACCCGGGTTCAAATCCCGGCCGGGGCACCATTAGAAATCTCTTTTCACTAAAGAGAGAGTTCTTTCACAATTCCACTGTCTAATGTCATCATTTCTAAACATGCAGGAAATGTAGTTGAAAATTTCTCAACGTAGGTGCATCGTTGTACATGACTTAAGATCTAGTTATGGAGACTGTTATCAATATTGTTATAGAGACCTAATACGTAGATTAGATTTGAGACAGAGTCAGATGTACCCCAAGGTCACTGTACAGAATTTTGGATCGTTTGAGTATGCAGAACTTGAGCTTAGACCGCTTACCATACTCATAGGCAAGAATAGTGTAGGCAAGTCCATGTTAGTGTACCCAGTGTGGACATTAGCATCAACAATGCCTGATTTCGAAAAATTAGCAGAGATTGTCGAGGAACATGGTGTTGAAGAGATTGCGACTAGAATTGTAAGGGCTCTTGAGAAGGGGGGGAAAAATCCACATGATGACTTTAGGAGACTTGTCGAGCTACACATTGAGGCATTACATGAAGCAATAGCATCAGGTGTCGGTGAGGCACTTAAGGAGACATTCGCTACTGAATTGAGAGATCTCATTCTTGAAAATAGGCAAAGAGCATTAATCAAAGTACGGGAAGCTAAAGCAATGTTAACATTAGTAATAGAGGAAGATAGAGTTTACGTTAATAACTATGTGCCATATCGTGAATTTATTGAAAATCTACATATCAAAATTCCAGCACCAGGCAGGTTGAAGATTGTAATTCCTCATGAAGAACCTCTCGACTTCTACGTTGCTGGAGTGGGAGACTTAGTGCAACTTATTGTTAGGCTCCTTGCCATCTATGTACGTAAAGCATTTAACATGTTCTTTACAACAGAGAGTGTCGCCGCTCTCTTAGTTGATGGTAGAGCAGGCATAGCCAGAACCTTACTTAGACCTTATCCTAGTCCGAGAGTTGTTAAAGGTATAACATATCTCGACGAGTATTTTGTACGCCTATACTATAGACTAGCCGAAATGTTGTACCATAACCTTATACACATAGACCTGGTGGAGGACATTCTCAGAGAGTTAGGCTGTAAAATAGAGCCAGTATTTGAGAGAGGGACCTATACAATATACATACAGACTTGGACTGGTAAGAGAGTTCCGTTTGAGAAAGCCCCATCGGGAATTCGTGAAACCTTAGTTGCAGCTCTTGCACTAGCCTCTGGAGGTAATCCATACGTTGTATTTATTGAGGAACCTGAAGCTCATCTACATCCGAGAGCTCAAAGATTGCTTACAAGGCTAATCGCTAGGGCGATAAATGAGCTTGGTAAGATTGTTGTGATAACAACACACAGTGACTACATAGTCTATAGCTTAAGCAACCTCATAGCCCTATCATCGTCAAGAGAGAAGGCGAGACAACTAAGCTACACCGAGTCTGAAATCTTGGAACCTAGCAAGGTAGCTGCATATATTGTCAAGCCTAGCGAAGGAAAGGCAGTTGTTGAGCGTCTCGAAGTAGCTCAGGAAGGTATACCTGAAGATGAGTTTGCAGAAATAGCAAGAGTGCTGGCTGATGAGCGAGCATACATCCTCACATAGAAACTTCATTGAGATTGATATTGAGAAGCTTGCTAAAGAGATCAAATGGCAGGAAAAAACACGCCGACAAGCTCTGGATAATTAACGACATTGTGATTATAATTGAAGAAACGCGAGGTAGAGCAAAGCCAGACGACATTGATAAGCTTGACAAAACAATAAGAGCATTGCTAAAAGGATCTCTCAGATCTCACATCCCTCTTCCAGAAAACATCTCCAAGATAGTAGTAATTGTCCATTCAGAAGGCAAAGTTGACTCAATGGTGCCAAAACTAGTAGCTAATAAAAATAGCGAGTGGAAGAGAACACTCACAAATACAGGAATAGCCCTTCTGATAGTACATTGCAATAAGGAGCTTATAAGCAAGTTATAGGAATATGGAATACGACTAAAATAACTTCCCTATAGATGTTGCAATTGCTTTACCTACATAAACTACCTCGAGCTCTGTGACATGATATCTAGCAGTCTCGGATTCAGATAATGACGAACATGTGATTAATTATCTGATAAAATAATTATGTCTTTAATTGAGAAAGTTCGAGTTTTTGTAAAACTCTTGTTAGGATATTTATGATTCAAAGGTTGAATGTTAAGCGAGCAGGTTAGCAAAATGCATATAAGTTTTTCTAATTTTTGAACTATGCTATGAATAAGGCATATGTAAATTATATACTTACAATAGTGATGATTGTGCTTGGCATAGTTGTGCTAGTTACAGGGGTTATGTTGTGGTATTCGTTTACAGTTCTTGGAGGTCAGGTTAAGGGTCCTTACGCATTTAAGAAACATCCATATAGAAATGTGGTTAGGAATATACATCTATATGCAGCACTAACATTATTTGGAGTATGTCTACTACACTTTATATTGAATATAGATTGGTTTATTGCAATGACTAAGAGAATAGGAAGAGGAAGATCAGGTGGTAGATAGGTACATTCCGTATGGGGTAGAGATGGTTTTTTAAGTTTAATTATTTAGAATTTTATATGATATACATCCCTGAGAGAAAGTTTGATAGAGTTGGAAAGTTGTTGCTTTATGCAAATTTTGTATTTATAATATTCATAGTTTTATTATCAATATTCTTCTACTATACATTGCCTGATGTTGTACCTGTACATTTTGATTATAGAGGACTTCCAGATTCTTATGGTAGTAAGATTGTCATACTCTACATTGCTATGGCTTTAATATCTGCACAGATAATTCTTCTATTGGTTGTGGTTTATAGATTTAAGATTGTTAATAAGTATCCATATTTAGTAAGTTATCCATTAATAACGATATTGATAGGTAGTGATAGGATAAGTCCAGATAGAAAATCTCACTATATTAATGAGATTGGTAAGGTAACATTGATAGAAAATTTGTTACTAGGTATTTTAAATGTGTATATTCTATACGATACTTACATATCTATGATATGTAGATATGTGGTATATCCACTATGGACTGTAGTATTTATGATAATTCCAATAGTTATATATCCAATAATTGCTTATAGAAGACTGTACTCTAGATTGAAGAGTGAGATTGACGGCCCCGCCGGGATTTGAACCCGGGACCAGCGGCTCCGGTGGCCGCCGCTCTTCCTGGCTGAGCTACGGGGCCTTTAATCATGTTTTTATACTGTGTATAATATCTATTTCTGTATGATGAACATGGGAACGACAGATTGGTGAAGATGGCTTGATATGCTGATTTGTTAAATACGTGCTAGAGTTTTAGTATATCAATGATGAGCGCTCTGTATCTTAGGTAGATGCTGAGAAAGAACCCGGGTTTCTGTCCGCATATGCTTTCATGTGTGCATATGCGGTTTTTTCTTCTCATTCTTTCGGGTCTTCTGTTCCATCTTCATAAACCCGTGCCTCGTGGAGTCCCCTACTCGAGGTTTATCCGTGGGACGGGAACTTCAGCCCCACGGACACATCCCTCGGTTCAGGAACCCCACGGTACATTAGAAACCTTGTTTAACAGGATTTAAACTTTTCTCTAACGAAAAGGTTAGAAACCTCAGGGGCATTTTCTAACGTATGAAGACTCTTGTTGCTATAGGCAAGATATACAAGTTTGGGGACAAGGTACAGATCTATGTTCAGGCAGACTATGCTCAATTGTTTGAGGAACATATAAACAAGCCATGTCAACTAATTGTCCTAGTTCCTGAAAACGAAGCTGAGGAACTTGTCCTACAGAAACAGTTTGCAAGAAGAAAACAATGAGCTACAGAACTATTAATTTACCATTCAAACTGTCGGGAGATGTTGCAAATAAACTAATCTTCACAGCATGGATGTTTAGGAGCGCAGTAACGACAGTATTTGAAAAAGTCAAACAGATTTGCAATGGTTATCCAACAAAGAGTTTTATCGAAAAGAATTTTGCAGATGTTGCAAAGAGGTTTCTACCCCTAGCACATTATGCTTATACTGCATGCAGATTAGTATACGAAATCTGTGCAAGTTGTAGAGAACTCAAGGTACCTCTACAAGATGTCGAATTTAGCAACTGGCTCTTTGTCGAATGTAGAGGTGACCCTAGTGCAAAAGGTAATCAAGGAATAAAACTACTAGACTTAACAACATGTAGGGCAAAGCTCTTAGTTGAACATGGTAGACTTAGCGAGTTCACCTTTAAGGTCACCCTACCCAAGTCAAGACGTTTCAGATACATGCTAGAGGAACTTCTACAATTATGTCAGGTAAAGAAGGCAAGCTATGATGCTAGACTGTACATTAACTCTTACTGTCCAAATAGGGTTTATGGTGTCTTACAAGTAACTGTTCTTGAACATATTTGGAGAAAGTATGTGCAAAGAGACTCTGAAGTAATTACTCCAAGAGATGCTGAGTATGTGCTTGGGTTTGATGTAAATGCGGATAATATTGCATACTGTTTAGTAGATCTTGATGGCAAGCTAGTTGAGCATGGTGCAATTTACTTTACGCACCTAGTCACGCAGGGTAGATGCAGTAAAGGTGCTAGGGGTTTTGTCATCAGGGAGCTTCACAAGCTCTTTGCAGAGCAGAAACTGTACAGGGAGAGGAAGTTCGTAGTTGCAGTAGAGAATCCAGAGGTTCTGAGCAAGTTAAAGCTTGTGTGGATAAGGCATGGAGAGAGAAAACATGAACATTATAACTACTGGGTCTCAATCTTCAGACCATCACTTGCACACAACATTGTGCAAGCAGCAGATGAATGGGGAATAACATGTATATTCGTTAATCCTAGAGGAACAACACACTCAGGAGAACATAAGCAGATAATGAAAACATTCGGAATAGATAGACACAGAGCATCAGCCTACCTGATAGCAAAGAGAGCACTAGAACAACTTAGACAGGGCAAGAATATACAAACATATTCGCTCATATAAACTCGGATACGGCTGATTCAGCTAACTCTGACATCTTCATTATTTCTGTTTGGCGAAGCTTTCATCACTTCACACTTCTACTATAGTATCTTTTCAGCTATTTGAAGATTTATTGGATGCATACATGGTATCTCTCTTATACCTTTCAAATTGTTTATAAACTTCATTAACTCATCTTCAGATTTCTCTTTAACTAGTTTAGATACCTTATCTATAACATTCCTAATCTTATCTTCGAGATTATTATAAATCTTCTCAGCTTCCTCTCTATTAGAGATCTTGTAAACTCCACCTTCTTGCTTCACTATCTTTGTATCATTTATCAATTCATCAAGAACATTTTGAACATCATGTCTATTATCAGGATATATAGAGTAGTGATATTTTTTCCATTGAAGTCCTGTTATAGGTCTACCGATATCTACTTGAGATACATAATCTACGAGAAGTAGAAATTGAAACAGTTTTGTTCTACTCAACCCATCACACCTATATATTCCAGATAGAACTATCTCAGTCAAACACGTCATACACATTTAAATAGCTCTAACCAATGTTTAAATATTAAATGATGAGTGCGGTCGAAGCAGACTTATGAAGAGGGCTTAACGGAACTGATTTACGATAACGTTTTTATAAAAGGTAGTGCCTCTATATGAACGTGGTAATAAGAGTTAAAGACCTCGTTGTGAAATTGAAATCTGAGCCCATACTTAAGAAAGTTAACATGGAGATTTCAGGTAAATGTATACTACTAGGACCAAATGGAAGTGGAAAGACAACACTTATCAAAACCATATTAGGAATGTTGAATATTGATGATGGAGATGTTGAAATTGATGGTAAGAGTATTAAGGAGATCAGTAGAGCTCTAGGTTACGTATCTACAAATCTAATTGATGCATATACGTTAATACCAACGAATTTGAGAAATACATTCCTACTATATAACGATCTGCTGAATGTAGATTTATCTCTTGCAAATGAGATGTTAGAAATGTTTTCTATGAGTAAAGACGTGCTTAAGAAGAATATATGGGAACTCTCTACAGGACAAAGAAAGATCGTTACTCTAATACTCGCACTATCTTCAAAATGTAGACACATACTTCTAGATGAACCATTTGAAGATGTAGATCCAGCTAGGAAAAAGAAAATAATAGATCTACTTAAAACAATAAATTCAAATGTACTACTAAGCATTCATGAGACTTGGCTATTAAACATATTTAAAGACTGGAACTGCTACATAATGATAAGTGGAAAAGCTTATGGTCCTGTCAAAATTGCAGATCTACTAGAAGCAAGAATTGTTAGGGGATCTCACGAGAGATCTATACTCACTATAACTATAGGAGACAGTACTATAAGCATTGTTAAGGACGTTGATGAAGGTATCCCGATAAGCCAAATCTCAACTCTCGATAGAATATTCGAAGTGGTATACTATTACTAAATGCGACATTATTAAAAATGTTTAAGTATCGAAGTAGGAGTTTTGAGATGGAGTAATATTTATAGAATCTCGTAACGTATAATCATCGTCAATGTTTAGTAGGTATCTCATGTATAGAGTAAAGGAGGGGGGTCTAAGTAAACATGCAATCTTTTGGGGACTTTTATTCATAGAGTTTTGGATATTTATGGATGTTCTAGTGTTTGGAAAGAACATACCCAATTTATTGCCTGTCATAAGATCATACGCTGGTAGTGTATATGCAACACTTATACCATTAACATTAGCGTCATTAAGTATAAGTTTCTATTTTATAACACTTTATGGATTAGCATCATTCAGATATGTTACAAAATTTGGGAAGTATACTAGCCTAAGAATATTAGCTGAAGATATAATAGCTGTAATAGTTACATCAGTACTATATGGAACTTTAGTTTTGATCTCTGTGATAGCATTATTTCAACTATACAAAGGTGTCCCAGTAATCCCATCAAACGTTCCAGGACTATACCTAAACATCGTGTTAATGGGTATTGAAGTTTATCTTCTTGGGTATGTACTATCTCTACTTGTCGCTAAGGTTGGTGCTGTTAGAAGTGCTAAGTATATACCATTCGCAATATTGATGCTTGCATTTCTCACATTTATACCTGCATCAACTGATTTTGGAAACTTGATATATGTATTACCAATACTTAACTGTGCTGGTTTAATATTTTGGAGCTTTATTGGAAAGATACCTCCTAGAGGAGGTTGGTGGTATTCTACAATGTTTTCAGGAAGTTATCCTCAGCTTAATATAGGTCTATGCTACGTCTCAACTATTGTGTGGATAGTCGTGCTATTCTTAATATCTTTAAGATTGTTAAAGACTACAAATCCCATACCTGTTGAAGAACTTGTAAGGTAAGTTTGAAGATACTTCCCTAAGCTTTAAATTTCTAGCTAGCTAAACTATAGCTTGATGTCTAGATATCCTCGACTCTTTGGTACTAATGGTGTTAGAGGTGTTGTAAATGTTGAACTTACACCACAATTTGTAACAAGGCTTGGACTTGCAATAGGTACATACTTTTCAGGTAAGGAAGTTCTTGTAGGTTGGGATTCTAGAACATCTAGTGAATATGTTGCAAATATAGTTAAGGGTTGTCTAGTTGCTTGTGGATGTGATGTATATGAGGTTGGTCTAGCACCAACACCAACAATACAATACCTAGTTAAGAGACATGGTTTTGATGGTGCTGTCATAGTAACAGCTAGCCATAATCCACCACAGTATAATGGTATTAAGGTTGTTGGTCCTAGAGGAATAGAAATTCCTAGAGGAGAAGAGGAGGAGATTGAAGAACTTTACTGGGAAGAGAAGTTTAGCTTAAAACCATATAACGAGCTTGGAAATATTCATGATGCTAGATATCTCCTAAATACATATATTGAAGATGTTTTAAGTAGAGTTGATATTGATAAGATAAGGAGAGCTAATCTTAAAGTTGTTATAGATTGTGCAAATGGTGCAGGGTCACTTATAATACCTGAAATTTTGAAAAGAGCGGGAGTTAGATATCTAGCATTGAACTCCTATCCTGATGGTAGATTTCCAGATAGACCACCAGAGCCAAGACCAGACACAGTTGTAGATTTGATAAAGACTGTTAAAGATCTTGGATGTATAGGTATTGCATATGATGGTGATGCTGATAGATCAATATTCATAGATGAGACAGGAGAGTTTTTATGGGGTGATAGGTCAGGTACGATAATTGCACAACACATAGTTGATAGAGAGAAAGATTATAGTAGAATTGTTGTAACACCTGTATCATCATCAAAACTTGTTGAAGAAGTTTTAGAGAAGTATGATATAAAGATTGAGTGGACTCCTGTAGGTGCTATAAATGTATCATATAAGATTCTTGATACAGGAGCATTCTGCGGCTTTGAGGAAAATGGAGGATTCCTCTACACTAGACATAACCCCGTTCGTGATGGTCCTATGACAACGATGTTAATGCTAAATCTACTTGCAGAACTTGGAGTAAAACTACATGAACTTTATGAAAAACTTCCAAAGTACTATGCAGTGAAGATTAGAGTTGAAGTAAAACCTGAAGAGAAGGAGAAATTTGGAAAAGTTATAGAAATTTTGAAAGAAGAATATTCGAAATATAGACAGATATTTCTAGATGGTATTAGAGTTGATATGGAAGATGGATGGTTTCTTGTTAGACCTAGTGGTACAGAGCCTATTATTAGGATATTTGTAGAACATAGAGATCCAGAAAAAGCTCAAGAACTTGCTAATAAGCTTAAGAATGTTGTAGAAAAAGTGTTGAAAGGTTAGTAATTTACAACATTTTCCGATACAGTTATCAATTAGGTAGAATAACATTAAGATACATGTCTTCCCAACAGGTAGTTGTAGCTGAGAGAAAGGTTAGAAAGGTCAAAGGTAGAAGACTTGTAGTTCGTGACTATGAGTCATGTGTTGGATGTGGATTATGCATGCTAGCATGCTCACGTAGACAGGGATATTTAGGATTTGGTAAATCTGCAATAGTTGTAAGATCTATGGGTGGATTTGAGAGAGGATTTTCAATAATTGTATGTAGACTATGTCAAGATCCACCGTGTGTACGTGCATGTCCAATGGATGCAATTGAGAGAAGGGGAATAGTACTATATGTAAATTATGATAAGTGTATTGGATGTAAGAAGTGTGTTGATGCATGTATAGTAGGTGCAATACAGTGGGATGAAGAACAGAATAAGCCACTAATGTGTACACATTGTGGATTTTGTGCAATGTTTTGCCCACATAACGTACTTACAGTTGAGGAAATTGAGCTTGAAATACCTGAAGAGTGAAACCTTAATCTAAAAATATCTCCTCAAGTAAAATACTTGGCAATCTGTGCCTGTAATATCATTCACAAAGTGGGATTTGGAGAGGCTAGTTGGTGAGAAGTTGAGTGAAGATGAGTTGAAGAGACTACTTTCAAATCTCAAAGGTGAGATAGAGAAGATTGAGGATGAATGTATAGAGATGGAGATTACTCACGATAGACCAGACATGTTCTCTGTAGAGGGAATTGCAAGAACTTTAAAAGGTATTTTAGAAATTGAGATCGGTCCTCCAAAAGTTGATGTAAAATTTGGAACATATGTCATGTATGTTGACTATGTTCCATGGAGAAGATTTGTAGTAACTAGTATTGTTAGAGATGTTGTACTAGATGATGAAGCTATTAGACAACTAATGCAACTACAGGAAAAACTTCATCAAACATATGGTAGAGATAGAAGAGTAGTAGCTATCGGACTCTATGATGCTGATTTAATAAAATTTCCAATAAGATATACATCTAGAAATGTAGATTCTGTAAGATATAGACCACTAGGATATGATAGATATATGTCAGGTAGAGAAGTTTTGAAAGAAACTGAGAAAGGTCAAAAGTATGGATATATAGCTCTTGGAGAAGGTAATAAAGTTCCAATCATACTAGATTCAGAAGATAACTGTCTAGTAATAATACCAATATTAAATTCTGATGATTATAAAGTTACTGAAAATACTAAAAATATAATGATTGACATTACAGGAACAGACTTGAGAAGAGTATTAGACGTATATAAGGTAGTTATATACAACGTATTAGAGAGAAGTAGAAGTAAGATTATTGAAATACCGAAAATAATATTTTCAGAAGAAGTACCAAACTACAGTAAGGATGTTGAAAGTTCTTTTGAATTTCAAACATATAGTATTAGTAGTTATGAGGTATATGATATATCTGGTGTAGATTTAAAAGATGAAGATATAGTAAAACTACTATTAAAATCTAGATATGGTGTTGATATTAGTAATGGTATTATAAATGTTAAAGTTCCTCCATATAGAATAAATGTTCTACATAAGGTAGATATAATTGAAGATGTATTAATAATGTATGGTTATGATAATATTGTTAGAGAATTACCAACACAGCCAACACATGGTAGAGTTAGTATAATTACAAGAATTGTAGATTGTATTAGAAATATTTTGAGAGGTATGATGTTTTATGAAGTTATGACATATGTTATGACTAGTAGAAGACTTTTAGAATTATGTGAACAGGAAGGTATTATTGAAGTTTTAAATCCAAAATCCGAACTATATAATTGTGTTAGAACTAGCATATGGCCACAACTTCTAGATTTCATAATTAGTAATGAAGCTAGAGCAAGATCAGGATTTAAGATATTTGATATTGGTGATGTAGCATGGCATTCTAATGGAAAAGTATTTCAAGATATTCATCTTGGAATTGCAATAACAGGTAGAGAAGTAACATTAACAGACATGTTAACAACATTGAGAACACTCTTCAAACTACTATCAATAGATCCAAAATATGTTAAATCAAATATTAGAGGTCTAATTCCAGAAAGAACAGCATTAATATACGATAAGTATAGTGAAGTAGAGATTGGGTATGTTGGTGAAGTTCATCCAAAAGTTTTAACAAGTTTAGAATATTATAATCCTGTCGTAATAGCAGAAATATCAATAACAAAAATACAGGAAGTACTATCTAGAAGATGATAGTCCTATTCTTCTCAAATGTAGATAAATTTTCAAAAAATGTATTTACAAGTATTAAAGATAAGCTTAACAGTATTGAAGATAGTTTAACATATTCAATATACACGTATGGAGATACGTATGTAGTATATTTAAAAGATATAGATCTACCACTTGTAGATAGAGAAACTTTAGAGAAGATAATACAGAAAATTGATACTAGTAGAAGTTTGAGAATAATATTCATTAGTCGTCATGAGATGAAAAATCCAAAACCATTACTAACAGTACATACTAGTGGTAACTGGTCTAAAGCTGAGTATGGTGGTTATGATTATGAAATTTCTATAAGTAATGCATGTTTAAATTCGAACATTTTAAGAATGTTAAACAAGCTTGCTCAAGAAAATTCACTATTAGATAAGTACTCTATAAGTATGGAAGCAACACATCACGGACCATCTATAGATTATGAATCATGTTTTATAGAAGTTGGATCAACAATAGAAGAGTGGTCTGATATTAGATGTATAAAGATATTTCAATACTTGATAGAAGATATTGTACAAAACTATGAAAAATATTTGAAGAAGGTAGGTAAAATTTCTATATCAATAGGAGATTTACACTACTGCACACTTACAAATCATGTACTTTCAGGTGAGTATGATATTGGACATACAATACCTAAGTATATTGAAAATATTATAGAGAAGAATATTGTTGATAGTATATTAAAAACAAGACCAGATGTTGAATGTGTTATAATACATTGGAAATCTTTGAAGAAAGATGTTAGAGAGTTTGTGATAAATATTGTAAAATCTAGATTTCCAAATATTGAAATTATAAAACGTAAGTAGTCTATACGTTAAATATTAAAGTTCTCTATCTATGCTTTTCATCCTCCCATTATTACTCTTCTTAATTCTCTCGCCATCTCTTCATACCTTCTAACCTGTTCTGGTGATAGTGATGGTTGTACTCTTCTTAATGCTTCTTCGAAGTGTCTTTTCTCTACTGGTTTTAGTGTTCCTGACTTTATAGATTCTCTAAGTGCTAACATTGCTGCTTCTCTTACAAGTGCTGCTAAGTCAGCACCTGTGTAGTATTCTGTTCTTTTAGCTAGCTCTCTCAAGTATTTGTAATCTCCATCTTTAATTTCATCAGCTACCTTAATCTTCTTTACATGTACTTTCAATATTTCAAATCTTGCTTCTTCATCTGGTGGTGGTATGTATATTATTCTGTCGAATCTTCCTGGTCTTAGTAATGCTGGGTCTAATATGTCTGGTCTATTTGTTGCCGCAATAACGACAACATTCTTTAATGGTGCTATACCGTCAAGCTCTGCAAGTAGCTGATTTACAATTCTGTCAGTTACACCACTAGTATCATGTCTAAGTCCTCTTGCTGGTGCTATTGCGTCTATCTCATCGAAGAATACTACGCATGGTGCTGCCATACGAGCCTTCTTGAAGATCTCTCTTATAGCTCTCTCAGATTCTCCAACCCACTTACTCAATATTTCTGGTCCCCTTATAGCTACGAAGTTTGCACCACTCTCAGTAGCAACAGCCTTAGCCAACAACGTCTTACCACAACCAGGAGGACCAAAGAGTAGTATTCCCTTTGGTGGTTCTACACCTAGTTCTTCGAAGTATTTTGGATATTTTAATGGCCATTCAACAACTTCACGTAGCTCCTGCTTAACCTGTTCATAACCTCCAATATCATCCCAATGTACTTCTGGTACCTCTATAATTACCTCTCTTAGAACTGTTGGTTGTACATACTTTAATGCTTCCATGAAGTCTGACATTCCTATCTTAATCTTCTGTAGTTGGTCTGGTGGTACTTCAGGTTGTTCAATATCTATCTCCTTTCTCTCAATAGCTTTCCTAAGTCTAATCATTGCTGCTTCTTTCACAAGTGCTGCTAGGTCTGCTCCTGTGTATCCATGTGTCATCTCTGCAAGTTTATCTAGATCAACTTCATCACCTTCAGCACATATCTTCTTTTCAACATCCTCCTTAGTGCATAGTGGCACATTTCTAGTATGTACTGCCAATATCTCCTTTCTAGCACGCTTATCAGGCATTCCAATATAGATCTCTCTGTCGAATCTTCCTGGTCTTCTTAGTGCTGGGTCTACTGCTTCTGGTCTGTTTGTTGCTCCTATGACTATTACTTGTCCTCTTTCTTGCAATCCATCCATCAAAGTCAATAACTGCGCAACTACACGCTTTTCAACTTCTCCAGTAACCTCATCTCTCTTGGGTGCTATTGCGTCTATCTCATCTATGAATATTATTGCTGGAGCATTCTTCTTAGCTTCTTCAAAAATTTCTCTCAACCTAGCCTCAGACTCACCATAGTACTTACTCATTATCTCTGGACCGTTGATATGTATGAAGTATGCGTTAGCCTCGTTAGCTACTGCCTTTGCTAGTAATGTTTTTCCACATCCTGGTGGTCCGTATAGAAGTATTCCTTTCGGAGGTTCAATTCCCAAATGCTTAAAAATCTCAGGATGACGAAGAGGAAGCTCAACCAACTCACGAATCTTCTGCTTAGCCTCCTCCAAATCACCAATATCCTCC
>CAZNTG010000008.1:0-58727 GCA_964575955.1 uncultured Thermoproteaceae archaeon
TCTGTGGGTTTTTATTTTGGTTTTTTATTTCCTGTTGTCTGTCTTTATTTTCTGCATGTGTGTTTTTACGTTTTACCATTAGGAAAATGCAACAATTCAACTCTCCTGAAGAGAAACATTTCCACAAGAAACAAGTAATACAAAAAAGAGTAATACAAGGGTTATGTTTATTTTTTGTGTTTTGCTAGATATTTTGTGTTTTTTACTTGGGATGATGTTGTTAGGTTTGTTGGTGAGTTTGCTTTGTTGGAGAAGTCTTGTTGTGTTTCTGATGAGTTGAGAGGTTGGAATTGGTCTGATCCTCCTATTCTTTGTGTTAGTTCATTTCGTATTTCTGTTAGTGATGTTGTTTCTATTTGTGATTCTGGTCGTGATATATTTTTGAAATATATTCTTAATGTTCGTGGTAAGGTTGGTAGATCTATTGTTAGAGGTTTTATTATTCATTTTGCATTTAGAGAACTTGTATACTCTATCAAGCGTTCTATCTATAATCATGCTGTTAAGTCTGGTTTTGAATTGTTGGAATATTTAAAATCTGAAGGTAAGAAGATATTCTTTAAAATATTTGATGAATTTGACTTATCTAACATAGATTCTGATGAAGTTGAATGTTTGTTTTGGGAAGTTTGGAAGCAAGGTTCTACAATATATTCAGGTTGTCTAGATAAGTATTTTAAAGATAGAGAGTTTAAGTATCTGGATTCGATAGTTAGGATGGTAGTACCTATAGATGTTGAAGTTATGTTAGATGGATCTAAGATAGGGCTTACAAATGTTAGAGTTGATGCAATACTCTACCCAGATATTCCAATTGAGATTAAGGTTGGTGAAGGTATAAAACCAGAACTTGCACTTGCAGGATATGCCCTCGTAATGGAGAGTATCTTTAGAAAACCTATAAATTTTGGAATTGTTGTTAATGTCGATATTAAAAATGACTTAACAATATCTTGGAAATATAGAATAGTACATATTGATGATAATTTAAGACTTGAATTTATAAATGAGAGAGATAGAAGATTAGAAATTTTAGAAAATAAGATAGATCCAGGAATCAGCAGTAGATGTATATCATCATGCCCATTTTACGAATATTGTCATGGTAAGAAAGTTAAAATTGAAAAGAAAGCTCAAGAGAGACCAAGTAAGAAGTTGAAGATAAGAGTATTAGATAGAGATTAGATGTATATAAGTGTTTCAGATTTAAAGAATTATGCATATTGTCCATACATAATTTTTATTAAAAAAGTACTAAATATTGGAGATATTGTAACAGAATACATGTTGTATGGTAAAGAAATTGAGAAAGATAGAATATTACTATCAATATATAGATATGTTAAAGGTGTTAAGATATTGAGATCAATAATGTTGGTAAGTAAGAGGTTTAGTATTACTGGATGTGTTGACTGTATAATAATTGATAAGTATAGGCAATACATTCCTGTTGATATTAAATGGTGTGAAGATGATAAACCAAGAATAGATCATAAAGTTCAGATATGTGCTTATGCATTTATGATAGAGGAAAATTTCAATACTTTATGTAAATTTGGAATATTATATTACGTTAGTAGAAGTGGAGGTAGGCTACATAGAGTATATATTAGTCAAAGTCTTAGAAATTTAACAGTTAAATTTATTGAAGATGTTAAGAAAATATTAACATATTCAGAACCTCCAAAACATATTCCTAGAAGAGATAGATGTAGAACTTGTCCATACTTTCAATATTGTAATTTTAAGCTTTAATAAATGTATCGATATTTAACATATATGACAGGTAAGAAGATACTTCTAGTAGATGAGTGGGGTTCTAGACTTAGATTGAGAAGAGGTATGTTAACACTATTTATAAGACAGGAAGGTAAGATTGTTAAAAAGCTTGAAGTATCTCCTGTAGAGTTAGATTCTATAATATTTTGGGTTAGGGGGAGTTCGATATCTATCGCAGCTATATTAGAAGCTTTGAAGTATGGTGTTGATATTGTAATATTCGATAATGGTAAACCTGCGGCAAGAGTAGTACCGTCTAAATATGGTTCAATATATAGAATATGGACTAGACAACTACTAACATATTTGAGAAAGGATAAGAGATTGAAAATTGCGAAGATGTTTGTATATGGAAAAATTGAAAATCAGATGTCAAATCTTAGATATTTCTCAAAATTATTCATACATAATAAAAAGATGTATTATGAAATTAGAAGACACATAGACAACATGTATAAGATATTACAAAAATTGTATGAATGTAATAGTGTTGATGAGGTTAGAAATGTTGAAGCAAGTGCTGCTAGACATTATTGGAAAGTTATAAAGCTAGTAGTACCTCAAAATCTAGGTTTTAAAAAGAGATTGAAAAAGTATGATATTGTTCCTGGAGTGAATGTAGATCCTGTAAATAAGGCTTTAAATATTGCTTATGGAATTCTTAAGAAAGAAGTTTGGAGATCTATATTTCTAGTAGGTTTAAATCCATACATAGGATTTCTACATAAACCTAGACCAAGCAAGTTAAGTCTCGTATTTGATCTCATGGAGGAGTTTAGACCATTTATAGATAGGTTGATAGTTATGGCTTGTAGAAAAACTCCAAGTAAGATTAAGATACTGTCAGATCCTGATAAGGAAGGTGAAGGTGTTGTTAATGTAGTTAAGTTAGTATATGAAGGATTCAGTAAAAGTAACATACAGGCTTGTATAAATACTCAAGCTAGAAGACTACTAAACTACATATTGAGAGAAGAACCCTACACTCCATTTAAATTAGTATAGTATTTTACAAGATTTATAAGCTGGTATATATATGGTATTGTAGTGAGAAAGATATTTGTAGCAATTACATGTGGATTATCGCTACTTTATAATCTCCTACTAGATCAAGAGTTTGTAAATTATATTAGAAAATTTACAAATGCTGAATTTAGAAATGTTAGAGATATTGTAAATGATAGAGAATTAATGCAAAAGCTTTATAGAGACTCGTTAGTGAGTGGTGAAGTTAGTAAGTTTGTTTTATCAAAGTTACGTGAAGATCCTCTGAAGATGTCTGCTGAGTTGAATTCATTAATTAAATTATTGAGAAGTTGTGAATGTAATGATGTTGATATTTGTCGCATACTTCTATTCTCAAGTGATTCACCATCCTGTAAATTTTGTACTCAATTAATATCTAAGTTCATAGTTGAAAACATTCAAGAATTTATTAAAAATAGAAAAATATCATGCGAAGTTAAGAGTATCGTAACCATTCCTGAGCTGTCTCCCGCAAATTTTGATGAAGTATTACAGAAGTTGTCAGATAAGTTTGTTCGTGAAGCATATAGACATATTTCTGAAGGATATGAGATGTATACTATAATTACAGGTGGTTTTAAGATTGAGATTGCATATATTACAGTTCTAGCATTTATGTTAAGGTCGAAAGTTGTCTACTGTCCTGATTATAGGTCAGATGTCATAATTCTACCTCCACTACCTGTAGATCTTGGTAAGGATATTGTAGATCTATATGATAGAGTTGAGAAAGGTTTAGAAGCTGATAGTTTAACATTAGACAAATTTGTAAAGCTAGGTCTTGTATCTAGTAAGAATGGTAAGATTAAGCTTGAGAATTGGGTTAAGAAGTTGATTGAGGTGAGAAGGTGGAACTATACCTCCTAGTTATATACGACATATCTGATGATAATTTGAGAAATCAAATAGCAACATTTCTAAAGACTAGAGGTTTGAAAAGAATTCAGAGAAGTGCATTTCTAGGACCTGTAACACCATCATTAGTTAGAGAGATTGAGGCTGGTATTAGAAGACTTGTTAGAGGGTATAGTGGTGTTAATGTTCAACTCTTCCTACTTACAAAATTTAGTTTTAATAGTAGAATTGTTATAGGTGACTTAAGTGAGGAAGAGGAGGAGGGTATAGTATTAACATGATGATTATAGGTAGAATATTTATAAAAATTAGATCTAGGGAAGATATACCACTACCTTCAGTATCTTCTAGAATTTCAAAACTTATCTTAATAAAAGCTTTAGAGAGTATAGAAAATGAGAAGGCTAGAAAGATAGCTGAACTTTTTAAATCTAAATCACCACTAAATAGACTACCCGTAAAACCTGTTAGAGTTAGCTTCATATATGATGAGAAGAGAGGGAGAATGTTGTGGGAAGAATATGATAAAAGACCTATAATGAAGAGTGGTAATGTTTACACATTTACAGTAACTATATTCGAATCTGACAATGTTAGAAGTAGATTAGAAAGTTCTCCAAGTCTAGATGTGGTTATAGATCTTCTTGATAGATTTTCAGGTGAGTTTAAAGTCTTCAAATTTAACACTGTTGAAGTATATACTTCAGATATTGAGATTGTTAGTGAAGATATTTTTGAAGATGATGTAGATTACGATACAGTGACTATAAATTTCTTAACACCAACATTTTTACAATATCCACATCATCCAAAGCTTAGGAACTACCCTACAAGACATGCACTATATCCTCAACCAATGCTTGTACTTCTCTCACTTGTATATAAGTGGAATAATCTTGCAGATTCATCTGCAAGTATATCTTCAGCTCTCTATGCTCCATATGAGATTATAGAGATTAATCACAGTATAAGACCTGTAACAATACAGTTTAGAAAAGTTAGAGAGAGAGGATTTGTTGGATGGATTAAATATGGTATTGATTCTAAAAGTAGTAAGAGATTTAGAGAATATATTAAACTTCTAAAATTTGCAAACTACTCTGGTATTGGTAGATCAACAAATATAGGTTTAGGTGAAGTTAGAGTATGCTTTAGTAAGAGATCATGACTACTCTAAACGAGATCGTTAATACAATATTAAAAATTTCAAAAATGCTTGGAGATGTTGTTGAAGAAGATAAAGTTGATACAAGTGAAGATGTTAAAGAGGGTTGTATAAATGTTGAGTATGTCGATAATATTGTTGATAAGATTGAGAAGCCTAGAGATTTAAAGAAATTTTGGGGTCTTGATGCATCTATAAGAACTTTAAAACTTACAGGTATTGATATTATAATTGTATCAGGAGCATTAGTAGGTTCGAGACTATATATTGAACCTAAGATTATAGATACTAGGTGGATATGTATAAGACCTAGATGTAAAGCTTCAGAAGATTTAAAACAACTTCTTGAAAATTTAAGTTATAAGTTCTATACTAAGTCTAGACTTGTAGATAGAGTATTTGATGGAACATATAGTGAAGAAGTACTACAGGATGAGCTTAGAGTCAGCATGGAGAATAGTATGATTAAGCTGTGGGATAGGACAGGTATATTGATTATTGATGGGCCACTATTTCATGCACCTAGGATTATATCAAGTATTGATAATATATATGCAAAGGTCTATATTGAATTAACAAAGGAGAGATTAAATCTTCTTAAAGGTTTTGAAGATAAGGTTGTATGTATTGTTAAGAGACTTTCACAGTGTAGATATTTAGCTAGGCTTGAATGTGTTGGAGCTACAGATGACTATGTTGCTATTATTAAGGCGAATAAGATTCTTAAGAGAAGAGAAGTTTCTTCAGTATTTATTGGAACATTAAGATTATCAATATCTGTACAGGATTATGAATTTGAGAAGTATATGGGTTATATAGTATCTAGAGCTGGTGATGTATTTAATGTTATTAGAATTGAGACTCTAGATTTAGAATTCCTATATGATATTAAAGACTATATAGCACAGATATTAACTCCATCAGGAGTTCCAAAAACTATAGAACTTGCAGATAAGTTATGTAAGAAGGTTAGTTCAAGTATCTTTACAATTTTATGGAATATAGCTCCGCTAAGTCCTACATATGAGGGATTTGAAAGTCTACTACTCTCACTTAAAGATCTTCAGGAGTAGAGAAATGTTCAAAGAATACTATGTAGCATATATACATGGTGATGAATTTAGAAGTTGAGGAGAGATGTATTGACTGTAATGAGTATGTTGCTATTGTCAGTAGACAATTACCAACACGTGTTTCACTTGAGGAAAGTCTAGTATATGCAATAACTGACTGTCCTCTAGACTCTACAAACATTACTGTAGGTTCATATCTAGTTATTGAGTCTGATAATCGTAAATATCTTGCACGTGTTGTTGAAATAACTAACCAAGATGTGTACTCGTTAGTAAAATCTCCAATTATCTCACTTGAACAGGAACTATCTGTAGATCTAACACCACTACCTAGACTAATAACTCTCGAACTAGTTGTTGAATGTGTAGATAATAGATGTTCTGCACCTGTAACTCCAGTGAAGATACATTCTAGAATTAGAAAGCCTAGAAGTGGTGAGATTTCAGAAATGCTTGGATTACCTAAAGAGGGTATTGAGATTGGCAATATATCACTACCAACTGGTGAAGAATTGAAAGGTGAGAGGGTCAGACTTACACAACAAGCATTAAGACATCACATACTTATAGTAGGCACTACAGGAAGTGGAAAGACAGTACTTATAAAAAATATTATATATGAAGTTTTAAAAAACAATGTAGGTAAGGTAATTGTACTAGATGTTGTAGGACATTATCATCATGTTATTACTAGAGAAGTAGATAAGATTGCAGTAATATTACCAATAACTTCAAGATATCTTCAAAATATAGCTAGAGATTGTGAAAAATTAATAAAAGATAAAGATATTAAAGATGTCGAGGATATTATAAGAAGAGTATTAAGTATTATCTGTAGAAGAATTGTAGAGAAGTATCTAAATGAAGTATTTCTAAGTTTTGGAATTAAATATCATGTAGATAAGATTAGAATTAAATATACAAAGTATGTAGATAGAGAGAGAAATAGAGTTAGTATAACATTGAGAAGAATAGATGTTAAAGCAAATATCGAAGGTATAGATACTATACTAGAATTATATCCATGGGCATTAGAGACTCAAAATGTCTTAATGATACTACCAAAACTTTCAGCTGTCTTTACAGCACAGGCTCGCCTATTTTATAGAAGAATATTATTAGAACTTATCAGAGAATATGTTAAGCATAGGCTAGGTGAGGAGAAGAGTAAGGATGTTAAATCTCAGAATTTGAAAAGTATAGTTAGGAAGTATTGTATAAATCTGGAAAAGTTATATAATTTTATGTTTAAATCTATCTCTAGTGGTAGAGGTAGAAGTGAGGTTGTTTATCAATATATTGCTAATAAGATTGGAGTTCATAAAGGTACTTTAGAAAATATTATGAGAGGATTTTTATCATTACTAGAGACCGATCTTTTTGATGTACATACTGTTCTAGATATAGAGTTTGAAGAGTCTAAATATAGAGTTAAAATTAGTATTAGAGAGCCAGATTACGATAAGTTATTTAGTAGAAGGTATGTTATAGTTGATTTGAGAAATACTACGACATCTCAAGAGAAATTGATAGTTTATAGAGTTCTAGCTAGATTGTATAGGTATGTTGAAAATGTGTGGCAAAATTTAGAGGAGAGAAGTAGTGTTATTATTGCTATTGATGAAGCACATATATTCTTTCCACAAACTCGTGAAGAATCTGAGAAAGAACTTATAGAGAGTTACTTAACAATGCTTGCTAGACTTGGACGTGCTAGAGGTATTGGTCTAATATTTGCTACACATAGTCCTGATGATCTTAACGATCTAGTTATTCAACTTACAAACACTAAGATCTTATTGAGAAGTGATGAGAAGATCTTAGAGAAGTTGGGAGTACCTGCAAAAGAGAGAAGAATTATAACACTTGCACCTCCCGGTCTTGCATATATTAAGACATTCATATTTAGAACACCACTACTTGTGAAGTTGGATTCTGCAAAGACAATACATGTCGGATAAGTAATACTTATGAGAGGTGTGCTAACATGAATAATGTGAAAAAGGCAGCATTTTTAGTTACTGTAGAACTTCAATATTGAATAATGTTGAGAGAAATTTAGAATTACTAGATATAGATCCTCAAATTAAAACTGATCTGAGAGGTTCTTCTAAACTATCACCAACAGATCCTAAACAGAGGAAGTTTAGAGAGGCATATATTAATAAGGAAAATCCTCTCTATAGGTCAATATATAAAATTGTGTGTCAGAAACCTGAAGAATTCAGTGCAGAGTTAAATACAATTTTAAAATTCTTAAGAACATGGTCACCAATATCAGCCTATTTAGACGAATTGAAAATTTATCTCTATCCAACAGATACTGATAATTGTAAATTCTGTGCTAACATAATTAGAGATTTCATAGTTAATAATAGGGAGATCTTGGTTAAGTATGGTTTAAAGCCTGAATGTGGTGTGGAGTGCGTGATTGAGGAATTGAAGGGTTTTGGAGTTAGTGTAGAATTCTTCTTCAAAGAAGGTATAGATGATCTTCTAAACAAGTATGCTAGAGTTATAAAAGAATTGAAAGGTAGTGGCTATAGGGTAATCATAATGCCTGTAGGTGGATATAAACCTGAATGTACATATGCAACAATTGTAGGACTATTATTTGGTGCTGATAAGGTTGTGTACATTCATGAAAGTTTTAGAGAAATTGTAGAATTACCATTAATACCGATAAATATTGATAGTAAATTTGTAGATCTTATAAGAAGGATTGGAAGTAGAGAAGTTACTAAATCTGAAATTGATGAATGGGATATTGATGAACTTGTAGATCGTGGATTATTGTGTAGAAGTGGTGAATTTTACACAGTTCCTGACTGGATTATTAAGTTTTAGAGAATAATCTTCTCAATATCCTATCTATTAATGGGTAGTTTCTATTTAACTCGTATGATTCTACTATATCTCTTGGCGATATGCATGGTACTCCTAGTACATATATTGCTCTATTTGAAAATCCTGTATTTCTACATTTAAATATGTTTACTATTCCCCAATTTCTCAATAATTCTATGTCTAGTCTTTCAATATCTTCAAAGTATATTGCTATATCTAGAATAGGTTCATACACTATGTCTAGTGTATAGGCTAGGGTTAGTGGTCCTAATGTCCACTCTACTCCACTTCTATTTAATATTTCCTGTAGTTTGTATATTCCGTGTATTATCATGTTTCTGATTGTTGTGTTGGTCTTCTAATTTCAAGTACTTCAATCTCATCTCCTGGTCTTATTCCATATTTTTCACGTATTTCTTTTGGTATTGTAAATTGTCTAGAGTCTGTATGTCTTGTTCTTAATAGTCTAGCATTTTTTATAGTTATTATCTGGTCATTATATTTGATTACTATGTCTGCATATCTCCAACTTGATATTCCTAATGTTCTTACGAGTTTTGCAGGTATCAAAACTTGGTTATTTACATATACCCTCACTCTATATGGTAGAGTTGATATATCGTATCCTTTTGCACCACGTCTCAATGCAGATCCCTAAACCTAATATTAGTATATATCAGCATAGTTTTTAAACTATCGTATGTAGATACTATCATAATCATGAGTGAAAGTGTTGATCTTGCACCAACAGGAATAGATGGTCTAGATGAGATACTTGGTGGTGGTCTTCCTAGAGGTAGAACGTACTTAGTAACAGGTGAGACTGGTACATGTAAAACTCTATTCTCACTAACTTTTCTCATAGGTGGTGCTGTTAAGCATGGTGAACCTGGAATATATGTATCTGTTGATGAAGATTATTCACAATTTGTTAAAGGTGCCTATGCATTTGGTTGGGATATTGAATATCTTAGAAGTGAAGGTCTACTTGAAGTATTGATACCTGAGACTGAGCTTATTGAGAAGATTAGAGAGAAAGATCCTACAGCTGTTGCACGTTCAATAGTTATGTCTATTGCTGAATATGTAAAAACTTTGAGAGCTACTAGACTAGTCATTGATCCAATAGCACCATTAGTAACACTTGAGAAAGATGTTCAAGTACTTAGAGAGTATATTAGAACTCTAGTTTTAGAAATTGAGAAGAAGATTGGTACAACAACAATAATAACAACAGAGATACCTTCAGGTAGTAGTTCTCTATCTAGATATGGTGTTGAAGAGTTTCTAGCATCTGGAGTATTTGTACTTGGTATTGCTAGAACGAGTAGTGGAGATTTTAAGAGATTTCTATTCATTAGAAAGATTAGGTGGAGACCTGTAGAACCAGGAATTTATGAGATTGGTGTTGAGAGAGGTAAGGGAGTGTTTATAAAGGGTAGGTTGAGAAATGTGCATGTTCCATATATAAGTACTGTGATGCTTTAAAACGATGAGACATATATGTACATTGTTACAATCATATGAGTAATACTTTATAACCATTCAATATACTACAGTTCGTGACAAAAATTCGTAAAGTTCTTCTAGATGAAGATAAAATACCGAAATACTGGTACAACATACTTCCAGACCTTCCAAAACCACTACCACCATACATAAATCCATTCACTAGAGAACCTGTAAAACCTGAAGAGATGGAAAGACTATTTCCAAAGGAGTGTGTTAGACAGGAATTTAGTCAAGATAGGTGGATTCCAATTCCTGAAGAGGTTAGAGAGGTGTATAGAATTTGGAGACCAACACCACTATATAGAGCTGTAAGACTTGAACAATATTTGAAAACTCCAGCAAAAATATACTTTAAGTATGAGGGAGTTAGTCCACCAGGTAGTCATAAGCCAAATACAGCTGTAGCTCAAGCATACTACGCATCTAAGGAAGGTGTTGAAAGACTTACAACAGAGACAGGTGCTGGACAGTGGGGTAGTGCATTAGCCTTTGGATGTATGTTTTTTGGTATTAAAGCTACAATATACATGGTGAGGTGTAGTTATGAACAAAAGCCTTATCGTAGAGTACTTATGGAGCTTTGGGGTGCTGAAGTAATTCCAAGTCCAAGTAATAGAACTGAGGCAGGTAGGAAAATTTTAGAGAAAGATCCTAACCATCCTGGTAGTCTTGGAATAGCAATTAGTGAAGCTATTGAAGATGCTGTAACTCATGAAAATACTAAGTATGCACTTGGAAGTGTTCTAAATCATGTACTTCTACATCAGACAGTTATTGGTCAAGAAGCATTAGAACAATTTAAACTTATAGATGACTATCCTGACTTCATAGTTGGCTGTGTTGGTGGTGGTTCAAGTTTTTCAGGTCTATTCTGGCCATTCTACTATGAGGCATATGTACAGAAGAAAGCTCCAAAAATTCCTGAGTTGATAGCTGTAGAGCCTACAGCATGTCCAACACTTACAAAGGGTATATACACTTATGATCATGGAGATACTGCAAGACTTACACCACTGTTAAAGATGTATACTCTAGGTCATGATTTTACACCACCACCAATACATGCTGGAGGTCTTAGATATCATGGAGATGCACCAACACTATGTCTACTAGTTAAAGAAGGTATTGTAAAAGCTAGAGCATATACACAGACAGAGGTTTTTGAAGCAGCAGCAATATTTGCAAAAACTGAAGGACTAGTACCAGCACCAGAGCCAGCACATGCTATAAAGGCTGTTATAGATATAGCACTAGAATGTAAGAGAAAGAATGAACAAAAAACAATACTATTCCTACTATGTGGACATGGATTACTAGACTTAAAAGCATATGACGACTACTTAAGAGGAAAATTACCACCATACGAATATCCGAAAGAGAAGATTGAGGAATCTATTAAGAAGTTGAAAGAGTTGTACCCATGGTTAGAACAATTACCATACTGAAAACTTAAATCTCAAAACAATTACAGTATCTGGAAGAAAAGATTAGTGATGACTAAACGGTCAGCTGATTATTTTCCCCCCTAAATGATGAACACCTAAAATCTGATATCAGTTAAGGGGGAGTTAATTCATCTCTCATATCGGGGACAGCAGTTCATCATCAAGTTAGACTATATATACACAGTTTATCAGCGTAGCGAGGCTTCATCAATATTTCAGAACGTGCAAATTTCATCACTACTACTCTAATGTTAGTATTTTAGCACCTCTATTATCTACATTAGTTATGTATATACATTCTAAGTCTATCTCTTCCATAAGTCTCTTTTTAACTCTTTCACATGTCTTATATGAATCACATACACCATAGAATGTTGGACCCCAACATGACTGTGCAGCACCCACACATCCTTCCTGTAGCATAATTTCAATACCTCTCTCAACCTCACTTGAGCAGTATATTCCTTCCTGAATATAGCTCCAGTATGTTCCTGTAATTTTATTAAACTCCGTTATAGCTTTTCCAAATTGTTCAATATCTTGCTCTTCTATTGCTGGTATAAGTTTTACAAGAACTATTCTACATAATTTACCTACCATTTCCTCACTCATCTTTGGTAGTTTTCTCAATATTTCAACTTCTCTAGACTTAACCTCAAGTACTCTCTCAGGAATGTTTCTAGGTAATGCAACTATGAAATACCATGATTTAGGTATTTCACCTCTATATACTAGTGGTGGTACTTTTCCAAATTTATCAACTCTATAACCAGCATCTACTATAGCTCCACCATACTTAAATGAGTATACTCCAAGACCACTAACAACACCTCTACCAAATTTTGGTGCTACTTCAACAATATCAATATCTATACTACATAGTCTAGCTAATCCATAGACTATTGACAATGTTAAACTTGTTGTTAATCCAAGTCCAACACCTCTCTTATAGCTATTCAATACTTTTATACTAAAATTCTTATTAACATTAAACATTTGTAAAAACTTGTTTAAAACATCTTTTGAAATATCTACGTAACTGCCTGATATATCTGTAGAATCTGATATACTTACCTCAACTTCAACATATGGATTTTCTAATGCAAAACCTATAGTTCCAAAAAGTCTACCATATTCACCATTTAAATCAAAATTTCCTAGATGTACGTGAGATGGTGCTCTTATTCTAATTCTACTAACCATGCTTTATTATTCGGAAGATTTAAACGATAAATAATTTATACATTAACGTCTTATGAGAGAAATTGTTAACATACTTCTAGGAGTAGTAATTGCAGCATTAGCATTTACAATCCTACTAATACTATCATCAGGACTTCTTCACATAAAAACTCCAACACTACTAATAAATAGTTCAGGTACCTCAAATAGGAATATCAATATTAAGTCAATATCAATAACACCAATACTACATTTAAGTTTTAATAGGTTGAACCTAAATGAGTTTAATAATAGTAATAGAAATATAACACTATTCATAGTATATTCAAGACCAGGATCTCAATATGGAGAAATATCATACTTCTTAGTATCAACATATTCAAAACTTGTTGGATATAGCTGGATTTTAGATAGATCAGGAAGGTTTTTAAGAAAAATTGAAACTACATGTCCAACATCTAGATGTGATATGTATTGCTATACTATTAAATTATTGAAAAAATTTAACTATCTACCACATACAGGTATTCCAAAATACATATTTATTATAGAAGGTAGTGCAAATTCAATATTATACAATCCTGATACGTATATGTTAAAACCATATAATGGAGATGTGTGGATGTATAGAATTTGTGTATATATACCTAAGATAGATCTCTCAAAAGTATTAGATATCCCACTGTCAATGTATAGGCATATAAATATATCGAAAACATATCTATATGTTGATAATGATTATAGAGTTATAATATTGAGATATTTTAAGAAGTATGTTGAAAATTGTAGAACATTGAAATGCTTAATATATAACATTTTAACATTCTTTAAACATCATTATAAATATACACCATACATATCTATATCAAGTAACCTAGTTCTAAATCTATTGAATAGGAAATATATAAATTGTCTTGGTGCTAATACACTACTAGTACTTATACTTAGAAGTTTTGGTATCCCAGCAAGACTTGCAGCAGGATTTATTGGTAGTCCATACTCAACTTATCAGAAGATAACTCTACAAAATGCTCATGCATGGACTCAAATATACGTTCCAGGTGTAGGGTGGGTAACTATAGATTCAACACCTGGAATTGTTGACATGTATTTAAGATTGATAAACTATACACAAAAAGTTTCAAGACATATAAAGACTAGAAGATACACAATATCTAGACTATACATTGGAGAGAGATTGAACATTACTGGTAATATAGGTGTTGTATATGGAACATTACCAACACACTACCTGAGACTTGTAATATATGATACATATCTTAGAAATGGTACATGGTATATGACTAGTATAGTTAGAAATTGGGGTAGTATGGATATAAATGCTAAATATATAGCACAACTACCAAACATATTGAGTAGATATGTATGTTATAGAGTATCATTACTAAAGAATATTAGATATGTACCACATGTAAAGTATGTATCATATGTAAATCATGGAGAAATTATTAAGCAGAGTGATCTTATATATAGTGAAGGTTTTAAAGATTTTAAAATATGTTCAATATATATATCAGACATATATCTACTAGATATACTTGGAAACATTCCAATAAAAATCTATAAGAATATTAATATACCGAAAAACTATCTTGAAGTTCCATCTAGTGATCTAGAACTTTTAAAAAAGATAGCATTAGAAGTTACAAGAGGATGTTTAGATATTAAATGTATCATAAATAGATTACTATATTATATAAATTCAAGATCTAAATATGGACATACTAGACTGTTAAATGTTAAAGATTTTGTAAAGTATATTTTCGAGAATAATATTAAGAATATTGATAGTTTAGAGGCAAATACACTATTTATACTAATGTTGAGAAGTATAGGTATACCTTCAAGACTTGTATTAGGATTCTATGTTAAAGATATTTCAAAGAGTGTACATATTCTAAACAGTTCTAATATATATGCATGGTCTGAAATATATATTCCAGCATATGGAGGTTTATGGATTAGAATTGATGCAACACCTGGAAAGTTTAGAAAAAGCTATATTATACATTATCGTAGAGAGTTATCTTTAATTAGAGGTGGATCTTGGAATTGTACATATATAATGTTTAAATCGATTTTTGAACCTATTAGATATATACATGTTACAGTTCCTGAAGGTTTAATATATAGATATGATATACGTAGTGTAGGTTATGGAATTTATAACATATCAATTTGCTATAAAGCTTCTAAATATGCTAAACTTGGAACATACTTATCAACTGTAGATATAGTAACCTATAATCACAATAGAGTTAGTGTATATATACATGTTAAATCTAGAACATACATTAAGATAATTAAAATATTTCCAAAATATGTATCTCCTGGATCTGAATTTGAAATTATTGGAGAGTTACTAAATGATGAAGGTAAGTTAATTAAGATACCTAACCTCATAGTCTATGCATACATACTGACTAGTAAGAATGGTAATATAGTTACAACATGTGTAGGTAAGACAAATTCTAGTGGAATATTTAGAATTATATGTACAATTCCTGAAAATGTTAAGATAGGTAGGTCATACTACGTAGAGCTGTACTTTCCTGGAAATGAGACTCTTGCTGAGTCAAGAATAGATCCATACATATACATAACTAGGAGGTGTACTCTAAATATAATATCAAACGGATTTTGTTTTAAAAACTTTCCAGGTCTAGTAGTGTGTCTATATAATTCAAGTTTTGTAAATGTTAGAATAGTTTCAGAGGTTTCAAATAATATAGAGATCAATACCATAAAATCTAGTAACATGATATCAATCATGAAAGGTAGTAATAGTATAGTAATTTCAGGAATTTTGACTAATAATTCTATATTTAGACTGATATATGCTGGTAGTGTAGATTGTGCATATTTTGATCTTACTATACTATTGTTGAGAACTAATATAAGTGTAGACGTTTTAAATAAAATATCTAACAATACAATTATAGTGTATAGAAATTCTACATTGAGATTACATATAAATTTAAATATACCTATCTCACTTATATTAAAATACTACATATATAGCTATAGGAATGGTACGCTAATAAAGACAGGATATTTAACATATGTAAATGGTAGAAGTAATATTTTCAACATAACTTTAAATAATGTTAAACCTGGTCTATATCGTCTAACTATAAGAATATTAGGACAGTTAATATTTAGAATAACTTCACTATCGAGGTATACATCTCCTCTAAATAAGTATAGGGATGTTATAGTTGAATCATATTTACTATCTTATCCAAATATAAATCTAGTTAGTAGTTACTTATTCTCAAAACCTGTAGAGGTTAGATCTGTACTGTACATAAGAATTCTAGAGAAAGTTGTAGATTATTCTCACGGTATTGTTACTATTGTTGGTAAAGTTTTAGATAAATTTAGTAGAGAGCCTATGCCTGATGTATATGTTTGTTCAAATTCTAAATGTGTATTAACTAATAAGTCAGGAATATTTTCAATATCTCTACACCTATCTCCAAACATTGTTATTATAGCTAGATCAAGATCTCCATTTTACGATAGTGCTAGACTAGTTATTCATATATCGTTAATATACATGTATTTGATTTATATTGTTATAGGTATTATAGCTATTATATGTCTATTTTCTACATATTTAGTAGTTAAGAAAGTTTTGAAGAAATATAGAAGAACTTCAAATATTGTTAAAGGTAGGGTTGGTAATGTTGTTGGTAGTATTGAATTTGTCAGCATTGGTAGGGGTGAACCGTTGATATGGAGTGTTAATGAGCCATTAGATATAGTTGTGAATGTTTTGAAAGATGGTGAACCTGTACCTGATAGTGAGATTAAGTTAGAGATTTCAGGAGTATATGAGGGATTTGGTAGAAGACATACTGTCGTATTTAGAAATGAGGGTATTTATAAGGTATGTCTATACTTTAATAATTTGAAGATTTGTGAAACATCTATTAAGATTGTTGACTATAGGTTAGAGATTGGTAGAATGTTTAGAGATTTTGTAATTAAAACCTTGGGATATTATTCAGAATATATGACACCTAGATCTATAGTTAATAAGCTTGTTGAAAGAGGATTTCCTAAAGATATTGTTGAGAATATTGTTAAAATCCATGAAATTGTAACTTACGGTAATGAGCCTGTTGATAGAAGACTATTTTTAGAATTCGTTACACTTATAACGTCTCTAGATTATGGATAGATCTTGCGGGTGTACCGCTTAGAGAGATCTCGAAGTTTATTGTTTAGGAGAATCTTCATAGTTGTATCAACGATATTAATCTTTATACTAGCTTATAGAATTGTTACAGTAATTTTAAGCTATCTATATCTTGAGAATGTTGTTAATACACTAGAACTTCTATATATTCCATCACTGTCAATTGTATTATGTATATGTACTGCATCGATAATTGAAGAAATATGCATACTATACCTAGATAAGGCTAAGCTTGTCTCAATGCTTGGATACATATGTGATATACTTTACTCAATATCGTTCATAATTCCAATATTCTTAATACCAGATAAGCTATTTTCAAAGTTAGGATTACAATCATTGAAGTTGTATATTATACCCTTAGTGTGTGGTATTGCTATATCATCTATAGTATATTCTAGAAGTGTTATTTCTAGTAGAGATGTTAAATGTGTAAAATATTTGATAGCTACAATATTGTTAGCATCTACGATACCTTTGATAGTGTATTTTGTTGATAAGATTGTAAATTTAAGTTATAGAGATGTTGTGTTTATTTCATCTTTTATATCAATTCCATGTCTATCATATTTTGGAGAGAAGTATGGTGATCGTAGAAGAGTCATATATTCTATAGTTTTTATAGTGTTTATGCTATTACTATTGTTGATATATTTCATATATGCTAGACCATACATATATAATATCGTAATTTCTAGATCTCATAATGTTAATGTTATGAATTTCATAGATGCAGGTCTAATATCTTTAATAGTGTTGATAAGTTTAGCTTCTATATATGCTATATCTGGCAAGATTGAAAGTCCTCTACTTGTAGAGATAGCTAATCCATATGAAGTTATTAGGAGTATCACTTTAGACTATGTTGGTGAGAAAGTTGTTAGTAGATTTCTAGATTTTGTACGTAGTGGTGATAAGAAGCATCTTATATGTAGTTTAGTAGAGCTTTTTAGTTTTGATAATTATAATGTTGAGATTTTAGAGAAGGTTGTTGATATTATAATGAAGTATGAAGATTTGAAAGTTCCAACATTAGCATCTAGGTGGCATGTTGTTGCTATTGGTTATAGAAATGTTTCTAGAAGAATAGCACTTCTATATGCTATAGTTAACATTGTTAAAGGTAGAGAAGTTGATGTTGAGCATATTGAGGAGATTTCTAAGAAAGTATTTAGAGATATTCCAAGTATATTTATTCCTGGATTAGTACCCTACATGTCTATGTTGTTAATACCATGTCTAGTATTGTTAGCAATTTTCTATAAGATTAGCATAGTACTCTATCTTATACCACTACTCACAGGTCTAATGGTACTATTTTCAGATTTACCTGTACTATTGAGAAGATGTGTTGTTAGAGATTTTATAGATATGTATAAGAGCTTGAAGATACTTAAGTAGAATATGCAGTCTTCACCAGGTATTTCACAATATTTAGAACTTGTTAAGAGGATTGTATATGAGATTTGTAGATTCTTTGTTGCAAGACCTGAAATTATTGTTAAAATCCTTGCTGCAATCTTATCAAATTCTCACATATTATTTGAAGATTATCCAGGTCTTGGTAAGACATTATTAGCTAAGATAATTGCTAAAGTTCTTGGTTGTGATTTTAAGAGAGTACAATTCACACCTGACTTACTACCTGCAGATATTATAGGTACTAAGGTGTGGGTTCCAGGTAAAGGTAAGTTTAGACTTGTTAAAGGTCCAATATTTACGAATATCCTTCTTGCAGATGAAATTAATAGAGCACCTCCAAAAACTCAAGCTGCACTTCTAGAAGCTATGGAGGAGAGACAGGTAACAATTGAGGGAAGGACGTATAAACTTGATCAGCCTTTCATAGTTTTAGCAACTCAAAATCCTATAGAACTTGAAGGAACTTATCCACTTCCTGAAGCACTTCTAGATAGATTTTCCATCAAGTTAAGTATGGGATATCCACAATCTATTGATGAGGAAGTTGAAATATTGAAGAGAAGGATTGAATGGAAGAAGGATGACCCAACTGAAGATGTTAGACAAGTTATAACTAAGGTTGATCTTGTAAAACTTCAAAAGATAGTTGAAGAGTATATATATGTTGATAAGTGCATACTTGAATATATTGCTCAAATAGTTAGAACAATTAGAAATGATTCAAGAGTACTTGCAGGACCTAGTCCTAGAGGTACAATATTTCTAATGAAGCTTAGTAAAGCTATAGCATTTCTATCTGGTAGAACATATGTAATTCCTGATGATGTACTATTCATAGCTGTAGATGTACTATCTCATAGATTAGTTATAAAACCTGAATATGTTGAAGAGGTAAATCCTGAAACCATAGTTAGAGAATGTATTCAGAAAGTTCCTGTACCTAAAGTTGCGAGATATTGAATATGAGTAGTGAATTTTTGAAATATGAAGAATATGAGAAGTATATTGAAAAGATTAGATCATTAATAACAAGAGACATATCAAAATACTGTATAGTAATATTCATAGTATTAACAATAATTGGATTATTAACATTAAATGGGTATATAGTTATAATTGGAAGCTCTACACTATGTACATTACTTACAACAATGTTAATACCATATCCTGAAGTTAATATAGATGTTGAGTTGAGTAGTGAGAAGTGTGAAGTTGGAAATATATTAGACATATATGTGAAAGTCGTATCGAGAAGAGGTTTAGGAATTATAACTATAAAGGTTGAAGTACCTGAGGAATTTGATATTATTGATAGTAGGACAATATTTTCAATATTTAAAGGTTTTCAGGATATTGATATTAAGTATAGAATCAGGGTAAGACCAACAAAGATAGGAACTTATAAAGTCAAGATATCTAGAGTTGAACTATGGAACATATTTTCAACTAGAGGTTTGAAAATTGAAGAACCTGAAATATTTAAGATAGTTCATGTTGTTCCAAAAATGCTTACAGGAAGAGGTAGACTTAGAGTTAGACCTAGAATCTATAGATTACCACCAGTACAGATATCTAGATTGAAAATTGGACCAGCATCTACAGAATTTAGAGAAATTAGAAAGTATGTACCTGGTGATCCTATAAAGTATATTAATTGGAAAGCAACTGCAAGAATTGGTCTAGACTATCCGTTAGTTAATGAGTATGAGAGAGAAAGTATATCTAGAATATTCATAATACCTGACCTATCTCTTAGAACACTCTTAGAAGGTTATGAAATTAATAGTCATGATGAAATAATATCAATAGTTTTATCACTATCTAGAATATTGTTAAGAAATGGATGTCAAATAAAGATATTTGATCCATATACATCAAAAATATTTAAAATATATGGAGCACAGTTGAAACTATATAAAGTTATAGAACACTTCACAAGATTTAGAGAATATGTAAAAATTGGTAATGATGTGATAAATAATAGCTATATAGTTGAGACAATATTGAAAAATTGTAAAGATGTTGATTATATAATAATGATAACATGTATAGATAATACAATCATTAGAAAACTATTAAATATCATTAAGATGATGAGAAAATATAGAAATAAGATAATTATAGTTGATATAGATTCTCAAAAGATAATTGAGAAAGTAGATTTAAAATATGGTATCTGCACTAGCATGTACATGTCTATTAAAGATATGTTAAGAAGTTACTTAAGTAGACATGGCGTTAGAGTTTTAAAATATAGTGCTGGTTCAGGAATTGGTAAGATTGTTAGTGAAATTATATGTCAAGTACTTTAAGAATATTCTTAGGATTAATATTTAAGTTTATAATATCTATAGCATCTTCATTAACATTATCATATGTAATATACCTAGTACCTCTACTAAACTATTTTGCAATCTTAATTACTAGTCATATATTTGGAGTCTATATAAGTCCTATATTTTCATCATTTATATTTTTCTCAATAATATTTATAATATATACGTCAGTATCTAGAAGTTGTAGACTTGGTCCTCTAGTGAATGTTGTTCTTATAATTCTAGTTCTTATACTAAATTCTCCAGGTATATACCTCATAGTTAACTATATGCTAAATCACTTTAGTAATGAGTTTGTTATTAACATTGCTAGGTTTATATATGATTTTCATGTTAGTACTAGTAGTATTTTAATACTTTCAATAATTGCTATTTTAAATGTTGGTTTTCTTGTGATGTCTAGAGTTTTAGAGAATTATGATGTATATGTTGAGCTTGTAGAGGTTAAGAGAATACCAACTTACGGATCTATCTCTAGTCTTCTAATACTTTCTTTAGTGTTTATAGTCTTGTCTATTATGTTGTGTATATGTATCTTTACTATGCCTTTCGTTAAAGGTATCTATGTTCCTATTACCATGTCTATTATGGGTATTAGTGTATTTACTATAGTTATGCTGTTTATACTTGCTTTGAGAAAAAGCTAAAGTATATAAACTATCTATCACATATCTTGTAGTATGTGTGCTTTTAATCCTAGAAAACTTAGAAAGATGTTGAGAAGTTTAGATTTGTCAAATTTGAGACTTGAGGAAGTTCCAAATGTTGCTAGAGTTGAATTTATTCTTAAAGATGGTTCTAGAATTGTTATAGATTCTCCTAATGTTGCTAAGGTTAGTATTGGTGGTTTAATAGTTTTTCAAATTCAAGCTCAGTCTGGATCTATTAGACAGATATCTTCTAGTGAGATTAGTATTCAAACTCAGTCTAGACAGGAGTCTCTAATAGTTAGAGAAGAGAGTAAGAAAACTTTTACAGATGAGGATGTTGAACTTGTAGTTCAGGAGACTGGTTGTTCTCGTGAAGAGGCTATTAAAGCACTTGAAGAGACGGGAGGTGATATTGCAGAGGCTATCATGCTTATTAAAAGTAGAAGAGGTAGTTCTTAAGTTCCTATTGTCCAAGATTCTAGATATTTCTTCTGCTCTTCTGTTAATTCATCAATCTCAATACCCATAGCTTCAAGTTTTAATTTTGCAACCATTATATCAAGCTCATCAGGTAGTTTGTATACTTTTCTTTCAAGCTTTCCTCTATTCTTAGCTAAATACTCAACTGCAAGTGCCTGATTTGAAAATGACATATCCATTACCTCGCTTGGATGTCCTTCTGCACATGCCAAGTTTACTAGTCTACCTTCAGCTAGGAGGTATATCCTCTTTCCATTCTTTAAAACGTACTCTGTAACTCCTGGTCTTATCTCTCTCTTACTTACTGCAAGTTCCTCGATATCTGGAACCCATATCTCAACATTGAAGTGTCCTGTATTTGCTAGTATTGCTCCATCTTTCATTCTCTCTATATGTTCTTTTCTGATAACTTTCATATTTCCTGTAGCTGTTATGAAAATGTCTCCAATCTCTGCTGCTTTTATCATTGGCATAACTTCAAAACCATCCATAACTGCTTCAAGTGCTCTTACAGGATTTACTTCTGTAACTATTACACGTCTAGCTCCAAGTCCTTTTGCTCTCATAGCTACTCCACGACCAACCCATCCATATCCTGCAACTACTACAACCTTCCCTGCTACTAGTATGTTTGTTGCTCTTATAATGCCGTCCCATGTTGATTGTCCTGTACCATACCTGTTGTCGAATAGGTATTTTGTATATGATTCATTTACAGCAATTACAGGATATTTTAATACTCCTTCTCTCTCCATAGCTTTTATCCTTATAACACCAGTTGTTGTTTCTTCAGTACCACCAATAACTTTACTAATCATTTTTGAGAAATCTCTATCACCGAGTATTTCTTTTGCAAATTTTGTAGTATCATCTTCTATTCCAAGTGCAAGTTTGTGGAATGTTGATATTATATCTGCACCATCATCCATAGTTATGTCTGGTTCTATAGATATTGCATTACCAATAGCGTTATAATACTCTCTCTCATTCATACCACGCCAAGCATATACATAAACTCCCTCTTCAGCAAGAGCTGCAGCAACATCATCCTGAGTTGAGAGAGGGTTGCAAGGTGCTAATGCTATAGTTGCACCACCAGCAAGTAATGTTCTCACAAGTACTGCAGTCTCCTTAGTTACATGTAGACTAGCAGCAATTTTCAAACCTTCAAGAGGTCTTTCACGTCTAAATCTCTCACGAATCTTCATGAGAACAGGCATATGACGTTCAGCCCACTCAATTTGAAGTCTACCACGTTCAGCAAGTTTTGGATCTTTAATCTTAACTAGAGGACTCATAAACTATCAATCCATAGCAAATGTATAAACTATAAAATATTTCCACATTCAACTACTCATAACAATACACCTACCTGTCTCAAGATTACAAAGCCAGTAGTATGTTGATGGATTAATTAGTTGATTAGTACTTATCCACAAGATCTGACTATATATGTAGAATGGTTTAAAGTATTTTAAACCAAGTGGACTAAAATATGTTTGACCATTACTTAAATATTTTGAAGCTAATTCAACCTCTCTAGGTATTTCAACAGTCAAGAATTGATACACATCACCACTAACTTTAGGATTTAGAAAGAATGCATGAAGATAATCTCCCTTCTCTTCAAGAACTTGAAGTCTAGCTGTATTATTTATGTAGACTGTAATTCTAACAATAGAGTCTCTATAATCATCTAGTGATTCCTTAGTATTTGGATGCCATAAATCTTCTAATAATATTAACATATCAATAACAACTTCATATCTAGAATTTGCAACCTTGCTTAACGTATACACATGTTTAACACCATTAATATCGATTATTGTAAATGTCCAATCTTTAGTACCGTATGTAGGATTGATAACTACGACTACAGGACCTAAACTATATCTCTCACTCCATGACATATCTTTTAAATCTAGTATTGAAGTACCTATTGGAAGAACTTTCAATCTCCCACTCCATCTAACACAACTGCTAGATCCAATACACCTAACGAAGTATATACTACCTGAGATGTAGAAGATTAAGCTATCCCAAGTATCGGTACCTGTATCTACATCAATAGAACCGTAAGTTTTAGAACCAGAACTTTCATCAATAAAATATGCAATATCTAGAGTAGAAATATTTAAAAATTTTAAATTTAAAGTATAAGCTGCAAGTATGGAAGATCTAGACCCAGTTAAGACAACATAACCAACATCTGGCATCTTACGTACACAATTAATAAGTGTTGATATTATTGGAATAGTATTAATAACTCCAGATTTTAGATATAGACCACCAGGAAATGTTTCAATACATGCAAGAGAACCATTAAGATAGTATATGAGGACAGATTTTAAGATAAAATCACGATCTGGTTCTACATACATAACAGCATATCCAGGACCAACTCTGGAACCAATAAGTGAAAATTTAACAATAGGATTATTAGAAGGTAGATTTGACGAAGATGAAGTTGAAAAATAGTAGAAGACTAGTAGACAGACACAGACAATACAGATAATTAAAATACATGAAGTTAAGGTAGACAAACCTCTAAGAGACAACACAAACAAGAAATAGATAAATTAGCTTTTAAATTTTCTTTAAGAAAGAACACTACCCGAATGATGAAGGGTACCAAAACAGACAAATGAAGAATTCACGACGAGCTGAAAAATAAAATTCTAAATACATCATAAATTAAAAATGATGAACAGTCCGGTAGCTGACAACTGATGAACGCTAGGTACGCTGAACAAACCTGCTAACAGCGATTATAGTAGGATCTATTGTCACAATGTTGAGAACTGACTAGAAAGACGCATGCACAAGACACCAGAACAATCATGACTTAGTCAAGAAGCTTGTCCTATACTATAGGCATACGGTTATCAAACTGAGTCTTTACACATACCTTCCCATGCTTAGAAACTTCCCGATATATCTACATGAGCAAGATTGATGAGGATCTAATAATTGACTTTACGGGACACTGCGTAATAGAGAAGTTCATGAAGATGATTATCGAGAAGAAGATCTGTACGGGCTTGAGAGAAGTATACGAGAAGGTTAGACTAGGGAAAGTGAGAACTTATCACCAACATCGTCTCTCGAGTCCATACGTCTTGTTAACATGTTCATTGAGAAAAATCCTTGACCTAAAGTACAAGGTCCTGAATTACGTCTTGTGCACAAGAATAGGGTAATGATTGGATATGTTCGCATGAGAAGATATATGATGTTCGGAGATAGACATCAATTATGAGTTTGTTCTTAGGAGATCAAGATTGTTATCCTTCTAGTCAGGTCAAGCTTCTTCTTGCAGACAGCTTCATTTTCACAGATCATTATCTTTCTCACATCTGATCCACGCATAAAGACCCTTCTAAACCTGACCCATTAACGTGGCTCGTGCTAGTCTCAACAATCACTCAAGAGCCTTTTAGTATGACTAAGGGCTGAGTCTGAAATTTATGTGTTTTCGATCTTGTTAGACTCATACCCTATAGACAAGAAGCCTTGCTCATGAAGTAGTATCAATAGCTCAAATAGTCTACTATAGTACTTGCCTATGCCCTCACTCTTGAGGTTTCTAAAGTTAGATATTCTCTGTATTAGAAACCTCAGAATATGTCGTATGGTAACGCAGAGATATGGTATTGACGATCCTGTCTTTATAAACCCTACATAATCTCTTTCTGCATCATTACTTCCTCCTAGCTTTCTTACAACGCTCATTATCAGAAATATTCGTTTATCCTCAACATATACAAGGTGTTTCTCGAGCTCGCGTAGAATAGTCTCACTACTCTTACGAAAACCAAAGAGACTTAAAGTGAGATCTAATACTTGTTTCAGTTTTTCTCTCTCTAGATCTATTTCCTCAAGCTCTCTTCTACCACTTTTTACATAACATAAGACGGCTATATCATATTCTTCCTTAACGATATCTTTTTTCAGCCCTTTTGGGGACTCTTCTAGCAATCTCTCTAAACAGTTCATTATCTGGCTCAAACAGAGCATGAACTTGGGTATTGTCTGTTCTAAGTATGCGTTCTACACATCCTCTTGGTCTATACGCTAGGATGTCTACTTCATAGGATCGTCTATGTCTTTCATCGCCTACTCTATGGAGTACGTAGTTTGGATTTAGGAAGAACCCATTTAGTCGAAGATAGATACACGTAAGCTCTTCATACACAGACTTTGACATACATGACTCTACTGGTAGCTTAGATAAATACATTACAGTATATTAATGATCGTTATCTCCCTATAATTCAGGAACTCTTCTATCCTCGATATCTTGAAACTATACTTTAGAGCGCAACTCCAATTCTCTGCAGCGTCTGCTCTATTGCTAGCTCACTGTCGTTAACTATGATCCAGAGGTTTATCTTATTCAGGATGTATGCCACGATCTTCTTCACTATACCCTGTATGTCGTAGCTAAATGCGTAGCATTCTAGGATCCATTCGCGATCTCCAACTACCGCAACTATGTCTGGGTAGTAGTGCTCTAGCTGACCATGCTCGTTGAGTAGCTTAATGCTGCACCTAGACTCAGAATACTCGCGGCACCTTATTACTGCACCTGCACCACTAAGCTTCCTACAAGCCTTCTCAACTAGATTGTTGAGAACGAATTCAAGAACAAGAGAGTTCGTTTTTCTCTTTGAAGAATGCGCAGAAGTTATAAGTTACGAAGAACTAGGAGTAGAACGACACATTATTTTAACCTGCCCAATGACACAAAGAGCGTTAGTACAACTCAAACAATGTAAGAGTATGCAAACATATTCGCACATAAAAATTAGATATAGCATTCGCATGTTGGGAAGACTAGGTCATCTTCTTAACGGTGTCTCTCTGCGATTTCCGTAACCTTGTTAAGGATGTCCTCAACGAGTTGTCTAGTTACTCCGCTCTGCTCTGTGATTTTCCTAGCTAAGTCGGTGACCTTAGCGTTAAGCTTCTCAAGCATTTTTCTCAACCTCTCAAGATCACTATTAGGGTTAGTGGAGGTGGATCCGATCCTCTCAGCTATGTGTAGTAGAAGCATGTTTGTCAGCACAAGTTGACTATTCAGCAACGCAAGTCCCTAAGCCATAGAGCCACTGAGAAGCACATTGTGAATAGTTGCAACGACATTGTACAGAGTAGATCTAATACTATCCTTAACCAGGAGATAGAGACCCCTAACACTACTCATAACATATCAACAACAGATCACAAATTCTAAAATACTTCTCACAACCCTGAAAAATCTATTCTTAAAGCTTCGAGAATGAACATTTCTAAAACCTTAAAGAATAATTGCGTTGAGCACTCCACGTGCGACGTGTCCATTCTCTCGCTGGCTGTATCTTAACCATGTATAACCTTCAATAATTCTTTTCAAGATTCTGCACTATGGTTACCTGTGTTCTTTGTTCTATATTTTAGTTCTAAGAATCCTATGAGGAGAAGCACTCTCGTTATCATGTCTATTATTAGTGCAAATCTTGCAAACTCCAACAATGATGTAATTACTGTGAGTATTGCACCAACAGTGAGTATAGTATTGCCTGATGCTTTTGCTAGTCTGTGTAGTGCAATTGCTGAAAATATTCCGCATGTAGTACTCCTTCCCTGTTACGACTCCAAATAGCTCAAATAGGACTGTCTTTGGCATTGGGTAGAAATATACCACGAAGAACAACATGATCAGCGCGACGCCAAGTATGTAACTTACTAACATATAGTGAAACATCCTTCTATCATCATACACATCTGAGAAATATCTAAATGCAATCAGCAATATAAACCCCGCTACCAAGCTAAGACACGCCCATACCCACACGAGAGTTTCAAACTCAGAAAGTCCATACACACCATAAGCATATCTTCTTAACATCTCTGCAAAAACAAGAAGACCATACAACATAGTAATCACATATACAGAGAAGCAGAGCCACCTACAGACATAAAACCACCTAGCACTATCACCTGCATTCGTAAGAAGAAACTATAAGTATAACATCCTTATTAAACTATCTAGACCTAATATTGACACTCAGGATATACATTCATAACAGTTACTTAACGACTATCAAATCGAGAATACACAACAACACTATTCACAAAATAAACACCTAACACACTTTCAATACTTGGATCGACCAACGCCTAGATCTCAAGGAATACGGTAAAGTAAAGCCATAACGACTGTAAATATAATAACGTTGAGAAGAAAATGAAATATAGACCCCTGTTCTACGATCTTTATAATACTTTATGCTCGAAAGTTTCGTAAAGGCAGTAATTTTCGAATATCTCAGAGCAAGATCCGTGAAATCATATATACCCCACATGTTATTCATGCTTGGTATTTCATTATTCCTCTATCACATTATCTCAACAACCCTAGCCTTACCAATTATCCTCATCATCTTGTCTATAGTTATTCTCTTGCTTCATTATATCAGTAGCAAGAAATTAGCTTATTTGTTGAACGAATATTTAAAACAACTAATCTTAGGACCCTTTAGCGAACTTGAAAATTTTATGAGACTTGTAGACGATATTGTTCAAGGCAAGAAGGACGCGTTATCAGACATTACAAATATACTCATATCTTCTAGGAAAAAGAGAATAGTGCTACAGATAATTATACCCTGGATTGTACAGCTAATGTTAGAGATCATGATAATAATGATAGTCCTAGACATACTTGCTCTTTTAATGCCTTCTGAACATCTTGCTAACATACCTCTGCTTTCTGTACTTGTAATAACCCTGTCATTCGCCCTAATGCCCTTCGTAAAGGAGGAAACAAAAGAAATTGAAACTGAGAAAGCCGTGCAAGGCGAGGAAGTGTTAGGGATGTTTTTGCTTAAGCGGTACTTTTATGAAAATATTAGGCACAATATTGTTAAATGGCTGATGAAGTTGTTACTAGTAATCGCACCTTGCATGCCAAAGCTAGATGTAGAAGTTCCAACCATAAAGTTCAGTGCGTATATATTCAATGGAGACGGATTTAGAAAATTCATTACAGATCTCGCAAACAGTTATGATGTTAGAATCAAAGTGAATAACAACGAGATTTTGGACATCAATAAGTTGTATGAAAAGCTTCCGAGAGGTCCTAGCGGGTTACCTAAGTGGATAGAACTCCATGTAAAGAGAACCCCGGTTGAGATGCTAAGAACACTATTGGGAGACCAAAGTGTGCTAAAGAGTATATCGAGAACGGGAAATTGCATTGTGATCGAGGTTAGAGATGGACACAACAGAGAAGTACTAGCGAGACTCGTGCTTACATTTTGGAAAGGTTGTGAGTATTGCAGAAGAATTCGCAGAGGTTGGGTCGAAACTGAAATTAAGCCTGCAGTGATTATGGCGGCATTTATTACGGGATTGCATGATTATGTACAGATAATTGAAATAAGGCTCAGAATGTATTTCCGTACTGCAACAATAGAAAACTTGTTGTGTTCTGATTAGACTTAGCTCAATGCACTTATACTAGCCTTATTAATATCTGATCAAGCGGTTAAAAATTTGATAGAGAAACAGTATCCTCGATGCTCTCTATCAGGTCAAACTCAATGGAGGGAAGATAACTACTTTAATACGCTTCACACAAGGCAAACTACATTATGACATCACTTGACATCATTACACACAACTTCTCCTCACTAACCAGTCTAGCGTCAAGAACATGCTTTATATTTACCAACAAACTGCAATATTTGACATAGACACACTCTGTACTCTAGTTCTTCTGGCCGTCTGCTTAATCTCAAAATCTGGACCATGTTTTCGGGCTGCCTCAGAAGAAATATGGGAAGCTCGGAAAGACTGTAGCGAGTTTGAAGGCGAGGTCAGTCTCTTTTAGACAAATGACAATTGTCTCAAATGTTGTTTCTGCTGTGGTCGGAGTTTGTCTCTATATATGTCTTATGTCTCTATGTTACTAGTATGTGTCCTTTCTCAGTTACATCTGCTGAAGGGTTTCGTAATATGTTGCGTAAGCTTTATAATTTTCTTATTAGAGTTGTGAATACACATATTCAACTTCTCGATAGGTATAGTAGACAAGCTTAGGATGCTGTATGATATAGAATCATTTATTAATATTAGGTTTATAATAAGTATGTTTGATGATGCTAGGCTTTATGAGTGTCATGTTTAGATTTCATAATCTTACGAAGATAAGAAGCCTTACTAATAACTCTATAGCATAGGCGTCTAATAACTTCGATAGCTCTAGTTCTGAGAAACACATTCCCCAATATTGTAGACAACGCTTTAATTAAGTCATTACTCAATTCCTCAGGTAATGTTAATAGAGATAGGTATTGATATATATTTAACCTTCTCTATTTCTTTCAGCAATTCTACACCTCTCTTAACAACTTCTTCGCATTTTCTATATAAGCTTTAACAAAGCTTGTCTTAGATTTAATCTATAGAAATGTTCGTGTAGTTTGCTAGCTATTCCTAGTGAGTTCTTGATGCGATATTGAGATTAAGATTTTCTAATATTTTTTCAACAGCTTCCTGTATAGCACTATGTGGTCCTGGTGTTATTTATCAAAGTGCTGTTGTTACAGCTCTAGTGCACATGTGAATGAACCCCAAGTTTTTCAGTAACTTCATCTAGAGCCCCCTCTTAGTTAGAAGATAAGCTTCGTATAATTTCTCCGGTGAAGAATGAGTATATCTGCAATAATTATGCTTAGACATTCTCCAGTATTCATGTATACTAGGTCTAGGGGTTCTCGATATAGTGAAGCTAGTGATCATAGTTGCTAACTATCGCAGAGATACTAATACCTATGTACATTTCTTAGAAAGGGGTAGAGAGATTGAAATATATCAACTACACAAGTCCGAACGTTCAACTCTGTGTCTTATGGAGATAACTAGTAATCTTTTAATTACCTGTCTGCCATATGTTACACAGGGGGTCTTGGTGAATATGCATGTCCTGCAGAAAGTTGGAGGAGATTGCAGGGATTTTAGATGGTCTTGCTCATCCTATAAGACTTCGCATTGTTGCTCTTCTCTGGAAGTTTGGAGATATGTATCTTGCAGAAATTGCAGAACGCTTAGGTATTTCGAGAGCTTTAGCGAAAGTTCATTTGAAAAAGTTAGAATCTTCAGGTATTGTGGAGTCAAAGGTTGTTTTAGAGGAAGGGAAGGCAGTTGCAAGAAGATATTATCGATTAAAGTGGAAGAGTACTCTAATAATTTCACCAGAAATCATATCATCTATAGTAGAGTCATGTGGTGATGATCATGGTGGAGACAGGGAAAGTAAGGTCTAATCTAGAGGATATTGAGAGAAGTATTAAACGTATGGATAGTACATTGATAATAGTTTCAAGTCTAGTATTTATATGTTTAACAATTACAACAATATATTCAATAGTGTTAATAGGAACTGCAGGTATTGTATTCATGCTCATATGTTGGATAGTTACAATAGCTACATGGACAAGAATTTTAAAAGTTTGGATTGATGAAAGAGTAAGATTAATTAGAGAAAAATTAGAGCATAGGACAGTAAGTATTTTAGAAGAAATTTCAAAACTTAGAGAATCTATAGAAGCATTAAGAAAAAGCTTAGAATCTTAACTATGTCGAAATTCTATAGAACTTTAATAATAGGCACAGTAGTAGTACTAATAACAATAGCAATACTATATACATTAACAATAACATGGAACTCAATAATATACATATTTACTGGACCTATAGTAGAAAAATATATAACATATAACACGACAAGTATAAAGAAGATAATAATAGATCTAAATAATGTAAATATTAAAGTAAGTAGAGGAAAACCAAAAATACATATATATGTGAGAAAGTACTGCAATGTTAATATTATGGAGATTGGAAATATGTTAATTATAAGTAATAATATTCGAAGAAATCCATTCCTACCATTAATATGTCAAAATTCTAAGATTGAGCTATGGATTCCAATAAACTTAGAAGAACTTAAAGTAAGGGTAAGTTCATCATCAATAGTTATAGATAATATAAATGTATCTAAAGCTAGTATAATTATAAACTCAGGAAGCGCAAAGATAAGTATGAGTATTTCAAAAATATTAAATATATTGAATAATATGGGAAGCATATTCATGAATATTAAACCAAATAGTAGAGCAATGATAAACATTCATAATAATATGGGAAGTATGTACATAGAGTTAGAAACAGATGGAGTTACTATGAATATTGTTGAAAATAATATGGGAAGTATTAAGAATTTATGTAAGATAGGTACTGCTGTTACATTATCAATTGTAAACAACATGGGAAGTATTTTAATAAGATGTATAGGCAAGACTTAAAATAGAAACTACCTAGTAAACAATACTAATTATTTATGAGAAAGTACTTCTACAATATTAGAAATGTCTACTATTTACTACTATGCTTATGGTATTTTTCAGACTTTTCTATTGGTCCATATATTGTAAATTCGTTAAGTAATTTTAAGCTTAGTTCAGATATTATAATGTTAATATCATCAATACCTTTCATAATTCCATCGATATTAAGCTATTTTATGGGTATTCTAGGTGATAAGTATGGTAGACATATTATTAATTTTATATCTTTCATATCATTATCAATATGTTTAATGTTACTTGCATATTCAGGAAGTATATTAATGATAGTTTTAGCAGTAGTATTTCTAGGTTTAAGTTTTTCTTCATTTAATATAGATTCATGGTTTTATGATTGTCTAGGTGATGAAGAGTTGTTTCGTAAGTATGTATCTATAGGTCGTTCATTAGCATATATTGTAGGTATGTTAGCTTCATACTTCATGTTATTGATGAATTTTCTCAATATCATAAGTGTTGGATTATTCATATCCAGTATATTTTCCTTAATAGGTTCTATACTAGTTGTATATATAATTCCGAAGTTTGGTAGAGGAATTAGAGGAAGTTTAGAAAATATAGAGAGATCATATACTCAACTTCTTAAGGAAGGTATTAGACATGTCTCAAGAAGACCTTTATTAGAACTTACAATTATTACAATACTATTTTACTCAGTATTTTATGTATTTGTAAATATGTGGGTTATAATTACTCTAAGTTTTTCAAATGTATCTACTACATACAAGTTTTATGCAATCTTAATGACTACAGTATCATTAAGTTTATTAACATGTAGTAGAGTTAGATTTAAAACTTCAATATTTTTAACATTCTCAATTCTCTGGTTTATAACGTTTTTAATGTATATATTCTCAATATATGTAAAATTTATATTCTTAATCTTACTAATATTTATATTGAATGAGATTTGTATTGGATTTAAAATTCCAATATTAATATACTTGAGAAATTTGTATTCTCCTAGTAGTGTTAGAACAGGAGTTTTAGAATTTTCAATACAAATATCATCAATACTTGGACTAGTACTCTCATATATTTGGGGTCTACTATTTGATATATGTAGAGTACTCTCATTTACACTATTATGTACTATATCATTTATAGAATTGATATTTACCTTAGTAGTTATCAATTATTTAAAATATAGAAATATGTGAGATTTTGTAAGTCGATAGAAAGTTTTTGGATATGTGTAGTAGATAGTGAAGATATATGCATTGAAAGATTTGCAATATTGAAAGATCCGGAAAATAGTATAACATGTATATCTACTAGGCAGATTTCTGAAAAATGTTCAGGACCTTATAAAGCATTGATATTTGAGGAGACACCAATAGACATTGTAGGATTTCTATTAAAAGTATTGAAAGTATTAGCTGAAAATGATATACCAATAATGGCGTATAGTACATATCAGAGAGATATAATCTTAGTACCTGCAAATAAAGTTGAAAAAGCAGTACAAGCTCTCAAAAACGCAGGATTTATAGAGGTCAGCGACAGGCTGATTCTTCACAAATCAGGATAGGTGCATCTCATCATATGTAGGTATTTAGGTATTTGTATTGTTAAGTCTTTTAAGTATGTATAGTTGAATGCCATGTTTCTCAAATATTTCAAATATTTTAGATAGTTCTTCCAATAATTTCTCATTTCTTGATATTTTACCTTCTATTTCTCTACACATGTTCTGTGCGGGTTCAATTATGTTTGTTAGGTATTCTATTATATATTTGTGATGTATTTCTACATATCTTGATGCAGCTTCAGCGTCTCTGTAAATTCTATATCCTTCTCCAAATAGTTTATTGAGAATTGCTATGTATGTTCTAGTGCCGGTTGTTGGCTTTCCCTCACTATTAACGTCACTTATTAGGAAGAAGAGAATGCAGTCTATTCCTGATTCAATACCTGCAAGTACTAGACGTATCATTGCATTCAGTATTTCGTCTTCAGGTCTGTCTGAATGTTCTTCTAAATATGTTGAGAATATTGTTCTTGTATCATTTCTAATTCTGCTAATTATGTTAGATCTAACTTTCTCATAAACGCTATTTATATCATGTCCTGAAGTATAGAGATTATAGCCATGCGCAAGCTCACTTATAAGTAATTCTTGAAGTCTATCAAGTATGTGGTGTAGAATATAGTAACATAATCCATTAGCTCCATACTTTCTAAGAATTGTGAGCGCTTCATTAGTAAAGACCGACTTATCATATCTACCTCTATCATGTCTACCCTTAACATCAATTAATGCGTCAATCTCATGATTACAAAAACCAAAACAGATAATTTCACCAATCAGACAATGTACTTTCCAAGAAGGCATTATCGAAAATACGATTTCACAAATATAAACGTGGCTGTTCAATAGATAGTTGATGAACTTCTAAAAATGTTTCTACTTCTATATGGCTAAGGTATAAAGGATGTCTATACTTAGGGTATTCCTCAATGAGTTTAATGTTTTTACTATATGTTTTAGGTATTGTTGTAGTTTCATTAATAGTTTCACTTGTTATACTTAGATTTTTAGAAAGCTACTTTTTGAAGAGTTTTAAAGATCTTGATGCTAGTTTTGTTAAGAAGAACTTGAGGTCTATAAGGATGTTTATACTAATATCAATACTACTTGTAGGTATCTACTTCATTATTAGAGAATTTCCTATGCTATCTGCATATCTAACTCATATAGATATGCTATTCTTTTCTACATGGACTATATGTTGTGGATATGTTATTTATAGAATTATAGGACTGTCATTAAGATCATTCTCATATAGAACAAAAATTTCTAAATCTACCATAGATGTAATATACAAATTCTCTAAATGGACTATAGTCCTGATAGTAATTTTAATACTATTAAGAATATTTGGAATATTGAAAAATGTTATATACATAATAACGCTAGTAATAGGAACATTAATATTTCTAGCATTTGCAGGATGGAGCATTATAGGAAACATAACAGCAGGAATAGTACTAATGATATGGAAACCATTCGAAATAGGAGACTACATAGAGATAATACCTGAAAACATAACAGGAAAAGTAGAAGACATAACACTAATGTTCGTAAGAATAGTAACAGAGAAGGGAGAAGTGATAAACATACCAAACACACTACTAATACAGAGATTCATAAGAAAAGTTAGTAAAGATATACTACACAATAAGCATATACATCAAGCTTAAACGCCTAAATGCTCACTACGTCATGCATCCTCAGATATGTACATAGCATACTGTAATTGATGTAAACACAAAGTCAGTTTAAGCAATAGTCTTTGAGTTGTGTATAAAGGAATTGTCAATCACGTTGTCATTAGCTAGGAAGAGTTGCTGAGAGCTAACTCATGTTGATTTCCTCTCACTTGAGTTATCATTATGGCGCCCTATTATAAACACTAGTAATAACTTAAATCTCTTATCTTAATTCTTAATTGCCGCTATATGTTGTGCTCAAGCAATATTTCTGATAGGCGCAGCACACTATGGAATTGCTGTGTCGGCTATAGTTTACTATAGATTAAAGCTGGGGTATTATGAATATTTTATAAGAGTTAGAGTTTGGATAGTATGTTTAGTAGCATATGCTCTACCTGGGGGCATCTTTGCCTCAAGCTCCCGTATAACCAAGTCATCTTGAGTCATTAGGTAGTACACGTATCTTCTCAGTATTAGCTCTGGCAAGCTGCGTTGCGCTGTTACGTGGTTAACATATTGCCATGTCTTTACGAGGCTATTCACATGTTTGAGATATTTTGCAAGTGCTGTCTCGTCTCTTGTCCTAGCCTTGTTGACTATCAGGACAATGTTCTCAACTTCTCGATACTCCTTAAGTAACTGAACGTGTTTAGCGAAGTAGCTTAAGCATTCGCTAGTCTCCTCAGCCACGAATGCAATAACATCTGCAGCTGTGAGCACGGTATTTACAGGATCTACTATGCGACATGCAGGCATGTCAACGATCACATATGCTCCAAGTACCTTAGCGATCCTGCGAACCAACATACACAGCCTCTTCCAGTCAATTTTCGAAACCTCTTCAGGTCTAGCTTGACCTGCAGGTATGAGAACGATGTTGTCCCTACCCTCAATGCCATGCAAGACGTCACGTAGCTTGCATTTGCCCAGGAGGTAGTCAAGTATACCATAGCTGTGCCTCCCTGGCCTCCTAACAAACTCACCAATGGTCTCAAACAGTAGGTGTAGATAATCCATGTCTATGGATAGGTCAAGATAGACAACGGGATAACCATGTAAATCAGCGAATATTGTCGTCAATAGGCTGAGAGTTGTCTTGCCCGTACCACCCTTCTCACCACTGTAGATAGCTACAACCCTACCCACGTAGAGACCCAACTTAAAACTCGACCCGTCCACATGACCCCCACGGGGAGGAGCATAGACCTGGAAAAGATTAGGAAAAAGTTGGAAGAAGCGAAGACGCTTGAAGAGAAGAGGCTGATCATAGAGGAGTTGCGTGACTACAGGCAGTACCTCAGAGAGAAGCTCGGTAGGAGGGAGAGTACGATTCTCGGTCTTCTCATCGCAACAATAGTTACAGTACCACTGCAAGCACTGACACTTACACCTAAAGTAGTGACAATGGTACTACCCCTCATATATGCAGCTGCACTAGTCTACGCTGGGTATCTAAAGAACATGTGTGAGACCCTGGAAGAGAAAATAAGGGGGCTGTACGACATTACTCTTGACCCACCCATGAGCGAGAAACACGAGATGAAGGATAGGACATGTGATCTAGCATTTTGGACAATGCTTGTAATAACGATCATTTCAATAATAATCGCACTGATAAAACTGGGAGTAATACCGTGAGAAGCATGTTGCCAATAGGTGAGAGATTCCTAATCATGTTATTCATAATAGGGATGGCATTTGCAGTAGTCACCATAGTAGCATGCTTAGCAGGGCTAGGAATAGTACACATATGACAGACAGAAAGCACGACCCAGAAGACAGGACATACGACCTGGCATTCTGGACAGCACTAGCAGTAACCATAATCTCGATAATTATCGCACTAGCGAAGCTGGGCATAATACCATGAGGAGCATGTTGCTATAGTCCTCTCAAAACCTCTGTAGCCTCCCTCCCCCTCTTTTTACTTCCCCCATATTCATGACCCCCACGGAGATTGAGATTATCAGGAGGTTGAGTGAGCGTGATGTTGAGCTTGCTGTAGAGTTTGCATTATCTGAGCTTGCTGCTATAGCTGAGGAGATTAGGAGTCTGAAGGTTCTGCTGCTTGGTAATGTTATTGGCTCTGCAGGTGCTGCAGTAGTCATGAAGATTCTTGCACTTCCCCTACTAGCCAAGGCTGCTGCAGTGACGATACTCGCAGTGACGATAGTGATAGTGTTAGTGCTGATACGTAAAGCAGTGATTAAGAGAGAGCTCATCCTGAGAACACTGCTACAGGCACTGGAGGACAGTTCTAGAAATCGAAACCAATATAATGACTGTGACTGTAGTTACCACATGCGTGAGCTCTTCTGGGCTTGTCTTGTAACTGCAATCGCGTGGATAATAGTTACCCTACTGATAGTACTGGGGTGAGACCATGGACAAGTTGATACTTGCGCTACTACTTGGAATAATAGCTGCGACACTTGCATCATTGATAATAATATTCGGCTAGTGTGTAGATCCTGAAAATTCGGTCCTTTCCCCCTCCTTTTCTTTTTTCTAAACCTCCATGATTGTACTGTTTACTGGCCTTCCTGGGAGTGGCAAGACCACTGTCTTAGCAACTTTCCTGAAGTACCTCCTAGAAGAGACTAGGCTTAGGGTGTGTACAGTCGATCTAGACTGTGTGACAGCTAAGTTAACAAGGATTCTTACGCCAGGTGTGGAGGTCCTATGTGATCTCTATGACGTTGTTGAGGATGTTTGCAACAATGTTACACATGTTGTCTTATCTGACCGCCATGTCCATGTTCCTGTTAGATTAGGACAGCGTAGACAGGACAGTGACATTCTAGACCTGTTACAGGAGCTGTACAGTGTCCTAGAGGTCGATCTTGTACTTGTGGACAGCGTTGAGCCTCAGTTGGCATCTATAGCAGATAGGAGAACATTCAAGATAGTACATGTTGTTAGGCCAGACATCGCGGAATATTACGACCTTGCTAGGCAGGAAGACATCATCGTGATAAACAGCGTCGTTCCAAGCATCGAGCCTAAGCTTAAACATAGGAAGGTGCTGTACTTACATTTTGATCCTGTTCTTAAGATCTGTCTAGACCTCAAGACTCTGCCAAGCATACTCCTGAAAGATGTAACAAGATTTTGCAAGTCACTCCTATCCCTCTTAAAATCCGAGGCAAAGACATGAGGCTCCTCGGTAGGAAGGGCAAGGGCAAGGATAGACTAGACGCGGAGATTCTTGAGGATGTTGACCTCTCAGCAATAGTAGAACAGAAGCGTAGACAACAACAGGAGGCTCCGCAAGAAGCCAAGCAGGAGGCTAGGCAGGAAGCTGAGGAGAAGGCTGAGATTGCTGAGGCATATACTCCAGATCTTGATGATGCTCTACAGGAGAGGTTCTTTGAGTGGCTTGTAGAGCAGGCAGTTAAGAATGATAGAGACTACAAGCTTCTCCTAGAGGCTATAGATAGGGTGAGCATTAACAAGCTCAGAATGCTGTGTAGAACACTTCTCAAAAAGCTTAGAGAGAGGTCCTAGTCTGGCAGTATTGCATACTCGTCCTCAAATAGTCTAACCCTTATTGGGACTAGGTGTCCACGTGTTGATAAGATTCCCGTTCCGACCTCCGTCTCTGGCAGTATGTGCCTAAGCAAGTTCTCAGATATGCCATAGCTCTTTCTGAGAAGCTCAATGCTGCGTGTAGATGATACATGTGGCATAGAGCGTATGGTCGTCTTGAGGCTATGCTCCAGCAGTCCCATCCTATTCAGGAGGTCAGTCCTATCGATCGGCCTCAACACTGCTAGTACACTACTACAGTAGTCGAGTAGCCTAACGGCTGGACCAACAATGCAGTACCTTAAGTTGTTGGACTTTAAGAAGTTTAGGATGATCTCAAGGTCAATAACATCGACATCAGCTATCTCTACTCCAGGAACTTGCTTAAGCGTGCTCTTAAGATAGTGCTGTAGTTCAGGAAGCTTCTCGACTGGTCGAGAAGCAACGAGGAGGTAGAGCCTATGCTCACCGTCTGCCTGTAGGTACGCAATGAGGAGCCTTGCCCTGCTCCTTAGAAGAGGCTCGTGTAGCCTAGCAAAGACTGCCCTAAGACTGTCCTGTACCTGTAGTGGCAGTGCACTTACCCTAACACCAGCAGCATAGTACTTGCCAATCCTCAGGACTGGCACGGTGCTAGCCTCGTTATAACTTGTAGACTAGCATGAGGAGTCTCAGGAAAATGATCAGGAGACTAGTCTTGAGGACAGGAACAAGATGGGAAAAATATCGAGATAAAAGTGAGGTCTTTGCAGAGTTGAAACGTGACGCTATATACAAGGCAATACCATACGGTATTGCATGCGCTACCTGGAAAGCAGTACAGCCACAGTTGGCCAAGTACTTACCAACAGTGGTCTACCAAGGGCTTAGCAACGGAATAAACACCTACGCAATACCTCTCGCAGGCATCGCCATAGCAATATACATTGCATGGCGTGGATGGACGGCCTACAGAGCCCTTAGAAGACTTAAGAGACTATGCCAGAGTTCAGGTACGTGAAGAGGCACAGCATCTGGAGACTGCCCGTACACACGCTCGGCTTCAAGAACGTCAAAGCAGCAGTAATTGGAATACCAACGGTCTTGGCAACCTTCTTCACACTACTATCAGCTACGGGGAACATCGTTTTAGCAATCGCAACAACATTTGTCACATGGCTAGGACTAAACATTGCACTTACAAGAAGGGGGAGAACATACAGGAAAAAGATCAGGATAGAGATTGAGACTGCCTAACACATTAACCGTCCGTAAACGTTGCTCTAACAGCATGCATTACTAGATCTATCTTTCAATCCTCTTTTATAAATGATGATAATGATAATACTGAATAAGCTTGTTGGAAGGATAATGTGTGTCTCTACCATGGCTATCATTTGACGCTGCATTAAGTCGAGCTGAAGCAATGGATCTCGGGCATAGAGGACACTCAGGATACACACAATTACGTCAGTCTTGGTTAAGCCAAAAGTATAACAAGGCATTATGTGGGGAAGAACTTAGAGAAATTGGAAGTAGAAAGAAGTTGAAATTAAAGGTAGTTGACTTGGTAGCTATCAGAGAGGAAACAGGAGAACTTGCATTAATAGAAATAAAGTTTTGTCCTGAGAAAGGGGGCAAAGCTTCATCTCTTGGTCAAATAAGTGCAAAAGTAATAGGGACTTTAAGGAAATTACTAGAGCACCAAGAGGTTCCCAGCAAGATAGTTCTGTATGTTGTAATACCAGAGGGCTTTAAGGAACTTGTACTTAACGAACTTTGGAGTCGGTGGAGTTTTCTAATTCGAGAAACTTTAGCTGAGGAATTAGGCGAAAGATATAAATACCGACCACTGGAGTTGCGAGCTGAACTGACATTGCTTGAATCTCAACCTCCCTACATCTATAAGGTCATTTTATACGATACCGAACGACGTGCTAAACTGAAAGTCAGAGACTTCCCCTTAAGGATTATCGTGGACGATAAGGAATTCAGGATCGTTGACATATACATAGTGGAGGTCAAACGCCATGACTCTAGTGGTTAGATTCAGAAGTCCGAGAGGCCGAGGATTGAGAATACGATCTTGGATTAGGCTTACTACTTATAGTGCATTTGCATTACTGAGATCTCTCTACGATACTTTTGGAAAGATAGAGATTGAGAAAGCGGTAATTTGGCGTGGTAGTCCAGATGCTGCTGATCTTAGACCAGATAAGTATGCTCGTAGCCTCGATGCAGATCAGGTTAGCCATATTGTGGAAAGAGCACTAACTAAAGATATGTTTAAGGGCTGCGATGAGCTTATAGTGAACAGTCTCTGGAGAGACTACAGATCTGCAACAGCTCGCACAGTAGCGGGGTTTCTGGCTGACCTATGTGTAGAGGTTAATGACATAGTTCTTGATCTGAGATTAGTAACATATCCTCTACCTGAGGTTTCTAGACTAGCATTTCGGTATATATGTAAAGCTCGAGGCATACGTGTGGCACCTCCACAGATAGTGCTTGACGTATATACGGTAGTACCAACACATGATGGGAAGGTTAAGGTAGAAAGCTTCTACGACTTATTAGAGGTAGGACATGAAGAGCTTGTACAGCGCATCAGGATCCTAATAATGAGATACATACTCGACTACCTACTGAACACTTCAATAGAACTTAGTACAAATGTGGGACCTAGAACCTATAGACTCATAAATCTTCTAGACTATGTTGATATTGCGATAGGCCCTGGAGCGTATAGAAGTCTCATGCGCGCTATACCTACATACCGCAGACATCTAGTCAAGGAGCTAATAATGGACTTCTACAGAGATCTTCGCGAGATCGATATTGAAGAAGCTGAAGATGAAGCTGTTGCTAAAGAGCTGAGAGATGCATTACGCATAGCTAGATCATCGGCCGTAGTGGCTGGCCTCAGAAAAATACGTAGTAATCTAGAGTCATTTATAGAGTCACTACTACAACACTACGAAATCTACGCCATATATCCAAAATTCAGTAGTTACGAAGAAATAGATGACTCTAAACTATTTGCTAGAAAGTTACTTGAGAAAGATAAACCTTGCCTACTTATACCACGAACATCATCATCACCAGTAGAGTCCCATAGAGAGTTCACAAGCAAGATGATGACAATATTGAAGAATATGCTACTAAGACTACATAGTGAAGGCATAAAAATACTTCAAGAGAAGCTAAAACCAAAGACATTAGGCTGGGACACACTTACCAGCTTAATCGCCCACATTCTACACGAACTATTCAGAGATTCATGCACTTCCTGACAACTCTCACCACCTATCTCTTTCAATTCTCTCCTTGAGATCTAGCCTCACCTTGATTCCACTCTTCTCCAATGTCTCACGCATCCTTTGTAGACTCTGAAATAGCTGGTGTAGACTCTTGGACCTCCTCAACAGCTGAAAAGCAAGGTAGCACATTACTTTACGTGCAACGCCTCTGAGAAGCTCGTTGAGCTCACTCTCAGTTACTAGAAGCACCTTTCTGCCAAGCTTCTCCTCTACAATCCTTTTAGGTACATGTATTACCTTAGCTGTGGGATGATTGTAGACCTGTGCCTCAACTACGAGAACCTCCCTGAGAAGCTCCATGAGTGGACCATAGTCAATGTCGAACAGTGCTGAGAGGATGTCCATAGATATTGGAAGCTCAGAGCAGTACCTACCATAGCTCTCAAGCTTCTCAAGCCTTGAGACACTTACGAGAAATAGCTTCTCTTTACAGGTCTTGGGCACATACACAACATAGCATGTCTTCGACTCTCTGAGCTCTACCTCCCTCACACGTTACCGTAAACAAACCTTCTTTATAAACAAGGTTTGTTTATGATCCATGATGTTTCGAGTGGACTTTCTCTACGATGGACTCAACGTGTCTCTCGACCTCTGTTCTGCTTGACAGGTCGTCATTATCTTGTGACGAATATTGAGGCAGTGATTGCTTCTCAGTCTCTCCAATGTCTTTACTAGGATCTTCGTGACTTCCTCCGCTGTGCAGAATATGTAGCACACAATTCCCTGAGCAATATGACGAACATGTTCTTCAAACTCGTCGGAGCTCAGGATTACGACTTCGCCATTCTCATCGACGTCGTCACTACTGAGTGATATGCGTTTCGTAGAGTAGCCGGAGACGTGCTTCTTTTTGAAGAACAGCTTTACGAGACCTATAATGCGGTTATACTGTAGTGATATCAGCATATTTACGATCGGCGAGTTTATGCGTAGTGTGAGTTCGCTACAGTACTTGCCTAGGCTCTTCAACTCCTCGAAGAGACTACGTGGAATAACGTATGCCTCTGAGAACCTGTAAGTTGCAGGAAGAGACGCGTATAGAGCCTTGCCATACTTGCTGACCTTCCGCACATACATGATCTACCTAATCTGAAGTTAGATTAATCGAACTTGGACTAGATTTTCTTGACAATCCACCTGCTGTACTTCCCGTTTTCCAGCTTTTCCACACACAGTCCAAATGGTGCCAACACATCGTTCAAGGCAGTCTGTACTTCATCTGCGTATCTGTTCAGTGCTGACGGCCTGTAGTTCTCATCGTCTAGAACTATCTGTAGCTTCCTGATAAATGCCTGTAGATCTCTTGCCTCTCTGAGGTAGCACTCTATGACTTCACTACACTTGTGGCCTACGTTAGACACATCATGCCCCAGTAGGCGAGGTACGTTGCGTGGTGGAGCTTTCTCACAGAGTATGGCTGCTATTCTCCTTGCAGCATGTACGAACTGCAGGGTCTGGAATAGTTCAGCTACTCGCTTGAGCGTGTGGGTAGACCTAGGATCAGCCTCTAGCAAGTCAACTACTACGTCATCTCCAACTAGACTACGCACACCCTGTATCAGCACTAGGCCAAGTCTTATTATGTCCGCATACGTGAGTTCCTTCTTCGCAGACTTGCTCAGCTCATGACGTATCTTGCTGAGAATTTCATGTAACTCATCCGGCATCTTCACCGTGGTTACCATCACAATATGCTGTGCCTAGCTCTTCTTTAAATGCCAACCCTGTAGTCGATTAAGAGCGGAAGGCTTTATAAGTGGGTATACTAACAGTATCCATGGACGGAATATGGGCAAGTCATGTATTCAAGTCCTAAGGGAGTTGTATAGTATTCTCGTAAAGCTGAGAGATAAGGATCTTGTAACGCGTGAGGATCTTCAGAGAGTTAGGAAGCTGCTGGAAGAGACTGCCAAGAGCACGTACATCACAATCTCGCTGAGCCGTTACCGTGAGCTATGTGATGTCTGTCCTAGCCCTGAGGAGCTCAGCAGATGTCTCAAATTCGTGAAAGAGCTTCTGGAGGAAATCGAGACTGAGGTCCCAGTCCCTGGATATGCGTTGGTGAAGTACATTCGCAGGGTGGAGCAGTATCTGACCGAGGTTGAGCGTAGGAGAACCGTAGTGTCTCGCCGCCTCTATGAGGAGGTCGCTAAAGAGCGTGATGAGCTCAAGAGGCGTGTTGTCGAGCTTGAGCGTGAGGTTGAGCTTCTCAGGAGGCTCGAGGACACGTATGTTAGGCAGGTTGTTGAGCTTCTAGACGAGAGGGAGAGGCTTCTACACGAGCTTGAGCAGGCGAGGATGCTCATGTCCAAGTACAGGACACTGTACGAGACCTACCTCAGCCTATGCATGTGCCTCGCATGTGCAGCATCTAGACTCTTGGAGGAGAATGCTAGACTGTGCGAGGAGGCTCACCACCTCAGGACTGAGGTTGAGATGCTTAGAGAGGTGCTGAACGTGGTGAGGGAGACAGTGTCTGACAGGGCTAGGAGGAGGATCCTAGAGAAGGTGAGGAAGACCCTACAGTGAGGCCATGAGGCTAGTCGAGAAGATTGTCAAGGAGACACGTGCCAGAGCAATGATGAGCATCTTGACCAAGCTCATCGACCTGCTAAATGGCTTAGCAGCACTTACGCTGCTCGACAAGGATGTTGATACCACACTGAGGATCCTGGACATGCAGCATAGCCTAATCAAGATGCTGCAAGACAAGTGGACTCTCCTGCAAGAACTTGAGGACATGGAAGAGGACGAACAACCCCCATCCTGAACATCCATTCTTAAAGCTTTGAGAACGTCCATTCTTAACGTCTTAAGAATGGGGCTTGAGAAAGCCCACGGCCGTGTAGGACCATTCTTAAGGCTTTGAGAATGGAGGTTCAGGATGGGGGTTTGAGAAAGAGGGACGTGTTTTGAACCTGGGGCTAGACGTGTGGCACTGTTAGGAAGAAGGCCAGCATGAGCCAGAGGAGGCTAAGTATAAACAGTATTAGCAGTATCAGCCTGCCCTTGCTCACCTTAGCCTCTTCTCGATTCACTGAGCTTCTCGTAATTATCCTCCAGTAGGCTGCTGAGGGAACACCATCTTCCTCCTCTTCGCGCTTCTTCCTCTTTCTACGCTCCTCCTCTTCCTCTTCCATCATCTGTAGCATTATTTCGTAATCTATCTCCTCTCTCCATCTTCTCATGCTATTCTACTTCTCTGGTGCTTCCTCTAGTCTCTTTCTCTCTAATCTCTGCTGTACCTGCTGCACAATTTCTCTCTTCCTGGAGTAATATTCTGCTGCTGTGAATCTTATTCCTGCTTCAGCAGCTATTACTAGGTCCAGGAAGTTGAGTGGTGTGAATTTCTTCCACATTACTACTGCCACTGTTACTAGTGGTGTTATTGATCCTAGTGCTGCGAGTATTAGGAGGGTTGGTGCCTGTATTAGGAGTGCATTCAGTCCCTGTATGGCATCTAGTGCAATTTTCTGTGCTAGTGCACTATAGTTCACGTGGCAGTGGAATAGCCATCCAAAGATGTTGCACTTGACGTACTCTGCGGCTAGGCTTGCAGCGGCGGCTGCTGCATGTAGGAGAGTCTTGACTCCCCATGCAGCAACCTCACCTGCATGTACATACATTCCACCTATCAGCTGTGTTACCACTGCACCTAGGAGGGTGCCAACTAGCAGTCCCCAGAACGTGCCTTCTATCGCAATGCCGAGACTGCGTAATGCGCGTATACGTACCTCCTGAAGTGCGATGCCTATCGGTAGGCAGATCTGCATTATCAGTGCAATGAGCAGTTTCAGATAGAGCATGAGTGCTACAAATCCTGTAGTTATGATGTGTAGCTGCAATATCGATCCTGGAATCTTGCTCACGGCTGGGATGATGATGCCTGCAAGCGGCACCAAGAGTGGCAGTACTGTCAGCACGGTCATGATTCCCCACGCGACAAATCCTGCATAGAAGACATTCCAGTTCGTGACTGTGAACACAAGCTGGTTCCAGACGGATATTATGCTTGGCAGCAGGACTAGGAGGATGCCCGCAACACAGCACTTTATCAAGAGTCCTCCCGATCTTCTAAACGCCTCGGCTGGGTCTCTCCCACTCGTGATCTCTCCAACAATGCTCCACAGGGAGACTGCTGCTAGGAACGCTATGACGCTTGCATTTACGAGGGTCACAGCTCCACGTGGCCCTAGCCAGCTGCTGGGCGCGAAGCACCTCAACTCTGGGACTCCAACAAAGATCTGCTGAATGATGTCTGGACAGACTCCTGTACCCGTGGGCACGGGTAGGAACGTGACGTTTGTAGCATTACCTGTAATAGATGTGTTTAGAATGTTTATGAATGTTGAGACTGTGCCTGCGGTAGATGCAATACTCTTAACGCTCTTCACAATGAGCGTGTTCGTTCTGTCAAGCTTCTTCGATATGTTCATTAGAAGCCTATTCTCCTCCTCTAACAGCTTAACAATCTTGTCTAGACGCTGCAGTATTGGCTTAACGTTAACCTCACACTTACAGTGACATACACACACGACCTTGGTCACATTGCTACTATGGGCAATCCCCGACATGACTAGCAGAGCTAGGACAGCTAGGACAGATATCAGAGCCAGCCCACGCATAGGAGTGGAGAAAAGAAAAGGCGGGGAGAATGCCCCCCTTCTCCTCATCTCGATGATCCTCTTCATTTTTACATCCGTCCTGTCGGGATGAGCCCCATTATCGGGCTTCACCTATCTGTGTCCCGGGGGGCTGGGCCGCCTCGGTTCATTGGAGACCTCCCCGAGGCGGTCTACAGAGAGCTCTCGAAGCTATCTTTTAAGTCCTTTTCTTAGTTGTCTCGGCTTATAGGTGTATTATGCCGAGTGCAGCTTGGGTGGATCGAGTAGTATATCGTCTATCTGTCTTAAAGTCATGGCAGCGCTAGGACTGCGTACTCGTTGTCAATCATCACAAAGTTTAGTTCACGTAGTGTTTTGCCTAGTAGCTTCTTCTCGGTCTCGTCTGTGCGTACGGTGTGTAGGTACACTGTCCTGACGTTGTAGTGTATCTTGAGGTCATCAAGAACGTACTTGAGTAGCTTAACGTATAGCTCAGCTATGTCACACCAGTAGTCTAGTATCAGCGCTGTCTCAGGTTGTGGGTAGCCGTACGTCCAGACCTTTGCCTCGCCAATAATGTTGCCATTAACAAACCTGTAGTGCAGCTCAGTTACACTATGCAAGTCACGTGGCAGTACGCTACTATGCAGCTCAAGGTCCAGCTGCGTAACCTTGTGTATACGCTTCCTGAGGTACACCATGACACCATCAACAGCTGCTATCGGTACAGCCCGAGCTCCGTGGGGAGCCATGCTGAACCGCAAGTTTTAAGGACAGGGACAGAGCTTAATAACGACCTTCAATCCTATAAGACCATTCTTAAAGTTTTGAGAAGACCATTCTTAAAGACGTTAAGAGTGGTGGGGTATTTAACCTGTCTAGACCTATCAACAAGATGAGGATCAGGTTGGAGAGAGTGAATGATAGGGTAGTAACGATATGCGAACTTGAGAATTTTGACCAAGACATCGTGCAGCTGGTCGAGCTGCTAAAAGCGAGGAGATATCGCAAACACATCAAAATAATCATAGAGTGAGAAAAAGGAACACAAGAAAGAGCGGAGATCTTTAAGTTGTGTAGGCTAGTCCCAGGGTCTACATGTGTCGAAGAGCACTATTTTGCCCCTGTCCTTGACGCACATTGCGATATCTCTCGCATATATGCTGACTTCGAGGTAGCTTCTCCTCGATATTATCGATCCTACACTTGTGTACTTGTCGTCCTTTGCCAGGCGTATCTTGACCATGCTGAGTGGTGCGGTAAGTATCTTCTGACCCTCTACCAGCAGCATCACCTCATCGCCGTAGTAGCGTAGTACGAGGTTAGCACCTACACGCTTGTCAGTTTTTGAGCCTAGGCCCGGGGAAGGGGGTCACTGTACTGGCTCTAGTATGAGCTTGCTCATGTCGCCTTCCTTAGCGAAGTCTATCCTGAACAGGTAGTGCTTGATCGCTGTCATCCTTGCCTTCTTTATTGCGAGGTAGCGCTCTAGCTTTTTGCTTGTCTTGACGTCGCTCATCCACGTCTCCATTACGACGTCTGCAATGTGCTCGGCTCCGAAGCCGAAGAGGCCCTTGGTCGTGGCTGCGTATTGGCAGGTCAGTAACGCCGTGATGTTATTCCTGTGGTAGGTAAGCTTCAGCTGGTAGCTGTATTTGCGTGCCATTGCTGGCTTATCAACCCAGAAAGTTGACATTGAGTCTATGATTAGGCGTATATGTTGACCCCTCTCAACCTCAAGAACCTCATAAGCCTTGTCTAGCGCATATATCAGCGTGTCAATACTCCATGGAGCGTAGATCTTCCTGCTCGTCTTCTTTGTCCTGCTCTCCTTTTCCTCCCTCTCCTCCTGCATGGCAAGCTTAGCTACGCGACTCAGACCGAAGAGGTCTATAACAACGATGTCAGGTGTCTTACTAGGCTTCTCAAAAGTCCACTCCTTGTCTTTGCGATCCCACTGTACGACCTCTGCAAGGTTCAGGATCTTGAACTGCATGAAGTCTATCCCGAACTGTCTTGCCTGTGTAACAATGTCATAGAACTCCTGCTCAGTAGTGACGTAGATGACCTTGTCATCCCCCGCTATGAGACCAGCAGCTGCGAAGTGAATCGCTAGGATACTCTTACCAGTACCCGGCTCACCACCAATAACAACCCAACTACCCTTAGGAACACCACCCTCAAGAGCATCATCAAGCCTCTCTATCCCAAAGCTCACTCTGGTGACCTTGACCTTCCCCTCCCCTATCTCTTCCCTACCCTTCTTGACCTTCCTGCGCTTGGTCTTCTTCTCGGTACCCTCCTCCTCGACCTCTTCCACAACTATGCCCTTCTCCTCAGCAACATCGAGCCCCGTCTTGAACTCGATTTTCTCGGACCTCTCCGTCACCTCTCCCCGGGCTGGAAGGCCCGGGGTTTCTTTCATCCTCTGTGCGGGCTCTCTCACCTTTTTGAGACCCGCATGATCAGGCATCATCTGTCAGTCCCCGGGGTGTGGGGTACCCCCAGACTCGGGCAATGCCCTCATCGTCTGGGGAGACAGACACCTCGCATTTACCACAGGCTGAAGGATTTTTAAGACCATGTGACAATGCTCCTAATAGTGAACTTCTCAAGATCGAGACGCCGTTTTAACTCGTGTATAGCTGGTCCCCGGAGGGGTGTGTCTCCGTGGGGGTTCCCGATGAGGGGGGTCTACTCCTCTGCTGGTATTATGATTACCCTAAACCTGTCATAGTTCTCGAGGTGTTTCGGTACTTGGACTATGATTAGCTTGGCTTTCTGTCTCCCACCCTTGGACACGCGTAGATATGTCTTGCAGCTTGGCCACATCACTGCTGGTCCTCTAACAACTAGTCCTCTAGATCTTTCGAAGACGTACGCTTCCTCAAGCTCGATGTACTTCCTGTTTGGTGCCTCTCTCGTCTTCACTTTCAACACCATGTCTCGGTCTAGGAGTTATAAGGCTCGCATCTCCAGGACGTGCACGTGTACGATACGTGTCAATGGACATAGAGTCCACGTCGCGACTTGACACAGCCCCCTTTTAATTGGCCTATAAGTCATGTTCTTAACACACCTCAGTCCCAGGGAGGTCCTAGAGAAACTCAAGCCTCCACGTGAGGCAGTTTCCGACCCTACGCCTGACGAGGACCTTGTCGAGTCTATCAGGAACGTTGGTGTCAAGGTTCCAATTATTGTAGATAGGAATTACGTTATCATTGATGGTGTTAGGAGGTTCAACGCCATTAGGAAACTGCTACAGGAGGGGGTCGAGCTTCCCCTAATACCTGTCCTAATCTTGAACGATGTTGACTATGAGGCAAGTCCAGAAGAGGCGCTGCTATGTGCGTTCTTAGTTAACAGGTACAGGAGGGGTGGACGTGATGATCACTTCAACACGGACCTAATCGCGGATCTGCTGCTAAAGCTTGCACTCAGGATAGCTAAGCCAGTAGAGAGGCAGGACCTTAGGAGAGGGACAATACCTGAGAGGGTACGTAGAGAGCTTGCAAAGCTTACAGGTCTATCACGTACACATGTCTACGAGCTTCTTCAGAAGGCTCTTGCTAGGAGGAGGCTTGGTGTAAAGTCACCATGTACTACTGCTCAGGTTTGTCAGAGTTGCAGAGTTGAAAGTTCCACAGCACATCCTGAAGATGTTTCAACTCTGCAGACACATTCTATTCCTCGTCATGTCTCTGTGCAGAGTCTGCGCGTTGGTGAACATGGCTGTGGTGTAATACATGGTCGGTGTACAATTGGTACGCGACCATCAGGAAGGGGTGAGCATCAGGAAGGTGAGGACCTTAGTAGAGTCGTAGATGCTGTCTGTACTGCAGCTGAGAGACTTGGCAGTGGCTTTCTTAGAAAGGTTGCGCTAGGCGAGCTACCTACCAGGGTAGCTGAGGAGGCTGGAAGGATCTTGAATAGGAGCACACGCACAGTCTTCGAGTACTGGTACAGACACCGTGATGCTATTGTTGAGGAGGCTAGGAGGAGGTACCTTGCCGACCTCAAGGTTCCCAAATCCAAGGCTGAGCTATTTCTGAGACTACCTGAAGATTTCATCAGATGGCTCAGACAGCTGTCGCCTTGGCTCTTGAAGAGGGTCGTAGAGCACGTTGATCCTGACGTTGTTGAGCAGGCAGCTAGGCTATTTCAGCATGGTCGTGAACGTGATTCTCTCCGCATTCTCGTAGAGGCTGCACGTGGCAGAGACATCTCCAGGGTAGACCTTCCCGACCATGTCATGGACATGGTTATCGAGCTTGGGACCTATGTCGATCTAGATCTTGCTCTTAGAGCCATAGTTGAGGTTGGTGCTGCATTTCTACGACTACTACAGCACAAGGCAAGGTCCGTACCTGATCCAAGAACATTCTGCGAGTCAGCCATCAGGCAGGTCCTGTCACTATCCTCGATCAAGGATGTTCAGGACCTGTGGCATGAGGTGAGGGATATCCTCGACATGGTGAAGCCATGACCTGGCACATATTTGATGCAAAGACGCTCGAGCCTGTGAAGCCGAGGACAGCGGATGGGAGGTCACAGGCAGATATTGCACATGAGCTTGCTGAGCTGCTGGACAGCTACGACGTCGTCATCCTAGAGGCATCGCCTGGAAGTGGCAAGACCCTGATAGTGCTGTCGGCATGCTTCGAGCACTGTCCAGATGGGAAGATAGTCTACAACACGGGGCCCTACAGGGCAAGACAGGTACAGGTAGCTAGAGACTTCACCGAGAGGTTCCTCGTTGGTGATGGTGAGAAGTTCTGGACCTTTGGCATAGTTTGGGGTCGCGATAACTTTAGATGTCCAAGAACTGGACTGTGCTGCAGTGAGGCACCGTGTAGAGACAGATCTAGAAGACACGAGTATCCCTGCTATGCACCCCCCGTCCGTGGCAGATCTAGGGTAGGTGAACGTAACATAATTGCAGAGTGGGTCGGCATAGATGGCTCTACCTGGTGTCTACCAGAGACTGACTGTCCATACTACAGGCAGTTCACTGCCTACCAGGACAGTGATGTCGTCGTCATGAACAGCTTCATGTGGCTATGCGAGACTCTGCTTGGGAGGAAGGTGCGTGCAGACGTGGAGGTGATCGACGAGTTCGATGCTGTTCTACAGGAGGTCACGCCTAGGATAGTCATCTGTGAGAGCCATCTCAAAATGCTGAGAAGTCTCATAGATGCACTGCCAGACAGGGCAAGACGCGAGCTTGAGCAGGAGCTCAGAAGGCTCAGGAGGGCCCTACTGCACAGCTACAGGACTGAGGACGTTGTCGAGCTCGTATATGCATATCAGAGAGTTGTGCTTGACCTAGCTACACTCTTCCCCGACGAGTTTGCCGATGATGAGGAGCTGAGGCAGTGCCTAGAGACTGCACGTAAGCTACGTGCAGTACAGCTCAGCGTTGACAGTTACATACCTGTCAGAAGAGGCACATGTCTAGTCCTCACATGTGTAGACTCTGAGAAACATGTCAGGAACATACTGTCAATGTGTGGGAGAAAGAAGATCCTCATCTCAGCAACCCCACCACCTGAGCCAGTTCTCGAACATGTCTATGGGTTGAGAGACTACGCGTACATACGTGCTGGACGTGGACTCAGGGGGCTAGTCTACCTAGGAGGCACATTTGAGATATATGTGTACGGTAGGCTACTCAGAGCTGGCAGACGTGACCACGTTGAGTCCTACAGGAGGGCTCTGAGAGACACGATTAGGCTAGCGAGGATGGATGGCTACGAGCCTAGGCTAATAGTTGCAACATCTAGACTACACCTAGACTACCTGTACATTGACCTCAGCATCCCCATCGATTGGAATGGGAGGAAGCTACAGGAGTTCATAGATGGCAAGCTTACGGAAGTTGCAACTACGAGAGCATACAGGGCAATTGACCTGCCAGGCGACAAGTGTCGCAGCATTATAATAACGAAGTGTCCATGGCCTGACCTTGAGGATCCGTGGTGGGTAGCCGCGTCTAAGAAGCTTGAGAAGGTTGGGTACAGTAGAGACCTCATTGAGCACCTGTACAGAGAATTGACAAAGCACAACCTGCTCCAGATAATTGGACGTGCACTTAGGAGTGAGGACGACTGGGTCTGGCTATACAGCCCCGACAAATTTGTACTTGAGCTGCTGATAGAGCTCGAGCGTGAGGGCAAGGTAAGGATAGTCAGAGATGTCGTACCAGAGACGCGCAGAATAATTCAGGAGGTCCTGAACAAGATCGAGAAGGGAGACATAGCAAGCATTGAGATACCTGACCAACAGCTTAGGGCAAAGGTCAGACACATCCTCGAGACGTACTTCTACTGCACAGTACATGAAGTCGAGAACTACCTCATAGCAGTACACAAGTCGAGACAGAGCGACCTTGAGCAAGAACTCAGGAAACTCATACAAGACCTCGAGAGTCAAGTAGACGAAAGTCCCAATCACCAACACCGTCACAACAACCTAGATAATAGTAATCTAGTAAATAATAGTAGTAATGAAAATAATAGTAATCGAGGCACAGCGAGGCTAATTGGCCCTGACGATCTCGTGATCGTGTTCTTCAGGTCTGACTGTGGCGTGTATAGGCGTGGCGATGTTGCTGCTGTGCCTAGGGACCTGCTAGAGAATTGTCCTGATGTTGATGTTCTGGATCTTGGGTCTTAAAACTGGCTAAGGAACATGACCCCCACGGAGAGGAGACTGCCACTGTTACATGAGGTTGTTGATCTTGATGAGACTAAGCGCAGCATAGATAGGCTGTCTAGGAGAGAGGTCCTGCAGATTCTTGGTGATGACTTTGTGCAGCATGATGGTCATGTGTTTCATATCGTGCATATCAGGGATAGGGTGCCCGTTACCGTGCTGTCAGCAGTAGCTGAATGTCCATGGACAACGGTTGTTGCTAGGCTACTCGCAGAGAGGTATGGTGCGGAGGAGAATACGCTATACGTGCCTGTTAACCCGCACGCACTACTGTATGGCCGCCTCATACATGAGAAGTACCTGACATTTCTCGAAGAGGAGCTTAACATACCTGTCGAGGTTGAGCTTGAGGCTGAGGCTCAGATCAATGGTAGGTCTGTAAAGATTGTCGGTAGGGTAGACGCATTAATGCCAGGCAGTGGACGCATAGTTGTCCTAGAGGTCAAGACTGGCAGCAAGATATCTCTAAGACACATGGTGCAGGTGTGGACCTATGTCCACATGTTGAACATGTACGTAGAGGACAAGATTGCTAAACCACTCTTCCTAACGCCCAGAGGCTTTGAGAAAGTCGACAAGTACTACGCCTGGAGAGACATCCTACAGCTAATCTCTCTCGTACTATACATCATCGATAAGGATGGAGACGTCACATGGGACAGAAAGAGAAACTGCCCCAGAACAAGATGCCCATACTATCCATGGTGCCCAAAGGCAGTTAAACTAGACCTGGCGTAATCCTAAACAAATCCAGCCTCCTTTTTCTTCATCTCCCTATGCATAATCTAGTCGGTCTAGTCCTACCTACAGCTGCGCTAGGACTACTAAGCGTAGCATACGTGTGTTTATATAAACGCATCTCCGGGTTGCAAGGGATATATAGTGTGTAGACACTGCTTACTTAATGCGCATAAAATCGGCTGTTGAAGTTCTGTCTCTCGAGCTTGAATCCTCACCTGAACTATATGATATATTTAGGAGGATTGTGGAAGCTAAGGTACGTGTTATATACTCAACAAAGATGTACAATGTACCTACACTAGTCCACATGTACAAAAGTGGTGAACTATACGTTGATCCTGATCTCAAGCGTGAGTATACCTGGTCCATTGTCAAGGCTTCACGTTTCATCGAAAGTCTAATACTTGGACTTCCAATACCACCAATATTTGTCATCTACCTACATGATAGGGGGCTTGTCGTAGATGGTTTTCACAGACTTGAAACTTTGAGGCTATTCTACAGTAATGAGCTTAAACTAAGGGGCATAGTACTGCGAGAGCTTGAGGATAAGGTCTACACAGAGCTGGATGAGAATCTTCGCAATAGGCTAGATCGTACAGCTATTCCAGTAGTTGAAGTCCATGTAGAACCTCCAGATCCCTCTACCACAATGTTCGTGGTCTATGAAATATTCAGGAGGTTGAACCTCGGCGCCAAGCCCTTAACCACCTTACAAGTAATTTTCTGTGGCCTACCTACACCTGCAGTGCGTGCAGTAAAGGAGCTTCTACAGGATGAGAATATGCAGACACTGCTCAATCCGAGACTCTCAGAGACACGTAACATGATGGACAGGTATCTGGTTCTAATGCTCATGGTCTGCATATACTGGAACAGGCTGATGAACTTGACATCTGGGGGAAAGGTAGCACATGCTAGAGCAATAGCTAGATTCCTAAGAGCTTCCGAAGAAGAGGTCGCCAAGGTGAAGGAACGAGTTAAGGAACTTGCAGAACTTGCACTGAGGATAGGCCTGTCTCGTCGATACTTCCTCTTGACGACATACGGCCTCTCCCGCAGATATACAATCATATCGTCTACACTTTTCTTAGTGATAATGTATCTCATTCATGAACTTGAGTTACATCTAGGCAAGGATGTCCTCATCGAGCACAGGAGCACAGTACTACACTCAATAGAGAGATTCTTCCGTGAGACAACTAGAAAGTTCGTGATAGATGATAGGGAGGTTGACCTAAAGACCTTAATTGCATACATTAGTCGGCAAGGTGGAGACAAGCTACTCCACGTGCTCTACAACACATTTAAGCAACATGTGCTACACTCACTCAGCAGCGAAGAAAAGGACTTAAAAGATAGCTTCAAGAACTCTCTATAGACCGCCGATAATGGGGGTTCCAGTAGGAGTAATTACTAAAGAGGTTTATGCATACTACTCTTGGATAATATGTCAAGCAGCGGTGTTAGGAAGATAGAGGATGACATTAGTAAGAAGCTTGAGGAGATTTACAAATTAATAAAGGACGTGCTTGAGCTTGTACAGTACACAATTGCTAAGTGGATGGAGATACAGTCAAAGTATGGTGAGGTTATCGATGTGTTGACAAGCCCCGACGAGTTTAGGAACTTTGTCAATAAACTGGACGATGCGTCAGCGGGGAAGCTTCTCAGGATGATAATGCAGATCTACATGATCGTACAGAAGATGACGAGGCTAAGCGATCTTAGTGAAGAGGAGCTTAAGAACTTGAAAAAAGATGTTGCCGAGCTATTAGAGAGAGTACGGGAAGAACTTAAGACAAGGACAAGCTCGTAGAATGTTATGTCTCTCCAACACTACACATGTGTCGAACCTAGCCTCTCCCTCTCAAGTACTTTCCAGCACTTACAAAATATCTTGTGTACTATGTCGATTGTTCCCTCAATAATGTAAGATACTAGTGCTATTCTTGGTCTGCTAGCTGAAAGTGCTAGCTCATACACCAACCTTCTCACTCTCCGTACATGCTTTATGACCCACTTGATACGTTTCTCGATGTCTCTCTTTGGTCGATCCTGTTCATAGTAGTAGTCATGTAGCTCTTCACCAATTCTATACATGAGTCCGATCCACCCAATCTTCTCATCCTTCTTCAAGATTCCCCTCTTCCTTAAACTACGCAGATGTTCTAATACTCTGTCCACGACAATTCTTGTCACTCTATGTCCAGTCGGTACGATGCCCCACAGTAGTGTTGAGAGAGCTTTCACACTATCAAGCACTGCTCTCCAAGCTTCTTCACAAGCTTCGTCGAGCATACCCTCCTGCAACAGCTTTACCGCCTTTTCAATAGTTGAGCAAGCCCTCTCTGCATACCTCACGGCGGGTAGTGAGGAACGCTCAACATCACCTCTACGTCGAAGCTCCACAGGAGGAGCCGTGTAGATTGGCCTGACAGCTGAGATAACACGTGGAAAGGCTAGTTGACGACAGAGAAGCTCGCTAAGCACAACACCTGGAAACTCTGCAACAACCCTAGCATCAGACACAAGCACACTAGCCCCTCCACGAGTCTCCACACTGGAGGACACACCCATACTCCACGTGTGACACAGCTAATAATACATGTCGATCCCCGCACATACACACGTGACCCCCTCCCCATCCCGAAACATCTTGAAAAAAACCCCGCGGCGGGACCCCCCGGGGCGGCCCAACGAGAACCCACTCACTGCTCCGTGATGAAGGACTTTGTGGCTGATCCCGCCGCGGGGCTGTGAAAAATCTTCACATACATGTTAATATGTGCCTAGGCTGGTAGACATGGCACATCTATCAGTATCCTGAACCTTGCCACCCCACTCTACGAGACACTCCACCTCCCCCTTCCCAGTGGCTCCTCTCTTCTAATACCTAGCCTACGAACATCTTCCTGGATCTTTCTGACCTCGCTGTACAGCTCATCTCCAAGTACATCCCTAAGAGCATCTTCGTAGGACATCTCAGGGTATAGACCGAGAAGTTTCAAGACGTCTCTCAGAGACATGTCGAGCAGAAGAACCTTCTTATCATCATCTAGGTTAAGCAGATCGTATACCAGGTCCCTAATTTCTAGACCGTAGATCTTGGCTAGGTTATGTAGCCTACGAACGTAGTCTTCACATACCTCGGAGATGCCATACTCATCACATAGAGCAACAATCTTCTTCACAATGTCCGACCTAGAGAACCGGTCGTGTTCTAGTCTTAGCGTGACAACATCCTCATCACATGCATGTACTTTCACGTCCGTGATATCTCTAAGATGACGTGATATATCGTGGTCATACGGTCCATACTTGTATATCTTGAAGTTGAATAGCTCAACCATCGGACTAATCTCAAGCTTTGAACCATCTCTCGTCAACGTGGCAGCACACAGAAGCTTCTGTATGGAAGTCTCATTGACAGTCTTCAGAAGCAGGATAGCAAGCTCAGTAAACAACCTACGCAGCCTAGCCTTAACATCCTCAGGCAAACCCCTAACACGCCCAAACAAGACAACCTCCACCACACACCGAGCTAATAAACATACCATTCACCTAAAAAGCCTGACCCCCGTGACCCCCTTCTCCTCATCTCGATGACCCTCCTCATCTTGGATATTCCCCGAACGTCCATTCTTAACGTCTTTAAGAGTTAGTTGTAATTTCTGGGGTTCGTGTTTTATTTATATTTTCCTCCTTTTCTTGCCTTTTCTGTGAGTTGGAGGTTAGTTGTGAAGAGGTCATTTATTAGAGATTTAAAAGGGCTTGACCCAAATGTTAGGGATAGGATAATTGAGGCTATTGATGAGATTGTGAGAAATCCATACGTGGGAAAGAAGCTTGACAATTTTTACAGTTGGAGAGTTGGTGATTACCGTATCATCTATACCATAGATGAGGAGAGGCGTACAGTTGTGCTACTGTGGGTTGGTCATAGAAGATCCATCTACAGGAGATTGAGATAGCTAGTAGTCCTCCTCCACAAGCTTCTTGAGATCTCTCACACTTTCTATAGACACCTCCTCTTCCCGCAACCTCCTCTCCAACTCAGGCCTAAGCAACTCAACCTCCAGCCTATCAATGAGATCTATAATCTCCTCAGCATTCCTCAATATCCTATTCACAATACTGTAAATCGCATCAACATCCAGAGACATCAAGAACAATAATAACACCAAGACCATAATAGGCATTACGCCCAAGA
>CAZNTG010000009.1:0-146403 GCA_964575955.1 uncultured Thermoproteaceae archaeon
ATCCATCCTCATCCATCTAGGCTCTCTTCTCTCCATCAACATCCTAAGCTTCAACAATCTTCTCTGCTCACTAGGTAACTCACGCTTCAACTTTAACAACAGTCTAAGCTTACTAGCAATTTGCTTAACATCAACACTAGACTCAGACCTCTCTGAAGACATACTTAGCAATCTAGTAACGAATATCTTAGGTATTTAAAATTGTCGTAATAGCTAGGCTAAGGTTTAGACATTAATTATGTGCTTTCTAGTATACGTATGCTAGTAGTACTCCACCTATCTTATTTTGTTTAGCTTCTATATGGCTCATGACGCCTCTAGATGTTGATAGTATGAGTATTCCAACATCTCTTGAAGGTAGGTACTTCTCTTCCCATTTAGGTATGTCTCTATACTTTACAGGAAATCTAGGTTTAATTACTCCACAATCATTTATCTTTCCTAATAGATGTACTATGAATTTTCCACCTCTACCATCATCTATATACTCTATCTCTCCAATATATCCATACTTCTGCATAACTCTCAAAACATTACCAACAAGTTTAGATATTGGCCATATAACTACCTGTTTGTGACCTCTAGCTTCTGCATTCTTTATCATTACCATAGCATTTGCAAGTACGTCTAATAGTACCATGCTACATATCCAAATGTAGTTAGCTTAAAAAATCTTTTCTTAATATGTATTCATGATGAACAACCTCGTCGCAGAATTAATGAAGAGTTTTTCGGGGAACTGAAATGCTTAACATGACTATACTAGATTTAGAATTCTGATAGTTGTTTATGAATATCTTAATATTGGATGGGTATAGTGATGAACCTGCAGGACTTGGAGTACCACCATACCTAGATATCTATCCTAGATATATTGCTGGAGCTATATGGAGTGTAGATAAGTCAGCAAATATAACATACGTAACTATAGATCAGGTAAGAACTTGTAGAGAATTATTAAAGAAGGATTGGAATTTATTCATACTGATATCTGGAGTTACAACACCAGGAAGATATTTGAAGTATAGTCCAATAACTTTTGAAGAAATATTAAACATATCTACAACAGTTAAGGCAAAAGTAAAGGTAATTTGTGGACCTGTAGCAAGGTTTGGATACATATCTGAAGGTGGTGAGATAGCAATTCATCCATCAATATTTAGAAAATATTTTGATATTGTAGTAAGTGGAGATCCAGACATAGTAATATATGAGTTAGTTAAGAATTCTCTAAATATAAATAGTGTAGATCTATCACAAATTCATGAAGATGATAGATATATTAATAAATTTTCAATAATTGGAGCTAAGATAGTTACTCAACATCCATGCTATATGAAGAATCTTATAGTTGAAATTGAGACATATAGATCATGTCCAAGATATATAACAGGTGGATGTAGCTTCTGTACAACAGTTAGAAGAGGTTATCCACTTATGAGAGATGTTAAAGCTATAGTTAAGGAAGTTGAAGCACTTTACAATATGGGTGTTAAAAACTTCAGAATTGGTAGACAAGCTGACATACTTACATACAAAGCTCATGATATAGGTAAATTAGAATTTCCAAAACCAAATCCTGAAATATTAGAAAAACTCTTTCATGGTATTAGAAGTGTTGCTAGAGATTTAGAAACACTACATATAGATAATGTAAATCCAGGAACAGTATATCACTGGCAGAGAGAGAGTATAGAATGTATTAAAATTATAATGATGTATCACACACCTGGAGATGTAGCTGCAATGGGTATTGAAACAGCAGACCCTAGAGTTGTTAAGAATAATAATTTGAAAGTATATCCAGAAGAAGCATTTGAAGCAGTAAAAATTGTAAGTAATATAGGACAGGTAAGAGGATGGAATGGAATGCCACATCTACTACCAGGAATAAATTTTGTACTTGGACTTCCAGGAGAGACAAAGGAAACATATATACTAAATAGACAATTTCTTGAAAAATTACTTGAAAATAATATTAAAGTTAGGAGAGTCAATATTAGACTTGCAACAGTATTTCCTGGAACACCTCTATGGAATATGAGAGATATAGTTTATAGAAACATTAGAAGACATAGAAAATATATTGAATCATTTAGATATTGGGTAAGACATGTATTTGATATTGAAAACTTAAGAAGAATATTACCAAAGGGAACAATTCTCAGAAAATTATATACTGAAATGTATGATAGTGATGGAACATATGCAAGACAGGTTGGTTCATACCCACTGATAGTGTATATTCCTGAAAAGATTAAGCTAGATACTTGGATTGATGTTGTAGTTGTAGATCATCTTCCAAGATCTGTTATAGGAATACCATATCCTGTAGATATAAATTCTGCAAGTATGAAGATTTTGAGAAAGATACCAGGACTAGATGATCATAAGATTAGTCTAATAATTAGAAGAAGACCATTTAAAAATATGGAAGAAGTTAAAGCTATATTAGGAGATTCTGCTAAATTCTTTAAGATTGAGAATGATGACTACACACCCTTAGCGAAAGGTGAGCGAAGTGGCCAAGGCTGATCAGAACCCCCAACCTTCATCACATTCAGAACTGTGTCCTTCATCATCTTTTTAGACTCTTCTCTACAGCAACGTTTAATAATCTTAAAAGATAGTATGCAAGTTCTCCTTTACTTAACTTCTTCTTAACTTTGAGAGTATGTTGAGAACCCATACCCCACTTCCTCCATACAGGTTCAACAACTTGCATTTCTTCTAAAACTCTTATAACTCTTATCAAATCTACAGTAGCTCTACCATGAAATTTTTCTCTTGATCTGATATGATCAAACCACTGACCTTCACTTATAGATGATAGTAATCTCATATATTTCTTACACTTCTCAATAATAGAAATATCATGTTCTACCTTAATTTTTCTCAATGAGATATCACTATAAGAAATATCTGCAAAATATACTATATCATACCTTAAGTAATCTACAACACTATCAATAACTTTTCTATACTTATCAAAGATATCGCTAACTTTAACATATACAACACACCACTCACCATGTCTTGATAGAGAAACTATACTACCACCAAGTACTTCAAAATATACATCTTTACTAAATCCAGAGAATTCTAATTTTCTAATAACTCTTCTAGAAATGTAGTCTAAATCTATCTCCATTCTATCATTCTATTCAAAATCTCTTCAATAGTATTAATTAAAAATTCTGGTGTATATCCTGATTTTGATCTCTTAAACTTCTTAACAACATCTCCAACAACTATTTGAACACTCTTTGTAGATACTTTAATACTAACTTTCTTCATTAAGTCAACATATGGTTCATAGTTAAATTTCTTCTTTTTAAAATTGTATTTAAACTCTCCTAAGAATGTGTAATATCTTGATTGTGAAATTTGCGACACTATGTTTATTATCGATATGAAAGATTTTAGAAATGTTATATATTTATCGACTTCATCTTCTATATGTATTGATTTACCATCTTTAACTAGACTTACATATTTTGTATTTGATATTTGCTGTATTGTAAATAGTGTATTATCTTGAGTAACTATACTTAGAGATCTTACATTGTGATTTCTAGTTATAGCTACTAGTCCTCTAATAATCATAATAATACCTATTTAGGTTCTAGTGGTGTTTGATCACAGGGACATTTACCAAAAGTCTTTCTATAACAGGTCGGGCAGTATAATGCTCCACATTTTGGACATGCATAATATTCATCATATCTGTATATTCTCTTTCCACATCTCCAACATCTCCCTATCATTAGAGTCTTAGGTACGTACATGTCTGTCGCACATATGTTAAATATCTAGCTTTAAATATATTCTCTCATGAAAGTTGACTGTATAGTAACTGTAGAGAGACCAGACATAACTTCTCAATTCTATCCTATAACACTTACAACACCTGTACAAAATATAATTATTGGAGGATTAAGATTTTTTGAATATACTATACTGAACACATATATAAACTATAGATATCCCATAGATATAGTAGCACTAGTTAGAGACTACCTAGCGTTTGATTGGATTAAAATATATGGAGAGTTTATATGTGAAAAGTTGTTAGATATCAGTAGGGTAAATATAGAATATGTAAATTATCGTGATAGGAAAAATATTGAAAAAATATTAGAAAAGTATGACTATGTTGGTATAATACCTGCAAATTACGTTCCTAAGGATGTGGAATTTATGAATAGAATACCAATATTAAAAACTAAAGATATTAATAATATTACAGACATATACAAGATAACGTTAACATATAATTACGATAGCAATGTTGTAAATTCTATAGTTGATATTATTAAGATGAATGTAGAATATCTAGAATATGTATGCAATATTTTAAAAATTAGCAATTTCAGGATAGTTATAGACTCTGAAGTTAGTAATGTTGAACTACCTAAGAGATGTGTATTATATCTATGTGAATTAATGAGAAATTGTAAAATTAGAGATGGAACTGTAATATATAGAAAGGCTATTGTTGGATGTGAAATTAAGAATTCTATAATAGACGTGTATACACATGCTGAACATCATGGATATATTGGAGATTCGTACATTGGTAGATTTGTTAATTTAGGTGCAGGTACAACATTTTCAAATGTTAAAAATACTAAAGGATATGTAAAATATCTCGGACATAGTACAGATATGGTCAAGCTTGGACCTGTAATTTCTGATCATGTTAAAACAGCTATAGGAACATTGATATTTTCTGGAAAGTGTGTTGGTTCTTATAGTCATGTATATGGTCTAGCTGACTGTGATATTCCTCCAATATGCATATATAGAGATGGTGAGATTATTAAGATGGATAAGGATAAGTTACTACAATTCTTAGATAGATGGTGTAGAAAGTATGTTGATCCTGATGGTCTCACGTATGAGAAGAATATTATAGATAGGACATATGATTATCTATGTACATTACTTGAAAAATCTTTGTCTAATATATTCTTTCTCTATAGTAAATAGCTTATCAATAATATCATCAACATTATCTATATTTTCAATACTTTTAACCACATACTCTAGACTCTCTATAGGTATTTTAATACAGGATGCAAGAATAACTTTCTTACCATACTTCTTCAATAACTCTGAAGTCTTCATTAGTATATTTCTAACATGTTCAACCTCCTGTCTTCTCGATCTCTTTCTAAGATCTTCACATATAGTTTTAACTTTCTCTTCACTCATCTTAACTAGACCTAGATTATCTGATCCACATATAGGACATCTATAGGTATCTAATTGTAGTAACTCTCTAACAGGTTTTGTAATATAGTTAAAACATTCTAAGCATATTAGTGTTATAATCTCATTTAAGATTCTAGATCTAAATGTTAATTTAATCATCAATCTATGACCTTCAGGACCTGAAAGTTCAAACTTACCACTAACTCTCTCCAATATCTCTCTAGTAAGTGGTGTTGGTTCTGTTGTCTTTATTGTAGAGATCTCTATACCTTCTCTAACATTTTGAACAAATTTTAATAGTGATTCAATATCTACATCCTTACTCATATATTCTTTAGCTGCTTCTTCAATAACAGGAGTTTCTTTAAAAGCATCAATTAGTGCTGATATTGATATTGAACTTGAATCTGCGTCTTTAGGTATTGCATTAAATCTTCTAGCAACATGTATAAATCTTCTCTTAAAAGATCCTGATTTTAGCATAGTCTTTGCAACAAGCTCTTCAATTTCCTCTTCACTAAGCTTACCAAGCTCGAGAATTGTTTTAGATATCTCTTCAACAGGTAATTCACTTCCTAACTCTAGAACTATCGCATAAGGATCAGCATACTCCTTCACAGATACTTCATAATTACTTGATATTAACTCTGCAAGTATTCTAGATAGAGTCTTATTACCTAATGTTCCAAGCATTATGTATATAACATATATACTCCCTATATTTTCTATAACTACTCTACGCTTTCCAGGTATTGGATATCCCATAGATATATGCTCAATAACTTTCCTAACTACTTTCTCTATAGTTTCTCTAGATATATTCAGTTTTTCATATAAATGTTCAACAACATCTCTATAAGATTTATAGCTTTTCCATAAAAATTCTATCTCCTCAAGTAAATCTAATACTGATTGAGCTATATCATATGGTACTGGTATCTCTTCACCAATCCATGCAGGTATTGCACCTATAGGATCTTTAGCTTCTTCAACTATAATCTTATCCTTAAATACGTTATCTATGACCCATACCTTACCTCTAAACACGAATTTTAGACCTGGTTGTGCATACTCTGCTACGAAAGCTTCATCTAGAACTCCAATAACTTCACCACTATTCTTATCAATAACATAGTATTGCTTTTCTTCAGGTATCATTGATAGATTATTTGTGAAGTATTTGTATAATTCTAATCTTGATCTTCTTCTTATAGGTTTTTCTACTATATTCTTATCTCTTCTATAGTATATTAGTGGTGGATTTAATACATCACTCATATATTCTATAACTTTTAATAATTCTTCTTTAGATAGATCTTTATATGGGTATGTATTTTTGAATAGTTCGTAAAGTTCATCAATACTCCACCTATTTTTAACTAATACACATGCTGATATTTGATTACACATTACATCATATGGTTTTTCAGGTATTTTTACAGGTTCTAGATATCCTTGTTTTGCTTTTAATACAATTACTATAGATTCAAGTGCATCAAATAGATCGTGAACTACTATCACTCCTTTTGGTATTTTATCTAATCTATGTCCACTCCTACCTACTCTCTGTACAAGTCTAGTTACTTGATGTGGACTTGTGTATTGTATTACTATATTTATATGTCCAATATCTATACCAAGTTCTAGACTTGAAGTTGCTATAACAGCTTTCAATTTACCTTCTCTCAACAGCTTCTCAATTCCTTCTCTAACAGTCTTTGATAGTGAGCCATGATGTACAGCTATTGGATAGTCAGGTCCTAGCCATGCATGAAATCTAGCGGCTAAACTCTCAGCCATGGATCTAGTATTTACAAATATTATTGCAGGACCTTCCTTCTCAACAATCTCTTTAATAACTCTCAATTTTGATGCTACATCAGGAGTTGCATATATCTTCTCAGCAATTTTAACATCTTCATCTGTAGGTGTTGGGTATAGTACGTCGAGTATCATCTCTCTAATATGTGAAACTTGTACAATATCATACCTATCTCCAGATCTTACAAGAAACTTCGCAACTGTGTCTGGATCACCAACTGTTGCTGATAGTCCTACAATCTGTATATCTCTACCAACAAGTCTTCTAATTCTCTCTAAGGTAACTACGAGTTGAACACCTCTCTTATCTTCAACAAGTTCGTGAACTTCATCTATAATTATTGCCTGAAGCTTCTTCAAGTGTTCTCTAAGTCTTCTACCTAGTAAAATTGCTTGTAACATCTCTGGAGTTGTTATTAATACATGTGGAGGTTCTCTACTCTGTCTAGCTCTATCTCTAACATCTGTATCTCCATGTCTAACAGCAATTTTCAAATTTAGATTTTCACACCACCATCTCAATCTTTCTAAAAGATCTCTATTAAGAGCTCTAAGAGGAGATACATAGAGAATATATATTCCAGGTTCTAGCTCTCTCTCCTCACGAATTTTCAATAATCTAGCCAGCAGTGGTAGAAAAGCTGCCTCAGTCTTACCACTACCTGTAGGTGCAATTATCAGAACATTAGATCCTGATAAGACTCTAGGAATAGCATACTCCTGAACTGGAGTTAGCTTCCTAAATCCTCTAATCATGAGTAAGTCAACTATCCTCTCAGGAAGCATCTTCATCACATCACATCGAGACATCTCACAACGGCAACTAGATAGTTCTTGAAGATCCTAAAATACCTAACGAAACTACTATTAAATATTTACCACACAATACCAAGAGGTATGGAGGAGAGTAAGAAGAGATGTGTAGTATGTGGATCACCTAGAGTATATGCAATAATTGATGGTAAACCATACTGCTTTAATTGTGGATCTAAGGTAGTTAGACTTCACATAGTTAAATTTCTAAATAATCTTAAGAGAGAAAAATTAATACCTTCTAACATTGAAATACCTGAACCATAATGAAGATTAGAAATGTAAAGAATGTAGTAAAGATATTTGCAATAGTTACAATACTAATAGCAGTATCAATAACACTATCAATACATACAGTAAGTGCAATATCACTAACACAATATCTAAAAAATATGCTAAAACTATCAAGCATGTATAAATGTAATATAGCAAAAATTAAAGATTATTATCAAAAATATGTTATACTACTATTAAAATGTGGTGAACATATAGGTAATAGTACATTATCAAGACTAAACTGTACATATAATGGTACATACATTATCTGTAATTACTCAAGTGCAAATATTAAATTTAAAGTTGGTAAAGCTAGATATATGAGATTTAATATATATGCTATAGAACAGCATATTAAAACTATAGGTACAATATCTGCATATCCTGTTATATCACTTACAAATATATTGTCATGTAGTTCAAAGAATATCTGTACTATAATGGTATACAGCATGTCTAATCTTAAGAATATAATATTAATAGTTCCAAAAGATGTTGATGTACTATATTGTGAAGGTCTTAATGTTGATAATAAGTTTAATATTGGTAATTACACTATGTATTTAATGACATTGAAATCTCAGATAAAAGCTATGTATAGTTCTAAAGATATATTTTATGCGAGATGTGCAGTATTTAAACATGGTAGTGATATTGTTAAGATAAATATGATTCTGACATGTATACTCTTCGCATTTGTATGTGGTTTATTTGCAATTGTTCTATACAGTCTAATTACTTCAAGACTCCGCTAATTATTAAATCTGCAAGTTTTCTAAATGCTCTAGCTCTATGAGAAATCTTACACTTCTCTTCAATTCCAAGTTCTGCAAATGTCTTATCATATCCTTCAGGTATGAATATTGGATCATATCCAAATCCTTCACTACCTCTCTTACTCTCAGCAATGTATCCTCTACATATACCCTGTACAACTTCAATAGATCCACTTGGCGTATATACTCCTAATGCAGCTCTGAATGTTGCTTCTCTATTTTGAATATTCTTCATCAGTTTTAATATTCCATCAAGTCCAATAGTCCTATATACATACTCTGAGTATGGTCCTGGAAATCCTCCAAGAGCATCTATGTATAATCCATCATCTTCCAATACTACGTACGTGTTCTTTCTAGGTTTCAATATCTTTGCTATTTCTGCAATAGCATTTCTAGCAATTTTTGAGATATCATCATCCTGTATCTCTACCTTCTTTATATTTGGTTCTATATCTACTATGAATGTATTTTCATATTCTGATAATATTTTCTCAACTTCAATCTTCTTATGTATATTTCCTGTTATTAAAATTATTCTATATTCAGCCATCTTTAACTACCTTCCAAGTCTAATATGTTCAATTATTCTTTCAAGTACATCATTCTCTGTTGGAATACCGATAAATTCTAACCTACCTTTGAAACCTTCTAATCCCATTATTACTGCTGGAACCATTGTTATACCATATTCTTCAGCTAATTCTGGATCTAGAGATGCATCATAAACTATAGATACTATCTTTCCATTTCCCTCAACTGCAAAACTGTTTGCTAGTGATGCTGCATATGGACAGTATGGACATGCCTGTGTTACCAGTGTGACTATGTATAGTCTTCTTTGAAGATTTTCTAAAACCTTCTTCAACTCATTACGAACTTCTGGACTTAGATTTGTTCTTCGTGTTGATACTAGAAGTATTGAGTCTAGTAGTGTTCTAATTTCTTCACCAACAGGAGCTCCCATGTAGACTATCTCACAGTTATCTCCAATACACATTACAGGAACTTTAACTCTGGAAGTTATGTTTGGTTCTAATAACTTTACAAGATCTAAATTATCGCTAAGTCTACGTTCTTCAAATATTATCTTACTATTTGGTGATAAGTTTGCAATTTCACGTAGAAGTTCTTCAGTAACTCTACACCAGTCTATCTCAGTCCATTCACAGAACTTGTCTTTATATAGAACTATCTTTACAGGATTTATCATTGATGATAATATCTCTCTTATCGCCTCTCTAGTCTTCTCATCTAGTTCTATGAAATATGCTGTCATCCTATTCTGTGACTAGACTATGTAGGTATCTTATGAGCTTTTTCTTCTCGTAGTTTTAGATTTTCTACCTGTCGTTTTATATTTTGATAAGAGTTCACTTATCTTACTAGTAACATTGCAGTTATTCAATTTCTCTTTTATGAAGTTTAGTGCTACATCAATAATTGTCTTATCAACATCTTCACTAGATACTGAGATTACATGTACAAGTCTTGGTTCAGAACCTGTATTTACAATATTAAATTCTTCACCACATTGACTTTTTATGAAGTCTCTCAATTCTTCTAAAAACTTCAACTTGTTACCTACCTGTCTCATATCTATGTTTAATGTAGCTATTACATGCTTAATCTCACTGTCTACACATACTGTGAGTTCTACACCATCTCCAACACTTATAGGAGTGTCACATCTAACACTCACATAGATGATTATTCTGAAAGTATTAAAATACTAATCTACTATCTAGCCACCTTCAACAATCTTCTTCCAATGCTTCTCTATGAAGTTTGGAAGTTCTGATGAATCTACAGGACCTACAATAACTTTCCAACCTGTAACTTCCTCAATAGATCCAGCAAGTTTTGCTGCTTTTCCAGGAATTATCAAATATCTATGCTTAACCTTAGACTCAATACCAGTGGACTTTATCAACTCTGCAATCTTTTCAGGTCTAAACTTGTCAGCAGCAACTGAAACATCTACAGCATATCCTTCAGTATCTATTACAAGTAGGTAAGCATCAACCTTACCTTTCTCTAAATCTGAAGTCACTATCGAGTATGTTAACGCATAATTACAGGTTACAAGTACTGGAGACTTCTCACTAGGCTTACCAATCTCTTTAAGACCTGGCTGTATTGTTGTTGGTCTTCTAGGATCACTATAGTAGTTTTCTCTCAATACGACAACTGGCAAGTATGTAACTGCTTCAGGACTATACATTATTAGTAGACTAGCATATCTAATAATCATAAGTGCAGCAATGCAAGATTCTAGTACCACCTTTTGAGTATAATCACCGTCACAACACCATACTGGTACTGTTGATGTAACAATAGGATATCCAGCAAGTTCATACTCTTCATTACATGCAAGCCATCTCAACAGTGTGCTAGTCTTAATACTATATCCGAGTTTTGTAGGTATAAGTCCAGGATCTATACATATATCTTCTACACCTCTCTTCTTAACAGCATTCACTAGAGATATTAATGTTCTCAAATCACCAACATGCATTACTGTGCATGGGCAATCAAACTTTTTAGCTATATCAACCATTATATGCCAATTATCTCTAGTAACTGCATATATTAGCGGTCTCTCATCTCTCAACAATTCTCCAATCTTCTCATACAACTTGGGATTTAGAGAACATACTATTATTGGCTTATCTATTCTAGATCTTACATACTCAAAAACTTTTAAAAATCTATCAAAATCTCCTGAAGAAAATTTTATTGCAATTGCATCTAATGTCAATACTTTATCAAGATATTCAAATCTGAACTTCTTAATTAGTTCAATTCTAGAATCTATAACCTCCTGACTCATAGAATCTTCAACTAGTACTGCTATGACAGTCTTCCTCATATATGTCAATTCATGTCTATGCATTACATATTCACCACCAATCTTTACAGATTTCTCACCTCTACCAATTACTACCTCTCTAACTGAAGGCTTTAATAACCTCTTCAATTCTTCATAATTTTTCCTATACTTCTCATCTTCAACTAGTGGTCTACATTTCTCAATGCTTGTCTGTAGATTAAGTAGCTTTATTGCAAATGCCATACAACTTTCCTCTCCACAAGCCTTACAGTTAGTCTTTGGTAATAGTCTATATATCTGTATTGGCGTTAATTTAGTTATCTTAGGCATAGCTACATCTTCACACTTATAGGCTTACCAATCCACTCAAGATATTTTTCATAATCGCCATCACTAACATCAATATTACTCAACTTCTCACAAATATCTTTAACAACCTTCACAGTTAATGGATGTAGTGTAAGTATTAGATCAATACCAACCATAACTAGAGATAATGCTGTAATTATCTCCCATAGAGGTCCTCTAATCTCTCTAGGACCCCAAAATGGGTCCATCTTCATCCATGCTTCACGTGCACCCCATGCATTAGATGCTGCACCAATAGCAGGATATTGAAGTTCTGAATCACCTGAAAATGCTGCTAATCTTGCACGTTCCATAGCTGAGAATGAGTATTCCCAACCATATCCAATACCTGCAGCGTATAGATCTATAGTTATGTCATTTGGAGATAACCAAGTTAATAATTTTCTCGTTAATTGTCTTGCTTGATCAATATTCATTGTTACTGATGCAACCACAGCATGATTACCCTTCTTAACTACAGGTATGACATCTTCAAGCTTCATATCTAGAGTAACTGGACTTAGTAGAAGTCTCTCACCTGAAAATCTTTCAGAAATCTCTTTAAATAATTCAGAATCTTTCTTAGGATTACCTGAACCACCAATAAATATTGGAACTTTAACAGCCTGTAATACTTCCTCAACTACTTTAACAGCCTCTTTAGGTGATGTATCTCTCAACTTTGGATCAGTACTAATTAGGTGTAGACTAACCATATCAGCATTAAACTTCTCAACACATACTCTAGCCCATTCAGGAGGATTATCTAGAACATCTTCACCAATACTAGACTTGACAGCTCTTGGTAGTGGTATCTTCATATCAAAAACATCCATAGATATTATAGGTCTATGGAAGGTAGTAGAATTTACATAAAGTTGTGGAGATTCTTGACCACCAAGAACATAAGTTATCTCTCTAGTACCACCTTCACTTCGTGTTGCACCAATCTTGACAGTGTTTATCTTACCTTTCCATTGAAGTCTTGGTGTTGGAACTTCTACAAGCTCTATCTCTGGAGCTACCAATCTTGGAACTAGTTCAATAGAAACCTTCTTCTCTTCCTTAACCTCAGGCTTGACCACTATCTCAGTTTCAGGTCTTTTCTCAACAACCTTCTCTATCTTCTCAACTTTCCTATGAACAATCTTTACAGGTTTTACAACTATCTCAATACTTTCAAGATCAATTTCAACATCTTCAAGTTCAATACTCTTAACATTATTAAAATCTTCACCAATAAGTTTACATATTAATGATCCTATATTCAATATGTCTAGTATGTTTATTTTAATTCTTCTTCTATCCTCCATAACTATCCTTCTAGACTACTTTTTCTCACTTTCCTCTTTCTTAATTATTACTTTACCAATTCTTATCTTTACATTCTTCAAAGTTATTGATAGTGGCATTATTGGTATACCATACTTGAGAAGTTCTGATGTAGGTAACTCTTCAACAACCTTCTCAGCAGGTTTAGCTTCAACAACTCTTTCCTCAACCTTCTTCTCTTCAATAACAGGTTTAGCTTCAGGCTTAACCTCTACTTTAGGCTTCTCCTCAACCTTAATCTCAACCTTAGCTTCTGCAGGTTTGACTTCTTGTACAGTTACTGCCTCAGCCCATAGTTTTGTAATTGGATGTCCAACTTTGATTAGGTATTCTTTTAATTGATCTACTGTTTGAACTTCTTTCTCTGTTGGTATTTTATCTACAAGTTCTTTAGGTATCCAATCTCTAGCTCTCTCTTTAGTGTGTGAGTCCATCCATACAATTCTACTCCAACCACCCTCTTTCTGTAGAAACTTTCTACTTCTCAAATATAGAAGTCCTATTCCTACAAATCCACTTACCTGTTTTCCACCACTAATCATGTTTGCTATCTGTATGAAGTTTAGTCCTATTGGTGTATTTCCTGTGTATTTTCTACTTACAATACCAAATCCATCAACTTCAGGTATGTAGAATACTATCGCTTCAAAACATCCACATGATGTATGTGGATTTTCAAATACACTATGAAGCTTTACTGAAGTTACTGCACCTTGAGACTTTACCTTAACAATCTCATTAACACCCTCATACTCACCACCTATAGGATCAATACAATTTCCTTTCTGTATTGGGAATATTGGACCTTTTGGATCTAGTGTAGCTGCAACTTTAGCATCAATCCAAGTTATAGCTCCACAATTTGCTGGTCTTTCAGGAGTTATTACACATACATGTGTTGGTGCAAATGATTGACATAGTACACATCCGTAGAATGTGTCTACATCTTCCTCTCTAATTCCAAGAACTCTCTCATCTCTCTCTTTGTAAATCTTGATAGCTTCAGCATGAGCTTTTTCAACTTCTTTAGGATCTGTTATAAATGTGACCTGAATCTTTTCAATAATTGGAAAGTCAGCTTTGTAAAGTCTCATCAAGACCTTACCGATATGTTCAAATCTCAGACCAGCCTTTACAGCTCTCTTACTAATTCTAATCCAAATATCATCACGACTACCAGTATGCATTACTCCCTGTATCCAGTTCATGTAGTAGTGTAGTTTTCTCTCAAATACACCTTCAGCCTCAGGTTTCAACTCCTTACCATAAGCCTCAACAATTATACCTAGAGGTTGATGTGCAGAACCTTCAGGAAATTCATCAATGTCAGGACCTATGAGAACTATCTTACCATCTTCAACATTTTCAGAAACTCTGAAAAGTTCAAATTTATGTTGAACTTTAACACCACCAAATTCAACATACATATCCTGTTTTCTAATTCTCTCACCTTCATACGATAAACTAACATCAACTGGAATATCGTTAAATGTTAGTTGTCTCTTAACTGTTAATTCATCTTTAAAGATCTTTACTTGAGACATTTACAGTCATGTCTATACGTGAGTAGTCTAGTAAAACATTTTTTATAATTGTTAATTGACAATTAATACAGGAAGTGGAGTAGGTAATATTCCTGTAAATGTTAAATACTACATGTAGTATAGTCTACGTAAACAATTAATGAACGGTGGTATTTATACTTTTATAATTGTAAATATTTGAAAAAGCTACTTCCTATATTGTGAGTATACTCTCTCAGATATTGTTACATCTGTGCTTATGTATTCCCATGGTTTCCAACCAACCTCCTTTAAATACTGCATTACCTCATCCTTGTACGTTATTGGTATATCTGTTTCATCTCTAATGAATAGGTGTAGGTCTGGTGGTAGTTTTCCATAAAACTTCTTGTAAAGATCTATGTAGTGAGATAGTTTGACAGCTCTACCTTTTGATGTATCTCCAGGTCTTATGCATAGCTTAACAGCCATTATTAAACATTCTTCAGGTGTCTTAGCTAGATATAGTAAGTGTTGTGGTGCAGGTCCTGTAGGAACTTTCTTACCAGTCTTCATATCAATACCAACAAACTTCTCTACATCAACTCCTTCAAGAGATATTCCAAGTTTTGAACATTGTGGTCCAACTATGATTGGTATTCCAAGTCTTAGAAATCCTACAGCTATTGAAAGTATTTTATGGGTTGAAGCTCCCCAACCTATACCACATGCGCCAACTCTATTCAATATGTAGTCTGCAATTTCCTCATAATTACCTTTAATTTTCCTACCTGCAAAGATGTTTGCAACTCTAATAGCGATTCCAGAGACTTCTGAAAGTGCTGTACATGTACCAATATTTATGATACATCCTCTACCAAGTTCACCATACTCTTCATATAGTGATAATCCTTCCTCAGTTCTATACTTTCCAACTAGTTGTGAGATACAGCCTGAAGTTATTACTATGAAACCTCTCTTTAAGAGTTCATGAACTATCTTAACAATATCTTCAACACTCTCTCTAATATTTAAACAACCTACAAACGCTATAACACCAGGAATTTCTCCAAGAACTATAGGTGCACCTATAGATCTAATTACCTGATCTGATAGTGGTGATGCTCTAGTGCTAATTGATATTTCTATATTTTGCAAATATTTAGAAAATAGTGTTAATAATCTAACCTTCTTTGGACATTTATCTTCACATAACCCACACCATACACATCTTTTAACTATATTAACAATAGCTTCCTCATTACCATCTCTAAGCTTCTTAATAGCATCTACAATATCTAAATTAAGTGGACAAACTTTAACACATTCACCACAATAATCACAATCTTTAACAATATTTAAAGCATCTAAATTTAGATTCTTAACAATATTAATAATCTTCTTACCATGAATTTTGAGACATGTTAATACTGCAATTTCAACAGCATTATCAATATTATCAACATACACTATACCACTTTTTAATAAATTATCAATCTTCTCATTAATATCTTTTCCAGATATATTTTGAGCTAAGAATGTTGTAGAGTCTGATATAGTTATTATAGATATAGAATGTTTAATACACTCTTCAACAATTCTACCTGATATACATGTATCATCTATAATAACAACATCAGGTATTCCTAATCTAATTATTGGAATTGCATATATTGGAGAACCTAGAAATACTACACCTTCAATATTAGCAACATTACAAGATGCAGCAATAATATTAATAAAATCTCCAGGTTTTCCTAAATTCATTCTTTTTAAAATACTTAAAACCTTCAATATTGGTATTAAACTTTCACCAACATACAGTATTGTAGGTTTCTCTAACATCTCTAAACTTACCTTAACCTTAACTATCTGAGGTGTCAATTCTATACCAGAATTCTTCAACATTAATAATTCTAATGTGTCAACAATTTCACAAGATATGTGAGATAGCATTCCAAGATGTAACATTCTTGATGCTAAGTCTAGAGGATTATATTCTCTAAATACTGTCAAACTATCTTGAATTTTAGAATTTTGATTTAATACATAGTTTAATATCTTTTCAAAATCTTTAATCTTTTTAGGTATATAACCTGTTATTAATGATATGTTTGGTGTTGATATTGTTATTTCAGGACTTATCTTAACATCATAATCTTCTCCTAAGACTTCTCTAGATATTTTATACATTTTAATTGCACGATTTGTAATATTTGAAAGACCTAAGCTTACTGCTAATGTTAAAATTCTAACATGATTACCATAACTATCAATTCCACAGACACCTCTCATCTTAGTTAGATCGCATGGACCATATGTACATAATGCACATTGTGTAAATGTTGGAACTATCTTAGGTAGATAACGTGAAACTAGTAGTACATCCCAACAACGTAGATCTAGTACATCTGGAGGGTTGAACTCCTCCTTAACAACTTCACCTATACTCACTTCAAATCCCTCAACTTTAATATTTCCCGTAGAGAGTTCACCAATTTTCAATTTAATATCATCCATATTTGACACCTGTGAAATTTAAAATCTTCCTGATCCTCGAGATATTTTTATTCATGTACATTATGCCTATTGGAAACACATTGACAATATTTCAGAGAGTACTTATACATTATCTATCATTTTGCTAATCAATATCTTGACAATATTCAACTATTAAGAACTACATTAATCATAGATATGTTATTTATGACGATAAGAAATACTTAACCTATTTACTACTTAATACATCTGATATTAGTATTGAAAATTCTTGTCTATACTTTAAAGCTTTTTCTGCTTTCTTCTTAGCAACTCTATATATCTTATCTAGGATTTCAGAACTAACATCTGATACATGTAACATACCTTCATTAATAATATTTTCAAAAATTTCTAAACCTCTATTAGATATTATGAATGTTATATTATGTTTTTCAGGTGTAAACATAGAACCTACGGCAATATCGCAGTAGTTTGGTATAAGTTCTGGACATTGTTTACAACATTTAGAAACATATTTCTCAAGATCTTTTAAAGGCTTCTCAATTATACCTAAATTTTTAACATATATTCTAAACATGTTCTTCTTAATCTCCATCCTATATATATCATCAATATTGAAGTTATACTCTCTAGAAATATCTATATACATTTCACGTTTAAAATTATGAGAACATAGTAGACCTATCTTCACTATCTCAATCTTATTATTAAGATTATTCTCAAATTTTGATAATGCTCTCAAATGACATGGAAGACCAACTACACATACTTTAGAAAATTTTAATAATTCTCCAATCTTAGTTAGCAGTGGAGTATAGATATATTTACTACCAGATATTTCAGATATCTCTTCAGATCTTGATATTATTACAGGTATTGGTGTAAGTTTTTTACCAAGCTTTACTGTAAGTACACAATCAACAATATTCTTCTCAAGTAGATATTTTAATATTGTTGAAACTGTACCACCATCTTGAGATATTTTTAGAATATTATCAAAGTTTGACTTAGTTATATATGCTTTCAATATTTTTGGTATTGGATTTTTATATAGATTCTCATCAATATTCATCTGTGGGCAAAATTCTAGATTTTTAGTATATGTACATATACCACAATTTGAGCATAAATCTAGCTCAGTCATTTTCTTCCTTTGTTCAACAAACATTTACATTTACGAGAATATGTGAATATTTAACATTTTTTAACTATTGAAAAATATTCTACCTAAACTATCGTAGTACTTGTATGTGTAGTAAGTATTGCATATGTTAGACTTAAAGTTTTGCAATTATCAAATATTTACTATGATAAAACTTCTAGTTTCAGCTAGGAACTTTCAATGAAGCTGAGAGATGGTTACGATAGTGTTTGAACCCTATGGAAGGAAAATTGATGTTTGTAAAGGAGAAACTATATTAGATGCTGCTATTAAATGTGGAGTAGTTATTAGAAGTATTTGTGGTGGTAAAGGTGCATGTAAGAAATGTAAGGTAAAGATAGAGAGAGGAAAGTATAGACTGCTCACAGAGGAAGCACAGTTAGAAGATGGAACAGTACTTGCATGTCAAGTAGTACCTGAAGATGACTGTACTGTATACATACCTGAAGAATCTAGATTAGGAATTCAAAAAATACTTCATAGAGGTAAATTAATTATTGAAGAGGTTAATCCAAGTATAATTATAGAAAGATTTGGAGATTATGTAAGAGTTCTCGATGAAAATGGTCAAATACTTATAGAGGGTAGATATGTAAAACCTTATGGAATTGCTATTGATATTGGAACAACAAAGATAGTAATCTACCTAGTAGATTTAGAGAGTGGTAATATAGTATCTGAAATATATGATATAAATAGACAGGTAATATATGGTGATGATCTTATGAGTAGAATAGAGTATTGTATTAGAAATAGAGATGGATATAGAGATTTGAATAGAACAGTTATAGAGTGTATAAATAGTATGATAGATAGATTATGTAGATCTTCTAATGTAGATAAAAGACATATTGTTAATGTTGTTGCTGCAGGTAATACTGTGATGACATACCTATTCTTAAATAGAGATGTTAGAGGATTTGCAGATTCTAAATTTGAAGTAGAGAAAGGTAGTTACACAACTACAGCTGGAGAATTAGGACTTGATGTTCATAGTAAGGCAAGTGTGTATTGTCTACCGTGTGTAGGGAGATTTTTAGGTGGTGATGTCATTGGTGATATACTATCATCAGGAATGTGGAGAAGCGATTCAATGCAACTACTCATAGATATTGGAACTAACACTCATGTAGTTGTTGGATGTAGAGATTGGTATATAGCAACAACAGGACCTGGAGCAACAACATTTGAAGGATATGGTGTTAAGTTTGGTATGAAAGCTATTGAAGGTGCTATTGAGAGAGTATGGATTAAGGATGGAAACGTTGAGTATGAAGTTATTGGAAATGTAAAACCAATAGGTATATGTGGTTCAGGACTTATAGATCTACTTGCAGAATTATTTACAAATAAGATAGTTGATAGTCAGGGAAGACTAAGGAAAAATCATCCAAATGTTGTAGAGAGAGATGGAAAACTACAATTCATAGTAGTACCATCATCAAAATCTGGATTAGGTAGAGATATTACAATAGATGAACAGGATATTAAGAATCTTCTAGAATCTAAAGCATCTGTATGTGCATTAATAACAACATTATTAAAGAAGGTCAGGATAGATATTTCGGAAATAGAGAAAGTATATATATGTGGAGCATTCGCAAACTATCTAAATATTAATAATGCTGTAAAGATTGGAATGCTACCTGAATTTCCAAATGCAGAAATTGAATATATAGGTAATGGATCTATAGTTGGATCATACCTAGTGTTAACGAATCGTAAGTATAGAGATATTGTTGAAAATATAGCCAACAACTTAACATATATAGAGATGATTAATGATTCAGACTTCGTAGAGGAGTATATGGCAGCATTAACAATACCAGGAAAGAAGGAATATTTCCCAACTGTGTGGAGTCTTGTAGAGTAGGAATGATGTAAAGACCGCTGTCTGAGCACTGATGAAGAACCGAGGACTGATAATACTTATCAATCAGTTCCTGCCGGATCAGTCATCAATTCCTTAGGTGGGGCTAAGCCTCATCACTTCAAGAACTCTACAACTTTTCAAACCTTATTAAACTATCTTCAAACTGTACAATTCTCCTTCTCTGTAATTCCCACAATATGTCCACTATCTTAGATCTAACATTTATCTCAACTTCCTCATTAATTTCGATAATACTTCTCAATCTCTCTACAATATTATTAACAAAGTCTAATGTTCTTATCTTAGTTCTTGGTTGAATTTTCTCAAGTTCTTCAATTACCAACTTCTCAACTATCTTATCAATACTTTCACTCATATTACTTCACCTTTATGTTTAGATATTTTATACATACATCTCTTATTGGACAATTATCACACATATTTTTTGAACAATATCTATATCCTATTGTGAATGAACCTCTCTCATATAGTATTGGATCTAGACTCAACTTAGCTACAGATCTTACAATTCCTTTTACAGACTGCACTCTTACAGTAACTTCATATCCTTTAGATGCTAATAACTCTATTCTTCTAACTTTATCACTATCAAGCTTCATTATTAGAAAAGCACCACTTCTAAATGTTGTTAGTGTTGTATACATATCTGCTATAGATATGTATTTACTATTTTCACCTCTTCTAATTATATTTACAGCTATTGGAATGTTTGTTGTATGTGAAAATATTCTTATTATTGATTTTAAACTCCTTCTCATTCTCTCATTCATCTTCTTAGGGAAGAATATTCTTAAATCATTTTCTAACTCTCTAATACTCTTCTTAAACATAATCCATTCAAATACATCTCTCTTATATGCCTTAACTATCTTTCTAACAGCATGTGTATATTTTATCAACATGTTTTGTAGTATTTCTTTATTAACTTTCTCATATTTTTCACATATTGCCTGTACTATGGAGTCTATATTCTTATACTCTGGCCATTCTATAAATTGTCTAATCTCTTTATATAGATCTCTCATTATTGATAAGAACTTCTCAATTCTAAGATCTGTAAGTCCTGGTATTGTGCAATAGCATAGTATTACATATCTTGTTGTTACTTCTAAATTTGGTATATTTTTATAGAGATTTGCAAGTTCTGTAAGAGTCTTATCTTTCGATCTTAAAAATTCTCTAAATACTTCTCTAACTCTATCAGGTATGTGACTTATCTCTTCAGGTAGGTATTCAAGTATTAGTTCCTTAACTTGTCTACCATAATCTCTAATATGTTCAACTATGTCTAGATACTTCTCAATCTCTCTAAGCTTCCTCTTACTAATTCTCTCTCTAATACTTAGTTCGTCCATTATCGGACGCCATAAATGTAGATGTGAGGGTAAATAAATCCTAGCAAGATGAAATACATATTTACCAGAGTGTAGCTATGTTTTGAATGGTTACGGAAGTCATATACTCTGATAAGACAGTTTTAGAGATGTTGAAGAAGCTTGAAAATGATCTTACAGGTGGTAATATTGTTCTTGTTGAGAGATTACCTCCTGTGAGAGAGACTGAGAAGTATAGAGAACATATTGTAAATATTTTAAAAGAATTTCATAAAGCATTCATATTAATAAGAGTCGTATTTTCAGATGGAACTCGTAGAGGTTATGCAATAGTTATCTCAGGTGAAGGTGAGTTAGGTGAAATTCCTGAGAGAGGTATTGTTGAAGGTTTTGAAGTTGAGTATTTGAAAGATAGGAAGATCAAGATCGTGTATAGACCTGTAGCATATACATCATCTAGAGAACTTATTGTTAATATTGAGAAGTTTGCAAAACTATATCATGAGAGTGAGGTCAGGATTGTAGAATTGAAACTTCCAGAAGCATATAGAGAACATACACTACTATACTACTAACCTGTAAAGAATAATAAAGTATATAAAACGTATCAAATTAGAGATGCAAGATGAGTGAGGAGTGGGAGTTTCCAGAAGATTGGGAATATGCTGGTGGTGAACCAGAAAAGCTTCTCAAAGTTAGAGTTAAATGTCCAAACTGTGGAACAACATTTGAAATAGAGATTGGAGAATCTTGGTACTCTATGGGATTTTCAATAAACTGTCAAAAGTGTGGCTATTCATTCCCTGTAAATATGTATGGAGAAGTTCTTGGTGAAGTTAAGAGAAAGAAGAGCTAAAATGTTAAAATAGTTAGAAGCTTAGGATAAGGATGTTTATGATGTGTAGTTAGGATGTTCTAAGTTCTCTAGCCATCTCTCTAATCTTTTCATTCCAATCTTTGGCTTTTACTATCGCACTTGCAACAAGTACTCCTTCAGCACCAAGCTCTAAGGCTCTTCTAACATCTTCACCACTTTCAACACCAGCACCACATAGTACGTGAACTTGAGGAGCAACTTTCTTAACCATGTTTACACCATTCGTAACTACTTCAGGTTTTTCTCTAGATACAGCTCTACCTGTTCCTATGAGTTCTGGAGGTTCTATAGCTACTGCTTCAGGTCCGAGTATAGCTATTGCAGCTGCTTCTACAGGTACTGCAGCACATGCTACAACTGTTAAGTCTAGCTTTCTACATCTTTCAATTATCTCACGTGCTTGATCAATTCTAACTCTCTTCTCACTGTGATTAAGTATTACACCTATAGCACCAGCCTCTTTTATAGCTTCAAGAGATATATGACCAGTATGTGCTCCAGGAGGTTCTGGATCTGCTGATTGTGCTAGTACTGGTATTTCAACATTCTCTGCTACAAGTCTAAGATCTACATGTTGTGGAGCGACTGCAATAGAAACATCATACTCTTTCGCTATCTTTTCAGCAGTTTTAGCAAGTTCGAGAGCTCTTCTACCTGTAGCTTCTATATATGTTTTGAAGTTTATTATTAGTATTGGATATCTCAGCTTCACACATTTACCTGAATATGTCTGATTTAAAAGACGTTTGAGCTGTGTATTAACTTCACAAGACAGCTTCGAAGTGTGATCTAATTAATGCTTTTGAAACACCTTCAACAAAACATCTAACTATAGTAGCTACTAGTTCAGCTTCTAGATCTTTAACATATGCAACACTAAGTGCAGCACCTGGAGATGCTGGACTATATTTAGTAACTATGCTTGTAGATAGTGATTGTGCAGCTTTAAATTGTGCTATTGAGAGCTTTTGAACTATAGTTTCAAGCTCTACACCCTTGGCTATTGTTGTCAATGTTGTTATTAGTGGATTTGTTGAAAGTTCTTCTAAAACTCTAACAACAGGTTCACCATAGTATCTAGCGAAGTTTGTACCTACAGGACCGAATGGTACTACAAATCCTTGAACAAGATCTAGTGGAAGATTCCACAACTTTGCTCTAAGTAGTAGTGATATGTTGTAGAAATCTACAAGTGTTCTAACAACATCCATAGCGCTGTTATCTCTCATTAATTTTGAAGTTGTTATTGTGTATAGTCTAGATAGGTATACACTATCTAGCAATGTGTCAATTATACATAATGCTAACTGTGGTCTAGCTTTAATTAATTTTAACATGTTTTCAAATGCCTCAGCAGCAGGGTGATACAATTCTCTAAGCTTTGTACCAAGATCTTCAAGATCTCTAGCACCTAGAATATATGCTAGTACATGTCTCCTACCCATGATCTCTGCAATATAGGTATTTACAAGTCTCTCCATATCTCTCCTCTCCTTACCTTCGTGTAGACATTTAGCAACAATCTTAATATTCTCAATCTCAAACTTGAGAAGGTATACTGAGAGTAGATATCTAGCCTGTGGTGGACTTCCAAGTGCTAGCTGTACAAGATCTTGAATTACTGCTGTCTTAAATTCCTTAGTAATCTCTTCAGGAGATGTAATCTTTTCAATACGCTCAATAACACTCTTATACCCTGTATCTCTTAGAACATTAACAACATCATCTAGAGATTCTGCATATATTATAGCTCTAAGCTTATCTTTTGTTAGAAGTCTAGATCTAACACCACGAACTCTAGGTCCTAGAGAACCCATCATCATGAGGTAGTATCCATGTGTACCACCACTACTAAGTCCAATACCCACGTAGTGTCAAGTTCTGAAAAGTTTTATAATATTATGTCTCAGTGTCGTGGGTCCTCTTCACCATTTCAGGGGCGCGGAGCTCTCATCACTGAGATAGCATGTCGCTAATAGATGATTCTGACCCATGTTTAACAATTCTAATCCTAGTTTCTAGAGGTATGTGAAGTCCAAGTCTTTCAAATATTTGATATAGTTCATAATCTGCAAGTTCTCTAATGCTACCTGACTCGTATAATCTCAATATTTCTCTAAATACTCTAATAGCATCTTCACCATATATTGACACAGCCTTATTAATTATCTCATCAGCTCTAGAACCCTTAACAATTCTCCTTATCTTACTTAGAATATCCTCTTTAGACTCTCTTCTTACAGACTTCTCCTCTACTAACCTTCTCTGAACTTTCTGCCATGTCTGTATAGCTTTTCTCCTTAACAACTCCTCTATCTCCTTGTCCTCGCTCATCATGTCTTAGATCTATACCACACTCTTTTAAGAGTATCTGAGCAATATCTTCTGAAAGGGCTATATAGCTTATTGGAGGTCTAAGATTGAGCTCTCTCAATCTTGATAGAGGAACTTCTCTACATCTTCTAGGTTCAACAACTTCAATAGCCATAACTTTTCTAAAACCATCAATATATGTGAAATCTTCTTCATCAACACCGACATCTCCAAGTCTTGAAATTATATTCTTAATCTCTTCAGGACTTGCTAAAAATACTTTACCAGCTTTAAAATAACCTACAATAGCTTTTACAGGAGATGAGAAATACATTATTATTAAATCTCCAGGCATTACTCTAACATTTACACACTTCCTCAACTCATACTTCTTCCTTCCTTCAAGAATTGCAAAACCATACTTAGGTTTTATTGATAGTAAAATTACTCTCATTCATCTTAGCTATCTTTAGAGAATTTAAAAAGCCAATTCTGAGTTAGGTATAATTAATCTATCTACCAATAGCACATATTTACAACTAAACACTGATTTAAATGTCCTTAAACTCAGGTGAGGATTAGATGTGACTACTACATCTATAGAATCTAGAAGAGCATATGCAGAACATGGTCTTGGACTATTTTCACTACTGCTATGTAATTATGGAGATTTCTTTACAGGATATTTAACAACACTCTTCTCAGAAGTTTTTCAACATGCAAAATTTCTCATAGTCCTACTACCAGTACTCATGAATTTGAGAGGTTGTACATATGTTGCATATAGTACAAGAATGATAACTAAGCTTAGACTTGGAGTTATAGAGCCAAGAGGATTAAGACAGAAAGGTCTGACTGTCGAGATGAAGGTTGCATATGTTGTAAGTATTCTATCAAACTTCATAGCAGGAATACTTGCAGCACTTGTAGTAGACCCTCTTCATCTAGATATAATCACTGCAGTAGCAATGATATCAGGGCTTATAGGTGTGAGTATTGTAGTACCATTATCAACATTAGGCTTCTTTATAGTATATAGGAGAGATATATCTCCTGAAACACTTGCAGGACCTTTAGAATCTATTATTGGGGATATGATAACTGTACCAACTTTACTACTAGCATACATATTAGTACTATATCTATACGATGTACATAGAGACATTGTTGGAATATTGATAATTTCTATACTAGTATTAACATCATTAATTACGAGATCTCTAGTGAAGGAGAGAGATAAAACGTATGTTGTATGGAATCCTGAAAAAACTATAATAGAAAATGTTATTGCAGGTGTTGTAGCATCAATGATTGAGCTAGTTGTAGGATTAAGACTTGAGAGTAAGCTATCAACATTAACTACATACAAGGTACTACTCTTCGCAGCATTTCCAACAATGGCTGTTGTTGGAGGTCTTGCTGTTAGATATGCAGCATATTTAAATTCTGGTCTTCATTTAGGTAGTGTAGAGCATAGTGTTATTCCTAGGGGTATAGCTGCAAGATACTACTATAGAAGTATGTTACTATCATTTGGAATATATATGAACGTGATATGTATGAGCATCATATATGCATATTTTACAGGAGAACCACTAATACTATGCTCAATACCGTTCATAGCTGGACTACTATCAACAGTTATTGTACTATACATCACTTACATACTTTCAATAGTGCTATTTAGGAAAGGTATTAATCCTGCTAATGTTGCTACAAGTCTAATAATGCCTATAGCAGATTTAACGACAATTACAATATACATGTCTATACTATCTATACTTCACTAAGCTTATTATGGTAATATTTCACCTTCTGTAAGATTTTTCTCAACCTCTCTATGAGGTCCTACTCTAACATTCTTAGGAATATATACGTAATCTGCAATGTATGTATAATCTCCTATAACTACATTATCTTCGATCCTAACCCACTTTCCAATATATACTCTCTCACCAATTATAGAATTTTTAATGTATGTTCCTCTACTTATCACTGCACCACTCATAACTATACTATTTGAAATTTTTACTGAAGATCCAACATTTACATCTTGAAGAATTACTGTATATGGACCAATTTCAGAGTCTCTACCAATCTTAGCCCTCTCATTTATAAAGCATGGTGGTTCTATACTACCTTCACACTCACCTTTAATACATAGATCAGCATCTTTACAATATTCTTCAAGTGCTGTGAAGTTTGCTTTTAAATAATCTTCTGGTGTTCCAATATCGTACCAATATCCCAGATGTATGTATGCATATACATCAAACTTCTCTATAAGTTTAGGTATTAGATGTATTGAAATTTTCAATGGTTTATCATCTCTTGATGGTAGTAGTTCTAGTGCTTCAGGTTCAAATATGTATATTCCAGCATTTACAAGTCCAACACCCTCAATCCTGGGTTTTTCGATAAACTTGGTTATTCTATACTTTTCATCAATCTCTGCAACACCATATTTAGATAGATCTCCTGAAACTCTTGTAAGTACTATTGTAGCTACACCACCACATTTTTTATGAAAATCTAATACTTTTAACAGGTCTATATTTGTAAATATGTCACCATTAAATACTACTAAAGTTTTATCAATATTATCTAGTTTTTTTATTAGATTTATAGGTCCAGCATCTCCTAGTGGTTTTTCTTCTACGAGATATTTTGTTCTTCTTAATTCACTACTCCATGTTGATGATATATGTGATATTATGTGATCTGATAAGTATCTTAGAGATATGTATACTAGCTCAGGATTTGATCTATATACTGTGTCTAGTATGTAGTCTAGAAGTGGTTTATCGAGTATTGGAAGCATTGGTTTTGGTCTAGTGTATGTTAGTGGTCTCAATCTTGTAGCATATCCACCAGCAAGTATTAGTGCTATATGTCTACTCACTATAGCTATGGTGTAGATAAGTATTTAAAATGTGTCTCTAACTTTACATGACTATGCCAGTAATAGATTTGTCAAGTATAGATTTGAAAACTCTACATTGGAGAGATATTGATTGGAGAAAGTTTATATGGGTTAAAGATCATCCAATGCGTGCAATATATATAGAGAAGGTTGTTGTAAATATTGGTGTTGGAACATCAGGTGAGAAGTTGGAGAAGGCTGCTAAAGTTCTTGAAGAATTGACAGAGCAGACACCAAGCTATAGAAGAGCTAGAAAGTCCATAAAAGAGTGGGGTGTACGTAGAGGTGAGCCTATAGGTGTAGTTGTCACATTAAGGAGAAGCAAGGCAATATGGTTTCTACTAAAGACACTCGCAGTACTAGACTTCACACTTAGAGAATCACAGTTTGACAATATGGGAAATGTATCGTACGGAATTAGAGAACACATACTAATACCAGGAACAAGATATGACCCAAACCTAGGAATATGGGGAATGGACATAGCAGTAAGACTAGCAAGACCAGGATATAGAGTAATGTACAGAAGAAGATGTAGATCTAAAGTAGGTAGAAAACAGAGAGTAACAAAACAAGAAGCAATAGAATACTTCAGAGAAGTACTTGGAGTAAAAGTAATATAAACCACCAAACTAAAACTCAATAAAGAAGGGCCCGTAGCTCAGCCTGGATAGAGCGGCGGCCTGCGGAGCGCAAAAGGCCGAGAGGGGCGTGAACAAGAAACATACAACCGCCCCTCCGGCCAACAAAACGCAGAAAGCCGTAGGTCCCGGGTTCAAATCCCGGCGGGCCCGCCACAACAATCTTCACAACTTCAAAAATCAACTCAAGATGATGAAACTTGCCCCCCGAGCGACCAAATGAGCACTACACCGAGCGCTGACAATTCCTTTTATATGTTAACTTGTTATTCTGGGCTCTAGGTTATTTTATTGAGAATTTCTACCAACTCGTCTACATACACTTTAAACCATGTACTTCGTGGAAATGGTAAGGAAAAAATCTTATTTCCATTTACTACTTTCTCATTTTTCAACTGCTCAATTAAATCAGTTATCTTCCTGTAAACACCTTTTCCAACTATAATTATAAACTCAGGCCTATTTTTTCGAATAAAATCCCGAGACTTCGTTTTGCTTCCTCAAGTTCTATATTCTGTACACTATTAATTTTCTTTCCGGGTACCTCAAATATATCGTAGAGATAGCATCTAAATCCCATGAAATATTCTAAGAATTCTTGTTCATCTATCCCGAATACACTATTAAATGCACGGAAGGTTGCGAAGTAAAGTCGCGTATTCCTATTGTAAAAGAATCTTACCTTATTAAATTCTACATTATTTTGTTTAGGTGGTGACCCACCAACAAATAATATTCTTATTCTTGATCCAAGCTTTCTAGGGTCATATGTTTCTCTTAACTCTTTTATCTTTTCTAATAGCGGTAAACTAACAGACATAGTAAGGTAGTACTAAGGGAACATATTAAAAAAAACCATCCCTGCAAAGGTGAGATAGAAGTACATAACTGTGCTATACAAACTCTAAATTTGATACTTAAGTCTCAAAGTCATTTAAGATACGGGTAAATTCTCTAGTTGAAGACAATTACACCTCACTTATGATGTGTTTGGTTAAAAACAATGGAGCCCCGGCCGGGATTTGAACCCGGGACCTGCCGCTTACGAGGCGGCCGCTCTGACCGGGCTGAGCTACCGGGGCTTTTTCTATATTCTCTCTAATTTATATTTCTCTATTTAAGTTTAACGTTGTCTTTTTGTAATAATTTTATTATTGAGTATATTAGTAGTATGTTATATGCTATTGCGCATGCTAGTGCGAAATATCCGAAGTTTGTGTATAGGAATTTCATGAATTTTATCTCTGACATGCTTATTGGTCCTAGTAGTAGTGTTTTTAGTTGTTGTGGTAAGCCTAGTATACTTTTTGAAAATAATTTCTTTGCTGACCAATATTTTAAATCTTCTACAATAAATATTCCTTTACCTAAGATTACTGCTGGAATATACATTAATGATGGATATATGATGTATGCAAATATTGTACATACTATGTATAGTAGGTAGTATAGCTCGTCTTTAATTAGTAGTAGTAGGAGTGGTGCTACCCATATAAAATATCCTGGATTTCCAACTTTGTTGAAGAATATTAAGAGTATTATAGATATTATCATGTCGATTGTAAGTATCTTATTGAAGTATTGATCATCTATATGTTGCATATTTCTAATAAGCCATATACATCTAAACACTATGAATAGTATTAAAGCTATTAAATATACAGGTTCCCACAACCATTTAAATATTGGTATGAGTAGTTTATAGTTTGTAATTATCTGAGGCATATTCCAAATACTTAAATCTTGCGGAAATCTCTTAGCATGAAATAGTATTGCTTTTTGAATAAACATCTTTGGACTAACTATTAGGTATGGTATTACGAATATTGCTACTGTACCTACAAAACCTGTAGTGAATAGTAGTAATTTTCTAAATCTCTTCCTAATTATTGAGTAGAAGAGGTATGGTATATATGCTACAAGTACTGCCTGCTTATACAGTGTTGCAATTCCTAAACATATACCAGCTAGGAAACTTCTACCTCTCCACTCTAGTAGTACTGTAAGTAGTAGAAATAGTGCTGTAATTATATCAAACTGTAATGCCCATATATTACTATATGTTGGTAATGTAAACATCCACAATATCGCTACACTAGGCCCAACTCTACGATACAGTATGTATGCTATTAACAGCGCTGATATTATCATTGGAAGCTTTGTCAAAAGTCTAGTTAAGTATATAGGTTTTGAGAGATGGAAAGTATTTACAATATATATAGCAGACTTGTACAATAGTACGAATGTTATAGGTGCTAATGGAAAATATGCACATTTAGGTGCATAGTAGACATGTAGTAAACCATATTGAGCCCATTTAATAAACCATTGAACATCATACCAATTCCATCCACTTACAGCAGCTCCCAATATTATCAATGTGAAAGCTATGTATATTATAGCAAATTTCCAACCTCTAACATTATTATCAACATAATGTATAAAACTTCTTAAAGAATTTCTAAACTTCTCAAACATAGTTACTGACCTTTCTTACGTTTCCATACAAATCTATCACTTATAAGATAATTTGCTAAAAAGCCTAATGCAATACCTATCAAGTTTGCATCATAACTCATGCCAAACAATATGTTTAGTAGTACTAGAACTACATAATTTACTAATGCTCCAACACCAACTGCTATATGGTATTTTCCAAATCTTATAAATTTAGATTTCAAATCTCTACTAAGTATCTTCTTTCTAAATGTCCAAATTTCATGAAGTGTGAAGTTATTAATTATGGAAAATTCTATAGCAAGTAGTCCTGCTATAAATACTGGTAAAGCTAAAATTCCATGAAGTAGAAAGAGCATACCTTCATTCACAACTACTCCAATACTTCCAACAAGGGCAAATTTTAATGGTCTATAATCAGACTGTTTTAATACTTCTAAAACTCTTGTAAGTATATCTCTAAAACTTACCTTATCATAAACTTCATCTGTTATACTTATATCAAGATTAAGTTTACAAATCTTTAAACCTGATAGAGAGAGTTCTGAAGTTATTATAGAGGATGAAAATGCTAGACAACATGATAATAATTTTCTAAATGCTTCATGTCTAAATGCTACTACTTCAAATAGAAATTCATCAGATTTACACACATCAGGAATGAATAATGATAGTATTTTACCAATACCTATAGATAATGCATGTTTAATTTTATTTAATATTTTTCTGCACCTAACTCTAGGTCTAATTTTTATAAGAACAGCATCATAGCCTTGTGATAATGCTTTATTAGCATGTTCTAGAATATCTCTATGATTTGAAAGATCTTGAACTATAGGATTATTTGACATTAATATTATTCCTCTAGGAATGTAAAATCTTGATATTACTCTAATGTTAGTATATCTCAATATCCTGTAGAGATCTCTAAGAGTATCTGGATTAGCTATTAGCAATACTCCATTATTTGGCATGAATTAGGTATATCGTATAGAAAGTCTAGCTTATTTATGTTACCCTTAGAATACTAGGTTTTACCTTCTGATATACTCCCTATCACACTCCCCTAAGTTGCAGTAGTTCTTCAGGTTTTAACTTTCTAATGTCTATACCTACCATAGCTTTACTCTCAGTAACCATCTTCTGTGCTTCAACTACAGTCTCTGGATCATCCCAATATGATGTTGCTAGTACTATAGCTTCAGCTCTTGTTTGTGGATCTTCAGATTTGAATATTCCAGAACCTACAAATACACCATCAGCTCCAAGCCACATCATTAGTGCTGCATCTGCTGGTGTTGCTATTCCTCCAGCTGCGAAGTTTACTACTGGTAATCTTCCAAGTTTCGCTGTTAACCATACAAGTTCTGGAGGTACTTGATACTTTCTAGCCATTTCTCTAATAAATTCTTCATCATCTACATGTGCTGACAGTATTCTTATCTCTCTATTTATAATCTTCATGTGACGTACTGCTTCAGCGACATTTCCTGTACCTGCCTCACCCTTAGTTCTAATCATTGATGCACCTTCACTAATTCTTCTAAGTGCTTCACCAAGATCACGTGCACCATTTACAAATGGTACTTTAAACTCCCACTTGTTGATGTGATGTTGCTCATCTACAGGTGTTAATACTTCACTCTCATCTATAAGATCAACACCTATAGTTTCAAGTATTTTAGCTTCCATGTAGTGTCCAATTCTGCATTTTGCACTTACAGGAATTGTTATTGTCTCCATAACTTTCAAAATTGCTTTAACATCAGCCATTCTAGCAACACCACCAGCTTTTCTAACATCGTATGGTAGCTTGTCTAGAACCATGACACCTACAGCACCAGCTTCTTCAGCTATCTTTGCCTGTTCTTCATTAGTTACATCCATTATAACTCCATGCTTAACCATTGTTGGAAAGCCAATCTTAACTCTAACAGTACCAACTTCAGGAAATGTCAACTCTGTAACTATTGGAAATTCTGGAAGTGGTTTAGGTCCTAGAGTTGGTTTACCCTCCTCTTTTAATCTATCATTAAGCTCTAACAACCTGTAGAAGAAGTCTTTCAATCTCTCCAAATACTCTACCGAATCTACTATCGACATAATTACCGAAGATAGAGAAACTAAGTCAGTTTTAAAGTTTCCATGAAACATATATGTGCATGCAACTACAAGTCGTTGTAAGATGGCCTAGAGAAATTGAACTTGAAGATGGAAGATTGCTAAATCTCGATAATGAAGATGAAATTACTAGCCAAAGACTTGCATGTCTAATATCTAAAGAAGATGTTGAAAATGCATACGAGATATTCAAAAATTTAGGATTTAAGAGAGTACCAGCATTACCACTAGGAGAGAAGTATAGTATTGCTAAACAGGTAAATGATATTTTTGAATTTCATATTAGAATATTTGATAGTGGTCTAATACTCTCAGAGATTGAAATATCTAGAAAATTTATAGAACACATATTTACATATTCAATAAATGCATCGTTAGAAGTTAAAGAAATTTTAGAGAAACATGGAATTAAGACAACGTTAATATATCGTGGTAATATTGTTAAGAGAGTTATCAAAATTGTAGAACTTGAAATTAGGTATGATGGTGATGTTCACACATATGGTTCAATCATTAGAGAATTTATGAAAGGTTTCTTAGAAAATATACCTAGACTTCATATATTTTCCTTCCTTCAGCAATTATTAAGATTGGATAAGCATCAAACTTAGTCAGATCATCATTCCAAACGACAAAACTTGCTAATTTACCAACATCTATACTTCCCAAATCCTTATCAATATTCAATATAATTGCAGGTTCTAACGTTATCAATCTTATAGCTTCTTCAAACTTCATACCAAACATTGTAAAAAATCTTAATTGAAGTAGCAGATTTCTCTGTAGAACAACTGGATGATCAGACATGACTGCAAGCGGGTATGGTCTAATCTCTACAAGATATTTAATATTTCTCCATGAGAAATGTTTCAACTCAGTCTTATATGGAAATGAATCTATAGGACCATATACTAGAGGTATGTTCTTATCTTTCAAAATCTTAAATATGTATGGATCATTAACATCAAGTGCATGTTCTATTGTAAATTTAATATTAAACTCTTCACAAAGTTTAATTGCTACTAAGATATCGTCAGACTTATGTACATGAATTCTCAAATACTCTTCACCTTTCAAGACAGGAAATAGTGCTCTAATATCAGGATCTATCTCTTCAATATCCTTCTTACCCTTTTCTACAAGCTTTAAACTATCAAGAGCTTTTAGTAAGGTCTTCCTCAATATTGCATATGACCCCATTCTAGTACTAGGTCTCGTACCTCTCCATCTAGTAACACTTCTGGGATTATAACCAAATGCTACCTTAAGACCTACATACTTTATAAATGCTCTACTTATATCACTTTCATAATTTTTTATTAAAACTCCTCTACCACCAATAATATTGCCACTTCCAGGAAGTATGCATGAATATAGAACTCCAAACTCTACGGATTCTCTAAATGATGGATCATCCATATATATGCTAGCTAAAGCGTCAGCTAGTGGTACAACACTATCCATATGTTCATTAACTTCCTCCTCTTCTGATGGTTCTCCAGCTCTAGCCATTCCTATGTGAGAGTGTGCGTCTATAGATGCTGGAGTGATAACGCATCTATCATATTCATAAACTTCTTCAACATCTTTAGGCTTCTCTCTAGTTATAGAAACTATCCTATCTCCATTCCATACTATGTATACATCTTCAAGTACATCACCACGACCTGTATATACCTTACTTGCTTTAATACATTTCATAACATCTATAATATATTTTGTAGAATTTTTCATAATTATCTTCTAATCATTTCTATACAGGAATGATCTATAACTTTAACTAGATCTAAAGTCCACATAAACCTAGATCTTGAAGGTATTAACTCTTCATCAAATATGAGGAGAGGATCGTAATCTCTAGACACAACTATACACTTATAACCTCTATTAACATAATCTCTACACATATATGCAGCCTTGATCTCAGCCGGCATATCTCTTGAAAGCACATACTCTATACATAGATCTTCAAGTATTTTACGATATCTATCTGAAATTTTAATATGACTCTCCTTCCAGTAGTCTAATACAACTATTACTCTAGCTTTAATAATACCGAGCTGCTGTGCTATTGATAAGTTCTTTAGGAATTCTGTAGGATTTTTTAAACCATACACTATCGATGGTAGGTCTATTATTACTATATCATATTCATTACATGCATCTGTTAATGTCATCTTTCTAACTCTTTTAATACATTTCAATATTTTCCTTCTAATCTTAGGATCCACAATTTTCAGGTTTTCAAAATTGAGATAAGTTAATCGTTTACTATATCATTCTTCTGAGAAGTTCATTTATTGCAATACCTCTATAGCCAAGATCGCCACCTACTGTGTAGTGTTTCTTAACACTCTTTAATCCACCTCTAGGTGGGTGTAGTCTGAAGAATGGTTTTAGCTTTGGAATACACATTACTCTACCATTCTTCTTTGGTAGTGGCTTATCTTCAGGACACCACAATCTTTCAACCTCACCAACTATGTATGCTAGTGCAAATTCTTCAATACTATTCCAACCATACTTCTTCAAGTAGTCGTCTGTTAATGGTTTATCTCCTATAAGTCTACCTCTCCTTCTTAACAATTCTGCAAGAGTATCAGCATCTATCTCTCCCCAAGTTACCCAATCTTGAACTACTCTCAACATTCCTAAGTATGCTGGTCTTGAGTCAATTACAACACATGTAAATCTTCTCCTAAGTCTTAATAGGTATAGTGTATGTTCAACATCTGGTGGTGTGTCAGGTATTCCTCTCAATCTTATAACTGCAATTCTTGGATATGTCTTAGATATGTTAGACATATCTACACCAGTCACTGTTGCCGTAGTTGACATTGTTAGACACTTGGTATTGAAGACAGTTTATAAATATTCTTCTAACTATATATGATATAGATTGATGAGAGGGGACCTCGACCGAGAGATGAGGTTATTCGCTGGGTACTGATTTAAAAATCTTCTCATACTCTTCCTCAACTTTTGACAATATCTCACTTTTAGAAAAACCTCTTAACAATGTTGTGACAAGCATACCTCCCATACCAACACCCTCCTTAACAAAACCTTCATCATATGCCTTAAGACCAGGATATTTAGATTCTGATAGTGAGAATTCCGAAATTAGTAGCGCATAGTTATTCCATATCTCTGATAGAAGACCTATCATATCTGACTGTCTATCATATACTAACCATCTAGTTGTTGCAATTTCAAGAAACTCAGGATCTAGATTGAAGTCTAATTTCCTAAGTATTGATACTACAGCACACATCTGAGTACCACCTGCAAGTAGTACTCTACATCCAGAATCTACAATGCCAATAGTCAACCCTGCAAGTGCTATATGTACAGGATCTCCAACAGCTGAGACTGCCTGTAGAGGATCTTCAAATACTTCAACTCCAGCTCTACGAATTGCCTCTCTAACAACTCTACATTTCAACTCTATCGGATTATTTGGAGAAGCACTTGAAACTCTACCCCAAGCATTAAATCCAAGTGCTACCATTATAGCCATTGCTGTTGTTGTTCCAGCTGGAATAGATTCTCCAAGAATAACAATGTCAAAATTAGAACCTAGAAATTTTCCTACATTAATAGCGTTGTGAAATATCCTTCTACACACCTCAATATCGAGAGCATTACCTGTTCTAATATCACGACCAGGCATGCCTCTCAAATCTATGTAAGGTATGTTTGGGAGAACTCTACATCCAGAATTTACAACGATAGTAGGAATCTTAGTCAATAATATGCATGCTCTAGATATCAATGCTGGTGTAGGTTTACCATCAGGAGTTACTGGTGGTGTAGGTATTACATAACACTTACCATCTATGAGAAATTCAACATCTGCAGCAGGTGTGTAATGTGTAAGTTCAGGACTTGCACCAGCAATAGTTATACCTGGAATTAAACTTGTATCTGTAGTTCCAATAACTACAACAAATACAGCATCACCACTCTTCAATACATCTACAAATCTCTGAGATACATTACCAACAAACTTCACAGACATAACTTCAAGATGAAACTAGGCAAAAAACATTAAAATATATTACTCGCCATGTGAAAAATATGATAAAGTGCAAATTCTGTGGAAAAACATTCGAATCATATGGAGACTTCATACTACACATAAAGAGAGAATGTAAATATGTTCCAAAAACTAGAAGATGTCCAATATGTGGAATGAAATTCAGATCAATAAGACTATGCAAACTACATATGGTAAATGCAGCACTACAAGATGTAAATCATAGAAACTACATAATAGCAATATCCTAAATCAGATCCAAGCGGTTACATCACCTTCAGAGAACCCCACTCTTCATCATCAAAAAACAATAACACTACCAGATATATAAACTGCTAGCAATAATCTAGAAGTACATACTTCAAAACTGAAACAGCTGTTTCGAATATGGAACAGATTTCGATGAAAACTTCAACATAGATCACTACTTAAATATTCCTGAATTAGGTTAGATACATGTATACCTCATGCATGTGCTGGAACATCATGGCAAGTATATTTCAGGTATTAAGATCATAAACATTTCAGAAATTCACTATGAGCCTTTACTCAAGCTTTTTCAAAATATTCACAAGCTCTCTAGTAAGGTATTAATAATTTGGTTTAGAGATGATACAGGCTGTATTAATATTTACATCCTGCTTGTTGATTCCAGTCTGCAAGTGCTTTCATACATAAAAGCACTACTGGAAACATTAGATTCTTTAAGAAGTTTTCAATATAAACCGATAGATATTAGAGATGTAGAATATATACATAAATTTCTTCAAGAGTTAAATCTGCGATACTGCATAGTAGGGACTTTGAGATCTATAGTAACTAGATATGAAAAAGGATTAATAATGCTAAAACCTATAAGTAATGAAGATCTAACTCAAAGATTAAACTCATTAAGAAAAGCTATGGAATTAATATTAACATATTCTCAAGATAGTAAATGTGCTAGGACTTACGAGAAGAGTTTAAGAAAGATAGAAAAAGAGATTAGAAGGTTAGAAAGAGGATACGTGTCCAATACATGGATTGGTATAATACTCGTAGATTCACCTATACAGTATGTCGAGAAAACGTTTACTGACACAAGATATGTAAGATTTATGAGAATTGATAATGATAACAGACTTCTAGAGATTGTTAAGAGACTAGACATACCCATGGACTTAGCACTAGACCCTGATATGATGTACATATTGTCGCCTAGATATTTAACATATCTATCATCAAATGATATTTGCGAACTCATAATACCATCAAGTTCTGTACAATATAAATATTGTGAAGAAAATAGTATAGACTTGGGTAGTATTGTAGATTTAAATCTTAATGAAATATCTAGAATGTGTATAAACTTGGAAGAGCTTGATAACATAGGCATATTTGGAGCAGCAAAATCAGGAAAAACAACAACAGCACAGAGGATAGTAATAGAGTTTACTAAAAGTGGTGGAAAAGCTCTCATAATAGATTGGGACTTAAGTTGGAGAATGTTTTCAAATATTATTTCAAATATTAGAAAAACTACTATATACGAAATCTCGCAAAATCTTGCTAATAGACTTAGGTGGAACCCTTTACGTCCTCCTATAGGTGTTAATTGGAAATTTTGGCTTGATAAATTTTCAAAATGGTTTTCTATCTGTTATAAACTAGATACTCACCAACTAAATATTATAAGAGATGTACTACACGAATTATATACTGAAAGTCTAAAACATAACAAATATCCGACTATAGTAGACCTATATAACAAAATCTTAGCTAAGTATAAAGATTCTGATAAAGATCTTAGAAAAGACCTAGATTTAATTTTGTCTAAACTTTGGAATTACACTAGAGGCGTAATGTCAGGAGTATTTGATAAAGATTATGATATAACGACTGTTGATATGTTGGAGAGTTCCGATATTGTAAGTATAGAGCTTGCAGAGTTAGATTACCAAGATAGAATTTTCATAACTGGCATGTTAATATTTCAACTATACTACACATGTTATATGAATAGAATGTCATTATCCACACCACTCATGGTAGTCTTAGAAGATGCTCATAGAATTTTTAGAGAATATGATGACTATTCCAAATATGTTATAGAAAATCTATGGAGCGAAATATTTGAAAAATCTAAAGTATACAACATATATATCACAGTAACTAGTCAGACTATACATACATTACCATCCTGGATACTGAACAACATAAAGATATACATCATACATACCGTACAATTACCTGATGATGTCGAAAAGATTCGTAAACTGTTAGGTGTTGATAAGACTATATTAAACATATTGCCAAAGTTGCCCAGTGGTTATGCTATTGTTAAGATACTTCCTAGAGATGTACATCTTGTTAGGATAAGGGCATCAGAGTAGTTTTTATCAGCGTACCGTGAGACGCTCATTGTTCGCCTTAGGTACATCTCATCATTCTATCTATACACTTACTTAATCTTCTAATTTTTAATATTTCTAATATTGATGGATCAGGTACTATTTCTACAGCTTTTCTTAGTTCTTCAATATTTTTACAGTTTGTTATAAACATTGTTATTCTTAACTCTCTTATTAATCTTTCAACAAATTTACAAGCTTTTTCAAATCCTTCTAATGCTTTTTCTAAGAATGGTCTTGCTATAGATACAGCGTGTGCTCCTAATGCTAGCGTCTTTACAATATCTATACCTGTTCTAATTCCTCCAGATGCTATTATAACTCCATTAAATTCTTCTAAAACTTCACATAGTGACAATAGTGTTGGTATACCAACATCTCTAAACGATTTATACATCTCTAAAAGTTCTCTATCTAGAAAATCTTCAACTCTATACAATTCTATAATTGTGAAATCTGTACCACCTCTACCAGCAATCTCTATCGCTGCTATACCAGCCTCCTTAAGTTTTCTAGCTGTCTTTCTAGAAATTCCAAAACCTACCTCCTTTACAATGATAGGCTTTTTCAAACTTCTAGAAAGATATCTAAGTTTCTCTATAATTTCTCTATATTGCGGTTCTCCCTCATATTGAAGACACTCCTGAAGTGGATTGAGGTGTATTGCAAGTGCATCAGCATCAATCATATCTATGATACTATTACACATGTCTATAAGCACATTCTCATCTATTTTAGATATCTGTGGAGCACCAATATTAGCTATCTTCAATGTTGTTGGTGCTTCTTCACGAATTATTGTGAATGTATATTTAGTTTCCGGCTTTTCTATAGCTATTCTCTGAGAACCACAACATATCCCTAATCTATACTTTTCAGCAATCTTCGCAAGAGTTTTATTAATTTTAAATCCAATCTCTGTACCTCCTGTTAATGCTCCAATAATTATCGGTGTTGAAAGTTTTTTACCAAAAATCTCCACCTCAGTATCTACATCTTTCAAATCTATCTCAGGTGCTGAGTCTGTTATTATAAATATCTTATCAAGCCACGTACTTCCACTCTCAACATGTCTAAGTATTGAAGCTTTTATATGATCATCTTTTCTAGATATGATATTCATTTATCACTACCTATCTCAAATATTAATAATTTATCAACCTTTACTTAGTTTTTCAAATTCGACAATAACTCTATCAACTATAGGTTTGAGATAGGTCTTAATTTCTACACATTCAGTATATGGTGATCTACTTCTAGATATTGAATCTAGTACACAGTCTATGTATGGTATTTCACATATCTTATACATGTTTAATAGAGTATTTGTACTTACCTTAAACAGGTTTAGTCCTCTATAATTTGTCATGTTGTATACAACTCCAATAATTCTTATCTCAAGATCTTTTAGAATATCTACAAGTCTCTCAGTAACTTTTATAGATACAGGCTCCATCAATGTTACAGTTATTGCATATGATTTTGACTTTAAATATCTACAAGGTATTATGACTTCTTCACCTGTTCCTGGAGGCATATCAATTATAACTATATCAACATTCCACTTGACTGATGATAATATGTCTAGTACAGCCTTCTCTCTATAGTGACCTCTAATAGGTAGTGGATTATCACCTATGAGTATTGCTGGTGAGAAGTAGTGTAAATTTTCTCTAATTTTTAAAGGTCCTTTCTCTTCTTCAAAATCTTTTACGGGAACTTCAATATTTAGAAATCTATGTGTTGAAAATCCATGTAAGTCAAGATCTAGTAATCCAACAGTCTTATCATTATACTCCTCAGATATGTACCATGCAAGTCCTGTAGATATGAAGGTCTTACCAACACCACCCTTACCACTACATACAAGTATTATCATCTTAACATCTTTAAAACAATCTTCAATACTTTTTCGATACCTATCTAAAATATTTAAACTCACTTTCTCACCTCAACTACTTTAACATCCATACCTTCAATAATTTCAAAATCTGGACTACCACATCTAGGACATCTAGTGTATGCATATATAGTACTTGGAACTAGGTGTACTGCTTCTAGGTATGTTTTTAATAATTCTTTATCCTGTATTGAAGATTCCATACTTTTCAAGACATCATTCCAAGACCATACATATCCACATTCTTGACATCTAAATTTAGTATCTTCAATCTCAATATCGTATGAAATATTTTCAAAACCTAGAAGTTTAGCTACTTCATCTAATGCATATTTGAAAATTTCTATATCTATCTGTACAAGCTTTCCAACTCTAATTTTGACATATCTTATAGATGTTCCATAAGTATCTTTAATAGATGCTAAAAGACCATAAGCAATGCTCCATTCATGCATTATGAATATTTACATTTTTCACAAATTTATCAGTTACCAACTCATGTCTGTACTCTTCTAATACCAATACGAACCTTCTTATCCTCAATATCCCAATCCATTATGAAACAGTCTTCAGGTATCTTATCAATCTTCACTATACTTATAGCTCTAGTCTCATTTTTGATATATTGTTCAAATTTCTGTACAGATTCTATAATGTCATTATCATCACATGTGTAGTATATCTCTATACGTTCATCAACTTGTAGATTCATTTTTCCACGCATGAATTGTACTCTTCTAACAAATTCTCTACAATATGCCTCAAGTAGAAGTTCTCTATCAATTTCTCTACTAATACCAACAACACCATAATTAGTCTCTTGACATACTAGTGATTCATCACATCTAAACTCTGTCTCACGTATTTCAACTTCTTTAACATTTGCTAAATATTCTAATAGATGCTTAATATGACTTAACAATTTACAATCATCAACATTCTTCATATAGATTATAGCTTTTCTGATAGGCCATCTTAACTTTATACCAATTCTATTTCTTAAATCTGCAATGTCTGAAAATACTGTAAATAACATATCGAAAGCTTTTTCAATTCTCTCATCTATAAGCTCAATATCAGGTTCTGGAATTCTTGATAGATGAATACTTTCAACCTCACTAGGCTCAAACTTTCTTATAAATGCTTGCCATAGATATTCAGATATGTGTGGTATGAATATTGAACCCATTATTAGAGTACCTTTAAGAACTTTATACAGTACTGCATATGCCATATACTTAATATCAGACTCTTCCTCAATCCACACTCTCCTTCTTATAAGTCTTAGATAGCCATGACTTAGATCTTCAACTACTAGGTTAATCCACTCTCTTGCAGCAAGATGAATTTCCATATTCTCCATATAGTCTATAAATCTCCTTAATCTAGAGTTGAATCTTGACAATATCCATCTATCTTCAGGTAGTAGCTTATCGATATATTTCTCGACATTGTGTATTGCAGGGTTGAATTTGTCAAGACTCATGTATGTTTCTGCGAATTTTACGACATTCCACAATATTGTTAATGTTCTCAAACTCTCTTTAATCTCGTCAGGATCGAATGACATTGCATCCCATGGAGCTACTTTATACGCTATGTATAGTCTACATGGATCAACTCCCCATTTCTCAAAGAGATCTTTAGCCCATATAACATTACCTTTAGACTTACTCATCTTTTGACCATACTTGTCCAATACGTGTCCTTGTATGAGTATTGATCTATATGGTGCATATCCTGTCCATAGTACTGATGTTGCTAGTAGTGAATAGAACCATCCTCTAGTCTGATCTATAGCTTCTGTAACCCAATCATATGGATATAATTTTTCGAAAAGTTCTCTATTTCTCAAACCGTCTACACTTGCTATCCATGCAACACCACTGTCAAGCCATACGTCAAGTACGAATGGTTCTCTAATCCATTCATCACAATCTTCTGTACATAGTTTAACCATGTCAATCCACGGTCTATGTACAAGTAGATCATCAGGAACTTGTGGTAACTCTTTTGCAAGCTTTTTCAACTCCTCGATACTTCCAATAACTAGGATTTTAGATGGATCTCTTCTACATCTCCATACAGGTAGTGGTGTACCCCAAACTCTACTTCTACTGATAGTCCAATCTCTAGCATTTGCAACCCAATTTTCAAATCTATCTCTTAGATGTTCGGGAATTATCTTAACCTTCTTCAACTCTTCAAGCATTCTATCTCTAATAGCTGTTATCTTTATGAACCACTGTCTATCAGCTCTATATATTAGCGGTGTTCCACATCTCCAACAATGTGGATATTTGTGCACTATAGTTTCCTCATGTACTAGTAAATCTCTCTCACGTAAAATCTTTATGACCTCTTTAGAAACTTCAAGCCAATACTTACCTGAAAATCTTCCACAATTATCATCAAAATATCCATTAATCTTAACACTATTAGTTATTGGTAGTCCATACTGTTTAGCTACTTCAAAATCTTCAGGTCCATGTGCAGGAGCCATATGTACAAGTCCTGTACCCATTTCGAGTGTTACAAAATCTGCTGTAACTATGTAATGTGCATTATCTTCATGTTGTCTATGTATTGGAACATCATCAATAAATATGTGTACATACTTCCTACCCTTCAACTCATCTCCAAACTTGACTTCAACAATCTCATATTCATCAACATTGAACTTACCCATCAATACGTTTACTAGATCTTCAGCAATCCACCAATATTCAATTCTTCCTTTCCATCTTACTTTAACTTTAGCATATCTAAACTTTGGATTTACAGCAATAGCCTCATTATCAATTAATGTCCATGGTGTTGTTGTCCAGATTATGTAGTATGTATTTTCCTCATCTTTAGAAGGAAACTTCACAAATATTGAAGGATCTTCACGATCTGCATATCCTAGATCAACTTCAGCATCACTTAAAGCTGTCTCACATCTAGGACAGAATGGGAGTACTCTATAATCTTCAAAAAGTAGACCTCTACTCCAAGCTTCTTTAATAAATGCCCATACATGCTCTATGTAGTATGCTCTACGTGTCTCATATGCATTTTCAAGATCTAGCCATAATGCTAGATCTTCAGTTGCATACTTCTTCCAATACTCTAGATAGTAATCTACAAGCTTGCTACACTCAATACTAAACTTATCAAGACCAAACTTCTCAACATCTTTCTTAGTCTTAAATCCAAGCTTCTTCTCAGTCTCAAGCTCAACAGGAAGACCTTGCTCATCCCATCCAGCCTGTGCCCAAACCTCAAAACCTCTCAATCTCTTATACCTGAGAACTATGTCTTTATATGTCCTACCTCTAATATGTCCAACATGTGGATAACCATTAGCTGTTGGAGGACCTTCTAAAAATGTGAATAACCTACCTTTCCAAGATACTTCACGCCACTTCTCAGGAATCTTATACTCTCTCCAGAAAGTTCTAACAATCTCTTCAACTTTCTTCACATTAAGCCTCTGGTCTAGTGTGAATCTATCAATAGAAACCACCTTACTCATAGCTCAATCTAGGTCATGTTATAAATATTACCTTCATGGAGTCCACCACTCAAATGCTACTAAGTCAATCCTATTTTCAACTCTATTCCACGTAGCTAACACAAACCTCTTATTAACACTATGTGAAAGTCTAGCTGCTCTAGTAATATCTAGAGCATTTATATCACGATCAGGATCTATGAAGTGTATAAGCATTGGTGCATGATCAATTCCAGGACCTCTTTCATATATTGCAAATAATGCTCCAAATTTAAGACCACTCTTAACTACATAACCTCTATCTCTAAAGTATCTATATATTTGATATATCTTATCAAAATTCTTTATATATCTTCTACCTCTCTCGTACAACTCCTCAATACTAACTTTAGAACTGTCAGGTCTGTACACTTCTAAAATACCCTTCTCAACTAGGTATAGAGCCTCTATCAATGATAGTTGTAGTGGTGTTGAAATTTTATCAACTTCATCAGGTTTAACTTTGTCGTATCCTATAAATTTTCCATAGAAACCCATCTTATATAACATTCTAGAATGTTCAATATTTGGTATTATTACTGAACTATCTGTGAGTATTCCAACAATCTTACTCATGGTATATTATGAAGATCTAAATGCTCTCACAGTAGCCATGGTGTTATCAGCAATTCCAAGTCTTTTTAATTCATTCTCATTACACCAAACCTCATTTTTTGGAACGTTTACATCAAGTATTACATCAAAGACATATCTTCTCTCTCTAGATCCACCACCTACAACTACAATCTCAACCTTATCCTTGATCTCAAGTTCTTGTGCAAGCTCAGGATTTATTCTAGCCTTACCTTCATCAACATTCTTACTTCTCCTAACTCTAAGTCTTCTCTCCTTTCTTTCACGCTTCTCCTCTTTTCTAAACATGTCAGGTCTTAGGAATGATGGTATTATTAGTTTAGGCTGTGGTTCAGATTCTACCTTACTCTCACGTTCAACTTCTTCACTCTTCTTCTCTTCTGGTTTTGACATGTCCATCTACCTATATAGATGATTCAGATTTTAAAAACTAGCAACGTCTAACTATCTCAAGATTAAGTTTTTCACCAATCTCTAATAGTGATATTCTATTCTCAATTACCTGTCTAACTATACCATACACATCATCAATCTTAACTCTAATCTGAGCTTTAGTATCTCTATCTCTCAATGTTACTGTATTATCTTCAACTGTCCTCTCATCAATAGTTAATGCTATAGGTACGCCAATCTCATCATATTTTGAATATCTATGACCAATACTACCATCATCATCATACACAACTTTCAAACCTTTTCTAGATAATTCTCTAAATATCTTCATACCAATATCTGTATATGGACTCTTCTTAACTATCGGTAAGATTGCAACTTTTATAGGTGCAATATCTGGAGGTAATTTGAGAAGTATCTTACCACCTTCAACAACATTAAATGCATGTTCTATAGTTACGTAGAATATTCTATCAATACCAAATGATGGTTCTACAACGTGTGGTATGAATTTTACAGTATGTATTTTACGTTTTTCAACTTTTATAAATACCATCTCCGGAGTTATTTCAAAGTTTTCAATTCTTATAGAGTTTCCTGATCTTAAGATATCTATCTTATCTCTATCTAAGTTTGATATTATTTTCATAACATCTCTAGCCTTATCACCATATACTTCTCTAATCTTTCCAGGATTTGGATAAACTCTAACTTCCTCAATTTCTAAAGGCTTTTCAAGCTTTCTCTCAGCTCTAAGTTCTCTACCACTAAACTTCTCATGTCTAGATAAGTCGTAGTCTGTTCTATATGCATGACCACTAACTTCAATCCATCCAAACCTTTCTGAATATACCATCTGGTCAAATGCATATGATGCATAGTGTGCTCTCTCTTCAGGAAGTTTAGCTAGAAAGTACTGGTGGTCTATAGGTATTCCAAGCTCATTAAGATATACTACTGATAATGCCATGAAGAATGCCATCCACTCATTGGGTACAATCTTCCTCTCAACAAGTTCATAGACTTTAAATTCTGAAGGTTTGGGATCTCTATTTTCCTCATATGCTCTTCTAGCTTCATCTTCAGTAACAACTCTAACATTTACATCTCTAACATCTTCAATATATGGACATTTTGGATTTTCAGGATCGAAAAATAGCTCTATCTCCATCTGAGAAAACTCTCTCAATCTTATAAGTCCCTGTCTTGGAGAAATCTCATTTCTACCAACTTTACCAATCTGCACAATTCCAAGTGGTAATCTTCTACCTGCAAGATCAAAAACTCTACAGAAAGATACAAACATTCCCTGTGCAGTTTCTGGTCTAACATATCCAACATTAGTACTGTATGGTCCTATCGTTGTTTTAAATAGAAGATTAAACTTGTATACACTACTAAGCTCACCACCACAGTGTGGACATTTTATAGAGTGTTCAATAATTAGTTTTTCAAGATCTTTATCTGTTAAACCTTCAGTCTTAATATGAATACCTCTACTAGAGAGTACTTCCTCTACTAGATGATCAGCCCTATACTTCCTACCACATTTTGTACATTCTACAACATAGTCAGTAAAGTGTTCAAGATGGCCACTAGCTTTAAAAACAATTTCAGGCATTATTATCGGCGTCTCAATTTCATACATTATATCTTGATATGGATATACAAACACTTTTCTCCACTTTTCAATAATATTCTTCTTAAGCTCAACACCTAGAGGACCATAATCATAGAAACCTCCAACTTCGACAATACTTCTATAAATATCAAAGCTTGGCCATACAAATCCACGAGTTATTAAATATTCCATTAATAGCTCACTCTTATCCTTACTAGACATCGAATCTAGTTTAAGTAAATGTAAATCGAGCTTATAAATAGTGTGTTAAATCTCGACTACATGACTAGTATAGACATACCATACATATATCCAACATATACAACATTTCTACAATGTGAGATAGGTATTGGAGATAGATCACATATACATATTATAGGAATTCCTCTAGAAGATACTACAAGCTTTAGAAGAGGTACAAGAGATGCACCAAATATAGTTAGAATGGTATCACCATATGTAGAAGTGACAACATCAAGATTAAAAAATATAGACATTAAAAATATTAGAGATATTGGAAATATAGAACTGGTACATGGAAATATTATGAAGAATATAGAGAGGATAGAGAAAACTATTAGAGAATTAGTAAGTAGAGATATACTAAACCTATTAGTGATAGGTGGTGAACATACATTAACATACTCAATAGTGAAGGCATTGAATAGGAAAGGTCTAGTGATCATATTTGATGCTCATCTAGATTCAAGAGATGAATGGCCATATGGTCAGAAATATTCACATGCAACACATCTAAGGAGGATTATTGAAGAGATAGAGAATGTGTATGTAATTCATATTGGTTCAAGAGCTTACGATAATGAGGAGTTAGAATTCTTAAGAAGGTGTGATAATGTCTTAATTATAAATAGTAGTGATGTTAAGTCCGTAACGACTAGATTACTGATTAGAGATTTCATATCAACGATATCTAATGTAGAGTTTACATACTTCTCATTAGATTTTGATGTATTTGACATATCTTACATGCCTGCTGTATCAAATCCTGAAGGGTATGGAGGTCTAGATCCTCAGAGTGTTATTAAATATCTAAAATTGATACTTGAGTATTGTCCAAATACTACGCTTAAAATATGTGATTTTGTAGAATACTGCCCAACATTCGATCCTGGATTTGCATATTGTACAACTGTTATAAAGACTATTCTAGACTTTATAGATCTTGTATACTTATCTAGCTTTGATTCTCTTTGTTGATGGAGATCTATTCTTCATAATTATTCTATATCCACAGAATGGACATTTAACACCTGATAGATATTCCATCTCTTCTTTTGAGAATGATCTACCACATTTAAGGCAAACGTATAGCTTTCTTGAAGACATGGGAATTCTAGATTGTTGAGGTATTTAAATTATTTTTTCTATTTTTGCAAGTTTAACAACTCTCTCAACTCCATTAATCTCATCTATAAATTCTGCAACATCTCTAGGTACAAGTTCTCTCCATCTATCATCTCTATGTGCCATTAATGTTCTTATGTACGTTCCCGAATATTTTTCTCTATTGAAGAATGGTATTTCACTATATTTCAAATTTGCATATTCTAAGCAGAGTTGTGATAGAGGATCATTTGTGAATACTATATCAAACTTTGGACACCAATGTCTTAGGTATGATGGCCATATTGTATGTGCATCTCCCACTGTGTCAGGAACAGAGCATATGTAGACTCTATCTATAATATTTTCTCTCTTCACAACTCTCATAATCATCTCAATCCTCTCACCAACTGTGAATGGATTTTTAAATGTTAATGATACATTTGCTGAACCTATAGCAATAATAACTTCATCAACATTATTTAAAATCCACTTAAGAGCTTCTAAATGGCCAAGATGAAATGGTTGAAATCTACCAATAAATAATCCACGCATAGTCCTACATATGGTAGATGTGTAGTCTTAAATTATAACCTCAAATATATTATACATAGCTATGTATGTTATACATAGTGTAAAACCATGTGTTAATTATGAAAGATGTGAAGGATGTGGTATATGTATTGAAGTTTGTCAAAAAGGTGCAATATATTTTAAAGATTTAGAGAAAAAGATTATTGATATTAACTTGAAGATATGTTCTCTCTGTTGTTCATGTATTTTAAATTGTAGATTTAGAGCTATTACACTATGCGTATCCTAACTACTGGTGATCCTATTCTAAATGGTTGGAATAGTATTCCACCATTTATGAAGAACTTTGTAAACATCTCATAGAAGTGCAATCTGAGGCTTTGAATAAATGCTACTAAACCTTCAAATATTACTACACATATATTTCCAAGTATTGCACATACCCATACTGCTACCATGAGTAGTGCAGCACTGTGAATTATTGATCCTGCAACTCCTGTAACTACGCCAAGTAGGCAGAATGCTAAGAATCCACTTGCAAACTTCTTTCCAAATACTCTAAATATTAGGAATCCAATTATTCCTCCTGGTAGTAGTGATACTAGATATGCTAGACCTGCAACATAGCTATGCATTGCGTATACAGCTATTGCATATGTACCCCATACTACTAGTGCTGTTAAGACTGCATGTACTATTGCTACAATTCCAAGCCTCATGAATGATATCACGTTAGCAAATCCCCAAGCGAAGTATGATTCTGCAGCTTCTACACCATACGTCATCAATGACTCATGTAGATGTACATGCTTCTTCTTATCATGTAGAGCAACTGCCAACACAATACCAAGCATTACAAATGTGGCTATAGCCCATCCTACCCTATATGACATTGGTGCATACATCTGCCAACCACCATCATAGTATAGTGGTCCTGTAACTAGCTGTACAAATCCTAGATATGCATAGTCTAGTGGTGTTGCTATTGATGGGTTTGCTTGAATTTCTTTAGCAATCTCGATACCTAGTGGTCTTAGTGGTACTAGTCCAAGTGTTGATAGACAGAATGCAAATATTAGTACTATTGTTCCAAATATTGCATAATACTTAGCATCATATCTATATCCAAGTCTTAGATAGTTTGCAACTTTTATATACGCTGATGCTGCTAGTATGAATATTCCAATAAGTATTGACCAGCCTAGAGTTGCAAATATTGCATGCATTACAGGTATGAAACCACCCTCACTCTTAATCGCCTCTAACAATGCTGAGAGTGTTGCATGTGGATGCTCTAGTGGTGTTGGCTCCATAAGTTCGTATAGTGGTGGTATTCCAAACATGCGTAGTGGTACTCCAAAGAAGTCTCCACTCTCAATAAATCCGAAAATTATACTCCAAATACCACACTGCATGAATATTATACCCCAATCAACAAAACGTTTACCATCAAATATAGCTCTTAAAACCTTATTTGGACCTGTATATCTCCACTTTGCTAATAGTAGTCCAAGTATGAATATTAGTAATCCATGTCCAACATCTGGAAACATCCAACCGTAGAATAGTGGAAAGAACCACCAAGCTATAGGTACTGGAGATACCTCACCATATCTAGGAACACCATACCAATACACTATCCTCTTCAAGACATCTATAGGTCTTGAATATTCTTCAAGTGTTGGAGCTCTCTCTTTAGGTACTTCAGGAACGTATGCATACTTGCTATATCTTCTAACTTCAGCATGTACTGCAAGTTTTGTTAATATGTCTGCAAGTGCTCTCTCAAAATCTCTAACATCTTTCATTCTTAACTGTGCAATTATTGTAACTGTGTCAGGTCCTGTCTTATCAATATTCTCAATACCGTAAACCGACACCTTATTGAACTCTTTAATGAATGTGTCAAGCTCTCTCTCAAGATCTCTAATCCTACCCTTCAACTCCTCCCTCTCTCTAGCTACAAGTGTTAACGCACTCTTAATATCGTGTAGATATTCTCTTGGAATTTCAACAGCAATACCTTCAGATACTATGTCTCTAGCAGATAGTTCTGGTGGTGCTTCAAATAACATCACAATATTTACACCTTCACCAACATGTTCAACAACGTTTGGATACTTACTCAATATCTCACTCTTAACAACTCCCCTAACAGCAAATATCTTTACACGTAGTGTAGCTACTTCAAGCTTTTCAATCTTTCTTTGAAGCATTGAGTTCAATGCTATTAACAGTACTTCAACCTCTTCCAACCTCTTCTTAGCCTCTTCAATACCTCTCTTCAACTCTGACAATCTTGTTCTAACTTCTTCACCTTCAGGAATTACAGTATCTGTATACTGTCTAATTATGCTCATAACAGCACTTGCAGCTTCTGTAACTCTATACAATCTATCTCTAATACTGTTTAAATATTTAGAAAGCTCTTCATTAAGCTCACTAAGTCTACGCTCGAGCTGTGAAACTCTCTCTCTAATAGCTTCAGGTGTTGCTCTTTCACGTGGTAGCTCAATTGGCGATTTGTTAAATACTCTATAAACTCCTTCAACAGTCTCTTTTAACCATAGTGGATATATGACAACTGCTAGAGGTTTCTCACCTTCATAAACTATTACCTGAACGTTATGAAGTTCTAGAGATTTTCTAAAGTCAGCAACTTCTCCCGGTTCTAGGAGTACTAGATCAACTTTGAAATGTCTAAATTCTGGTAGACCTGCAGGACCTATCCTCTCAATAACTTCTAAATACCTCTTCAATGTTGTTAATTCTTGAGAAACTTCATTAATTGCTGAAATATATTGATTAACTCTAGTCAATATTTCAGAACCTTCCTCAGCAGCTCTATTAGCCATGTCTAAGAAGCTTGTAAATGTGACCTCTATTGGAGTTTCAGGTGGTGGAACATTGTATGTTGACAATACCTTACTTAGCTCTCTAGCAACTTCATCACACTTTCTAGCTGCTTCAGCAATTTCAGGTGGTATGTGTGGTGCTGGTAGTTCTGCAGGTCTTGGAGGTAGCATTACATATCCAAGTTCTCCAAGTTTTGCAATTACGTCAAATGCATGTCTTGCTGGTAGTGCTATTCTATACTCAGCAATGCGTTCAAGAGGCACAACTACATGTCTTGAATAAGTATTTTAAGAATTAACGTTGAATGAATTCATTAGTAGTAGTCACCTAGAAGCCATCTATTTCCAACATTTACCATCTCTATACCATACTCTTTAGCAATTTTCAAAGCAATATCCATATGTCTTCTACTTGTTGGTGGTAGATCACTCATTAGATAGTCAGGGTGAAATGCTAGTAGTGATAGTGGAATCTCCACATTTAACTCATTAATCATTCTACACACATTTTCAATCTCAACCTCATCTATATATCCAGGAACGACTAGAAGACTTATGGTTAGCAATGGTACTTCACTCCTCTCCTTTACTCTCTTAGCAACTTCTCTAATTGTGTAGAGTACATTTTTGAAATCTCCATCCGTCAATGCTCTATACATGTTTTCAGTACCTGCCTTAATATCTACCTTAACTATACCACCACTCTTCAAGCTTAATTCAATAACTTCTCTTAGAAATATTGGACTTATCTGACCATTAGTTTCCCAACATATTCTAAGTATTCTACCTCTCTTCTGTGCAATATCTAACATCTTTCTAGAGGCTATTATAGCATGTGTTATCTGTGTACTTGGATCACCACCAAAATAGCATACGCATGTAACTTTACTACTCGATGCAGCTTTTACAAGTTCATCAACATGTACAGACTTTATAGATGATTGTAGATGATACTCTCTATAATGCCAATTTTGACAGTATAGACAATCTAGATTACATGATCCATAGAATACTGCAAGATTATAATACCCATATTCAGGACCTCTCTCAGATACAGAATATTTTGGATATCCAATACCTGTACTTGCTGGACAGAACCATTCAGCAACACAGTTTGTTGGTAATGGATCATAGTACCAGTCAAGTATGCCCCATAATGATGAACCTGTAATTCTCCTAACTTTAGAATTATCTGTGATTGTCAATCCACAATATCCAACACTATTCTCATTAAGTCTACAAGATCTAGCACATAGGTTACATACAAATTTTCCATCTCTAGGCTGTGGATATGGTAATGAAAATCTTGTTCTACTTAACCTATGTGCATTGTATATATACTCTTTACATTTGTCAAATCTCTCACGAATACATTCAGGACATACAGGAAGTATTTTAGATAGTGGAAAGTACTCTCTACCGCATACAGCACACTTATCAACACATCTGAACCTATATTTACGAGACACAACCTTAAAATATGTCTAGTTGAACTGTTTTATAAAGTTATGGATGTTACAGTTCAGCAAATAGTTAGTAGTGTGATGTCTAATCACAACACGTATCTAGTAATGTTCATAGAATTTCTACTTGGTGTAGGTATTGGATACGCAGCCACAAAAGCTGCTAAGTATATAATAACACTAATAGTACTACTATTCCTAGGTACACTACTTGGAGTTTGGTCACTTGGAATATCTATGAATAAGCTTATCGGTCTAATCATAGGTAATATGGGTAAAGTTTGGACAATAATAAACATGATTATGGCGGGGCTAAGCATAGTTATGATAGGGCCAGTACTTGCAGGAATCGTTGTTGGAATAGTTATAGCACTAATACGTAAGTAGTGAAGATTTCAATACGGTACAATATTTAACTTCGACAACCTTAGTGGATCTGTAGATGGAAGCTGAAATTATAAGTTTTCCAACATTACCACCTGTAGCATCTAACGGCAGTATCAGACTTCTTAGAGAAGACATGTTTGATATTGCATTAGCTAGAGAGAGATTACCAATACTCAAACTTATAGTATTTGGAATTACTAGAGCATCAGTACTTTCAGAAAAACTACATATTCCAAAATCAACACTTTACAGACATCTAAACACCTTAATGAGAGCTGGATGGATTGAGAGAAAAGGTGATGGTGAGTATGTACTTGCATCAAAAATCTTCCTAGTATATAGAATACTTGCAGAAGATGATAATGTAATGATAAGCATTGTAAATAATAAGGGAGCATTTGTTGATAGGAAGACTGGACTCATAATAGTTACAGGAAGACAACCACCTGTAAACTGCATAAGATGTAGAGAGTTGCAGAGATGTACAGAAATAGCTAAGAGTATAGCTAGAAAGTTAGGAATAAAGTTGAGATCTATAACACCAGCAGAAGCATTTGTAGAGATTATGACAACAATAGCTAGAAAAGTACTACAAAGAGGACTAGTACACAGCTATATAGAGTTGAAAATTAGAAATGAGATGATAGAACTTGAAAGTTAGATAGCTACCTGCTCCCATGGATACTTTCTACTCCATCTAACTGCTCTATCCTGCTCTAACTCTTTCAATCTCATACTAATCTCGTCTCTACTAATCTTTCTAAATAGTGGAGATACTTCACCAATCTCAAGTCCAGGATCTACAGGATTTACAACATCATTCCAACCTCTCTCAAGTATTGAACATCTATATCCAATTAAATTCCAAAGCTTCTCCATACTACTAGGCATTACAGGATATAGACATATTGCCAACATCTTAACTAGATGAAGACCAACACCTAGAACTGATGAACCAAGCTCATAATCACTCTTCAATAAGTCCCATGGTCTTCTCTCATTAAAATACTTATTACCTATTCTTGCAATATCTACAGCTCTATGTAATGCATCTCTAAGCTTTATATTACTATAAAGTTTATCAACATCTTCAACAACCTTTAATGCTTCATTAATAATCTTCTTGTCACATTCTTCAAGCTTAGTTATACTTGGTGTCTTACCTCCAAGTCTTCTCTTCACTAATGTCAATACTCTATGAATGAAATTTCCGATAGTATCATTGATTATTGAATTCACAATATCTATCGCAACATCCCAACTAAAGTTTGAATCTTTTGTTTCAGGTCTTATGTATATTAATATAAATCTCCAATAGTCAACATTATCGAAAATTCTCAATGCTTCATCAATCCAAATACCAACTTTCTGACTTTTAGAAAACTTCTTACCTTCATACATCAGATATTCTGTTGCTGATATTGTGTATGGAAGTACATAACCGTCACCTGAACCTATTAGTAGTGCTGGAAGTATTATTGAGTGGAATGGAATGTTGTCCTTACCTATGAAGAATACTACTCTAGTGTTTGGATTTTTCCACAATTCTAATCCTCTATCTGGATTTCCAAACTTACGTTCAAAGTATTCCATAGTTGCAGATATGTAGCCTAGGACAGCTTCAAACCAGACGTATATAGTCTTACCTTCAGCACCTGGAAATGGTGCTGGTATACCCCACTTATTATCTCTAGTCACAGATCTAGGCTTTAATCCAGATTTTAGTATAGATATACTCATAGTTTTTACGTTTTCAGGAAGTTTGTCGTTAGATTCTACATACTTCTTAACATCTTCTTCAAGTTTCTTCAAATCAAGATACCAATGTCTAGTTTTACGCCATTCAGGAGTTGAACCACATATAGCACATCTTGGATTTACTAGCTGTGTAGGTTCTAGTAGTGAACCACATTTCTCACATTGATCACCTCTAGCAGATTCATAACCACAGTATGGACATGTTCCTACTATAAATCTGTCAGGTAGGAATATTCTATCTCTAGGACAGTATGGTAATGTATCTTCTTTCTCAAATATTAGACCTCTCTCATATAGCTTCATGAAGAATTTCTGTACAAAGTTTATATGAACTTTAGACTCTGTACTTGTATAATTATCATAACTAATATTCCACTTCTTTAGAAGATCTGTAACAATCTTATGCATAATTTCAGCATACTCATGAGGATCAATACCTAACTTCCTAGCTTCAACTTCTATAGGTGTTCCATGAACATCACTACCACTAACGAAGATCACATTCTCACCTTTAAGTCTTAAATATCTCACAAATACATCAGCACTCAATATTGAGCCTATCATATTTCCAAGATGTGGAACATAGTTGACATAGGGCCAGGCAGATCCAACTATCCATACTACACTAGAGCTCATGGAGCTATAGCTTTTGAATTACAACCACACACTTATATAGGATACTCCGAGAACTATATCTAGGTGATGTATTGCCTGTAAAGAAGAAAAAGAAGAGTGAGGAAAAACAGACACTTGGAATAACAGCATTCTTAGTAGAGGAAGAAGAGAAGGAGAAGACTAGTCAAAAAGCTACTACAGTTGAAGAGAAGAAGATTGAAAGTAAGGTTGAGAATGTTGAAGAGATTAGTAATAGAATTGTAGAGCTATTAAAGAAGAGGGGCGGTCTTATAAGTAAAGATGAGCTAATTGCATGGGCTAAAGCTAGAGGTATAAAGATATCACTAATTATGAAAGCTATTGATGAATTGACGAAGAAGAAGATGATTGTGCGTAGAATTGTTGACGAAAAACTATGTTATGAGCTTAAGGTATGAGGATATAATGAATAAATACTTCTGAACGTTAGGTCAAGACTAGTGAAGCAGAGTATAGCATCTTGCGGCATATTAGCCATATTGAGAAAACCACATGCTGACAAGATTAAAGGTAGTACTGTAGTAGATGCTATAGATCTAGTACGATTTAGAGGTTCTAGATATGGTGCAGGATATGCAGTTATGAATATGGAATCTAGAAAATTTTCAGCACAGATATTCTTAATTAAAGATGGTAGAGAAGACGATAGATTAAACTTGATAATTGAAGAATTATCAAAAATATCAAATATAGAATGTATAAATAAGAAGGCTGAGACAGAGAAAGTACTTGATATAGAAATCATACTAGATGTAGATAAGAGAGATACTGTAAATATAAGTAGGAGATTGTTAAAAATTAATGACAAATTATGGAAAGATGGTAAATCAGGAAGAGTATATTCATGGGGTTGGCATATTGAAGTCTTTAAGGGAGTTGGATATCCAAGACCGATAGCAGATTTATACAATATATATGAATGGGAAGGTGATCTATGGATAGCACATACAAGACAACCAACAAACTCTCCTGGATATTACCCATATTGGTCACATCCATTCTCACTATCTGACATAGCCGTTGTACATAATGGTGATATAAGTTCATTTGGTTCAAACATGAATTTTCTAAGGTATAGCCTAGATTTTGAAAGCTTTGTAGGTACTGACAGTGAATGTATAGCATTCATAACGTATAAATTGGTGAGAGAAGATGGTCTAGATCCTGAAACACTTGCAAAATTGTTAGTTGGTTCTGAAGAAAGTGAACTAGCACTTAAATATCTTGGAGTTAGACTAGATGGCCCATTTGCGATAGCTATAGGTCTATACTATAATGATGATCTATACCTAATAGCTGCAGTAGATAGACAAAAACTAAGACCAATAGTTATAGGTGAAGATGAAAACTACTACTATGTTGCAAGTGAGGAATGTCAAATACGTAGGATAAGTCCAAATGCTAGAGTATGGACATTACAGCCAGGAGGATATTTCATAGTTTCAATGAATAGAGGAATATTGAAATATGGTAGACCAAGCATTGATATAGAATTCTTCTATGACTCAACTAATAGTAGAATATCAAAATTTATGTACATAAAACCACCACCTGAAGATGATGTAATAGATGCATGGGGATTATCCTATAGAGAATTAAATAGAAGAATATTAGAAAAAGCATTAAAAGGATATAAGAGAATTAGAGTGTACAACGTATATGGTCAAAGATATATCGGTATTAACATATCTAGACACGGCATTAGAGGTGTTAAATTAGAAATCTATGGAATTCCAGGAAATTGTCTTGGAAATTTAAACATGGATACTGAAATAATAGTTTATGGAAATGTTGAAGATGATGTTGGAGATACAATGCATGGAGGATCAATAGTAGTGTATGGAGATGCTAGAGATGTTGTAGGTCAAGCATTACAGGGAGGGTACATATTCATACGAGGAAATGCTGGAACTAGAGTTGGAATATTAATGAGAGAGTATGTAGATAAGAGACCATACTTGATAGTTGGTGGAAGAGTAGACAAATATCTTGGAGAATACATGGCAGGTGGTGTAGCTATGGTTCTCGGAATTGAAGCATTTAGAAATAGAGTAGAAATTGAACTAGCAGATAAACATGTAGGTACAGGAATGGTTGGAGGAAGAATATATATTAGAGGAAGAATATCACCACACAAGATTGGTCTTAGACCACCAAAATTAGAATTTATAAACTTCATAGAAGGATTAATAGAAGAGAAATTAATACCTACAGAACTTGTACAAGATATAGAGTATGGAGATATTGAAACTTTAGAGGAGAGGTTAATTAAATATGGTAATGAGCTAGCGTTAAAATTAGCAAAAACTTTGTATGAGAGTAAGCATATAATAAAGATAGTTCACGAATATAGAGAGTTAAATCAGGATGAAATTAGAGAATTGAGACCTGTATTATTGAAATATGCTGAATACTTCTCGATAGATAGTGAAGAGATTGATGATCTACTATCAGAGAAGTATACAGTAGTGTATAGGTATAGTAGAAGGTAGTTGTAAACTACCATTCAACATATATTGCAGGTCTTCCTGGATATGCAGTCTTAGCCTTATTCATAGGATCATACCTTGGATTTAATGCATTCTGTACTTCAACTTCAACACCACCCAACTTGTATGATATGTATTTTTCACAATCTTTAAATATTTTCAATTCTGCATCTCTGTAAATTCTAATTCTTGGAATAATACCATTAATAATCTTCTTAGCAATATCACTTATCTTATTCATAATATTTCTATACTCATCTCTCTGTGAGAAGTATCTTAATATTGTCTTAATATCATTTCCTGATTCTAACATCTCTATAATCTTATTAACAATACCGTACATTATCTCTTCAGGTCCAACATATATGTATACTTTTCTTGGTGTTGAACCTCTACTCTTAATTATAGCTTTTATATCTTCTATAGTTCTATCAATAATTTCAAATACATTTAAAACTTCCCAACTTAACGGACCAGGACTTGGCCATAATTCACGTGATACATATGTGTTCTTTCCCATTCTATGCCAAATTTCTTCACATAGATGTGGAATTACTGGCTGTAACATTCTTATCCATTTGTCAAGTATGTAGTTTGATACATATCTAACTTCATCAATATCTATACCACATACCTTATAGCTATTTAAATAATCTTCAATCTCGTTTAACATGTTGAAAAATACATCTACAACATATTCTCTAATTCTAAACTTCTCTAAGTACTCTTTTGCTTTTATTGTTAACATGTTTATAATACTTATCAACTTCTTACTAAGTGTATGTAATTTATCAAATGTGTATTCTTCAGCAGGAGGACCAAGCTCTAACATCATGTTACATATTCTCCAAAATCTTTCAAGTTGATCAACCATCTTAACTACTTCACTCTCTCTCCAATCTAGAATACTTTCAAGATCTGCACTATATGCGACATATAGTCTAAATAGATCTGCACTATAGTATTTTGAAAGTTTTGCAATTTCTAATACATTTCCTAAAGTTTTTGACATCTTTCTACCTTCTCTAATAACATTCTCATTTAGAGATATTGCTCTAGGCCATAGTTCTTCTGGAAATATTGCTACATGGTGCATTATGAAGAATGTTAGATGACTAGGTATCAGATCAATACCACTATGTCTAAGATCTACAGGATACCAATATAGGAATTCTCTTCTAATATCTTCAACAATTTTTGGATCTACATTAAATAGTTTAGATATTTCATATGGATCTCCTCTACCTAGGAATATGTAGTCAAATAATTTTTCAATCATTTCTAAAGCTTCTCTAGATCCTTCGTAGACTTTTCTAGTCAAATCTTTCAATTTATCAGATATGCCACTCTCTCTCAACTTCTTAACAATTGTGTAAAATGCCATGTATATTGTTGAATCACTTAGAGATTCTATAATCCATTCAGGATCCCATGGAAGTCTAGTGCCTAAACCTCTACGTCTTGCACATGGTCTAAGTTCTAGCCATTCTATTGTTGATATAAATTGTTGTCTATATTTTTCAGGAATTATCTTCATGTATTCTCTAACGAGCTTTAATGCTCTCTCTTTCCATTCTCTAGGTCTATAATCTATAAACCACTGATCTTTAATAACTGCAGCTATAACTCTATTACCTGCTCTTGTAACAACATTTCTAGGCTCAATTTCATACATCACATCCATCATATTAATACTCTTCAACATTTCTTTAACTTTCTCTCTAGCTTCAGATACAGGCAGGTTCTTCAGTGGAGTATTATCTTTCATAATTCCATTATAAAACTCTGTTTGATATACAATCTTAGTAGCATCATTTAACTTTTGATCTAGTTGAGATTTTATATTAAGCTTCTTAACGATATCAACAGCTGGATATTCACCAAGTTGTGATTTTATTATACTTATAGGTTCAATATTCTTAACAATATTCTCAATGTTGTATTTCTTCAAAATATTTACACTCTCCTTCAATTCTACAAGTGCTGCATAGTCGTATGGTGCATGAGCAGGAACGCTATACACAACTCCTGTACCTACGTCAGGATCTACGAAATATGCAGGTAGTATTGGTACATCTCTATCTACTAGTGGTGCATGTACAAATTTTCCAATAAGCTCTTCACCTTTAAATTCTCTAATAATTTTTACATCTCTATCTTGATATTGTAATTTCCATGCACATTGCTTAGATATTATCCAAATTTCAGAGTTGTTTATTAATGCTTCAACGTAGTCTGCGTCTGGTTTTATCCACACATTTGTGACTCCGAAAATTGTTTCTGGTCTTAATGTTGCAGCTACTAGATACTTATCACCATACTTGAATTTTATTAATGTAAATTCGTTAATTCTTACCTCTATCTCATCGCCACCCTTAATATCATGTTCACCAACTGCATGTCCTTCAGCTGGTGCGTAGAGTACTACATGTTTTCCTCTAGTTATGTAGTTCTTCTCTTTCAATTTCAAGTATTGCCAAATTATAAATGCATTATAGTCAGGATCTCCTGTTGTAAATTGTCTTGAGAAATCTATTGAAAGACCAATACTCTTAAAATCTCTCTCATATGCTTTTGCGAAGAATGATGCTATTTTCCAACTATCTTTAAATTCTTGAACAATCTTTTCAACCTCCTCAGGATTATCTACATATAGACTAACATATTCTCTATATCTCTGAATTGTCTCTAAGTCACCTCTAGCTATCATATCTGCAACAGCTTGTATTGGTGTACCTGTTATATGCCATGCTATTGGATATAGAACATTATATCCAAGCATTCTCTTAAATCGTGCAATTATATCAGCAACTGTGAATGTTCTACCATGACCTATGTGAGGTGGTCCTTGGACATATGGATATGGTACTGTTATGAAGAACTTAGCTTTCTCTTCCTCAACCTTAGCCTCAAATATCTTATTCTCATACCACTCTCTCTGCCACTTTGCTTCAATCTCTCTCAAAACTTTCAAGAACTCAGACATCTTTCTACAGATTAGCAATCTTGACAACATGTTTAAAAGTTCTATTAGTTTATACAAACATAATCTACAGTATGGAGTAAAGGTTATTTTACAGATATAATCATAGCCAAAGCATGGAATTTTACGAACTTCTATCAGGAACTGCTGTAGGTATTAGAGCACAGGATGGTGTTGTACTTGCATCTGAGAGAAGAGTTGCATATGGATTCTACCTACTAAGTAAGTCAGGTAAGAAGGTGTTTAAGATAAATGATAACATCGGTATAGCAGCTGCGGGAATATTAGCAGATATGCAGACAGTAGCAAAAATTGTTAGAGCAGACATGAATCTGTACTACTTGAGAACAAAGAAAATACCATCTGTAAGATCTGTAGCAAAACTACTATCAATACTACTATTCGAAAGAAGACTACTACCATATATATGTGAAGTTGCTGTTGGTGGAATTGATGAAGAAGGGTCACACCTGTATGTTCTAGATCCAGCAGGATCATTAATAGAGGATGACTATACAGCACTTGGAACAGGTGCAAAAATAGCAATTGGAATCTTAGAAAGTGAATATAGGAAAGATATGTCTGTAAAAGATGCTAGAGAACTAGCTATAAAAGCCATAAAACAGGCAATATCTAGGGATCCAGTATCTGGAGATGGATGTGACATATTGATAATATCTAAAGAAGGTTCTAAAGAAGAAACAATAACATTTTAATGAAGTGTATAATACTAGACTCATCAGCAATATTTCATATAAGAAATTTAGAAATTCTAAAAAACCTCGGAGATAAAATATACATAACAGATAAAGTTTTAGAAGAATTAAAAGATCCTAGAGCACAAGCAATAATATCATTACTAACTCCAGAAATTGTAGAAGTAGATATTAAGAAAATAGATAAGTATAGAATGAAGTATAGTAAATTGAGTATAGCAGATGCATCAATTATAGCATGTATTGAAGATTTAAAGAATATATGTAGAGAGATAGTTGTAATAACAGATGACATATACTTAAAGAGAATTGTCGAAAAGATGAAAGTTAGAGCATTATCAATATATTTCGATAAGAGGAGAAATTTATGAGATTAACAACATAATACCTCAATCATATTCTTAATATAGTTTATACTATCTAGTAGACAATCTCTACATAATATAAAGATTTTACTATCTCTAAGATCTACAAGACCAACATTATGAATATCTATAGATTTTCCACATAATGTACATCGAGAGTTAGTTAATATGTTCTTAATAATTTTAATAGCATCTAGTCCAAAGAGCACATCATCTACAGTTATTGCGAGTGTATAAGATCCTGTTGATATGAAGGTTAATCTCGAAACTTTCGGACTACTCTTCCTCATCCTCACTTAACTATAGTCTTGAAAGATATTTATATTAGATTAACTCCCAGTGTTACGATTTTGAAACAGTTCAAAAAGTATGTCGAGAGGTATTTCAAATATTGATAATATGTTATATCCAAATCTCTTGAGGACATTTACAAAATCTTGAACATCATTATTAGTCATAGATTGTGGTAGAACTACTATATCACTATTAGAAATGTCTAATTTCGATATTTTTTTCATAATGTTTATAATCTTCTCAATATTGACATACCTATAATGTACAATATATACATCCATGTTTGAAATTGTAGTTCTTATATCTACACCATATCTCAAATACGTACATAATACATGATCAGCAACTTCTCTACCTTCAACATCTATACTAGTTAAATTACCTGTATATGGATACATTCCTAAGTTTGAAAAATCTACAACATTTAAGGCATTTTTAACTCTCTTTCTAATTAATGTAATCTCAAGTTCTATATGCTCTACCTTTTTAGTAATTTTAGATTCATACATAGTTTCAACTCTCTTCCTCAGAATTATGTTTGGTAATTCTATTCTACCAACTCTTCTTCCCTGTTCTATAGATAGTGGATCTTCATACACTACTAAAATATCTAAATCAGGAAGACAATATCCTGTGCATAATTTTAATACTATATTCGTTGCATATAAATCTTCAATATATTTAAGTTTTTCAGATATTGTATTGATAATCTGTCTAACTAGTCTAGATTTATCAATAACACCCTTAACATAGTTGTTAATTATTACATATATAGATTCTACATAGTTTACAGATGCTGTAATTCTCAACCATTTATCTATTATTTTAAATATCTTATCAAAATCTTCAACTTTTCTAAATGTTATTGGTATTGTTGAAAATAGTATCCAAGGTTTAGAATCTAAATCTTCAATATACCTATCAAACTCTAAGTATGATTTTCTAAATGCTCCATGATCGATATATATCATTCCTAAACTCATAGTAGTAATCTACATTAGATAGTCTTGTCAAGATTCCTGATATGGATTATAGATTGATATCTAGTGCTGCTAGACTTATGAGAGAGCCTATTGGAATATTGATTAGAGATGAACCTCCAAGAAGTATTCATAAGTTAAGGAGAGTTTATCTTGATTTTGAACTTAATTATCTAGCTAGTGTTGGAGATATTGTTACTTTGAATATAATTAGATATTGGAGAGTTCCTAATATAGCTATAATAGATAATAAAACTTTGAGAGATAGAAAGATAGACACACTCTCAGCAGTATCTATACTTTTTAAAGACATCATAAGACTACATAATAGACCAGCAACAATAACTGATAAGAATATTGATACTATTGAAACGGCTGTAAAATTAGCTGAAAAAGGTAGAAATGTTCTACTTGTTGTTGATGGTGAAGAAGATCTATTATCAATACTATTAATACTATGTTTGAATAGAGGATTGGTGGTTTACGGAAATTATTTTACAAATTCTCTAATAGCAATACCAACATATACACCATATAAAGTTGCTACATTGAAATTATTAGCACAGTTCAGGTATGGAGAGACCATGGGTTAGGATAGTATCAGCATGTACTATTGATGGTAGGATAGCTAGTAAGGTAGGATATTCAAGACTATCCTGTCAATATGACCTGGTTAGACTTCATAGACATAGAGCAGAGTGTGATGGTGTTATGATAGGTGCAAACACTGCAAATATTGATGATCCAATGCTAACTGTGAGATTGGTTAAAACAGATAGACAACCATGTAGAGTTGTTGTAGATGGAAAACTTAGATGTAGGCTTGACTTAAGATTATTCAAAACAGCAAGAGAGATACCAACAATAGTGTTGACAACAGAGAAGGCAGATCATGAGAAGATTGAAAAATTGAGAGATATGGGAGTCATTGTTGAGATAGTTGGAGAAGAATACGTAGATTTGAGAAAAGCCTTAGAAATACTATACAGAAATTATGGTATTAAGAAACTTCTTGTTGAAGGTGGTGGAAAGTTAAATTGGAATCTAATAAAGAATAATCTTGTAGATGAGATTTACATTACAATAACACCATACATATTCGGAAACGGAGTATCAATATTTAATGGAGAAGGATTTGAAACAACAGAACAAAGTCCTAAATTAATTTTAAAAGATTTTAAAGTATGTGAATGTGGAAATTGTATAGTACTACACTACATAGTTAAGAAGTGCAGTATAGAGTAATACATAAAATATCTAACAATACTGTACGAATGGTGAATATGTACAGCCAATTTTGAAAGAGATAAAGGAGAGAGTTGACAATATAAGTAGTGAGGTAGCTAAGTTAGAGAAGATTTTTGAAGATCTATCTAGAAGTTTAACAATTGTAGATATAGTACAGATAATATCTGAAATATTTAAACATAGAGATGATGTTTGTAGAAGAATTATATATGATATATTAAAAATTTGTTGTAAAGATGTTAAAGTAGCATATCTAGGTCCTGAAGGAACATTTACACATGAAGTAGCACTATCATTATTTGGTAAAAATGTTGAATTTGTAAGTTATGAAACTATAACAGATGTTATTAAAGCTGTTAGTAGAGGTGATGTTGATCTAAGTATAGTACCGTTTGAGAATAGTCTTGAAGGAATTGTTCATGAAACTTTAGATGCTTTAGAAAGTACTACAAATGTATTTGTAAATTTATGTGTTGAAAAGAGGATAAATATGTGCCTTGTTGTAAGTAATGATGTATCTAGACTTGACGATATTGAAATACTCTACGTTCAACCTTATGCATATGCTCAATGTAGATTTTTCATATCTAGAAGATTGAAAAATGTTAAAAATATAATATTTGTAGAATCAACCTCGAAATCTCTAGATAATGTAGCTAAAAATTCTAGATGTGCATGTCTAGCTTCAAAGCTTGGTGCTAAGATTAGAGGATTGAAAATACTTATGGAACATGTTGAAGATTTTGAAAGCTATACTAAGTTTATACTAATTTCAAGAAAAATGTTTAGAAGTGGAGATAGGACAAGTATTATATTCACAGTTAAGCATGTTCCAGGTGCTCTATATAGTGTCTTAGAGCCATTTGCTAAGAGAGGTATAAATTTAACAATGATATATTCAAGACCTTTAAGGAAAGTTCCATGGAGCTACTACTTCTATCTTGAGTATGATGGTTCTATAGATGATGATCTTATTAGTGAAGTTTCTTCAAGATGTAGCTATATCAGACTACTTGGTAGCTATCTAGTACTACATAGTACCTCTGCGTAACTATGTAATCTATATATCTATAGTCCTCAACTATGTAGTATATTTTGAAGACTATTGAGATAGTGTGATTACTGGAGTGTAATAATACTTTTAAATTTTCTCAATATCTCTAGATATCATGTGGAAGTTGCAAAGTTTCTAGAACTAATATCTAAAGTTCCAAGATTTGAAGAGTTAAATCATAGTGGTAAGAAGGTGCTTGTTAGAGTTGATATAAATGTTCCATTAGATAAATCGAAAAATCAGATTCTCGACGACTTTAGAATTTTTGCACACTCACAAACAATTAGGAAACTTCTAGATCTTAATTGTGCTGTTGTAGTTATAGCTCATCAAGGTAGACCTGGAGATAAGGAATTTTCATCTCTTGAACTTCATTCAAAAGTTCTTTCACGATATCTAAATCAGGAAGTCAAGTTTATAGATGATATTATAGGTCCTGCAGCTAGAGAAGAGATTAGAAAATTGAATAGGGGTGAGGTTCTAATGCTTGAAAATGTCAGATTTTTGAGTGAAGAAACATTAGAGAGAACTCCAGAAGAGCATAGTAATTCATTTCTAGTTAGAAAGTTGTCAAGTCTATTTGACGAGTTTATTCTTGATGCATTTGCAGCAATACATAGACCACATGCAAGTATTGTAGGATTTACATGTACTATGCCTAGCTGTATGGGTATTGTTCTTCAAAGAGAGATTGATGCTTTAAAACATGTTTTAGAGTCAGGTTCAAGATCAACATTAATAATTGCAGGTGGTGCAAAGATACCAGACACAATTAAGGTTATAGGTAAGATTCTTGAGAGAAATATTGCTGATAAGATCATTGTTGGTGGTCTTGTAAGTACTGTATTTACAGCAGCTAAGTATGGAGCAACAGGATGGTTGAAGAACTTCATTGAAAGTAAAAAGTTACAGGAACAGGTTGATACTGCAAAGAAACTACTTGAAAAATATTCAGGTAAGATTGAGACACCTCTAGACCATGTAGTTGTTAAACCTGATGGAACAACACAGATAGTAGATGTACAGAATATACAGGACGAGATTGTAGATATAGGACCTAGAACACTAGATCTCTATAAAGAGATTGTTGGAAATTATGAAAATGTCATAATGACAGGACCTGTAGGACATATAGAGAAGGAAGAGTACACTAAAGGAACCGTAGAACTGTTAACGACAATGATTTCAAAATGTAAATTTACAGCAATTGGAGGTGGTCATACAGTTATGATTGCTAGAAAGCTAAACCTATTGGACAAACTATCACACGTATCTACTGGAGGTAGAGCATTCCTATACACACTAGCTGGTGAAGAACTACCAGGACTTGTAGCACTTGCTAAATCACGTGAAAGATTTTCAAAAATGATCGAGGCAGGTAAAACAGCTAAATAGGTTTACAGAGGTGATAATATGCCTATCAAGGTTGGAGTTATAGGATATGGAACTATTGGAAAGAGAGTAGCTGACAGTATATCAAAGTTTCCTGATGAGTTTGAACTTGTCGGAATTCTAAAACCAACACCAGACTATGAAGCTGAGATAGCTATAAGGAAGGGCTATAAAGTATATACATATCCTGAGAAAGTTAAAGATTTTGAAAAACTTGGAATACCAATATCAGGAACTATCGATGAACTACTTGAAAAGATAGATGTTGCAATAGATACAACACCTGCAAAAGTTGGTAAAGAAATGAAAGAGAAGTACTACTTACCGAAGAATAAACCAGCAATATTCCAAGGTGGTGAGAAGGCAGATGTTGCAGATGTAAGCTTTAACGCACTTGCAAACTACGATAAAGCTATAGGTGCTAGATATGTCAGAGTTGTGAGTTGTAATACAACAGGAATTTGTAGATTACTATCATCATTCATACTTCACGGATATAAGATTAGGAAAGTTAGAGTATACCTAGTTAGGAGAGGTGCAGATCCTAAAGAACATAAGAGAGGACCAATAAATGATGTTGTTCCAGATCCAGTAACAGTTCCAAGTCACCATGGTCCAGATGTGAAGACTGTGATACCTGAGATAAATATTGTAACTATGGCTGTTGCAGTACCTGTAACTATAATGCATCTACACATGGTTAATATAGAGTTTGAACATCAAATAACTAGAGAAGATGTAATTAAAGCACTTGAAGAAACTCCAAGAATAATGCTAGTACCATCAGGTAGAAGACTTGACAGTATTGCACATCTAATAGAGTGGGCTAGAGATATTGGAAGATATAGGAATGACATTATGGAAAACTGCATATTTGAAGGATCTATATCTGTAGTGGATGGACATGATCTATACTTAATGATGGCTATTCATCAAGAGAGTATAGTAATTCCTGAAAATATTGACGCACTTAGAGCAATGTTTAAACTAGCAGACAAGTGGACATCAATAGAGAAGACAGACAAAGTATTAGGAATAGTAACAGAAGGTAAGAAGTACAAATTCTAACATTCATCAATAAAAATCCTTTAATTTTTTCCAAATTGTAAATTTTCTACAGCAATGAGATTGATGGTCTGTGGTAAAGGTGGTACAGGTAAGACTGTAATATCAATACTTCTAGCACGTGCATTTAGAGAGTTGAACTATAAGCCATACATTATCGATATGGATGAATCAAATGAACTATTACCACAACTAGCAGGTGTTGTAAAGCCTAGACCATTAATAGAGTTATTTGGAGGTAGGAGAGGACTATCACAAAAATTGAAAGATGGTGAAGAGAGTATTGTTAAAATATTAAAAGACTTAACTAACAGTGAATTAAAAATATCTTCAATACCTAGAGAATATAGATCAACTAGTGAAGATGGTATAAATATAATAACTATAGGAAAGATAAGAGAATATTCTGAAGGATGTGCATGTCCTCTAAATGTATTTACAAAAATACTACTCAACAAGTTGAAGATAGATAAAGATGAGATAGTTATAATAGATACAGATGCAGGAGTTGAACATGTAGGTCGTGGAGTTGAGGGATTTGTAGATTCAGTGATAGCAGTTGCAGATCCAACAAGAGAATCTATGTTAATAGCATCACACTTGAGAGATATATGTGAGAAAATTAATAAGAAATACTACCTAATACTAAATAAAGTACCTGAAAATCTACAGGAAAAGATATTAAAGATATGTGAAGAATATTCTCTAAAACCTGATGAGATAGTGCCATATGATGAAAAGATATTTCAATCATGTTTAATTGGAGATAAGTTAGACTCAGATAAGGCATATTTAAAAATTAAGAATTTTGTTAAGAAGATTATTGAAAGTATGTAGTATGTGTTTATTAACGTTTAAAATTATTAAAGATGGAAAAGAGGAAGTTATTAAAGATATATTTCTAATAGAGATTAAAGATGGGAAAATTACTATATACAACATGTATATGAACAAGGTGTGTGAGGTAGATCTTGAAGATGTTAGATATGTAAAAATTAATACTCTAGATGCTGTGGCTGTTCTAGATTTTCGTTTAAAGCCTTCTCAATCTCCTCAATAAATTTCTTATATTCTTCAAGAGCTTCTTCATCTAGCTTTGATATTATTAATCCAGCATGAACAAGAACTATATCTCCAGGTTTAATATCTTCAACACCTATAATTACCTGTCTTCTAACACCGCCAAAATCTACAGTTGCAATATTATTTTCTCTATCAATCTCAACAACAATTCCAGGAACAGCCCAACACATGAGTAAGATTATAAATGCCTAATTTATATATGTGAACTCTCGAATTAGTAATCATGCTACTTAACTTAATTAATCTCAACAAGGATCATATAGATGTAGTTAGTGAACACATTAGGAGGATAATAGACATGGAAGGTTATAAAATACTTAACATATCTACAGAAATGAAAATTTGTAAATTAATGATTGACAAATTTAGAGATAGTGTTAAAAGACTTCTAAAAAGTGGAAATATATATAAAGTATTTGAAGAATTGTATAAGATATTTACAGTATTTTCATACGTATCAGATATTGATGAGAGTATTGACACAATACTAAAGATATTAGAAAATTACAATATTGAGAAAGATTTCTTAGAAGTATGTACACAATCTAATATACAATATCTTAAAAATATTGTAAATAAAGTAAAGAATGTAGATTTTAGAAATAATGCTAAAGTTATAACAGAACAATTATTAACATCTAGAAGTTGTGATAAAGTATTTTATAAAGCTAGAGATTTAGGTATTAAAGATAGGATAGTACACATGATGATATATGTTATTCATAATTTACTAAAAGATACAGAGTATGAACTTTCTAACATTGATAAAGTTCCTCCTCATGTAGATATTCATAATGTTAAAGTTTTACTGAGATTAGGAGTATTGAATTTCGATAGAAATATACTTGATAGATATGTTGGTTCAGGTAGGTATTTCATGAGAATAATACCGATATGTGCTAAGCTTGCTCCTGATGAGGTGTATAAGACTGTTTGGGAAGTTTTAAAGAGAAAATCTCTAGATGCTATATTTGAAATATCTAAGAGAGTTAATATTGAACCTCTAGTACTTTCATTTTATCTATCTGCAATTGGTAAGAATTACTGCATATTTAATGATGATGAAAAATCTTCAAAACATTACTGCCCTATTAAGGAGTTGAAAACTTGTCCTTTAAGTACTGTGTGTAGAACATATGTTGGATTAAATAGTATGTTGATATTTAGTAGAAGACAACTTAGACTACTACTCAAATACTTAAACGCTCCTAAAAATGTTATTGAAAATTCTTGTGAAGTAATAGTAGTTTGAAAATGTAGCTCAGCGTAGTCTAGCTTCTTCACTAATCTGTGGCAGGTCCATCGACCGCACCTTCATCATTATTTACCTTTTCATATATGTCTAATTTATGTCCTATCCTATATATGAGGTAAGATTTAGACCATGTAGAGTATGGTTGAGAAGGACTTTTAGAACAGCTCTAGGTGAGGAGGTTGAAAGTTGTGTCATATATCTAGCATTGATAGATAAGAGAGGTAATGTAGGATATGGAGAGATAGCACCTTCAAGATTTATTGTAGGATCTACAACAAGCCTAGTATTGGAAAGTTTAGAATTATTAAAGAAGGTTATTATAGATGAGAAGGTATTAGGAACTGATTACTATAAGATTGATAAGATATTTGAAAAATATGTAAGATATCCTCAAGATGTATTAACAGGTATTGATATAGCTATGATAGATTTAACTTGTAGAGAGTTCGGAATACCATTATGGAAATTTTTAGGTGCTGAGAAGAAGGAGCTTATAACTGACATTACTGTAAGTCTAGAAGATCCTGAAGATATGAGAGATGAAATTAGTGATTACCTATCTAGAGGATTTGAAATATTGAAAATAAAACTTGGAGATCCAGATAGAGATTTAGAACGTATAAAAATTTTAGAAGAATTTAATGATAAGGTTAAGTTTTATAGAATTGATGCTAATCAAGGATGGAGAGATTTAAAGACAGCTATCAAGTTCTTGAAGATGTTAGAGAAATTGAAGGTTGAACTAGTAGAACAACCATTACCTAAAAATTCTCTAAGAGAATTATCAATATTGAGAAATATCTCTGAAATACCTATAATTCTTGATGAATCAGTTATGAATATTAGAGATATTGTAGAAGTATTAATACAAAATTCCTGTGATGGTATTAATATTAAACTTATGAAATTTGGAGGTATTAGAAGAGCATGTACGGCATGTGAAATTGCGAAAGCATTGAATTTAAAATTGATGATTGGATGTATGTTAGAGACAAAAGTTTCAATTACAGCTGCTGCATGTATAGCTGCTAGATATGATATTGATTATATAGATCTAGACTCACCATTGCTAATTGATAGAGTTGAGATAGATGTTAAGGGTGGTGTAGTTTATGATGGTTGTAAAATAATTCTAAACGATAATCCAGGTCTTGGAGTTAGTATAGATTTATAATTTTTCAATTTTCTTAATCTTATCTTCAATAACATCTACAATCTTCTTAACATTATGTCTAGGATCAGCTGAAGGTATTCCTAATCTACTTTCTAAAATTTCACACATATTTTCAACATCTTCAACCTTTCTATCCTTACCCATTACTGATATTGCTACAATTTCTGTGCTTGGTATGTGTATTTTTATAGCTTTAATCTCGTCTTCAATATCTGGCATTTTTAAACCTATATGTTCAAAACTTTCTCTATAAACTCTCCAAGGATCATGACATAGAACTACCATGTGAGGCATAGTGCCATAGTATATTCCTAACGTTACTTGTGAATATGCTGGATGTAGAAGTGATGCTTGACCTTCAACTATAACTATCTGATAACCTTCCTTATCTAGATCTACAACATGTTTCTCAACTTCACCAGGTACGAAATCTGCAGGTATTGCATCAACTACAGTTCCTGCATCTGCACCAACCATAAGCATTGTCTGACCTGTACCTACGAGACCAACCTTGTAACCTCTCCTTTCAAGTTCTCTAACAATTTCAATACTTGTAACATTTTTACCAACTGAGCAGTCTGTTCCTGATACTAGAATTCTAATACATCTAGTTTTGAGTATTGAACTGTCCCAAATTCTCAAATTCTTTGGAGGTTTTCTAAAATCTACAATCTCTACACCATACTTTTCAGCTAACTTCCTAAATTCAGAATCTTCACTTATAAATATGTGAAGTCCACTCCATATATTTAACCTATTTTCGATAGCTTTTCTAATATATTCACGATATTTTTCAGGTAGTCTACCACCTACAGGAGATATCCCAACTATGAGTGTATCTACATCATCAACATTTAAGGCTTCTTCAATATTTGAAACAACAGGAATTCCTCTAAATCCAATACCGAGAACATCACCTGCATCTCTACCAGAATATCTGGAATCTATTACCGATCTTACAATTACTCTTCTCCATCCACTATACATGACTAGTATATTACATGTCTTACCTGTCAATTCTCCAAGCTTACCTTCAGCTAGCACTATTGCTCTAGCTTTCAATTTCCTTAACTCTTCTCTATCCATTAAAATATTGTTAATCTAAATGCATATTTAAACATGATTATAATATGTGTAACATAGTTAAGATATATAAGATATAACCTGCCAATCCAAGTATAGCAACTTCAAAACCTATATCTTGTCTAAGTATGTAGAATATCATTATTAGAGATATTAATGTTGTATAAAATATGCAGAATATAGAACTTAACTTCAAAATCCACTCAGTAACAAATATAGCAATACCCGGATAGAATGTTGAGTATAGAACTTTCTCACCTACAATAGATTCTAACGCTAGAGTATCTTTACCATTGTAAGCCCATACAAGACCAACAACTGATTCAGGAAGTGCTGATACTGATGGAATTATAACTATCGATAATAGTTGTGGATCTATGTTAAATATTTTAGATATGTATATAACACCATCAACAAGATTTCTAGATCCAAAATATATAAACAGTATTGATAATATAAGCTGTAGTATAGATGCAGCATAGATATTCTTAATAATTTTACTAAAAACTACCTCACTACTATGTTCAACACTCATAACCTTTCCAGATCTTGTTGTCAATATTACATAGATGAAGTATGAGGCTAGTAGAGAAATTCCTACAAGATATTTCATATATATATTAGATATGTAGTGTGGTATTAACACTATTGGAAATAGTATTGTAAATACTATGAATGGAATTACAACTTCCCTATCAGGTCTAAGTCTTGGACTTCTCCTTCTCTTTTTAAAATATGATATTAATGCTGTAAGTATAAGCATTGGGTATATTATTGTTGAAGCCATGAATGGTTCTCCAATAACAGTTCCAATACTTATCTCAGAACCTTCAACACCACCATGTATAAGTGCTACAATTATCACTGTAAGTTCAGGTAGTGATGTCAATATTGGAGATATTACAGCACCTGTTAATGATGTTGTAAATCTAAATTTAGATGCTAAGAATTCTAGAGAGCTTGTAAATAGTAGTCCTCCAATAATCACTAGGATTGATCCAGCAACTAGCTGAAGTATAGAATACACAGAATTTCAAGTTTAAATTATTATTTTCACATTACTACCTTTAGGATTCATTCTAACAAGTTCAGGAATTGATATTGCTTTACCTCCAGCTTTGATAACTTTCTCATATGCAGATTTTGAAAATGCATATGCTGCAACAATAACTTTCTTAGTAAGTACACCATCACCGAGAAGTTTTCCAGGTATTACAACCATGTCACCATCATTACATAATCTCTCAAGTTTTCCAACATTTACAACAATTCTCTTTCTTCTAGGTCTTTCAAGAAGTTCTGCAACATACTTCCATATTCTAACCTTATTTTCTCTAGATGCCTTTCTTAGAAATCTAATTAAGAGTCTAAGTCTCTCATTTGTAGGTCCTGTTGGTGGTCTTGAACTTGGCATTGCAAGTCAAATTAGTTAAGACCCCTTTTTAAATCCTCTCTACACCTGCAGTTACTCTATCATACTCTTCGAAGAGTGTATTTGAGATCTCTATACCAAGTTTGTACAGTATTCCCCAAGCGGCTATAATTCCTGTAGATGCTGCAATATTTATACCTCTTGAAAGACCAGCACCATCACCGGCTGCGAAAATATTTTCAACTGTAGTTTCCATAAATCTATTAACTCTAGTCTTCATACTGTAATACTTTATCTCAGGTGCATACAGTAGTGTATGTGTTGATGCTATTCCAGGAATAACCTCATCAAGCTTTTCTAATGCTTCTAATAGATCTGTAACTACTCTATGAGGTAGTGCAAGAGCTATATCTCCAGGTGCAACTTCTTTTAATGTTGGCTCTACGATACTTCTCCTAATTCTATCCCATGTAGATCTTCTACCAACTCTAAGATCTCCAAGTCTCTGAATTATTGGTCTACCATCTCCAAGTTTTGTAACCATTCTAGCAATAGCTTTACCATACTCAATAGTATCACTTAGAGGATCTGTAAGTCTAAGACTTACGAGTAGTGCAAAGTTTGTATTTTTAGACTTCCTATCAGTATATGTCTCACCATTAACTCCAACAGTACCATCATCATAATTTTCTCTAATTACAAAACCTCCAGGATTTGTGCAGAATGTTCTAACCTTATCGTCATAGGTCTTTGTATATATTATAATTTTAGGATCGAAGAATAGTCTTGTTAATGGTTCCATAACGTAGTAAGGTACTTCAACTCTAACACCAATATCTAGTGGATTTGGCTCAAGTTCAATTCCAAGTTTCTTAGCAACTTCTTTAAACCATTCAGCACCTGATCTACCTGGAGCAACTAGGAGAGTTTTACATTCTACATCACCTCTACTAGTCTTCACAATTATGGTATTACTCTTCTTCTCAATATCGAATACTTCTGTCATTGTTGCAATTTTCACACCTCTACTCTCAATATATCTAGTCATATTTTCAATTACTTTTGGAGTGTTGTCAGTACCGATATGTCTTTGTCTAATTCTTACAAGTTGTGCACCTACTTTAACAAATTTTCTTTGAAGTTCTCTAAAATCTTCATTACTAGGATCAAATATTCTATCAGGAGCTCCAAATTTTACAAATATTGAATCTACATAGTATACTATCTTCTCAGCCATGTCCCAACTACCTATAAGTTCATGAAGATCACCACCAATGTCAGGTCTCAGATTTATAGTGCCACTACTTAGAGTTCCTGCACCACCAATACCGCACATTATGTTGCATGGTCTACATTTTGCACATCTACCCTTAGTCTTTAATGTACATACTCTCTCAAGTGCTCTCTTACCCTTATCTATAAGTAGTATTGAAAGTTTTCTACCACTCTGCTCAAGATTCCAACATAGTTCATATGCTGCGAATAGTCCTGCAGGTCCAGCACCAACAATAACTACGTCATACTGCACTTGATCAACCGTTGTTCAATAATTTTCCTAAAGAATTTAAGAATTGTTAATTTGTGTATAGTATACACAAATCCTCATTGAGGGCCAAAGATATCTCTTCTTCTATCAACCATATCTTCAGCATCTTCACCAGTACCTATCAGTGTTATTGGAACTTTCAACTTATCTTCAAGATCTTCAATCCATCTTCTAGCTTCAACAGGAAGTTCTTCCCATCTTCTCTTACCTTTAGCATCTGGAAACACTGCATCAATCTTAGTTATCGCAATTTGAGTTGGAGTATTTATCATTATAGCTCTCTTAGCCCACTCAACGTTGAATGGTGCAACTCTCCTAGGTCTACCTGTAACAGTACCATACTCAACCCATCCACGTTTAACAGCTTCTTCATGTGGTAACTCTCCTGGTAATTCACCAGCACCAACTCTAGTCCAATATGCTTTAAATACTAGAATTATATCGCCAACCTTTCTAGGACCTATACCTGCTTCACTAAGTATTGCAGATGCTGTAACATCTCTAGAAGTTACGTATGGGTATGTTCCATGGTATAGACTTAGGAATGTTCCTTGAGTACCTTCTATAAGTACATTCTCTCCTCTATCTAAGATCTCATTAACTAGAGCTACTGTATCTCTAACATACTTCTTAAGCTCAGGAAAGTCTCTAGCTAACTTCAAAACTCTTAAAACTCTCTCCATCATTGCAGCACCAACACCCTGACCTGTAGAGCCTATAACCTTCATCAGATACTCATTCTCACGTTCCATACGTACATGCTTCTCCTCAATAATACCAGTCTTCTCATCAACAAATATTCTACCATCACAACCTGTCTCCTCAACTTCCTTCATAAATACGTCAATTCTCATTAATGCTCCTGGAGCAACTATTAGAAGTGTTTCAGGAGATAGAAATGCTGATGGTACAATTCTAAGTTTCCAAGTTCTTCCACGATGAACAACTGTATGACCAGCATTTATAGCTCCTGTTCTAATAGCTGCCTTAGGCTTATCAGAGATTGCTAAATATGCAACAACCTTACCCTTACCTTCATCACCAAATGCACCACCAACAACTACATTAGCAGGCATGATCTACCCTAGATTAAGTCAATATTTAAAATATTTAAGAAATATTATTTACAACACCGTGTGATAATTATGGAAAGTATGTAGATCTATATAGATGTACTAACCTACCTTAACATAGACAACATATGCAACATCACTATCAGCATTATCACAATTATCAATACTACATTCAGATATGTATATTCTATCTCTCTCACATAACTCAACTCTAAGACACTTAACTACATCACCACTAACATGCTTTATAGATCTTCTAGAAAATATTTGAATTTGTATTGGAGTTCTCTTAAAGATTACTCTACAAGATTTACCACACCTTAAGAGTTCTGATGCATATGTTATAGGTGATGTACATGTTATTATTGATATAGATTTAACATGCTCAGGAATAGTCTTAGCATAATACTCATCAAGAATACTATCGATAAGTATTGATACAACTTTACTATTTGAAAATTGTATAAACTTATCAAATTTAGATATGTGGTATATCTCTGTACCTTCAGGAATTAGATCAAGTACTTGATCTGGTATTGAGTCTGTGTATAGTATTATGTCACTGTTGAATATTACTGAGAGAGCTTTAGGACTCATAAACTTTCTCAATCCAATACCAACATCTATAAGGTATAGTCCTGGATTTATTACTCTATCACTACTATTTTCAAAAGCTTTCAATTTCTTAAAGTTTAGCTGATAGAGATGTCTTCTACCATGAGAGACATCTCTAACAATTCTAATAAGACCAAGATCACGAAGAAGTGATATTGCCTTTCTGACAGTTCTAGGAGATAGACCTGTACCCTCTACTAATTCTCTAAAAGTTACAGAATCTACACATTCTACAAGATGTTTATACTTGAGGTATGTTACTATATATCGAGCGGAGTTGGGTAAGTCTGAAGGTCTGAGCTCTGAGTAGGTGTACATGATTTTTCTGAGTAGGATCTCTACATTTGCAATATTTAATAGTTGATCTATGTCTCTCGCCTCTTAACCATACATACTTTACAAATCTCTTTCTCTTTTTAATTTAGAGAATAAGTGAAGAATAATAGCCATGTACTAGATCTAGATGGACTACGTCTGTCCACTAGATTGGAGATACGGTTCTGAGGAAATGAGAAGAATATTCAAAGTTGAGAATATTGTTAGAAAGTATGTAGAAGTTGAAAAAGCTCTAGTATGTACATTAGAGGAGTTAGGTATAGCTGAGAAAGGATCCTGTGAGAAGATTAAGAATGTAGAAGTTAGTCCTGAAGAGATGTATGAGATGGAGAAGAAGATTGGTCATGATATTGCTAGTCTAGTATTTATAATTGAAGAGAAGACTAGCTGTAGATTTGTACATTATGGAGCAACAAGCTACGATATTGTAGATACTACATGGGCATTAATTATAAGAGAGGCATTAGACCTAGTTAAGAAGAAGTTGAAAGATTTGATAAACATCTTAATTGACCTAGCTCAAGAACATAGATATACAATAATGATAGGCAGAACGCATGGACAGCATGCATTACCAATAACTCTAGGATTTAAATTTGCAAATTACATATACGAATTTACTAGAAGTTTAGAAAGATTGAAAGATGTTGAAGATAGAGTTGTCAGAGGTAAGATGTCTGGAGCTGTTGGAACAATGGCTGCATGGGGTAATAAAGGTGTTGAAGTTGAGAGAAGAACATTAGAGAAACTTGGACTTAAACCACACATAATCTCAACACAGGTAGCTCCAAGAGATGGATTTGCAGAACTTATATGTACATTAGCAATACTTGCATCACAGTTAGATAGATTAGCATTAGAGATTAGAGAACTATCAAGACCAGAGATAGGAGAGCTATACGAATCGTTTAAGAGGGTTGGAAGTTCAGCAATGCCACATAAGTTAAATCCTGTAACTTCAGAGAAAGTTTCAGGATTAGCAAAGATGTTGAGAGGTCTTGTAATACCTGCTCTAGAAAATATACCACTATGGCATGAGAGAGATCTAACAAATAGTAGTTGTGAGAGAATACTAATTCCACATGCATTCTTAATAATTGACGAGATGTTAGATTCAATGATTAAAGTATTGAAGAATTTAGGTATAAATACTCAAAATATGAAGAAGAATTTAGAATTATTAAAAGGTTATACATTGACTGAGGCTGTTATGAATATTCTCATAAAGAGAGGATTATCAAGATCTGAAGCACATAGATTGTTAAGAGAACTAACGATGAGATATTCTGAAGGAAAATCTCTGTGGGAAGCTATTAAAGAGAGTGAAATATCTAAGTATCTTACAGATGAAGATTTGAAAAATATTAAATATGAAAATTATCTAGGAGAAGTAGATAAGTTAGTAGATAGAGCTATACAATATGCTAAAGATGTTATAAGTAGAGTGTAGAGATTATCTATAAAATACTAACGTACCTGATGCTGATATGTAGGTACACGTATTTGGATCCCATAATACAGCACTTAATGATGGATATGCAACACCATGAGGTTTTACAAATACGACATAGTTTAGATAGGTAGTACTTTGTAGACAGCCAGCAGTTGTGACATAGGTCTTAACTAGGCTTAGTATGGTATTATATGAATATGCTCCAAGCATAAACATGTGGAGAAATGCTCCAGATCCATGTATAGTCTCTATTCTGACAGTACCATTTATGAATATTGTAACTCTCACAACTTCATCAATATAGTTGTCTAATGGTGCTGTTGTTCCAGGCCACCAAAGATCTTCCCAACATACTAGGTAGTCTCCCAATACTTCTTGAGGATTATTAACAAGTTTGGGTAGTGTGACTGTAAACTTTCCACCATATATATTTACTATCGTTATCGTATATGGTTGTGAGGCTCTGTATGGATTTATAAATATGACTACAGGACCTAGAGCATATCTTTGTGAAAATGATAGTTTGGATAGATCTAATATGTTTGTAGTTAATATTTTAGCTATTCCAGAAGTCTGCTTTACGGTACTTCCGGATATGTAGTAGAATGTGTATGATCCTGTAGCTAGATTGACAATTACGAAATGTATGTATGATGGATCTAGACTTATTCCTGATCCTGTTCTACCTGCAAGAAACACAACTGTAGACTTTCCAGCTAGTGAAGATTCTCCAGCTCTAATGTTAATTGGAACACCATATATTACTGGTGAACCACCTCTAGAAGTACCGACACCAATCTCAATATATGGAGGTAGTGAACTTATGTCAACCCCAAGTAGTGAGACCTCTATATGGTACACATTTCCAGGTTTTATATATACAGGACCTCCTATAGGTTCTCTAATAAGTACAAGTCTACCATCAGGATAGGAGAAGAAGTAGATGTATTTCACAACTACAGGACTTATTGTAGCTCTCACATCAATAACTATAGATCCAGGGAGTAGATGTACTCCAAGTATCACCAACATACTATTAGATACTTGACTTTGAGGTGGCATTGCAGATGGATATCTAGACACGTATAGGTATAGTATGGACAATATTACTACAAGTATCGATATTAGTAATACAGCACCAACAATGTTAGATAGTCCTCTAATATGCCTAAGCTTTAGACTTTTCATCTCTTAACTTAGATATACTATCCTCCTTAATTATCCTTGTTTACTTCTTTATTATTATACTCTCACCTATCGATCTTGGTACTACAACATTTTCAATACCGTACTTCTGTCTTATTCTTGATACAAATTTTAATGCATTTAGTAGTGTTGTGTGTACCATTACTATGTGTGTTTCTGTATTAAACATTTTTATAAAATCTTCAAGTTCTTTCTTACCTGCATGTGCACTTAAATCAATCCAGTATATCTGTGCCTCGATTTTTAGTTCTCTATTCTCTACAAATGCTTTTCCACGTGTTAATATTTGAAAGCCTGGTGTTCCTGGAGCTTGAAAGCTTGGTAGTATTATTGCATTTTTCTTACTTCTTGAAAGTTTTTTCAAGTATTGTATAACTGCACCACCTTTCAACATTCCTGCAGGTGATATAACTATGCATGGTTCTGAACCAACATTTCTTCTAAAGTACTCGCTTGGAACTTCTATTGCAACTTCCATAGCTCTCCTATATAGCTTATAGTCACGTAGGTAGTGTGGATATCTTGCAATTATCTCATTTGCAATTCTTGCTAATCCATCAACAATTATTGGGTATGTATCAACACCATACTTCACAAGTATTGATAATACTTCTTGAGATCTACCAACTGTGAAGCTTGGTATAAGTACACATCCACCATCTTCAAGAACGTTTAGTGTAATCTCAACAAGCTGTTTTTCAAGTACTTCTCTAGGTGGATGTGTACCATTTACATATGTTCCTTCCATAATCACAACATCAACATCTTTAGGAATATTGTATAGATCTGCACCATTCAGTAGACATGTTGGTGATGGATTGAAATCTCCAGTATATAGGACTCTCCAACCATCAATCTCGATAATAACCATGGAGCTTCCAGGTACGTGACCAGCATTTAGAAATGTTAATGATAAGTTTGGAGATATCTCAACAACTTCTCCATAAGTTACAGGTACTGTACATTCTAACATCTTTGAAACTTCTCTATGTTCATAAGGTAGGTAGTATCCACTAAGTTTTATTAAATCTTTTATTAAAAGATCACTCAACTCTATCGTTAGAGGTGTTGCATATAGTGGAACTTCATAACTTACATATAGTGCAGGTATAAAACCACAATGATCGAGATGTGCATGTGAAAGTACTACACATGAGAGATCTCTGGGCCTAACATGTTGTGGAAATAGTGGTCTATCCTGTTCATCAAAATTCACACCATAGTCAAGCAATACAGCTGTTCCAGATTCTAGAGATTTTACAAGTATTCCAGCTCTACCAACCTCTCCAGCACCACCTAACACCTTTATCAATAGCTTACTCACAGGACAAGTATGAGGTTCAGGTTAAAAAACTTAATAATACTAGATCAAGCGGTGATAGGTGTTTCTAGATAATGTTAACTGTGTGCTCTGTCTAGTGGAATCTAGACTTAGAGAACTTAATAAACTTTGCAAAATTAATAGTAACATATTGAGACTATTCTTCAAAGAGATTTCAAATATAGATGAGTATAAGAGAACTAACATATTTGTAAAGAGTTTTGAATTTATAGTAAAGATTACAGGTATTGAAGATCCACATAGAGAAGAGAAGTGGAGAATATATAGACAATTTCTAAACATATGTAGAGATGTTATAGATAAGATATGTAATATTGATGAAGCATTAAAATTTGCAATAAATTCAAACCTCCTAGATGTTGAAATGCATGATTACAAACCGAGAATTGAAAATGTTCTAGAACTATTAAATAGAGATGTTAAGTATATTGATGTAAATTTTAGAAAAGTTTTAGATAGATGTAGACAGGTATGCTACATACTTGACAACTCAGGTGAGCATCTATTTGATCTAGTATTAGCAGACTATATACGTAGATTGAAGAAAGATGTTGTACTTCTAGTTAGAGAATTACCGTACGAGATTGATGTTACTAGAGAACTTGTGATTAGAGGTATTCAAGATCTAGATTTGAAAGATTTTGAAATTATTGAAGTACCTGATAGATGTCCACCAATACTATACGCAGCTAGAGAGTTTAATGATAAGAATACACTAATCATTAGTAAGGGTATTGCAAACTTTGAAGCATACATAGACTGGTGTGTTGATTATGATCTAAATGCTATATTTCTACTAGTTGCTAAGTGTAGTCCAATTGCCAAGTTTTTAGAAGTTGAAAAGGGTTCTGGTGTATGTGTAAGTTCGGATTACATAAATTCTAGAGTTAGAAATATAGTTCGTGACTGAGAAAACTGGATTTAAAATAGCCATACTTGGAGCAGGACCTGCAGGTCTTCAAGCAGCACAATACCTAGTTGAGAGAGGTTATGAAGTACATGTGTACGATAGATTGCCAGAACCTGGAGGTATGATGATGTTTGCAATACCTTCAAGAAGAATTCCAAAAGATAGAATTAGAGGTAGAGTTAGAGAATTAGAACGTAAAGGTGTGCAATTTATATTAAAGACAAAGATTCAGGATGGGTATAGTAAGATTGAAGGTGATGATCTTGTTGAGAATATTGTAAGTATTAGAGAAATAATATCAAAATATGACTCAATACTAATATGTACTGGAGCTTGGAAGAGTAGAATGCTCAATATTGAGGGAGAGAATAGTGTTGGAGTTTATCCAGCATTAGAATATATTCTAAACATCAGATTGAAAGAGCTTGGATATGTAGATAGAGAGCCAGATGTTGGTAATAGAGTTGTCGTTATTGGTGCAGGTAGGACAGCTGTAGATGTTGTTGAAGAACTATGTCTTAGAAATAGAGAAGTCATATTGATATATAGGAGAAAGATATCAGAATCTAGAGCTTATAGAGAATTTCTAAAGCTATTGAATAAGTATAATATAAAAGTTCTAGAGGAGAGACAACCACTTAAAATACTTGTAAATAGAGGTAGAGTATCAGGATTAGAATTTTGCAAAGTTAAGAGAGAAGGTGACAAATTTATACTAGATACATCAAACATAGAGACTATAGAATGTGACACAGTTATAGAAGCTATTGGTGAAATACCAACACCACCAATAAATGAAAATATTGCAAAAGAGCTAGGCATTGAGATTAGAGATGGTAGAATTGTTGTAGATTCTGAATATAGGACTGGTAATGAGAAGATATTTGCAGCTGGTGATGTAGTTTTAGGACCATCAAGTATAGGACAGGCTGTAGGTTCAGGTTTAAAAGCTGCACAGAGTATAGATAAGTACTTGAGGGCGAAAAGATAGAATGAGAAACATACTTGCACGTATAGTAGGTAGACTTGCACTAGATAAGAAGATTTTAGAAAACTTTTCTAGACATCTATCACTAACAGAAGAAGCTGTAAAAATACTTAGAGAAAATGTAAGAAATTCAAAAGAAATTATTAGAAGTAAAATTCAGGAAACTGTACATTCTGTAAAAATATTAGAAGTAAGAGGTGATGAATTGATAAAGGAATCTTGGATATTTATAATTAAGTCAGGAGTACTACACCCACTATCAACTCCACTAATATCATCAGTTATGAATAAGCTTGACGATATGTTGGATAATGTGAATGTTCTAGCATTAGAGATAGAGAGATATCTAGCACTACCTGATGAACATACTAAGATGTGGGATAGAGTTTCAACATACCTATACTCAACACTACAACTATGTAGTGAAGCTATCAAGACATTGAGAGAGTCCATAGTTGAGACTATAAGATTAGACGACTTGACAAATAATATATTGAAAGTTAATAATATAGAACATGAAGTTGATATTGCTAAAAATAGGATATTACTAGAATTTTCATCTAAAGCAAATGAAATATCATGTCACGAGTATATACATGCTAGAATGATAGTTCAACTAGTAGATAATCTTGCTGATGCAGCTCAAGATCTTGCAAATCTCTTATTAACACTCTACACAATGCTTCCAGGAACCTGATACAAAAGGATAATTAAACATCTCAAATATTGACTAAGTGTGAGACTACTAGACAGACTAGTGGGACTTTTTAAAGGTCAGGAAAGTACAATCTTCTCAAAACTTAAAGAACATCTAGAACTATCTATGAAAGCTCTTGAAGTATTAACATCACCAGAGTGTAGATTAGAGGAAAAGTGCTTAAGAAAGATTGTTGAACTTGAGAAGAGGGGAGATGAAATTTCTAGAGAGATTTCAGAACTACTATCTAGAGGTGCTGTAACAGCTCATGCATTAAATATTATAGAAATAATGACAAATAAGATAGATGATATACTAGATGAAATATATGTACTATCTAAAGAACTTGAGAGAATGTTAAAATATTCAAAAAATAAGGATGTAGTACTGAGAGTATATGGATATGTTGTTGATGCTGGTAGAAAAGCTATAGCTGCAATAAGAGAATTACATACATTATATTCAAACATAATTAATGGATCTATTCAAGATACTAGAAGTAGAATGAATGAGATAGAGAGGTTGGAGGAGGAGGTTGATGAATTGAAAGAGAGGATGCTAGATCAGATATATAGTGATGCTGATAGGATGAGTATGGTAGAGTTCTACTCCGCAATATCAATAACATACATGCTTGACACAGTTGTTGATAAGCTTAGAGATTTAGCAGAATTAACACTTCTACTCTTAATATCAATAACGTAATGAAAATAGTAACATTAATCTTAACGACATTACTAACATACTTAATAAGTAGTAACAATCTTTCAGTATGTGTAGGACCTCTAGTAAGTACTAGAATGTTAAATGAGAAAAATGCTCCAATATTTGCATACTTCAGCTATATTGTTGGACTATTGTTACAGAGTAAGCATATGGTACATATATCAGTATCAGGAACATTTCTAGACATATCTTTAGCAATAACGTTGATAATAGTCTTAATAGGAGAGGTGTTTAGAGTACCTGTATCGCTGATGTACATATTATCTACAAGCATAATGACATATGGTCTAGTAGTGTCTAATAACTACAAGTTAATATATGCAGTATCATACTGGATATTGTCATCATTCATAATATTTATACTATGTCCACCAATATTGAAAATATTACACTATGTTGGAAGTAGAAGACCAACAGTTGGAGCATCAGTATATAGATTTGTCTCATATATAACATCATTTCTACTATGTATGAGCTTTGGTGCAAATAATATAGGATATCTATGGATGATCACAGGAGGAGACTATACATCACTAATACCTATACTAATATCATCGATGTTGGGAACATTCATAACAGGTAGGAGAACACTAAATAAACTTGCAGGTGTATATGCATTAACATTAACAGGATGTCTAGTAGTTACAACACTCTCATATGCTGTAGCTCAAATAGCAACATTTATTGGAATACCTGTAAGTTTCTCAGTACTTCTAGTATGCTCGCTGGTTGGTATTAGCTATGGTTATAGTATCAGGATAATAGACTATAAGTATGTTAAGAAAGCTTTAACAGTACTATACCTATCAATACCACTATCATTCACACTTACATTACTAACACTATCTATAATACATTAAGAATTCTTTAACAATTCTACAAATTGCATAAGGACCTTCAAATGCTATAGCTGTAACAATCTGTACAGCAGATACACCATACTTCTCTAATAATTCATAAACTTGTTTACCATGAAATATTCCACCACAAGCAACAATCTCAATATCACTAAACTCTCTAACATACTTGACAATCCTCTTAACAAGTCTGTAGATTGGTAATCCACTAAAACCACCAACACCTGAAGACATGCAGGATGTTATAGTTGAAAATGAGTTTGATATTGTTAATCCAACATTACTATACTTCTCACATATCTTAACTATCTCACGAACATCTAAACTCCTAGGTCTAACCTTAACTAGTATAGGCTTTCTACAGACACTACGAACATCTTCTAATAATCTATCTAAAATCTCAGAATTATGAAGATCCACACCTCTATATTGAGGACAACTTATGTTAATTTCAACAATCTTAACATTTTCGATATTATTCAAAATCTTTGACATAATTATAAATTCACTATTTGAAAAACCAGCAATATTACATATTATTGGTATATTAACTTTCAATCTTTCTAATCTAGCTACTACATATTTAAAACCTTTTGAAGGTAATCCCATAGCATTTAACATAGCAAACTTATCAACATACCTATACAATCTAGGATGTCTATTACCAGATCTTGGATGCAGTGTTACTGATCCAACTACATGAAAACCTGATATTTTAGAAAATATGTGTATTAATTCACCATTCTTATCAATACCTGCACCAACACCTATAGGTATAGGAATATCAACATTTAGAATTTTAAATCTAGTATTAAAAACTTCATAATTAGTATTACACAACTTCTCTATAGGTATGATACAGTACTTCATTAATATGTGAGATATTCTATATGTAACTTCAGGATGTAGATATTTTAATAATCTTCTATATATTTTCATTATTCTCTAGATTTTAATAACATATACTCTATATCTTGTGCTGTATATACAGTACCGCAGTAGTCACATTTAACTATTAGTGGATTTTTAGATATTGTAATAAATCTAGATTTTATAGGTTCTCTAGGTTTATTTGTAATACATTTACTATTTAGACATTTTAATACTCCTTCAATCTTATCAGGTATTTCAACTTTAAACTTTTGAACAACCTCATAATTTTTAATGATGTTTATCGTTGCTGTTGGTGCAACTAGTGCTATTATTGATAACTCATCTTTAGATAGTTCTCTACTCTCAATCTTTATTATATCTTTCAATCCTAGTTTTCTACTATCAACATTCATCACAAGTGCAACTCTAAAACCTTCCTTACCTGTAATTCCGAGAAGTTTCAATACTGTTAATGCTTTTCCAGCAGGTATATGATCTATCACAATTCCATCCTTAATCTTCCTAATTATCAATTCTCTCTCCATATTCACACCTTACTTTCTCTACCAAATATTAATGTTAATAATGCCATTCTCAGAGGAACACCATATGCTGCCTGTTTGAAATATCTTGCATATTTAGTATTATCAACTCTCGGATCTAACTCATCAACTCTAGGTAATGGATGTAGTATGATTAATGTATCTTTAACATTTTTCAAAGTTTCTAATGTTACTCTATAACTACCTCTAACTCTCTCATATTCAACAACGTCTGGAAATCTCTCTTTTTGAATTCTAACAACATATAGAACATCTAGATATTTTATAACATCTTCAATATTTTCAACATGTTCGTACTTTATACCTGCAATGTCTAGTATTGTTAAGACTTCTCTCCTAGGTTTTAATGATTGTGGTGATATTAGATATATTTTTGAAGGTTTGAAAAGTGTTAAACCTTCAATAAATGATTTAACAGTTCTAGCATACTTCAAATCTCCCAATATTCCAATCGTGAGTCCATCAATTTCTCCAAGCTCTCTCCATATTGTGTATAGATCTAGCATTGCCTGTGTTGGATGATTTTGAGTACCATCACCAGCATTTATTACAGGATTTTCAGCTATCTCAGCTGCATATTTAGCAACACCTTCAAGACTATGTCTAATAACTATAGCATCAGCATATGCATCAAGCATTCTTATAGTATCAGCTATAGATTCACCCTTAGCTATAGATGTTGCTTCTTCACCAACAAATCCAATAGTACTACCACCAAGTCTATGCATTGCAGTTTCAAAACTTAATCTAGTTCTAGTACTTGGTTCAAAGAATGCTAATGCAAGTATCTTATCTTCAAGAATGTTTAATCTAGATCTAGAATACTTCTCCATAACCATCGTGAGATTGAAAAGTTCTTCAAGATCTTCACGTTTGAAGTCTAGTACAGATATAACATCTCTACCCTGCCAACCTCGACTCATCTCTATGATAGATATCGTACTTAGAACCTTTATAAATAGTGTAAATCTCTACAGGATGTAATATCTATAGACTATCAACAATTTCAACATTTAAAGATTTAAATATCCTATCAATATCTTTACTAGATATTGGATATCTACTACACAACCTTTCAAAGAGCTTTCTAGATATTAAATGTTTAATAACTTTACCATCTTTAACAACCTTCTTAGAATATTTTTGAATTTCAAAATACCACCTATAGATTCTATCACGTCTAGTCTGATTTAGAATTATAGCATCTTCAATATTCACATCTTCAAACCTGACTTTTAGTATTATATCGATAATTCTATTAAGTCTATCAGGAACACCAATTATAGAACAGTCAATACATATCTTCATTCTTGGAATATTATATTCCCATAATCTATATTGTGAATATAGTCTATATGTTCCAAACTTATCAACACGCTCCTTATCAATAATCCCACCTAGTATATACATGTTGTATGAAAATATATCACATTTAGTAAGTGTAAATTCACCTTCAGGATCTAGCATAACAATATTAAAATTCTTAATATTTCTTCTTATAAACTCTCTAAGATTTATCTTAAGTATATTAACTCTATGTACCATACCTGAAGTCTTACTCTTGAAGTATTGTATAAAATCTTCACTACATGATGTAAGTGTTAGATAGCTATCATATAGATATTTTCTCAATGTTTTTATACACATTATAATTTGTTCTATAAGCTCTCTCTTCTCATTCTCCGTATGTTCATCCCAAAATGATAGATCAATAACGAAGTGTGGAAGACTTCTATATTTAAACTTGATATTAAGCATGTTTGAAATTTCTTCACGTATCTTGTCAGTTATGTTGTTAATACATTTTCTACTACTCCACCTAATGTAGTATTTTGATATTTCAGATCCAGAACCATGTATTATCTTTATATTATCATACTCATATATTGTAGATCCTGATCTCTCTTCGTCAATACATATATTAATTCTACCGTTTAGTAGTAGTATTGCTAGTGCTTGAAATATATTTGAATTAAAATCTCTAACTTTGTATAGAGTTAGTCTATCTATATGAATTATGTTAATTCCATACTTCTTCAATATGTCTACTAAAATCTCACCAAGCAACATTATAAAATCCTACATTATTGAGAGATGTGGGGTGTTCATAAACATAGCTGAGCTGGTATTAAGAGAGGTTGAAAGTTGTGTAAATACTAAATCTATCTCTAGAATATTAAGCTATATTAAAGATGTGACTGAGAAGTACGTAGACGTTTTCATGACGTATACATTATATGAAGAGTGTAATGATGAGAAGATAGATATAGAATCTATAATAGATAGAGCTAGATTAAGTACAGCACTTTTTCAAAGATTTGCAATACTATGTGACTCATACACGTTCAGGTTAGTGTATAACAGCATTAGAAGCATAGTAGTGAGAGGAGCTGTAGTATTGATAGTATTAGACTATCAGGATATTAGAGATATAGTACATGATCTAGACATTATATACGATATTGAAAATATTGAAGAATATCCTAAAGCAATAGCAGAAGCTTTAGATATTAGTGAATCTATAGAAAAGGTAGTAATCCTGAGAATACCAATATTCATAAAACATGACTCTAGTGATAGAGAAGAAAAATTAGAAATATATAAGAGAAATATAGGACTATTCTATAGAGATTGGAAATACACATACGCATGGATTAGCTCAGATATAAGATACATAGATAATAATGAGAAAATACAGAATAGATGTATAAGAATCTTAGAGATAGGTACTGGACAGGAATTAATAATAGTTGATAAGCCATTAAGAAGATTTATACTAAATGGTGCAGATTTAGACAAGTATAGATTTATAATACCAGAAATATATACTATAAATAAGATTGAGAATATTAATGCAAAATCAATAATAACAATATGTAGAAGATTTATTAGAAAATATGAAAAATACCACTATATAGATACCTATAAACTATATGAAAAATATGTTGAATATTTAAGAAACAATATCACAGGTAAGGTTAGGCTATTATTATCAATACCCCTAACATTACTAAACCTATTTAAAGATTTGAACATTCTGGTTCTATCATCATTCAAAATACCTAACATCTCCAAAACAGGTAAGTATGATGTGAGATTTATTACTAAAGTTCCTGAAAATATATTTGACTGTGTTGATATTCAAGTTAAGAAGATTAGTGAGTTAGAGATTTTTGAAGATAAGATTCCTAAATCAATAAACATAATATACCTATCTACGAAATTAGATTTTAAAGATATTGATAATATTAATAAATTGCGTAGAACTTTAATAATAACATACTATGATGATGATATTGTTAAGTTTTTAAAACTTAAAGATGTTAAGTATGTTATTCTAGATATTGATAATGATATTATTTATAGAATATATAAAGCTATTGGTAAAGTCTCTATAATACTACTAAAATACTATCCTAGAGGTGTAGTATGTAGATTCGAGTATTGTGATAGATGTGGAATGTGTAGTAAATTGATGTGTAGAGCTATAACATTTCAGGATAGTCAAGTGAAGATTATTGATGAACTATGCGATAGATGTCAGGCATGTGTTGTAGCATGTACTAGAGGTGTATTTTCCCTGAAAGATCAAGAAGTTTAGGATCTACATTAAATTCAACTTCTAGTAATTCTCTCTCAACAGGACTTAATACTGCTGGTATAACTATGCTATGTGGTGGTTCTTCACTATAGTTTTCAAAATTTTTTAGAATATCTACTTTAACTTTCATATTTGGATATCCAAGTCTAGATACAACAATCATTAACCTATCTTCACAAAATATACCTTCTCTCCTCCTATCTTCCATCATCTTTAATATCTTTATAGCATCATCTACAGGCATGAAACCTCCATCATCTTTAATATCTAGTAGTAGTATTGTGTGTAAATTTCTTGTAAGATTTTCCTTAGTAATTTCATAAGGTCTTTCTGATAAAACTCCAAGTCTTGGATATGTTATAGTTGCTATAGGGCCAATCCTGTATGGACTTAATCCAAGTAGACTAATTATTGAATTTAATATTGAAACTCCATGTATAACTTCAACATCATGACCTAACTTTCTAACTATTATTCTAACAGCTGTATGTGTTGTAGCTATCATAGGATCTCCAGGAACTAGTAGTGCAGTATCTTCACCTTTATTTAACACATCTATAATCTTTCTACAATTATAATCTTCAATATCTTTTCTAGAAAGTTCTACAACTTCAATATCTCCAACATACCTCCTCAATACTTCTATCAATAAATTTTTAGGTATTGGTGATGTGTAACATTCATAAAATACTATTCTAAGTTTCTTCAATACTTCTAAAGCTCTAACACTTATATAATCAGGATATATTCCAACACCGATAATGTATAGTTTAGCCATACAAGACTAGATTATAGTACTGCAATATGAAGACTCTCCATCTAATAATTGCAGAGAGTGCACTTGAAACAATTCCAAAAGAGATAATTAATCATCCACAAATTTTGAAAGATGCTAAAAGAAGAGGAAAGGATCCACGCTTCATGATATTAGACAGATCTAGACATCATGAAGCAATGAAAAATTTGAAAGATTCACATAAGAGAGGTAGACCTGACATAGTATACCTATCTCTACAGGTAACACAGTACACACCTATGAATAGTGTTGGATTATTAAGAACTTACATACATACTATAGATAATAAAGTAATATTTATAGATCCAACAACAAGAATACCACGTAATTATAACAACTTTATTGGACTAATAGAACAATTATATAAACTTAGTAGAGTTCCACCAACAGGAAAACCACTATTAACATTGAGAAATATGAATCTAAAAGAGTTGATAGATTATATAAATCCTAGTGTAGTGATACTTCTAGATGATGTTAAAGGTATTGAAATAACATTTAGAGATTTAGTTAACCAAATTATAAATCTAGAATATCCATGTATTATTGTTGGAGGATTTCCACATGGTGAATTTAGTGAATTTACATACAGGATTGTTGATAAGGTGTATAAAATTGGTAAGTATGTGTACTCTACATTTCTAATAATATCAAAACTAATAACATATATAGAGAATAGAATTGGTCTTGAGGAGTAGACTAGGTTTTTGCAATATTTATATTTGCATCTTTAACATCTTTCCTATTAACTGTATTATTTACCTCTTTTCTAGCTCTCTTAAACTCTTTCAATTTCCTCATAGTGTACACTAGCGGATTTTTAACACCACATGAACCTCCTGTTGGGCATAATCCTAAGCTTTGAAGTTCATCACAGTTTGGTGGTAGGTAGAATTTTCTGCCACCTACGAGACCTGCAATATGCTGTACTTGATATCTAGTCTTTCTTTCATCAAAATCTGCAACAGTTCTAAATAGATCTACAACTTTTTCAATAGCATCATTTATATCAACCTTTAGAAGTTTAATGTAGTAGTTTAGTAGAAAACTTGCAACTGTAAATCTAGCCATGTGGCTTGGATTACCTCCACTTCTAATATCGCTAATTATCGCCTGTATACATGGTGGAAATATTTGATCTTCACTAACTTTACCACTAATTTTTGAAATTTCTATTCTAGGTATGAACATCTTCTCTATCTTTCTCAATCTATCTCCAATAATCTCTCTAATACTTGAACATATAATATCATTTTTTGAAGAATTTTCAATCATATTCAATATCTGCTTTTCTACAGCCTCTTCAACAAGTCTTGCAAGTTCTCTATATGTTAAAAGTACATAGCCCCTAGCTAGATATCTGTTAGTTAATTTCCAATTTGGATCATTTTTCGGACGATATTTTAAATATGTCCATACAGGTATTGCAATGTCGAAAAATATGTTAAGTTTTTCACATTTTACAACATCTCTAACCTGTCTTGTATATATTCCAAACTCCTCAGCTATATACAATATGCAGTCTCTATCGATTTCTAAACATAGATTATCACTCATATACTTACTTAAGACATCTGCAAATCTAGTCCATACCTTCCTATCTAGCTGTGCAACTATCAATATTGAGAGGTATGTACATATTAGAAATGTCTCAACATCAGAAAGATATTCTTGAGGAATGCTACCTCTCTTCAATACATGTTCTACAAAATTTACACTTCTCTCAACAATATCTCTATCTTTTAGAAGATCTTCAAGTATGTATTTGGATATTCTCTGCTTTCCCTCTCTAGTAAATGGGTATCTAAGTATGAATCTATCATAGTCTTCTAAACATCTTGGCAATATCACGATTATAGTAGACTTAAATAATATATAAGGTAGCGTTTTCACTCAAACTCTATAGTTGCTGGTGGTTTTGGTGTAATATCATAACCAACTGCTGAAACTTCTGGACATTCATTAAATACTTTATTAGAAATCTCTCTTAAGTATTGTATTGGTATCTTAGCAACTCTAGCAGTCATAAAGTTGCTAGTTATTACAGCTCTAATAGCTATGAAGTACTTTCCTGAACTTCTTCTATCTAATTCATATACTACATGTGCAATATCTGGTCTTCTAGTAGTTATATACATGTATACTCTATACATCTCATCTTCAGAGAGTTCACCTCTAATCAATGCTATTGGACCATAAACTCTAGAATCACCTTTAACACCTGTACCTCTAGCTTTTGTAAATATGTAAACTTCTAAATCTTTCTTAAGACTAGTCTTCAATATTCTTGTCAGATCTTCGTCAATATCATACTCATCTTCCCATATTGCTGCAAACCATTGACTTAATGAGAATTTTTCTAACATCTTCTCAACAATATCATGAGCTTTCTTCAAAACTTCAAGCTTTTCAATATAGAACTCTCCAACACATCTAACAAGTAGTCCAGGTCCTGGAAATGGTTGTCTATAGACTATCTCATCAGGTATTCCTAAATATTTAGCTACTGCACGTACCTGATCTTTATAAAGTTCTCTTAGTGGTTCTACAACTTTAAAACCAAATTCACGTACAGGATCTATACCGACATGTTCAAGAACATTATGTTGTGTCTTTATACCACCTCTAGTCTCAATCCAGTCAGGTGCTATTGTTCCCTGTACAAGCCATTCACATTTCTTTAAATTTGCAATTTCTGAAAGTGTTTTATAGAAGATCTTTCTAAAAGTTATACGCTTAATCTCAGCATCTTTTAAACCTCTTAACTCTCTATAAAATCTATCTTTAACATCTATCAACTCTATACTTGGCAATACTTTACGAAGAATATTTACAACCTTCTCAGGTTCATTTAATCTCATAAATCCTGTATCTAGAAATATTGGACATAGTTTTTCACCAATTGCACGATATGTTAATACTGCAGCAGTTGTAGAATCAACACCACCACTAACAGCTGCTAATGCTCTTGTAATTCCTAACTTCCTAATCTCCTCTATACATTTCTGTACAAATTCTTCAGGTTTAAATCCTTCTAAAGCTATTGTAGACATATGCTTTATGAAGTATATCTTCAAGATTAATAAAGATAGTCCTAGGTTCAGGCTCGCCCATCGTTCATCAATACTCAGCTACCAACGCGTTCATCATAACTACGGTATATATGTTAAGCACATATTTATAAGTTAGTCCTCTAGAGCACTTATAAATGTCTGAGAGAGATTTAAGAATTGATATAGTTAAAATATTGTTCATACCTACAGCATTTGCAATTGTAATATTACCAACAATATTTCTATTAATAATGGTTAAAATACCATTAAGTAAGTATATTTTAAGAATTTTATGGGCATCATGTGCAACTTGTATATATCTAACGTTTTTAACATCATGTATTATGTATAGGAGGGTTGTATATTTAAAATATAGAGATAATGAAAAAGCTTTGAAGATTAGTAAACTTGCTAAGGTAGGAGTACTCATATTTGGAATTGCTATTATTGCACTTTGGATAGTTGTAGTAATATAAGAACTTTCCGTAATGTACAACAGTTACAATATTGCACAAAGTGTAATTACTTCAACATGTAAAGATATACTTGATGATTAAGGTTAGAGATGTAATGTCTAAAAGACTTGTAACAATCTCACCAAAAGCAACTTTGAAAGAGGCTGCTGAGACAATGATTAAGAATGGTGTAAGTTTTCTAGTTGTAGTTCAGGATGGTAAGCTTTTTGGTGTTATTTCTGAGAAAGATATTGTTAGATGTATTGCTGAAGGTAGAGATGTTAATAGTACAAAGATTGAAGATGTATGTACTAGAGAAGTCATAACTGTCAGAGATGAAGATTCTATACAGGATGCTGCAAAACTTATGAGAAGTCATAGAATTAGGCATCTAGTGGTTGTAGATTCCAACAAGAATCTTGTCGGTGTATTATCAATTAGAGATCTAGTTAGAGAGGAGGCAACATTAAAGAAGATTGAAGAATTAACACCTGAACAGCTTGAAGATTGGTGGTTTGGCTAACCTTTCAATCTCTTCTCCTTCTCAAGACCTCTCTTAATAGCTTCCATAATCTTTCCCTTAACACCTTCAAATTCTAAAAACTCTATAGTTTCTATAGTTATACCTCCAGGTGTTGCAACCATTGTAATGATATCATCAGGCTTTTTCTCAAGTAGGTGCTTTCCTGTACCTATCAGTATGTTTGCAATAACTTTCAATGATGTCTCTCTATCAATTCCAGCAAGTACACCACTCCAAGCTAGTGCATCTGCAATATATGCAATAAGTGCAGGTGTTACACCTGTAAGCATTGTGTATGCAGGCATGAGCTTTTCAGGAACTTCAATAATAATACCAGCACCTTCTAACAACTTTTTAACTAGTTCAATATCACTTCTGGAAGTATTTCTACCTGGTGTTAATGCAATGACAGCATGTCTAACACGAATATTTATGTTAGGCATAAGACGTATAACTCTAGATTCAGGAAATAACTTCTCAATCTCATCTGTTGATAATCCTGCAACAATAGAAATTATCAATCTACCTTTAGCAAGATTACCAATCTCATTTGCAAGATCAGAAACATCTTGTGGACGTACAGATATAAACCATATATCACAAATCTCAGCAACTTCACGAGCAGAATTACCTATATGAAAACCACGTTCACGAGCTAGTCTAAGTCTATCCTCAACAACATCATACACAACAACATCACATTTTTCACGAAAAACTTCTGCAAATGCCTCACCCATCTTACCATAGCCAAATAATCCCAATCTCACACATAGTGTTCAAGACGTGAGATATATAACTGTTAAATATTTCAATTATACTAAAATCATGAAGAATATGAAATTCTCTCTAAGACAATAACATGAATATAAATATGTAAAATATCGAGAATGCATATGAATACTAACTGCAAATCTAGTAAGATAGATATAACACATATAGAAAAGATTATTGAAGACATTATAGATAACATAAGACTTGATAAGGGGTTTAAAAGAAGACTAGTTAAGATATTGCGGAGGTATGATAGTTTTGACTACAAGAAATTTATAACATCACTAGAAGATTATATGCATGTTAGAAGTATAGTAACGATGTCGATAGTTAAGATATTGAAAGAAGATTTTGAAAGAGAGGAATGTAGAGAAATTGTAATAAATAAGATAGATAGCATAATTGAAAGATTGACAAGGTGTGAAAGTATTATTAAAAAATCATAAAAATACATCTTAAGATGTTAGAAGTATGGACTTTGATACAGCAAAAATTCTCGCAGCTATTGGTGCACTCCTGATAGCTATTGGTGTAATTAGTAGAGGTATATTGTCGATAGTTGGTGGTATCTTATGGCTTATAGGAGTATACTATATGGCTAAGATAAAAGGTTCTCATGAGCTATTTGACACAGCATTAAAAAGTGCACTATTCATAATAATAGGCTTTGCACTATTCCTAGCAATAGTATACACATTTGGACTAGGATCAATAGCAATGAACATATTTACAGGAGGTATAGCAATACCATTACTACCACTAGCACTAGCAATATCAATACTACTAGCAGTAATATCACTATGCATATGTCTAATAGTATCAGCAATATACTACAAAAAACATAGCGACTTAATATCAAACATGTTTAACGAAAATCTTGCAAAAATAAGCGGAATACTAATGCTAGTAGGAGCACCATTAATAATAATATTTATAGGGCTCATACTAATATTCATAGCATGGCTAATAATGGCAATAGTACTATTCAAAATAAAACAACAATAATTCAAAATAGATAGTAACTTTATGAGACTAATATCGGAATAGGACATCCTAGCAATTGTATAGCTAACAACGTGCTCATCGATAATCCTCATTAGATAGTTAAACGTTAGTGTATGCATATGTCATACAATGATAAGATAAATCTAGCTGCACAATTAGAAAGAATAGATCAAAATTAACAATGGGGAGTTAGAAGATGAGTACAGGATAATATAAGACCTATAAGGAATCTCATAGATTTAATATGTTCAAGAGGGAAGAGGTTTATGAAAGTATTAGGACTTTATAATCAAGGTGGTCTTAAAATGCTACCTATGCATAATCTCAAATTAACTTCTTCACATGCTAGGTCAGTGCCGGAAACCTTCTTCATCTTTCTGTTGCAGGACTTTCATCATGCATCTTCTATTCCTTTGTCTGTTATTCTGAATGTTGCTGTTGATTTATATGGTAGTCTTGGGCTGTCTAGTACTTCCATTATTCTTACATCATCTCTTGACTTTTTTAGGAATAGTCTATGTGTTACTGCGTGTGCTAGTACGTTTCCTCCTGCTGGTCTTTTAACTTCTATATATCCTAGTGGTATGTCTATTACTTGGTTTGTCATTACTATGAATATGTTGTATACTTTTGCTATTCTCATAAGCCAGTCTAGTATGTAGTTTAGTCTTTGTTGTCTTTCTGCTAGTCTTTCTCTACCTTTAAATTCTGCTCTATATAGTGCAATTATGGAGTCTATCACTATTAGTTTTACGTTGTTCTGTTCTACAAGTTTTACAAGATCAAACTTTATCCTATCTTCAAGATCTGAAGCATTTACAACCTTTATAACATATATGTTATCTAGAGCTTGTTGTGGATCTATTCCAAATCTCTTCGCAATTGCCTCTATTCTAGATGGTGAAAATGCCTCTTCAGTATCTATGTATGCACATGCACCCTGTACACCACCTTTATCTCTTGGTAATTGTACAGTAACTGCAAGTTGATGACATATCTGTGTCTTACCTGTACCAAACTCACCAGCAAATTCATAAGTTGCTTTAGGTTCTAAACCACCATTAAGTAGTCTATCTATAGATTTGACACCAGTAGTCAATCTAGGCATATCTTGAATAGTTTTAACAAGTTCACTACCTTTCAAAACTCTCTTCTGACCAAAAACAAGCTCTCTAGCACTTCTCAAAATCTTCTCAGCTCTATCAGGAGTCATATCAGTAATATCAATCAACTCTTCAGGAGTAAACAATGCTAAATGTCTAGCAGATATGATACCCTTAGCCTGTAACATCTGAGCAGTCTTAGGACCAATACCATCAACATCTTCAAGATCGTATCCTGTACCTTTACCACCCACATGTAGGATAGACAAAGAGAAAATATATACCCAATCTACAAAATAATCAGACGGGTTACCAACTCTTCATCTCTCTAGAAGCATGCGGCTCATCATACAGACATTATAGAACTTGAAAATACTAATAATTTTCTCACATAGAGATTCTAACATTAAATACTTATTAATCAGACAAGTATTACAGACATAATGAGTAAGAAAGAAAATAACATAATAATAAGTATGGCAATACTACTTACAACAATAATACTAACATTAACAATCTCAACAACATATGCACTTCCAACAAGATGCTATTGGAATATTGTAAAAACATTAAATACAGTAAGCGAAAAACTGTATAAGGAGATATCAAAGGAGTTAAATATAAAAAATATACACAATACACTAGTATTAACAAATGTTAAGTATATAACAGTAGGAGGATACTCTCTATATCCACTAACATACTACTTCATATTAAATGAATTTGAAATACCGTACAACTTAATACCAATACACTCAATATCTATAGAAAATCCATGGATATTCACATATAACAACAGTACGAAATATGCAATATTTGTAGAATTTAATAGAACATGTATATATGATATATTGAAAAGCTTATGTAGTGGTGAGATATCTAGTAGAGATGCTTCATATAGAATATATAATGAATGTATTATAAAATTTGACAAATTTAACTTCAACATATCGAAAATATTGTATAGAGGTTTAGAAAATCCTAATCTAGAGTGGAAGTACATTACAACACATACTAGTGAAGATTCTGCATTTTCAATAATTACAATAACGACAGTATGGTCACATGGAGCACCTCCTGAACTCTTTCTAGCAGCTGAGTTACACAATCATATTTGTCCTGGACTCTTATCAGGATATTTGATGTATAGATATTTAATATTGAGAAAGTTGCTAAAGGAGGGTTATAAGGTCTACATAATAGCATCTCCAGTATATTGTAAAGATGATGTATATGTACAACTTCTAGATGCTACACCTGGCAAGAGGAGAATTGTTGTTAAATTACTAAATTGGACAGAACAAGATGAGATTTCTAAAATTCTTGGAGGTAATGTTGCAGGTATTGTAATAATGTATAATGAGCATACAGATAGTGGTGTTGCATATATATTAGCATTTAATTGGACTAAAGTACACATATATTTGAAGAAGTTTAAAATATCATTTCATGGATCAACATGGTGGATTTCTAGAATTATAGCTGATATATACATGTTGAAATATATTAACAATCCTAGCTATTTTGTAAAAATATTAAAGATAATATACTTTAAAGGTCATGTATGGAGATATCCATCACTATTCTATAAGTTAGGATTAGCAGGTAGAGATCCATATGTAGTTCTTGGAGTATTGAAAATTTCAAAACCTGCATTAAAATCTCATAAATATACTCCAACTATAGTGAAGACTTCTAGATATGTTAGTAGATATAGTGTAAGTATATTTATACCAATAGTTGAGGGTATAGTTATAGCTATCCTTATTGCACTATGTTCATACCTATATGTTAAGTATAGAAGTCTAAAGAGGTAGTTCTACACCATCTCATGTAGTATCTTCTCAATCTCTTCATAAGTTATTTTACATGGTGTTAAATCTATTAGATGTTTTGAAGCTTCTTCAGTTATCTTAACAATAGTCTTAATATCGTCTTTACCAAATCCTAAGTATGATAAGCTAGTCTTTATTCCATACTGTTCAGATATTGATTTTAAGAAATATTCAACTCTTCTATACTCTTCTGATCTAAGTTTTAAGTCTGGTATAAATTCTTTAAGTATTGTAAACTTTTCAGGACATTTCATATATAGGTATGATATTAATTTTGGACCTAGAACTGCAAGTCCAAGACCATGTGCAATTTCAGGTTTTATACCACTTACTGCATGTTCTACAGCATGTACTATGTGTGTTCTTGAATTATCTATACATATACCTCCTATAAGTGCTGAATACATTAACCAATATCTAGCCTCTATATCATCACCATTAAAGTATGCTCTAGGTAGATATTGTAAAATTAATTTCATACCTTGACTAGCTAAAACTCTAGTGAATGGTGATGTTGCAATACTTGTAGATGACTCAAGACAATGGTAGAATGCGTCAATACTTGTATAGACTGTCTGATCTCTAGGTAGTGTTTTCGTAAGTTCAGGATCATCTATAGATATTGTTGGATAGAAATTTTCATCTGCAATACCTTTCTTAATCATACTTCTCTCATCTGTAAGTACTGCATATCTATCAGCTTCAGAACCTGAACCATGTGTCAAATTTATCACTACTAGAGGAATCTTACCACTAGAAACTTCACCTCTAAATAACTCACTAACACTCTTACCTGAATAGTATGCAGCTGCAACAACTTTAGATACATCAATAACTGAGCCACCTCCAATGCATATTATTAAACTTGGCTTAACATTCTTACAGAAATCTAATGCTCTTTCAGCAATACTAACTGTTGGGTTTGCAGTTACCTCATTAAAAACTTCATATGAAACATTAAGATCTTCTAAAATCTTAACAACCTTATCTAAAGCTCCAGATACTTTTGCACTTCTCCTACCAGTTATTATTAGAGCTTTTTCAGGTTTTAAAAATTTTATAATATTACTAAGAGATTCTTCGATTATATTAATACCAAAAAATATATCATTTCTATATCTTAGAATAAACTTCTCCATATCATCTATATACTACACATCTACAAATTTTAAGATTACTAACTTCAATTTTAACAATATCACCATCAGATATGTAGTTATAAAATTCTTCATCTATTTTAAACATCGGTATATTTCCCAATATAGATCCTACAAGTGTTAAAAGATCAACATCTACACACATAATTGCTTTTGGTGCCTTTCCATACTTAGATAATCCATAGAGAATGTATGAACCAACTGTAGAACCTATAGCAAATCTATATACTAGAATACTCTTATCTACACTACCTCTTCCACATATAGTTCCACTATTAATATCAATATCTCTAAGTAGGTTAATTTTATCAAACTTAACTACCCTACCTGAAATTTCTCCAATATTTGGACAAAATATTTTGTAGATCTTAAATATCTTCATAATATCTTCATGAGACTATTTTCAACTTCTTCAAATATATCATCTCCAATCTTTACATCTAGCCAAAATTCATCTGCAACAAGAGCTTGATAGATAAGTATTGTTAATCCATCAACTATCTTACAACCTCTCTCTCTAGCATATTCAAGCATTTTTGTAATTCTCGGTCTATAGACCATATCTATCACAACTTTACCTGGTTTAAACACGTGTTGAGGTAGTGGTGATTCACTACTTAGAGTACCTACAGGTGTGCAGTTAATTATAACGTCAGCTTTCTCAGCATATTCAACTCTACTATCCCAATCAACAATCTCTACATCAATTCCAAATTTCTTAAAATGATTTTTCAATTCTAAACTTCTCTCTCTACTCCTATTAGCAACAATTATCTTAGAAACTTTCAACTTATTGAATATGTATACTGCAGCTCTAGCAGCACCACCAGCACCAAGTATTAATGCTACACTTCCTGAAATATCAATACCATACCTCTTCAAAGCTCTCTCAATACCATAAATATCTGTATTATGACCAATCTTAACACCATTATCAATCTTTATAGTATTTATAGCACCTACCTGTAAAGCTTCTTCTGTAAATTTATCAATATATTTTAAAATTCTCACCTTATATGGTATTGTGACATTTAAACCACTATACTTCTCAAATACTTTCAAAATTTCAATATCAAAAACATCTTCAGAAATATCAATAACATCATACTTAGCATCTACATTTAACAGTCTAAATACAGTATTATGAATATGTGGTGATAATGTATAGCTAATTCTACATCCAACAAGACCGTAGAGTCTCATATTTAACAATCTTCAATACACTTTACAGCTTCATCAACATTATCACTCTTTTCAATACATTCAGAGAGTTTTAACATATTATCAATTACTAATCTTCTAACATCTCTAGAATATATATTGTATACCTGAATCTCTACTACAGCTCTAATAACCTCTCTCAACCTATCTAAAACTTTCAAAGTCATTCTAAGACTTTTAGTACATATCTTCCTAATATCAATATTGAATATTTTAGAATATTTTTCTAAACTTTTCATTAATGATAGTTGATGAAAATGGTGAAGTACCTGAACTATAGACATGTATCTATCATGTTCTTCGGGGCTCTGTAAAGTTATTACATGTAGACCCATATCTGAGAATAATTCTCTAATCTTGAGATATGTATCATCTTTACAGGTACTTCCTTTAATAATTATCATATTTTCACCAAGTACAAACATTGTTGGTCCAAATAGTGGGTGTATACTTATATATTGTAGATTTCTAATTTTACATTCATTATCTATCTTATAGAATGTTGGAACTTTTACAGATAGTACATCCATAATTATTGTATCTCTATCGACTTTATCTAATATTTTTGAGAAGTTTTCTGAATTAAAATATTCTGGTCTTGTAGCAAATATTACTATATCTGATCTTGGTATTTCTATATCTTCTTGAGCTAGTCTCCTAGCTGAGTATATGCTTGATTCTATTCCAAATGTTGAGAATAGTGTATACATTGTTCTTCCCATACCACCTGCACCAATTATGACAACTCTAATCCTGTCCTTCCACTTCTCTTCAACTGCTTTAGATACTTGCATCATTATTGCATAGTTTATTAGTGAGTCTACTATTGGTTCAATAACTTCTTTTGGAAGGTCTAATTGTGAAGATTTTTCAATCCATCTTCTTCTAACAATGTCCTCTCTATCTCTATCAACTATCGGTATTCCTCTTCTTATTTTTATTTTTGCAATTTCTCTAGCTAGTTCAGCTCTTCTCTTAATTAAGTTTAGTATTTGTTCATCTATTTTGTCTATTTCTTCTCTAATTTTTGATATCTCTTGAACTATCTCTTCTCCCATTGCCTTATTAGTTCTTCATGAAATCTATACATAACTGTTGCCCCCTTGTCTGATGGTACTGCTACTGTGAATGCATTTCTCATAAATAATGTGCTTAGTATTGGTACGTCTTTTAGATGTGACATGTATGGACTTATTAGTGATGGATCTCCAGCACCATGACCTATAACTGATACTAGTGCTATATCTTTGTAGAATTTTGCCTCATCTATAAGTCTTTTAGATTGTAATGTTGATAGTAGTTTTACTACATGATCTATAACACTACTCTTAACGATCATGTATAGTTGTGATTCATAGTCTGAATATGTCATATATCTAACATCTTCAATTCCAAGTTTTGACAATCCTATAGATAGTTCCATTAAAAAGTCGTGTAGTGTATCTTCAGGTACTTTAGCTTGTACAAGTACGTCTCCTGTAGTCATTGCTGATAATTTTATTGGTGGTTCTCGAACATCTTTCTGTATTATAGTCTTTTCTTGAGCTCCTATTGATGTTATCACAGTCTTGATGTTAGTATTCTTAACAGGTTCGAAAGTTCTTGGATGTAGTCTCTTAGCTCCAAGTTGTGCACTCATTATAGCTTCACTATAGCTAAGTTCAGGAACTACTCTAGGATTTTTAACGTACTTTGGATCTCCAGTCATTATTCCAGGAACGTCTGTATATAGTATAACCTGTTCTGCATCTACTAGATATGCTAGTAGTGTTGCAGTATAGTCACTACCACCTCTTCCAAGTGTTGTTATTTTACCATCTATAGTTCCTGCAATAAATCCTGTAACTATTGGAGTTATACCATTCTTCAAGTATCTTAGAAGATTTTCTTGTACAAGTTTTCTAGAAATTTCATATATTGGCTTAGCTTCACCATACCTCTCATTAGTTACAATACCAGCCTCTCTACCAGTCATATGTACACACTCAACACCAATTTTCGTTAATGCTGCCCACATTATGATAACGCTCAACCTCTCTCCAAATGATAATACTAGATCTCTAATTCTTGCAGATGTTTCCTTTAGAACATTTATAGCTTCAACAGTTCTATAAAGCTCTTCTAGTAGTGAATTAATCTTCGCAATAACCTCCTTCTCAAGTGTTGATGATAGTCCAAGTTCTCTAACAATCTTCTCATGAAGTTCACGAATCTGTAATACTCTATCTTGCCACCTATCTACAGGTCTTGACAATACTTCTAACATATCTGTAACACCTTTAACAGCAGAAACAACAACAATAACTTCAAGACCTGACTCTATAAGTCTACAAATTTCACGAGCAATTCTAACAAAATCACTACCCTCCCTAAGTAATGATCCACCAAACTTAACAACAACACGCATTAGCCACAAATAACAGAAAAACCCATTAAAAACATTAAACCTACAAAACAGAAACCCTTAAAAACACTACACAAGACAGAGAGAATAGCAAGGCCGGGGTAGTGTAGCCTGGGAAGCATGCGGGCCTGTACCAGGCCCCTTCGGGGCCGGGGGTAAGGAGCCCGTGGACCCGGGTTCAAATCCCGGCCCCGGCCAATCTCCTAGTAATACCATGTTAGTCTATATTCATGCTCTGTGAGGTATGTTCCAACCATATGTGCATTACATACACTCTTTAAATCACATATTTCACATCTAGGATTTTCATATGTACATACTTTTCTACCATGATTCCAGAGATAGTCATCTAGAATTGTAACATCTTTACCACATATTTTGGATACTTCTTTCCATGCTTTTCTAATAGTTAATCTAATTTCAACATCTAGATTGTATGAAACTTCAACTCTATCCTGTATATATTTTATAATTTTTTCATCAAGATTTACAATTCCAAGTCTTATTGCAATTCTTGTTAGATGATTATCTACAGGTATTTCAATATTTTCAAAATCTTTAATATTTACTAGCTTTCTTCTATGTAAAAATTTTAGTAGTAGGAATATCTTCTTCTCTACAGGATCTTCATATGCTCTATATATTTTTAATAATTCTGCAATCCCTCTACTTCCTCTAATATATCCATTAGATTCTTTAAATATGTTACTAAATTTTCCATTATAGAGTATGTATGTTTTCTTACCTAAATCTCTTAGTAGTATTGTTCTAATATTGATATCCCATAATTCTACCATATCGTTTGGACATAGCCATCTTCTAACTATACTAACGTCAACATCTTTCAATTTTTCAGGTGTGAAGAATTTTGGATCTTTATCATACATTTCCTTACCTAATCTCCATAGTAGATCTGCACCTTCAAAATATTCTTCACTAATTTTCAATCTATATTTTGTAAACATGCTTGTTCTATGGTCTATAGATACCATAGTTGTGAAGTATGATATTACCAATTCATAATCATCCTTTTCAGATGGGTAGTATCTAGGGTCTAGAAAGTTGTCAGGAGCTATCTCTAATCTCTTAAAGACATCTCCAACTCTGACTATCTGTTCCTGATTTATCCAGATCATGATGTTCATATTGCTTTTTAGGTAATCTATTTAAAATTTAGACGACACATGTCTTAGCTAAGTGGAATTATGGCTTCTGAAGTTGTTCGAAAGCTTGTAGAAGGTGTAGTTAGTAAACTTACTGAAGAATTAAATTCTTGGAGAGAGAATATTAGACTTAGAGCTGAAACTGAGCTTTATGAAGCTGCAAAATCTGTAATTGATAAATATGCATCAGCAATTGATGAGCTTGAGAAGGAGATTAGACTAGAGAGAGAGTTTAGACTCTACAACACGATGATGGAGATTGAGAGAAGAAGGTTAGAATTCATTGAGAATTTTGTAAATAAGGTTATTGATACTGTAATTGAGAGAGTGAAGCAGTTGAAAGGTACTGAGAGATATAGAGAATACATGAAGGCTTGTCTAAACACGGCAAGATACTACATAGGTTCTGACGAGCTTGTAGTTAAGTGTAGTCAAAGTGATAGAGAACTTGTTGAGATATTAGCATCAGAATTAAAGCTTAAACTTGTAATTGAGACAGTTCCAGAAGAGTTATATGGTATTAGAGCAGCCTCAATAGATGGTAAAGTTGCACTAGACTTAACATTAAGTACTAGATTAAACTTATTAAGGGAGAAGATTAAAGGATTAGCAGTAAGGGGATAAATTATGGCAGAGCAGAAGGGTAAGATAATCTGGATTAGTGGTCCTGTAGTAAAAGCTGAACTTCCTGGAGCTAAGATGTATGAGCTAGTCTTCGTTGGTGAACTTGGCCTATTTGGAGAAGTTGTCAGAATTCAGGGTGATATAGCATTCATACAGGTATATGAAGACACGACAGGAATTAAGCCAGGAGAGCCTGTAGTAAGATCAGGAGAGCCACTATGTGCATGGCTTGGACCTGGAATACTTGGAACAGTGTATGATGGAGTTCAAAGACCTCTAAAATTGATATATGAGACTACTGGAAGCCCATTCATAGCTAGAGGTATTGGATATGATAAAGCACCACCACTAGACTTTAAGAAGAAGTGGCACTTCGTACCAAAGGTAAAGCAGGGTGATGAAGTACAGCCTGGAGATATTCTAGGTGTTGTACAGGAAACACCACTGGTAGAGCATAGAATAATGTATCCACCACTACCAGAGAATAAGCCTGGAAAGGTCAAGTATATAGCACCTGAAGGAGACTACACAATAGATGAGGTAATTGCAGAGATTGAGACCAAGGAAGGAGTTGTCAAGGTTAAGATGTGGCATAAATGGCCTGTTAGAAAGCCAAGACCATTCGTAGAGAAGTTACCACCAGTAGAGCCATTCTTAACAAACATCAGAATACTAGACACACTATTCCCAATAGCTAAAGGAGGAACAGCATGTGTGCCAGGACCATTCGGAACAGGTAAGACAGTGACGATACAGAGCTTAATGAAGTACTCAGCAGCAAGAATATGCTTCCCAGTACTATGTGGTGAACGTGGTAATGAGGCTGCAGATTCACTACACAGTCTACTAAAATTGACAGATCCAGATACTGGAAGACCATTGATGGAGCGTACAGCAATTATTGTAAATACATCAAACATGCCTGTAGCAGCTAGAGAAGCATCAATATACATGGGAATCACAATATCAGAATACTACAGAGATATGGGATATGACGTACTACTACTAGCAGACTCAACAAGCAGATGGGCAGAAGCTATGAGAGAGGTAGCACTTAGAATTGGTGAGATGCCATCAGAAGAAGGATTTCCAGCATACTTACCAACAAGAATTGCAGAATTCTATGAGAGAGCTGGAAGATGTGTACTACTAGGCAAGGAAGGTAGAATAGGATCAGTAACAATTGCTGCATCAGTATCACCACCAGGAGGAGACTTCACAGAACCAGTAACAAGCAACACAATAAGATTCGTATCATGCTTCTGGCCACTATCAGCAAGAATTGCAGCACAGAGACACTACCCAGCATTCGACTGGTTAGCAGGATTCTCAAAGTATGTAGACACAGTACAGGACTGGTGGCATAAGAATATTGGACCTGACTGGAGACAGCTTAGAGATCAGATGATGGAGTTGCTAGTTAAAGAGGCTGAATTGATGGAGATTGTGAGAATCCTAGGTACAGAAGCATTAAGTGAGTATGAGAGACATATACTAAACACAGCATACATGATTAGAGAAGGATTCCTAAAGCAGGACGCATTCCACCCAATAGACTGCAGATCACCACCACCAAAGACATACATGTTGATGAAGATAATAATTGACGTATATTGGAGAAAGGGATTAGAAGCAATTAAGCGTGGAGTACCTGCACAGGCAATTAGAGAGTTAGAACTATCTAGAAGATTACCAAGACTTAGAATGGAGGTTACAGAGAAAGAGCTAGATAAATTGAAGGAGTTCTATGAACAGCTAAGTGCAGAGATTGATAAATTGATAGAGCAGTACGCTAAGAAGTAAGAGTCTTTAAAAACTTTACAAAATCATCAATATTCCTAGATATATACTCAACAATAGCTTTACGAATAACATCTCTAGAAATATTTCTCATAAATATCTTACTAACCATAGCCTCTATAATACTTATAGTATCATTTTCCTCAAACATTCTGTAAGTACTATACTTCTTACAGATCTCAACAAGCTTATCTATAAGTGGTTCTATTTTATCAATATTAAAACCGACATCATCAATAACTTCAATATTTTGATCTCTTAACCTATCTTTAATATTTTCAGGTACTCTACATCTAGATACTACAAACATAATATCAGGCTTATATACAGATCTATACAACATCACTATCTGCTCATCTTTAAGTTTAATACTCTTCTTCTCTTCAATCATAGTATCAACCTTCTTAACTTCAATACCTAGAATATCTGCAAGTCCCTGTCTAAGACCAACCAACCACTTACTTCTCCATTCTTCAGCTGATAGTGGTTTTGCTAATGGTCCTCTAATATATCTAACACGTGTATACCAATCTGGAAGTTCCTTACATTCAATTATCACGTGTGGTCTAACTATTGGAGGACTTCTCTCTAAATCAACAATATTAAATATAGCATCACCATACACAAGCATGTCTGGTCTAAGTGCTGTATATAGACTCCATATTCTCGATAGATCTTGAGTATCTTCCCAAGATATTGGTCTAGGAGCTTCAATGAAGAAGCTAATACTAGTAAAACCACATCTCAAGACTGCGTTTGGTGGAATATATCCAAGCTTTTGCTTACTATGTCTCTCAAGTGATAATACACCAAGCTCAGGATATACCAGTCTAAAACCTCTTTCATGAAGTTTTAACAATATTGCTAAGAATACCCAATCCTGATATATAGTCCTCATATTTGTCCTAAGTGACGTCATTATGGCAGGATAAGCCTTCTCAGCAAACTCTTCAAAACTTACTTTACCTCTAAGAAGATCATGAACATATAGAAATATCTTCTTCTTAAGATGATGTTTTGGATCTTTCAAAAAACTTGAAAGTTCTTTAGAAAATACAATATCTAGAAGTCCAAAAGTCTTCTTAAACTTAGAAGCTAGATTTAGTAAAATATTTCTCCACTCTTCTGCAAGCTTAATATCATCACCACATACAACATCAACTATAGCATCTCTAAAAGATTCAAATAAAGTATGAAACTTCTCTCTAACTTCAACATTTCTAAATTTAAAAGTTCTATTTGGATCATAAGTATCTAAAAATTTCATTAACTCATTAAAATAGTTTAATATACTCGACAACTTATCTACAACCTTACCCACAGAAGAGTGAAAGTATTAAAGAAAATAAATCTTCCTAAATATAGATGATGAATACGGAGCTCAATGATAGATGATTAACTGGGGAACTACTGATCTAAAAATGTTGTATAGACAATGATGAAGTTTCACTTCGCTGAATGTTGATGAAGCCTCTACTCGCTGAATATTCATCATTCTATAATGATGACGCCAATTTGCCTCTGAATATTGATGAAGTCACCCGAGACTGATCTAGACAATACCTTTAGTACTTTGAACATGTTCAACAATTCTTGAAGCTTCATTAATAGAGATTCCAAGAGATTTAAATATAGCCTCAGTAATATGATGTTCATTAAAACCGTCAAGAACCTTTATATGAATAGTAGCTTTTAGATTTGTTGTGAAAGTATTTAAGAAATGTACAATATTTTCTGTAGATATATCACCAATCTTCTCTCTTCTATACCTATAGTTGAATTTGAAGTATACTCTACTACATAAATCTACAGATGTTAGACATAGAGCATCATCCATAGGTATTATAGACCATCCAAATCTCTTTATTCTAGATCTATCTCCAAGTGCATTATTTAGAGCATTTCCTAGACATATAGCAACATCTTCAACAATATGATGATCATCACCACAACTCTTCAATTCTTCAGCATGAATTTCACCACTAAACTTTGCATAAAATAAGAAGGTCTCTAACATATGGTCTAGAAATCTTATTGAAGTATTAACACTTATATGACCATGATCGTCAATGTTTAAATAAACTCTAACATATGTTTCTCTAGTCTTTCTTTCACAAAAACCTTCTCTACCCACATTTAGAGGTAGTTGAGGAAGTGTTCTAATCCTTTATTATACATTGCCATTCCAATAATAACACCATTAAAACCAAACTTTAATAAAAATTTAACATCTTCAACATCTCTAACACCACCAGCATAAAATAGATTTTTAATACTTAACCTACTCTTTAATTCATTTATCAATTCAATATATGGTTTAGGTCCTGTCATAGTTCCTTCAACATCTATAGATGTGTGTATTATATTTTCAACATCTAGATTAGACAAGTACTCAACAACATTTCTAACATCTAAAACTTCTAACCATCCTGATATTGCTAATCTACCACCTTTAACATCAATAGATATGAATATTCTATCTTTACCACATTTTGAAAATATTTTTTTAGTTTCATTTAAATCTTTAAATACTATGGAACCTAGAACTATATCACAATCATTTTCTACATATTTTAATGCATCTTCTAGTTTTCTAATACCGCCACCAACCTCTACCCTTATTCCATATTCTCTACATATATTAACTATCTTAATTATAGTTTCAAAGTTTATAGGTTTTCCAAATTTTGCTCCATCTAGATCTACAATATGTATTCTCTTAACTTTATCTGAGAATTTTAATATATTTTCAAGAACTTTCATAGGATCCTCCTTCACAATTTCAGAACCTTCAACACCTCTAATTCTCTTAACAGCTAAACCTCTAGATATGTCTATGCTAGGTATTATAACCATTGAGTAAGTCTTTTACTAAACTTGCTTAAAATTACACCAAGAGCATATGCTATAGCTGTTGTACTTCTCATAGCATGTCCTGTCATAGGTCCAAGCCTAATTTCACAATGTGCAAAATCTCTAATCTCTATAGGAACATCCTCAATCTCATTACCAAGAACAAGACATAATCTTCTACCTCTACTAATTATGTTGTACGATAACTCCTGTAGAACACTTTCACCATGTATAGCATATTGAGATAAAACTACAATATAGTCAACATCTTTGAAACAATCTTCTAGATAACATACATCAACATTCTCAGGTTTATCAATACCAAGTTTATTACATGCCTCATATATCATATTAATGCTCCTACCTGACTTATCTAAAATTTTCAATTTAACATTAATGGCTCTGGCAAGCTGTATAAGATCCATATATTCGTAAATAGTTAACGGTTCAAGAACTATAACTTCTACATAATTCAAAATATTGTGAGGAATAACTTCTCTAATCTTAACATAACTCACATTTGTAGAATATCCAACTAGTATAATGCCTCTCCTAACTTCAATATATATGTAACACTCAGGATTTTCTAAATTAACTTCACAAATTTTTGATAATTCAATACCAACAATTCTACACAACTCTACACTAGTTATTGGAAATTTCTTATAAATTCTCTTACATACTACTCTAAAATTTCTACACCTATACCTATCTAAGACTTCTCTCAAAGTATCCATACATAATCTCTTCAACATATCTACAACATTGTCAAAATCTTCATACCTTACTACATACTTTAATTTGAGTATATGACATATGTAGTTTATAGTTCTCATTATTTTTGATATGTAGTTTATATCTTCTATATCAGTCTTTAATACTACTTCACCTTCTCTTGATAGTTCATAAACTATCTCTACATCTACTCCAATCTCTTTAAGATCTTTAAATATTTTTTCAAAACTTATCTTCTTTGCATATGGTTCTAATGTTATTATGTATGTATTTTCAAATTTTTCAATATTTAACATCTCTGAATAGTTTACTTAGATTTTCAATACCTTTAAATATGTCACTTATTGATGGATATGTGAAGTTTAGTCTCATTGTATTTTTCTTTGGTTTAGATATGTAGAATGCTTCTCCTGGAACATATGCAACTTTATATTTTTCAACTGCTTTATGTATAAGCTTTTTAGTATCTATCTTCTCATCGTTTAATTCAACCCATATAAACATTCCACCTATAGGTTTTGTCCATTTTGCAATATTTAACATGTATGTTTCTAAAGCTTCTAACATTGCATCTCTCTTCTTCTTGTAATATGTTGCTAATTCAGGTAGTCTTCTATCAATTATACCCTTCTTCAACAATCTCACAAGTGCGTGTTGTAGTAGTGTTGTTGTTTGTAGATTAACTATCTGCTTCATCTTCACAACATGTTGATATAGTTCATCAGGAACTACCATCCACCCAATTCTAAATCCAGGTGCTAAAATTTTGCTAAATGTTGAACAGTATATAACCCTTCCAGACTTGTCTAACCGTATTAGTGGTATTGAATCAGGAGTTTCCTCATACATGTAGTAGCTGTATGGATCATCTTCAACTATGTAGAAGTTGTATTTTTCTGCAAGTTCTAGAAGATGTTTTCTCCTATCAAGACTCATAGTTATTCCTGTTGGATTTTGACACGTAGATACGGTATATAGAAACTTTATTTTCCTATTACTACTTTTCAAAATTTCTTCAAGTTTGTAAGTATCTATTCCATGTTCATCAATATCAACATCAATAATATCTACATAGAAGCTCTTTAAGACTTGTATCATTGCTAGATATGTTGGTCTTTCAACAACTACAACATCTTTAGAATCTAAAATTGTTAGCGATATTAAGTATAGTGCTTCTTGACTACCTGAAGTTACTATAATATTGTTGGGATCTATTTTACATGATTTAGTTCTATACATAAGTTTTGAAATTTCTTCTCTAAGTTCAGGTATTCCTTCACTATCTGTATATTGTAATGCTCTTCTCCAATCACTTTCTAACGTTTCAACTATGCTCTCTTCAACATCTTTCCATGGAAATGTCTCAGGGTCTGGTAATCCACCTGCAAAAGATATTACATCTTTTTTAGATATGACTTTAAGTATGTCACGTATAGCAGATATTTCAACTTCAAAGCATCTCTTAGAAAGATAGTCATGACTCAGCTATATCCCCATAATCAAATGTAGAGGAAGCCTTATTAAGTTACTTCAACAGTCTACATATGGAAACGCTAGATATACCTATTAAGAAGGATAGAGTATACATTGTCGGTCTTGGTCCAGGAGATGTATCATTAATAACTTTGAAAGCATTATCAATATTGAAGAAGGTTGAGGTAGCACTATACACAGGTTCATTACTAAGTCCAAAGCTTGTTAAACTCATTAAAGAATATGCCAAAGAGGTCTACAATACAGCGACATTGAGTGAAGATGAGATTGTGAATATTCTTGAGAGTGGATATAGGAGAGGTAAATTAACAGCATGGTTTCACGATGGTTGTCCAACAATATATGGAGGTCTGTGGAATATAATATCAAAATTGAAAGAGAGGAACATACCTTATGAGATAGTTCCAGGAGTACCATCATTTTGTGCTGCAGCAGCTAGATTAGGTATTGAACTTACAGTACCTGAAGAATCACAGACATTAATCATAAGTAGAATCAGTAGAAGAGCTCCTATGAGAGATGAAGAACGTGTTAGAAACTTCGTAGGTAAAGGAACGATAATACTAATGCTTAGCATACATGCACCAGACCTAGTTGTTGAAGAATTGAAGAGTGGTGGTATGAGTGGTGATGAACAGATAGTCCTAGTACATAGAGTAACATGGGGAGAACCTACAGAGAAAATTATTAGATGTAAATTAGAGGAACTTCCTAAAGTTGTTGAAAGAGAAAATATTAAAGGATGCTCTGTCATAATTGTTGGACCATGTATAGATGAGAGAAGTTTCTCAAAAACTTTCAGAAGTATTGTATACTCACCCGATAAGCATAAATATAGTAGAACAGTAGTAAGTGAGGGTCATTGATAAATTTATCAAGAATAAGAGTTGGAATCTGTAAGACAGGTCTAGAGGCAGTTCTAATACTTGAAGATGGGTCAATATACTATGGATGTGGTTTTGGTGCTAAGGGTACTGCAGTTGGAGAGGTAGTATTTACAACATCAATGGTTGGATATCCAGAATCATTAACAGATCCAAGCTATGCAGGTCAAATATTGATAATTACACACCCACTAGTTGGCAATTATGGTGTTGCATCTAGAGAATTAGCAATATATGGTGTGCCACTACACTTCGAATCTGATAGAATATGGGTATCAGGATTTGTAATACACGACTTAACAGAGCCAAGTCACTGGTCATCAATTATGAGTTTAGATGAGTGGCTTCGTAGAGAGGGAATACCTGGAATATATAGAGTTGATACACGTGCATTAGTGAAGAAGATTAGAGAGAAAGGTGTTATGATGGGCATATTACACGTATATGATCCTAGAGAAGAAGAGCCAGACATAGATGAGCTATATGCAAAATTGAAAAGTTCTCCAAGATATGATGATATACCTTTCGTAGATATAGTATCTCCAAAAGAAGTAATAGTTCATGAACCTGAAAATCCAAAAATTACTGTAGGTATACTTGACTGCGGTGTTAAGTATGGAATTGTTAGAGAATTATTAAAGAGGAGGTGTAGAGTTGTGAGATATCCACCATATACAGATCCTTCAAAGATAGTTAATGAATGCGATGGTGTTGTAATTAGTAATGGTCCTGGAAATCCTGCAGTACTTACAGAAATTATAAAGCGTGTACAAGCATTAATAGAGTATGGAATACCAATACTAGGTATATGCCTTGGACATCAACTAACATCACTAGCACTTGGAGCAAAGACATTCAAATTAAAGTACGGTCATAGAGGTCCAAATAAGACTGTTAAAGATTTAGAGACAGGTAGATGCTATATAACAACTCAAAATCATGGTTTTGCAGTAGATAGAGAACTTGCAGAAAAGGTTGGACTGAAATTATGGTTTATAAATGTTGATGATAAGACTGTTGAAGGTTTAAAACATGTAAATAAACCAATAATAACAGTGCAGTTTCATCCTGAGGCAGGACCTGGACCTCATGATACATCTTGGATATTTGACCTATTTCTAAAAATGATGAAAGCTCAGTAAACAGAGAGATGAAGATGCGGAGCTGGTCTGACATGATGTATATTATACATTTTAAGGTAATATTCATAACATATCTACGAGATATTTAAAATAGTTGTGAAGAATCAAGTATGGGCCGAACGTGTTGAAGGTATTGTTGGTATAGTTATATCGATAGTAGTATGGTTTATCAGATATCTAGTCTCAATATTCACACTATCAGTTGCAGTACTTGTAGATGCTATACATGCACTTATAGATGCATCAACATCAGGAATAGTCTTAGGTACTAGTTTAATAGCTGAAAAACCTGCAGATGAAGAACATCCATATGGTCATGGTAGGGCAGTTGCACTTGGATCAAACATTATTGGAATAATAGTGTCAGGTATTGGAGTATGGATGATATATGAAGCAGTTATGAGATATATATCAAAGACATTTCCGATACTAAACTACCTATACATATTTGCACCAATAATGTTAACAACAGCATTTATAAAATTTGGACAATGGCTATTTGCCAGATATCTAGGATTGAAATATAGATCTAGACTATGTCTAGCGGATGCAAAACATCATCTAGCTGATGCATTGATGACAATTGCAGTAGTACTATCCATGTACATAATATACTTCACAAAACTCTACATAGTTGACATATTGATAGCTATTGGAATTGGAACATTCATAATTAAGGAAGGTCTAAAAATTGTTAGAGAATCATCATCAATACTACTAGACAGATGTGTCACACCACTAGCTAGAGAAGTTGAAAATATTGCAAAAAATGTTAAAGGTGTTAAAGATGTCAAGAGAGTACGCGTTAGAGATTTTGGAAGATACTACGTTGCAGAGCTTGACCTTGTAGTTGATAAAAATATGACTCTAGAAGAAGCACACGATCTAGCACATGCTGTTGAGAGTGAAATTATGAGTAAGATACCTGAAATAAGACATGTACATACACATTTCGCACCTGAAGGAGGTGAATATGTTAGAGAGGATACCAACAAGCAACAAAATGCTCATCATCAATCTTAACGATAGGTGGTCTCTCTCTAGCACACTTCTCTCTAGCATATATACATCTAGGATAGAATGGACATCCCTCTGGTAATTCTATAGGATTTGGAGGTACATCACCCTTAATTGGTATGTCAGTAATCTTACGATTAGAATCTACTGTTGGAACTGCAGCAATTAATGCTCTAGTATATGGATGTGATGGATTAAACACAACTTTATCAGAATCTCCAATCTCTACAATAAACCCTAGATAGAGTACACAAATTCTATTTCCAACATATCTAGCAGTTGCAATATCGTGAGTTATGTATAGGTATGTTAAGTTGAACTGATCTTTAAGATCCATCATCAAATTGAGAATATCTGCACGTAGAGATACATCAAGCATAGATATTGGCTCATCAGCAATTACAAGTCTTGGACGTAGAATTAATGCTCTAGCAATAGCTACACGCTGTCTCTGTCCACCAGAAAGCTCATGTGGATATCTATCTAGATAATCTTCAGGAGGTGTTAATTGGACTTGTTCTAACATCTTTATAACATACTTCTCTAACTCTTTCTTATCACGTACAATCTTATGAACTATTAGTGGTTCTGCAATTATATCTCTAACTTTCAATCTCGGATTTAGAGATTCGTAAGGATCTTGAAAAATTACCTGTATATATCTTCTATATCTATGAAACTCTTTATCACTTAGAGATGCAATATCTACTTCATTACCATCAAGATTTAGAATAATCTTACCTCTAGTAATTTTAACGAGTCTTGCAATTGCCTTACCTAGAGTAGTTTTTCCACAACCGCTCTCACCAACTAGTGAAAGTATTTCTCCCTGCCTAATTGTCAGTGTAACGTCGTTTAGAGCTTTTACATACTTTCTAGAGAATGATAGACCTCTAAACAGTGGATACCATACACGTAGCTTAACAATCTTCAACAATGCTTCACTATCCTGAGCACAATATCTCTCATATTCCTCACTTATAGGTGCTAGATCTTTCTCAAGTTCAGCTATACGAGATGGCATGCTACCAGTCTACCCTCTCCAACATTTCTAAGTTCAGGTTCTTCTTTTTTACATATCTCGTCAGCATATGGACATCTAGGATGAAATCTACATCCAGGTGGTGGATTTCTAAGGTCAGGTGGTGTTCCAGGTATGCCTCTAAGTCTCTTCTTTTCACCATATAGTCTAGGTATAGCTTCTAGTAGAGCTTTCGTATATGGATGAAGAGGTTCATTATACACCTTATCTAGAGGACCATACTCAACAATCTTACCAGCATACATAACAGCTACATAATCGGCAACTTGAGCTATTAATGATAAATCGTGAGTTATGAATAGTAGTCCGAAGTTAAATTTTTTCTGTAAATCTTTTAAGAGTTTTATAACTTGTGCTTGTGTAATAACGTCTAGTGCTGTTGTTGGTTCATCAGCAATAATAACTTTTGGATATGTTGCTAATGCCATAGCAATAACCACACGTTGTCTTTGTCCACCAGAAAGTTCATGTGGGTATGAGTCAAATCTTGAAGGATCTATATTTACACATTTTAGAAGATTTTTAGCACGTTCCTCAGCTTCTCTTCTACTAATATTCTCATGTAGAAGTATTGCTTCTACTATCTGATCACCAATCTTTATAAATGGGTTTAGAGCATTCATAGCACCTTGAGGTATTATTGATATGTATTTCCACCTAATTCTACTCCTAAGTTCAGATTCTGAAAGTTTTGTAATATCTACATATCCTCTATCTGTCAATACTTCAATACTTCCATTAACAATCTTAGCATTTGCAGGTAATATCCTTATTAATGTCATTGCAAGACTAGACTTGCCACATCCACTTTCACCAACTATGCCTAACGTTCTACCTTTAAATACTGAGAATGATATTCCATCAACAGCTCTAACAAACTGTCCATCCTCCATGTAGTAGTACATTTTCAGGTTTTGAACTTTCAATACTTCAAAACTCATAACCTCACCTGTAGTGTCTAAGTCTTGGATTTAATACTTCTTCTAAACCTCTACCTATGAGTACGAATGCTAGACATATTATAGCTAGCATAAGTCCAGGAGGTACCCACCACCACCAATATCCACACTGTAGATATGGCTCAGCTGCTTCAAGCATTCTACCCCATGTTGGGTAGAATGGACTACTTAAACCGAGGAATGACAATACTGCCTCTGTTATTATAGCAGCAGGTATGCTAAGTATAGTTCTAATAAGAACGTAAGGCATTGCGTGAGGTAGTACATGTTTAAACATTATTCTAAGATCTGAAACACCTATAGAACGTTCAGCCTCTACAAATGGTGTTGCAGCTGTCTGTTGTGCAATTACATGAACAACTCTAGCAGTACCACCCCAACCCAATAGTCCAAGTATTAGAGCAACCTCAAATGGACTAGGCTTTCCATATGCTATAGATATCAAGATTAGTAATATTAATGCTGGAAAGTTTATTATAACATCATAAGTCCATACTAATGCTTCACTTATGAAATATAGTGAGAATATGTTAAATATTCTACTGAAAAATCCGTAATATCCACTTAAAATTCCTAAAATTACAGCTATAGCTGTTGATACTAGTGCAGCAACAAATCCAACCATTAGTGATATTGGTGCACCCCATACAAGACCAGCCCATAGATCTCTACCATATATGTCAGTTCCAAGAAGACCAAATACTTGACTCTTAACTATAACTCTCATACCTATAATCTTAACACCTTTTGAAACAACTATGAACTTGTATACACCTCTACCACCAATTTTAAATAGCTTGAATGTTACTAGAGATCCGGGAAGCATATTAAACATCTCTACTAAATACTTACCACTAGCTATAGATAGCGAAGTTTCAGATGATGTGGTTATCGAATTATCTACAGGTATTTTAGTTCCATTTGGAAGTACTACATATAGTGTTATATTTCCAAGTCCCGCAGTTTTATATACTATGAAGTCTATATCTTGTGGAGGTTCATCATATGTGTAGTTTATTGTAAATATGCAGATATTAGATCTATTACAGCTGATATACTTGTTCATATATGGCATGTACGTCTTACCTGTAAATATGCTAATCCAGGATGGTGCTGCACCTCTAGGATAGTATGTTTCCCAAAATGTGTAATCACACCATTTGCCTAGTACCCATCCATATTTAACAAATGCTAATATGCATAGTGCAATTATGAAGCTTAGAAGTACCAGTCCTGCAATAACGTTACTATTCCTGAGTAGCAACTTTATATTTCTTCTCCACTCGTACGTCATGTTAATCCCTTTCTAAGTCTTGGATCTAGTATTAGTACTAGTATATCAGCTATGAAAAGCGTTACTGCATATATCAGCACTGTCACATATGTCACTGCCATTATCATTGCTGCATCCATACTCTCAATAGCTCTCCAGTAGAGTAATCCCATGCCAGGCCAGTTAAATACCATCTCAGTAACTATAGCACCTCCAAAAGCTTCTGCAAGTGCTATAGCACACATAACAACTATAGATGGTGCAGCTGCTCTAAGAGCATGATTATACAATATCTTCCTCTCAGGAACACCCTTAGCTCTTGCAGTTAGTATATAGTCTTCTCTTAAAACATCTAGAAGTAGTGAACGTACAACAAGCGCACCACCTCCAAAGTGCATAAATGCTAGTGTAATCATTGGAAGTGCTAGATGCCATAATACATCAAGTACAACACCTAGAGGTGTTGATGGTGGTGGAACGCTCATCATACGTCCAGGTGGGAATATCTTCATCTCAATTGCAAATACGTATATCATAATCATAGCTATGTAAAATACAGGAAAACTCCAAGTTATCATACTCACAATAGTTATAACATTATCAGCAACAGAACCTCTCTTATTAGCTATGTAAGGTCCAATATATATTGCAAGTAGAAGACCAACAATAACAGAAGTGACTAATAGAAGTACTGTTCTAGGTATTGCCTGTGCAATAATTGCAGCAGTATTACTACCAGTAAAGCCTAGAGATGAATAATCTGCTGAACATGGTGGAAAATGAAACGTTAAGAATGATATTAAGAAGTATCCAAGTAGGTTAAATTCATTAACAATTTCAGGAGTATGACATCCACATAGTGGAGAACATAGATGATATCTATAGGTTAAAATATTGCAAAATATGTTATGTATAAGCTCCTTCATCTGTGTAGCTGTTAGAGCTTTATGTTGAGATGCTACATATGCAGCAACAGCAGCAGCATGATATGCTGTTGATACAACAATAGTCTTATATGATGGATACATTAGAAAATAGGTTATGAGTAGTATTATCAAGACAATACTAATCCTCTTGAAAAACTGACTAACAATATACCTTATACTAAACATTTCAATTCACTTAACATGGAAATCCATGAGGATATATAACTATTTCCTACTTACTAGAAAGATTAGAAAGATACAATTATGAGATTTGAAAAAGAGAGTAGAAGATTGATTACTTTAATTTAACCTATGTTGGAGATACGTATATATGCATTAGATTTAGTGTATGCCAGAATCCGAAGTAGTTTGGTACTAGTCCACTAACCTTCGGATTTACAACATATATACCATTGACAGCTGCTAACCATACTCTAACTGCCTGTAGTGTACAGTAGTAGACAGACCAGTAGTATAGTTCTGCACGCTGTTTCAAACTCTTAAACTTTCCATTAGCTAGATCATACGTTGCCTTGTATAGTGACATGTGTAGTTGTGGTATGTATATCTTAGATGCATTATACTGCCAATATCCTGGAACACCCCAGCCAGGCATTAAGCTATCTAGTGCACAGAAGTCGTATGGATTAGCATCATGATACTTCTCTATCTCTGTATCAATCCAACCTTCAGTATATATCATCCATTTCATATCTGCAGGATTTGAACTATATACAATACGGTAGGCATCTCTACCAGTTATAAGTTTATCAATTACTTCAAATCCAAGTTTCTGTAATATTGATTCTACATATGCTCCAATAACCTTTCTCTGATCTTCCATTCTTCTAGCAACAATAATCTTCACAGGTACAAGCTTACCTCCAGTTGCGTTAAGTGGACAGTACCACTTACCATTCTTGTAGATGTATCCATGCTCTTTCAATGTTTTGAATATCAATTCCTTACCATATGTGAAGTTATATGTTAATCCTAGCTTATATATTATAGGTTCTACAATCTTGTAATCAGCAGAGTACTGTGGTGGTAATGCTACGAAGTATATTGGCTCTGCATATCCTAGATAGATTTCCTTCACAATATACTTCCTATTAATTAGGAAGTTGAATGCGTATCTCACAGCCGCATACTCAAATGGGTTACAGTATATTCCATGTGCTTTAGCTTCTGAATCTGGTGGTGCTGGATTGAATAGTAGATCAACATATCCATTACCTAGAACGTATGCTTTCAGGTAGTTTCCATAACCCTCAGTCTGTAACTTAGAAGCTATTGATGGTGGAATATTCCATAAGTATCCTGTTAATATACCCTTAATAACCTCTTCAGGAGCTTTCTCACTTGGAACCTGCTCTATAGTTATGACCTTGTACTTCCATACTTCATCAGGCACTGTCTTAACATTTAGATGCATTATCGTGTTCAATATGTAATCGAAAGTCTTTCCATGAATTGGATATTTAGGCCATGTTTTAAGTATTAGAGCTCTCTCAGATACATATACTCTATCAATCATGTAATATCCATCTCCAATCCATCCATGTCCATGAGTCTTTATGAAGTCAATTACAAGTCTATAATCTCTAGATGCTTCACTTGGAGTTACTGCTCCAAGAATCTTCTTCCAACTCTCAGGTGCATTCTTTATTGCTGGTGGTATAGCACCACTACTTGCCAACTTCTCAAGCATTGGTATTAGATACTTTGAAAGTTCTTTACTATCCTTCAAATCTATACATGGAATATTCTTAGCAGATGCTACCTGCTCTGTAAGTGCAACTTTTCCTTCACCAGCAAGCATTTCTAAAGCATACATCTCAGACCATGGAAGTGATGGCCATAATATTGCATTCATAACAATCTTGCCATAGTATGGATGTGTGTAGTTTACATAAACTATGAATGCCGTCTTATTGATCACGTTAATAGCTTTAACAATAGGTAGAAAGCTTGGTCCAATCATTGACGCATATGCTGGATCGTAAAATGTCTGATTTGGAGTCCACTTCTTAGTCCACTCCCAATTTATATAGTACATGTATATTATATCCCATAGAGTTTCAGTCTGATTATCTTGCCATGTACCAAGCTTACAGTTAAATACAACAGCATTTAATGCTGTACCATTAACCTTAACCCAACGCATATACTTTCCATTCCATGCATAGCCATTAATCTTCAAAGGTCCACGAATAACCTTAAACGTACATTGAAATGGTACGACATCACCAGTTTTTGGATTTCTAACAACAGGAATACCATTGACAGGACTTAGAATAATGTAGTCATAAATCCATGCATTAACAGCAACATTCCAAGGATTCCACTCTACAGTCCAAGGCATCAATGTTCCAAAAGTCATCTTCTCAAGCTTTGGAGAAATTACAGGCTTTGTAGGTTTCACAGGTTTTGTAGGCTTTACAGGTGTTACAGGTGGTCTATGTGACATAGCATACCAAGCTGCAACACCTATAACTATTATAGCAATAACTACACCAACTATAATTCCAACTACCTTCTTAGACATATGTTAATTTTATAACTATTGCGTAATTATTAAGTATTATTATCGAGTTAATATTCCAAAATGAAGAGTAGCATAAATCTAAAACAAACTGCAATTGCCATAATTATAGCTATAATCGGCACAATAATAAGTTATGTAGGAGGTTATATTTACGAAAATCTTACCATAAGCATTATAGGAGCTATAATTGCTCTAGTAGGAGTTTTCTTAATAATTAAGGAAATGATTAAAATATTAATGCCACCAATAGAGGAGTAGTTAAGATAAAAATTAAGAAAATATGGATAGGTGTACAATATCAACTCTAGTTGGAATTCCTATAGGAACTCTATATAGAAAGTATAAGAGTAGAGAGATTGTTAAGTCAATACTAGAACTTCCAATAATATTAAGGTTAGATGGTGTTAAATTTGGAAAATTGTTAAGAAATTTTGAAAGACCTAGAGATAGGAGAGTTCATGATGTGCTTATAGAAGCTGCAATTGAAATATTGAAATTTATGGGTGCAGATATTGCATATGTAGTTTCAGATGAGATAAATATTATATTTGTAAGAAATCTACCATATGGAGGTAGGTATTTCAAATTAACATCAATATCGGCATCAATAGCATCATCAACAGCATCTATAAGACTTGGATTAAAACTATACTTTGACTCTAGAGTAGTCAAAGTATATGATATAAATGAGATTGTAGAATATCTACTATATAGAGCTAGAGTTGGAATGAATAACTATCTATCAAGTCTATGCTATATTGATGGTATAGTTGGTGAATATACACCAAACATAGAGGAACTTCTAATATACGTACTATGGAGACATAGAGATAAGTTAGATAATTGGAAAATCTTTGGATCAATAATATATAAAGAGAAGATTGTTAAGAAGTGTATTGACAAGTTATCAGGTAGAGAAGTTCAAGTTTATAGAAAGGTTTTGAAGATATGTGAATTCTCCATACAGGAACTTATGAAAGCTATTGAGAATATTCGCGATATATCATAACAACATCATTTAAATATCCTCTACGTATGTAGGGAAAATATATTATAATTCTCAACTTGTTAGATTTAACATGTTCAATCTCTTCAATAATCTCTAACTTACTATACATGTGGTAAAATCTTTCAACCTTCCTATCTAGACTCCACGACCAATATACTATATAGTCATTATCTCTTAATTTTAAACATCTCAATTTTTCAACATTTTCCACTCTCCACACAGTGATTAGTACAGCATTTCTAGATATTCTAACAAGCTCTCTAATACTTTCAATCCTCCATTCTCTAGTAGGTATGTGGTGTAGTGTTGCTATACATGTAGCTATATCACATATAGAATTTCTTAATGGTAGATATCTAATATCTGAATTAACTATATCTAATCTGGAGTCATTATTTAGAAGATTTTTTAATTGTTTCAACATTTCTAGAGAAATGTCAATACCTACATATTGTCTTCTACACTTTCTAGATATTGCTAATGCATTTGCTCCACAACCACATCCAACATCAACTATCTTATCTACATTATCAGGTATTAATCTTAAAATTTCATACCATTCATCTCTTCTAGATTTATTAAATATTTTAGATATCTTATCAAAACTTTCTTTAACTTTCCTTATAATCTCCTGATTGTTTATCATATTCTTTAACTTCTCTTAACCAGGATATCTTATCTATATCTAGAGATTTTCCAAACTTAAACACGTTGATTACATTCCACATCATTAATGCTGCAATAACGTGTTTACACATCTTCTTTCTATACATAGATGCTTCACATGTACATTTATATCCATATATTCCAACTGTGACATAGTAGTACTGGTTTGGTCTAGTCTCTGATGGTATTCTAATTCTAATTCCCTGTATTTCTCCATCTTCAATCTTTATATCAATAATCTCTGCTAACCTTGCAAGATTTAGAGAATCTAAAACTCTTTCAATCCTAACACCTAGAATTGATGCTAACCTAACAGCAAACTCTCTAATACCTTTCCCAATCTCCCTAGTAATTTCTAGAAGATCTTTCTCACTCACTCAACTAAACTTTCAGTCTACACTATTTAAAAAGAGTTCACCTACATGTACTGACACTATATGTGAAAACTATGTAACACAGATATTTTAGATATATACAACAAATACCATGGTTAAGATAGAGCTAACGACAGACATAGTACACTACTTTCAATGCAATATGTGTGGAGCATGTTGTAAAGGTAGTGTAGAACTAACACCTGAAGAATTTGAAAAAATTAGAAGTATAAGTAAGAAGCTAGGCATTAGAGTACCAATAGAAGTTAGAGATTACATATTCACTATAAAGATAATAATGAAACCTGTAGAAGATGAACAGGGTGAGAGATGGTGTATATTTTTGAAAAGAGAGAAAGATAAGGCAATATGTACAATATATGAAGATAGACCAACATTTTGTAGACTATATCCACTATATATAGGATATTCAAAAGAAAATGATACAATATATGTAGATATTGTACATTGTCCAAACATGAAGCATGTAGAAGTTGAAAATTTTATAAAACTAGATAGAGAAAATGTTCAAAAGATAGTACATGAAATTGTAGAAAAAAATCCTCAAATTCTGGATGTAGTTCCTGATCTAGATAGAACATCTGTAATATTTGATCTAGGTGATAAAGCTATAATAACTAAACTATACAAGAAGTATAACATAATTAGAGAGATAAATAGAAAATTGTTAAATAAGTTAAGTTTTAAATGTTCAATATTAGAGTTTTTAGAAAATATGTTTAATATAGAGTCAAGTATTAGAGAACTATCTATGAAGTATATGAGAGAAGGTTTGAAAGATTTCAATATTGAAAATATTATTTCTCAACTTTTTGATAAATTAAGTGAGTATAGATATGGTAAGTCTGATGTTATTAATAATATGAAGGTTATGACTAGAGATATGGGTTTAGCTGTTGATGAAGATATGTATATTATTCATGATATGATATCTCTTAAAAGTAAGCTTGTTAGAATTGATGTTGAAGATATTTTAAATTGTAGAATTTGTGAGCTCTACCCATACATACAGGAACTTGTAGATAGATTTCCAATATTCAACCAGGTATACTACCTACCTCTCGAAATATTCTACACTCACGGTATGATACCTATTGTAGTGCTTGTAAGTATATACTACATAGCATTGAGAAGCTATAGGTCAAGTGATGAAATTTATGCATGTATAGACATGGGTGGATTACCCTACATTTTCAAGTATGTTGGTACTCTTGTCAAACTTTCTTACACTTCTTATTCTCAAGATAGTTGGAGAAGATTTGTAGAAATCTAAAACTATACTATTAATGAAGTACTTCCATCTTAACAAATTTCCAACCTTTATACTATCTCTAACATACTTCTTATCTAGTCTAAGACCAATACCACAGTTTGGACATTGTACTTCTACATACTTCTCAGTTTCTATTAGAATTAAGTTTGTACTTCTGCAGATATTGCATTTTCTATCTAGAACTATCTTCAGCATCAGGATTATATTCACGTATACGGGTTATATATCTTTAGTCTTTAACTATCTCATAAGTGCATTAAAAGTTTCGGAGTACTCTATCGAAGATCTTCAATAGTCGCCTAGTAGTTTCATCATCTCTAGATAGTATGAAGCTTAATCTAGGAAGTTCTAATATCTTTCTATCTCCAATATCTCTACCTCTAAGATCTAGAACATGAGCATTTAGAACTTTAGCACATACATAGCTTGCTGATATATCAACAACTCTCAACTTGTCTCTAATATCTATAAAACCTAGAAATTTTCCTAACAATGTCTGCATCATCTCGATACTTGCAGCACCAAAAATTCTTACTTTAACTTCAGGAAATTCTCTCCAAAATTCATCAAGAAATTTCAACATTAACTCTCTATTCCTAGGCTCTGTATATAGTACGAAACTAGGTTTTTCATGAGGATACTCAGTATACATTATGTCATTTCCCTCAATCTTAAACGTGTTTGAGTTAGAGTCAGATATGTACATAACTTCACGTGGAACATAGTTAACTATACCAACTTCTAAATCTCTAATTAGCATATTCTGACCTTTATACAATCCTGATGCTATAGATATACTGTAGAATGGTAGATTTGATACAAAATTTGCAGAGCCATCTAATGGATCTACAACAAATATATACTTAGGGTTAGTATTACCAATCTTAACAATTCCATGCTCTTCGCATATAACTATACAATCTATATCTCTACTCTTCAACTCTTCAATAATCATATTCTCAATGTCTAGATCAATCTTTCTAGTAACATCATCTCTAGACTTAGAAACAATTGAAATACTTTCAGGACTTGGAATAGACTTTCTAAGATAATCACCAACTTTCCTAGCTATGTTGAGAGTAAGTTCTAGTAAGTCCATATATCAAGACAGAATAGAGAAGTATAAATAACAAATACCATAGTAGACGAATGAGATGATGATCACGCTGGTAGCAGAGAGATGAAGAGGGTCAGAGATCCTGAATTTATATCAGCCGGTACGTGAATTCTTCATATTTCCGTTTCGGGAGCTTTCATCATTCTAGATATTGATCTGGATTTCTCCATATTGGTGCTAGGTGTGGTGCTATGTAGTACTCATTTATTACTTTAACATCTAGTTTTTCAAAATCTCTAATTGCAATGTTGCAGTACATTATTAATCCAAGCTTATTCAACTCTACTACTGCAATTTCAAGTTTCTTCATATCTACTTCATCTCCATAGACCTCTTTCAATCTATCCTTATAGTGTTCTCCTAGCCATTTCTCATCAAATGTTATGAAGCTTGTACTCATCAATTCTCTATCTAATGCCATAATTCTGATTAACCTCTTAGCATAATCGCTCAATCCCTTAATCCTATACTTGATATTTTCTACATGTGGTCTACATAGCTCTTCATTTTCTGAAAAATACCATAGTAGAAACATGTTTATAAGTTGATGCATCTTTACAACATTATTACCAACCTTAATACTAACTCTTAATGGTTCTTTATCAATATTTGAAATTCCAAGTTTTTCAAGTAGTTTCTTAGCAATATTATTCCACTTCTCTCTAAAATCTTTAAGACCTAGTGAGAAGTATATTACATAGTGCTTATATACGCACATATCTATACAGTGTAGTGCTATCCATGCTTTATCGAAGTGTATTAGTAAATTCTTCTTAACAAACTCCTCCTCAAATAACTGTGTAAACGTTCTGTAGAGATCCTTCAATTCTTCAACACTGTACGACTTCTCCATCTACAACACCTATCTGCCTGTCAAATTCAAAAATATTCTCATCAATATAGAGATGGCACATGTATATATAAAAGTGTTCTAGACATAGTATCTAGATGTGTGTGGCATAGTTGGTATTGTGTGTGAAAATGTTGAACCTATAGGTAAGATGTTGAGAAGATGTTTAGAGAGGTTAGAATATAGAGGATATGATTCTGCAGGTATTGCAATTATAGATTCAACAGGAACGTTAATAATCAGGAAAGGTAAGGGAAAGATTGCTGAACTAAATAGAAAATTGAAATTTGATGAAGTATATGGAAAGATAGGTATTGGACATACTAGATGGGCAACACATGGAAAACCTAGTGATGAAAATGCACATCCACATTTCGACTGTACTAGGAGTATAGCAGTTGTACATAATGGAATTATTGCAAATTATCTAGAAATTAGAGAGAAGTTAGAATCTTCTGGACATAGATTTACAAGTGAGACAGATACTGAAGTAATTGCACATCTTGTAGAAGAATATTCAAAGAGGTATGAAGTATTTGAAGCATTTAAAAAAGCAATTCAAGATATTGAAGGTACATATGCCATAGCATTAATAACAAGTCTAGATAGTAGTAAACTATTTTTTGCAAGACAGACATCACCACTAGTTGTAGGTATTGGAAATGGAATGAACATAGTTGCTAGTGACATACCTGCAGTACTAGAATATACAAACAGGATAATAGTATTAAAGGATGGTGAGGTAGGATATGTAACACCTAGAGAAGTATATATTGAACGTGATGGAAAAGTTGTAGATTGGAAAGAACGTGTTAGAGTAATATCATGGAGTCTAGATATGGCTAGTAAGGGTGGATATCCACACTTCATGCTTAAAGAAATTCATGAACAACCACTTGCACTATCAAATACTCTTAGTGGTATTGAGATGGAGAATATTAGAGAAATATGTATGCAATTGTTGAAGGCTGATAGAATATTTATAACAGGTGCAGGAACATCATACCATGCAGGACTTGTAGGCGAGTATCTACTTTCAGAACTTGCACAAATACCTGTAAATACCTTCATAGCTTCTGAATATAGGAAGTATGTTAATGTTGCTACAGATAGATCAATATTAATAGCAATATCACAGTCAGGTGAGACTATAGATACATTAATGGCTGTTAGAGCATTTAAGAGTAGAGGTTGTAAAGTTGTTGCAATTTCGAATGTTGTTGATAGTACAATACCTAGAGAATCTGACAATGTGATATATACACGTGCAGGTCCTGAGATTGGTGTTGCAGCTACTAAGACATTTACAACACAGATAATGGTACTTACAGTACTATCATTAACACTTGCATATCTTAGAGAATCTCTATCAGAGTATGAATATAAAATGCTTATGAGAGAACTTCAAAATATTCCAAATATTGTAGAAACTATAATTAGAATACACGAACCTAGATGTATAACACTTGCAAGATATATGAAAAATAAGACTAACGCATTCTACCTAGGTAGGGGTCTAGGTGTACCAATAGCTATGGAAGGTGCTTTAAAGTTGAAAGAGATCGCATATATACATGCAGAATCATATCCAGCAGGTGAGAGTAAGCATGGACCAATAGCACTTGTTGAACGTGACTTTCCAGTACTTTTCGTAGTTCTAGATGACTACTATGTTGATGCTATTGTTGGAAATGTTATGGAGATGAAAGCTAGAGATGCATATACTATAGCTCTAGTACCGAAGAAGTATAGTTTGAAATTTGGTAAATTGTGTGACTATATTATAGATATGCCAAATATTGATTATAGACTTGCACCAATACCATACATAGTACCACTACAACTACTTGCATATTACACATCTGTGATGCGTGGTCTAGATCCTGATAAGCCTAGAAATCTTGCAAAGACTGTAACTGTAGAGTGATACTATGTCTACACTAAAGGCAATATTGGTATATAGAGAGGCTAGTGAAGATATGAAAAAGTTTACAGATAATCCAATACCTACAATCTTTGGAAAATCAATATTAAAACATTATGTAGATATTCTAAGAGAGAGATTTGACATATCTACAATATACCTATACACACCTGTAGAGTTTGAAATTTTTGAAAGTATTGAAAATGTCAACATACTCACAGATATTTCAAATATAGAGAAGGGTACATACATAATAATTCCACTAGACGTATATATTCCATCAGATGCATTAAACATACTAGTAAACTACTACACATCTATAGGTGTTGATGTTGTTGTTCTAGTAGCACCTTGTGAAAATGCTAAAAATATGCCAACACTAGATGTTGATACATCTACAGGAAAGATTATAGATATTGTAAGTGTAGATGAGGAGAGACCTGACCTAGTACTTACAGGAATATACATTGCTGAACATGAGATTGCTAGAGAACTAGTAGTTAATGATTGGAGAGGTGTTCAGAAAGCTGTAAGATCAGGATTAAAGATTGATAAGACTTACTGGTCAGGTGAGTGGTGTAGAATTCAGACACCTTGGGATTTACTAGCACTTGCAAAAGCTACATTACTATCAGAGAGAGAGCCAGGATTATACATACATCCTAAAGCTAAGATAAGCACTAGAGCATCTATAGAAGTTAAGGAAGGTCCTGTAATAATTGATGAAAATGCATACATAGATCATGATGTACTAATTAGAGGACCAGTATATATTGGTAAGAATGTCTATGTTGGATATGGATCACTTATAAGAAATTTCACAATTATTGAAGAATCATCAGCTATAGGATCTAACGTAGATATTACAGAAAGTGTACTACTTAGAGAAGTAACAGTTGGTAGAGGATCGTACATAAGCTGTTCAGTTATTGGTGAAAAAGCAATACTAGAGCCAGGTGTAGTTACTAGAAGTGTAACAGGTAGAACATATAGAAGAGCTAAAGGTAGAGAGGTAGAGAAGAGAGGTTCTATAATTGGAGCAAATTCAAGAATTGGAGCATACACAGTACTAAGTCCAGGAAGATTTATAGAGAAAAATACAACAATAGAACCACTAACAAAACTATAATGAAAATACATGTATCAAACTCAAAGATAGACAATATATTAAAAAACATAGAGATAAATTCAGAAATTGAAGTTAAAAATATTGAAGACTACATAATACTACATAGATTTGAGAAAATATTGAAATATGTAAAAATAAAATACTATCCAAAAGATAGAATTGAAGAATATGTAATAAGCATGTTAAATATAGAAGATATTGAGGAATATAAGAAGATTAGAAAAATAGTAGCAGAAAATGCAGATATAGACATAAAATTAATGCTTAGAATAATACCATGGAAAGACGCATTCAAAATACTACAGGAAAAGTATAGAACAACTAGTGAAAATATTGAAAATTTAATACAAACATCATGGATGTTAACTAGATACCACATGCATACATATGCTAGAAGTATACTAGAAAACTACATAATAGATAAGGTTAGAGATAGTTTAGACATATTGAAAATAGTTGCATTAATACTATTTGGAATTTTAGATATTAGAAAAATACCATACAACTCAATATCAGTAAAAAGTAATGACATATTCAAATACTTCAACTGGACAATACTACAAATAGATAACAACAACATAATAACAATATTCAAAGCATGTGATAGAGAATATGTACTATCAAATCAATCAATAATATCAGAACAAGCAAGAATCACAATACCAGAAGAATGTAAAATAATACAAAAAGAAGAACATAAAATACTAATAAAAAATAAAGTAGAAAAAATACTAATATGTGCAACAACAGACAAAGAAAAACAAGAACTAGACATAGAATATGAAAAAATAAACATAAAAGGACCAGACCTAGACTATGAAGACAATAACAACAAAATAAAAATAACAATACCACAAAACACACTATACATAATAAGAGGAAAATTCAAAACAAATGATGAAAAACAAAAACAGAAAGATGAAGAAGAGCTGACGAACTGATTATCATTTACTATCTTTTCTACTAATATCTGTATATTTATTTGAGAATTCTATTAACATATTTTTGAGCAAATCCTCTATGTTGTTATCAACATTTATTTTTACTTCCATAGATGAAACCTCACGTACAATTGGATTTACAAGTCCGCAATGTGCAAGTATGTTTCTATATGCTTTCTCTTTGTCTACTTTAGCTTGTTCTACAATATCTACAACTTCCTCTCTTGAAGTAGTGCTTCTTGTGTATGATTGAGTTTTAGCTTTCTTTATTTTCTCTATCTCGACCATGCATATGCTATATACATTCTCGTCCAATATACCTGATGAATATAAGTCCTCTAGTATAGACTCAACTTTAGAGAATTTTAGATTCTGGCCAGGTTTTCCAGTCTTATAATTCACTTTCTCATAAGCTTGCAGTATCTTTACAAATATTGCTAAATCATACATTAAGTATAGTAGAGCCTCTCTATTATGGCTACATTTGAATGTATACCTGATAGTGTTATTATACAACTTCCTTCTTTCATCTGTAACTTTTATCTCATTATTAATTATGTTTTCTACTATAGATCTTAGTTTTTCTGTTATATTTTCATAAGAATTTAATATTTTGTAAATGTAGTACCATCCTAGAGTAATTATTCCCCTTCTATAATATTCGGCTGAGAGTGTGACATATTCTAAAATTTTTGAAGAATCTTCATCTATAATACTATTATCTTTAAGATTATGAATTATATTCATTATCTCGCCTATATCAGTATTCAGTTTAGATCTAACACGTTCAATATTAATTTCCGTAATTCTCAATATAGGGAACTCTAACTCTTTATCTTGAATCTTCTCAGTATCTTCTCCACATCTAGGCAGCTTTTTCTCACCTCCAATAAATGGTTCAGTTATGAATATTCTCATTTTAAGCATAGATCCTATAAGTGCTATTGCATACATCGATAATGTGGGGAGAACATTCCATCCATGAGTTAAATCAACAACAACTTCATTACCCCTGAGATACTCTCTTAAAGAGAGTGCGATAACAGCAGTGGGAATAGCGAGCAAGTCGCCCTCATATCGAATTCCAGAGATACTACCAACAGCTTCAACTTTTAAGATATCTGGACATACATTTAAAGCACGTTCAACTTCACGTATTAGACAAGTAATGTCATCATCAGGAACACTATCTGGAACAACTAATGTAAGATGCACCTTGCATCCTCTATCACTCAAAAATTTTGCAAGAGCAACGAAAGAAGCACATGAGAGGTAAGTAGAATCATCTTTATAATACTTAACATAACTCCAATTCCGAGGATTACCAATAGGAGCAATAATAGATATACAACACACAATAACTCAGTAATATGCAACCTTATACGACTATCTTCACATACATCAGTATAAATAATGAAGAAACATGAAACATAGAAAAAACTAGTGAGAAATTAGAATGTCTATTGTCTGGGTGTTTCCAAAAATTGGAAACACCCTTAATCATCAAAAAGGTCAGGAATTGCCGAGCGTTTTTCTATACCTTTCAATTGTGTATGGCTTGATTTAGAATTTTTTTGACTATGTTGTCTAGGTTTGTTCTTTCCTTATTTTTGTAGTTTGTTGTTTATTTTTTATGGTGGTTCTTCTTCGTTTTCTTCTTCATCATCCTGCATTTGTAGTATTTGTAGTATTTTTTGTCCTAATCTTGTTATTGTGTTATATATGCATATTATGTTTTCATATATTGGGTGTGGTGCTTCATATCTGTTTATTAGTCCTAGTTTTTCTGCTAATTTTAATGTTTGATGTCCATAACCCCACGATCTTAACCATCTCAAAACCTCACGAGTATAAGGATCTCTTCCTGTTTTTGTTGTAAATTCTGCAATAGTTTTTAATAGTCTTAATAGCATGCAGCTTCTCTTCCTAAATTTGTTAAACCAATTTTTCATAGGTGTATCTATCCTATCTAACTTATAAGCCTTTTGGAGTTCTTATCTGTCTGGTGCTATTTTTAGTTTTCTAGAGTGAAACTATTTTTCTAGAAGTATACATATAAATCCACAATCTTTAGGATTTATGCATAGTGTCTTTCCTGTATGTATATGTTTTAGATTAATTTTCTCTGCAATATCTACAATATCTTTCTCAGTGTAGAATTTTGCATATTTGTAGAATATTGATTCACCTCTAACTTTCTTTTCTTCATACATCTTTCCTAGATATGAATCTTTTGGAATTATACATATTAGTATTTTTCCTCTTTCTTTTAGACATCTATAACATTCTTCTAAAACTATCTTTGGATTATCTATGAAGCATATTGTTACTATTATTAGTATGTAGTTTAGTGATTTATCTTTTATTGGTAATTTCTCTCCTATGCAATGTATAACTTCTATATTTCTATACTTCTTACAAAATTTACACATTTCAAAAGATATATCTATACCAATGCAGTCTTTGAATAGTCTTGTGAAGTAGCATGTTCCTGAACCAATTTCAATTCCAATACCTTTAAGGTTGAATGATTTTATTAGAAATTCTTCACACTTGGCTTTATCTAAATTCTTTATATACCAACTTTCATATCTTTCAACATTTTTATCGAATATTTCTGCTATACCTCTATACTTATCCACACTTATCAGAACTCTACTCTTGATTTGAGGATTTTTCAGTCTACCTGTCGTTCTTCATCTATTCTGTCAGCGACCTCTTCATCATATGTCTTGTTGTGGTAGTTCGAATGCCCATTTTATTTCTAATGCTCTTGCAATATTTATGTCTAGTGATGCAACATCTTCACTATCTACTTCATGTATATCGTATTTTCCTAATGCTGATATTAGCATCTGTGTCTCTACTTTAACACTTTCTAGATAGTTTATTACACCTTCAACACCTTTTACAAGTGCTGCTATTACTAGTGGTCTACCTATGTATATTCCTGATGCTCCAAGTGCTATTGATTTTACAACATGCGAACCATCGTATAGTCTACCTGCAGGTAGTAGTGATAACTTTCTATCTATTCCTAACAATCTTGCTCTTCTAATATATGTAAGTGCTACAAGTGTTGGATATCCTAGATGTTGCATTGCTACACATGGTGCCATTGCCGTTCCACCTTCTTTACCATCAATAACTACAGCATGTGCACCTTCTTCATAAGCTATCTTTATAACCTTCATAGCATCTTTAAATGGTCCAAGTTTTATCCAAATCTTGACTCTTGGATAGTTTGTCCTCATGTTACGTATCATTCCTCTTAAAATTTCTTCAGTATATGTTCCAGGTACACTATACCTAGTTACATACTTCTCCTTTCCTGTATCTTCAATAAGGTACTTCTGTTTAAGTCTCTCAACCTGTTCTCTAGGTATCTTAATTATACCTCCAATTCCAGGCTTTGCACCTTGACCAATCTTAATTTCAAATCCAATCTTTCCCTCATCTAGGTATGGTTCAACATCTTTATCACTATATACTCTATTCCAAAGTTCATCATATGCATCTTCAACACTTTGTTGAATAATTACACCACCATACTTGTCAATATTTGTTAAATATGTCATTAATCTATCTTTAAAACATGGATGACCTCTAGTTAATCTCTTTGAATATCCTCTAACTGTTGCAACATTTTCACCAATACCGTAGATTATTCCCATTTTCGCACATGCTTTAGCAATTGTTAGAGATGTCTTACTTGCAATTGCTGTACTACCCATAGTTCCTGCAACTATTGGCATAGAGACTTTGAAACCACCAATCTCACATTCAAGATTCACATCTTCAAATGTTGGTTCTCTAAGTAGGTCAACCATCTTCTCAAGTCTTTTTGGTGTAAATGCTGGTGGTAGTAGAATTATTGTGTTGTCAAGATTTGGAAATCTTGGATATCGCTGTAATGATACTGTTGATCCAAGTATTGCAGTTCCATATTCCATAAATGTTCCAAATGGGTAGATTGCATCTCTACCTTTCAATGCTCTTCTAGCAATTTCAGCAATTGGATAATCTTTTACAAACTCTTTAACACCTGTTAATAGTCTAATCTTTCCAAGAAGTCTAAGATGAAGACCTACAAGTTTAAACAACATTTTAGATCACGGTGTTGGTGCAATACCCGCAACCTTAGGATATGGTCTTGCTTCCCATACAGCTCTTAGACCACATATATATCTTGTAAGTCTCTCAACACCAATACCAAAGCCAGCAGTCTTCAATGGATACAACTCTTTCAACATCTCTAAATACCACCTATACTTATTTGGATCTTCACCTGTCTCTCTCATCCTCTGAATAACCTTAGCTGGCTCATACTCACGCTCAGCTCCAGATATGGCTTCACCAAAACCTTCAGGATATAGCATGTCGAAGTCTAGCAATATTCCTGGTCTTGCAGGATCTTCTCTATCGTAGAATCCTCTAGCACCTCTTGGGTATTCTGTAACAAATATTGGTGTATCATGATGTGTTGATAGTATCTTCTCACATTCCCAAGGTATCTCAGTACCATACTCAAATTTACAGTTAAGTTCTGTACATAGTATCTTATGTGCTTCCTTATATGTATATTTTGGAAATGGTGGTTTAAAATCTGGTAAATATCTATTTAAAACATTCTCAAGTTCTTTACCATGAACATCTTTTACATATTTAACAACATAGCAGAATAGTTCTTCAGCAACTTTCATAGCATCATGATAAGTTGCATTATACATCTCTAGATCAACTTGAAAGAACTCTACAAGATGCCTACCAGTGTATATACTGTCTAGAGGTTCAAGTCTAATATTTGGACTTACAAAATATATCTTACCGAGAGAAGCTGCCATATACTGCTTATACAGTATAGCACTACTCATAACTTTATACTCATGACCATAGAAGTCTATTGTTACCTGTTTTGCACCTCTAATGCCTGGATCTGTTACAGGACCTATAATTGGTGGTAAAACTTCTACAAAACCCATAGAATCTAACTTTTCACGAATAGCATGTAATATTGAGGCTTGTATTTTAAAGACAAGCTTATACTTCTCATCTCTAGCCCATCTCCACGAATATCTCAACCACTCTGTTAAAAACTTCTTATACTTCTCACGATCAACAATCATCTCTTCAAACTCTTTAACAGCTCTATGAAGTGGCATCGAGAGTTCACGTAAAATAATCTATTTATTAAGCTTGCTGATACATAATAGACACATTGTCACTAGCTTCACGTTATGGATAGTTATATTGTCAATATTTTGAAATCAGGATTAACATTTTGTAAAATGTTTAAGATATACAATCGTCATTCTACATTTTTAAACTATAATCTTTATACACTCTCCACCACATCTCAATATTTTTCACCTCCTCTAAAGTTAGTTTATCAGTACTGATATATCCACACCTCATTGCGTGATCTACAAGTACTATAGCCATCATAGCTTCTACAACAGGTACTGCACGTATAGCTATACATGGATCATGTCTACCAACTACTCTAATAGTAACCTCTTTCATACTTCTCAAATCTACAGTTCTAATTTCTCTACATATTGATGATGTTGGTTTAAAATATACTCTAGCAATTATTGGTTCTCCAGTACTTATACCACCAACAATACCTCCCTGAACATTTCTCTCATATCTAACAAGTCCATCTCTAATTACTAATGCATCATTTGCATCACTTCCAAACATTTCTGAAAGTTTTATACCATATCCAAATTCTACAGCAACACTTCCTGGAATACTCATAAATGCCTTTGCTAAGTCAGCTTTCAATTTATCGAATATTGGATCACCAAGACCTGGAGGTACATTATATGCAACTACTTCAACACAACCACCAACACTATCACAATTCTTCTTAACATATTCTAAAATTTCTATAACATTTTTCTCAAACTTATCATCAAAACATTTTACAGGTGATAATCTTGCTCTTAATGCTTCATACATATCTACAGGATCTCTATCAAGCTTAATCTTCCCTATAGATCTTAAATATGCAACAACTATAATACCTAGGGAGCATAGTAGTTTTTTAGCTATAGCACCTGCAGCAACTCTAGCAACAGTCTCTCTACCACTCACATGACCACCACCTCTATAATCCCATGAGTCAAATCCATACTTCCTAATCATCTGCAGATCTGCATGTCCAGGTCTTGGAGTATATTTCAACTCTTCATAAGGTCTAGAATCCACATCTCTATTCTCAATAATTATAGCTATTGGAGATCCAGTTGTTCTACCATTAAACACACCACTAATAATTTCAGGATAGTCAACCTCTCTTCTAGAAGTTGCATATCTATGTCCAGGTCTTCTAAGTATCAATTCTTGATATATATCTTCACTAGATATTGGTAGACCAGCAGGAACACCATCAACAACCACACCAATAGCTTTTCCATGAGATTCTCCAAATATTGTAATTTTAAACAATGTTCCAAAACTATTTCCAGCCATATGCTAATTCTTCAATAATTTTCTAATATGTTTAATCTTCTCATATAGTATTAATAATTTTGAAATTAGATCTCTAGCAACATCTTCAGGAATATCTTCAACATCTATCCTATGGTTAGATATTAGAAGTGCAATACATAGATATGTTGCAAGTATATATTCTCTAGATTTTGAAATATCTTCAAATAAATACTTAACACATCTATCAACATCATCTCCATACAGTACACTTATCAAGTCTATCACATATTGTGAAAGTTTTTTCAATACCTGTCTTATAGACTCGTAGTTTGATAGTAAACTCTCAACTTCTCTATCTATCTTCTCAATACTTATATTAGTCAACTCTACTATCCTTCTCTAACACTCTCATCTATGAGTATATTATCTGGGTTAAATCCCATCTCTGCTAGTAATCTCTTAACTCTATACCTATGATCTCCCTGTAGTTCGATAACATTGTCATGTACTGTTCCTCCAGCTGCTAACTTTCTCTTCAACTCTTTTGCAATATTTTCAATATCTAGCTTCTTTGCATCAGCACCATCTATCTCTATCACTGTCACTATATGTCTTCTTCTTCTCTCAAGTCTAATTCTAACTATGGTCTGCTCTTTCACAAGTGTTGTCTCTATTGGAGCCTCTTCCTTACCTAGTAGAGATTCAAGTAGCTGATCTACGTCTACATTATTAGGCTTCTCTCCCACGAACTTAGATCCCCGTAATTAGACTATGTTTAAGGTGTTTTAAGCATTTCTAGATTCCTCATTGTAAAATCTATCAACTATATTTTACAGAATCTTTATAAAATTTCAATTTTACATTACCCATAACAGCTACTAGATCTGTAATTGCTATAACGCTACTAGTAGTCTTATCTAGTAGATGTCCATATCCAAGATCTAGAATACACTCATGCGGTACTACGACATCTATAACATCAATATGTTCATCAATACTCAACTCGGTACATATAGCCTTCAATTCTGGTATAGCTATAACTTTTGGAAAATCCCAAAGATCATAAGGAATTTGAAATATTCTAAATCTACATCTAGCTAATGATTTTCTACCTGTAATTAAACTACCAACACAGTAATATTCAAAATCACTAACCTTTATTAGAAATCCAACACAAATCTCTACAGGTGTAGGAATTTTCCTAGGTTCAATACTTATAGAAAATTTCAATAATCTATCACCACTCTTAAGTAGGTATTCTCTATCAAGTTTAAATATTGTACACCATGGAACATTCTCAATAGGTATTAGATATCTACCATCAGGAAGTTTTCTAGCTTGTAAATGTCTTACTAGATCCATTGTAGATGCTTTATATAATCTCGTAAGATCTTCTAAAGATCCAAGTACTTTCTCTTCAATATTAGAATACACCTAATAAATCATATTTCTGAGCTTATAAATATGAAAGTTGTATGTGATACTGTCCATGCACGTGGTCATAGTATGATTACTGGTAAGCATAGGAATACTATAGAAATAACAAAAGATGAATATGTTACAGAGAGAGGTACGTGTATAATTGCATGTTCTTCAGATAAGGCTGTTAAAGATCTTAATAGTGAATTAAGAGAATTATTAAAAAATGATAATACTATAGTTATTGTGAAGATAATTACTAGAAATTTGTCAGATATTGTTATTTGTAGAGGTTCTAAAAATTTGAAACTTAGTAATGATAGAAAGATAATTATTAGAAGAAGTAGATATGTAGATGATTCAACTCTATGTATTGAAGCTAATAAAGCATCTATAGATATTGATAGAAAGATTATAAGTATGTTATGTATGTGTGAAGAGGTTACAATTAAGATATGTGCTATAGATGTGAGTGATATTCTTAATATGTAATTACCTCAGTAATAGGTATGCTGTTAGTGATGTGAAGATTGGTATTGATAAATTATCTTCAATTCCATAAGCTTCACATACTGCAGCTACTGCAGATATTGTGAATGCTTTTAAGATTGGTACTCCAATACAGACTAGAACTATTAAATATGCTAGCATTCCTGTAATACATCCTTCAATAGTCACTATTGATAGTGGTAGTCTATGTCTACCATATATAGATCCTGATACTGCACTTACAGTATCATATACTGCAAGTCCAAGAATTCCATATAGTGCATATGTGTGAAATAGTACATAGCTACATAATACACCTATAGATCCCATAAGTATTCCAACAAAACTATACCTCTTCTCATAATCTCTCTGTGCAATTTCAATTATCTCTCTCATCTTAGATTCAAACTTTTGAAATGATGTTTGAAGTTGATATATTATGTTTTGTAGTGGTTGTGAATGTAGTTGTGGAAATATTTTTAAGAAAGATTTCATAAGTATTTCCAACTGACCTCTAATAGCTTCATGTATTATACTTCTCTTGAAATATACTACATATACTATACTTGCAACTACTGTTATAATGACATAACATGCATCTACAGGTATGTACTTTTCAATTACTCCATGTATGAGTATTGGTATTAGTAGCAGTGATGAGAATATTGCATGTATAATCTTCCTGATTATTACACCTCTCTTTTTAAGTTTCTCACTCACTAATCTCTACATACGAAATTTTAGACTCCTCTTAACTCTATCGCAATTCTGCTTTAAGATGTAACATTAGTCTTGATGTAGATTTAAAATATTTTGAAACTTCTTCATTAGGCATTCTTAATTGTGGTAGTGTTCTACATATTCTAAAAAATGATAATTTATCACGAAAGCTTTTTAGAACATTATAAAGTTTCTCAACATCACTATCAAGTACTGCAATTGCTGGTCCATTACCTGATAGTAATGTTGCTGTTGGTTTAAATTCTCTCTGAATTCTATATATGAGATTTAGATCATATCCAAGTAGTATAGACATGTATATTGTGTTTAATGATGCTGCTTCTAGTGGATTTTTAAATGCTAGATTGTATATTTTTTCAAATATATTTCTAATCTTAGGATCATTTCTCATATTTCTAAATCTCTCTACTAGATCTCTTGGTCTTTGCCAATTGTTGAATATCATTATTAGTACTTTTAAATCATCATCAACATCTACTATAGAGTCTATTCTATATTCATCATTTATAGTATATACTAGTCCTCCAATTACACTTGCTGTTGCATCATCTAGAGCTCCTGTGTATGATATTCCAAGTTTTTTACATATTTTACAGCTAATTTTTATACAATCTTCAATTTTCATTTCAGGTTTTGAAAGTGCTGCTATTCCAATTGCTATTCCAGATGTTACACTACTACTACTTTTTAATCCGCTTCCTGATGGTATGCATGATCTTACACTTATTGTAAATCTATCTTCTATTCCAAGTTCTCTTCTATACATATTTACAAACTTCTGTAATGTGTCAGAATCTGCTGAATCTATGTAGTCTCTATCTGATGTTTTTATGACTATGTGTGTTGGTATGTCTATTGCAAGTGCTGAACCTCTGCCACAGGGTAGAGCATTTACGATTGTTATCGCACTAAATGTTACTATGTTTATCATTTCTGAAGTTGTTGTTGTCATTGATCTACGTGCATAATCTACACTATGAGTGAAATTATTTTTCACCCTTAGAAATAAGTCTTATTTACGTGTCCTGACAATGTGCATATTTGTGTTTATAATTTCTCAATCTACACTATTTAATACTCCTAACTTTCTCTAAGAGTGCATAGAAAAATCCAACGGTTCCATGTTTGTGAGGCCATGCTCTCATAGTACCTTCTAGAAAACCTTCTGAGAATGGTCCTCTTAGTGGTACTATCTTGACAATATTTTCATACTTCTTCAATATCTTCTTAATAACTTCTTCACATTCTTCTGGAAGTATGCTACATGTTGTATATAGTATTCTACCTCCAGGTTTACATATTCTTATCGCTGTTTCAAGCATCTTATACTGCATTTGTGCTATTTCAATAATTTTTTCAGGTCTTAATCTCCATCTAACTTCTGGATATTTTGCTAATGTTCCTGTTGATGAACATGGTGGATCTAGTAGTACTTTATCTGCAATTTCTTCACCAAGTATTTTTGGTGCTTCTAGACAATCCTTCTTTATAATTTTGACATTTGTTATTCCAAGTCTCTTCAATGTCCTTCTCATTCTTTCAATCCTATCGTCATCTATGTCAAATGCATATATCGTACCTGTATTCTTCATAAGTTCAGCCATATGACTAGTCTTACCTCCAGGTGCTGCACACATATCAACAACTACCTCACCTGGCTTTGGGTCAAGTATTATTGATGCTAATGCACATGCTTCATCTTGATTAACTATCTTACCTTCTCTATATAGTGAACATTCTTCAAATTTAAAAGGTCCTTCAAATTTAACTACAGTATCTACATATCTACTTCTAACAACTTTCTTACCATGCTTCTTTAAGTGTTTTATAACTTCTTCAACAGTTGCTTTTAATGTATTTACTCTAACAGATATTAGTGGTTTTGTATTGAAAGCTTTTAATAATTCTTCAGTCTCTTCAGGTCCTAACAAACTTTTCAATTTCTCTATAAGCCATGCAGGTACTAGATATTTTAATTCAAGTACTTCAACATCATTTGAAGGTACATATTTATAATTTTTCAAAACTTTATCAACAACATCCCAATACCACACACCTACATATGGATGTGTTTTATCAGATATGAATTTAGCAATACCACCTCTAATAACTCCAAAAAGTTCTTCATCAACATCTCTATCGTTAAACACTAAGAAGAAACATGCAACACGTAGTGCTGCTCTAAGCCATGGATCTAGAATATATATTGATGGTATACCAGTAGCACGAACAATAGCTTTATCAATAATTCCAAGTCTCCTCATGATCTTGTAGTATATAGCTGTCAAAATTCTATCCTTAGACGTACCTAAAATACCATATCTATCAAAAATTCTACGCTTAGCCTCTTGACTAGGATGAACATACTCAGCTTCCTTAACAACCTCAACAAGAGCACACAAATCATCTTTTTCTAAAACAACATCATTAACCATGATTAGAGCAATAATAAAAATATGTATAAGAAACTTAAAACCTTCTCAAAAAACTTAAAAATAATAAACACGAAAAATTGATAGGCAAAAACACAAAAAACCAAAAATAAAAATGCAGACAGAAGTAGGGGCCGTAGTCTAGCCTGGCTAGGATGCGGGCCTGGGGCGCCCGTGAGCCCGGGTTCAAATCCCGGCGGCCCCACCAATTAACTACTCTAGACATATCTCTCACCTATCAATATGATTAGCATATTGGCATATGTGATAGACTATCTCTAGAAGTTTAACACTGTAGGAATTGGTAAAAATTAAGCATAGATAGAAACATTTAGAAATGTTAGATCATTATCTCTCGAGAAAGGCTATGAATAGTATGCATAGGTTATCTAAAATCATGATTGCTTCTATATTAACTGTAGTGGCTATTTCAATCTTGTGTTATGTACTGCCTCTAGTACATGTTTATGAGCATGTTGAGTATTTTCATGGTATTAACGTCAGGATTGCTTATTTTAAATTGCTAATTCCTAAGGAACCTGTATTTGAGATTAGATATTTTAATCTGAGCAATCCGCTTCCTGTAACTGTCTCTGTATATATCATTGAGCCGCCCTTCACAATTAGGGAGCTTGGTTTCTATCATGGTAGAGGTGTTGTAAAGCTTGACTACGATAAGCTAGTTCAAGTATATAGAAAGTGGATTGCCTATCTGCGGGAGAAGGGTGTTGATCCTAGTGCGGTTGAGATTGGTCTTATACTACTCGCAAATGCACATACAAGAAACGGAATATACCACATATTCAGGATCGTGCCAATAAAACCGATAAGACTACTCAAGGGCTACTC
>CAZNTG010000010.1:0-56085 GCA_964575955.1 uncultured Thermoproteaceae archaeon
GGTCTTACACATAGTAGTCCATGATGTAGATATTCATATGCTCCTAATGGTAGTGTCATCAATACTCTATCAGCTTTATAGTAGAATAGTGGTGCAATATTATCAACATCTCCTTCAATAGGCACAATCTTACCTTTCAACCTATTTATCCTAATATTCTCAATCATGTAATTTATAGCTATTGGATTAATTTCAACACAGTGTATAATTTTGACATTTGGATTAAATTTACATATAGCTATTGCGTAAGGTCCAACACCTGCAAATAGGTATAGTATTGATTCTCCATCTCTAACCTGTTTTGCAACATCTAACCTATCTGTGTGATCTCTAGGTGAGAAATATACTTTCAATGGGTCAACCTTTATGTAGTATCCAAGCTCTTTATGAAGTACTTCTGTAGGTCCTGGAATTAGTATTTCATAATCGTATAGTCTATATATTCCCCTTCTTGCACCAATCTTCCTCAATACCGTCTTAACATGCTTATTTACCTGTACTATAGCTTTAGCAATCTCATACTTATACTCTTCAAGTTCTTCAGGAATTTCAACTATTGCAACAGCACCACTTCTAGAACCTATAATATCAAAACTTGTAGGTATGTAATTCCAAAGTTCTTTAGGTATCTTCTCTTTCAATATCTCCTTTATCTTTACCATCTTTTGAATTTTCAGAGAAGTATCTCAATATTCCTATCTTAAAATCTTGACTATTTTGAATTTGAGAATTTGAAACTTCTCTAACAACTTCATCAATCTTTACCTGTCTTTCAACTGTTATACTTCTAGATTCTCTAAATGGTGTTGTTAATACTTTCCTAACTATGTATATAGTATTTTCAGGAACTCCAACTTTAGACCATAGTTTAACATTATTTAAAGCATTTAACGGTGTTTCAAATTCTTCTAAAATCTTCTCAGCACGTTTATATCCAATTCCGGGAAGTGAAGATAGTAGTTGTATTTGTAATTCTCTAACTGTTAAATTCTTCTTAGCTTGTTGAGTCTTTAAACCACGCTTTTCCTGTTCTTGCTCCATCTTAGCTATCTCATATATGTAGTATGCTGTTGTCTTCTTATCTTTACTAAATAGTGTAGATATGTTGAATTTTGATATTAATGATGTTAATGCTCCAAGTATGCAGTTTATATTGATGTTTAGATACTTAGTAACATTCCAAATATTTCCCTCAATTATTATTATCGGTTTTTCATAATTCTCTTTCAACTTCTTAGCTTGTTCAAAAAGTCTACCATCAATTATGGATTTTGCAAAATCTCTAGAAGTTTTTCTCTCAATAACTGTCCTGTCAGATACTACATAATCACCAATTTCAAGCATCTTCTCAACTACAGTAGCTCCTAACCTTCTCAATTCTTTAATAACTTCCTGAGCTTTTCTATATTCTCTAGAGTCTACATAAACTACTGGACACACTACAAATTATATATTCTTCAAAAAGTTATAAACCAGTGATGATCTTTAACATGATGATAATAGTTATATATTTTAAAGACTTGTTTTGAAGTTAGCAAATGTTGACATATGTAGACTCTGTCAAGATAGTTATACTGTCAGATAACTATGTAGTATCTCCAAATAGACTACTAGGTGAGTGGGGTTTAAGTATATATCTTGAAGTTGATGTAGGTGGTAGAAAATTTAGAATACTATACGATACAGGTCAGACAGGTATTCCAGTTCTAAATAATGCAGAGATTTTAGGTATAGATCTTTCAAAAATATCATACATAGTTATAAGTCATGGACATTATGACCATACTGGAGGCTTATTGAAAGTTCTTGAGAAAGTTGGAAAAGATGTACATGTTATTGCACATCCTGAAATATTTTCTAAAAAGTATGTTATTAGAGGAAACTTGAGATATATAGGAATTCCATATTCTAGAAAAGAGATTGAAGATATGTGTATACTTACACTAACTAGAGATCTCGTACAGATATGTCCTGGAGTGTATTTTACAGGTGAAGTATTGAGATATGGATATCCTGAATATACACCAGACATGTATGTACTACGTGATGATGGTAGACTTATTAGAGATTCCATGACTGATGATGCTGCACTTCTAGTAAATTTGAAAGATAGAGGATTAATAATTTTAACAGGATGTGGACATGCAGGTATCTTAAACATAATTGAATATTCAACATCTGTTACAGGTATTAGAAAGGTGTATGGTATTGTTGGTGGACTTCATCAAGAGAGAGAAAGTGATGGTAAGATAGTTGAACTATGTAGATTGCTGGATAAGAGAGATGTTAAGATGATACTACCACTACACTGTACAGGTATTAGAGCTTTAAACATATTTAGAAGAGAGCTTGGAGATAGAGTACTTATTGGAGGAGTAGGGACCGTAGTTGAGGTATAGTCAACATATAGAGTTAGCATAAGTCTAGAACATTATGATTAGTAGAAACGTAGTTGCAGGACTTTGTAGAACTCTCTTAACATTCACGTCAATAATGCTCATGACATGTGTAGTTTCTGCTATTACATGTGTATATTCTCACAAATTCTCTCAACTACCTATAATAGGTGAGACAGCAGCAATACTACTACCAATAGTTGCAATGTTGTACGTATTGTCTAGAGTTTTAGGTGAGTACTCTATAACTGGGTATGTAGATGCTGTATATGTTGTTGTACTTACATGGATAATATCTGCAATTATAGCAACAACGCCATTCCTACTTTCAGGTATACCATTCATAAATGCATTATTTGAATGTGTTAGTGGTCTTACAGGTACAGGACTTACAGTTATGAAAAATATTTCAAAACTTCCAATACTTCTAAAACTTTGGAGAGCTGTCTTACAGTGGGTTGGTGAAATTGGTATTGTAGTATTCTTCATAGTTTTTCTTGCAAAACCTGGATCACCAATAACATATCTATACCTTGCTGAAGGTAGAGAACGTATTGAGATTACTGTATGGAGAACTACTAAGGTAATGGTTAGAATATACCTTCTATACACTGCAATATGTACATTACTATACTTCATATCTGGAATAGACATATTCAACTCTATATGCATGGCCATGACAACTATAGCTACTGGAGGATTTACAAACTTCAATGTACCACTTCTAAAGATTATTTCTCATATAAGATTTCCAATACTCTTCTACATATCTTGTATATTAATGATGATTCTTGGTGCAATAAATTTTAGAGATCATGCAAGACTATTTACAGGTAGGTTTAGAGAAGCTCTATCTACAGAGTTGAAAGCTTTTCTAGTAGTTGCAGGTGTGATATCTATCTTGACAGTTCTATCATACATATATACAGACAAGACACCTATACTACAATCTATATATCTTGGAATTTTTCATGCAATATCAGCATTAACAACAACAGGATTTCAATTAACAAGTTTGAAAAATGTTTCAAATATAACAAAATTAATACTCATAATCGCCATGGTTATTGGTGGATGTACATGCTCAACAGCTGGTGGTATTAAGATTTTTAGACTTGTTGCATTGTTTAAAATTATTGGTTGGAATATTAGTGAGATAGTTAAACCTCCTGGAACTTTAATTAGAAGAACTATAGGTGGTTTAAAACTTGATGATAAGGATATTAATAGAATTCTAAGCTTTGTACTACTATACATATTTATACTATTTGTAAGTGCTCTAATAGTTACATCATGTGGCTACTCATTTATTAATGCACTCTTTGAATGTGCATCAGCACTTGGATGTGTTGGTCTTAGTGTAGGTATTACAAGTTGGTCTACACCTACAGTATGTAAGATTGTCCTTATTATAGACATGTTGTCTGGTAGACTTGAAATTATTCCATGGTTAACCATAATATCTATGGCAATATCTAGACTTAGATTAGAGAGAAAGAAACTTAAGACTACTCTAGCAGAGAAACTTGCAGAGTAGGGCGGTCAGATGAAGATACTCATCTTCGGTGCAAATAGAATAACGAGTGAGTTAGCTAAAAAACTATCACAGAAAGGTCATGAAGTAATTGTCGTTGGTAAAGATAAGACAATGTGTGACAAAATATTGACAGAGACTGATGTTGAAGTTATGGTTGGAGATTACACAGATTTAGAATTTCTTGAACAGAACGTTGATATAAAAGCATCAGACGTAATTGTCATAGCTACAGAGACAGATGAGACAAATATACTTCTATCAGTGTTAAGTAAGTGTCTTGGTGCTAGAAGAATATTAACAATGTTGTCAGATAGTAAAGTTGCTAAAGCACTTAGAAGTATGGGTATTGAAGTGTTAGAATTCTCAAACACGTTAGCATCATTACTAGAAAGTCTTGTTGAAGGTAAGAAGGATATGGTAGATATTGTAGAATCAACAGGAACAGAGTATAAGTTGATATCTTACGTAGTATCTGAAAATGATAAGTGTATTGGTAAGAAGGTTAATGAACTTGAACTACCAAAAGGTGCTAAGATCGTTGCACTATTCGAAAAAGGTGAACTTAAGACAGATCTAAATGGTGCAATACTAAAGCCAGGAACTGTACTAATAATATTAGCACGTAAAGACTTAGCAAAGCATTTGAAAGACTATTTAAAGAATGGTGTAAAGATAGAGGAAGTTAAAGAAGAATAGTCAGATAGGCCTGCGTTCCATCACTTTTAATCAGATTAGAAAGCGATCATCACTATATTGCCCCTTTAAGCCATCTCTTCCTCATATCTATCAAGTCTAAAGGACTTATACTTACCTGTAGGCTCACCCCACTCAACAGTCATCTCAACTTTAGCACCCTTCAAAACTGCTGGAATATCCTGTTCAAGAAACTGCTTAAGTGCAGGTTCAGGACCTTCAGCAACAATCTCAATAGCACTCTTATCAGGAGTTTCAGCACAAAAACCTTTCAAACCTCTCTTAACAGCATGAACACGTACCTGAGGCTTAAAACCTGCTGGTGTCTGACCCTTTATGAGTACTCTCAACCTCTTAGTACTCATACTAAACATAGAAACTAAATACAAAAACTTTAAACCTTTATCAATAATGAAACAAATACACAAAAATTAAATGATGAACCTGGCCTTCTATGACAGATGATTAGATTGGCTACAAGCTGAAACATATCTAACGCAACCTTCAAGACATGACAATAATTCGGACCTATACATTCTCACCATCAGTGCTGCGATATCACGATTTGAAAGCTTTCTAAGACCATAACGATAAATGAAGTATAGGGTCTCAACAAATACAGGCCACGTAGAGATGACTTGACATTTCAGAGATAGTATTATTCTCTCAAGCCGATTAGCCATGTCAACGTCTAGATCGCTCATCTCAAATCCTAGACGTCTAGACAATAATAGTGTCAAAGGTTTTGTATCTAAGATGATGTATTCAAGCTTGTTTCTGTAACATTTTCCATTTTCAGAATGCGACTCTCTTCAGGACCGTAGATTATGCGTTTCTTTCTGAAGGTAAGTCCACGCTCTGTGAGATCTGGTAACCATACTATAAGAACTATTTTACCGTCATCAGTCTCTGAAATTTCTGAAACTATCATAAACTCGGCAAGAGTCTCCATCATGAAGCCAGCACTTGCAAGCTGTTCTCTAACTTTCCTTAGAAGATTATCTAGACTCAACGTAGAGCTCAATGTAGCTCTCAACTATAATCCCATAAGTCAGCTTATTTTTCTAACTACATACTCACCTTAAAGCAAGTTCTACAAATGTCGTAATTAGCTACATGTAGAATATACAACCATATAGGTTAGATCGGTAACATATCGAAACAATACCGCAAGAATTCCTGTCAATGACATAGATCAGTTACTGAGATTAGACACGCCTATGTGTAGCATATGTGAGAAATATGAGATATTATGAGTGTAGTACTCACATTTGACAGAAGCAGTCATAGATGTGACGGTATTAGATAGAGATAACATCCTGAAATTGTAGACATGATGGAAGCACCATATATGCTACCGAGCACTTAGTTAGATTAATCATATTTCCTGATATGCATGCAAGAATAATGACATTGGAATGGTATGGAGAATAGAATGGTGTTAGAATTATCTTTTTGGTGAACAGAGAATTTTGGTGCGGCCGCCGGGATTTGAACCCGGGTTCAGCGGCTCGGGAGGCCGCCATCCTAGACCAGGCTAGACTACGGCCGCTGTATGGGTGTACATGTACATTCTGTGTCTTGGATTACTCATTCTACTATTCTAATACTCTCTTAATGACTGTACTTTATTTACATTTTCCAACTTCAACATATGCTTAGACCTAAGATTGTTGTAGTTACATTTGTATCAGGATCTAAAGGTGGTGTTGGTAAGTCTACTCTAGTTGCTAATCTTGCAATGCTTTTTGATGTTGATGTTGCTATTGTAGATCTTGGAATTGATGGTAATATGAGTAGTTCTATAATGCATGGAGTATCTAATGATGATGTAGGATTTCTAGACTATGTACTTCTAGGCTGTGAGTATAGAGTACTACGTTCAAAATTTTCAGGTAGAGTCTATATTATACCTCCAGGAAAGATTAGAGGATTTAGAGCAACAATCTTATCAATATCTAATAGAGATGTTATAGGTGGTAGAGTTGAAAGGTTTATAAGAGAACTTCAAGATCAAGGAATAGAAGTAGTATTGATAGATACACCAGCAAATGTAGAATTACTAAACATACTATACATAGCACTACTATACCATAGTGATATAATAAACATTGTTGTAGAACCATCACCACTATGTATAGAGACAGTACAATCATGGTGGGACTCATTTTCAAAGATAATATGTAGAAAAAGTCAGATAGTTAATATGATAGTTAATAAGTATTTAAAACATTATGATGAAATTACATCATATCTATCAAAATTCACAATTAACGGTGTTATACATAAAATTCCATTTGATGCATATACATTAGCAATATCTAATAAATGTGAACTAGCTGTAAGGTATAGAGAATCTGACAAATTTACAAAATCATTAAAAACACTATACAAAATATTGACAGCACAAATATCACATTGTTTAGGAATACCTAGAGGAGGTGTTAGATGATGAGTTATAGAGAAAGATCATTAGAAGAGATAATTAGGGAATTAAATTTAAATAGAGAAAATATAGATAGTGAAAACGTTGAAACTCCTCAAGAAATTGAAAGTGTCGAGAAAGAATCTACGATTAAGAGAATTGCAAAAGCATTAAGACTTCTAGATGGAATTGTAGATGTAAATAAGCTTGCAGATATAGTCATAAAGTATATAAAGATAGAAGAGCTAATTAGAGAAGTTGAAAGAGTTGATCCAGACATAGCATTTCTACTCAAGATAGTATTAGAGAAAAATAATGTGTGATATAGTATGAAGAATTTAGATAAAATAGATAGAGAGCTAGAAAATGCTAGTGAGAAAGTAATTTCAGGAAAATTAACAGAGAGAAATAAGATAACAATAATAGGATTATCAAAAAACTATAAAATATTAAGAAAAATAGCAAGATACTTATCAAAGTATTGTGAAAATTCTAAAGAATGTGAAAAATATATATATGCAACATTACTTAAGTACAGGACTGCAGATGTTATAAATCTACTTGAAGATCTAATATCTAATAAAAAACATATAATATATGAACTAAAGAAGATAATATCAGAGGAAGATCTGAAGAAAATTGACGATACTAATTTAAATATAGTTAAGCTAGTGTATAGAATATTGAGAAGATTTAAGAGATGAATAACGTTAAATTAATATTTGCAATATCTATAATAACTATATTACTAGTCTCGATACTTGTATGTAGAGCTTTAATATTCCTTATAATACCAATATCAGTACTATTTCGAGAGAATTTCATAGATCTTATATGCATTATTGAGAAACTTCCTCTAACGTATGTATGCGACGTTAAGGGAGGTTTAGCGTATTCGAGATGTGGTAGCATTATTGCAGTATATAGAGTCGAGCCTTTGATAAATTTAGAGAGATTGAAATCGAAGACTTATGTAAGTGTATGTAGAGATTTTATTAGAAGAATATTAGTTAGTGATAATGTTGCTATAGGTTTCTTAGTAAGTAATTCAGATAAGTATCTCATAGTTAACATCTATAGAGGTCAGGAGAGAGAAGTTGAAAATGTGTTATCAAATATTGAAAATGTACTTTCTGAATATTTTACATATGTCAAATTATGTGATGATAATCTTAGAGAATTTTTGAGATATAGAAGAGTTTTTCCAAAGAAATTTACAATATTTTCAATATCTACAACACTAGTACTTACAATACTTCTAGGCTATTATACTCTTATAATCTTTACAATATTTATAATATTAATATCATACGTCTACACTAGACTAGTTGTATATGATATCTTTAGAGATTTAATATATTACTCTTATAGTTGTAGAACATTATTTGTGAGTAGAGATTTTGATAATTTAAAGTCTGATGCATTACAGATATCTAGGTTTAGAGGTAAGTATTTGATAATTTTTAGAAGATTTAGAGATTTGGAATTGATTGCTAGAGATAGACTTCATAGATATCAGGAATCTCTTATCGTTAGAGAGAAGGGTAGATATTACTTTGAAGTTTTAGCATGGAGAAATGTAATTAATAGATTAAGTAGTGGTGAAGAACCACTACTAGTTTCATTACATGTTGAAGATTTTAGATATTTTTCAACATACTTCAATTTTAGTATAGGAAATCTTCTAGATATATTCAACTTAGATAAATTGAAGACTTATGCCTTAAGTGATGATGTCTCAATATTTATACCATTTACAGCAGCTTCAGGTATAGTTAGTAGAGACAATGAAACTAATACACATAGAAGAATATATTTAGGATTTGATAGAAGTGGTAAGGATGTTATTATAGATCTAGATTCATTACCAAACAATCATATGCTTATAGTAGGTCCAACAGGTATGGGAAAATCTTGGACTGCTAAATCATTAATATTAGAATTTGTTAAGAATGGCATATCTGTAATTATTATAGATCCTCATGGAGAATATTATGAATATTTGAAGAATAGTGGTATTGATGATATTTTAGAGATTAAGTTTCCACATAGATTTATTAATGTATTTGATAGAGGTAGGTTAGATATTTATGATAAGATCTATAGAATATGTATTGCTTTTAAAGAGGTTGTTAATGTAGATGTCTCATATAACTTAGTGAAGATGTTAGAGATATTGTATAGATACAGCATTGATAGAGATGTGTTAAAATTCTTACAAGTCTTAGAGAGATACTGTGATGATATAAACTTGAAAATTTTTATATGCAAGTTGTATAGATATTTTACTAATTGTGAATTTCTAGATCTTAGAAACGTATTGAGGAGTTTTAGAGTTGTTATTTTTAATTTTAGAGATATTTTACATGATCCTGATGTGTTGATATTCTTAATGATCTTACTTGTAGATAAGTTGTATATTTCATTAATGTCTTCTAGACCTATTTCAGGTATTAGAAATGTTGTTGTTATTGATGAAGCTTACTACATTATGAATAGTAGAGTTATCGAGTTATGTATAAAGGGTTTTAGAAAGTTTGGTACTGGATTTTTATTAATATCTCAAACTATATCTGATGTTAAGTATGATGTTTTACAAAATGTTGGTACTGTAATATTGTTAGGTGGTCCTGATCCGTATGTTGAGTCTATAGCTAGTGTATATTTGCTTAATGATGATGATTTGACATGGCTTTCAACTTCTCTACACCCAGGTGAGTATAGGAGAACTATTAAGGCATTGCTAATAATGGGGCCGTTAAAGAGGCATGTTTATGTGAAGTTGAGATAGGTCAGTATCCGCCAAGGATTTATCATCTATCAATGCAGCCATCGCTCATCATCCCAACTTCGTGTAGGATTAGTGATTTATTTCCCTTACTATCTTTCTATAACATGCTTACCTGTCCATATTGTGGTCTTCCTAATTGGAAGAAGACTGGTCAAATTATGAATGATGTTAGGAGATTTCTAATTGTAAATATGTGTCAATGTGAGAATTGTCAGAAGATGTTTTATCTATGTAGGACAAGGATGTACACATTTACTATAAAGCTCGATGATATAGATCCTGAAGAGCTTGCACAATTTTCAATTAGTGAGAACTCATCTAGACATTATGGTAGAAAGAGAAAGAGTAGAAGTTCTACAAGTCATAATATTTCTCATAGTAAGCGTAATAGTTCTTCGAGAGAAAATGAGAAAAAGAGTTAAATTTCTCTTAATACTCTACGTCTCAGAATGCCTGAGCATGATATTCCACTAGCTCCAATAGACAGGATTTTACATAAAGCTGGTGCTGAACGTGTTAGTGAGGAAGCTGTTATTGTTTTAAGAGATATTCTTGAAGCAATTGCCTATGAGATAGCTACTAGAAGTGTCGAACTTGCAAAACATGCAGGAAGAAAGACGGTCACTGCAGAAGATATTAAGACTGTTATTAGAATATTGAAATGTATCTACCTATCGACCTACGTCTAATATCTTCTACAGGATCTATCTATGTATGTTCTAGTGTAGTATGTTGGTTTTAGTACTTTAACGATGTAGTCAAATGCTTTATCTACATCACTCTTCTCACCACATGTATATATGTCAACTGTTGCATAGTTATAGCATGGCCATGTGTGTAGTGCTATGTGACTTTCAATTACCAATGCTATGACGCTCACACCTTCCTTATCATTTCCAAGAAACTTCCAAGATCTAACATCTACAATATGCATATTTGCAACATTTGCTGCCTCAATTACAAGTTTTCTCAGAAACTCTTCATCTTCTAGAAGTCTCCTATCTACACCATACAGATTACCAACTACGTGCTTACCATACACAACTATTCTACATTCTTCAACCCTCTCTCGAAGCATGGTCTCTCTAATGGTTCCCGCCCCCTCATGCACGTTAAGGTGAGCCTTTTTAAATCTTGCCCCCGTAAAACTACGTATTTATGAAGTTTGAAATACCCTACATCCCTACTCCCGTAGATGTTGTCGACGAGATGTTAAAACTTGCAAATGTAAAATCTGGAGATGTTGTTGTAGATCCAGGATGTGGTGATGGTAGAGTATTGTTTAGATGTGTTGAGAAGTTTAATGCTTATGGTATTGGTATTGAGAAGAATAGAGGACTTGTAGAGAAGTGTATTAGAGAGATATTTAAGAGAGGACTTGTAGGTAAGATATTGATAATCTATGGTGATCTATTCGAATTCAACTACTCTATAGCTAACGTAGTTACTCTATACCTTGGAACAGACATAAATGAGAGGTTGAGACCTAAGCTTGAGCGTGAACTTAGACCTGGAACTAGAGTTGTTAGTCATGATTTTGAAGTACCAGGATGGAAACCTGTGAAGATAGTTAAAGTACGTAGTTGGAAGAAGGAGCATATACTCTACCTCTACATCGTCTAGAGTGAGATATTGAGATTATAAATTTGCAATGTATAATATCTATAGAGTGTCTAAATTATGAAAATACTGATTGTAGCTGAGAAAGATTCTGTAGCTAGAGCAATATCTAGATATCTATCATCAGGAAGAGTCAAGGTGTATAAGTATGGTAAGGCTAGAATATACGTATTTAATTGGAGTGGTAAGTATTGCTACTGTATAGGTCTTAGAGGACATATATTTGATTTTGATTTTGAGGAGAAGTATAATAATTGGCTCAGGACAAATCCTGAAATATTATTTAAAATTGAGCCAATACTCATAGTTAGACCTGAATGTCTAACATATGTTAAACTTCTAAGAAAAATTGCACAAAATGTTGATGAGGTAATTCTAGCGTTAGATTCTGATAGTGAGGGAGAGGCAATATCTTATGAAGTAATACTTAACACATATATAGTAAATCCAAGGTTGAGATATAGAAGAGCACTATTTTCAGCAATAACTAGAAGAGATATATTAAATTCATTCAACAATTTAACATATCCAAGACAGGAAGTTGCTAAGAAAGTATTTACAAGAATGATATTAGATTTAACACTTGGTGCAGTATTTACAAGATTACTAACTTTAGCAGTTAGAAAATATCTTGGAGATAGAATTGGTTCAAGATTTCTAAGTTATGGACCATGTCAATCACCTGTACTTAACCTAGTTGTTCAAAGAGCTTTAGAGAGGGAGAATTTTAAACCTGAAAAATACTACACACTTCACATATATGCTAAATATGATAGTAATTTGATAAGATTTGATTGTTTAGAAAGATTTAAAGATAGAGAAGATGCATATAGATTAAAGAGAGAGATTGAAAGTTTGGAATATATAGATGTCTACAGGTCTAGATATGTTAAAGTTAGAGTATATCCACCAAAACCATTAGACACTATAGAACTTGAGAGAAGAGTTAGCAGATATTTCAATATTAGATCAAAAAAGACTCTAGATATTGCAGAAGAACTTTATAGACATGGATACATATCATATCCTAGAACTGAAACAACAATATATCCACCAACTCTAGACTTGAGAAGTATATTAGAAGAATTGACAAATTCAGAACATGGTGATTATGCATTAGAGTTGATTAGGAAAGGTGAGTTAAAACCAACTAAAGGAGATACTTACGACGGTGCACATCCACCAATATACCCTACTAAAGGTGCAACAAGGCAAGAGATACTGTCTAAATTTAAGAAGAGAGAGTTTTGGATAATATATGACTACGTTGTTAGACACTTCTTAGCAACATTGAGTGATCCAGCACTTGTAATTAGGAGAGAGGTAGAGCTTAAGTATGGAAAATATATATTTAAAACTGAAGGTATTGAAATAGTTTATGAAGGTTTTTGGAAAATATATCCATATGATAGATATGTAGAGAAGAAAATACCTGAATTAAAAATTGGTCAAAGATTGAAAATAGTTAGAGTTGAAGTAAGAGAAAATATGACTAAACCACCACCATACTTATCAGAGTCTGAATTATTGAAATTAATGAGAAAGTATGGAATTGGAACAGATGCAACAATGCAAGATCACATATTTACAAATATTATAAGAGGATATTTTAAAATATTCAAAAAGAAGTGTATACCTACAGAACTTGGAAAAACATTAATAAAAACATTATCAAAATATAGTAGAGAAATTATAGATCCAACATTTAGATCAAGAATGGAGAAGATGCTGAACGATATTGTTAAAGGAGTAGATCATGAATATATAATAAGAGAAATGAAAAAAGAAGCTGAAAAATACTATAAAATTCTTAAATTAAAAATTGATGAAATTGGTAAAGAACTTGCAGAAGCATTCTTAAAAACATTCCAAAAGAAATTAAGAAGATGAATAATATCATAGTTATTGGATTAGGAATTTCAGGATTATCATTTCTAAAATATTTAAAGAGAAATTCAATACATAACGTAGATGTTGTAGCATTAGAAGAAGATAGAGATGTTGGATATCCTGAACATTGTACAGGAGTTGTCTCAGAAAAGATATTGAAACTGCATTCAGAAGCATACAAGTGCATATTAGGTAAGTATAGAAGAATTGTAATTTTAAATGAAAAGTTTAGAGAATTATGTGAATTAAATTTTAGAGAAAATATATACATGATAGATAGAGCAAAGCTAGATAGAGAGATATTCTACAAAGTCTGTAATGATTTTAATATAGTTCTAAACAGCAAGGTCATAGATATCGAGAGGAATTTTAAAAAATCTATCAAGATAATTTTAAAAGATAGAACTATCTCACTAACTCAAAATGATCTAGTTGTTGTATGTGAAGGTTCTAGAAGATTTCTATATAGAAAACTTGTAGGTCATAGTGTTAGAGATAAGTATGTTATTGGTATACAATTTGATTGTAAGATTGGTGTTGACTTTAAAGATAGTGATACGATATTCATAATATATTCTCATAAATTAGCACCTGGATATTTTGTATGGATTGTACCTTGTGGAGATTTTTATAGAGTTGGTTTAGGTAGTGTTTCTGATATTAGAAGTAGGATGTTTAAAATTATGAAATTGCTTAATGTGTATAAAATTTATAAGATTTTTGGAGGTAAGATTTTACTTGGATGTAATGTAGAGTTGTATAGTATTGATAATATTGTCTTTCTTGGTGATGCTGCATGTCAAATAAAGCCTTTAACAGGTGGTGGAAATGTTCTTTCAAGTATCTCTGCAATGTTATTATCTTACTGTGTTAAGTATTTTGAAAGTTCATTAGACTGTTCTAGAGTTTATAATTATCTATGTAATATGTTTTATGGTTGTTTAATTCGTAGATCTTCAATTATTAGAGATTTTGTATATAATGAATATGTTCAGAAGATCTTTTCTAGATTTAGTACTGTATTTAAACTATGTCTTGAATGTCCTGATTTTGATATTCAGTATAGATATCTTGAGAGTCCTAGTGTTAGACTATCTAGTAATCTTCATAAGATCTTTCAATTCTTCAAGAAGTCTAGATCCCTCACCTTTACTAAACCATGATGTTATTGGTTCTAGTGTCTTTATAATCTCTTCAGCTACAGCATTTTTCAGATCTAGTGGATGTATCTTGCCTTGTGTATATGCTTGTACAAGCTCTTCAAATGTCCATAATTCAATTCTTCCACCACCATACTCTCTAGGTTTCTCGATTATGAATGGTTCTTTTCTCTCTTCTCTAAATACGAATAGATGTGCAAGTTCTATAATTGGGTTTAGATCAATCTGTCTTGGTGGACAGTATGCTTTCTGTATTTTCCTTCTAATATCATCAGGTGAGTCGTGTAGAAATATTGCTGAGTCAGGTATTGATTTACTCATCTTTAATTTACTAAGCTCTTCCTTATCTGTAGTCTGTATGTTAAGTGCAGGCATTAATCTGTGAAATAGTGCTACAGGTTTTACCTCTTCTTCACCAAGTTTCAATTTTCTAATTTTTGACTTATTTGCAAGCTCTCTAGCAAGTACATATGCTTTTCTTTGATCAATACCTCCATGTGCTATATGTGCACCAAGTATAAATACGTCAGATATCTGCATTAGTGGATATATTAGCCATGCCATTGGTATTGATGTACCTGCCTTTCTTCCAAGTATTGTCAAGCTATGCCTAACTTCTGAAAGTGTTGCAAATCTTGAATAGTCTAGAAGTAGATACCAATAATCATGTTCTCTCTCATATACTTCACTAGCCATCTTAAATTCAACATTCTCAGGATTTCCTCCAAGAACTTCAATACACTTCTTTAAAGTCTCTTTAAAATATGTAACAGCAACTTTCCTAATTGTTTCTAAATCACCACCAAGCTTATTATTAAGCCATGAGTGTAGATCTGCTAATAGTATCATAGTTTTAATACCTGCTTTTTGTAGATCTACAAGTTTGCTCATACATACAATACCTGTACCAATATGTACAAATCCTGATATTTCAAAACCAATGTAATGTCTAATCTCATACCCAGTCTCAAACATGTGCCTAAGCTCTTCAACTGTTAACACTTCCTCAGTAGGATATTTCAAAACTAGTCTTAACTTATCTTCAATATCCACATTTATGACACGTTGAGAAGAGCTAATTAAATCTTAAGCTAGGTCATAATATGTGAACACTAGATTGAAGATAGTAGATATATCTCAAAAAGATTATGTTTATAGAAAAGCAATATCTAGATCAACATTAGTTATTGATAAAGATGCTTTTAACATAATTGAAAAGTATCTAGATGATATATATGAAATTTCTAGAAAGTTTATAAGAATATCATGGCTATACATACCACTACTACATCCTGTACCTATAAATAATGTAGATATTAAAATAGAATTCAATAACAATATTCTAAACATCGAGGTTAGTGGAGATACAGTATATAAGACTGGTATTGAGATGGATGTACTATTTTCAAATATATGTGCTATATCATACATATACCACATATTGTGGAAGGAGAAGGTTAAGAAATATCCTCACATAGTTGAAATTAGAATTTTAGAGAAAGTTAAGAGAGGTCTAGAGAGAGGTATAGATACTCTACATAACTACTCTACTAATAATGTAAGTATTAACGTACCTTTAAGATTTGATACTTGTTTTAAAGTTGTTGAAAGTTCTTGTGTAGGTTTTTTAAGATTACGTAAATCTACTATTGAGAGAGTTCTTAAAGGTGATGTTGAGAAAGGTGATCCTATATCTATTTGTAAAGTTTCAAGTGTTGAATCTTGTAAGAGATTTATTGAAGTTGTTAATGATTATGTTCCTAGTGTACTTTCCTGTTTATGTAATCTAGATTTTAATGATTGTGATGTTGTTGTTAAGCTTTATGCTAAGTTTTGTAATGATTGTGATGTTGGTTGTCTTATTTTTGGTGTGTTGTGTGGTTTAGAATCTTTTCTTGATGTTGTTAAGATGTATGAGAAAGATTTTAGTGGTAATTATCCTGACTGTTATATTCACGATGTCTCTATCTTATGTTGATATGTTTTTAAATACTAAATCTACTTCTCTACTAGCTTCTTCAACATCTTTTATAGAGTCTATAGATCTCCAATACACATCTCTCATTATGACAGCCTTCAATTTCCTCTCTTTTGCAAGTTTTGGAAATGTTGTTGTTTCAATATCACCTTTATCAGGTAGGTGTTTAAATATTTCAGGTGTGAATGCATATATTCCAGCATTTATCAAGTAGTCTAGACTTGGCTTTTCTCTAAATTCTAAAATATATCCATTCTCATCAACATGTACAATACCGTATGGACTTCTCATAGGTGTTAATGCGATAACACCAACTAGATCACCCTTAAGCTCTTGTAGTAGGATATTTACGGGTATGTTTGTAAGTATGTCACCATTAACAACAATAAACTTCTCACAATCTTCTAAATATGGTTCTGCATGTTTAATAGCACCACCAGTACCTAAAGGCTCCTCTTCAACAGAGTAGTATATTCTAACACCAAGCCTAGAACCATCACCAATAACTTCGAAAATCTTCGAACGTAAATAACCAACAGCAAGAACTATATCACGAATACCAAAACTCTTCAACCACAAAATCTGCCACTCAAGTATAGACCTACCACCAACCTCAATAAGAGGCTTAGGCTTCTCAAGAGTCAAAGGCCTAAGCCTCTTACCATAACCACCAGCAAGAATCAAAGCCTTAACCGGACACATAGAAAAACAATCAAACACAGATACTTAAACAACAACCTAAAAACAAAAAACAACACCATAATACTGATCTTCGTATTACTTGTTTCTTGTGGAAATGTCTTTTTTCAGGAGAGTTGAATTGTTGCATTTTCCTAATGGTAAAACGTAAAAACACACATGCAGAAAAATAAAGACAGACAACAGGAAATAAAAAACCAAAATAAAAACCCACAGAAAAATCTACAAAAGAATCGAAAGATTTCTACATCTAGAGACACGTAGTGATAATACTAACTTTCGGAAAAATCTACAAAAGAATCGAAAGTTATTTGGACTTGAGTTTTGATCTGGATTTCACCTGTCATGAAAAATCTACAAAAGAATCGAAAGTTTTGACACCAATTTTTTGTGTCATGCGTTGTCTCATTTTTCCGCGAAAAATCTACAAAAGAATCGAAAGAAGCAGTATGTCCAAGACAAGAATGTCAATGTGTCTTGAAAAATCTAGAAAAGAATCGAAAGGTCTAGTGCTTCTTTGATCTCTACAACATTTTTATAATGAAAAATCTAGAAAAGAATCGAAAGTGACTTCTATCACAGATAGCACCTATGATAGCTAGTTCTGAAAAATCTAGAAAAGAATCGAAAGTCAAGGTAGCCATAGCCACAACATGCAACGCATCCAACATGAAAAATCTAGAAAAGAATCGAAAGGTCTGCTGTTAACTTCTGGGACATTGTTAACATGGTATGAGAAAAATCTAGAAAAGAATCGAAAGATACATAGAAACTTCATTTCACAGTACTTTACGCAAAGGTAAGAAAAATCTAGAAAAGAATCGAAAGTTCTTAATTGTATCAAATATAATAAACTCATATTTGTTTTGAAAAATCTAGAAAAGAATCGAAAGTCTTTTTCTGACTCACTATACTTACCAATGATTTCATCAGAAAAATCTAGAAAAGAATCGAAAGCATGTCTACCACGATCATGGCGGTGTAACCTGTAGTAGTTTTTCGAAAAATCTAGAAAAGAATCGAAAGACTATGTCAATCGTAGAGTGAAATATGACATATCTAGACTCTCATGATGAAACATTATAACATCTCGCCGGTATTCGATATATATGAAGATTCTTATAGCTGCGTGGGGATGTCCCTGGTCTATTTATGATGAGAATCTTACGGAAGATAAGTTAAGGTGGATTCCTGTTACATATATCATAAGGATAAATAATTCTAAACATGAGATGAAGACTATCGATACTATACCATTATTAGATGAAGTTTTTAATTTTGATAAAATTATAATCATTGTCCAAGATACTGTACTTGTGAAGAAAGTTTCTAATTATGATGAAGTTTGTAAAAATGTACATGATATGTATATGAATTTTATTAAAAGTTGGAATATAGCAGATGTTCATAAGGTTGACCTTATAGTATGTCCTGGTGTTGGTAATTTCGTAAATAAGGTATCTAATAGATCTGTTAGACTTTCTATAGATGGTGAAATGTATGATTTTTATGCTGTTTTATATTTAGAGCTATCAAGGAGATTATGTAATATTCATGATTATGATGTTGATGTTCATGTAGATCTTACACATGGTATTAATTATATGCCGACACTTCTATATAGAGCAGTTAAGGAAATTTTACAGATTATAGCATATACAAAAAATGTTAAATTACATGTATATAATTCAGAGCCATTTGCAGGTAGAGATACACCATTAAATATTCATATTGTGGAAGAATCTGAATTAAAACCTGATATACAACCTGAAGTATTTAAAATAGAGAAGGGAAAAGCTAGAATTAAACCTCTAAAAGCATTAGATAAATCTATCGGTAGAGAATTAAGTTATAAGCTTAATACTATACTGGAAGAGATTAATGATGAATCTATAAGCTTATTTATATCATCTATAGTAAATGGACTTCCAATGTTACTATACAATACTATACCAGAACCTTCTAAAATTGATAATGCATTAACTAGAATATACTCTATATACAGAGAGTATACAGTCGTAGAGGGAGATAAGAATAGTATAAAGATAGTACATAGAGCATCATTTAGAAAAGATATTGAAGTTCTATCGAGAATATTAGTATTATCTAAAAGTTTGAAAGATATGGGTATATGTAGACTAGATGAAGTAACTATGAAAGATATTGAAAAGTTGGAGACATCTATATTTAGTAAGAGAGAGAAGTATATGCATTTAATATCATGTGATAGATTTGAGATAGAGAATAGAATTAGAGAAACATTAAAAGGGGAAATATTGAGAGAGTATACTCCACTCGCAAAGATATTCAATACACAATGTGATGAAGAATATTTCAAAAGTATTAGATTTACTAGAAACTTCCTAGCTCACTCAGGTCTTGAAAAATGTGTCACAGAGATAAAAATGGAGAACGAAGTGATAAAAATGCGGTATAATGAAAAATATAGAGAATATATAACTAAGGCAGCATTAGAAGGATTAAAAATTGTGGAATAACGTGACAGTCATACAGTCCTCTTAATTTAAATAAACAATACGTTAAATATAGTTGAGATTCACCATTCTGCAAGCTTTACTAACATCAACACTTCCAATATCCCCTAAGAGTCCTTATCGTATCTTAATGCTAAGATTTTTCAGAGAATTGAAAAGTTGGAATGTTCTTCTTCACAAAGTAGGAATTCGTGAACCAGCCGGGATTTGAACCCGGAACCACCTGCGCGCCAAGCGATATTAATATGAATTCAGGATATAGCGATGATTGGAATGAACATGCCTAACATACATATAGCTATCACACTTTTAAAGCACGTCCGCTCTGCAATACCAGTCTAAGACATTTACTATAGGTAGACACATACAAACATATTTATTTATATAAACCTGGCTACGGCAAGTTTTTGCAGGAGAAATTAAGGACTTGTAAGGATCTATAGAATGCTCTACGCTAGTGGTATTATGTGTAGTAGGTATGCTACTATGAGTGTTATTATTGACATTGCAATTATCGTAATAGCACCAATGATTAGGTACCTCTCATCCATATGCGGATCAATAAACATATTGTAAATCTGCATTAATATATCCTTCGTCCTTCGTAGCTCTAAAAACATGCACATTATGTATAGTTTTCCAAACACAGACACTGCAGTAACAATTATTGTAATAGGAAAGCCACTGAGAAGGATAGTGCAGGTTCGACTATTTAATCATTACACCGGTAGGACACCAAGAATATCAGAAGAAGAATAAGTACAGAAAGAAACTAAGTACATGATGAAAGATATTTCAATTATGCAAGAGTTAGGCTAAGGTTGCACAAGTTTAAGAGCAAGACTTATCTCGATGAGCAAAGTCACTGGTGCTATGACATGATAAGAGTGCTAGCAGGATGAATGTAGCTATGTCTTAAGTTCACGATTACTAGCTATGCTTGTCCTATCGCTTCGATACAAACCTCTGTAAATCTCCTACGGACTCTATCGAACATCCCCCAAACGGCATCTAAATCACGATGATCTTCTCCACTTTCAACATCTTTGCACTCTAGTTCTATTCCTCTTCGATCGCTCTTCTTTGTACGTATGATACATTCAAGTCCGAGGGAATTAAATACAAATTTCGTCTTCCTTCTATCTTTTTTATAATGTGAGAACCAATCGTGAAATGCCCATAGCTCATTATGATACTCTTCACTACTCATTAGTTTGTTCATAGCATCTTCTCCGAAACAACCCTTTAGGACAGCCCTAAGTCCCTCAATGACCATCACTAGACTATTAACCGAAGCATAGATGTCATCCTGCCTAAGCGCATTTGTCAAATGTTCAAGCGCACTTACTAAGTGAATATATTGCTCTTCACCACAATGCTCGTGAATGTACCTGACACAATACGCAAGCTTGGTTAGAGGGTCTAGTTCTGGCCATACAACTGTTGTGACTGGAATCACAATCTGGGTAACAAGTCTTCCATTCTCAAATGCGGAATATGATACCTGTATTGAAGTCCGTAAGCTACCAAACACTGTATTCAGTACAGGCTCTATGTAACTATGAAATGTTCCAAGGACTTCATTCTCTGATTCCGCAATAGCTACAAACATGCACTCAGTATTGAATTCTCCCTTCTTAACCTGTCTACACTCAAAGAGGAGCCACGGTACATTAAGCTTCTTTATAACCCTTCTAACATAATATTCGATATCGTGGACTTTCGTAATACTCGCATACTGACTGTAACTTCGAATATTAACTTGCTCTGCATCGTAGCTATAGGCCGACAACATCAACATTTAACTTAAACCTTGCGTGCATTGACAGACGATATATACGTCTCTTCTTGATTTTGTACATGTAACTTGCTGAGTAACCAAGTACTCCAGAACTAATCTTCCTCTCATCGATAACATACAGCACAATCCTACGCTTTATCTCAAGGTCAAGTCTCGATACATCAATGAGTTCGGGATCGACCATAATGAAAAAGCAGCTGTTTCCTTCTCACAGTTCCACTCCGGGTATACCGTTAATATCGTATCCTTACTCCACAATGTCTTCCACAATTCATTATAATCCTTCGGAAGTTCAATATAGAACCTATCACCCATCTTGCAGATTTTTCTCTTTTTCAAGCACAATATTACTAGACTCAAGAAGTAATCGCAATACTCTCTTACTGGTTCTAGACTTATCTTGAACCCTTATCATGAGTATAAGTATCTGCTTTAAAGTACAGCAGGCATACATGTACGAATATTTCAACTTCATTACCTGATATGCATGCAGGGATAATGGAATTGGAATGGTAGGAAGGCTTTTCACAAAGCAGAAGTTTTTTTGGTGGACCGGCCGGGATTTGAACCCGGGACCACCCGCGCGCCAAGCGGGCATCCTTCCAGGCTAGACTACCGGCCCTTAGCTGTTTTTATGTGGTTTGTTCTTCCTTTTTAAAGGTTTCTTGTTGTGTTGCTTTTACTGTTTTTGTTATTTTTCGTTTATGTTTGTGTTTTTATGTTTATATTCTTGTTTTGGTGTCTTTGTGAGAATATATTTAATGTCATTTCTATAATTTTTGATTAATATGGTTACTAACCTTCCTGCTGAGGCTAAGGCTGCTTGGGCTAAGGTTATGGAGGCTAAGACTCCTGAAGAGAAGTTGAAAGCTTTACAAGAATTTCTTAGTAAAGTTCCTAAGCATAAAGGTACTGAAAATCTCGTTCGTTGGGTTCGTAGAAGAATTGCACAATTGAAGAGAGAGATTGAGATGAGGAAAATTAAGGAACGTTCAATACGTAGTGGTAGTGGTAGAAAGCTTCTAATCGAGAAGGAGGGTGATGTACAGCTTGTTGTTGCTGGTCCACCTATGAGTGGTAAGACTAGTCTTCTAAAATGTTTAACAAATGCTAAAGTAGAGCCAGATGACATACCTTACAGTAATACTGAGCCAATTCCTGGAATGTTCATATATGAAGAGATATACTACCAACTCATTAAAGCACCATCAATAAATCTTGAAGATTATGATTCAGATATGAATATTATAAATGCAGCACTTATGAGAAATGCTGATGGAATATTACTAATACTAGATGCATCAGATACAAGTATAGACCCAATATCACAATTTAATAGAATTTATGAAATATTAAAAACACAGGGAATATACCTAACAAAACCAAAAGCATTAGTAAAGATCGAGAAAAGAAACATACCTGGAATACAGATAATTGGAAAGATAGTAAATACAGACATTGAACAAGTTAAGAGACTTCTAATAGACTATGGTATACAGGGAGCTGTAGTACATATAGAAGGTGAAGCAACTTTAGAAGATATTGAAGATTCAATATTTAGAGAATATGTATATAGACCATGCATATTGATAATAAATAAGATAGATCTAGTAGATGAAGAATATGTAAAGTACATAGTAGACAACTTGAGAAGTAAAAATCTACCAATAATATTAACATCATTAAAATACTGTAAAATAGATAAGAAAGAACTATCTGAAAAAATATTAAAAACTTTAGAATTGATAAGAGTATATACAAAAGAGCCAGGTGAAGAAACATATTCAACAAAACCATTTATAGTCAAAAAAGGAACAACAGTTGGAGATTTAGCAAGGAGAATACATAGCTACCTGTATGAACACTTTAAATATGCAAAAATATGGAAAAAAGATCAATATCCACAAATGTTCAAGAGAGTAGGAATAAACTATGAACTACAGGATGGAGATATTGTAGAAATACATGCATAATCAATATATCACATTTAGAATATTTACCCCAAATAAAGTTAGTACTAGTGTAAACATTATAGATAGAAGCCCACCAACAAGTAATGAAGTAAATATTCTATATCTATCTAAACCAATTACATATCCTGCAACAGCACCACTCCACATTCCTGTAAATGGTAGTGGAATAGCTATGAATATTATAAGTCCAATAAATCCATATTTATCAACATAATTCTTAACTCTAATTCTAGAATTTTCAACATATTTCAAATATAGATTGTAAATTCTTACTAGTATTCTATATTTAGAATTTTTTAATGATCTCAAGAATCTATCTAAAGTATCTATTATGAATGTTAATATTGTTGCCAGTAGTAATGTTCCTGATATTGCTATCAATATTGCAATCTTAATATCAATATTCTGCAGTAATGCATATATAATAACATATCTAGGCTCAACTAGTGGTGATAATGATAGTAAGAGCAATTGTATATACTTTATATACATGGTTTACATATACATGCTAAATCAGTCAGCCATCGGTCGGTCATTTTAATCCCCCAGCTTACCCTAGTCATCATTCGAAAGGTATATAACTTTACGTATGTTAAATTTTTCTCGTGATGATACCCTTCTAGTCTAGATTTGATGAAGAACCCTAGACAGACTGATCTGGTAATCATCTACTTAATCTCATTCTCTATCTCTACTATCTTTTCATTAACTTTCTTTACTATATTCTTAAGATCTTCAATATTTAACATGCTTACAGTTTCAAGTTTTGAAAATATCATAACTATTAGACTTTCATATATTTTTCTTAAATCTTCTCTACCAAGTTTAGATAATATGTTTAATCTTTCTCCATGTCCTGTTGGTCTTATGCCAAGTTTATTCATTGCTAATGCATCTACAGCATATCCAAATGCGTATAGTGTATACATGAGTATCTGCTTGTAATACATTAGCTGTCCTGGCTGTACCTGTTCTAGATTTCTCAATACATCTTCCATTATTGTCTTTGCAAGTTTTAGAAGTCCTTTACTCATCTTGTAAATTATCCGTTTCCTAAATATTTTACTAAATCGCTCTCATCCTGAGTCCTGAATGTTGAGATCGTTAACATATATGGGATTTAGAAGATTTCCACTTACATATACGGGAGTACCTGGTATTGAAAAGGATGGTAGACCTGTAGGTTTTGAAAAAGAGATTTCACAACTTATAGATGTTGTTGAGAGATTGTTAAATTCTAGAATTAATGAAAATCTTCTAGTTGTAATTGTTGGAGAGTATGGTTGGGGTAAGACAGAGCTTCTAGACTATTTTATAAATATTGTATCTGAAAAGTATGATGGTAAAGTTGAGATTGCTAGAGTACCATTAACATTTAACTTATCTTCACAACACATATTTAACATATTGAGAAGAAGAAGTGAAAAACCACTCATATTAATTATTGATGAAGCTGATGAAATAGTTAGAATTTTATCATTAAAGAAGATTTCTGGAGATGGTAAAGATATTGAAAGAATAATTACAGAACTTAGCTCAACAATTAGAGCATTACTAGAACCTAGACAATATGCTGGTGTTATTGGTATAAACCCTGAGAAATTGAAAAATATGCTCATTATTGTAGCTGTAACACCACAAGTATATTATGGAATATTGAAAAGCTACGTTCCTGACATATTTGACATATCTGTAGGTAGAATATTTAGAGAGATTGTACTTAAAAGTGAAGTATCACTATGGCTATATGAAGCGATAGTAAGAGAGAAATTCAAAGCAGCATCTACAAACTCTAGAATCAGAGAAATTGAGAGAGGTAGACTAGACCCATTACATCCATTAAAATTTGAATATCTAACATCACTATACTACATATTAAAAATAGCAGAAAATAGAACACCATCACCAAGAACATTATTAAAATATACAGCAAAACTTCTAGATAATGTAATAAGGAGTGGAGAACTTAATTTAGAAACATACCTAAAGTTCTTAAGAGAAATATCAAATGAGATACCAATAGTTAAAAATATAATTGAGAAGATATCGGAAATAGAAACATTGTACGCAGACGACATACCTAGAAAGATTAGAATACTACTTGAACTATGTCCAATACCATTAACAGAAAGTTTCATAATTAGTCAATGTAGATGTAGTAGAGATATTATTAATAAACTTGTAGAAATTGGAGAGATATCTAGAGTATATTTGATTAGGGTAAAGCTTAGAGATAGAAACATTTTGAAGATATTGAATAAGATAAGGATAGAGAGAGGATTGGGAGTTATAGAGTATGTTGATGATAGAGAGGTGTCTATAGAGATAGATGATTACTATACAAGATATGAAGATGAACCAACACTATACATGATTATTGAAGATCAAAGATATCTACAGTATCTAAAGGATTGTAAGGTAGAGATTCAGGAAGCATACATACCTAAGAGTAGAATTATCTTAACAGAGGTAGAGTATTCAAAACCTGAAAATAGCATAGTTCAACTTATACGTAGACTATATATAGAATATTCAAAACCGGAGAAAATTCTTGAGAAATTTACAGAAGCATTCTATGGAAAGTGTAGAATTTTTCATAAGATTAATGATGGAGTATATGTATGCTATACAAATATTGAAGGCATTAATCTGAGAGTGTGTAATATAATGTTTAATATAGACATACTACAGAACTTAGATATAGTTAAGAGAGTTATTGATAATATAATCGAAGATTCGTACATAAAGATTGGAAGAGATGAGATACTGTACGATATCATACACGTACTACTATACTCATCAACTAGAGAGATAGATGAGAAAGTAGTTGATAATTTGATGAAAGGTGATTGGAAAATTCCAGGTATTGAGCGTAGCTTATTTATGAATATTAGTATATTAGATATTTCAAAGATTGAACAATTTAGAAGAGCTTTAATAGGTTATGAACTTAGAAAATTACTAAACTCAATACCTGAAAAATATAGACGATATGTGAAGTATTATGAAGATCTAAAAGCTAGAATTGATAGTTTTGTTAAGAATTGTGAAAATTACATATTGAAAAATCTAACATTAGGTATTAGAAGAGTTAGATATTCTAAATCTGAAGCTATTAGAGAGATTGTTGATGCATGGATTAGAAATGATAAGATACTTGATCAACCTGACGTGTGGAGAGATGAAGATGGAAAAGCAAAAATTAGTACTGTCGAGAAACTTCTATACACATATCTCAAAGCTAGATATTCCAACAATAAGCTTAATATTAGAGAAATTGAGAGAATTATAAGAAGACTATTTCCAACACATCTATGGAGAGATTTTAGAGAGAAAGATCTTGTTGAACTATGTAAACTTAGAGGTCTAATAATTGAAATTGAAGATGATAGATATGTACCATATTCACCATCTATAGCAAAGTTAGTAATTGCAAGACATGTAAATAGGGTGAAAGATCTAGAAGGTAAGTTTAGTAGAGATGTCAAATTAAAATTATGTGGTAGAGAGTTGAAAGTTCGTACACAGTTTGTGAATACTGAAACTATAGTAAACACGTCTAGAATTAAGAATTTGATATCAGAGGTTGCATCACTTAAAGACGATTTTGAGAGTATTAGAAGATTCTCTAAGATACTTTTAGAGCTGAGTAGTTTAGAGTCTAAACTTATTGAGGAAATTTCAAGAAGTGAAAATACGCTGTCGAAAATATGTAAGTTATGTGAAGATGTGAGTTCAGAGTATGAGAAATTGAGAGATTGTATTAATAAGATATCTAGCATATTCCCAAGATTGGCTTCAAGGATTGAAAAATATGTGAATGATGAACTAGACTCAACATTGAAGTTAGTAGAGACATGTGAGAATATAGAAATCTCAGAACTTTATGAAATTATTGAGAGAATGTGTGAAAAAATATCTATAATATATAGTGATGTTGAGAAAATATCAGAGAAGATTTTACATATAGAGAAGCTTCTTGAAAAGGCAAGTTATTTAAAAAATGCTAATCTTACTAGAGAATTTACAAAATATGTTAAAGATCTAGATTTGAAGATGTTGAAGTTGAAAGATCTTGATTTAGAGAAGGTGTATAGACTAGTGGTTGAGTTAGAGGAGAGAATTAGTGCTAAACTTAGCTCTATCATAGCTTCTCTTAGTAGAGATGTTGAATCTATTAGAAGAGTATGCAGAATTTTATGTAAGTTAGGTTATGAAGATGTTTGTAAAGTTGTTGATAATGTGGATGTTAATAATGTTGATAATACTAAGCAGAGTATTAAGAATATTTTAATGAAGATTTTAGGTAGTGAGAAATATGTTAATGCATTGTTAGAGCTTGCTAAGTTTGGAGATGAGTTTGATGTTAATACTGCTAAGTCTATTGTAGATGATGTTGATAACTTCCTAAATATTCTTGAGAAGTCTGGTCTTGTTAGAAGATTGTACAGATTTGTATTTTAGTGTATTCTTGATCTTGCTTTTAATGTTCTTCTTTTTCTACGTTTAGTTTTTCTAACTTTAATTTCATATTCAACTCTTTCAAAATCTAATTTTGATAATGATGCACCACAGTTTGGACATTTAGATCTACATCTCTCTAATGTCCTTCTTTCAATTTCTGCTAGCGTCATGAGAGTTCTATATCTTGCAATTATCTTTCCACAATGTGCACAGTAGACTTCAATAGGCACGATAATGGTATCGTGTTAGAGGTTATTAAAGTAATCTTACACTAATGGTTCAATATGGTAGAGAAATGTTAAAAAGCTATATCTACTGTATACTCTTCGGATGATTAAGATTGTCGCTACTGACTGATGAAGAAATGGACCCGGTATGACCTCTACTCCTCATATACATATTTAGAAGTTCTTCCACAGCCCAAGCAACACATTCATCAATTATGTCATAACCCTCCTCTTCACATATCTCTTTTAGGATTCTATACTCACTTTCTTTTAGATATATCTCTACTCTCTTCATCATTCTACTCCTGTAACAAGAAAACTTAAGTCATGTACTTAGAAACGTATACCTCTACTCAGGAATTACTATGAATTTCACGTAAGTATCCACGTATGTTGAGTATGCTTTAAATACTGTCATATACATATCGTGCACGTGGAAATAGCATTAGAAACTATCGATCTAGTGAAGCAGTTTGGAGGTTTGAGAGCTGTTGATAGAGTATCCATTAAGGTTCCTGTAAAGAAGATTGTGTTGATAATTGGTCCTAATGGTAGTGGTAAGACTACTCTAGTAAATGTGATATCTGGTGTATATAAGGCTGATGGAGGTAAGGTGAAGTTTATGGGTATGGATATAACTAACTGGCCACCACATAAGATATATAGAGTTGGTCTTGTAAGAACGTTCCAAATACCACAACCATTGAGAAAGTTGACAGTTCTTGAAAATGTTCTACTTGGAGAAGCTTATCATCCTGGTGAGAATTTCATTAAAGCACTCATAGAGTTATCATGGCTTAAGAAAGAGGAAGAACTTGTAGAACGTGCATTTAAGATTTTAGAATTTTTAAAACTAGACCACTTATGGGATCAGGAATCATATAAGCTTAGTGGTGGTCAATTAAAACTTCTTGAAATTGGTAGAGCATTAATGGCTAATGCAAAGATGATTCTTCTAGATGAGCCAATTGCAGGTGTTAATCCAACACTTGCACATGAGATATTTAGAAAGATACAGGAAATTAGAGATAAGCTTGGAGTAACATTTCTAATAATTGAACATAGACTTGACATAGCTTTAAAATATGTAGATTATGCATATGCAATGGCTAGAGGTAGAGTAATAGCAGAAGGTCATCCAGAGGAAGTTGTTAATAATCCTCAAGTCATTGAAGCATATATTGGGAAGTAGAGGAATGACGATAAAAGTTTATAAACAACTCAACACAATGCTTTAAGATGTTAACAACCTCACAGCTCAATGCTGGCTATGGAAAACTACATATTTTGTATGATGTAGATTTTGAAGCACCTCATAGAGAGATAACAGTTGTTGTAGGTCCTAATGGTAGTGGTAAATCTACACTATTAAAAGCACTTTTTGGACTTGCAACAATATTTTCAGGTAAGATTGAATTTGAAAAACAGGACATTACCAGACTACCACCACATAAACGTGCTAGACTTGGAATTGCATATGTACCACAGGTTGATAATGTATTCACAACATTGACTGTTGAGGAGAATTTGAAAATGGCAGGATATCTTCTAGAACCGTCAGAGTTGAAGGAGAGGATAGACCTTGTTTTAGACATATTTCCTGTATTGAAAGACTACATGAAGAAAAAGGCTGGAGCTTTAAGTGGCGGTGAACGTCAGATGGTTGCTATAGCTATGTGCCTTATAAGAAATGCAAAGATGCTTCTACTAGATGAGCCAACTGCACAATTAGCACCGAAGATAGCAACATACATACTTAACAAGATTGTTGAACTTCGTGATAGACTTGGAATAACTATAGTACTTGTAGAGCAAAATGCTAAAAAAGCCCTCGAAATTGGTGACAGAGCATACCTACTTGTTAGTGGTAGAGTAGTGTTTAGAGGTAAGGCTCAAGAACTTCTAGAACATAGAGAACTAGGTAAACTATATCTAGGACTCGTATAACACTATCTTCAAGTGATGAAGCTTCACCCCACTCAGATAAATGAAGAATCCTTTAAGTACTGATGAAGATTGAAAAACCTGGAACAAGAAGAGTAGTATACTATACTGAGGAGAGATGGAGAATATTTAAAGAGAAGAGAATTGAAGCTTACAAATTATTGAAAATTCTAAAAAACTATCAACCAATAATATATGGATCTATAGCTAGAGGAGATGTTAATAAGGATAGTGATATTGATATAGTACTTCTAAATACAACATCATACTCAATAGTAAGGTATGTGTTAGAGTCTGAAGGTTATAAGATATTTAACGTAGAGCTAGTTCAAGCAACACCAAAAACAACACCTAGATTATGCGTATATCTAGATATTGAAGAGAAGATATGTATATCAATACCACTATCGAAACTTCAAAAGAATGAAGAAGAATTTTATAAATATTCAGGAATGTTAACATATGATGATATTGTTAAGAATATGTATATTAGAGTTCCAGGTGTTAATAAAAGATTGATGTTAATAATACCTACAGACTTTGGACATATTGAGGAAAGTATTATTGGTAGAGAATATGAAGTTTCAAAAATATTAAATGTAGATCCATCAATAATTTTTGAAAGAGAGAAAATGTTAATTAAAAGATCTGAGAAAGGTAGAACAGGTCTCTATATAAGAATATCTATAAATCCTGAAGATTCTGTAGAAGAAGTTGTTAGGAGAATATTGGAGAGAAAATTGAGAAGAGTGTATCAATGATATACTTAGCAGTATAATACATATCTAATACCTATTTACCACATTAGTTCATGAATAATCTTCTAAGTAGAATGTTTTATAATTATCAATAGCGAAGAGTCTTAGGAGAGGTATGTGTAGGTTTACAGTTGTTCTCGATGGTGAAATTGTTGCAAAGGAGATTATTAGAGTTGTTAAGGAAGGTGATACATTGAAACTATTTGACACTTCAGGAAATGTTAAAACTGTGTCGGGCGTATACGTTAAGGAGATTGATACAGCAACTGAAAGGATAATTCTAGGTAGGTAGTTAAGTATTTTAAACTAAGAAACTTTTTCTAACATTTCAATACTTTCTAATTGTGAGTCTTCAAATTCTAGCTCCAAGAACTAGACAAGCTATTAAACGTAAGGCTATTGTTGTAAGTATTGCTGGTAAGGGTGGTGTTGGAAAGACAACAATTACTGCACTAATGTTGAAAGCTTTGATAGAGAATACTGATAAGTATATACTTGTAGTTGATGCTGATCCTGTAACAAATTTACCAAATGTCTTAGGAATTAGAGAATATACAACTGTTGGTGATGTTATTGAAGAATTGAGAGAGAGAATGGAGAGAGGTGAAGTTCAGTCATTACCTCCAGAGATATTTGACATGTATATACAGGACACGATAGTTGAATGTGATAAGTATGATCTACTAGTTATGGGTAGAACTGAAGGTAAGGGATGTTATTGTTATGTTAATGCCGTTCTTAGAGGTATAATACAGACTTTAGAATCTAACTATGATATAATATTGATAGACTGTGAAGCAGGTTTAGAACATATTCAAAGAAGGGTTGATGAAAATGTTGATATATTACTAATAGTTACAGATTCTTCTAAGATGGGTATTGAAGCATGTAGAAAAATATGTGAACTTGCAGATAAGTTAAAATTGAATATAAAGAAGAAGTATGTTATAGGTTGTAGAGTTAGTAGTGTAGAATTATTAGAAAAATATGTAAGTGATATTGGTCTTGATGTATGCGGTGTAGTACCTTATGATCCAATAATTGAGGAGTACAATCTATCAGGTAGGTCATTATTAGAAATACCTGAAACATCTATAGCATATAGAGCTGTTAAAGATATCTGTAGAAGAATTGGATTAATGTGATTATGGTGGTGTTGGTCTAACAAGATCTAGAGGTAGATTAAGCTTTCTCGAAATATTAGCTAGATGTTTAAGATATTTTACAAGTGTATAATCTCTACACCTCTTAATATAATCTACAACAGACTGCAATATTGTTAATACATCATCGTAAACCTTAGGATCAACCTTGTACGGACTACCATCTTTACCACCAAGCGCAAATGCATATCTTCTAGGATCGTGAGTTACAGGATCATTCCAATCAACATTGGAAGAATATATCAACTCTGCTATTAATGCAAGTGCAAGCATTGTATTTGGTCCTAACCCTTTAACTAGCAGTAGATCTTTAAAATTATCAACGTCTCTTGCCTTATCTAGAACTTTAAAATCAACTTTAAGCTTCAATATCTTATCAATATTCTTAACATCATTTATGTATGGGTTGTAGTATGTTAAATTGCAATTTAAGTATTCTAGAATGGTTTTATTTTTATTCTTTATAGATTTTAAGATTGATTTTAACTTGTTAAAATCTCTAATAATTTTAATAGATCCTTCATTTACTATGTCTATTATAGTCTTCTGTGCGTTTAAACTTCTATCACTTACAAGATTTAATGCATATTCATGCTTTATACCTGATATACCACTATGTGGATTTACTATGTATGTAGTATCCATATACCAGTGATATCTTCTAGCCATCTTCAAGTCAGGATTCATACCTTGTTGAATTATTGTCCATGTACCATCTTCACCAACAATAACTACGTGATGATATATTTGATAACCATCTTGAAGTGCTACATTATCAACCTTAGCTACCAGTCTTGAAGCAATTTTTAAACTATCTCTATCTACATTAAAATTCTTAGGAAGTTTATCTATCTCTTCAGGAACTTTAATTGCAAGTTTACCTTTTCCTCCAAGAACTCTTATAGGTATGTCTGTATTATTTATAGATTCTCTAATTACTGCACATGTCACTGTTGTACTTCCTGAACTATCCCAATCCATTCCAATTATGTTATTAAATGCTTGAAAGAATATTGGATTACTAAATCTTTCAATAGTTTTTCTAATACCAAACTCTTCAATCATCAATCTAATGATTAAATATGAAAGTCTTTTCATACGTTCAAACAACCATCTAGGAACATATCCATCATGTAGTGGTAGATCTGCAATACCTGAAATATTCACATACACTAAATCTCTCAGAGACTTATCAAACTATCCTCTACATAGTGTATACGTGTATCATACGTATACTTTAGAGAGAAAGTAGGATAAATTTTGCAGTTGAGATTTTTGATGTATGGTAAATATCTACATGGGTAGAGATTCATGCTATGCAAAGTATGAGAAGATGTATGTTGCTTCAGGACCTATGGATTTTACTAGAGCTGCAGCACATCTATATCTACATTTAAGAGATCTTGAGAGAGGTTGGACTTATGATCATGAATGTAGAAGGATTAGGATGGATGAAGAATTGTTTAAATCTAGAAGTAGGTATCTTGTTAAGATATGTTACGAACATACTAAAGATGAGAGAGAATGTGAGAGAATTAGAGAACTTGTTGAATATGTTATAAATAAGAAGAGACTTCCTGATTGGGCTATTAAGATTGCTGAATCTGCAATAATTAGAGTGTCTACATTAGAACAATTTTTCTAATTTTAAAAATGTTGATATTAAATTTTTATAGATATACATTATCTATCTCTCTTACCTTCAATAAATTCTTCAACCCATCTTCTAGCTACCTCAGGTGGTGCATGTATTGGTGGATTCTTAAATGCCCATGCACATAGACTATATACTGGTCCTCCAACATTTCTATCTAATGCAAGTTTCATAATTCTCACAACATCAACCATTATTCCAGCATTATTCCATGGGTCATATACTTCTAGATCAACTCTAATTCTGATTGGAACACCTGCCAATCCTGCAGCTTCTATTAGCATGTGTGCAATCTTCTTACTCTCTAGGAATGGTATGTATGCTACAGGTGCTATATATGCTGGAAATTCTTGACCTTCAGCCATCTTCAGTACAGCCTCAGTCTTAGTTTTCTCCTTCTGCTCTTTTCTATACATTAGGTTTAGGAAGTCTGGTGTACCTCCAATATTTATTTGATATGTCTGCTTTATCTTAACACCTCTAATATGGAGTAAGTGTATTATAGATTTATGTAGTACTGTTGCACCAACCTGATTTTGAATATCATCACCTGCAAGTGGTAATTTTCTCTCTTCAAACTTCCTAGGTATTTCAGGATGGTTAGCTATCATTGCAGGCATTGCATTTATAAATGCACAACCTGCACGTAGACAAGCTTCTGCATATGCTTCAGAAGCTTTTTGAGCGCCTGTTGGTAAGTAGCTAATTACTACGTGAGTATTTGTTGATTGTAACTCTTTAACAACTTCCTCAATACTTGACTCTGTTACAGGTATGAACGTACCTTTCAACTGCTCTGCAACACCGTCAAGAAGTACTCCAGGCTTTACTTTAACACCTAGTGGTGCTACATCTACAATCTTCAAAGCATTGTTTGGATATGTGAATATTGCTTCTGCAAGATCCTTACCAACCTTTCTCTGATCAACATCAAATGCAGCTACAAATCTTATATCTCTGATAGTGTATGGTCCAACCTTCTCAAACACTATACCACTAGGTGGTTCATCTTTGGCAACAGCTTGGTAGTAGTAGACTCCCTGTACAAGAGCACTTGCACAATTACCAACACCTACTATTGCTACATTAATTGTTGTCTTCACGAATGTTAATATGTTAGTACCACTTTTTTAAGAAGTATCTCAACATCTATAATGTTGAGAAGCTTATGTGGATAGTATTTGAAGGACCTGACTGTGTTGGAAAAAGCACAATAATACGTAGATTATCAGAAAAGCTTAGAGATGAAGGTTTTAAAGTTATAACAACATCAGAACCAACAAACTCAAAGATAGGACAATTGATAAGAGATTGGCTCCTTAAAAATATGATAAATCCACCACACATATATGCACTACTATTCACAGCAGATAGATATTACCACTACTACAATGAGATAAAGATGAAATTGAAAGAGGGGTACATAGTACTACAAGAAAGATATAAACTATCAACAATAGTATATCAAAGCATGATGGGACTAGAAATAGAATGGTTGGAAGAGTTAAATAAATACCTACCTGAACCTGACATAACAATAATACTAGATGCAAAACCAGAAACAATACTTCAAAGATTGAGAAGTAGATTAAATAGAGAAGTTTTTGAAAATTTAGAATTCATATCTAAGATTAGAGAAGCATATTTAAAAATATGTAAAAAGAAGAAATACATACTAATAAATACGGAAGATGATATTAATAACATAGTTGAAAATGTGTATAGAATAATTATTAAAAAACTAACAATCAATACTCAAGACCAACAACACTCCTCCTAATATTTTCATAATAATGCTTTACACATCTAAACTCTGTAACAAGATCAGCAATCTCTATAAACTTCATAGGCATATACCTACCTGTCAACAATACATTAACTCCTCTATTAAGAATCTTCTCAATTATATTCAAAATCTTCTCAATTGGATATCCATACCTCTCAACTAAAACACCAACTTCATCTAAAATTACTAAAAATACATCATCAAGATTAGCATTTTCTAAATATGTTAATCCAATATCTGCATGTTTGATAATTTCATCTCTTGAAGATCCTAATCCAGGACCTGTAACTATGTGTACGATATTTTTCATATTTTTCAATATTGCGTATTCTCCAACATTGAGATCTCTCTTAATGAATTGTATTAAAATAACTTTAAACCCATGACCAATAGCTCTAATAGCAAGTCCTATAGCTGCTGTAGTTTTACCCTTACCATCACCATAGTAGACTAGTAGAAGACCACGTCCTCTAGACATAGCATATCTCTATATTAAATCTTTTACAAAATTAACATATTTAACATATCTATCCAACTTTTCTATAAGTATTCTATATATGTATTCTACACCATTATTTGAATACATAAGATTCCTATCTATAATTTTTGATAAGAGTTTCAAATTAAGTAATGTCTCATGTATAGTTGTTCCATATATCTTATATTTCTCATTTAGAGAACCTTCTAGATAACTTACATCCTCTGTATTTTCTCTAACTACCATATATAGACTTTCCTCATTATTTTTGATGGGCATTCCTCTATGTATTTTAAATCCCTCAATCTCAATATTGTTTATGGATGATATAGCTTTAACTCTAGCTACAACCTTTCTTGAACTATATCTAAATTCGAGATTTAGGAGTGAAAGACCTTTAGCATGTGTTGGTGTACCTGTCTCAAGACCTGTAGGATCACTAATCTTTTTTGATAATATTTGATAACCTGCACATATTCCAATTATGGGTATAGATCCTACAATCTTCTTAATTTTCTTATCAAATTCTAATTTCTTCAAATATTCTAATGCTTTAAATGTATTTCTACATCCAGGAAGTACTAGTAGATCAGGTTCTCCAATTTCAGATGGTTTATATACAAATCTTATAGAGATCTCAGGATGATGTGCTAGTAGTGAAAATTCTCCAAAATTAGATATGTATGGGTAGTATATTATAGCAATATCTATCTTAGCATTTGGATTATATATTTTTGATAAGCTTACACTATCTTCAGGAAATATGTTTAAATCTTCTGATAGTGGTAATATAGATAGAACTTCTCTACCTGTCTTTCTCTTTAACCATTCTAATGCTGGTTCTAAAATTTTCGAATCTCCACAAAATTTATTTATTATAAATCCAACAACTTTCCTTCTAACATATTCGGGTAGGCATATGTATGTTCCATATAGTGATGTAAATGAGCCTCCATAGTAGATATCTGATACTAGTATTATTTTAACATCTTCAAACTTCTTGATAATTTCAAGATTTGCAATATCTACATCTTCAAGATTTGGCTCATATACACATCCTGCACCTTCCATCACAACTATGTCGAATTTTCTATTTAATATCTTGTATGATAGTGTGACTACATCTCTAAGTTTTTCAATAATTGTTTGATAATATTTTTCAGGTTTTGTGAAATATTTTGCTTCTCCAAGTACTATAACTTCACTTCTATTATATTCATATGGTTTTATTAATATTGGATTTATATAGCTTGTAGCTTTTATATTACATACCTTCGACTGTATGTACTGTATATATGCAATTTCTTCACCATACCATGTTGATGTGCTATTAAGACTCATATTTTGAGGTTTGAATGGTGTAACGTTTAGTCCAATATTTCTCAAATATCTACATAGTAGTGTTACTATTGTTGATTTTCCACAATTACTTGATGTTCCTAGTATTGCTATACAGGTCACGATTCTTCTCTCTGTGGTATATAGTAGTAGTATTCTCCAATTTCACGTTGCATTCTATCTAAGACAGATCCTCTCTTATTTATTCTAGGTCTACCAACTTTTGGTTCTCTTCTAAACGTTATATCTTGCTCTTTTAAAAACATGTTCATACCTTCTCTCAATCCTACAGGACCTACAGCTTTTCCATATTTTCCAGGTTCTCCTGAGAATACTATTATACAATTTGCTAAGTAGTCTATCATTGTTATATCATGCTCTACTATGAATGCTACAGCTTCTTTCTCTTCTACAATCCTCTTAATTACTGTTGCAACTCTAATTCTCTGTTCAATATCTAGATATGCCATTGGTTCATCAAGTACGTATAGTTCTGCATCTTTTAATAATGATGCTGCAACGACAACTCTCTGAACTTCACCACCACTTAATGTTCCTAATTCTCTATCAAGTATTGGTTCTAGATTAAGTCCTGAAGATATGTCAGGCCATGTTGGTTTTTCTATGAAATCTCTACCTGCAAATTCTGCTAGAAATCTCCTAACAGTATATTCTGAGTATTTTACTGCAATATCACGAACATACTGTGGTTTATAGCTAATTCTAACCTCTCCATACGGTATTACAGTACCTTCATCAGGTTCTAACTCACCAACTAGAAGTTTTGCAAATGTCGTCTTTCCAATACCATTAGGTCCAAGTACTCCAACAATCTCACCTCTACATATATGTCCACTCTCAACTTCAAGTTTAAAATCTCCAAGATTCTTCTTCAAACTTGTCCATTCAACAAGAATCTTCTCTTTACTTACACTTCTTTCAGGTGGTGTTGTTCTAAATGTTATTGCTCTATCTCTAATAACCATATTTTCAACTGTTAAATATCCCTGTAAATACTCGTTAATACCTTCACGTGCTCCTCTAGTTCTAGATACGATACCGTAAGCTCCAGGTTTTCCATATAGTATCACTACTAGATCTGCAAGATAGTCAAGTACTGCTAAATCATGATCGATAACTATCGTATATTTTCCTCTTTGAGTAATCTCTTTAATAGCTTCACAAACTCTCAATCTCTCAACAACGTCTAAGTGTGTTGTTGGTTCATCAAGAATATATACATCAGCATCTCTAAGTAATGCTGCTGCAATTGCAAGTTTTTGAAGTTCACCGCCACTAAGATGTTTAACATCTCTCTCAAGAATATTTTCAAGTTTTAATTTTTCGATAACAATCCTCAACTTATCTTCTCTATTACCTGCAATCTTCCTCAAAATATCTATAACCTTACCTTTAACATACATAGGTATGAGCTCTATATACTGTATCTTATGTACTATGCTCAACTTCTTTGAATATAGTTCTTGAAAGTATGGTTGAAGTTCTGTACCTCTAAACTTCTTAATAACATCTTCAGGTTTTACTTCAGAATCTGTACAGAAGTTTGGTAAAATCTCTCCAGAGAGTATTTTAGCTATTGTAGTTTTTCCAAGACCATTCTGTCCAATAATACCTATAACCTTTCCCTGTTTAACAATTGGTAATCTAAATAGTTTAAATCCACTAACACCATACTGATGTATACAGTCTCTTCCAAGCTCTGTTGGTAGATTAACTATTGTTATTGCTTTAAATGGACATTTTCTAACACATATACCACATCCTGTACATAGTGCAGTTATTACAGGTCTACCTAACTGCTCATCAAAGTATATAGCTCTCTTACCTGTTCTTGCAAGTGGACAAAATCTAATACACTCTCTATTACACTTCCTAGGTTGACATAGGTCTTTATCAATTACAGCAATTCTCAATCCTTCTCTAGATGACATAACTATATTCTCATTATTGAATTTGAGGTTAGTATAGATACTTTACGTATCATCACATTTAAAAGTCTTATAGAAATATCAATATTGCGTAGTGTCTCTTTTAGAGTTGTTAAGAAACAACTTCATAATAGGGATAGACATAGTTAAACCTGGCGTATATGCATATGCAGTATCTATAAATGGTCTAGTAGTTGATAGAGGTATTGTATCAGATACAGAATTGTTGAAGTTAGTGAAGAAGTATAGACCTCTAGTAATTGCTATAGATAATCTTAGAGAACTTCTAGATATTGGAAAACTATTCATTAAAAAACTTAGTAAATTACCATTTACAGTACATATAGTACAGGTAACTAGACTAAATAATGGTATTGAGATTAGTACAGAACAGCTAGCTAGAGAATATCTAGGTATAGATGTTCAAAAATTAGATCCACAAAGTACTGCAGAAATATTAACAAGACTAGTATTAAAGGGTATTGGATCAATAGTAAAAATATACGAACCTGAGACTAAGATTGTAATAAAGTCTAAATTAGGAACAAAAGAAGGTGGTATGAGTCGTGTTAGATATGAGAGAAATGTTAGACATAGAATTAAACAGCTTGTTGAAGAAATTTCTAAAAAACTAGATCAGGAAGGTCTTGACTATGATCTATTCTTTACAGATTCTGAAGGTATTAAATCTGCAACATTTATAGTATATGCAGATAAGAGTATAGTGAGAAGAATTGTAAGACCATTCAAAAGTATGGATGTCTCAGTAAGTATTGAACAAGTTATTAGTGATTCAATAAAATTCTCATCATTAACAGGAGAGGAGAAGTATGAAGTTAAGCCAAGTGATAGATATCTGATAGTTGGTGTAGATCCAGGAATAGTAACAGGAATAGCAATTCTAGATCTAAATGGTAGAGTACTAGCACTTCATAGTGGTAGAAATTTGAGTAGAAGAAAAGTTCTAGACATAGTATATAGATATGGAACACCAATCATAATAGCCACAGACGTATCTAAAGTTCCTGAATATGTTAAAAAGTTGTCATCTATGACAAATAGTATACTATACGTACCAGAAAGAGATCTTCAAGTTATTGAGAAGAGTGATATAGTATCTAAAATTTGTCAAGAACAGAAAATACAGGTTAAAGATCCACATCAAAGAGATGCGTTAGCAGCAGCATACAAAGCATATCAAGCATATAAGAACAAGCTTGACAAAGTTCAGGAAGAGTTGAAAAAGTTGAATATACCCATATCTGTAGAAGAAGTTAAAGCATTAGTCATACGTGGATATACTATACGTCAAGCAATTGAACATATATTAAATAGAATGAAGAAGAGTGGTGAGTATAAGGTAATTGTTGTAAAAGAACAAGATAGAGTACAATCACAAAAAGTTGAAGAACTTGAAAGAAGAGTGAAGATGCTAGAACAAGAAATTGAAAAACTTGAAGAAGAACGTAGAAGACTTGAAGAAAAATTGAATGAAGCTATAGATAGAGCATACATAGAGGCTAGGAGAGATATAATGGTAAGATCTCTAGAAGCTAGAATCATGCAACTAGAATCAGAAATTGAGAAGTATAAGAAGAAGATTTCAGATCTAGATTCAGAACTGTCAAAAGTTCAGAAAATGTTTGAAAAAGTTTTACTAGAAGATAACCTAATTATAATACCAAGATTAGACATATTTTATAAATCTAAAATTAGAGAAGATATAGCATACACATATTCTATAACTGATATATCGCAATTAGAAAATCTTAAAGATATAAATATCATAGTTGTAGAATGTGAAATATCTGAAAAAATTCAGAGAAAAGCATGGATAACATACTCAAAAGTCATAATACCAATAAAGATGTTAAATGTGAAGTATAGAATATCTGATAAATTTATAATAGTTGATAGAGATGAATTATATAGAGTTAAGGAAGATATAATTAACAAGTTAAGTCATGAGGTTACAGAGGAGAAATTAGAAAAATTATTACAAGAGTATAGATATTTAAGATCTAGAATATATACTTGAAAACTTAGATATTATATACAACCCAAGTATACATGTAGCTTAGCTGTGGTATGTACACTATACCATACAGGAACAGTAGTGTTAAGATTTTCATAATGGCCAATACTATAGCTAAGCTTAGAGATATCACAATTATAGATTTATCAACAATGCTTAATCTATCATTAATATTATAAACTTCACGAGCTTTTAAGTATCCTCTATATATTAACGCTAGCGTTAATGTATATGATCTTCTAATTATTTGTGCTGTTAATGGAATTATTATATGTTTTACAATTTTTATAGGATTTCTATACCTGTATGTTAGTCTGTAGTTTGTAATTATAAGCTTTAGTTCATTTAGAAATTCATCTAGAAATCTAACTGCAACACCTACAGCAACAGTTACTTTAATATTTTTGAAATATCTTCTCAATATTTTAAAAACTTCAGTATCTGTACTAGTCCATGCTACTGATAAGCCTACTAGAATCACGGCTACCATTCTTAGAGATTGTATAAGACCATATATCAATCCTTGATATGTTAGATAGAGTCCTCCTGTAATCTTTCCAAGTATTGGAAAGTTTTGAGGTATTAATACCAGTATTACTGTCTTTGGTTCTGAACTGTAGAATAATCCTTGTAGTAGTATGAAGCTCCACATTGTTGGAAATACTATCATAGATGTGAACTTCAATCTATCAACTCCAGGCTTTGATAATAGCCATATAAATAAGCTGAAAAGTGTTAAATATACTAAATTACTAACTTTATCAAATGTTAACGCTAAAATATTTACCGATAGTAATATTATAAGTCTAGTCAATATATGTAATCTATGAAGCATTTTCTCTCAAGTATCTATACAAAATATCTAGTAGTTGTCTAGGTCTTATATATACTCCACATCTAGATGCTACACATGCATATTCATTAACTACAAGTCCAACAGTGTCTAGTATATCTCTTCTCGATAGTATATCTATAGGATTTCCAAAACAAACTATCTTACCATTACTTATGAGTAGTAGCTTATCAACATAATCTATGAGAAAGTTTGTATCATGAGTAACTATAATCACAATTTTAGACTTATCTTTAACATAGTTTCTCAATACTTCACCTAAAACTTCTATACATTCCTCATCCTGACCTACAGTAGGTTCATCTAGTAGAAGTATATCAGGATCGTAGGCAAATATTGATGCTATAGCAACTCTAAATCTCTGACCTCTAGATAATGAATGTGGACATCTATGCAATAGGTTGTCTATATTAAATATCTTTGAAATTTCTAAAACCCTTCTCTTAGCATCATTAACACTTCTATACTTTATTAAAGCTCTTCTAAAAATTTCTTCATAAACTGTCTCATGCATTAATATCAAATCAGGATTTTGAGGTACAAATCCTACAATACCTCTAATATCATCTATACTTTTAACAATCCTACCATTAAATATAATCCTACCTTTAAGGTACGGTACCTGTCTTATAATAGCTTTAAGAAGAGTACTCTTACCAGCACCATTGGGTCCTGCAATACCATATACTAGACCACCTCTAAATTCAACATTAATATCTTCCAATATCCATAGTATAGATCTCTTAAATCTCTCAATTTTTGCTATATAACCTGCATATAGATTACATATTTTTAAAGTTGAACAATTATCTTCTAATTCATGATTACTACCCAACATATATCTATTTCTCACAATGTTTAACACCTTCTCTACAGGCTTGTAATCCGTGTATTTTTCAATATTTTCACCTAGTAATTTACTAACTTCTAGATTTATTGGTATTGAGATACCTAATTTTTTAAGATTTTCAATATTTTCATATATTTCATATGGATTTAATATATTTACTATCTTGTGATTATGGAGTATCACTATCCTATCTATCAGATTATCTTCTATAAATCTTACAACCTCTCTAAATCTATGTTCTATAAGTATTGTTGTTTTACCACTACTCTTCAATATTTGTAAAATATTTTTAAATTCTCTACAACTTCTTGAATCTAGATGTGCTAGTGGTTCGTCAAGTATGACTATTTTTGGATCTATTGCTAATATGCATGATATTGCTACTTTCTGAACTTCACCACCAGAGAGTTCACTAACTTTTTTATATTTTAAATTTTCTATATTCAATATCTTCAATAATTTATCAATATCTTCTTCATTTGCTACTCCTTTAATATTTTCTAAAACTGTCTTAATTTCATCTATAACTTTAGTAAATATTATTTGATCATATGGTGATTGTGCTAGATATGTTACTACGTGTATTATGCTGTTAATATCTTCTACTCTTGGATCAATATCACATACTTTTACTATACCTTTAACATAGGCTTTCTCGATATGTGGAATTACACCACTTATCACTTTTCCCAGTGTTGATTTTCCTGATCCTGATTTTCCAAGTATTAATACTGTCTCTCCTTCATATAGCTCAAGTTCATCTACTGTTAGTGCTGATTCGCTCGATGATGGATATCTTACTTCTAGATTCTTAATTTCTAAGATTGGCTTATTCATGAATAACACTTCTCAAGTAGATACTTAATCTTAACCCAAGTATGAATCCTATAATTGAGTATATTGTCATTCCCACAACGTACATAGATACATACCAATCTGCATAGAATAGTCTATATAGAGTCATGTATAGCATAAGATCAACATAGTTATCTATAAATGTTGCAGGTATGAAGCTTAGAATACTTCTAACAGTATTCAATTTACCTTCTCCATATGCTCTAAAAATTATGAAGAAAAGTTCGTAAAACATTGCTGTAGTAGATACCCAAAGTAATGATAGTATACTCATTCTACCAAAATAGAGCACGTTCAGGATCCATGTAACAAACATTATTATAGCAAACGTACCATATCTAGGTCTTAGCGATATTGCAATTCCATAATACATCATTCTAAGAATATCATAAAACAATCCCCATAACACCCAGTCAAAAGGACCTAATATTGATGCTATACCCCAAATCATATATCCTGGAATTACAGCCGTTACAAATATTAGACAGCTAATTAATGCACATGTAACTAACTCTTTAATATTAATATTTCTAAATGACTTTACTAGAAGTATTATGAATATTGGAATTGCTACAAGTCCTGAGAATAGTACAAGTATTAATGCAATTTTTTCAAGACATATAATCTTTATTGTATATACTTTCTTAAGTATTGGAGTATTACTTCCATATGGATATACATATATTACAACTCTATACTTACCAACTATTCTTAGAGGATCTTTATATGTCCAAAGTTGTATAATCTCTCTACTATTACCTTCAATACCTTCAAGAGTTATTATTCCAGCTTTTACACCAAATTGAGCACTTTCAGGACTAACTGAGAGTATTGGTGCAAGTTTTCCATTTGGAGTTTCTATAAGTATTACAACTGTGTAATATCCACTACCTATCAATCTTATACACATGAATCCTATAAAGTGTGGATGTACTTTTCCTGTAAATCCTGATACAATTTTTAATATTGGATTTATACTTCCAGGAACTATGACATAAGTATACTTTTCAAGTTTTGTATTAAATTTACATAATGAGTCTGATGGAGCAATCAATTCTACATCAATCTTCTCTGTACGATTTACTTCAATTATCCTATACGTGCTATATTCATAGTCTGTACATCTAACATGTAGATAAAGTATACAGTTATGTTTTGTTGTTATTACTTGAAATTGAACTACTTTCGATATGTGTAATATTGGTAATGTTAAAATCTTTTCAATATATGTCGTATTTCTATTATTGTAAATCAGTATACATCCTCTTGATCTTAAATATACTTTACATATTTCTGATTTTGTTGTATTTGATTCAAGTATTACATAACCATTAACTATCTGGTTTGGAGGTATGTATATTATCTTCTTGCTTATTCCCGGAGGTATTTGTAAATTAACTATTACTGGTATAGCTTTTAATGTAGTGTTTAATATTAAGAATGTTAGTACTAGTAGAGATATTATGTTTAATATTTTAATGCTCTTCACGGTCTTAGGATGTGACTATTTTGTATACTCTTAACCTATATTCACCAACTATATGCATTGGCTGTGTTGGTGATTTAGCAGTATTTACAAGTCCTGTAAGTATGAATATCTTAGAGTCGTATGCTGACACATCTACAGGTATTCCAAGACCTTTCAATACTGTCAATATTCTCAATACTCTACGTGGTTTACCACATACATCCCATACATATACACCACTTAGAGATGCATCTCTACTAACCCAATTTATACCAATACTACCAACTAGGTAACATCCTGTGAGTACGAATGGTCTAACTTTACCATATGTAGGTTCACCATAGAAGCAGTCTATGTATACTAGATCTCCATTATTCAGTGTAAATACGAACAGTTTTGTACTGTTTGGATGTAATTCTATTGGTCTTTTAAGATATCCTGGAGTCCAACCTACAGAATATGTACTGCCAGTATATACAATAACGTACTTATCTGTAACTGCTGCAAGACCTGCATATGTGTATATGTATGTCTTAACTATCTTCATCTTCAAACCTTTATGTAGTGGTATCATTATTGCTTCAGTCTGTAAGAACTGTACTATACTTCTCTTCCATACAATTACAGGTCTCTTCTCTTCAATACTCTTCAAATTATCTAGAACATATATCCTACCTTCACCTGTAACAACTATCAAATACTTACCATTATCAGCAAATGAAAGACCATTCCATATGGTTGTGTGATTTATGTATGGTATTGGTGGTGTTGGTGAAAATGTGTATAGTGTCTTTCCACTATAGGCATCTATAACCCATACTTTACCCATGTGATATTCAACAGGATTCTTAGCATATACTCCCCAAAATGATGCAGCTGCTAGATATCTACCGTTTCTAGATATTGCAAGTATAGGTATGTCAATATATGCAGGATGTTCTCTAGGCCATACCCAAACTACTCTATGATGTACTATGTCTATAGCAACTATCCTAGACCAATATTTGCTTGTCCAAGTTGTTACATAGTAGTGTCTATACTTCTTAGCAATTTCAGGATATATCTTCGCTAAATCGTACCTAACTAAGGTATATACAGCATATTGAGTTTTTGGATTAACATATCTCTCGACAACTGTTACATATATTATAGAGCCATTAGGACTTAAAACTATGTAATATGGAACAACTCCAAGCCATGGATTTTTAATAATTGTCTGAACTGTCGCATTTGATGGTCCTTTAACAAATTTGTCGAGTTCTAAACTCCATACAATTTTCCAAGTCTTAGTATCGTATATTTGTAGAATTCCTCTTCTACACCATACACCAACAATCATGTATTTTCCATCAGGTGTAAATCTTATAGTTCTAGGAATTTCACCTAGTGGAAATACAATCTTCTTAATAAGACTGCCTGTATCTGCATTAAAGATATATAACTCTCCTTTAACAGTACCAACAACAACATACTTACCATCTGGAGATACTGTAACATATCCTTCAAAAAATGTCCACCATGTCCAAACTCTGTAGTATATGCCATTTCTAATAAGCCAACTACGCGATATCAATATTGGTGATTGCCATATCAATTCTGCTCTAGGAGTAACAACTTTAACCTTTGTTATAACTTTCGGAACGCTAGTAATTGTCTTATTAATACTTACAACATGTCTAGGTTTTACATATCTAGTAGGTTTATAGACATATAATATTGTTAATACTATAGCTATGATAATTACTACGATACCTATAGCTATGCCAACTTTGGTCTTTGAAACCATGAATGATAGATTATTTAGTAATCTATTAAGTATTACGATAGGAGACATTAGTAGAGCTATAGTACGTATATTGCCATTAGTAGAGCTAGTACATTCGTGAATAGGCTAGTACATAGATCAAACATTATCCATCTAATAGCTAGTCTAAATCCGAATAATGATGCTCTATATGGAAGATAATGTCTAAAATGTACTATAGGTATTGCTATTAAATTTCCTGTAAATATTGTAATAAATACTTGCTTTAATGTTATAAATCCCTGATTAAAGAATGTTCCTGCTAAGTATAGTGCTGTTAAGAAGTGAAATATTTGAACCATAACAATACTAATCATATACGTATTAAAGCCGAAGTATTGGAGAAGTGGTTTTATAAAGTTTGTAATCATGTTAAATATGTTAAATATTATTAATATACATACAACTCCTGTAGCTATTGAAAATCTTATTGATATTCTTTTAAACATTGATAATGTCTTCTTAAAGCTAGAGTATAGAATTTCTTTTCTACTTCTTCTAACTCTTCTATTATTTACAAATCTGTCTATTGGGACTATCTTTCTTCTCTTTGATACATATATTGCATGTATTATAAGTCTTGTAATTGATCTAAATAGTCCAAATGCTAGATATATTAAACCTCCAACTACGCTAAGTACTGATATTGCTATTGGAAATCCAAATCTAAGTGTGTCACATAGCTGTGTTATTGGTGATGTTAAGATTAGTATTGGAAATATATCATCATCACTCAGACTCCTCTCCTCTTTCAATCTTATAAGCATTGTATAGCTTACTGTTGGACTTATAAATGCCATACTTAGACACATTAGGTATGGTTCAGGTATTTTGAATAGTCTTGCTAGTGGTTTTACAATATTTGAAAGTTTGTTAAATATATCAAGTTCATATAATATATTTACAATTAGTAAACTTGTAAATATTAGAGCTAGTACTTCTATAAAAAATCTTAATAATGTCTTAACTATGTATAGACTTTCCATTCTTACTAAGAGAATTTAAGTATCTTCTCAATATTTCCCACTTTCAACCATGTACCTACATCTTGAACTAAAGACTTAATTAGTCAGTGTAGTATTATTACAGTAACATGAGAGAAGCACAGCTATATAAGTCTATAGGTAATGGAAAGGTTATGTGTCTTGCATGTGCTAGAAGATGTAAGATACCTCCTGGTCTTCATGGTTTTTGTGGTGTTAGATGGAATATTGGTGGTAAACTATACTTAATGGTTTATGGTCTCATATCTGCAATTGCTGTTGATCCAATAGAGAAGAAGCCACTTTATCAATTCAACCCTGGCTCTATGGTATTGTCAATATCTACATTTGGCTGTAATTGGATGTGTAAATTCTGTCAGAATTTTGATATTAGTCAAAGAAGACTTCTAGAAGGATTTCATATAACTCCTGAAATGCTTGTAGAACTTGCACAATCATATGGTGCACAGGGAATAACATATACCTATAATGAGCCTACAATATTTATAGAATATGCATATGATACAGGAACAATAGCTCGAAAAAGTGGACTATTCAACACATTTGTAACTAATGGATATTTCACAGATGAGGCTATAGATCTTCTATCAAAGTTTTTAGATGCTGCTACAGTAGATATTAAGGGTAATGCAGATCCAAAATTCTTAAGAAGGTATTGTGGTGTTCCAGATTCTGAACCAATATTTCAATCATTAGAAGAGTTGAAGAGGAAGGGAGTGTTTATAGAAGTTACAGATCTAGTAGTACCACAGATTGGTGATGATCTTAATCAAGCTAGAAAATTGTGTAGATGGATTGTAGAACATCTAGGACCTGACACACCAATACACTTCTTAAGATTTCATCCAGATTATGAACTTCTAAATCTACCATGGACACCTATAGAGACACTTGAAGAACATGCAAGAATAGCTAAAGAGGAAGGTTTGAAGTATGTTTATGTTGGTAATGTTCCTGGTCATCCACTAGAACATACATACTGTCCAAACTGTGGAAAAATAGTAATAAAAAGATATGGCTTCGATATACTTGAAGTAAATTTGAAAGAAGATAATAGATGTGCATACTGTGGATATAGATTGAATATTGGTGGTAAAGTTTGGTCAACATGGAAGCTTGAGAACAGGTTTAGATATATACCAATATCATCATTAACAAGATATGTTAGAATAGATATATCAAGTATAGCTAAGAGAAGTTGAGAATGGTTGAAATATATGTAGGCACATCAGGATGGGTATACGATTGGAATCCTCAGGGAAAATTTGACTGGTATGTTAAAAATTCTGGACTTAACGCTGTTGAGCTAAACTCATCATTTTACAGATTTCCATTTCCAAATCAGGTAAAGTCATGGTTTAATAAAGGTAGAAGTCTTAGATGGTCTATAAAAGTTCACAACTCTATAACACACTTAAGAAAACTTTCTGAAAAAGCATTAGATACTTGGAATAAGTTTTATAATATTTTCAAACCAATGGATTCAATAGTTGATTTTTACCTATTTCAAATGCCTCCAAACTTCTCAGCAACTGAGAAGAATATTGAGAGAATTAGAAAGTTTTTTGAAAATACTGGCCTTGGAAGTAGATTTGCAATAGAGTTTAGACATAGATCATGGTTTAATGATAACACTGTGAAGTTTTGTGAAAAACTTGGATTAACTTTAGTATCTATAGATGCGCCTATTGGAACGTGGATAGTATCTAGTAATGGTATTGTATATTTGAGACTTCATGGTAGAGGTGAGTGGTATGCTTATGAGTATAGTTTTGATGAATTGAAATCTCTAGCTAAGATGATTCTAGATTTAAGTCCATCTAAGATATATGTATTTTTCAATAATGATCATTGGATGCTTGAAAATGCTAGAACTATGTTAAAGATTTTGAGAGAATTATGTTCTTAATCCTAGATATATCTGCTCTTTTGGTTGTTCTCCTCTTCTAAACAACTCTATACTCTTCTCTACAAGTTCTACAAAATCTTTAACATACATAACTCTCTGACCTACACCATGTACAGCGCTTATGCCTGGAACATCTATTTTAGATATTTTCAATGCTGTACATATGTCTGAGTATACTGGACCTACAGGCATTCCTGTTATTAGCGTCTTATCGATTACTATGAATCCCTTTCTATCTTTTAGAACATTTGCAATATCTTCAACAGGTAGTGGTCTTAGAAGTCTAATTCTCATACCACCAACACTGTACCCCTTCTCTCTAAGGATGTCTACTGCTTCTTCAATAAATCCCCATGTTGCTCCATATGCAATAACTATGTACTCGGCATCTTCAGCTTTGTAAAGTTCTACAGTATCATACTTTCTACCAAATATCTTCTCAAATTCTCTAGCAACTTCCTTAACTACTCTATACGCATTTTTCATAGCTGGTACTTGTTGATATCTAATCTCATAGTACCAGTCAGGTCCTGCTAATGGTCCCATTGTTACTGGTTTCTCAACATCTAATGTTAACCATGTTCTTCTCTTAGGTACAAATTCTCTAACAATACTTTCATCATCAGGAATTTCTACAGGCTCTATCGTGTGACTCATTAAGAATCCATCATATGCAACCATTACTGGAAGTAGTACATCTGGATGTTCACCAATTTTAAATGCCTGTACTATATTGTCAAATACTTCCTGTGCTGTTGATGATATTAGAATTATCCAGCCAGCATCTCTAGCAAGCATTAGGTCAATATAGTCACCATGTATTGATATTGGTGCTGAAAGTGCTCTACATGGAACAGCCATAACTATTGGAAGTCTAAGTCCTGAAGCTATTGGTAGTAGCTCATATGCAAGCATTAGACCTTGACTACATGTTGCAGTGAAGACTCTAGCACCAGCTGCAGAAGCACCTATACATGCACTTAATGCACTATGCTCACTTTCAACATGTATAATCTCAGCATCAAGTTCACCATCAGCAACAAACTCACTCAACTTCTCAGCAATTGTTGTCTGTGGTGTTATTGGATATACAGGAATAACATCAACATCACACATCTTAGCAGCATATGCAGCAGCGTAATTTGATGTTAATGCTAGCCTAGGCATTAGTATTTAACTATTGTAGAAATATATAATGTATTACTCTTAACTGCATCAACAGGTATATCATTTTAATGTTCTCTTACTAGTGCTATTGCTTTAACTGGACACTCCTCTGCACATATTCCACATCCTTTACAGTAGTAGTAGTCTATCTCGTATGTTATTGGATATTTAACACCTTTACTAGTGACATATTCCTTATCTAGCTCCATTATAGCACCTTCAGGACAGTATGCCCAACATATTCTACATCTAATACACTTATCCTGATCTATTATTGGTCTAAATGTCCTCCACTCACCTGTCTTAACTTTTCTGGTACTTCCAGGTTCTGTAAGTGCGCCACCTAGAGGTATCTCGTACCACTTTGGTAGACTCATTCTACCACCTTTGCTAATTTATATGCTTCTTCTACAGCCTTTTTATTAACTTCCAGTAGTCTACCTGAGAAGAACTTTTCAAGGCCTTTCAATACATCTTCAAGAGTTATCAAGTCTAGTACTCTCAATAATGCTCCTAGTATTGCAGTATTTACTATTGGTCTACCTATAGTCTTCATAGCTACATCAGTAGCATCTATATACACAACTTTTCTAAACTTCCTACTTTTCAAAACTTCTGGAATTTCTGGAGAATTTACAACAATTACAGTATCTTCTGTAGTACCTTCTAGAGTTATTGGTAATTCTAGAAGTGTTGGATCAAGTATTACTAGATAGTCTGGATTTGTTATAGGTTCTCTATGTCTTATAGGTCTAGTACTGAGTCTAGTATATGCTTTAACTGGTGCACCCCTCCTCTCAGGTCCAAATTCTGGAAATGCCTGTGCGTAAAGTCCTTTAACTATTGCACATGTAGCAACTACCTGAGCGGCAGTTACAGCTCCCTGACCACCTCTACCATGCCATCGTATTGAGATTTCTTTCTTCACTATCTACACCTATATAATTAGCATATTGTTATACTTTTTGTATTGAGATTTCTCTGCTAAATTCGACAATTATCTACACTAGATATTGTATATGTCGGAGATTATAACATTTAAAGAGTCTCTAAATACTAAGACACTTATAGTGAGTTCAAATTATGATATTGATATTTCAATAATAGTACCAACATATAACGAAGCTGATAATATTCCAATACTAGTTGAAGAGATATCTAAAAATTTAGACGGTAAGTATAGTTATGAGATTATTATTGTTGATGATAATAGTCCTGACGGTACTGCAAATATAGCATTATCACTATCAAATAGATATCCTATAAGAGTCATCGTTAGAGATAGAAAGATGGGTCTATCATCAGCAGTAATTACAGGTTTTAACTATGCTAGAGGTAGATATCTAGTTCTAATAGATGCAGATCTACAACACCCACCTGACAAGATTTTAGATATGGCTAAACTTCTAGATGAAGGTTATGATGTAGTTATTGGTTCAAGATATGTTAAAGGAGGTAGTGATGAAGGATTGAAAGGTTTTAGAAGACTAGTATCACTATCTGCTAGAATACTTGCATGGATACTAATACCTGAAAGTAGGAGAGTTAGAGATGTTATGAGTGGTTTCTTCTCAATAAAGAGAGAATATGCACCAAAATCAACAAAATTGAAAGGTTATAAAATAATTTTACAAATATTAAAACAATGTAGAATATGTAGAATATGTGAAATACCTATAAAATTTAGAAGGAGAATATATGGTGAAAGTAAGTTAAAGATTAGAGAAATATTAAACTATGTTAGAGATCTTCTAATATTATCAGAATACTTCACAATAAAGTATATAGCTATTGCATTAGCAATAGCACCAATATTAGAAATTTTAAATCCAATATTAGGAATCTTAACAATACTATTAGGAATAGTTATTAGATGGATAATATTGAGAAAGTATGTTGGTATAGGTGCTATATCTATATCAGAAATATTATCAACATATTGCAAAATTACTCTAAGAACTTTGATAGGTATGATACCTGCATGGTTTATAGCATCTGGATTAGAGCTAATTTTAGTACATGTACTTAGAGGTTGGAATAAGCTTTTTTAAGAACTTTTAAAAATCTTTCAGAAATTTCATAAGCATCATCTTCTGTAAGTCCTGGAGGTACTAGCATTGTTATAATATTTTTACAAACATATTCACAATTTTTCAAATCTCTAAAGATTAACTCTCTATATAGATCGTTAGAGTATTCAAAATATTTTCTAAATAGTGGTGCTTTATTTAAAGGTTCAGGATATGCTACTGTGAAAAGTTTTAAACCTTCATTATGTAGTTCATTTAAAAACCAATCTCTTGATTTTCTAATCTTTTCAAAGTTTATAATTATCTGTATAAGATTCCAACATGGTTTTGAATTTTTATCATATTTTTGAAATCTTAGTAGATTATCATCAACATATTTCTCAACTTCTTTTATGAATATTTCTGCAAATTTTCTTCTAGTCTCTACATAATATTCTATATTTTCTAACTGTGATATTCCTATAGCTGCATTTATTTCGCTCATTCTGTAGTTATATCCAAGCTCTACGTAGTGGTATTTCCTGTCCTCACCGTGGCTTATTATGAGTCTTGCAATTTTCTCAATATTGTCATCATTTGTAGCTATTGCACCTCCCTCACCTGTTGTTATTGTCTTTGTTGGATAGAAGCTAAATGCTGACACTATTCCAAATGTTCCAACTTTCTTACCATCATACTCTGCTCCTAATGCTTGTGCACAGTCTTCTACTAGTTTTATATTATGTTCTTCACATATTTTTAATAATTCTCTAATCTTTACAGGTATACCACCAATATGTACAGCTACTAGTGCTTTGATATTTAAATTTTTATACTTTCTTAATATATTCTCAACATCTTCAATATCTATTCCAAGAGTTTCTAATTCAATATCTGCAAATATTGGTATTGCATTATTGTGAAGTACTGTTGATGCTGTTGCTATAAATGTAAATCCTGGAACTATTACAAAACATCTCTCACATATTCCAATACTTCTTAAACATACTTGTAGTGCTGTTGTTCCACTTGAACATGCAACTACATGTTTAATGTTTAGGTATTTTGCTAGTAGTTGTTCAAAATTTTTAACATATCTATAGCATGTACCTGCAAGACATCCACTCTCTAAAACATCTTTAATATATTCAATAGCTTTTTCAGGTATGTATGGTCTATATGTGTAAATTCTCTTAGACATGTATAGACTTACCGTAGAGTACGCTATTTATAAGATCTACAAAAAACTTAACTATACAATAAGCATAATAGCACAATCTATAGAATATGTTGGATAGATATTTAAGAAATTCAGCAATCTGAGGATTACTCTTCTCAACATTAGAAATAAAAGATCTATACCAAGACTTAACACTAGGAAGAGAAGCTATAACATACATGAATGCTAACAACAAGATTATAAAAATTATAGAACCAACAACTTTTAGAAAAGTAGAAACTCCAGACATGACGTAGAAATCTAAATTAAGAAAAATAAATATCCAACACTTACAGATGATGAACCTTCCCCTCACAACAGACAAATGAAGAATGGACCGACCACTGATGATGTAACTGGGCGGGAAAGCTGAAAACTGATGAAATACGCCTACGCTGATACACCATCCAACAAATAATTATACCACATTAATTAGCACATTATCAATTCTATCAAGCGTGTATCCAGCTATGTTGAGCTTAATATGTGTATAAACGCTATTACAAGCTCATTAAGTTTTGAGAAATTGATATTCAAGATTTACAACAATTTGAGAACCTATAGACACACTTAATGCCTAGAATAGTTGTCAAGCGTGATATATTTGAAAAATACTACATCTAATAATGGCTCTACATGTGGAGTGAATCTTCAATAATGTACATACACTCCCATATATGTGAGTAAACGTATCTAATATGTGTATAATCCTTAAAGTTTACTGACGTAGCGTATCATAGATGGTAGAGGTGAGTATAGGTAAGATTAAAGAGAAGTTTGAGAAGGTGAGGTCGCTTGAGGAGAAGAGGCTTGTACTTGAGTGGGTTAAGGAGTATCTGCAGTATCTTAGGACTAGGTGGGTGCAGCTCAAAGATGATGTTAGGAGGTGTGTATGGTCCGCAATTATTACTGTGCCGCATCCTGTTTTATATTTACGGATATGTCTGTATATTCTTTCTCTGTTTGAGTTGTGCTAGTGCTCTTAGTGCTACTAGGTAGGCTGATGCAACGTGTCGGTTTACTCTCAGTTTTTTCATAACTTCTCTGTGTTCTTCTGAACTCGATGTACCTCTTGGTTCTACGGGAATTACATGTACACCATATTTGCATGCTATTTGCTCAATATCATCTATTATTCTAGGTCTAAAAGTAGAGACCCAGTAATTGTAATGTACCCCCTTTCGTTCACCAGACTTTATCCATGCAAGCTTTAGAGCACAAAGCACTTCCCTCTTCTCAACACCGACGGCAAGTTCAAGTTCTTCATTAATTACGAATCTTGTGAAGAGAATATGAAGCTGTTCCATAACATAGGTTCGACAAACCTTACCTGATACACCCTGAGTCCTGAAGCGTCTAAAATCTATGATGTCCCACTCTATGACATTTCCATATTGATCAACGAGACACCAAGCAATGTTATCGCTATTTATGTCGAAGCCAAGTACATACTTTACCTTGTTTAAGGGAATTACTTTGTCGACACGTTTCGCATATTTCATATACAACTCATATGGAACACTTACCTGAAGTTGAGCATATACTGCATTTGGTGCTATGCCGAGGATGTAGAGCCTTGTATTGTAGCTTACCTTACCCTCATTTGCAAGTTCTATAAGCTCCTCTGCAATCGCTCTAAACCTAGAAGATCTTGGAGGTTTAACGTTAGTTATAGTTACTTTCTCTACCCTCT
>CAZNTG010000011.1:0-62399 GCA_964575955.1 uncultured Thermoproteaceae archaeon
TGTTGAAGGTTCTAAGTGTAAGGTTTGTGGTGAAGAAATAGAAGAAGGAGAAAACGCATTCAAAACACTATCAAACATATACAAACACTTCAAAGAAAAACACCCAGAAATAATAGAAGAAGTAAAAACAAAAATATCATAGTGATAGCAGAGTATTGTAGTGTTTTAAATTAAATCTTTTCTCTCTTTTTCTATCTCTATAATTCTTCAATATTTTATGTACAGGGTGGATATGTTAATACTTCTTTTCCTCTAGATATTGCTACAAGCTCTATATAGTTACATATTCCACTCTTCAATATTTTTGGTAGTAGTACTTTCTCTACTTGAAATATTCCAGCCCATTCATCCATATGTACTGTTATTCTTACAGGTCTATCAATTCCCTTACTAATTTCAACTCTCTTTATGCTTAATGCAGATACTGCATGAATATCAACTTTTCCAAGTCTATATGGAACTCTAGCTCTACCTTCAGCCATGTCTAGACCATCACCAATCTTCACACTACCAGCTTCAACTGTTAGACATTCTACATCTGTCTCTGTACAATATATTGCATGCATTACCTCTTGTCTAATGTTGTAGTGTATTCTTCTACTATATCTACCCTTTTCAGGAAGTATCTTTGGTAATATTCTATCTAGTATATCTTTAGCCATTAAAGCACCTGTATATTCATGCCTATCTCTATGTACAGAATTTCCAATATCGTGAAGATATGCTCCAAGAAGAACTATCAACTTAGCTTCTTCAACATCTGTACATGTACCATCTTTCAAACATGTAGGCATTATATTAGCCTCAAGTAGTAGATTAAATATCTCAAGTGCTGCACCTGCAGCAATTTTTGCATGTGTAGGTCCATGATCATTATATCTTAATCTATGTACTGCAAATATGTTTGCAAGTCTAAGAAGTTCTTGAACTTCCTCATCTTCATCTAAGACCTGTATTGCTCTGCTAAGTAGTGGACTTTCTCTAGCATGCTTCTCTAGAAGAGATGGAGATACTATAGCAACATGCATTATATATAAGATCTGCTATACCTACTAAATAACAGTGACTCTACATGTCATATATACAACATTCAGGATCTTGACTAAATAGATCTCCAAAGTATGAGAATGCTCTTGCTCTACAACCACCACAAATATCTCTATACTTACAATCTCTACATCTTCCAGATAAATCTCTAGATCTCAATCTTCTAAAAACTTCAGAATTGATAATATCTTCAAGAGAACCTTCTCTAACATTACCGACCTTATATGGTAAGTATGGACATGGATATACATCGCCTGTAGGAGAAATGTACATGTATGATATACCAGCAATACATCCAATACTTCTACCTCTTGTAATAGAATTATAAATATCTGGTCTAGACAATTTTAAATATGGCCAAAATTGTGGTATACATGTTGGTTTTACATTAATTCTATTATAGAAACCATATTCAACAGCTTTTAAACATACATTCAATACTTCTCTAATATCTAGTTTAATATCTTCATAGTATTTAAATGCTCTACCAACAGGAACTACGTGAAATATGTGTAGATTATCTATATCATTCTTAATACAGAATTCTACCATGTTAATAACATCATCAACATTATACTTACAGAGTGTGAAATTTATTTGAATTTTTATACCATAATCTTTCAATATTTTTAAACTATTTACAACATGATTCCAAAGTCCTTGAATACCTCTAAATCTATCGTGAATTTCAGGTTTTGTTGAGTCAAGACTGATAGCTATAAATTTTAGATTAGAATCAGCAAGTTTCTTAATGATATATTCATTAAGTAGAAGTCCAGAAGTTGCTAATGCAGTATTTATCTTCTTAGAATCTGCATATCTTATAAGATTGAAAATGTCAGATCTAGTTAATGGTTCACCACCTGAAAATACTAGTATTCTAGTACCAATATTGTGAAGTTGATCTATAATATTCATACATTCATCTTCTGATAATTCATTTGGTAATCTCTTAGATGCATCTCTATAACAGTGTGGACATTTTAATACACACATATTTGTAATACCGAAAGATACTAATGTGAACAATATGCCCCCAAGATTATATATTTTGAGTACAGATTAATTTTATATCTTTCAAAGTGTTGATATTCTTAAAAACATCACCAAAAATCTTAACTATAGTATCAGCATCTATGAAGTGTGTATTATTTGAAAATTCTAATATAGCTCTTACAGGAACTTTATCCCAAACTTCTGGTCTATATTTTCTAAATATTTTGAGTATAGTCTCAATTCTATATATAGCTACTAGAGGTTCTAGAAAACCACTTCTCCATTTAGGTATTACACAATCATAATCATCTTCAAAATTTTCTATTAAGAATTTTATAAATTCTTTAGAGATGTTTACTAGATCTACAGGTATTGTTAAGATGTGACTATACTTCCTTCTTAAGAATATTGCTGCAGTTACAATACCTGAGAGAGGATGATATTTATCAAATATGTCTCTAATAAGTACAACTTTATCTACTCTATCTATCACGTTGTAAATTTTATGATAATTATCTTTAACAACTACATACACTTTATCGAATATTTTTAGTATTGTGTTGATCTGTTTGTTTATTAAAAATTTGCCATATATCTTAACTAGACATTTATCAATTCCAAATCTACTACCTCTACCTCCAGCTAGTATTATAGCTCCAATTTTTGACACAATGTTCCGATATTCATATTAGGTAGGTATGTATTTAAATTACGTGTCTGCTGAAGTCATTAAATCTATAAAATTTGGAACAGATGGTGTTAGAGGTATTATTGATGAAGATTTTAATGAACTTATAGTTGCTTCAGTTGTTGAAGCTTCTATTAGATATTTCTCTAAGAAGAGAGATATTGGTAAAGTAATTGTTGGATATGATACACGTAGAAAAGCTGATCATTATGCTAAGATTGTTGTTAAGATTTGTAGAGATAGTGGAATTGAAGTTAGTCTAACTGATAGACCAACACCGACACCTGTAATATCTTGGGCTGTTAGATACTTTAAGTATGATCTAGCTTTTCAAATAACTGCAAGTCACAATCCACCACAGTATTGTGGTATCAAGGTTATAGATTGGAATGGAGCATCAATATCTGATGAAGATGCTGAAGGTATAATGAGTATATTACAGAGAGAGAGTGAGGATATATTTTCAAAAGTTAAAGTTTTAGAATATTCAATTCCTGACTTGTTGATAAATTTAAGAGATCCATATGTTGAGTATGTAGTATCAATTTCAGAAAAACCTAGGAGAAAGTTGAAAATTCTGTTCGACCCCATCTATGGAACAACTATAGGTTTCACAGATGAGATATTGAGAAGGTTAGGACATGAAGTACATACAATACATGATGTGTATGATCAAAATTTTGGAGGATTATTACCATGTCCTGAAGGTGAAAACTTGAAGAGATTGAAAGATGTTACCATCAACGGTAAGTATGACCTAGCGATATCTCATGATGGAGATGGAGATCGTATTGGTGTTGTTACTGGTAGTGGAAAGATCTTAACAGGTAATGAAATACTTCTACTCTTCGTATATGAATATTCTAAAACTGGTAAGATAAGGTCAGTAGCTAGAACAGTAGCAACTACAAGTCTTGTAGATAAGATATGTAATGAATATGGCATAAAGCTAGTAGAGACACCTGTAGGGATCAAATACATAGCTAAACTATTGATAAAGGGAGAGGTAGATATTGGAGGTGAGGAAAGTGGTGGTGTAGCTTTTAGATGGCATATACCTGAAAAAGATGGAATATACACAGCTTCATTAATATCAAAAATACATTCAGATGTTGGTATTGATAATATAATAGATGAAATATATAGAAAATATGGAGAACCAAAATTTAAGAGATTTAAGATAGAAGTCAAAGAAAATCCAAAGATAGTATTTGAGAAGTATAGAGATAGAATTTTAGAAGAGATAAAGAATATTTGTATGAACATAAACACTATTGACGGTATTAAATGCATGTTACAGGACTACTCCTGGATACTCATTAGACCTAGTGGTACAGAACCTGTAATTAGGATATACTGTGAAGAGTATAGTCAAGATTCGTGCAGTAGTGTTTTAGAGAAGATAATTACAATTTTTCAAAATATAGGTTAAAAAATTTATATAATCTTACAAAATCTCGGCTAACTATATGGAACGTAATGTTAGTGAAAATAGGCTAGTTGTAAGATGTCCAAGATGTGGAAATCTTGTAAATATTTGTGAAATTTTAAGACAAGAATCACCAACACATACATACGTATTTTCTAGATATGTGATAGTTAGATGTCCAAGATGTGGTTATATATTTGAACCTATAACTGAACATTACATATATGAAGCGGAGAAGTATATACCTAATAATAGGTCTAGTAATTCTAGCAATAATAGCAACAGCACTATACTACGAGATAGTAGGTATATCGAAGAAATCTCAAAAAACTAGCACTATATCAACAATCTATCATGGAGATGTTCTAGTAATTCTATATCCATATTTTAGATGGGAAGAATATTATGAAGTATTTAAGATATTGTCAGAAAATGGTTATCATATAGATGTGCTATGTATGAAGAATGGTAGTAGAATAGTTGGGATTGATACGAGAGGAGGTTTACATTATGTTAACTGTAAATTTAATGTAGGTAGTGTAGATTTGTTTAAAATTGTTAGAAATCACAATGCTACAGTATTTATAGGCGGTCCAGGACTATACTGTATACTTGACATATATGCTTCTAAGATAGGTTTAGTAAAGCTAGATTATGGATGTTTAAAAATGTTAGGAAAATATGCTAACTTTGCTTTAAAATATCTAAACTATGGTGTTAAAGTTGCAAAAATAGCATATAGTAGTGGAAAGATTGTTGCAGCTATATGTGTCGCACCTACAATACTGGCAATTGCAGGATTACTACATAATAGACCATTCACCTTGTATAGATGTGATGTTACTTTGAGACTTGTAAAATATTACAATTCTACAAATGTTCTAGATAGACCTGTTGTAATATCAGGAAGAGTAATTACAGGTAGAGGACCATCTGCAGCTAAGGATTTTGCAGAGAGTATTTTGAAAGTCTTGACAAGTCGCTAGGAGAATAATTATTAACATGTTAAATAATACCGATATATGTGGATAATCTAGACCTAAATGTCAAGTTGAAAAAGTATGAGAAGGCTATACATGTATTTAAGATAGCTCTAGATCTTGCACGTAGACTTAGAGATTTTAGATGTGAATTAGACTCACTAATTCATGCAATATCTGGAGGTTTTGTAGAACCAGGACCATCAGGATCTTTAACTAGGGGAAAGTTTGAAATATTACCAACAGGTAGGAACTTCTACACAATTGATCCTAGAACAATACCAACACAGTCAGCATGGGAGATTGGTGTTAAATGTGGTAAAGCTCTACTTGAGAAATACTACTCTAAGTATGGTAGATATCCTGAATCCGTAGGATTCGTACTTTGGAGTATTGATGCATATAAGGCTGATGGTGAAGAACTTTCAGAAATACTATACCTCATAGGTGTTAGACCTGTATGGGATTCTTATGGTAATGTTGTAGGTTTGGAACCAATACCTCTTGAAGAGCTTGGTAGACCTAGAATTGATGTTACAGTTAGGATTAGTGGAATTGTTAGAGATACATTACCAAACTATATATACTTGATAGATAGAGCTATAGAAATTGTATTAAACCTAGATGAGCCTATAGATATGAACTTCATAAAGAAGCACTATCTAGAATTTTTAGAGAGGTTGAAAATGTTTAATATTAATGATGAAGAACTTGCAAAATGTAGAATATTTGCAGAACCTCCAGGAGCATATGGTGCAGGTGTTAATTATGCTGTTGAATCATCAGCATGGAGAAGTAGAGAAGATCTTGGTAAGGTATGGATATCATGGTCAGGATATGCATATACACGTAAAAGTTTTGGAAAACCTGCACATGAAGCATTAATACTAAACTTGGAAAAGGTAGATGCTGTTGTTAGAAATAATCCAACAGATGAACATGACATATTCTCATGTTGTTGCTATTTTGCATATCATGGAGGATTTTACACTGCAGTAAAAACTGTTAAACGTGGTGAAGTTGAAATATATCAAATAGATACATCAGACATATCTAAGATAGATGTTAGAGATATAGAGGATGAAATTGAGAGAATTGTTAGAGCAAAACTACTAAACGATAAATGGATTGAAGAGATGAAGAAGCATGGATATTCAGGTGCTAGCGAATTTTCCAGAAAAATACTACATCTATATGGTTGGGCTTCAACTACAGGTAAGGTTAAAGATTGGATATTTAATGAAATTTCTAATAAATATGTAATTAATGATGAGATGAGAAGATGGTTTATTGAGAATAATAAGTATGCACTTGAAGAGATTACTAGAAGATTAATAGAAGCTGCTGAACGTGGAGTTTGGAATCCTGATCCTGAAATTTTAGATAAGTTGAAATCTATATATCTAGAAATTGAAGGTTATCTAGAAGATGAGGTTGTAGGCGAGGTTCAGGGAGGTTCTATAGACATTGTATCTCCTGAAGATTATGATGATTATAAGAAGCTAGTATCTAAATCTGAAAAAGCTATGAATATTGTAGAGAAAACTCAATAGGAGTAGTGACATAATAGTTAGCTAATGAGTAGTAAAGAACATATAATTAAGAGAGGTCTTGAAGAGGTTATAAGAGATGAAGAGTTGAAAAGTGTCTTATCTAGAGATAAGTTAGTATGTTATGTAGGTTATGAACCAACTGAGAGAATTCATGTAGGATGGCTAGTATGGATATTAAAGTTGAAAGATATACAGAAGGCAGGTATCGATATAAAGATTCTAGAAGCTACTATACATGCATGGATTAATGATAAGGGAAGTATTGAAGAATTAGAAGAGTATAAGAAGAATGTTAGAAAGATTATTGAGAAATTAGGAATATATGCAACATATATCGATAGTTCTGAAATAATTACAGATCCTGAATATGTTAGACTTCTAATACAGGCAGCAAAAAACACAACATTAGATAGAGTTAAGAGAGCCATAGTTGTACTTAAGAGAAGGATTGAAGAAGTTGAACAAGATTTTTCAAAAATACTATATCCACTAATGCAGGCTGTAGATGCAATATATCTAAATGTTGACTTTGCCTTAGGTAGTATTGATCAAAAACCAGCATATACAATGTCTAGAGATATAGCAGTTAGATTAGGTAGAAAACCAGTAATAATATTGTGTACACCACTAATACCTGGTCTTAAAGCACCACTACTAGAAGATATTGATAATTTAGATGAAGTACTTGTATATGCTAAGATGTCATCTTCAAGACCTGATGATGCAATATTTCTAGACGATGATCCTGAAACAGTTGAAAGAAAGATAATGTCATGTCCATGTAAACCAAAAGAAACATTACTAAATCCAATATTGAGCATTGTTAAACATGTAATACTACCATACTACGAGAAGATAACAATAGAGACAAAGACTAAGAATGTAGAAATAACGATAGATAATGCAGAAGAAATAGATAGATTATATAGAAGTGGAGAGCTAACTCCTGAAGAGTTGAAGAAGGCATGTAAAGACTACCTCATAGAGATGTTAGAAAAATTGAAATAGAAAAACTTAAAAATATACAGCAAAAATTGTGAAAACGAGCCTCGGGTAACCCGGCCATAGTCGGGGCGTAACACCCGGACTCATCAGAACCCGGAAGTGAAACGCCCCGACGCCGACCGTAGTACTGGGGTCCGAGAGGCCCCGGGAAGCGGCGGTGCTGGGGCCCGAGGCCCTATCTTTATATTTTACACATCAGAGCTTGAGCCCCTCCTCACTCCTCAGTTATTTGAGACTCATCATCTCCTCAACCTCTAGCTATAACTATTGAAGGTTAGCACTATATTACTCTTGTTATCATCGTGTATACGTATCGTTTACGTATACATGGATTCTAGATGAAACTGTAAGGATATAGAGGTTCTTACCCCTATATATCTGTGAGATATGTTTGGTAAGGTTGAGATTGTTGAGAAGAATGTTATTAAGAAGAAGATTAGGAGAGGTATATTTAGAGTTGCTATAGCATATCCGTCAACGTATATGGTTGGTATGTCTTCATTAAGCATTCATCTTCTTTACAATATTTTGAATAATATCGATTTTGTATATGCTGAACGTGTATTTATGGAAGGTTCAGGACCTTATAGAAGTGTTGAGACAGGTACACTATTAAGAGATTTTGATTTAATTCTATTTTCTGTACATTATGAACTTGACTATGTTAATATTGTTAAAATGCTTGAGAGAAGTGGTATTAATCCAATATCGAGATATAGAAATAGAAAGCCTATAGTAATAGTTGGTGGACCTACAGTTACTGCAAATCCTGAACCTGTAGCAGATATTGCAGATATAGTGTTTTTAGGTGAGGTAGAGCCTGTAATTGATAAGATAATTGAGAGAATATACATCTCAAAAAATATTGAAGATCTTGCAGATATTGAGGGAATATATATACCAAGTCTAGGTAAGTATGAAGTGAAAGTTGTTAAGAGTCTAAATCTAGATAATACTCAATATCCTACAAGACAAATCATAACATTAAAAGCACCTAAAAATTATACTCCAGTATTTGGTAAAGCATATTTTTTAGAAATTTGTAGAGGTTGTCCATACCTATGTAAATTCTGTATGGAATCTCATATTCAACATCCATTTAGATATAGAAGTTTTAGTAATATAGTCAGAATATTAGAATCTTCAGAGTTGGATGAAGATATTGATAAGATTGTTATAATAGGTCTAGGAGCTCAATCACATCCTGATTTTAGAAAAATTATACAGTATTTATTAGATAACTACAATCTTGAGATTAGTGTTCCATCATTAAGAACGGATGTTCTTGAAGAAGAGGATATAGAATTAATATCTAGAACAGGTCAGAAAGCGTTAACTATAGCTCCTGAGAATAGTGAGAAAATTAGGATGTTCTTAGGTAAATATTTTGGTAATGATAAAATATTTAAAATATGTGAATTATCTAGAAAATATGGTTTTGATCATATTAAACTATATTTCATAATTGGAATACCTAATGAAGATGATAATGATATTAAAGAATGTGTAGATATTGTTAGGAAAGTTTGTAAGATATTTAATGGTAATGTATATGTTAGTGTAAATCCTTGGATTAGAAAACCTCAAACACCACTTCAATATATGAAACCTTTAGATATGGATGTTGTTGATAAGAGAATTAAATATTTTGTAGAGAATTTAAATTGTAGATATACTACCTATGACATATTTTTAGCATATGCTCAAATGCTTCTCTCACTAGGTGATAGAGATGTTTCAAAAATTATTATTGATGCATCTAGATTAGAAATGAGTAATCTTTCTAGAAGTCTTTGGAGAAGAATTTTGAGAAAATATTCAGACTTATTTAAGAAGTATGTATTTTCTCAATACGATATTAATAGTGAATTACCTTGGTCACATGTTAAGTCTAGTATTGATAGTCGTATTTTATGGAGAAGATATGAGGAGAGTATTAGCATGTTTTCTAGAGGTAATAACTTATAAGTGTAGTATTGTGACTAGATGTGAATGGAAAGTCTAGAAGCTAAATCTCATCTTGTGGATATTTCACGTTTCAATCTTCCTAAGAGATATCTACAGTTTATTAATGATTCTAAAATTCAGGAATATTATAAAGAGAAGTTTGATCTTCCTCCAACATGTAGAGTTGTGAAGAAGACTAATAGTGTATGTCCAATATGTAGGAGAATTGTTGAAGCTGTAGTATATGAACATGATGGTGCAATATGGATTAAGAAGAGCTGTCCTGAACATGGAATGTTTTTAGATATGTATTGGGGTGATGCAGAGCTATACTACTACTATATTCAGTGGGACAGGTGTGAGTATATTGGTAGTGGTGTTGAAAATCCTAATGTAGATTGGGAACATGTCAGGAAGAGTGGTCTATGTCCATATGCTTGTGGTCTATGCCCAATGCATAGGTCATGTACAATACTTGCAATAATTGACGTAACTAATAGATGTAATATGAGATGTCCAATATGTTTTGCAGATATTAAGACAAGTCTAGAATATGTATACGAACCTGATATTGAGACTATAGATAAGATGTTGAAGACTTTAAGAAATGAAAGACCTTGGGCTCCAAATGCACTACAATACTCAGGTGGTGAACCAACATTGAGGAATGACCTTCCTGAACTTGTAAAACTCGCTAAAGAGAGAGGTTTTAAACATGTTGAAGTTAATACAAATGGTATAAGAATTGCACTAGACATATCATACTATAGGAAACTTCTAGAAGCTGGAATGTCCACACTATATCTCCAATGTGATACTGTTGATCCTAAGAATATGCTAATATGGAATTATAGGAGATACGATCCTAAAGCATATGTAAACATCAGGTATAGAGTTATTGAAAATGCTAGAAAGATTGGACATAGATCTATAGTACTAGTTGTAACAGCTATAAAAGGATATAATGATAAAGATCTTGGAAAAATCGTAGAATTTGCAATAGAGAATAGAGATGTTGTTAGATGGGTAAATATACAACCTGTAGCATTTGCAGGTATGGCAAGACTATACACTCAGGAAGAGCTTAGAAAGATGAGAATAACAATACCAGATGTAATAATTGAAATTGAGAAACAGACAAACGGTCTTATAAGTAGGTGGGATTGGAGACCTGTAAATTGGCCTGTAGCACTTGCAAAAGCACTACAAGCATTAACAGGTGAGGTTAAGCCTCTCTTCACGAATAATCCTGTATGTGGTGCATCAGCATTTATATACTACGATCCTGATAGAAAGATGCCAATACCAATAACTAGAATTGTAGATGTTGATGATTTTGAAAAGATGTGTTGGGATATCTATAACACAGCTATAAAAGGTGGTGTATGGAGAAGTATTGCAAAGACAAAATTATTAAAACTTGTGAAGTATGTAAGACATAAACTTATAAGAGATTTAATACTAAATGTAGTATTGAAGAGAGACTATGAATCACTTGGACAACTAATGTTCAATATTGTTGGTCTAGGAATAATGCACTTCATGGACTGTATGAACTATGATATTGAGAGAGTCAGGAGATGCACTATACACTACGCAACTCCTGATGGTAAGATAATGCCATTCTGTACATATAACAACTTCCATAGACCAAATGTTGAGAGAAGATTTTGCATACCTGTTGAAGAATGGTTAAAAAGACATCCAGGTAAATCAATATCAAGCTACGTATAATGGATCTAGTAAAGTATGTGGAGTTTAAGAGAAAGTTGAGAAAATACTTAGAGGAGAAGCTAAGTCCTGAGTCTATATCTAAAGCTTCTCAAGATCATCACTCAAAGAGACCTCCAAGACCTTGTGGTATGACAGTACATACAGGTATTGGATGTTCACTATGTTGTACATATTGCTACATATATGATATGGGATTCCCAAGAAAAGTAACTAAATACCCACTAACAGGACTTGAAATGCTCTATGCATTAACAATAAATCCATACTTCGCACCTGGGAGAGGAGGTACTATGATAGCTATGGGTGCAGTATCTGAACCGTTCCTACAAGAAACTTTAGATCGAAGTTTAGAATATATAAAGACTTTCGGAACTATAGGTAATCCTACACAGATAAGTACTAAAGTTCCAATAGACGAACATTATGTTAAAATCATAGCTGAGGCATGTCCACATATAAGTTTTCTGGTAACTGTAATATCTTTAAGAAATTATAGAAAACTTGAACCATTAGCACCAAATCCTGAAGATAGATTAAGATTTTGCGGTATATTGACTAGATATGGAATTCATGTATCAATATTTATGAGACCAATAATTCCAGGAATTACAGATGTAGAAGCTGAAGACATATTAAATATAGCTAAGTCGTATGGTGTTAAGAATGTTGTTTTAGGAACATTGAGAGTTACTAAGAGAATATTCAAAAACTTGTTAAAGGTGGGTATAGACTTATCTAATAGAATATCGAGATTATCGGATAGAGATCAATATCCTATAAAAGGTCATGATTTGAAAATTAAAATATTTAAAATTGCTGAAAAGCTTGGTTTTAAAGTATTTGAAGCTGCATGTGGTGCTAATATAGAAGCTTCAAATCTTGCATGTATTGCATGTGAGTGGGGTCCATGTGGAGATTTAAATAAACTACCTGAAGTATCTGAGAAAGATATTGTTGAATTATGTAGAGAGCTTGGTTATGAGGTAGAAAGTGTATCTATCACAGGTAGAGATGAGAAGATACAAGTACATGTTAAGTCAGGTCCTAGTCTTAAGATTCTTGAAGTTTGGCTTAAGGAGCTTACTAGAAGGAAAGTTCTAGTCAGGAGAGTATAGGTATACTATCTATATGGTACTACTTCAAAGATAACTACTCTCTCACTCTTAGCATGTGAATTACATGTGAATGGTCTTCCAAAAATTTTACTAGCAATACCACTTAAAACACCTCTTAAGAAGTGTATTAATGCTGTCTTTATGTCTATATCAAGAGCTATCTCAATCTTATTTGCACTTAAGTGTAGTACTGAAAAACTTCTAAAAAATCCTGATATTTTTAGATATTCTAATGTTGTTATCAATCTCTCGCTCAATTTCTCATCACTAAGCTCTAAAGTATCAACTAGCTCTTTACCATATACATGTCCAAGTCTGAATAGTATTGGTAATATTACTTCAGAACCACCGCATCTAATAACATCATCTACAGCCTTCTCTAGAGGTTCAATACTCAATGTTATGTATTGAGGAGATCTATCTACAAGTATTCTAGAACTTTCAACACTTCTCTTCACAAGTCCTGAAACTTTACCCTCTTCTTCAGGTTTGCAGGATATTGCTAGACCAATCTCATCATTTAGAAATCTTATCAATTTTGGTTCTCCTCTTCCCTCTCTAATAATCATTGTGAGAGTTTCTGCAAGTTTCTCTAATTGACCTGGTCTCATCTTACCCATTATAAACAAGGTCTGTGGCCCTCTCTCAATTCCTCTCATGCTGACTATTCTTAATATAATTGATAACGAGTTTATAAATTTATTTACAATTAACAATTGTCAATACAATTCTAAGAAATGCTTAAGAACTAGATAACATAGATATAACAACTTCATACTCAGTTAAGTTACATTTAACACGCTCATCAACTATACGCATACTTGGAATACACTTCTCTAAAGAACCTGTGAGTAGGCCTTTAGTGAAGTAACAATTTTCTAGACATTTAACGCCTCTAAGTTCTAATGGCTCTTTTAACACTATTACAAGTTTATTCTCTACAATATCAATCTTAAACTCTTTTAACAGGTTTAGAGATCTCATAATATTCAACAATGCAGTTAACCTTAGTACGGTATTTTCAATTTTTGAAAGTTCTTCAGCATAATACTGTGCTAGGCATTGACCATACATATATCCAAGCTTGTAAAATATAGATGCTGCAACAGGTTCTCCATAATTATTCGAAATTTCTTTAATAGCATCCTGTATGATGTTTATCGGAAATATTACAACATCTGGAACAGTTTCTGAACCTGTAAGTTCAAAAACATGTATATCAAGTACAAACTCAAGATCTTTTAATTTTTCTAATACTAGCGGTACATAGTTTTCAGCAAAAATCGTTATTTGAGCTTCTTTCTTGTTGTTTATTACTCCTCTATGAAATACGTGTGATGATGCTATGTTTATTCCTGCTTCAGCTAAAATTTTCGTACATGCTTGAAGTACGCCGGGTCTGTCTATTACACGAAGTGATAACATGTGTATCCTAGGCTTGTTCTTGTTATTCTCTACGGACTTTAATCCCAATACCATATAAAATTTTTCAATAAAACTCGTATATATAATCTTTCACTTTGACACTCTCTGACAGTATCTCACTATGTTTTCGAGATTATGAAATACTTCTATGTGTATTAATGATACATGTTGAACTGTTTCAATGCTTCTTACCGTTATATGTATTTCAATCTCTATTTTTGAACTATGGTTTTCTTAAGAATATTAAGAATCCTGTGTGTGCTATCATCCAAGTCTCTGGTCTAAGCTCATCTGGATTCGGTTTCCATTTACGTAATCCTATCTCTACAACTTCAACATCTATGAATCTTACTTCTCTATTCTTTCTCAAAACTTTTTCAACTTGTAGAATGCTTGGTACATATATTGTTAATGTACATCCATGTTTTAATATTCTATAAGCTTCATTCATGACATCCCAAGGTCTACCCATGTCTAGAACTACCGCATCTACATAATTATCAGGTAGGTCAAATCCATCTTTAATAACATCTCTCTCTTTAAATTCTACATATTTTTCAAGTCCAACCATTGATAAGTTTCTCTTTGCAATTTCTATGAATTCTCTCCTACATTCATATGATATTACTTTACCATTAGGCTTCACATAGTATGCTAGGAATGTTGTCATGAATCCACTACCACATCCTGATTCTACAACAATACTTCCTGAAGATATTCCTGATTTGAGTATTATGTATGCAGCATCTTTTGGATATATTACTTGTGTCGGTCTTTCATACTTCTCAAACATTATATCTTCAATTCTTGGCTTTGTAATAATAATCTCATGTCCAAGACTTGTCTTTATTTTAGAACCATATTCAACACCTATGACATTTTCTAAATTTACAACACCTCTAATAGTACATATCTGTTTCCCCCTTTCAACTCTTGAGACTATCCTAACTTTATCACTATAAAGTAATATCCAATCACCTTCTCTAACACTTGACATATCTCAAAATATTAGATTAAGATCTTTAGGAAAAATTACTTCTTCGATAATAATGCTATGAAAAATCCAGGTGAGAAATCGTGAATATGTGGTAGAAATCTTGCAACCATATAATCCCAATCGTTACCTGAAATTCCAATCTCTTTATATGGTATATCTACATACTCTAATTCAAATCCTATCTTCAAAGCTTCTTCAACAACTTTCTCATTCTCTAGGACAGTTATTGTACATGTAGAGTAGATTAATTTACCACCTCTCTTCAATAATCTATATGCAGGTTTTAGAAATTGAAGTTGATATCTATATGAAACTTCTACATCTCTCATAGTTTTAACTTCGATCAATTTAGGTCTAACACCAAGACTTGTACATGGTGGATCTATTAATACTTTATCAACTTTATTAACAATTTTTGGAAAATCTACATCTATATATCTAGAATCGTGAATTAAGATATCACACATGTTATACATTTTCAATCTATTTAAACTATCTATAGTATCTTTAACTTTTGGAAAACTTCTATCAAAAGCTAAAACTCTACATCTACCTACCTGTATTATATGTGTCAATTTTCCACCTGGTGCACAATTCATATCAACCACTAGCTCACTATGGTTAGGATTTAATATTTTTGCAACCCATTGTGCAGCAATACTTTGATCATATATCAAACCTCCTTTATATTCTTCAAGTTCTCTTAATGATGGTACTCTATACTTAGTTATTAACACTTTAACAGCAATTCCCTTTCTACTCTTCCTAATTTCATCTTCACTCATCTGAGCAATACCATATCCAACTTCTTCACCTGTCGGTGCAATTATGGTAACTTCATCACCCTTCTTAACACCTTTAGCCTTTACAACTCCTGGAGCGTATAGATTAGCTCCAACATATACACTCTCAGCAGCGTATTTGTCAGCTACAACTATCTTTCTACAGGATGGTATTTTGAAAGGACCTTCAACTTCAAACCATAGTGCTTCAGGAATGTGTTCATCTAGATGTACCTTATAGCCTTTATCTTTCAATTTTCTATAGAGTTCGTAGGGATCTACTAGTAACGTATTAACTCTAACATAATATCTACTTGTTGGTTTTCTAATACTTCTAAAAATACTATCAATCTCTCTATCATTGAAATACTCTGTCAGATACCTATACAACTCTCTATCTATAAATATACCTCTCACAATCTCAATCAATCCTTCAAATCTAGTCTTAGGCATGTATGGTTTACCATCCCTCTTCACTATTAGATCAGGTATAGTATTGTGGAGATATTAAGTCATTTTCTAATAATCTCAAACTTTAATATTCTTACCATCGCTGTTCGATTTCTAAATGAGAAACTTTTAAAAAGTAAAACTACGCATTACTCTATATGCCAACTCAAATGCCTACAATAGGTGAAAAATTTCCAGATATTGAAGTTGAAACAACTATAGGAAGATTGAAACTTCCAGAATACTTTAAAGGTAGATGGTTCGTACTTTTCAGCCATCCTGCAGATTTCACACCTGTATGTACTACAGAGTTTATAGCATTTGCATTGAAGTATGAAGATTTTAAGAGATTGAATACTGAGTTGATAGGTTTGAGTATAGACAGTGTATATAGTCATATCAAATGGATTGAATGGATAAGAGAGAAGTTTGGTATTGAAATAAAGTTTCCAATAATTGCAGATCCTAGAGGTGAAATTGCTAGTAGATTAGGAATGCTTCATGCACAATCAGCATCACATACAGTTAGGACAGTATTTATAGTCGATGATAATGGAATAATTAGAGCAATACTATACTATCCACAGGAAGTTGGTAGAAATGTATACGAAATTTTAAGACTTGTAAAAGCTCTACAAATATCCTCAAAATATGGAGTTGCACTACCAGCAAACTGGCCACATAATGAGCTAATTAAAGATAGAGCTATAATACCACCAGCCAAGACTATCGAAGAAGCTAAAGAGAGATTGAAAAAGTATGAATGTTATGACTGGTGGTTCTGTCATAGGGAAGTATCTAGAGAAGATATCGAAGATGCATATAGATACTTCAAAGTCTGAAATTTAGAATTTTCTTAACAGCATTCTTAACAATATCTCTAGCACTTATCTCATCAATATTTAAACTAGCTGCAACATCTTTAATACTCTTACCCTGAATAATTTTACAAATTAATGCCACAAGTTCACTCTTACTAAATAGATCATACTTCTCACTATTTAGTAAATATTCTACAAGTTTTATATAAGCAACATCTTGAACATACTCAACTTCATAATTTTCAAAATATTTTAAAAATATACTACGTCTTCTATCCTGTAAGCTAGATATTGAGAGTTTAATACTCGACTTAACATCTAAGTTAAGTATTATCTCAGTAAGTATTTCAGAATCAAGATCTCTATAAACACTGGATGCTAATAATATTAATCTACGTTTAAAATCTTGCAATATACCTACTACAAAATCTATACATCTATCACTTATGGGTTTTAATACACCATAATTATAATCTCCAGTTACTTTATTAAATCTTGGAGATATGTAGAATGGTTTATACATATTTCTAAACCAAAATTTCAAAACTTCACTTCTTGAAAATAGTGAAGATATAATATCAATACCCCTAACCTTAGCAATATCTTCAATATATTTCAATAATCTACTTCCAATACCTCTTCTTTGAAATCTAGAGTGTACTGCTATTCTATGAATTCTCCATATTCTAAATCTATAAATGCTGGATGTTCCATATCTTGAAAGTATTGTAAATGTACTAAGTCCTGGAAGAATACTTCCTGAAATAGCTTTATCAATAATCTTCTTAGTAGAATGTTCAACTCTTACATGAGCTACAGCTACAGGTTTACCATCATATTCACATGTAAATAATATATGTTCATCACTATCTAAAATGTACTCAATATCGTCTGGACTATATCTATAATGTGCATCTCTAAGTATTGTTATAAGTCTTCTAAAATATTCAACATCCTTAATAAGGTAATCCTTATCAACAATCTTAAATTTTAATTTTTCTAAATTTATAAAGTCTAAATAATCTTCAGAACTATCTAATACGTAGGTATAGTTCAACCATCTCTCTAGTGGATCATTTATACAATATCTAACAGGTTCATATAAATCTACAACTATCCCTAATCCTTTTCTTAAAACTTCATTTTGAATATAATGCTCGTAGTATTTTCCTGTACCTTCATAGCCATATGTTGTTATTGTTATTATAACTTTATAACATTTAGATAAGATTTTTCTAAATCTACTAATACCAATTCTAGAAGCTTCATCTATCATAACTATAGGCGAGACTATCTTCGAACCTGGTTCAACAATTCTTACTGTGTATTCATCTATTTTTATCATATTTTTTGAAAATTGTGCATCTTTTCCTGATGCTTTCTCTAGACCTTTAATGTAGGAGTCTGGTATATCTTCTGAAGGATATATAAGTTCTATAAATGGTATGTTATATTTAGTGAATAGTATGTATGTTAGATAGCCTAGTAGGAATGTCTTACCTCTACCTCTACCACCTCTAATAATTAGAACTTTCTTCTTAATATCTTTCATAAATTTTTCAAATATTTCTAGACATCTTCTTTGGCTATCTGTAAACTCTTGAATACTATATTTCAATTCTATATTTGGAATTTTATGAACTATTACATCATTTTTATGAATTATTAAACAACATTCACATTTCTCTAGCATTAGTTTAATATATTTGTCATATCTAACTCCAAATCTTCCAATATTTTGACTATACATATCTTCAAAATATAGTGTTAACACTCCCCCACTTCTTATTGTTTCTGAGACTGTACATACCATGTTTGGATTTAGTTTAGATTTTCTAAGATCTATAATTACGTAATCATATTCATGTCCTAGAACTTCTCTATACTTATCTATCTCTACTACATCTATCTTCATTCCATATTTTGATAAATCTTCTATATTTGATGTTAGTAGTAGTACATCTCTACCATATCTACTTAGTGTGTTTAATACTTTTTCAAATTCTAATCTATCACATGCTAGAATTCCTCTTAAATTTCTTCTCTTAACTTCAAGTATATATTTTTCAACTATATCTAGGACATGTCTATTCATCATGTGATGATTTGCCTGGGGTCTCTGACTAGTGATGATAGGAGCACATGCTGACTTTATACTTTTCGCATTATTGGTACACTACTTGCAATATCTAGATAGTTTTTCAATATCTTATATCCAAACTCTGTTCCTATAGATTCAGGATGGAACTGAATACCATATATATGTAGTTCCTCATTTTCAATAGCCATAATCTCATTATCGTCAAGACTAATTGCTGTCAATTTAAATCCTGTAGGTACAGTATCAATTACAAGACTATGATATCTCATAGCTTTGAAAACTTCAGGTAGATCTCTCAATAATTTTGAATCTTCTACACGCTTTATAGGACTAGTCTTACCATGCATTATCGTTCTAGCTCTCCTAATCTTAGAACCAAAAACATATCCAATAACCTGATGTCCTAGACAAACTCCAAGTATCGGTATCTTACCTTTAAGATACTTCACAACATCGATAGATACACCAACATCTCTAGGATTTTCAGGTGATCCAGGTCCTGGAGATATTATGATAGCGTCAGGCATCATACGTTCAATACCTCTAACATTAATCTCATCATTCCTAACAACTAGAGGTCTAGCTCCAAGCTCACCAACAATCTGAGCAATATTATACACAAAGCTATCATAGTTATCTATTATCAATACAATCATACCCTAACAATACGTTATGTAGATATTAAATCTTACCTAGAAGAATGTTGATAAATAGTGAATTAGGTTATCAAAATATGAACATAACTTTAGAAGAAATAGTGAAATTTAGATATAAAATTATTGAAAGTTTGAAGAAGTGTATAAAGATATGTGAGAGAGAGTTACCATTAAACTCACTTAGAGATAGTATATTAAGTAAAAACAAGACTAATAATATTGGCATAATTGTTGAATATAAAAGGTCAAGTCCACGTGGAATAGTTAGACTTGACGTAAAACCAGATGAATATGTTGAGAAGTATAGAAATATTGCATGTGGATTTTCAGTACTTGTAGAACCATACTGGTTTTTAGGAAGTTTAGAATATATTCCATTAATTAAGAATATATCAAAATTACCAATACTTTATAAAGATTTTATAGTTGATGAATGGCAAATAGATCTTGCATGGTATTTTGGTGCAGATGCTATTCTCCTAATATATGAAGTACTTGAAGATAAAATTGATAGATATGTTCAACACTGTCTAGATCTTGGACTTGAAGTTGTTTTAGAATCTCATGATCCAAATATCCTCATTGAATTTTCTAAAACTTTTAATGATAGGGTTCTCCTAGGTTTAAATTCTAGAAATTTGAAGACTTTAAATGTGGAATTTGAAAAATCTTTAAATAATTTAAAGATGTTGAGAGAGAATGTTAAGAATAGGTTAATTATTTTTGAAAGTGGTATTTCTAGTTTAGATGATATTAACAATATTTGGAAGTTAGGTGCAAATGCAGTTTTAGTAGGTACATTTTTTATGAAAAGTTTCTAGTCATATACTCTAGGTATAACTTATAAATAAGACATTAAATTCGATATATGTGTCTCCATGTACAAAGTTGATACTGTACCTTACAGCTACATATCCTAATGTTGATACTTTCTTAACGATGTTAGAGACTTGTAGTAGTGTTGTTGATATGTTTGAGATTGGTGTTCCAACAGAAAATCCGAAATATGATGGTCCAACAGTTAGGATGACTCATAGAGAAGCACAGATACGTGGTGTTGATGCTTTAAAAGTTGTTAAAGGTAGAATTTCGAAAGATTTTGTAGTTATGGCATATTTTGAAGATTATCTAAATAATCTTGATAAATTCTTTGAAACTTCTTCTGAGATTGGTGCAAAATCAATACTATTTCCTGATCTACTATTTGACTATTACGATATGGTTAATCTATACTATAGAAAATGTCTAGATTATGGTTTAAAACCATGCTTCTTCATATCTAGTAAATTTCCATATAGAGAAGTTGAGAGATTGTTAAAGTACGAACCATACTTCATATATCTAGGATTACAGGCATGTAGTGGTATTAGATTACCAATATTTATAGAACGTAATGTGAAGATTTATAAATCGATAATTGATAATAACTGTCCACTTATTGTAGGTTTCGCAATTAGAAGACCTGAAGATGTTGAACTTTTAATAAAACTTAATGTTGATGGTATTGTTATTGGTTCAGCATTTATTAAAGAATTTATAACATGTGGTTTAGAGTGTGGTTTAAAACTTCTTGAAAGTTTGAGAAAGGTTATAATGGGGTGTTAGTATGGTATCTGTACCACACTACTGGTATAACATAGCTGCTGATCTTCCAATACCACTACCACCTGTTAGAGATCCTTATGAAGGTCCTTCACGTATTGAACTTCTAACTAAGATATTACCATCAACACTTATAGATCAGGAGTTTAGTGGTGAGAGATGGATTAGAATTCCTGATGAGATTCGTAGTGTCTATGAGAGGATTGGTAGACCAACACCATTTAGACGTGCTGAAAATCTTGAACGTTATCTAGGTACTAAAGCTAGAATATACTACAAGTTTGAAGGTGTGCTTCCAAGTGGTAGTCATAAGCTAAATACAGCAATAGCACAGGCATACTATGCACGTCAGGATGGTGCTAAAGAAGTTGTTACAGAGACTAGTGCTGGTCAGTGGGGTCTTGCTGTGTCTATAGCTGCAGCACTTCTAGGTATGAAAGCTATAATATTTATGACACGTGCAAGCTACATATCAAAACCACAGAGAAGAATATTAATGCAGGTATTAGGTGCTGATGTATATCCAAGTCCAAGCAATTTAACAGAATTTGGCAAGAAACTTCTTGAGAAAGATCCTAACCATCCTGGTAGTCTTGGAATAGCTATTAGTGAATCTGTAGAATATGTACTTCAAAAACCAGAAGAGAGGAAGTACCTACCTGGAAGTGTTATGGAGTTCGTACTTATACATCAGACAGTTATTGGATTAGAAGTACTTGAACAACTACCTGAAGAACCTGATTACATGATTGCATGTGTTGGTGGTGGTTCAAATTTTGGAGGTTTTACATATCCTATAATTGGTATGAAGCTTAGAGAAGAAGGTTTTGAGAAGACTAGATTTATAGCTGTAGAGTCTAAGGCAGCACCAAAGTTGACATGTGGAAAATACATGTATGATCATCCAGACACATCAGGAATATTACCAATGATTAAGATGTATACTCTAGGTAAAGATTATGTACCACCACCAATACATGCAGCAGGACTTAGATATCATGGAGCAGCTCCAAGTCTTTCAATCCTTGTAAAGCTTGGAATTGTAGAAGCAGTAGCATACGAACAGGAAGAGGTTATGAAAGCTGCTCAAATATTTGCAAAGACTGAAGGTATAATACCTGCACCAGAGTCAGCACATGCTATAAAGGCAGTTATAGATATTGCAAAAAAGGCAAGTCCAGGAACTGTAATCGTATTCAATCTTAGTGGTCATGGATTACTAGATACAGATGCATACAGTAAAGTATTGGGAATATCTTAACAATACTTAACTAATAGTCAATCATTCGAATATCTATGAAACTAATAGTAGTTGTTGATAATGAGGGAGGTCCTGGCCTAATACCTGAATGGGGTCTATCAATATATATAGATTTTGGAGATAGAGCAATAATATTCGACACTGGAGCTAGTGAGGAGGTGTTTAAGTATAATTTTGAGAATTTAAAACTAAGTATGGATAAGGTAGTAGCATGTGTAATATCTCATGAACATGGAGATCATACAGGAGGTTTAGGTGCTGTAGTTGAGTATTGTAATAGAATTCCAATATACCTACCATACCCATCAAGACTTTCATATGAAATATCAAGAATATGTCAAGTAAATACTAATAAGAATATTACAAAAATTTTAGATAATGTAATATTAGTAAATTTCTCAAACTCTCTAATACCTGAGCAATGTCTTGTAATTGATATAGGTAGAGGTGTTGTAATGATTACAGGATGTTCGCATCCAGGAATTGAACATATGGTTAGACATGTTATGGGATTATTTAAGAAAGATATTCTACTACTCATAGGTGGTTTCCACCTATTTAACCTACCTATTAGCGATGTTAGACATATGGCAGATAAGTTCTGTAGAATGCATGGTCTATTGAAGATATGTCCACTACATTGCACTGGTAGAAATTTTGCAAATTTTGTTCGTGAACTATGTCCTGAAAGGTACATTCCCGGACATGCTGGAACTATGATAGAAATATCTGAAGATGGGTCTATAAGTTACATATCTTGAATTAGAGAAACATATTTAAAACATTTCTAAACTTTCTAGCTGGGATCTACATGGAATAAAGAGTGGTACGTATGAGATAAAGTCGTTGAATGAGCTTAGGATAATAATATCAACGTTAAGGAAATATCGTGGATATGCAACAACACTAATTAGTCTATACATAAACGCTAACAGACCAATGCCTGATGTTGTAAACATGCTTAGACAAGAGTGGGCTATTGCTGGTAATATAAAAGATAAGACTACTAGAACACACGTTCAAAGTGCTCTTGAGAGAATTATAAATCAGCTTAAAGGTATGAATAAAGCTCCACAGAATGGTTTAGCAATATTTGCAGGTTTTCATATGAAGAGTCCAGGTATGTATGATTGGGTTATGTACATGATAATACCTCCAAGACCAATAAACACATTTAAGTACATATGTGATCAAGTATTTCATACAGAGATCTTAGAACAGATGTTAAATGTGGGCTCTGCATATGGAATAATAGTTATCGAGCGTGGAGAAGCTATAATAGCAATACTTAGAGGAAACTATTGGGAAGTTGCTAAACATGTAGAATTTTACGTACCAGGAAAACACCACGCAGGTGGACAATCATCTGTCAGATTTAAGAGACAGATAGAACATCTAGCAGACGTATTCTACAAGATGGTTTCTGAAGAAGCTAACAGGATACTACTAAACATACCAGATCTAAAAGGTATAATTGTTGCAGGTCCTGGACCTACAAAAGAAGATTTCCTAAAAGCAGACTATCTAGACTATAGATTAAAGCAGAAGGTTATAGCTGTTGTAGATGCATGTTGTGCAAATGAGTATGGAGTTATTGAAGCTATAAAGAGAGCATGGAAGCATATTAGAGATAACGAATATGTAAGATCTAAAAAACTCATGGAATTGGTAACATACTACGCAATTAAGAAACCTGACATGATAGTTTATGGAAAAGAGAAAGTTTGGGATGCTATAAATGCAGGTATAGCACAGACAGTCATAGTTAGTGAAGGTGTTGGTGAAGATGAGATAATGCAACTAATGATTGAATGTGATAGAAGAAGTATAAAGCTTGAAGTAATACCAACATCAGTTGAAGAAAGTAAGATGCTTGAAGGAACATTTGGAGGATATGTAGCAATACTTAGAGCACCATCCTACCTAATAGAACAAGAAATGGAACAGCTAGACTTTGGATACTAAAATAACAAATAGTTAATATGGCAAGGAAGTATAGAATTAGACCTCTAATACACACATAATAACAACGTTCACAATCTTCAATACTTGGTAGATTACCCTCACCAACACTATATTCAGAAATTTTTTCAAGTCTAACATTGAGAACTGAAGAAATTGCAGAGAAAACTAACCTAGCATTAATACTAGAAACATTAGAATTTCTAAAATACTTAACAAATCTTCTAAATGTATCTAAACTAAAATTAGAAATTACGAGACATATTGATAACAATACTGAACCTGGAATATTTAGAATAGTATCAACAATTGCAGAAAATTTACCAATCTCTCTATAAGGTTCATATCTATAACCAACTAGAGAATCTAGAGTATTTGCAATTCTCTGAAGATAAGAACCAACAGGACCTAAAATAACATACCAAAATACTGTACTTGAAAATCCATCTACAAGAGATTCAACAAACGTCTCAATTAATGCAGAATTTACATGATAATCATCTAGTGAAAATACATCTCTTCTAACAATCTCCTGAAGCAGAACTCTAGCAACTCCCCTCTCACCACATCTTAATCTTCTCAATATTTCTCTATAATACCAAAATAGCAATCTTAAACTAATAGTATACTTATTAAAACATATTAGCACTACTATACATAAAAATCTTACAATAGTAATATCGTAGTATCTTACAAATATTATGAGAGGAATTATACAGTATATAGATATTAACAATATCTCAACAAATATCCACAACAATACACCATTAATGAAATTTTTCTTCATCCTACTTAATAATTTAGAACCTACTATCCAACATATTCTAACAGGATGTATTGGACATACTTTATCTCTAACTTCACCATCTATAATATCTAGTAGTAGTGTTCCTAATAGAATTACTATCAAATCTATACTATACATGATAATACTAGAAGAGATATATGTCTACCAATTTCTATAGAATATCCAAGAACATCACCACTAATTCCACCTAGGGCTTTTATAGGAATTGATATCAATATTAGTGTTATTACTGTCGTTGACGTGAGGTATATTGTTGCTTTTATCGGTCCTAAAAGGAGAATTGATAATAGAGTATTCACAGATATAGGTATTAGAATTAGCTGTCTGTACCTTCTAACACCTTTATATACAATGCTTCCTAATCCTTCATGGATAGGTCTACCCATTCTTGCACATATACTACAGCTAAGTCTAGAGTAGTATTCTGATAATAATATCTTAGTAATAATTTCGATAAGATTTCTAGAAATTATCATAGATATTAGACCTAGAGATAATATTATGAATAGTGCAGATGCACCTACAGCTCCAATTCTAGGATCTTTCAATACTTCAAATCTTCTCTCTCTTGGTGCAAATAGAGCATCAACAACATCTGTCAAACCGTCAATATGTAACATACCTGTCAAAACTAGCATAATACTGTACGACAATGTCGATACTATGTACATGTTTAGAGATATGTTAAGTAGGTATAGTATGAGTATAGGTAAGCAACAAATAGCACATATGATAGGACTTACAGTCAAAACTACAAGATCAACATATTTTAAAATATCGTAAATACTCTTTCTAGAACTACATGGTATTATTGTAAAGAAAGATATATGACCTTTCCAAATCTCTAAAATATCACTTAAACTCATACTATACTACTTATTGAATATACTCTCTAGAACATCTATGAGAATATCATTTTCATCTCTAGACCTTAGAGATATTCTAAATAGATAATCTCCACTACTTAATATGCAGTACTTCCTTATTTTAATACAATATTCTTCAAGAACCTTAGCTAAATCTAGCTTAGCCTCTATGGGAATTATATGTATGTCAGATCTATATACTTTCAAAAAGTTTGAAAGTATTCTAAATAATCTATCACTCTCACTAACCACATATTGCCTAGTTTTAATTATAAAATCTCTATAATACTTCCTAAATTCTACCAACTTCTCAAGAATAAATTCCTCTAATGTTGATAATGGCCAATCAGAATTTAGGAAGTACTTTACAATTTTTCCTGCTATATATCCTAATCTTAATCCTGGTAATCCTAATATTTTTGATAATGATTTTACTATTATAACATTATCATAATTTAGCAATTTCTTTACATTATCCATATCTGTTTTAAAATCTATAAATGTCAAATCTATAAGAAATATATTACTTCTATGCGATTTTTCTATGATATTTACTACATTTTCGATATCTATATATGTTCCTGTTGGGTTGTTAGGATTTACTATAACTATTAAGCTATTTTTCTCATTTTCGATATTTGATAAATCTGGAACTATTCTCAAATTATCTACATAGCTCTTATAGAATTTTAATTCTATACCTAGGTTTTTTGCAAATTTTATATAGTCTATGTATGTGAGATTTTGTATACATACTCTACTGGGTCTTAGATGTAGATATGTTAAGATTATTCCATATGATGCACCTGGTGTTGGCTGTATTAGTTCATAGTCTAGTTTTTCTAATGTTGATATGTTTTGTATTATGTTTTCTATATCTGCAAATTTTTCTATATCTCTAATTGTGAATTCTGTTTCTATTATTGATTTTAGAAATTTTGGTGCTCCTAGTGGATTTATGTTTGATGAGAAGTCTAGTTCTCTCTTTCTTCTAATTGTTCCTCCATGTTTTTCCATGTATTCTTTTACATCTATATATTCTACATTCCTCTTAGTATATTCAGTATTCACCGTTTCAAGTTAAAACCTTTCTATGCAGTTTTTAAGCTAGACCACAAGATTTAATAGTATCATCAGATACCTAATAGTTCAGGTATGAAGGTTACTATATCGATAATAAAGGCAGACATTGGTGGCTGCCCTGGTCATGCATGGGCACATCCAAAAGCTCTTGAGTTTGCTGCTGAGAGACTTGCTGAAGCTCAGAAGAGTGGTCTAATAATTGATTACTACGTATTTTCCTGTGGTGATGATATGTCACTATTGATGACTCATACAAAGGGTGAGAATAATCCTGAGATACATAAGCTTGCTTGGGACATATTTAAAGAAGCTACAGAGAACATTGCAAAGAAGTTGAAACTGTACGGTGCTGGTCAAGATCTTCTGAAAGAGACGTTTAGTGGTAATGTTAGAGGTATGGGTCCACAAGTAGCTGAGATGGAGATTGAAGAAAGACCAAGTGAGCCTATTGTTGTCATTGCTGCAGATAAGACTGAGCCAGGAGCCTTCAATCTACCACTATTTAAGATGTTTGCAGATCCATTCACAACAGCTGGACTTGTAATAGATCCAGCAATGCACACAGGATTTAAGTTTGAGATTATCGATGTGTACGAAGGTAGAGTGTACGTACTTGACAGTCCAGAGAGAATGTACGACATTCTAGCACTAATTGGAACACCTGGAAGATATATAATTAGGAGAGTATACAGGAAGGAAGATCTACTACCAGCCTCAGTAATAAGTGTTGAGAGACTTAACTTAATAGCTGGAAAATATGTTGGTAAAGATGATCCTGTTGGAATAATTAGAGCTCAACATGGACTACCAGCGGTTGGTGAGATCTTAGAAGCATTTGCATATCCACACATGGTTAGTGGATGGATGAGAGGAAGTCATAGTGGACCACTAATGCCAGCAAAGATGACAGCAATAATACCTGAGAAGAAGATTGCATTAGGACCAAAAATGACAAGATTTGACGGTCCTCCAAAAGTTATTGCACTAGGATTCCAACTACATGACGGATATCTAGAAGGACCAGTAGACCTATTTGATGATCCAGCATTTGACTATGTAAGATTAATTGCAAGCTTCGTAGCTGACTACATAAGAAAGATGGGACCGATAATGCCACACAGATTACCACCAGAGGAGATGGAATATACAACACTACCAAAAGTACTTGCAGCATTGAAATATATACCACTTGAAGAATATGAGAAAGATAGATACAAATACTTAAAAGAACACTCATAAGTTAAGTATATAGATACTAAATTTGAAAACTTTTTGAAAAATCTCTAACTTTCTTCTACTTAACATGATGAGGGAGGTGATCTCAGATTAGTGAAGAGGATAGCAGAAGCTGATCTTAGTAAAGTTTAAATTTGAAGAATCTTCACTACGCCTCATGTCTAAAAGTACTACTCTGGACTTTACTAGTTGGACTTCTGAACAGTGGAGATTATTCATAATAACATCTATAAGTTTTCTTATTGATGGTCTCATATTCTCTATATCCCCATTAATAATATATTCTATAAATACTCTAGTTAAATATGCAACATACATATTGGGAATTAATATGATCTTCTGGACTCTAGGCTCCATACTTCTAGGTAGACTTGGAGATATTATTGGTAGAAAATTGACATTTCTAATAGTATTAATACTAGAATTCTTATCAATAGGCTTACTATACATATTCTATACTAATGTAATACTATTTACATTTCTAACATCATTAGCATGTTTTTCAATAGGTGGTGAATTTGGAGCTGCATTTTCTGCAATTGCAGAATTGACTCCCCCTGATCATAGAGGTAAAGCTATACTTTTAGCAAGTAATTTCTGGAATTTAGGAGCTGTAATTATATCTTCACTATCACTCTTATACAAATACTTTATCAATCCTATACTCCAAATTAAGTATCTACTAGCATCAACATTAGTAATAGTCGTATTGACAGGATTTGCAAGAATAGGATTTCCTGAATCTATTAGATGGCTAGTTATTAAGGGTAGAATTGACGATGTTAAGAGAATCTTATTGAAATATAATATTAAGCTTGATGATAATGTATTAAATGAGTATAAGGTTAAGCATAATGTATCTATAGGTAAAATATTTTCAAAATATAGCTATAGAATAGCTATACTACTCATATTGACTATAGCTGTATATGTGACATATTTCATACCAACATTTTACCTACCATACACTCCAGATTTTCCATTTAGTTATAACACTATCCCACTTATAATATTAATATCAAATTTAGGATCGTTTATTGGAGCTTTTCTACTAATACCTATAATTGATAGAGGTAGAAGAATTTCAACATTCATATCTCTACTAGGAGGCTTTATTACAGCATTGATAATGATATTTTCAATAGTGTTTAAGAATATTTACATATTTCTCATAACACTATTTTGGAATATGGTATTCTCTCAATGGAGTTGGTCTTGTATTAGTGCACTTCAGAGTGAGCTATTTCCAACAGGTGTAAGATCTACAATTATAGGATTTTTTGTAAGTTTTGAAGGAATTCTAACAGCAATATTAACATTTCTTGAAGCATTTTTAACAGCTAGCATATGTATGACTATAATAGCATTACTCTGGCTTGCTGGTCTTATAGCATCTCTATCATGGCTTATTAGAGGAGTTGAAAGTGCTAGAATCTCTGTAGATCTACTAGTCTAACACTTCATAGCAACTCTTTTAAATCCCAACATCTACTACTTGTTGAGTATCATGTCATCAACCGGATTTAAACCAATAGTTAGAATAGGAGATACGGACTTAGATGGATATAAGGCAGTAGCATATGCATTAACGAAGATAAAGGGTATAGGTATATCTACAGCATTTGCAATATGTAGATACCTCGGAATTGACCCATTAACAAAACTTGGAGAACTTCCTGAAGATGTAATTAAAAGACTTGACTGGGCTGTCAGAAATCTACACCAATTTGCACCTGGATGGTTTGTAAATAGACCAAAAGATCCAGAAACAGGAAAAAATATACATCTAATAGGTGCAGACCTAATACTCGCAGCTAAGAAAGATATAGACTTAATGAAGAAGATTGGATGTTGGAAAGGTATTAGACATAAACTTGGACTTAAAGTTAGAGGACAGAGAACAGTCACAACAGGAAGACTTGGACTTACAGTTGGAGTTTCAAAAGGTAAGAAGTAGAACTATCTTAAACAGCTACACAATACTATAAGTAGAACTATCATAACGATTAAAACAATCAATATAAAATATGACAGTAGAAATCCAGAATTCCAATATCTCTCAACTATACCAAACTTACAGTAGGAAAATCTTCCTGTCGTATTTATAGGAGATGTCATGTTTGTAAAACTCTTATTAACTCTATGAAACATATCTATAAACTTACCTACGCAGTATTTCAATATTGGTATTATTGATATACATATAGATATTAGGAGAATGCACATTAATATATCTGAAAATTCTATACCATCCATACTACACACCTAGCATTATTAGTATTTTATGTATAAATCTACATAATAGTAGTAGTATTATTGCAATTATTATATACATAATGGTTGTTGTTATATACCTGATCATAGTACTCCTAGAACTTTCAATATTGCTAGTCCTATGCTTATTGCTAGACTAGACATTAATATTATATTTAGAATCTCTTCAACTATCTCCTTCATGTTCTATATATGTCTACAAGATATTTATACCACGTATAGCATACTTGTTATGTAGTGAGTTTTGCGAAACTATTTCTAATCTTTCTTAAGAGTCTATCTAAGTCTCTTGCTAATATTCTCTTACACTCTATCTCTTCAATATCATACTTTGGATGTCTATTTTCACTTAAAGCTTCCTCAATAGTCTTTCTAGTAACAATCTCGTATACTCTTGCCTCAATCTTGCCAGGTAAAGCTCTCACAACTCTACCAACTCTCTGAATCATCTGTCTTGAACTTCCTGTTCCTGAAACTATTATAGCAACATCAGCATCTGGAACATCAATACCTTCATCTAGTACTGTTGTTGTTACTATTATCTTTATATTACCTCTAGCAAAGCTTTTGAATATGGTTTCTCTATCGCGAGTGTTTCCTGTTATTAATGCAACTTCTCTAATCTTCTCTCTAATTCTCCTATAGATCTCTTCTGCCTGATTTATATATTGTGTAAATATTAATATCTTACTACCGAGCTCATATTCAACATCTACTATCTTCAACACTACATCAATTTTCTTACGTGCTTTCAATGCTATAGATTTTAATTGATTAATATTCTTAGCTGAATCGTATTGTTCTTTTTCATCTTCTTCAAGATCAACATATATTCTATAATGTCTTATAGGTACTACAAGTCCATACCTTATCAATTCTCTATAAGTTACTCTATATATTGGTTCTCCACATGCAAGATATATTAAATGTTCATTACCATCACTACGTTCAACAGTTGCTGAAAGTGCCATCCTGTATGGTGCTGAAATTTGAAACATAACTTCTTTAAATGTTTCTGCAGGTACATGATGACATTCGTCAGCTATTACAAGATCGAAATAATCTCTCAATTCCTCAATCCTCTTGACTGCTGTATGGTATGTACATACTGTTATATCTCTAAGTTCATCATACTTACCACTCATCCTACCTGGAATATATCCAAGATGTTTAACGATTCTACTATACCACTGTTCTAATAATTCTTCAGTAATTACTAATATTAAAGTTCTTACAGATAGTTTATATATTGCTTTTAATGCTATAAATGTCTTACCACCACCTGTAGGTATTACAATAGTTCCTCTATACCTATTATTAATCCACCTGTTTAATGCTTCTTCTTGAAATGGATATAGAGTTACTCTATCTTGAAGATTTCTAACTCTTCTTGGAGTATGTTCAACAAATTCTACTCTATATCCAAGATCTCTCAATATCTCAGCAACTTTCTCTTTGAAAAATTGTGGAAAATATATTCTCCAAGTTCCATTAGGAAGTTTCAATACATTTTCTCTCCTAATTGCAGGTATTAGTAATTCTTGAATGTTACCTTCCTGATCTACCTTATTATATTTGATCTTTAGTTGAGACATTAATTCTCTCAATAGTCCTTTCTTTATGAAGTTTAATTCAACATAATTTTCGTGAACTTTAGCTGTCCACCATGATAATCTCTTTTCAAATATCTCTCTACTCTTCTTACTTTCTAACATGAATTCTCTAGCTCTTTCTATAGATAACTCTAGATTTCCTATTGTTGGATATTGTGTTATCTTCTCTTTAAATTCTTGTAATGCAATATCTACATATTCTTCATATGAGCTTACTCTACTTAGATATTTCGTATCTTTTCTTATGAAATTTCTAACATAGCATGGTATTGATATTATATGAACATTGTCCACACTATCTATTATACATTCTCTAATTTCATCAGGTATGTTAACTTCACTATCTACCTCTACACCAACTGCCCCACCTTCACTTGTTGTGAATATTGATTCAAGTATTGTCTTAATCTCGCTAGGCTTTAGCTCTAGTATATCTTTCAATTTTATTAATGTTGATGTTGATAGTACTCTACCTTTCCAATACTCTCCTGTCCATCTAAATCCAAGCTTTTTCAATTCTTCCTTAGCTGCAAATACTCTATCACGTGGCCAATCTCTAACTATCCTGATACTATCATTAATAACTACTTTGAACAGCACCTCAGAATATTAATAGACTAGCTAGCTTATAACATACTGATGTCCTCTACACCCTATATAGACTACCCAAGATGGTCAGAGCTTGCACAAAATTCACTAAGTATAAGCATTGAAATACCTGAGGTGGTTAAGGTTGGTAATGTTGAGATTAGGTATAGGAGAGATTTTAAAGGTATTATAATATCTGGAATGGGAGGTTCAGGAATTGTTGGAGATATTATTAGAGACTCTATACAAGACATTGTAAAAATTCCAATTATAGTTAATAAAGATTTAAAACTTCCAAAATATATAGATGAAGAATATCTAGTTATTGCAATAAGCTATTCTGGAAATACTATAGAAACTATAAAATGTTATGAAGAATGTATAAAGAATGGAATTCCCGTAATTACAGTATCTACTGGAGGTAGATTAAAAGATCTTGCAAATATGAACAACACTCCACATATAACTATTCCAAAAGCTACAGCTCCAAGATATGGATTACCATGTCTACTCTATGCAACACTTAGAGCTATTGGAAAAGTATTCAATATTGAAGATAAGATATTAAATATGTGTGAAGAAAGTATAACATATATAAAGAAGGCTTTTGAAGAATATTCTAGAAAATTTAAACACCTAGTAGACATATTAGCTAATAAGTTCATAATGATATACGTGCCAAGTCCTCTATCATCTCTAGGATTTAGATTTAAAAATGATATGAATGAAAATGCAAAACAGCCTGTTGCTGTATGTATACTACCTGAATCTGAGCATAATGATCTTGCAATACACATTAGAGATATACCTAATCTTGAAATATTGATAGTTAAATCTAAAACTTTGGAAAATACAGAATATGATACTCATATTAAAGCTATGATGAAGGTATTAGAGGAGTTAAATAGAAAATACATATTGATAGAGCTTGAAGGTAATACAATACTTTCAGAAATAATGTATGGTATAACTAGTCTTGGAATGTTGAGTGTAGATATAGCATATAGACTTGGTATTGATCCTGTTAAGATTGAGGCAATTGATAGAGTTAAGAAATATGTTACAGAAAGATCTTAGAGTATGATAGTGTTCTCCTAAGTTTATATATTGGTATAGTATTTCTGAAATTTTCCAAAGTAGATTTATCCAACCTATGCTCAACATACTTCTCACCTATACCAAGATCTATCTCTACAACTCCCCAAGGATTTACAACAATACTCCTACCTGTGAATAGTTTTGAATATTGATTACATACAACTATGAAAATACCATTCTCATGTGCTCTAGCTTGAGCTAGAAATCTCAAAGTATCTTCTTTTAAATCACCTCTAAACCATGCAGCTGGTATAAATACAACATCAGCACCATTCAACATGTATACTCTAAAAAGTTCTGGAAATCTTATATCAAAACATATAGCACATGCAACATGCATATCACATATCTTAACTACAGGACTTGGAATAGAACCTCTACTAAATATTTTAGATTCTGAAAATCCATAAGCATCAAATAGATGAATCTTACGATACTTAAGTAATATATCTCCATTATTATCTATCAAAATTGCAGAATTATATATAGAATTTCCACATCTTTCAATAATTGTAGCTAGCACATGTATAGAATATTCACGACATATACTTCTCAACATATTTACAAAATCTCCATAAACATCTTCAGAAACATTATAAATAAGCTCGGGACTTTTAAACATATCTTCGCGAAAATACATAAAATACTCAGGCAGTATAACGATATCTGCCTTATTTAAAAACCTTGATAAATACTTCTGGAGTTTATGAATATTTTCATATTTATTATCACAAGTCTCTATCTGAAGAATACCAACATGCATAGTTGAGAAATTGTAGATCAACATTTAAAAATATGAAACTTCTAGGCTATATGAATGATGAGAGGTAGAAGGACGGAAAAATGAAGAAGGATTTGAACGCTGAGTACTTCATAAGATATGTAAGTTGTGTAGAAATGAATTAATATAGATGTGCCTCTATACTGATGCTGTACATGAACTCTACATCTATCTCATTCAAAGATTTTATAAGATATTTCAAAAACTCTAAATCATATAAATCACTATATAATGGTTATGAGGTTTTAAGAGAGATGTTTACTGAGAATTGTTATAGATTTATATCATTTACAGAGCATCTAGTTATTGAAGACCTACCATACTACACGTTATTAAAACTTGTTGATCATAATCTAGTTAATGCATTTATGACCTACTCTAGAGTTTTAGATATTGAACTTTGTAGAATATTTGATATAGATTTTGAAGATTATGATAAACTTTACGATACTTTAAGAGAAGTTATGTTAAGTTTTGTTAAAGATATTTCTAATACGTGTCTCAGATCTCCTTCAGATCTCTTAAAATGTTTCTTCAAGTTCTTAGGTAGACTTATCAATAAGAAATCATTGTTCATTAATGCTTCTTCAAAAGATGTTGAAATATTTATTCCTGATGTTGTACATACGTTATTTGCTAAAGTTTTATTAGATATTGATGAGAGTTTTAATAATGCTCTAGATATTTTGAATGATGAGAGAAAGATTTGTGATATAATGTTTGAATATGATAAGATTGGTGCAGTATTTCTATATGGTAGTCTTCCAAAACATCATGTTCAGTGGTGGTCTGCTGTTAGAGATGGTCTTGACTATGCTATTCAGATAACTCCAATATTTGAGTATGATGGTAGTTTAAGTGGTGCTAGAATTGAAGAGTCTATTACATGGAATCAGTTGAGACCTAATGGTAGAGGTGTGTCTATTGTTGGTGATCCTGTAATTATATTTCCGATATTGGTAAATGCTGTGTTAGAAGATTTGAATATTTAATTAAACATTCTTACTTACCTATAGCTTGCTAAGTCTATTTGAAGTCCACATTTTGGACATTGAACTACCGTGGGTGCGCATCCATATATTGAGGCTAGCATGCATGTTAAGCATCCTGATTCTGGAAGTACTACTCTAAATTTTGTTCCACATCTTGGACAGGTTACTGTTACTACTGACATACGTATAGTAGTTCTATTATGTTTAAGATCTTTTTCAAAACTCTTTTAGGTAAGTCTTAATTATATAGTTTAGATATATCTAAATCTTAATATTTCTGTGTTCTTATTGCTATTATCATAGATATTAGTATTAGTATTGCTCCAAGAATTTGTAGAGGTTTCATAATTTCACCAAGCATTAACCATGCAAATATTGCTGCAAATGCTGGCTCTAATAAGTATATCAATGCTGCAACTTCAGGATATACAAAACGTTGTCCATATACCTGTAGTGAAAATGCACCTACTGTACATACAGTTCCAAGATATGTTAATCCTAGTATTGTATCTACTGTTAAGTTTATTGTATATCTATTGAATAGTGTTGAAATTATAAATAATGATGCTGGTATCATTTCAAAAAATGTAAAACATAGTGGATCAACATCACTAAACTTAGATACTAGTATGACCTGTGCTGCCCATGCTACAGCTCCTAGAAGTACTAGAAAATCTCCAAGATTGAAACCTCCCGTTGGTAATGTTAGTAGGTATAGTCCAAGTATGGCTAGAAGTAGTTCAATTCCTAGAAATATGCTATATCTCCTCTCTATCAATGCGACATATATATGTACAAACACTACGTTAAGCTCGGTTATAAATGCTGAATTTGAAGCTGTTGTAAGACCTGTACCCCAACCTTGAAGCCATAGTCCTAGAGCATATGCTATACCTGTAACTAGACCACCAAATATTTCTCTTCTAAATTTTTCAACACTCTTCTTAAAAACTCTATAAACTACATATGGTAGAAGACAGGTTATTGCTATCATACTCCTAATCCAAGTATATGAAAAACTTCCAATATTACATACAACTATCTTAATTATTGGAAATGTAGAACCCCAAAATAGTGTTGCAAGAAGAAGCGATATGTATCCTCTAATAACTCTACTCTTACTAATCTCAACATTACTCATTTGAGAGATAGTATTAGAAGACTAGACTAAACTTAAAGATGATCATGCTGTATGTAGATTCAGCTGGTCTAGTACTCATCACTACTCTGACCGTGACCTCTCATCACCTCTCCACCTTCTATAAAGATTATGTTTTATACCTAACATATCTAGAACTTTACCAACTACGTAGTTTGTCAAGTCTTCTACATCTCTAGGTTTTGTATAGTATGTTAATGTTGGTATTACTATATGTACACCTCTTCTCCTCGCTTTTAACATGTTTAAGATATGTTGAGAGTCTAGTGGTGTTTCTCTAGGAACTACTATGACTTTTCTACCTTCTTTGAGTGCTACATCAACAACTCTAGTAGTTAGTGTTGAAGCTCTTGCATGTGCTATATCTGATAGAGTTTTCATAGTACAGGGAGCTACTATTACAGCTTTAAAATATGTTGAACCACTGGCAATGTCTGCATCAAGCTCATCATCACTATAATACCTATCGACATATTTAAAAGCTGTACATCTATACTTATCATCAACCTCATACCTAAGTACTCTCCAACCCCATCTAGTTACTATTAGTGCAATTTCATCATTTGTCAACCTTTTCAATTCTTCAACAATTCTAAGACCTATAATACTACCTGAAGCACCAGTTATCGATATTATAAACATCGCAATCTGTGATCGGAAAAATATTTTAAACACTATACTAATACTCTTATCAAGCCCCTCAGAGAGTACAGAAATGTACTCGATGAAGAGGGGACGTACCCAGTGGCCTCAACTTAAGAAATTTAGAAGATAGGTATAATTGAGATAGTTGGAACGTTTTTTACGATCATGAAGAACTTGAAGATCCTCCTCCCGATCCTCCACCTGTTGCTGGTTTTGGTGCTGGCTTTGCAGCTGGTTTTGGTGGTGGTGCTGGTATTCTAAATATTCCAACAAACTCACTCTTCTGTGGTCCTGGTACTAGTGGTGGTGCTTTTGACATCTTTATAGATCCTGTTGGGCATGATGTTGCACATTGTCCACACATTATGCATCTAGTGTAGTCAAATACTATTATCCTCTCCTTTCTGTCTTGCTTAATTACATGTCCTGGACATGCTCTCTCACATGTTCCACACAGCTTACATGTCTCTACATCAACTACTGGTAATGCTCTGAAATATTCGGGTGGTTTTAAAGCTCTCTCAACTATTTCAGGTATTGGTTCTGTATATGGTTTCTTAACAATCCAAGAAATTAGACCTATAGTCTTTCTCGTCATATTCTCACCTTAGACTATTCCTGCTATCTTTAACATGCAGATGACTATTAAGTTTACTACGCTTAGTATTGTAGTAATTATCCAATATATCTTAGGTGCCTTATATGGTTGTAATCTTGCTGTTAATGCGTCTACAAACGATACAACTATAGAGAATATGAATGCTATAAATATGACCCATAGAACCCATATAGCGGCCATGTATGAGTTTGTTGCCATTGTGCTTATTGTAAATCCTGGTAAGTTTGTGAATACTATAGCAAATAGTAGTGCAAGTGCGTAAAACTCCATCTTGTGAGCAAATTCTAACAATGCAAGTCTCTTACCACTATACTCTAACAGTACTCCCTCCATAAGTTCAGTCTCTGCTGTAGCTATTGAGAATGGGTTTAGTATAGCTTTGATAGGTACACACATGACATATGCAGCTGCTGATAGTGGTAGATACATTATTATAGGTCCATGAAGTGCTTGCCATGTAATTATCTTGAATATGTTTGTAGTTCCTGTAAGTATGAATATTGTTATTAGAACAATTACGAATGGTAACTCATACATCAATACCGCAAGTAATGCTCTTCTAGCACCAACGATGGAGTATGGGTTGTTAGATGCGTAGCCTGCCAAGATTAGTAGAACTGAGACCATTAGGAGAGAATATGCTATAAGTATGAGATCACTTAGAGAGTAGAATATTGGGAAGATGAGTACTGGGAGAGATATTGCAACAGCAAAGCATAGAGCTGGCATTAGTGTAAACCATCCTCTACTAGCTGTTGCTGGTATCAAATCTTCCTTATATAGTAACTTTACTAGATCAGCATACTCCTGCCACCATGGTGGTCCAACTCTACCATGAACTTTAGCTCTAATCTTCCTTCTCAACCATCCAATATATGGACACATCAGTCCTGCAAATAATACTGCTAGAACTGCAGCACCAATCTTGGCTAATGCTAGTAGTGGGCTAGTCATATCTTCACCTCTTACCCTTCTTTTCAAGTTCTGCCATTTTTGCAGCTTTAGCCTCTAACAACTTTGCAGCTTCTGCAAGTCCTGCAGCTATTAAGTATGGTCTTGGTGGACATCCAGGTATGTACACGTCTACAGGTATTACCTCATCAACACCAACAATAGCATATGAGTCATACCACACACCTTTACCACATGCACATGTACCAACAGCGACAACAATCTTAGGCTCAGGCATCTGCTCATATATCTTCTTTAGAATTGGAGCAACATACCTATTACATGGACCAGCAACTAGGAGTATGTCTGCATGTCTTGGAGAACCTACAAGCTTAACTCCAAGTCTCTCAGGATCGTATCTTGGACATATTGCTGCTAAAATCTCTATCTCACATGCATTACATGAGGTAGCATTGAAATGGTATAGCCATAAACTTCTTCGAAATGAACGTTCTCTAAGTCCCATAAGCTATCCCGCACTTAATATATATAACTTAGAACTTTTTAACTCTGCTTTCACTATACACGTGTAAAGAATATCAAGTTTAACACTTTTAAGTTAGTTTCTAAATTATTAATATTGGTATCATTCATGCAGGTTATATACGTAGGACCTTGGTATATAGTAGCACTATTAGCACCACTAATATTTTGTCCTCTAGCTTTAATATCTAGAAGATCTGCGCCAATAATATCACTAATATTACAGTCAATATCTCTAGGCATTGTTCTTGCATCACTACCATTTATAGCAACAGGAAAGATAATAGAAGTAATTGCAGGTAAATGGCTAGACCTGTCAAGTCTAGGCTTCGTATCTTACATAGCATTTAGAATTGACGTTCTCTCATGGTTGATGTTATTCATAATTACATTCATTGGATTACTAATCTTCATATATTCTGTAGGATACATGGAGCATGATCCATACGTACCAAGATTCTGGCTCTTCATGCTCATGTTCTCAGGTTCTATGATTGGTCTAGTAGCTACAGATGACATGTTTCTACTATTCCTATTCTGGGAGATAACAACTCTCTCAAGCTTTGCCTTAATCGGTCATTGGGTACACTATGAGAGAGCATTATATGGATCTATTAAGGCATTGATGCTCACAGGTTTTGGTGGATTAATAATGGCTATCGGACTGTACATACTTATGGTTAGTGCACACACACCACTCATAAGTGTACTCTTTACAAAACTTAACACACTACCACCACAGGTTGTCAGTATTGCAGCTGCATTAATATTGATCGGAATTATGGCAAAATCTGCACAATTCCCATTCTTCACATGGTTACCAGATGCAATGGAGGCACCTACACCAGTTAGCGCATTTCTACACAGTGCTGCAATGGTTAAAGCCGGAGTCTACCTATATGCAAGATTTATACCACTATTTGCACAGAATCTATATGTTGCATGTGGAGCACTTGCAATATTTGCAATAACTGCACTTATCGGAGCTATGTATGCAGCAATTGAGAGTAATGCTAAGAGAATTCTAGCATACTCAACAATTAGCCAACTTGGATACATGCTTGCAGCCTTTGCACTATCAAGCATATTACTTGGACTTGCACCAACAGTTACTGGAAGTCTAAGAACAGCACTACTACTACTGTCAGGATTTGCAATGCTTGCAGGAATGCTACACCTACTAAATCATGCACTATTCAAAGCAGCACTCTTTCTAGCTACAGGCGCTGTAGAGCATGAGGTAGGTACTAAAGATATCGATGAGATGGGTGGATTTATAAGACAGACACCTAAGCTAGCTGCAGGATTTACAATATGTGTACTAGGTCTAGTAGGTGTTCCACTATTCAATGGATTTATCAGTAAGTGGATGATATATCAATCACTGATAGGTGCATTAATTAGAAATACATCAGTAACACTACTACTCCTAATAACACTTGCAATACTACTATTCGGTACAGCACTAACAGCTGCCTATGGAATAAGGATGATATATGGAATATTCTTCGGTCTCTCACCAAAGAGACTACATGCAGCAGAGCCACCATACGTCATGTTGATACCAATACTCATACTTGCTGCTGGTGTAATATTCCTTGGAGTATGGCCAAACATTGCACTAGCACTATTCCACATAATGCCATCACCATACGCAGTAACCTATGTACCACCACTAAGCTTCATAATAATACCTGTAAGCTTTGGAACTGCAACATCAATATCGATGATATATACAGCAATACTATTTGGAATTGCAATATTGATAGGACTATTCGGATTCTTAAGTAAGGCTAAGCTTAGAACAGTATCAGAACCATTCATTGGAGGTGAAAGTCTAAGCATAGTGATAGAGCATGGAGTACCTAAAGCAAAGATAAGATCAGAATCATTCTTCTACGAAATTAAGGAAGTATTTACAGCAGTTAGAAGGAGGATTAATCCAGATGCTGCATATCACGCATTTGCAAAAGCATTTGATGGAGTATCTAAAGGATTGAGATATCTAGAAGCTGGACATATCGTACTATATCTTGGACTTATAATTATTGGTGTAATAATAATACTAGCCTTTCTATAATAGGAAATTCTTATAACCTTTCTCAAATATTTTTTACATATGTCAGAATATTCTGACATACTCCCACCATATGTAGAAATTGAAAAGACAAAACCACAACTATTTGTTAAATGTCCTAGAGAGAAGATTAGAGATCTAGCTCAACATTTCGATAAACTAAAGCTTAGATTAACCACACTCTCAGCTTTAGATCTTGGAGATAAGTTCTGCGTAATTTACCAATTCGCATTCTACCCAGCAATACATAATGGCAGGATGGGTGTTATACATGTTAAAGTTGAAGTTCCTAAAGATGATGCAAGAATACCAACAGTGAGCGATATTCTACCACCAGCATATCTATATGAACGTGAGGTTTGGGAGTTCTTTGGTATAGTATTTGAAGGACATCCAAAACTAGATTACCTATTCCTGTCACCAGAATTTCCAAAGTTCCCACTTAGAAAATCATAATCATATACTGAATAATTACTCAATATACACATCACACATATTTTTCGTATATCAATCTTCTAAATATTTCTACACTAGTGTAACCTTTAATAAGGAGAAATATGGAGATTATATGGGGATAAAGTGAGCTCAATAATTCCGGTAGGCCCCTACCATCCTGCACTTCATGAGCCACTATTAATAAAATTGTATGTTGAGGGTGAATATGTTGTTGATGCTGATGTCAAGTTTGGACATGTTCATAGAGGATTAGAATGGCTTGGTGAGAGACGTACCTGGATTCAGGTTCCATATCTAGCTGAGAGAATATGCGGTATATGTGGTGATGTTCATAGAAGGACGTATATTGCAGCTGTCGAGAAACTTCTAGATATTGAACCCCCACCAAGAGCTCAATATATTAGAGTTATAATGCTAGAACTTGAGAGAATACACAGTCATCTTCTCATAATTGCAGCACTATTCCACGCAATGGGGTTTGATGCATGGTTTATGCAGATAATGGCTATACGTGAGAAAATTATGGATCTATGTGAGCTAATTAGTGGTAATAGAAAGCACTACGCCATGTCTGTTATAGGTGGTGTTAGAAGAGATATTCCAGACGAGTTGAAGCCAAAGATTTTGAGAGTTATTCAGGAGGTTAGAGACTATACTAGAAAGGTCATAATACCTGTAATGGAGAGTGATAAGACATATCTAGCAAGGACTAGAGGTATATCAGTAATACCGTATGACATAGCATTGAAATACTCACTTGCTGGCCCAACATTGAGAGGTTCTGGAGTATATTCAGACATAAGGTATGATGAGCCTTATGAAGTATATCCAGAAGTTGAGTGGTATGTTGTTACACATACTGATGGTGATAATTGGGCTAGAATGTATGTACGTGCTGTAGAGACGCTAGTATCATGCGACATAATTGAAGATTGTCTAAGAAAGATGCCTAGTGGAGATATAATTCATCCAAAGGCAAAACCATGGCTTAGAGTACCTCCCAGAGTTCCTGAAGGTGAAGTAATGGCTAGATCTGAGGCACCTCGTGGTGAAGTTGCACACTATATACGTAGTACTGGTGGTGATAGACCTGACAGATGGAGAGTTAGAGCACCATCATATGCAAACTTTGCAGGAGTTAAGCCACTTCTGGTTGGCACTCACATAGCTGATGTTCCAATATCATACACATCTATAGATCCATGTTTATCATGTACTAATAGGTTTGAGATTGTTGATGTTAAGACAGGTAAGGTTAAGGTTATGACAGAGCTTGAACTTAGAATGCTTTCACGTAAGTATACTAAATGTCTAAAGGATGGGCTTAATAAGAAGGTTTTCACTATTTAATACATATCAAAGTAGTCATCTTCCATATACATACTTTTTATAAAATACTTAGAACTATGTAGCTTGTGGGACTTCCCACTATAGCAATAGACACCACTGTAGGATTTATAGCTGCCATAATGTTTGGCTACGTATCTTCAAGATGTATTGTTGCTAGTAGTATACTAGCAGCAATATTGATACTATTAGCAACGATAGCTCTACCAGCAGTTTTAGGAAATTTAACAATAATTGAGATCTTATCTACATGCATATTTGCTGCAGCATTCATAATCTATGGAGGTCTTGTGAGAAAGGCTGGTGGTAGAGCTGAGTATAATCCTAGACTTCCATCAGTATTTTTAGCAATTCTCACGATAATAATATTCTACATTGCTTGGTACTCCTTTAAGGTTATTAATATACCTGTAGAATTTCTAACATACATATCTATAGCATTTGCACTAGTCTTTGCAACATTCCTATTTAGAGATACTGCTAAGATGGGTCTATCATTAATGATAGTGATATGGTGTCTACACTCAATAATACCTGAAACATATGCATTAATTGGTGTTGGTCTTGAAATATTCTGCCTAGTTGCTGTTGGTGCAATGGTGTATTTCACATATAGAGAATATGGTACTAGAAATGTTGATGTTATGGTGAAGTTGAGATACTAGGGGTGAGATCATGAACATAGTACTTCAACTCCTAATAGCTGGACTAGTAACGACATTTGCAGCAGCTGCAGTATCACCAGCTAGTTATCGTGCTGGTGCTTCAGTAGTTACTGCAGGTACTGTAGCAGGACTAATATTATCAATACAGATGTTAATAATGACATTTATAGAAAACCTCTCAACGTGTATAAGTATAGGATCACTGCTTTTTGCCATTAACAAGCTAACAGCATTATTTACATTTACTGTATTTGTAATAGGCTTTGCATCTGCATTATATGCAATTGACATACTGCCCAAGAGAGCGGAAGCGGTGCTTCCACCATTTCTGTCGCTATTCATATTCTCTGTAGCACTACTTGGACTATCTGCAGACTTCGTGACTGCATGTATAATGGTTGAACTTGTAGCATTGTCTATAGTATTCCTAATGTTTGCTGGTGATAAATATGCAAGTGAGGCTGGGCTGAAGTATCTATACATGACTCTCCTAGGCACAATAGTTGAACTGGCTGGCATAGGATTACTGTACGGTTCCTATAAATATGTAAACATTGTAGGTTTATCTTTATTCTCTATAGGACTACTACTCAAGGTTGGCGTATTTCCATTCCATGCATGGCTACCTGATGTGCATGCGAGAGCACATACGTCTACAAGCGCCATCTTGTCAAGCGTAGCTGTAGCTGCTGGTTATGTTGCGCTGATAAACATACTTATCTATCACTACATCAATATACTATCAATATTGGCACCATATGGGTACATACTACTCGGGTATAGTATGGCTAGCATGTTCTACGGATCTCTATGCGCAGTAACTCAGCCAGAGGTTAAGAGAGCATTAGCATACTCAACAATAGGACACATGGGATTTGCAGGAGTACCATTAGCATTAGCATTAATAATACCTAAGGCAGCTGCAACATTCTTTGCAATATCTGTATTGTATGCCATTGTTCACTCGCTCGGGAAGGCACTGCTATTCTTAGCAGGCGGTATACCCGTGTCACTATATAGAGCAGCTGAATACACACTTCTAGGTGGACTGTTTAGAAGACACAAGGTAGCGACATGGACATTCCTAGGAGGTGCACTTACACTATCAGGACTTCCACCACTGCCCGGTTTCTTTGCTAAGCTATTTGTGCTTTACTCATTAGCATATGCGACAATAGTACTACACAGCTGGGTGATGGGTGGATTATTAGGATTGGCAATCGGAATTGCAATAGTAACACCAGCATACGCAATTAGAAGACTATGGCATAGAACATTTCTAGGAGAGGCTAAGGAGTATCCAGAAGTGAGAAAGACGTATCTAGCAAATGCAGCATGTATAATACTGATGCTAACATTACTGATACTAGGAACATTACCACTATTCGCACTACTAGGACAAATTCTAGTCCCACCAATACACCTATAAAACTACTCTTCTAAAATCTCTAATAGAAAATTCACAACTTTATTCACACCCTTCTCAACTTCACTACTAAGCTCACACTCTTCAAACTCTTCATCACATATAGACAAATCTTTAATACATATACCTATAAATATTGGTTTAAAATTACCCTTAACATTCTTTATAAAATCTAAAACGAGAGAGACAGGTAGTTTATGAGTACTCACAGTTAAGCCTCTACTTAAACAATCTCTTATATTTTCAAAATCTTCAATATATATAACATCTCCAGGCTTTATAGATTCTCCCTCTGGTATTACGGCATCTACAATTATTAATTTTTGAAAATCTTTTCTAAGAATTTCACCTAGACATCTTTCAAAACCCATATCACATATAACAACACTATCTCCATATCCATACTTCTCTAATCTTCTACAAACTTCAATACCAGCTCTATCATCTCTATAGAATATGCTTCCTAGACAGACTATAAGTGTTTTCATGTAGATGAAAATTGTTAATTTATTTATAGAATTTTAACCTACTCCTTATCAGTATTCTTTACCTCCATATATTCTGAATATTATGTCTTTAAATATCTCGTATTCTTCTGTCTCTCCAACTTTTCTATACTTCAATAGTTGTGCAATCTCATTAAGCTTCTCTAACATTATCTTCTTCTCAATAGATGCTATTAGTAGTCTTGTTAGTATTACAGCATCAGGATTTACACTTACATAGTCAATACCTGCACGTACTAGGAATTCTACTATGTCTGGATATACTGATGGTGCTTGACCACATATGCCTACTGTCTTTCCATATCTATGTGCTTTTCTAATTATCTCAAACATTGCTCTTAGTACAGGCTTCTCTCTCTCATCGAAGTATCTTGGATTTTCTCTTACGAGTATCTCATTATCTCTATCGACACCCATCACTAGCTGTGTTAAGTCATTACTACCTATTGAAAATCCATCTACATACTCTGCAAATTCTTCTACAAGTATTGCAATACTTGGAACTTCTGCCATAGCTATGACTTTGAAATCTCTTCCACGTATAAGTCCCTCTTCTTCAAGCATCTTGTTGAATGCCTTCAACTCCCATGGTGCACGTACGAATGGTACCATGACATGTACATTCTTTAGACCCATCTCATCACGAACCTTCTTAACAGCTCTAAGCTCAAGTCTAAATGCCTTCTCATACATTGGACTTATATACCTAGAAACTCCTCTCCAACCAAGCATTGGATTTCTCTCTTCAGGTTCAAACTTCTCACCACCTGTCAATTGTCTATACTCGTTAGTCTTGAAGTCACTAAATCTCACAATTACAGGTCTTGGATATATTGCAGATGCTACCTGTGCAATAGCGTCTGCTAGTAATGTTATAAACTTCTCTTCTTTACCAATACTTATCAAGTATAGTGGATGTTCTTTAATTACACTACTTATAGTAAATTCAATTCTCATCAATCCAATACCGTCAAATGGTAGATCTTTATATTCATGAATCTTGTCTGGAACCCCAAGATTCATGTATACTCCCGTTCCTGTTCTTACACTTCTATATATGTGTATTATTATCTCTTTAGGTGCAACACCTACTGCAGGTGCTGCCTCTACCTTCTTCTCCTCAACCTTAACAGCACCTTCATATACTACACCTCTAGAACCATCTACAGTATATACCTCACCATCTTTCAATACTTGTGTAGCATTTCCAGTACCTACAACTGCAGGTATTCCAAGCTCTCTACTTACAATTGCTGCATGACTAGTCATACCTCCCTCATCTGTCACAATTGCTGCAGCAATCCTCATATATGGTACCCAGTCAGGATTTGTCATTTTCGTTACAAGTATATCACCGGGCTGCATCTTCTTTGCAGCTTCCTCAACTGTTAGACATATCTTAGCTCTACCTGTTGCAATTCCCGGACTTGCAGGTACACCCTTAGTAACAATCTTAGCCTCTGTTATTGGTACTTCTCTCTTCGCCTCTTTCTTCTCCTCCTCAAACTTACGACTCCAATATGTTTCATATCTTGCCTGTACTATGAATATATTATTTGGATATGGTAAATCTGCATCAATAGCCCACTCAATATCCATTGGATTATTGTAGTGTTGCTCAAGCTTGATACCATACTCTGCAAGTTTTATAGCTTCTTCATCTGTTATGCTTGGAGCATTTGCCTTATCAGGTGGTAATTCTACAGTTTTTGTAAGTCCTTTCTCATCTCTAACAACTGCAATCTTCTTAGTATTAATCTTCTTATCAATAATCTTCAAACTCTTCTTATCAATAACAAACTCGTCAGGTGTTATCATTCCAGCAACAATACCTTCACCAAGACCCCACACAGACTCAATAACAACCTTATCTCTATCACCAGTTACTGGATGTAGTGTAAACATCACACCTGCAGATCTAGCATTTACAAGTTTTTGAACAACAACAGACATGAATGTCTTATCATGAGGTATGTTATGTGAATCTCTATATGCAATTGCTCTCGCTGTAAATAGGCTAGACCATATCTTCCTCACGTAGTATACTACATCATCCTCACCTCTAACATTTAGATATGTATCCTGTTGACCTGCAAAACTTGCTTCTGGAATGTCTTCAGCTGTTGCACTAGAACGTACAGCTACAGGAACGTTATCAATACCAACTCTCCTACACAACTCTCTATATGCTTGTCTAATCTCATTCTCAATTTCTGGAGGCATTGGCTGAGACTCGATAAGACTTCTAATCTTCTTCTCAGCCTCTTCATACTCTCTAGGATCACGAGTCCTAACTACCTCTCGTAAAATTTCGAAAATCTTATCACGAAGACCAGTCTTCTCAATAAAGTACTTGTATGCATCTGCAGTAACAACAAAACCTGGAGGTACAGGTATTCCAAGTCTAATCATCTCACCGAGATTAGCAGCCTTACCACCAACCTTCTCACGCATGTCCTTATTAACCTCTTCAAGCCACTTCACAAATCTAAATGACGTTACGAGAGTTGACTCACCAGTCACGCTCAACTACACGTCTAGATAACTTTTAAGGTTTTATTCAGAATAATGTTTAACAAATGGCGAAGGATAGATATAGGATTTAACTATAATTGTCTTGAATAATAAAGAAATGTAGTAGTTTATAGTGTAGAAAAATGATGAAATGAACCCTGATTGATAGATGAAAGTGCCTGGCGCAGCTGATCTCTACCTTCCTGGCAGTAACTGTATTTGCTGTGTCTTACTACCAATATCTTGATATCTCATAATTAGTAAGTGTATTGCTACTCTTATTGCTTCTGATCTTGATGGGAAGTATCCTTTCTGTACAAGCTTCTCCAATTCTCTAATCATCCACTCCGGCAAATGGACACTAATAAGCTTCATACGTTCACGAGATTGAGCATTTTCATGCTTCGATTCATTTATTTTAACACCTTTACCACTCATTGATCATATACATGTCTCAAATGCTTTTTAAGGATTATTACTCTGCCAAACATTTCTGTATCGTAGTATCGAGAGTTTGGTGAAGTACATATTCAGGACAGAAAACCTGAAGCAGGACTGGTAGTACAGTCAATATATATAGAAGGTTTAAAGGTTAGAAATAGATAAGTTTAGAAGTGCGTCTATATATATTCAGGATTTTTACTTAGCTGCTACCGCCTCATCCTTTATCGATTCAAATATTGCTCTTCTGTAGTATCTCTTAGTCATGTCTGGTGGTACTAGTGTTAACTCATCTTCTGGTAGTATGCTCAGTACTTCCCATGCTAGGTCTAGTGTTTGTTCAAATGTTCTTCTCTCGTAGAATCCTTGTGTTAAGAACTTTCTCTCAAATGCATCTGCAAATCTTAGATATCTCCTCTCTCTCCATCCAAGGTTTGCCTCTCCTACTAGTATTGCAAGCTTTCTAATCTCGACAGCTTTTGCATATGCTGCTACTAGCTGATTACCAACATACTTGTGGTCTTCTCTTGTCTTACCTTCACCTACAGCATCTTTCATAAGTCTTGAAAGGCTTGCAACACCTACAAACTCACCTACTACGTCTATTGGTGGGTAGATTCCTTTACCCCAAAGTGCTCTACTTAGAATTATCTGACCTTCAGTTATATATCCTGATAAGTCTGGTATTGGGTGTGTTATGTCGTCGTGCGGCATTGTGAGAATTGGGAATTGTGTTAAGCTTCCCTTCTTACCTACAACTTTTCCACATCTCTCATATATTGTTGCTAAGTCTGTATACATGTATCCTGGATATCCTCTTCTACCAGGTAGCTCACCCTTACTGCTTGATAACTCTCTAAGACCTTCACAGTAGTTTGTCATGTCTGTCAAGATTGCTAGTACGTGATATCCCTTCTCCCATGCTAGATATTCTGCAATTGTTAATCCAATTCTAGGTGCTAAGATACGCTCTGCTACTGGGTCATTTGCCAAGTTTAGAACTACTACAAGTCTTCTCAATGCTCCAGTCTTCTTAAACTCGTTTAGGAAGAATAGTGCCTCCTCCATCTTAAGTCCAATACCTATGAACACGATGGCGAACTCCTCCTCCTTTCCTGGAACTGTTGCTTGTCTAGCTACCTGTGCAGCTACTAAGTTGTGTGGTAGTCCTGATCCTGAGAATATTGGCAACTTCTGTCCACGAACCATTGTGAACATTGCATCGATACCACTAATACCTGTCTCAATTGGCTCGTTTGGTGGTATTCTAGTGTATGGGTTTAATGGTTCTCCCATAACATCTCTATAGTCCTCTGCTGGTGGTAATGGTAATCCATCTCTAGGCATTCCCTTACCATCTAGAACTCTACCAATCAACTCTTCAGATACAGGAACTTTCAATGTCTCTCCATAGAATCTCACAGTACTTCCAAGTGCTGGAAGTCCTAACGTACCTGTTAGGACTTGTGCAACTGCAAAGTTTTCACCAACCTCAACAACCTGTACTGTTCTTGGAACTCCGTCAGGTCCTGTAACTACACCGATCTCTCCATATGCAACACCTCTAGTTCTCTCAATAATTATTAGTGGACCCTTAACCTCTCTAACTGTTGAGTATTCTGAGATACCCTTAATTAGAGGAGCCTCAACTAACTTAGCCAAGTCTAACCCCCTACGATACTAGGTTTATACCTATTTTAAAGCTTTATAGATGACTTCGCAGTAACACTATAGATGATGAAATTCCTTTAAAGTGAGAGATGAGCAAACACCCCTTTCTGATTTTAATGTTTCTTCATAAACTCTTCATGATGCATTTAAGAAATATGAGAGAAGTTTTATTAAAGGGGTCACACTTATAGCAGAGAAGTGGTTTAACATGAGATTCTGTCCTAGATGTAGATCCATACTCATACCTGTCAAGAGAGGTGATAAACAGATTCTCAGATGTTCAAGATGTGGATATGAAGAGGAAGTTACAGATAAGACTAGGAGTGACTATGTAACTAGAAGAGAAATTGCTGAAGAGAAGCATACAGGTGTTGCAATATCTAGAGAATCTGAAAGAGCTATGACAAGCGAAGAGAGAGAACTACTAGAAGACTACCATAAACAACTTCTAGAAAATCTATACGAAACTGAGAGAGAAAGTGAAGAAGATTAGGAAAAAACTTAATTAACAATATACAAGACAGGGAATAGTCATGGGTAAGGAAGTTAAGGCTAGAGCACACACATGGTATGAGGTAGACTACAACACAGGAACAATAAAGTTCTTGAGAAGATTTTGCCCAAGATGTGGAAGTGTAATGGCATATCATAAAGTTCCTGTACCTAGATGGCATTGTGGAAAATGTAATTACACAATATTTGAAGTACAGACAAAACCTACTGAAAAACCTGCAAAAGCTAAGAGAGGATAACTAATTTATGGAAGATTTAAAAATTGATACATACATACTTGAAGCATCTAGAGAGTTTAAAATCAAGATAATTAAAGAATATTTATCACCAATACTTGAAATCCCAAAAGTTATAATTGAGGAAGAGAGGAAGGATAGAGAGAGTATCTTAATGTTTAAAAATATTAAAGAATTTGAAAACTACATAGCAATTTCAAACATTCTAAATACAAGAAGAAAACTTAGAAAATTATTAAATGCTAATAATGATGAAGATGTTTATAGAAAGATATTAAATGCTATAGATTCTATAGATAGTAAACTTGTAGGTATTGTAGAAGTTTCAAATCATGACTATAAGGTTTTGAAAGACTTTGATATCACAAAGTTTCCATTTGCAAAATTTTACGATAATGAATATGATAGATATCTAACATCAGGAGTTGTCATTGGTCTTGACATATCTACAGGATTTGTAAATATGTCTATCCATAGATTAACACCGATAGATAAAAATCATCTTGTAATAAGACTTGTCCCTAGACATCTATACTCAATATGGTGTAGAAATAGAGATCTAGGTAAAGATACTCCTATAGCAATTGTGTGGACTATAAATCCAGTATTTCTACTTGCTGCAGCATGTTCACCACCTTTTGGATATCCTGAATTGAATCTTATTGAAAAGTTTGTTGGCTTTCCTGTTAAAGTATTTTTTGACGATTATGAAATTCCAATACCTGTAGATGCTGAAATTGTTATGATTGGTAAATTACTTAAAGAAGGACAACATATTGAAGGTCCTTATGCCGATATTTTAAGATTGTATGATGATGTTAGAATGCAACCAATAATAGAGATAGAGAAGGTGTATATTCAAAATTGGAGAAATAGAACATTTGTACACTATCTAGTTCCTGGACTTGGTGAACATAGAATACTTATGAGCATTGAGAAAGAAGCTAAAATTTGGAAGTATGTTAGTAATGTTGTACCTAAAGTTAAGGCTGTTAGATTAACTCCAGGTGGTGGTTCTTGGCTTCATGCTGTAATATCGATATCTAAAAATACTGATGGTGATGCTAAGAATGCTATAATTGCAGCATTTGCAGCACATCCATCACTTAAACATGTCGTAGTTGTTGATGATGATATTGATGTTGATGATCCTGAACAGGTAGAGTGGGCTATAGCAACAAGATTTAGAGCTGATGAAGATCTAGTAATTATTAGAAATGTTAGAGGATCAACACTAGATCCATCATGTATAGATCAGTCTACTGGTCTTACAGTTAAGGTTGGTATTGATGCTACAAAACCATTAAAGAATAGTCATAAATTTGAAATTGTGAAAAATAGTGTTCATGTTGAATATAGTTATGAAGAGTTGAGTAATGTAGATAGTATTGACTGGTTTTAGTTTTATAAATCTACACAGTAGTTAGACATAAGAAATAATGAATACTACAGATGATGATAAGTTAAGACTTGATGGAATTACTGAGGAAGTTAGAAAATTCCTACTTGACTATATGACTATTCTAGAATTGAAGAGGAGAGTTGAAGAGAGATTGAAAGAGTTTGAAAGACAGAGACAACATGCTAAACATCATAGAAAGAAGATACGTCATGGAATTTCAGGTCTCAGATCAACACTTAGAAATCTTGATCATAGAAGAGAAGTGATAGTTAGAACTCTAGAAGCTAGAATTGCTAGGAGTGTAGGTGTTGTAGATATTCAAAATATTAAAATAGTTCCTAAACATCTAGCACAGGATGGTAAATGTGGTAGATACTATATTACAGAATTACAAAATATTAATGTTGAATTAAAAACACCAATAATATTGATAATAGAAATACCAACATTAGAGGTCGATAAAGCTGAACAGCTTCTATATATTATTAATGAGATATTTAGAATATTTTCAAAACTTGGACTTTCAATAATTTTAGACTTAAAACGTTTAAAGATGGAAGATTCAGAATATGGTACTGCGATTGAATTATTGAAACGTAGTGGTTTCAATATTCAGGAAAGGTCTAGAGAGAAGGTTAGGAATGTTGTAATATACTACAATCCTGAAGAGGTAAATCTATAGCATCTATCTACTTCTTAGTTTCTTGTTTAAGTTTGTAATAGTTTGCTAATATTGGACAATTCTTACCATCCGATAGACAATGTTCTATATATTTGCCTCTCCTCAATCTCCACTCTTCTGGAGGTATTAGTATGCATCTATCTCCATCTCTAGTGCTTTGATAAAATATGCATTTACCCATATCTACTCAACATAGTCATAGTCTTGACCTCCAATATATATTTGATGAAGAACTCTATAGAGTTCATCAAGTCCTTCACCTGTCTTTGCTGATACTGGTATTAGTCTAGATATTGTGCCCATTGCTGATATTACTTCACTAATCTTCTCACTAAGCATTAGTTCAAGTTTTCCTCCAAATCTTTCAACTTCCATATTTAGAGCGTTTAGAAGTTCTTCAGGTTCTTCAGCCCATGATAATATCTGTTCGATGGTTCCTTTATCAACTAGGTCTATCTTATTTAAAACATTTACTTGAGGTTTATTAAATTTGAATTGTGATGATAGTGATAGTAACATTGATGATATAAATCCTGTAGGTGTCTTAGCATATACTGAATCTATAACAAAAACTATAGCACTACGTTCAGCACTTAGCTTAGATATTAGTAGTGGTCCACTACCTCTAAATGCAAATATCTCCATCTGACCTGGAGTATCTATAAGTATGTATGTTGCACCGATTGAGTGTATTATTTCTCTAATCTTGTCTGCATTAACTATGAGTGTGTCAACTGCAGCTAATATTGATGCATTTGGCCCTAACTTGTACTTCTTAGCTATTTTTCTAGCAGATACAATATCTCTAACATCTACATCAGCTATGTATGGTAGATAGTCAACAGCTGGATCAAGATTTACTAAAGCTACATCATAACCCTCTCTTTCAAGCCATTCTCCAAATGAGCTTACTAGAGTTGTCTTTCCACTACCTGCAGTACCTATGAAGAATACTGTAAACATATCTACACTCGAAATCTCTAACTACTTAGATATTTAAGATGGTTGCTTTAAGACTTTTAGAAGTACTAGATCATCATAATCATATATCTTCCACATAAGATCATACTCATCCTCAATATTAGCACCAATATTTTTCAAAATTCTATATGCAGTATACCAATCAACAATTAGATATCCAAGTTTTTTAAATAGATTAATTACAGGTATATTATATTCCTGTGTTGTTGCTATAATAGCAGAAACATCCCTACTCTTAAAAACATTCTCGCAATATTCTACAAGTCTTCTACCAATACCTCTACCTCTAAAATCTCTCCTAACACACATATAGTAAATATGTCCAACATCTATACCAATATTAACAACTTTAAACTCAATAAATCCCACAACATCATTACAAACCTCTGCAACATATACTTCATGATTTTTTAAACCCCTCTTAGCATAATATGCATGCCAATTAGAAAAGCATGAATCTATTAAATTTTTAATCTTATCAAGATCCTTCTTACAAACTTTCCTAATTACAACATTTAAACCATCAACATTTATAAGAAACCTAGACATATCTTCTAACATAGATAAACACTACCCTCATTATAAAACTGAGCGTTTTAAGATGCAGATAGAATGATTTATATCTAAAATCTTCAGGATGTAATTGTTAAGAGATTTTCTTCACAGACTATCACAGGAAGAGGATATATAAGGGAGTATAGGTAGAGTTTATTCATAATTTAAATAAATTTCAGGAAATTTCACTAGTATACATCCCTATCATCTATATTAAAGAGGTAGGATTGCACATATGTAGAATCTAACTCTAAATATCAGGATTATGAGAAAAGAGAAAAACAGATAGGTAAAGAGTTTTGACAAACTTTTATAGATAGACAAGTTACAACGTAGTGAAACTACTATGAGACGTACAGTCCTGATAGCAACTTTAGCCACTACAATAATTGCATTAATATTCATAGGAGCTATAATGGCGTCAGCAACACGTTTCGCAATATCACAATAAACCGTGAGTGTTAATGTTCATGTACCAACTACATACACTATGAAGTTCATGCCGTACAGTGGAGTTAATGTAAAGACACAAGCACAAAACATACCGATCACAGACATCTATGTAGTACCTCCAAAAGGCTATAGATGTATGGGAGGAAACTGCCATGACTACCTCTACATACTATTCAATCAAAGCGAATTTACAAATTATATGAATAGTAATCCAAATGGTATTGTCATATGTATAAAGATTGTTGAAGGAACAAGCACAGTATACACAGCATGTAAGATCATTGCACCAACAGGAAGCGGATCTTACGGCGTCTTCTTCTACGATTTCCAAAATATGAAAATCATGAGATCATGTGGTCAAAATGGAATGGATACAGATTCAGGAGTCATGATGAACTATTGTAGATGTGTAAATTGTCCATGTAGAAACAAGTATGTCGTTATAAGATTTGCACTTACATCATGCATAAACGGACAGGAGAAAGAATATTCACTACCATGGCAGCCTAAAGATCTACAGAATATAAACATCTACGTAATTGCAGAAGCATCATCACCGCCGGCATCAGGAACATCATAATTTAAATTTAAAATAGTAATATGACATTTTTCTAAAAAGTTTGTATATACATATTTAATACTTATCATAATACTATTACTAATCTTCATAATACTGTTCTGTCCTATAAGATTTGGAGGTAATACAGGATACTTCTCTATAGATACTAGATCTATGGTACCCTCCCTATATCCGGGAGATCTCGTAATTACAAAACCAGCAGAGAACTATCATGTAGGAGATATTGTTGCATATATAGCACCTGGAGGATATGTTATTATTCATAGGATAGTTGGACGTGTGAATTCTACATGCTACATAACTAAGGGTGATGCTAATCCTGTTCCTGATCCCTGGATCGTGTGTAAGAATAATATAGTTGGCAAAGTTATACTAAGAATACCACTACTAGGCTATGTACTAGACTTCGTTAAAAGTAATCCAATAATGCTTGTCTTAGCAGCGTCACTTCTTGGAGTTGTAATATCACTACCTGTAATTGCAGTCTATCTTCATGAAGGTAGGTCAGAAATTAAGATTAGCACCGTGGAGTATACTAGACGTAGGGATTATCCTAAACTAAGTACTAGAACTCTCATAATATTAACAATTGGAGTTGCAATATTGACACTAGCTATGACCTGTGCAATGTATGTTAATATATCTAAATTAAAAGATTACAGAGTTGTTACATTAAAAATAAGACTTTCAGTGTATTATTTAATGTTAGTCGTGTAATATCACTAACAGACAATGCATTATATAGAAATAGAACATTAATAAACTCAAAGTATGTATATATAAAGATAGTTAAATTAATAACACTGAAGCCTACGTTTAAACTTAAGACATATACTAACAATACATCAATTAGAGTACTATATTGCAACATGATAGTTCTACTTAAAGCCTTACATGAATATGGATGGACGAAGATACTATACGTCTCAAATAAATGCAATAATTCAATAGTAGCTTTGAATATTACGAAGATAATAAATACGATAAGAAGAATAAGTAGTGAGACAGGAGTGTGGTCAACATTCTATAACATAATTCTCAAGATGAATATTCTCCTTGAAGAATACTCTAATAATAGACTACGTTTCAGATCTATACATGGTGAATGTATACTGACTATAGATTTTGATGATAATATAATTAAATTCAAAAATTGTACATCAATATACACATTCTATAAGTATTATACTGTTAAGAGATTAGTAACAGTACCAACATTTATAGGAAACATACCTGTACGTAATTTGAAAATCATATCACTATTACTAATACCTCTCCCAATAATATCAATAATAATATCAACAATACCATATATGAGAGATAGAAGAGTTTTAAAAGGTAGGTATACTGTAAAAGACATATTCGACATCTATGGTGATAATATAGTTGAAGGTGATTTAAAAGCTACATTACCTAGAAATGTGGAGGTAGTATATGTAAATAATTTCAATGATCTAGTGAAAATATCTAAAGGTTTAAAGGTGCCTATAATGCATAGCTTAGAAAAACTTGGCTATGGAAAAACTTTACACATATTCTATGTCGTATATAATAATAAGGCATATTTATACGAGATTACCGAGTAGTCCTACAAACATCACCTAACATACATTCTCCACATCTCGATTTTGTACAGAATTCTCTATCAATAACATAGCTCACAGTCTGTATCCATGAGCTTAGTCTGCCGAAGTATTTGTATGTTAGACCTGTTACACATCTACTACTTCTTGGACAGGTGTCACATGTATATTTTATGCAGTAGTTCTTTGATGGATATGTAATTTCAATATTTTTAAATAATTTAAACTTCTTTATAAATCTTGAATAGTGTATGTCTGTTGGTGCTATTTCAGTTGTACATTTTGTAAATATTAAGAATGCATCTGCAACTTTTGGACCAACATACTTAATTTTTAATAATCTTCTTCTAATATTCCAGAAGTTATCTTCAATATCTATATCTAGAAGCTCTTGAAAAACTTCTGAAAGTTGAACTATTTGATAACTAGTACCAATTTTCAACACTATGTCTCTATCTAAGTATTGTAGATTATCTGTTAATTCACATAGCTTATGTATCCATCTAATGACGTTGGTGTAGTAATCTGTATTTCTTGATAGAAATGTTGATATAAGTATTATTTTATAATCTTGTCTTGATACTGAGATTCTTATACAGGATACCTTCTCTATGAGTATATCTATAAAATCTCTATAATCTCTAGAAACGTCACTTACATATCTCTCAGGTTCATACCATAGTCCTGTGATATCCATAACATATTCAAAATCTTCACAACTTTCTACCTCAACAATGTTATTAATCTGTCTCAAAGTTAAGCCCTTACAATATCCACAAATCTTCACATACTTCCCATCTTCAAATTTAAACATTGTTAATGTAAAGCTTGGATATAAAGTGTATTTTAGAGAATAGTTCTTAACTTCTAACTTCATTATTATATCATGAAGCTTGGAATATTGTCAGGAGTTACAGCTTTAATTGGTTTTAAATTGTATTTTTGTAATAATTTAACAACATGTGGATATAGTATCACATATTCAGGATCTAGTGCTTCTTCAAATATTGGATGTATATTTCTTAGTAAGTCTATAAATTTCTCAATTTCATCATCTGTTGAGAAGCTTAACATAACTGCAGGATATACTTGCTCTCCTGGCTTCATTCCATATTCTATAAGTTTTTCAAGAGCTTTCAACTGTATGTAGAAGTATTCAGGTTTTGCACCTGTAATTTTATGAAATGTTTCAGGACTTGTACCTTTTATTGATACTCTAACTATAAGCTTACTATATTTTGATAATTTCTTTGCAAAATCATCATCTATCCCAATCTCTATACCGTTTGTCTCAAGTATAAATTTTATCTTTATATTCATCTTCTCTAATTTATCAAGCATTGATATTAGGTGTTGTTTTGATATTGTTGGTTCAGCACCACTAAGTCTTATATATCTATAACCTCTCTCTAATGCTATTGATAGTATTTTTGATAATGCTTTTTCAGGTGTGTAAAATGTTCCTGTATCAACTCTATAGGAACCTCTACTCCAAGACCAGCAAAATCTACATCTCATATTACATCCAACAACATCGCCTGTAGCAATACCACCATACCATTTCCCACCTCTAAACCTGTAATATCTTCTCAACTCTACACCATTCTCAATTCTACAAACTTTATCATATATTGCTCTTCCAAGCTGAATAGGATCATAACCTTTAGACACGTATATATTCAACTATCCTCTTCTTATTGGTATTCCTCTTCTCTTAACAACCTTATCACAATACTTGCCCATCAATATTGATATAGTTGAAATAGTTATGAAATAGATTGGAGATAGTAGGTATAGTAGATCTATCGGTAGATAATTTGAAGAGTATGCAGCTCTAAGTAAATCTGCAGCAAGTGTTGTCGGAATTATGAAAGATAAAGTACCACTAGTAAATTGAGGTGGTATTACTGTACCTATAAGGAATATAAATTCGAAAAGACTAATCCAAGCAACTTCAACAGGAGAGAGGACTAGTATAATTCCAGTCAATGTTGAACCAAGTAGAAATAGAGGAAGAGAACATATGAGACCTATGATAAACATAGTTAATGATTTTGGAACTATGTACATAATAGATATCTTGACATACATAGTAGCTATTGAGAAGATAGTTATGAAAGATATTAGTGGAATTAGAAGACCATCAGTTAAGATACATATTATAGAATATTCTAAAATACCTACACCACACTCAATAAATAGATCCGTCAAACCTTGATAATAGTAAAATCTAAAATAGTCAACACTAGTCCAAACACCACTTGAAACTATATTAAAAGTTAATATACCTGGAAAATATGTATAGAGAGTTTTTATAGGATTTGGAGATAATACAAGCGCTGGACAAACTACGATAATTATCCAAAGTATAGTACTTACTAGATATGCAATATATGAAGACTTGTGAAATTTTACAAGTCTAATACCTAGGTATACAAATTTTAAATATTTACGAATATTCATAGACCTCTTCTAATATACTTGTCAGACTTTAAAGATACTACTACAGAAGTTGATATGTACAATGTGAGAAGTATTACAAATATGATAATCATACTCTTAACAATAGTATTTTTAAGTAGTAAATTTTGAAGTATAATGCATATCTCAGGTAGTGGTGTCGTATACGCTAGAATTCTTATAAATATTGGTACGAAGTTTATAGGTATAAAAATTCCAGTTCCAGCTATAATAGCAGGTACAAAAACTTGAGATATTATCCATGGTCTTTTAACATTTAATATTAACGCTACAGGTAGTGATATTATTAATGTATAGTATGCTAATGCTATACCTGTGATTATAAATATTGGAAGTAGTATTAAATATGTAAATAACCCACTAAGATTAGACACAATAAGTAATGTTGGAATTAGATATATTGTTGATACAATACTTGAGATAATTCCACTAACAAGTGCATAAGCCATATAGTATAGGTATAGATCTACACTTTGAGCAATCATATATATAACCTCTGTAAAATTTATCTCATAGATAACTATTTGAGACACGGATCCTACAATATCTGCAACTATTGACAATAATCCTGAAAGTGATATTAATGCTGCAACTATCTTACTTAGAGAAATATTATTACTCACCTGAAATATTTGTATAAACCTATGTATAAACTTTGAAGTACCACCAACACTGATAGCAATTCCAATTATTGAAATTGCGAAAAATATAGATATGAAGGATAGCACTACATACTCTCCAATGTTATTTCTTATGAATATAAACTCTCTATATACTAATGCTTTAACTATGTTTAAAAATTTCATCAACTCTCCCTACCTATTGCAGCTAGATAGGCATCTTCTAATGTTGATTCTGAAAGTTTTAAATCTAGAACATCTACACTACCATTTCTCAATAATTCTATCAACCTATTCATAATATCTTCTCTCTTACCTTTTACATATATTATAATTCTATCATTGTTAGAATCTATTCTTATTGTATTTAATTCTCGCTGTATTTCTTGTATAACCTTACTATCAGGTTTTCTTAATTTTAATTCTATCTTTGTTGTTAATCCTAGCCTAATTTTTAATTCTTCTGGAGTACCTATAGCTATAACTCTACCCTTATCTATTATTGTTATGTAGTTTGAGATTGATTCTATCTCATGCATATTGTGACCTGTTATCAGTATTGTCTTACCTTCTCTAGATAATTTCATTAAAAGCTCTCTAATCATTCTAGCACTTTCAACATCTAATCCTAGTGTTGGTTCATCGAGGATAAGTATGTCAGGATCTGTCATTAATGCCTTAGCTATAGATATCTTAGCACGCATACCTAGACTATACGTATAGTATGGTCTTCTATACGCAGTCTCATCAAGACCTACAAGTTCTAAAACTTCTTTAGCTCTCTTAGTAGCATCTCTCTTAGACATTCCCTTTAAAATTCCATAAAAGATCAAATTTTCCAAACCACTCATAGATTGATAAAATCCCTTAGAAATATCAAGAACAACACCAATAATTTTTCTAACACTATCAGAATCTTTAACAACATCATAACCCTTAATTCTAGCAGTACCACTATCAGGTAGTATTATGGTAGACAAAATCTTAACTAGAGTAGTCTTACCAGCACCATTAGGACCTAGAAGTGCATGAATAGTGCAAGATTTAACATTAAAAGAAACTCCTCTCAAAGCCTCAACAACACGCCTCTTCCTAAAACCTTCACGCACAACATACCTCTTCCATACATTAATAACTTCAATACAATACTCAACCATTATCACAATATTGAAAATGACACTATTATTAAAATCAGACGCTGGCGGTTCAATCATCAATCATCTAAGGGTGCGTTCATCATACACATAAGCACTAAACAATTAAACATTATAAAAACCAAATGGTAAGATAAATCCAGTATCAACACGATAAACAACTCTGAACAACAATAAGAAGCGTAAAATAAATATATTTTTATTCATTTTATTCATTTTATTCATTTTATTCATTTTATTCATTTTATTCATTTTATTCATTTTATTCATTTTATTCATTTTATTCATTTTATTCTTTTTATTTATTTT
>CAZNTG010000012.1:0-26990 GCA_964575955.1 uncultured Thermoproteaceae archaeon
AGAATCAGCATTAACTAGAACATACGAACTTCTAAAGAGAGGACTCTTACCGATATACTCTGTAATGTATATACAGTTTGGAAATTACTACTTAAAGAAGGTTAATACTACAAATATGTTTGAAAATATTGCAATGGCATACACAGATTATATACTTGCAAAACTCCACGATGATATAATAGAATTTCTATACCTATCAAGTACCAACAATATTACAAACATAAAATTCGTTATTAAATTTATAAAAACTCAACAAAATAGACAAACAACACCAGTAACGATTAAGATAGGTGGTGCTAATATTCAAATTAATCTACCAATAATAGCTCTAAGTGCTGCAGTATTTCTAGCAGGTATATTGCTAGTTGTAGTATTTGTACTACTTGAAAGAAGATCTACATAATATGATTCCTCTAGTAGATGTTCATGCACATTTAGCAAGACCAACACTTCAAAATGTTGTAGATGATATTATTAGAGAGGCTGTTCAAAATAATGTTAAGATAATTGTAGTATCTGTACAAAATGATGTTGAATTAAAGATTGGATTAGAGTTGAAGAGTAGGTATAGTACAATAATATACTTATCAATAGGTCAGGAAATTACAGATTTTACATTAGAAACATATATAAAATTAACACAGAATATTGAAAAACTTGTAAGAGATAGAGTAGTTGTAGCTATTGGAGAAGTTGGATTAGACTATTCTAAAGTTAAGGATAGGATGCTGAAGAATATTTGTAGAACAATATTTGAGAAATGGTTAGAATTATGTAAAAAGTATGAACTACCTGTTATAGTACATTCACATAGAGCTTATAGAGATGTTATAGAGATATTGCAAAGCTTTAATATTAGTAAAGTGATACTCCATGCATATAGTGGTGGTATTGAAATTGCTAAGAAGGCTGTAGATTTAGGATATTACTTCTCAATACCACCATCAATACTACACTCTAAACAGAAACAAAAACTTGTAAGTAATATACCTCTAGAAAACATGTTACTTGAAAGTGACACTCCTGAGCTAGGTCCTGAATTTGGTAGTGAGAGTAGACCTGTTCATGTTAAGCTTGTTGTTAAGAAAATTAGTGAGATTAAGAATGTTAGTGAGGATGAGGTTTCTCTTATAACTACTAGAAATTTTGAGAAGTTGTTTAATATTAAAGTTCTATAATATTCACTCACTTTCATATCTTGGACTTGTACCTCTCCTCTTTTTCAGTCTCTTATGCTTTCTCAACACGTTTCTAAATAGTAGATTTAGAGCATCTCTAACAGCCTTTATTGGATCCCACTCTATTACAGATACAACATACTCATCATACGGATCTTTCAGTTTTACATGTATCGAATATTTACACCTCTTCTCATCCTTATCGCTTTCAGAACATTCATAGACTTTTAAACTAAGTCGAATATCTATGATGTCTGTTAATCTACTAAGCTTACCGTAGTAGTGTGATATTATCTTTTCAAGAAGTTTCCACTTATCTTCAGGTAGTTCAATCTCAATCTTTGCAGGTATTGGTATTACAACTTTCTCACCAAGTATATACCTCTTAATTATGTCAAGTCCAGAAAATACACCATACACCTGACCATTCTTCATTATTGGTAATCCAGATATTCCACGATCAATCAATTTCTTAACAACTGATCTAACGTCTTCATCATAGTTAGCAGTCACTACAGGATATGTCATTATTGCCTTTACAGGTGCTGCTAATATCTCATCTTCAGAACCTACAACTTCACCGTAAGACTGTCTTTCAGGTATTGATGCATAGTATAGTTTTTCAACAATATCTCTCATAGTTACAATACCTACAAGTTTACCTTCATCAAGAATAGGCATTCTAGAGATACCTCTTCTAACCATCTCCCACTTAACTTTAGCTACAGGATCCTCAACATTTGCTGTTATTGCTGGAATTGATGCAAATCTCTCAACTGGTTCAGATTTTACATAACCCTCATCTAGTAGATATTTTGCAAATACTTCTCTCCTAATAACACCAATAACCTTACCATCTCTATCAACTACAGGTATATCTCTAACTCTGAGTGTGTAAAATCTGTGAGCTATAGTCTTAACATCACTATCAATAGATACCTTATGTGCACCAGTCATTACAGACTTTACCTTAGATGTTAGACTAACTCTACGCTCAAGAAGATCCTTATATATTACAGTTCCTATAAGTCTATCAGAATCGTCAACAACAGGTACTGTATATATTCTAAACTTTCTAACAAGCTCAACAACCTTACTAATCCTATCATTAATCTTAACTTTTGGAAATTCAACATCTACTAACTCTTCTGGAAGCACAATTAGATATGTGTGAAGATAATATTTTAGTGTTTGGTTAAAGAGAAGTCTGCAATCTACATGAGAGAAATATTTAAACATCTGACAGTTGTACTACATAATGTCACTAGTGTACATAGAGTAATTGAGATAGTTAGACTATGTATAGCTTTCTCATGTCCAAACATGGTAATTATAAGACCAACAGGAGCGGCAGCACAACAAGGAATACCAGAAGCATTTAAGATAGCTATAAAGGAAAATCTAAACATATCAATACTATCTGAATTGAAGGATCTTAAAGAAGTTCTAAACATATCAAAAATATACTTCTTAACAACTAGTGAAGGTGAAGAACTTGAAAAACATATAAAAGACATGGTTAGAGAATTGAAAAATGGTGAAAAGATAGCACTTGTAGTACACGGTCAAGATCTACCATTTCTACCTAGAGAAATTCAGCTTGGAATACCAATAAAGATATTTAACAAATTAGCACCAGCAACATCACTACTATCAATAGTCTTGTGGGAATTATGTAAAGAGTCTACATAAAACATCATTAACATAATTACAAAGTTCTAACAATATCCTATACGCTCTATCAGGATCGTAATCTCTACGTATAGTCGATATATATCTAGCATTTAGACCTGAAATAACAATACTCTCATCAACATATAGTGAATATACATCAAGATTTTCATTAGGCTTTATAGTTAGATAACCATGAATCCAAAAATATTCTAAACCTCTAGGATCAACTCTACGAACTATGTAATGTGTAAATTTTATTTCAGAAATATCACATACTTTAGCTTTAGTATTTCTAGTAATTCTATGTGGAAGATTTATAGATATTACATCTATTGGTTTTAAACTACCTCTCCTATCTATAACAAACCTACAGATCTCACTTATAATTGTTATAAGTTTATCATCTCTAAAATTAACATTATCTTTAAACAATATTGAGAATGATATTCCAGGAATATTCTTAACAATTGAAGCATATATACATGGAGATATTGTTCCAGATGCAAGTACTGCTTGAAGACCTGTATTATCACCAATATTTACACCACTAATAACAATGTCAAAATCTCCCAATGTTGAAAATGCATATATAACAGCATCGCAAGGTCTTCCAGATATTACATACATGTCTATACCATCAATACATGTTTTCCATACACGAATTGGCTTATGAAGAGTTATTCCAAGACTACCTGCTGATTGTGGCTTTTCAGGAACTACAACACATATATCCAAACCTTCAATTCTAGATAATGCAGAGTATAGCAATCTCAATCCGGGACTTAGAAAACCATCATCATTAGTTACTAACACTTTAACCATATATCCTCAATATAGAGAACGTAATATAAAGGAGATCCAAAATAACATAATTGTGACACCTGAAGAGAAGAAAGTAAAAGGTGAGGAAGAAGAAGTCATAGAAGTACCTCTAAGACCAGTATCTAGAGAAGATATTAGAAGATTAGAGACAGCACTACTAATAGCATCACTATTCACTCCAGAAGTTATAGAATTATTGAAAAGTGGTGAAAGATTAACATGGATTGATAGTCTAGCAACAGCTGCAGGAGCACTTGCAAGAGAGAAAGCTGGAATGACTCTTAGAGAGATTGCGGAAGAGCTAGGTAAGACAGAGGCAACAATTAGAAAACATCTAAAAGGTGAGACAAAGGCAGGACAGATAGTATTAAAGACATATGAGAAATTTATGAAAGAGGGCGTCAAGATTGAAATACCATTTCCAGGAACTGTAGAAACTCCAGAAGTTGAAAAGCTTAGAAAAGAGATTGAAGAATTGAAGAAGCAGATTGAAGAATGTAGAACACAACTATCTAAATGTAGTGAAAAGATTGAAAATATTAAGAAGATAGTGCTAGAATAGTACTATTCTGATATCTTCTCTAATATCTTATCAATATTTATACATTTAGAAACCTTATCTACAATAATGTCAATCCTCTTATCACCAATCCTAACCTTACCACTAGCCTGTAATATCTTTGAAACTGTTGTATATGTATCATAGTTTACGAGAATTATAGGTACACCCCTCTCCTCAGCTCTAGCAATAACTCTCGGACTAGGCATAATACCACCTGTAAGTATTATAGCTCTAGTATCTGTCTCAAGAGCTAGCATTATAATATCAGCTCTATCACCACCAGTAATCACAATCTTGTTCGGTGTTGATCTCATATATCTAAGAGCTGCATCAGGAGTCATAGCACCAACAAGAACATGTTCATAAGTTGTGTCTAGCTTATCTTCATTAACTAGAACCTTACCTTGAAGCTCATCAACAAGCTCTCTAATACTTGGATTTAGTAAATTCAAATCTTCATCAACAATACCTAAAACATCTACATTCTCACTAGCTAAAATTCTACACCACTCATCAACAATAGACTTAATCCAAGGTCTAACACAGTTAAATACTACTCCAAGAATGTCAATACCCCTACTTTTAGCAAGTTCAATACCTGCTAATATATCTCCAATATTATCTTCAGATGTTGGTTTTGAAACAATTAGAACTTTACAATTAAGTTCTTTAACTATGTCAAGTTCTAAAACTTTTCCAAGAATTTTATGTGTTAATGATTTATAACCAACACCAACGACAATATCATACTTACTCTTTAGATAATTCCACCTATCTTTAATAGTTTTTAAAAGCTCTTCACTCTTAATCTTAGTTAAAAATTCTAGATATCTACTAGAACCTTCAACTCTAATAGGACATACATCTGATATATTTTCAACACATTTAGAAACTTGTAAAAGTACTTCTACAGTCTCATCTCTAACACCACCAAAATTGAACATGAATGGTTTAAATGGAACTACTTTCAAACCCTTCTTAACAAGTTGAGATATTAATGCTATTGCTATTGTAGTCTTTCCAGAAGCTCTCTCTGTAGATGCTATGTAGATTGGTCTCATTATCTCACCACTACCTTAACATCTATTGCATACACATCATTATGTGTTACTAGTAGTGGATTTATGTCAAATTCAACAATATCATCAACAGCATATGCAAGTGATGAAACTTTAAGAATTGTATCAACTATCAATTCAACATTTACAGGTCTACTACCTCTATAACCCATCAATATCTTACCAATCTTAGTATCATAAATCATGTCTAAAGCTTCAAGTCTAGTGATTGGGACTACTCTCATAGATACATCTTTAAACAGTTCAACATATATACCACCCATACCAAACAACACTACAGGACCAAACTGTGGATCACGTGTAAATCCTATGATAGTCTCATACATTCCACGAATCATTCTAGATACATGTATACCGAAAATCTTTGCATGTGGTGCAAATATGCGAACTCTCTCCATAATATCTCTAAAAGCTCTTCTAACCTCATCTTCACTAGATATATTCAACTTTACACAACCAATATCACTCTTATGAATTATATCTGGAGATACTACTCTAAGAACAACAGGATAGCCAATCTTCTCAGCAATCTGTACAGCCTCATCTTCACTCTTAGCAAGACCTCCTGGTGGTACTTTAATACCAATACTTGAGACTAACTCTAAAGCTTCATCTAGAGTAAGTACTCTCCTACCTTCATTCCTAACTTTCTCAATAATATTTTTAACATATTTAACATCTATTGAATATAGTTCAATCTTCTCACTAGCATATTCTAAAACCTTAAATCTAAGTTTAAACCATTTATCTAGTATTGATATAGATTCTACAGCATCTTCAATACTTGTAAATACAGGAACTCTACTACTTATCAACATCTTTATAGCATCTTCAAAACTTTCACCACCTAGAAAAGATACTACAACAATCTTATTTCTAAACTTCTCAACAATATTAACAATCTTCTCAGCAAGTTCTCTAGGTCTAGTTGTTGCTTGTGGTGTAGCTATTATAAGCACCGTATTGATATTTGGATCTTTAAGAACTATATCTAGAACATTTACATACCTTTCAGGATCTGCATCACCAAGAACATCGATAGGATTGTGAAGTGCAGCTGCTGGAGGTAGAACTTTTCTCAAATTTTCAACAAGTTCATAACTTAATGATGCAAGTTCAATACCACACTTCTCACATGTATCTGTAGCAATTATTCCAGGACCTCCAGCATTTGTAACAATTACTAATCTAGGCTTATCAATCTTCGAAGGATCATCATATCTAGATACTAGTTTTATAAATGAGAATAGTTCTCTAAGAGAACTTACCTGAACAACACCAGCCTGTTGAAAAGCTACTTCATAAATCTTAGCACTACCTGCAAGTGAGCCGGTGTGTGATGATACTGCTCTAGCACCTCTCTCAGTAACTCCAGCCTTAATAGCAACAATAATCTTATCTTTAACAACTTCTCTACACTTATTAATAAATTCTCTACCTCTATCAATAGATTCTACATACATCAAAACTATTCTAGTAGTCTCATCTCTCGAAAGTACATCTAGAAGATCTGTCTCATCAATATCAGACTTATTACCTAGTGAGAAGATTTTATTAAAACCAATATTAAACATCTTTGCAAGATCTATAACTGCTGTAATTACAGCACCACTCTGAGATATGAATGATATTGATCCATATCTTGGAGTTGTACTTGAAAATGTTGCATTAAGACCAACATTGAGATTCATTATACCAAGACAGTTAGGACCAATAATACGTGAGCCATATCTTCTAGCAATATTTACAATCTCTCTCTCAAGTTTAGCACCTTCAGGACCTGTCTCTCTAAAACCTGCAGATATTATAACTATGATAGGTACACCCTTCTCACCACACTCTTCAACAACTTTAGGAACAGATCTTGCAGGTATTGCAATTATAGCAATATCTGGAACTTCAGGAACTTCAAGAATATTTGAATAACATTTCAATCCAAGTATCTCATCAGCATGAGGATTTATAGGATATACACTACCTCTAAAACCAGAATCTAAAATATTTCTCAAAATTACATGACCAACCTTCCTAGGATCTCTAGATGCTCCAATAACAGCTACAGATCTAGGTCTAAGTATTGCATCAATAATCTTCTCACTCACGTACTACCAAGATTAGACTATAGAACATATTCAAATACGTTTACTCAAGTGCACACTATGCAGTAGATAGTACATACAAGTTAAATATAGAGAAAATAGAAGAGAATAATGATAAGTAAAGCACCACTAGTAGTTAAACTATGTGGAGAACATGCAGTAGTCTATGGATATAGAGCAATATCATGTGCAATAGATAGATACGTATATACTAAAATTGAAAATATAGATGAGGATAAGATTATACTAAAATTTAGAAATATTGAAGAAGAGTATGATAATAAAATTGAGGGATTTTTCAAATATGTAAAATACTGTATAAAGATATTTGAAGAAGAAATTCTTGGAAAAAAGATTAGAAGATTGAAAATAATTACAGAAATAGATAGAGATGTAGAACCAGGATCAGGACTTGGAACATCAGCAGCAACAATATCATCAACAATATCAGCATTATGTAAATACTACAACATTAAGCTAGATAGGAAATATATTGCAGAACTATCATTCAAAATTGAGAAAGGTGTACAGGGTAGAGCTAGTAGAATGGATACATATACATCAACATTAGGAGGAATACTATTAATAAAATCTGAAAGTATAGAAAAAATTAACGTAGATATAGACTGGTTAAAGATGAGTATAGTATTGATTAGAAAGTTAAAATCTACAAAAGAGCTCGTAGATAGAGTAGCAAAACTATATGAAAAATATAGAAGCTTAATATCTAAGATATTTGAAGCAATAGACATGTGTAGTGAAGAAATTATTAAAGGACTATACATGAGAGATGAAGAATATCTAGGAAAAGTTATAACTACATGTCACTGGTTATTAAATTGTCTAGATGTTGTAGATGATAGAACTAATAAAATTGTTATAGAACTATTAAATACTGGATATTTTACAGGAGCTAAGATTAGTGGAGCTGGATATGGTGGTGCAATACTAGCCATATTAAAGAGAGGTGTAGACACTATAGTTCTAGAAAATCTTAAGGTGAAGCACAATAGTAACGCATTTAAGATTCTCCACACCGTGCGTATTAGTGACGGGGGAATCGAAATATACGAGTGAGGATATTAAGAAGATAATTGAAGATGCAAAAAGTACAATATCGGAATTACGTGAAAAACTTACAAAAAAGACATTCATAAAAGCAATTGGAGGTAGAAGATTAGCAGAAAAACTTACACTACTTCTAGATTTAACAGAGCTCGCAATTGATGAATATGGTGTAGACCTAGCTAAGAAGTATTTAGAAAAGAAGAAGGGAGTACCCTTTCGAGAGGAGTGAAAATCCAATTCAGAAACTTCTACTAGACATACACAGTATTGAGATTGAGATTAGACAAATATTGACAATATTGATGAACATAGTAGTATATAAGAGAAGGAGAGAATTATTAGAAGTATATTCAACACTTCCAGAAGAATTAAGAAAGATAATACTAGACTATGTTAGAGAGATAGAGCTTGGAAATCTATCTAAAGCTGAGGAAGTTATTAGAAGAAGTGTTTCAGAAATATTTAATAGAGTATATAGCAATATCAAGAACATAGTTAGCAAGTACACACTTGTTGAGAAATGTATCTAAACTAAACGATATACGTATATACCTAAGATGTTGTTAGATACGTAATGGTATTTGAAAAATTTGGAAAAAAGAGAGAGGAGAAGAGACCTCAGACTCAACCACCAATAATACACATGTACCACATGTATCAACAGGCAATAGATGAAGTAAGAAACTTCCTAGCAAGAGTTGTAGACATGTTAACAAAGATTGAACAGACAATACAGGAACTTACAGATAGAGTTGATAGACTTGAAAAAGCGATAGAAGGATACTACATAGTACAGATTAGTCATATACCAGCAACACTTCAAGATCTTGTAAAGATGTTAAATCTTAAAGGTGCAGTAGTGTTGAAGAATAATAGTGAAGTAGATAGATTTGGAAATGTAACGATAGATCCTAGAGAGATACTAACATTAAATTTTAACAATATACTACACGTAGATAGAGATAGAACTCACATATATGCTATAAGAAGTTCAAATAAGATTATAATAGTAGAGTCTGAAAGAACATTAGATTACTGTACTCTAGGTATAATTAAGAGATTTTTAGACTTCTTCTAATTATTGAAGATCTAACTCTATATTTAACACGTCTAACATACTTTTCAGACTTAGGTTCTACAAATCCATTAACAATACTCTTAATTACTGACTCAACATCAATATTGTCACATCTAATAAATGTGTAGCACATAGCCATGCTAGATACATGATGTGCATCACTATTACCAATACATGAGACTTTCATTCTTCTACATATTGAATATGTTATCTCATTTACTAGAGGTATAATAACACCACCATTATAAACTTCAACAACTTTCCAATCATATTTAAATAGATTTATAAGACCAATACCATGTCTAAATATGTCTAATGGATGTGCAGGTACTAGAATACAGTCTCTCTCACTAGCCCAATCAGATAGCTCATATATATCTCTAGGTGCATGATCTACCTCTGGAATTTCAGGACAGTATACTAGTATATCTCCAATATTAGTTCTAATTTCAGCACCTGGAATTATCAATACATTAAAATTTCTCTCTTTAACAATTTTCATAGCTTCTCTACTACCTTTAAATGTGTTGTGGTCTGTTATTGATATAATTTTAATACCTTTAAACTCAGCCATCTCTAAATATTCTAGTGGTGTACTAACACCATCACTATACACTGTGTGTAGATGTAGATCTGCCTTTACAACGTTCTTCATATTCTCTAGCTAGATCTCTCTCTACAATATCACCGTTAGGTGTCAACTCTTTAAATATCTGTGCTTCAAAGATGTATATTGTAGTATATTCATCAGTCCAACAGGTTATTGGCATTAACGCCTTTTCACAAACCTCATTTAGAAATGTCACAACATCCCAACAATACTCAACAGGTACTTGTGGTAGTAGAAGTCCTGAAAATATACCTCTCTTAACAACTAGACCATGTTTACCAATAATAATCTTAGAGAGATACTCCTTAGGACTTGAAACCTTCAACTCCTCTAAAGGACTTAAAACAGATACCTCAATAACAATCCTATCAAGTTCACTAGGCTTAACAGGTTCAAATCTTGGATCTTCAGTAGCAGCAGCAATAGCACTCTCAATAACAGACTTAACAAGTGGCATACCACCCTGTGGAAAACCAATACAACCTCTAAGCTCTGTAAGATCAGGACCATGATACACCTCTAATGTAGTAAATACACCATAATTAAGATCAAACAATCTTCTAGGAGCATCAGATGGCGGTTCAATCTTTCTACCATTAACAACATACTCATAGATAGCTCTTCTAGCAAGCTTAACTAGATACTTCCCTTCGTCAAGTGTTAACGGTCTGAAAGACATATATTGTCAAGATAAATCTTGTAAAATTAATAAGTTATGCTAACAAGAAAAAACATGAATTACAAATGTACAGTATGTGGACAAGAAATAACTCCTAGAGAAGTTGCATATATTAAAGGTAGTGTTGTTGTATGTATTAAATGCTTACCAAAATACTACATAAAAAACATATGTCAGATAGTTAATAGAAGATTAAAAGGTGAAGATCACCCATCCTGTAAATACTGTAGATTTTATGAAGAATGTACTAGATATATAGAAGAGATAAGAAAAAGCTTAGAAGAGAAATGATGAATCCTTCGGCTTACTGAAGATGATGTAAATGACCTGCGCTGAAAATAATCATAAAAGTACAATCATAGCAACAATTATTAATATTTGAAAAATTCTAAAAGATAGTGTTGACAATATATAAAGAAGGAGATAGGATACTATACGCACCCTGCATTGGAGATTGTACAAAATGTCCTGTAAAACATAGAGCAGTAATATACGGACCTGTAAAATCGAGAAGAAGAGGTAGAAGTCTTGGAATAAATCCATTTCCAAAATTTAAAGTATGCTCATTCGACTGCATATACTGTCTAAGAGGAAGAACAGTATATAAGGTAGATACACCAGAAAAAGCACCATTACAAATAGATGTTGAAGATATATTAAAAATATTGGAAAAAGTACTTAGAGAAGTAGAGACAGACACAATAGACTTATCAGGTAATGGAGAACCAACACTATATCCAAAAATCGGAGAATTATGTAGAGAAATTAGTAAAATATGTAGAGAATATTCAATAAAATCATTTGGAATATTTACAAATAGTACAACATTAAAAAATAGAAACATCATAAACGCACTAAAATATCTAGATCATATAGAAGCAAAGTTAGATACAGGTATAGAAGATAAGCTATACAAAATAAATAGACCAATAGAGACTATAAAAATTAGAGACATAATTGAAGGATTGAAAAATCTAAGAAATATAAATGCTGAAAAAGTGATACAAATACTACTATTCAAATATTATGAAAATGGTATAGAGTTAAAAAACTACACATCTGAAGATGCTGAGAAGATTGTAGAAATCTTGAGAATTGTAGAGCCAGATTATATAAACATATATACAATATATAGACCTGTTGAGACTAGGTATAAACTTCTACAAGTAACATATGAAGAAGTTTATGATTATGTTAAAGTACTTGAGAGTAATGGATTTAAAGTTAGATTATTTCTAACATAGCTGTAACATCAGGTATGTCTGAGAAATTTAATATAAAGAAGTTAAATTATAAAGCTTTCAGATATTCACAGGTATCAATAGCATTACTATACTTTTCATATGGATTTCTATATGGATTTCTAGCATGGTATATACCATTTAAACTAGTATTCATGCTAGGACCAATAATAGCAGCAATATTTTTAGTACTTATGCATTTTATAGACATATTTCTATCAACTATAGCTAATCAAGTAAAGAAGTTTAAGACTAGGAAAATATTGACTAGTGTTGGAATTATTCTATACTTAATATCTTACATACTTACAATACTCTCAGTTACATATAGTAATATCATACTTATATTAATTGCATGTATATGTGTTGGTCTTTCTGCAATAGGCTCAATCCCTCTAAGTTTAATATTATTTGAAAATCTACCTGAAGAATATTCATATGAAATATCTTCAATATGCTCAATATTGCTTGTTGTTGGTTGGGGAGTTAGTAGTTCACTAATTGCATACCTATTTATCCTAGATAAGATCTATGTTATAATTTTAATATCTTCAATATGTACATTATCACTAGCACTATCACTAACTTTGAGAGGTGTTTATAGAGAGAATGATAATTCTAAGATTAGTATATTTTCAGCTTTTAGAGAATATATTAAGTCAGGTTTTGAAATTTTGAAAATTAATAATAGAATTGCAATCATGTTACTATTAAGCTCACTTGCATGGGGAATAACTTATGAATATTTATCTCCGTATCTTTTTGAAGCTAAACATCTAACTATCCTAAATATTGGTCTACTATTCACAGCAATGATACTTGTTGGTGGTGTTGTTGATCTAGTTATAGATTCAATCATTGGTATGAATAGTGAATATTTTAGAAATATCGTTATCTTAAGCTCATTTATAGGATTTCTATCTTGGATTGCTGTAATATTTGTACCTCCATATCTCGAGATTATACCAATAACAATATCATATTCCTGTCTTAGAATCTCAATATTGAAAGGATGTTATATATACCTACTATCAACTAGTGATTATGATAAGAAGATAGCTATGTCAGATATATATCATGCATATACAGATTTTCTAAATATTATTGCTGTAGGTATTGGTGGTGTTCTATATTCAATATTTAGAAGTTTACCAATAATATGCACATCTACACTACAATTACTAACACTTGCAACAGTTATCTAACTTTAAAACTTCTTAAACAACCTCTATAGTGCCTAACTGCAGGACATCCAGGACATGTACCTTCTCTAAATCTTCTACATTTCAAACAATCTCTACCACATGGTGCAACATCATATACCTCCAATGGAATTTTTAGATATAGATAATCTGGAATGTACAATCTGTCTAGTATATATACTTCAACTTTCTCAGCTTCAGGAATCATCTTTATAGCACAGTCAAGAGATATACAGTCAATCACTGACTCTTCCTCTGCAATCATCATAGCTATGTATGTTCTAGATCCTGATGATGCAAACATTATCATTCTAGGACATTTATAAAATCTTTCTAATATATTTTCAATATTTGAACTACTTCTCAATCTACCAATAACAAGTACTATACCTTTAATAAAATCTTTACTAAATAATGCTGTTATTTTTATTGGTAATTTTCTTAATCTTTTTCTAATTGCTGTATGTGATATTCCGACAATCTTCCCAAGATCTCTAATAGACATTCTACCATCTTGCTGTAGTGCTGATATTATCATAATGTCAATATTGTCAAGTTTGAACTCCATCTAGAAATTTTCCAATTGGAAACTCATATATTTATTTTCCATAACTGAGGTTTACAAAATGCAGAAACATGATGTATATGATAGTAAAGATAATATTACTAATACTCACAGGTATAGCTGCAGGTATTGTAGGTGGTTTTCTAGGTATCGGTGGTTGTGTAATAATGCTTCCAGCACTAGTATTTCTATTTGGATATTCAGTACCTGTAGCTATAGGTACAACAATTACAGCAGTCATAGTTACTGCAAGTTCAGGTGCTGCAGCTCATATAAGATTGAAAAATGTAGACTATAAGACTGTGAAGATTGTTGCAATATCTGGAGCTATAGGTTCTGCTGTTGGTTCAATAATATTTATGTATATTTGGAAACAGACATGGCTTCTAGATCTAATTCTTGGAGGTGCATTTCTATATGTAGCAGTCAGGATGGTGTATGAAGGATTGAAGAGGGGTAAACTACCTGAGAAAGTTGGTAAAGAAGTTCCTGGTGGCGTAATATCTAAATCTTTGATAGGCTTCTTCATAGGTATAATATCTGGAATTGTTGGACTTGGAGGAGGTTATGCACTAGTACCAGCATTCATATACATACTAGGATCACCTGTAAAGATTGCTGTAGGAACATCATTACCATCATTCATATCTATAGCTGTTGTAAGTGCAGGATTTAAAATGTGGCAACATCTTGTAGATCTAGTAGCAGCTGCATGTCTAGGAGGTGGTACAGCTCTAGGTGCTTGGATTGGTGCATGGCTAGTACCTAGATCACCTGTATGGATTATAAGGCTAGTATTTGGATTTGTATTTCTATTCGTGGCTTTAGAATTCATATTTAAAGGACTACACCCATTCATACATCACATAGTTATAGTTTAAACTATCTAAAAAGCCAATCTTCTCTTGGCATAACTACATCATTTATTGAACATTCTTCACACTTCTCATATTCTAAACCTCTAACTATGACTACAGGTATACCTTCATCACCTTGACCCATAACTAGCTCTGCAGCTGCTGCAATCTCATCAACAATACATATACTTGTCCTAGTCATCTCATATCCATACCTATCTCTCCTACCTACATAACTTCTAAATGGTCTAATACCCGAAATACCAATTGCAAAATTTACAGCACCTCTCCTAAATGGTCTACCACACGTATCTGTAATAATTACAGCAACATCTCTACCAGTCAACTCTCTAATTCTAAATCTAACACGTCTAGCAGATTCATCAGGATTTTTAGGAAGTAGTGCAACTCTAACACCAGAACCATCAACATTAGAGAAATCAACACCAGAATTACCACAAACAATACCTCTAGTGAAAGTAATTAATAGACCAGACTTAACCTTCAAAACTTCTCCCTCTCTAATAATAACTTCAACAAGTCTAGGATCTAAATTACATAATTTAGAAATCTCATAAGCCTGAGTACTAGGTTTAACATCTCTCAAATCAATAATTAAACCTTCAGCTTTTGATATAATCTTACTAGCAATAACAATAATATCATTATCAAGAATATCAATACCACACCTCCTACAAGATTCAACAATCAATAAACCAACATCATCTCCATGCTTAACATCAGGAAAGTCAAAGATAGGAATAATCTCAACCTTCCTCACACACGTAAAAAAACAGTATGAAAAAATCAAAATTAACACAGTAAGTATAGAAAACCTACAAGTTCAGAAAAGTATAAATTTCAGACAAAACATAACTACAACATGAATAAAGGTACTGAAAAACTATTCGGTACAGAAGTCGAAGCATTCCTAGGATTGAGATATACAAGAATGCTAGTAAGACTATTAAAAGAAATAGAAAATTTTGAAAAAGTTAAAAGTAGACCACCATACACAAGAGAAATACTATCAATAATAAAAACATGGACACACGGACACTACATACTAACACTAGCAGAATCATTAGGATTCATAGAAAGATATGAAGGATATCTAATAAGAAAGAAAGCAAAAATAAAAGTAACATTCAACAAAATAACAGAACTAGGAAGACAATTCATAGAAATATACAAACCAATAGAAGAAACAAAAGAAGCAGAATAAAAATACTCAAAGACAGGAAAATCAAACCCTGAATTTATTATACAGGGGGCGTTACTAATTTTTGGTAACACCCCTCAAGAATGTTAGAATGTGTAAAAACCTGATGCAATAATCATCAGAAATTCCAATTTCAATCCTCTTTTTGAGATTCTCGACAATGCACATGTCAACACTGGTGGAGGCGTAGAGTGGCTCCTTTCAATCCTCTTTTTGAGATTCAGCATATGCAGACTCCAAGATACGTGAATACCGTGCAACAGATGCTTTCAATCCTCTTTTTGAGATTCTGATGCAGGATGAAAAACTTTGGACATCAGAGATTGATCTTGACTTTCAATCCTCTTTTTGAGATTCCTCTGTGTTGGACTGTACGTGAAGTAGACCAAGTCATAAGTTTTCTTTCAATCCTCTTTTTGAGATTCCAAGAGTACATAGACAGGTTGACAGTGTTTAATGATAGTTGTGCGTTGTTCTTTCAATCCTCTTTTTGAGATTCGGATACTTCAGACAGCACTCATATACGTGCTCTACAGCTGATGATCTTTCAATCCTCTTTTTGAGATTCGAGGATTGAGGCAATGCAGTTCATTGAGGCTTGTAAATCAATCTTTCAATCCTCTTTTTGAGATTCGGAACATTGTCGTGGGGAATAACTTTTGCAAGCACAAATGCCTTTCAATCCTCTTTTTGAGATTCCCCCGTCTCGGGACTGTGCACTGTGGAGGACATGTGGGACACCTGCTTTCAATCCTCTTTTTGAGATTCAGAGTTTTTGGACAAGTATGGAGTCTAGAAAGTTGTGGAGGCTTTCAATCCTCTTTTTGAGATTCGATTAGATGATGATAACATTGTCATAAGAACATCTCAACCTACTTTCAATCCTCTTTTTGAGATTCACTGAATTATTAGAGTACATAGCAAAGAAAGACGGTGAAAGTGAGTCTTTCAATCCTCTTTTTGAGATTCAACTTTTAATGCTATTAATCAAACAATTTTTGGGAAGTCTTATGTCTTTCAATCCTCTTTTTGAGATTCAATTATACATGATGAGTTTTTACTAGGCTGATACATGATGAGGACTTTCAATCCTCTTTTTGAGATTCCGTGTCTAAGAACGTCGTTAGAAATCGTAACACCGTCGAAAGTTACGTACTTTCAATCCTCTTTTTGAGATTCTGTTTTCTTGTTTTTTCTGTTTGTTTTTGTTTTGTGTTTTTTCTTAAGTTTTTCCTATTCTACCATTAGAACATCCATAACTCAGCCCTAAACCATAATAGAGACTTCCAAAGAACAATTGAAAATGTTATTATGTGTCAAGTCCGTGAGAAGAAGAGCTACATGAAGGATATTGAGCCTGAGCCATTTCTCAGATTCATCTTCATGAAACCTCAAAAAGAGGATTGAAATTGGAATTTCTGATGATTATTGCATCAGGTTTTTACACATTCTAACATTCTTGAGGGGTGTTACCAAAAATTAGTAACGCCCCTTAGCTTTAGTAGTTTTGTATTCCTGAACCTGTCATTCTACTTTTGGTTTTACTTCTCTTATCTGTCTTTCTATTTTTCTTATTTTGTTTTGTAGTAGTACTATTCTTGAGTCTAGGCTTTCATCTACTATTTCATATCTTTCTACTTCTCTATTTAGCTCTTTTATGAGTTTTTTTGTCCATTCTTTTACTTCTTCATGTTTTAACATTCCTTCTCTACCTATCTTGTATAGTGAGTATCCTAGACTCATGTAGCTTTTTACTTCTATGAAGTGTGGGTTTGCTTTTTTTATTAATTCTGCAAATTCTTGTATGTATTTTTCATCTGTGTTTAATCCTTTTATTAATGTTAATCTTATTACTGTTCTTGTCTTTATTGTTGATAGTAGTTCTAGACTTTTATTGAAGTCTTTCCATGCATTTTCTCTATTTAGTATTGGTATGTGAATTTTCTTATATAGTTCCTCGTTTGGTGCTGTTAATGATAGGTATAGTTGTGTTGGTAGTGCATCTTCTCTATCCATCTTCTCTATCATTTCAGGTACTCTACCATTAGTTACTACAAATATTGATCTTATGTTTGGTTGTTGTCTAAGCTCTATTATTAATTCTGGAAGTTTTGGATATAGACATGGCTCTCCTGATAGTGATATTGCCCAGTGTGTTGGTTTTAATGCTTCTTCAACTCTCTCACGTGTACATTTTGGATGTCCAAAATATCCTGATAGTAGTCTTCTCCTCTCTTTTAATATTCCTTCAATAATTTCTTTAGGATCATACACTTCTTCAGGTTTTGGTATGTAGTAGTCGTATGATTCTGTAGGTCTCCAACAGTATATACACTTGTTTAAGCATATCATACCTATTGGAGACATCTCTACACACCTATGAGAACCTCCATATGGTGCTCCATAGAACTTAACTTTATAACAACTTCTAAGATCTGTAAGACTTCTCTTAGTCCAATGACATAGTTCTACTGTTGCATGTTTCCAAACACCATAGCCAGCTTTTATTAGACTTTTAGCAAATTCTGGACTAATACAAAGTTTTCCATTTTCATCAAATATGTGATATCTCAAACTTACTGTTGATACTTCCATAGATTATTCATGTGTTAATTATCTTAAATATCTGCCTCTAAAATGATTAATGACATGTTTAGAGGCTATATTGCTCCTAAAGTATATTTTAAATGTGTACTATGTGGTGAATGTTGTAAAAGATATTGGATACCTATAACTCATGTTGATTTATTGAGAATTTATAAAAACACAGGTCTAGAACCTCTAAACTTTATAACATTCTTTAAGAAAGATATGACTACAGGTTGGGACTATCCAACAATTAAGTTTGAAGATGGTGAATACTATATGATACTTGCAAAAAGACCTGATGGATCATGCATATTTAATAAGTATGTTAATGATAGATTGATATGTAAGATACATAAATTTAAACCACTAGTATGTAGATTCTACCCATTCATATACTGGATTGAGAATGATATTGTTAAATTTGAAATACTTGACAAAGCTATAAACTACTGTCCAGGTATTGGTATTGGTCCAGTACATGATTTTGAAGTTGAGTATAAAGCAGTTATTGAGATTAGGAAAGCTAAGGAGGAGTATTCTAGAATTGTTAGTAAGTGGAATAGTCTTGTAGATAAGGGTATTGTAAATCCAACACCTGAATCATTTATTAGATTTATTTTAAATACTGTAAGTCTAGATGAAGTTTAGTGCAAGTATTATAACTATGAATATTATGGATATTATTATCAATATTTTTGGATCTACACGAATCTTCTCATATTCTTTAGCTTCAGGAAACTTTAACAATCCAGCAGCTAGTAGTGGAAGTGTCATATCTCTAAGTCTTCTACGTCTTCTCTTTCTTTCAGAAGTTTTTGAAGATTTTTGAGACATCTAAACTACTGTTCTTCACTACTTATTAAGCCTTGTGTTTCAAGTCTATCTTCACGTCCTCTTGGTGGTTTTATTAGTGAGTTTCCATATGGGTCTTCTAGTATTAGTGTGAATGTTATCTTACCTTCAAGTGCCATCTTTACCTTATTCATAAATTCTCTAATTCTCTCTTTCTCCTCTTCAGAATCTGTAAGTACTAACATTCTTTCAGCAAAATCTAGAACTTTATATAGAAGTCCTTCTACTGTTGTTATAAATGCTTCAGCTGCAATACCTGGATCAATACTAAATCCGAGATCTGGACTACGTATTCTACATGTTTTTGATCTAAATATCATTGTCTCAGTTACATCTCTATCATCTCTAATTATGTATTTGTAAGTTTTCCATCTCTTAGCTTCTAGATATTGTAAGTCTACATGTCTATATCCACAGCTTGAACATCTGTATGAGTATAGTATTATATTTCCGAAGTTTGGTATTTCGTATAGTAGTTCTGAAACTTCCAAACTCTCAACTCCACATACAGGACACTTCTCAATTCCTCTATATAGCAATTTTCCAAATGAGAACTCACTCATAGCAATATTCTTTGAGATTAGAGGTTTAATAAGTGAGACGCAATATTTAATTAATCTTACAAATTTTAAAATCTTGAATAGGCATGTTTAAAATATCTGAGAAGTTGAAACATCTCATAATACTTCTAGCAATATTAATATTCTACTCAATATCCGCATATGGTATTTGGAGTGTTGTCTTAATACCAAATGTAATTAAAGAACAACTATCACCAGTACAGCTATCTGAGATATACACCATGTATAGTATATGTGTAATATTGACTATAGGTCTTGGAATATTGACATACATGCTAGTAACAACATATACAGGAGGTGTAGTTGGAGGTAAGAAGTATAGAGTAACACATATATCAGCATCAGCATTGATATTGACAGTCATATTGATAATAGTCTTAATAGCATGTATAGCATCATACTACTACCTAGCAAACATAACAGCACCACTATCACCAGGGTAAGTGATGAAGACTTCGGCTACCAGAATAGATGAAGAATATCACCCAAGCTGATCAGCGAGTAGACGCATCATCACTAATCAGGTAAGAGCGTGATCATCATGAATGAAGTATTGAATTCGTGTAGTCAGTTGCGACACACCTCTTCACTTACTTATCTGCCGCTCAGACGTTCATCATTCAGTCTTTACTAGTAGTCCAAAGTTTCTTATATATCTTGCAGAGCTATTATACACAGTTTTAGATCTTGGTGGTGATAGTAGTATTATTACGTATTTTGAAATTTTTGATCTATCCTTACTTATGTAAGATTCTAAAATACTCAACTTTTCTAATAATGTAGGTATTTGTATTATATTTGTTGTAGAATCTAGAAGTTTTAGAAGTTCTTGAAGTGTTGTTCTATATCTAGCTACGATATCTATAACTTCTAAATCTTCTAAATTCTCAATCTTCTGCTTAGCTTGTTGTGATTCTAAAAAATTTGCAGATGTGTACTTTCTTATCAATTCTAGTAATGTATTTGGCATCTTAATTAGAGAACCTACAGAGACTGCAGGTAGGAATACGTATAGTAGATGTGATGTTAATAGTTTAAGTGTGCATAATTCTGGACTTGACATGAAGTTTATGAAGAAGTCATTTATTATCGATCTTGCACCTATAAGATTTAGATCTAGTAATATGTGTGCAAGTACTTCTAGTGGTGTTAATTTTCTAGTTATTGGATATCTAGAAAGCATCCATAATAATTTTGAATTTAACTTCCTCAATCTATCATATACGTAATGTATCTCATCTCTACAATACTCAATATTGAATAGTGGAAATTCTATAACTATTGTCTCAACAATTCTCTGAGTTATATTTGAATATCCAAGTTCTACAAGATTTTTTGCAAAACAGTAATGTCTAAAAACTTCTACAAGTTTTACAGTTTCAAGATTTATATCATCTCTAAATAGTTTAACTTTTCTAATATCATCCTTTTCAAATATCTTACTCTCAATGTCGTTAAGTTCTGTATTTATTAATGTTATCATTGGTGTTTGTAAATCTACAATTCTTGCTAAATTTAGTAATGATGGATATTCTTGTAAAAGTATTCTCCTACCTAAATTTAGCTTAGACGTAATAGTTCTAAGTAGGTCAATATTCCACATTACCTACATTACACATATATCTCTAAATCCCTTATTTACTTACTGTATCATGAAGATATTGTTAGAAAATGCAAAAATACTTTTAAATAATAGAGAGTTGAAGAGGTTTGACATAGTTGTAGATAGTGAAAGTGGTAAAATATGTAAGATAGGTCTTGGAATATCGAAGAGAGATTACGATATTAAGATTAGATTAGAAAATCACCACATAGTACTTCCAGGATTTGTAGATATACATGTACATTGTAGAGATTGGAAACAATCACATAAAGAGACAATAGAGACCTGTAGCATGGCTGCAGCTGCTGGTGGTGTTGTTAAGATATTCGATATGCCAAATACAGATCCAAAGATAGATAATGTAGAACTATACTTAGACAGGTTAAAATATTGTAGAGAGAAGTCTAAAGTAGAGTATTATCTACATGCAGGAGTACCAAGGAAAATTGAAGAATTGTATAGATACTATGAGAGTGGTGTTAGAAGTATAAAAGTATATCCTGAAGATATTGAGAGATTAGTAGAGGAAAATTTGATAGATGAATTCTTTAAAATATGTGAAAAATTTAACATACTACTAATATTTCATTGTGAAGATTTAAAAATTATTAGAGATATGTATTTGAAATATGAACATAACTTCAAAAATCATAGATTTATAAGATGTAGAGATAGTGAAATATCTTGTATAAACTTTATAATATCTAAAATCTTGAGATTTAGAAATATTAGAGTACATTTCACACATGTATCAACTGTAGATTCTATAAAAATTATAAATAGGTATAGACAGTATTCAAAAATTACTCTAGATATAACACCACACCATTTAATACTAACTGATGAAATGTGTTTTGAAAATTCAAAATTTGAAAATATTTGTAAAGTTAATCCACCACTTAGAGATTCATATGATAGAGATGGTATTTTTGTAGAATTTTTAAATGGTAGAGTTGACTGTGTTGTTAGTGATCATGCACCACACAGCATTGATGAGAAATTGAGAGATTACGATATTTGTCCCCCTGGATTTCCAGGTCTTGAGACAACATCTCTAATACTACTTTCACTATGGAGATATGGTTTTATAGATATTGTAGATGCTGTTAAACTATATTGTGAAAATCCTTGTAAGATTGTTGGTATAGAATATCCAAAAATTTGTGAAAATTCATTTGCTGACATGTGTATAGTAGATGTTAAACGTGAGAAGGTTGTAGATTCTTCAAAATTTAGATCACTTTCAAAGTATAGTCCTTTTGATGGTTTTAGAGTTCCTGTTAGTATTGTTGCAACATTTTATCATGGTAAGCCTATATTTATTGATGAGTATTATTATGACTACTTCTCTAAGCTTCTATAAAGTTTTTCAAATTCTATAATAGCTTCACTATATATTTTAACAGCGTATTCTAGATCTCTTATATATACAACTTCTTCATCGGTATGTAGTGTCTCATGTTCTCCTGGTCCATATGCTATTATGTTATTACATATCTTGACTATTATATTCATGTCTGACGTTCCCCATTTCTTTGCAGGTATTGGTGATCTGCCTAGTATTTTAATTATAGCTCTTGTTAATGCTCTTGCCATAATATTCATAATATCTACCTGAACAGGATCTACACATTCATAATATTCTAACCATGTTTTTGATGTAGAATCTACATCTTTAATATCTCTAATCTTCTCTATAATATCACTACATTTTAATTTTGGTGGTATTCTAACATCTAGAATCATCTCAGCATATTTTGGTATTTGATTTGGAACTTCACTACTCTTAACTACTGTAGGTACTATAGTTACCTTGTTATATTCATATCCTGCATCTAGTATCTTAAATATCTTTTGATATATCTCGTATATTTTTAATATTGGATTAGTGCTAGATATTGGTGTTGATGCATGTCCACCTCTTGCTTTTGATATAATTCTAATTTTTAGAGATCCTCTATATGTGTAGACTATCTTGTCTATTCCTGTTGGCTCTCCAATTATTACACCATCAGGTTTTTCAAGTATTTTTTCTTCAACATCTTTTACAAGATTTATAGATCCTCTACTTGTTGTTTCTTCTTCTACAACACCTGTAAATACTATCTTACCTTTAAAATTTTCAATTTCTATAAACGTCTTCAACATACATGTTAGTGGTGCTTTATCATCAGCTATTCCTGATCCAACAATCTTGTCTTGATATATCTCAACTCTAGGCTCTGTAGGTATTGTATCCATATGTGCGTGAAGCCATATTATTGGTCTTCCACTACCTTTTATAGCTATTACATTACCAACATTGTCTATGTATGCATCATCTGAATATTCTTTAACTATGTTTAGTATATATTTTGCAAGTTCTTGCTCTCTACCACTTGGTGAATATATTTTAGCAATGTCTATAAATGTTTTTAATAAGTCTATTCTAGACATCTCAACTACTTCTTCAAATATCTTAGAAGCATGTTAACTATCTCATTTGCAACATTTATACCTGTAACTCTCATAACATTCTTAAATTCTGGTACTACATTAACTTCAAGAACTACATATCCATCTTTTGTCTCTACAATATCAACTCCTGAGTATAGTGCACCAATACTCTTACTTGCCTTTACAGATATCTCTTCAAGTTCAGGATCTATCTTTACAGGTTCTGCTTTACCACCTCTAGCTGTGTTTGTTCTCCACTCCATACATGGTGCATATCTATATATTCCAGCTACTGCTCTATCTTCAACAACTATTATACGTATATCTCTTCCAGGTTTTTCTAAGTATTCCTGTAGCATCAATATCTTCATTGATGGTGTTTCCATTCTAGATCTATGTTTTATAAGTAGTTCAAGTTCTGAAGCTCTAGATATTAGACTAACCATCCTACCCCAAGATCCTGATATTGGCTTAACTATGAGTGGCCCATTTGAGAATATTTTAAATGCTTCAATAGCCTTCTCATTACTTAATGCTAGTATTGATTTTGGTACAGGTATTCCATTTTTAGCAAGTTTTATAAGTGTTAAGAATTTGTTATTTCCAATATCTATAACATGTGATGGATTTATTACAAATATTCCAATCTCTTCAAATATTTTCGATATTAACTCACTACGTGTATGACTTATAGATCTTATAAGTGCTATATTGTTAGTATTTGAGAATTGTGTAGTTATGGATTCAGTATCTATCAATATCTTGTCCAGGTTTATGAGTGTGTGAGAGATTCCTCTCTTCCTAAGTTCTTCAATGATTAGTTTTTCATCAAGTCTAAGTATGTCGTGTACTACTAGTATGGCAATACTACTCACCCCAGTCTTCAGCTTCTACTTCAATCTTCTTTAACTGTACAACTCCTGAGTTTAATGTTATTTGATATTTCTGACCACATGTTGGGCATGATACTAGTTCTCCATCTACAACATCGTCTGGTATATCAAATTCTGTTCCACAAATTTCACATGTAACTTTCTTTGGCATGGTATTAGTCATGGTCTTAGTTTAATTTAAAAATATTACTCTTAGATGTATATTGTGGTATTATATAAGTCTTATGTAGTATGGATTATCTTTCTTTGTTGTTGATTCTACAATTATGAGTTTTGCAAGCTCTAGCTTCATCAATGCTTTCAATATTTCTGAATCTGTAACATCTTTATAATATGCTTTAACTGCTTCTACAAGATCTGAATACCATAATTCTCCACCTCTATTACGTAGTACTGATATTATTATGTACTCTATTGGTATTGGTCTTCTCATACTATACATATAGTGGCTGTGCTCTCATTCTCTCAGCATGCCACATCTGTCTAATCTTCTCATACCAACTCTCGTAGAATTTCAACATTTCTGGTGTTATTGATGGTCTAACCTTCTTCATAGCTTCTAAGAAGTGTCTCATCTTTATCTCTGTACAGTTTATATCTTCTCTCATAGCTAGCATAACTGCCTCACGTACTAGTAGTTCAAGGTCAGCTCCAGAGTATCCTTCTGTCATTCTTGCAATCTCCATAAGATCGACATCAGATGCTAATGGTACTGATCTTGTATGTATTCTCAATATGTCAAATCTAGCTTTAAGTCCTGGTGGTGGAACATATATTATCCTATCGAATCTTCCCGGTCTTAGTAATGCTGGATCAACAATATCTGGCCTGTTTGTTGCTGCAATAACAACAACATTCTCTAGTGGTGCAATACCATCAATCTCTGCTAATAGTTGTGCAACTATTCTCTCCATAGCATGACTCTCACCTTCAGATAATCCTCTTGCTGGTGCTATTGCGTCTATTTCATCGAAGAATACTACGCATGGTGCTGCCATACGAGCCTTCTTGAAGATTTCACGAATTGCACGTTCTGACTCACCAAACCATTTACTCAGTATTTCCGGTCCTCTAACTGCCACAAAGTTTGCACCACTCTCAGTAGCAACAGCCTTAGCCAACAACGTCTTACCACAACCAGGAGGACCGAAGAGCAACACTCCTTTCGGTGGTCTAATTCCAAATTTTCTAAACTTATGTGGATATTTTAGTGGCCATTCAATTGCTTCACGTAGCTCTTGCTTAACCTGTTCTAGACCGCCAATATCGTCCCATCTGACCTTTGGAACTTCTATATGAATCTCTCTTAATGCACTTGGAACAATCTCTTTCATTGCTTCTAAGAAGTCGTTCATTGTTACCTGTATTTTTGATAGTGTTTCTTCATTTATTGTCATTGGCTCATTTAGATTTATCAATCCACTCTGTATAGCTCTACGTAATGCACGCATTGCTGCTTCTCTACATAATGCTGCTAGGTCTGCTCCTGTGTATCCATGTGTCATCTCTGCAAGTTTTCTAAGATCTACATCTTTTGCAAGTGGCATATTGCGTGTATGTACTAGAAGTATTTCATATCTACCATGTGTGTCTGGTGGATTAATCCAGATCTCTCTGTCGAATCTTCCTGGTCTTCTTAGTGCTGGGTCTACTGCTTCTGGTCTGTTTGTTGCTCCTATGACTATTACTTGTCCTCTTTCTTGCAATCCATCCATTAGTGTTAGTAGTTGTGCTACAATTCTCTTCTCTACCTCTCCTGTAACTTCTTCACGTTTTGGTGCTATTGCGTCTATCTCATCTATGAATATTATTGCTGGAGCATTCTTCTTAGCTTCTTCAAAAATTTCTCTCAACCTAGCCTCAGACTCACCATAGTATTTTGAAACAATTTCAGGACCGTTAATTGCTATAAAGTATGCATTTACCTCATTTGCAACAGCTTTAGCAAGGAGAGTCTTACCACATCCTGGTGGTCCGTATAGAAGTATTCCTTTCGGAGGTTCAATTCCCAAATGCTTAAAAATCTCAGGATGACGAAGAGGAAGCTCAACCAACTCACGAATCTTCTGCTTAGCCTCCTCCAAATCACCAATATCCTCC
>CAZNTG010000013.1:0-42893 GCA_964575955.1 uncultured Thermoproteaceae archaeon
GGAGGGTTTGAGGTGTAAGCTTTGTGGTGAAGAGATTGAAGAAGGAGAAAATGCACTAAAAACACTAAACAACATATACAAACACTACAAACAAAAACACCCAGAAACAATAGAAAAAATAAAACAAAAACTAACAACACCGAAACAGACAGTTTAAGGTTTCAATATTAAAACTATACAATGTTTAAAACGTTAAATTTTTAATTCTTTCTAAATTCCTCCTATATGAGATGTCTAAGTGATGATACCTGGGTTTCAGCTTGATATGGTGAAGATAGGCGCTTCATCTGAAATCCTTTTTAAAGAAGTTTCTAGCTGTAATGTGTTGAGAGTGGATGAGGGGAGGTCACCTTAGGCGGCTACCTCCCTGACACTCTCGACATCTTCCTGTCTTTCCAATAAACTTTATAAATAGACTATGTTCTATCACGCTTGAGTCTGTATGAGTATCGTAATTAAGCCAAAGGAGACAGCTGTAAAGAAGCCACACATAAATCTAGCAGTTATAGGACATGTAGATCATGGTAAATCTACACTAATTGGACATCTACTAGTAGCTACAGGATATGTAGATGAGAAGGCTTGGAAAGAACTTTACGAGACAGCTAAGAAGATGGGTAAGGAAGACTTCGCATTTGCATGGATTATGGATAGATTGAAAGAAGAGCGTGAGAGAGGTGTAACGATAGAAGCAATGCATGTAGGTTTTGAGACAAACAAGTACTTCATAACAATAATAGACTTACCAGGACATAGAGACTTCATAAAGAACATGATCGTAGGTGCAAGTCAGGCAGATGCAGCACTCCTAGTAGTATCAGCAAGACCAGGAGAGTACGAGGCAGGAATTGGACCACAAGGACAGACAAGAGAACACCTATTCCTAGTTAGGACACTAGGAGTATCGCAGATAATTGTAGCAGTAAACAAGATGGATGTAGTAAACTACGACCAGAAGAGGTATGAACAGATAAAGACAGAACTTAGCAAACTACTAAAACTACTAGGATATGACCCAAGCAAAGTACCATTCATACCTGTAAGTGCAATAAAGGGAGATAATATTAAAGATAGAAGTCCAAACACACCGTGGTACAACGGTCCAACAGTACTAGAAGCACTAGACCTACTAGAACCACCACCAAGACCAGTAGATAAGCCATTTAGAATGCCAATACAGGACGTGTTCACAATAACAGGAGTTGGAACTGTAGTAGTTGGTAGAGTTGAGACAGGAGTTCTCAAGGTTGGTGATAAGGTAGTAATAATGCCACCAGCAAAAGTTGGAGATGTTAGAAGCATAGAGACACATCACATAAAGCTAAATGAGGCAAAACCAGGAGATAACGTAGGTGTAAACGTTAGAGGTGTAGAGAAGAAGGATATTAGAAGAGGAGACGTAATGGGACACCTATCAAATCCACCAACAGTAGCTGAAGAGATGGTTGCAAGAATAGTAATACTATGGCACCCAACAGCAATAAGTGTTGGATATGCACCAGTAATGCACATACACACAGCAACAGTACCAGCACAGATAACAGAGATAATAGCAAAATTAGACCCAAGAACAGGACAGACAATAGAACACAAACCACAATTCATAAAGCAGGGAGATGCAGCAATAGTAAGATTAAAACCACTAAAGCCAGTAGTAGCAGAGAAATTTGCAGACTTCCCACCACTTGGAAGATTCGCACTTAGAGATATGGGTAGAACTGTAGCTGCAGGTCAAATAATCGAAGTTAAACCAGCAAAAGTAGAGATCAAGTAAGGAGAGTAGAATACTCAAATAATCTATTAAAGATATCTCCACATTGTTAAAGGTGTTAAACCCTTCATAACTGGTCTTAATACTCCCTTCCTAATTCTCTCTAAAGCTCTTGACAATGGTTCAGCATCAAGCATAACAGTTAAAAACCAGGTTACAAGACCTTGATAATCTCTCCAATAATTTCTAAAATAATTATCAACATCTTTAATACCAACAAAATTATACAAACCTCTAACCCATCTATCAATTACAGGTTTTGAATAATCTCTATATGCAAGTACTAGAGAAAGACCATAGGTATATGGACCGACACCTTTAACATCTTTCAAAATCTTATAGAGATTGTAATCACCATATTCTAGAAATCTCTTAGCAATATTCACAACAATACTAGACCTATACCCATAACCACAATCTCTCAATATTGACTCACCTCTCTCAACAATATATTTAGGATCTGGAATTGTTATGAAAACTTTATCATCTTCAAGATATATTCTAGAACCATAATTCACATGTAGTTTATATATCATAGACCAGCCCTGTCTAAATGATGCATTTTGTTGAGAAACTGCTATGATGGTAGCATACCATGGATCGACACTTCTCATATGAAGACCAATAAGGACATCTTTCAAAATTGGGTCACCTCTACATAATTCATAAAATTTTGATAAATCTTCAGAAATACCTAAACTATATACAACCTTCTCAATTACTAAATCTCTATTGATAGAATCTTCATATCTACCATACACATCAACAATTATCTTATTACCATCTTCATAACATCTAACAACTACAAACTTATCATCAATATCTAATCTAATCCTAAGAAACTTACCATCAAAATTCCAACTAAAACTATAAGCTGCTGCAGATAGATTAAAATCATATTCTACACACTTCTCAATTTCAAATCTACACTTTCTAACAAATTTCATAGATTAAGATAATATTGACAATCTACCTCTTAAACATTCTCAAAAAGACACCACTTATATAATTCATAGACTAGATGTAGGATATGACTAGTGAGATCATAATTCCTGAAGAGTGTAGAAGTGTTAAGCTAGTATTTGGATATAGCGTTAAGACTTATGGCGATGGAGTAATAGTAGAATTTCTACATTATGATCACATTGATAATAAGACATATGTAATAGGTAGATTCTACATACCTGTTAAAATATTTGAAGACTTCATTAAGACATTACAGGAAGCTTATAATAAGTTGAAAGAGGGTTGAGAAGACAGACTTATAACAACGATCACAGATATCTAGATATATGGAAGATAATTCAAATAACGATAAACCACACATATATAAGCACTCTAAGTTTTACAAAATTAAGTTATATATAAATGATAGAGATGTGCATGAGGCTAGACTTGACGATATTTTAAGAAGGGATATAGAGAAAGCTCTTATGGAGGGTAGAGATGCAGTATCAATATTGAAAGATCTTGGACTTGATGTTGATATGAAACTCATGAATGATATAGAAGATTTCATAAATAGGATAATCACAGAGATAAAAGATGGATGGTTATGAAATTGATGAAAAACTTGAAAGGTATGTAAGAGAATTGTATAAAACAATTGCATATATAGTAGAGCTGAAATTTAGGTAGGTGAGATGGTCACAATTAGAGATATATTGAATAAATTGAGGTGGACGGGAAGATTGGGTGAGTGTGAGCTAGTGTACATATCTAGAGGTGAGCCAAATAATGAGAAGATAATAGACTTATCAACAATAGTTGAAATTTGTAAGAATGGTTTTGTATATGTTGAAAATGGTTATAGAATCTACATTCCATATCATAGAGTTATTGAGATTAGGACTAAAGATAGAAAGGAGGTATTTATTAGAAGAAAAGTTCCACACTAATATTAAGATTTATTATATAGTTATTTTAAAGATGTGTAATGTCATCTAAAAGATGTAAAATTGCGTGGGGCATAACTGGTGCAGGACATTATTTGAGAGAGAGTATTCAATATCTAGAGAAGATGATTAGTGAATTTAACATACCTACAATAGTGTACGTATCTAGAGCTGGTAGTGAAGTTTTGAAAATGTATGGACTATATAGAACATTGATAGATATTGTGAATAGGTGTAGATATTGTGAAATAGTATTTGAAGAAAATGAAGGTTATAGCTATCCTAAGACAGGTAAGGTATATACTGAGATAAGTACTGTAATAATATCACCAACAACATTTAACACACTTGCAAAAATTGCAAATGGGATATGTGATACATTAATTACAAACTTGGTAGCTCATGCATTAAAGGCTAGAGTTCCTGTAATACTTGTAATACCTGACTTAGAGTGTCCTGTTGAGAGTGAGATACCGATATACATAGATAGAGATATATGTCTAAATTGTGAACATGTATGTGAGATAGTTGATGTATGTCCAAGAAAAGCAGTATACATAGGTAATGATGGATTACCACATATAGATCTTGTAAAATGTGATAGATGTGGCATATGTGTTAATGAATGTCCAAGAAAAGCAATACAGTTAAATAAGAGAGTAATGATATATCAGCATCCACTACTTGCAAGTCTAGTTGAGAAGGTTAGAAGTATGGGTATTGTAGTGTTTAGCAATCCTGAAAATATGTGGAATAGTATGGTTGTTAGAGAAATTTTAGAGAGGACCTCTATAGTGAGCAGTTCCAGGACATCTTAAACATACCATACGGAACATACATTCACTACATCTATCTCCACATGGTGATACATCTCCACATCTTGTAGATAGTGGTATATACATGTATTTTGGCTTTTCAACATTGAGTATTCTAATCTCATTAATATCACGATTAAGTCTACTTCTTATTCTCTCAATAACACATTTTAGAGTTGACTCATCTTCACCATATATCAACATTATTGTCATATTTTTAGAATTTGAAAACATTATAACTCTAGGACATTTAGAATATTCTTTAGGAACTTCACCATCTATGAGTAGTAGTGAAAACGTTAATTTTAGAAGATCTATGTTTAACAATGCTTGAACTCTAACAAGACCTTTACTTGTCAATTTAACTAGATGTTTTCTAACACCTACATGAGTCATAGAGAGCTGTTTTCCAAGTTCTACAAGACTTATCCTACCATCTTCCTGTAGAATTGTTAGTAGTTTTCTCTTAACATCATCTAGTAGAGACATATTATTATATGTTAAAGCACCCTTATTACACTTAACTAGTGTGATTCTGCATGATGGGTAGAGGATGGATGTGGGGTAAGAGGAGGAAGAGATTTATCTTTCTAGAAATTTCGCCTGAATGTGTACTATACATACCTACAAATCCTGGAAGTATATGTTTAGAAGAACAGGGAAGATGTATAGTTTTGACATATGTAGAACTTCAAGCTCTAAAATTAGTATATCTAGACAACTTGACACAGTATGAAGCTGCTATGAGGATGGGTATACCTAGGAGTACTCTATGGAGAATAATAGAGAATGCTAGAAGGAAGATTGTTCAAGCACTTATAGAGAGAAGACCAATCCTGATAGCTAGAACTGAAGATGGTAGATGTTGAGAAAGGTTTAAATATCTGAGCAATAGCTCATAACACGGTGATAACATGGCTTGGTGGGGTGGATGGGGAAGAGGATGGAGAGGTGGAGGATGGGGATGGAGTATGTGGCCAGGTAGAGGACCATTTAGCCATCTACCACCATGGCTAAGACCAGGATGGCTATTTGGTAGAGGTGCATGTAGATTCCTATTCCCATGGCTATGGTATGGATATGCAATACCATACTACATGTACTGGCCATACTACTTCATGCTACCAATGATGTACTACTACATGATTCCTAGATGGTGGTGGTAAGCATGTACTGGTGGCCATACTTGCCAATACTAGATCCAATAGCTACATGGTATTGGATGAGTTGGCTAATGTTCACACCAATATACTACATGATGATGTATTCACTAATGTTAGAGAGCTATAGGACAATGTTAGAAATGTTAAGAAAGATGTTTGAAAGTATTAAGATGTAGGTGATTCAATGTTCTGGTATAGAATACTTAGATTTCTAATGAAGTACATGCCTCCACCACCTCCACCATTACCACAATATCAATCACAGCCATACATGGGACAACAATATCAACAGACTCAACAATCACAATATCCACAATATCAATATCCACCATTTCCATACATGCCAATACCATTCATGCCGTATCCACCAACTCCAGAAGATGAGTTATCAATGTTAGAAGATTATAAGAAGTTTCTTGAAGAGATGCTTAGAGATATTGAGGAAGAGTTGAAATATGTTGAAGAGAGGATTAAACAATTGAGAGAATATCTAAGACAGAGAGGTCAAGGATTTCAAGGATAGTTCAGAATGGCCGACCTCATCACACTCAGATAACCCTGCCATCATCATTAGAGTAAAATCTTATCTTCTAAATCCTCTATATTCATATTTAAAATATCCTCTCTCTTAAACTCATAAACAACACCTCTACTTGTAGATCTCTTTTCACAATTTAAATACTTACACAATTCTTCAAATACATGTTTAACAACCTGTCTAACTATCATTGAGTTTTTTATAGAGTTCTCTCTCATTATTTTCTCACTAATCTTACTAGGTCTATAAGATACATTACTTCCCTTAGAATTTTCAGCAATCTCCTTAATCTCTCTAAGTGTTAATCTTATTAATGTTCTAATCATTAAAACACCAAGACAAACTCAGTATACATATCTATAAATTAGATGTTTATTAAGAATTCAGTAGTGTAAGGCGTAAATTTTACTGAACTTAAAATAGCCCATGACTAGAGCTTTAGAAAGTTTAAGAAGTATTAATGAAGTTTTAAATGAAGTATATAGATATCTAAAACATAGATTAAAAATCTTAGAAATATCAACAATATATTCTGAAGGTAAGATATGTGCTGAAGATGTATATGCAAAAATAGATTTACCCCCATTCGATAGAGCAGCGGTTGACGGTTATGCTGTGAGGTCTGAAGATGTATTTTCAGCATCATCATCAAGTCCAATAATACTCAAGATTGTAGATAAGGATAAGATTGATAGTGGTGAAGCTCGAGAAATAAGTACTGGAGAACCACTACCTGAAGGTGCAGATGCAGTTGTGATGTATGAATATACTGTACGTAGAGGTGAGTATGTAGAAATACTTAGACCAGTACCAAGATGGGGTAATGTATCTAGAAGAGGTGAAGATTTCAAAAAAGGAGATCTAATTGTAAGAAAGGGAAAGTTGATAGATTATATAGATATTGCAGCTTTAATATCAACAGGAAATTTTAAGATAAAAGTATTTAAAATAAATATAGGATTAATATGTACAGGAAGTGAGATAGTTGAACCAGAGTCTTTAAAGTATGAAGAAATTGAAGAAGTTCTGAAGTTTGGAAAGATAATAAATTCTACAAGATTTATATTAAAACAACTATTTAAACAGATAGGTGCTGAAGAGAAGTATTATGGAGTTGTTAATGATGATGAAAAAGAGATTATGGAAACTATCCTAAAAGCATTAGAGGAGAATGATATTGTAGTAGTTACTGGAGGAACTGCTATAGGTACTAGAGATGTAACGTATAGTGCTATATTGAGACTAAATCCTGAATATGTATGGCGTGGAATTACAATAAGACCAGCAAGACCTACAGGTGTTGCAGTAATTTCAGGAAAGCCAATATTGATGTTAAGTGGATTTCCAGTTGCTGCATATGTAGGTTTTCAAGCTATCGGTATACCAATAGTATACAAGATGATGAATATAGATAGGGTAGAGATACCATACATCAAAGCTAGACTATATAGAAGAGTTGCAAAACCACCAAACTTGAGAACATACATGAGAGTAGAGTTATGTGTTGAGAGAAGTAGTGGAGAGTTGATAGCTAAACCACTAGCTGTTACAGGAAGTGGGCTAATATCAACATTAGTTAAAGGTAATGCAATACTTGAAATACCTGAAAATTTAGAAGGATTTGAAGAAAATGAAGATGTTTGGGTAAGAATCGTGAGAGATTTAAAATATTGTGAATAGAGACTACATACATGTCGACAGTCATAGAATTTATAAAAGAGACAAATATAGTAAATGAGAAGGTTGAAGGTAAAAATATAAAATGCTTCGAAGTTCCAAAGACAAAATTCTTCTCAAAGGGTGAATTACTATATATTGGATTTATGCTAAATATGAATGAGCAAGATGTATTAAATAAGATAAATGAGATGAAGCTTGGTAGAAAAACTATAGAGAAAGTATATGCATTTAGAATAGATCAAACAGATGTGTGGATTGGTAGTAGAGTACTATTGCCAAGTCTTCTAGAAAATGATGTTGACTTAACAGAACTTCAACCACTTGGAAATGCAATACTTAGAGTATCACTACACTTCAATGGAGTTAGAGATGTTGTATATGTAACTCTGTACGAGTATGATGAATTTAGAGAACTTGTAATTACTAAAGTTAAGGGAGCTAAAGGAATTGTTAGATATGTGATATATATCTAGCAACTACTGAACCACTATAACATCATCATCATCCTCACCGCCATTACCTAAAAACCTCCTAATTATAGTCTTGATAGATGAATATATTGAAGATTTTCTCTTCTTTTCAACTGTTAATGCATTTATGACATGTACATGTCCTAGTGAGTTTATTGCAAGCATTATATCTCTATCCTGTAGGATGTCAGTACCTGAACCGAGAACTAGAGTTATACCTCTCTCAATACATCTCCTATAGAACATTAATGTTGAATCTCTAATCTTGTCAATTACTAGCATAGTGTCGAAGTTGTTTAATATTAAAACTCTAGCATGAATATTTGAAAGTTCACTAGTTATTGTGAAGTTCTTAGTTAATATGCACGTCCTAACTATATTAGAAACATCTATATATACAGCACTCACATCTAGACTATTCAAAACTTCTGAAGCTCTCTTCAATACTCTCTCTCTACGATCATCATCATCGTCTAGATATAGCACTACCTTATTCATTAACGCACGTTCAACAACTACCTCAATAAATCTACTAATTCCTTTTCTCATCATGAAAGCTATAATTGAAGGCTTTAATATTATAATTGTTCAAAATATCAACCTCTAAGACAAGCAACAAAGTGACCACCAGTCTTATGTAGATGTGGAAATAGTCTTAAACTACCTCTCAAATACCTGTTACAGAATTTAGGGAATAGTTCACATAGATCTAAAATCTCAAAACCATAATAGTCACACAACTTCTTAATAACATCTTCATTCTCCTCAAACGTTATTGTACATGTAGAATATACAAGTACTGTATTTCTATCAAAATTCTCGCATACTCTCTTCAATATTTTAAATTGAATATTTGAGAAATGCTTAATATGGTGTTCTCTAAGCCAAAGCTTAATCTCAGGACTATGACATATCTTTCCTATAGAAGAACAGTCAGGATCTACCAATATTAAATCAAATCTCCTATACTTAATACAGGGTTTAAGTATTGAAGAACATACTATGTCAATATTAAAATCTCTACAATACCTATATATGAGTCTCAATTCTGTTAGTAATCTTCTATATGAAACATCAACACCAACAACATAGCAATTTAATAGATCTGAAACATGTATAGCTTTACCTCCTGGAGCTGAGCATGTATCTAAAACTGATCTACATTTTGGACATACTCTCTCAATTACATGACCAACAAGTATTGAAGACTTATCCTGTATGTATACTAGATTTTTAAGATTCTTCTCTAAAACCTCGACTCTACATCTATCTAAAGCTATGACATCTTTAAAATCAGGATCAGGATATGGATTAAATCCAAGTTCATCCAATATCTTCAATACCTCATCTCTACTACCTCTAACTCTAACATATATTGGTAATTTTTGTGAAAATGATTCTATAATCTTGATACCATCCTCAAATCTTGATAATATATACTTAACTAACCATAGTGGTATACTGTGAACTATGTGTAACTTCTCTTCAATACTTCTATTACCTACTACAGATTCTATATCAATATTCTTAATATTTTCTAAATCTCTTCTCGATATTTTTAATCTAGCTTTATGACATACCTTCTCTAATCTCTCAATACTTATATTTCTAAACTTCAACTCATACGTCACTGTTCTTAAAACATATCTCTGATATAGATTTTTTGGAAGTTTACCAAGTACATATCTAGAGATTTCATCTAGTAGTACGTATTTTCTAACAACTTCTAAACATAGTGCAAGTATTGTTGATCTAAATTTTCTAACAATTGGGTCAGTACTATATTGATCTTCTATTACACCTCTTATAGATATTCCTAATTTCTCAACTTTTTCAAGTATTTCTGCACATATCAACTCTATATACTTCATGACATTATACTTTTAACAATTCTAATTGCATCTCTTAAATATCTAAGCTGTAGGTAGTAGTCTATACCATCTGCAATTGCTACAATACTAGCCTCAACAATATTTTTAGAAGCATGTGTTGTTGTCCAATATTCTTCATTTTCTCTATTTCTAAATGTTATATCTACACGAACTATAGATGCTGTATGTTTAGGGACTCCTAAAAGTACTACTCTATAATCTACAAGCTCTACATTACTAACTTCAGGATATAGTTTTACAAGCGCATTTCTAAGTGCTGTATCTATAGCATGTACAGGACCGACACCTTCACCAGCCTCGATAATAGTCTTATTCTGAGCCATAACCTTAATCCAACTCCATGCTCTTGGTTGATCAGATTTTTCACACATAACTTTCCACTCTAATATCCTGAAGAACTCTTTGTAGACTCCTAAATGTTTTAAAACTATCAATACTGCAGTTGCTGTTGCATAATCAAAATTTAGACCTTCATCTTCAAGTTTCTTAATCTGTTCCATAGCGTTTAAGATTCTAGGATCATTTTTTGAAAGTTCTAAACCTATAACTTCCTGAATTTTTGATAAGATTGCTGCACGTCCACTCAACTCTGATATTAATATTCTCCTCCTATTACCAACGACTTCAGGATCTACATGTTCGTAAGTTTTTGAACATTTTAAAATTGCATCAACATGCACACCTGCCTTATGTGTAAATGCATTCTCTCCAACATATGGCTGATATGGATTTCTAGAGATGCCCGTTAGTTCATATACAAGCTTTGATAAGTATGTCAACTTCTTCAATTTACTTAAATCACCTCTAAGCACTTTAACTCCAAGTTTAAGTGCTAGATTTGGAATTACTTGACATAGATCTGCATTACCACATCTCTCACCAATACCATTAACAGTTACCTGTACATGTCTAGCTCCTGCAATTACAGCCATTATAGTATTCGCAACAGCACATCCTGAATCATTATGCATGTGAACACCAACAACACAATTTTTAACTTTAGAAACAACATCTCTAACAATCTTCTCAACTTCATGAGGTAGACAACCACCATTAGTGTCACATAGTACTAATGTTCTAACTTTTAGAGAATCTACAAGTTCTACAACTTTCATAGCATATTCTCTATCTTCTTTATAACCATCAAAGAAGTGTTCAGCATCAAATATAACATCAATACCATGATCTTTAAAGAATTGTATAGAATCTTCAATCATTCTCAAATTATTCTCCAGATCAGTCTTCAAGACTTCTCTAACATGGAGTGTCCAAGATTTTCCAAATATAACAACAATATCAGGATCAGCTTTCAGAGTATTTACAATTATAGGATCTTCATCAACCTTCTTATCTTTCCTTCTAGTAGATGTGAATGCTGCAAGTCTACATTTAGGACTAAATTCACGAGCCTTCTTAAAAACCTCAATATCTTTAGGATTTGCAGATGGCCAACCACACTCAACAATATCAACACCAAGATCATCAAGCTCTAGTATTAGTCTAACCTTATCATCAACCCTAAAAGATACACCACATGCCTGCTCACCTTCTCTCAAAGTACAATCATGTACTTCAACAACAGATAGGACAGATCCCTCCACTCACCATGACACTAGATCACGTTTAGGAAAATTTTAAAGCATTATGTCTCAACTAGTAATAATGATTATATCTGTAGGATAGTATTGTTAAAATGTGAGAGTACTAGTAATACATCCACATCTAAATGTTAAAGGTGGTTCTGAAAGACTTACAAAGATATTGATAGATGGTCTAAAAGTTATGAATTATGAATTTAAAATAATAACATCAATATATGATGAAGAGTGGTTCTCACAATATAGTAAAAATATGGAAATACTTAAGACAGGTATGAAATTTGAAGATGTTGAAAATAAGATTTCAAATATAGTAGAAAACTACGAACCTGATATTGCAATAGTTATGGTTCAAGATCCAGCATACTGCTACATGGTTAAGAAAGTTAAAAATATACCAACACTAATGTACATACACTTTCCAATAGATGAAGAGATTAGTGAAGAAAATTTAAGAAATTATGAAGAATTACTAAGATTCCCAACATTAACACCAAAATTCTTAAACTATCCTGACATAGTTCTAGTAAATTCAAGAAGAACAAAACTTGCAGTTGAGATGTTATGGCCATATAGACCACACGTAGTCTATCCATGTATTGATGAGATATTCTTCAGAGAAGATGTAGATGAAGAAATTATAAAGAAGAAGGAACCTCTAATAATATATGTTGGGAGATTTGTATCATTAAAACGTCAAGACTTACTAATACACATGTTTATAACAATTAAAGAGAAAGTTAAAAACTCAAGATTAGCAATACTAGGATTTGTAGATCCAAGACATAGAGAATATTATGAAAATGTTAAGAAAACATATGAAGAACTTCAAGATAAGATTAAAGATGTAGAACTTGTAGAATCACCAAATGATAAAAAACTACTACAATACTATAGGCAGGCTAGAGTTTATGTTCATCTGAGAATTGGTGAACATTTTGGAATGGCACCAGTAGAAGCAATGAGTCAAGGAACACCAATAGTAATAAGACTACCAACAGGATTAGCAGAAAAATTCAAACATGAAATACATGGATATTTTGCAGAAACAGATTATGAACTAATAAAATATACAATAAAAATACTTAAAGAAGATAATGAAAAGTATATGAAAATGTCTAAGAGATGTATAGAAGACTCAAAAGAATTCATATACAAAAACTTCATAGAGAACATAATAAAAATAGTAAAACCGAACAAAACATAGATGCTGATAAGATAATGTAGATATAGAACATCTATACAACATATGTATACGTATTCAACACGTATACATTATATCCACATACTCTAACGTCTACCACTACACTCTACCTACCATAGCCCTAACCTGATAATATAGTATCATCTAGAAACTATCTAAAAGGTAATTTCAAATCTTGTTTCAGTTCCCGAGGTATTCTTCATGTCTCAGGTTGGTATCCTATCATCACTATGCTAGAATTGTGATGTGTAGAATTTAATTTGTAAGTGTTAGCCGCGGACCGCCCGACTCTCCCCACGCGGGACCAAAGCCCGCCATGCTTGGCCGCTACACCACCCGGCTTATGTCCATCTCTTAGTATCTGGTGTGTGTTAAAAATCTTTCTCTTTATTCTCCTAATAGTTCTGCTATATCAGGACTTAGGTGTAGTTCTTTTCCTGTTATGTAGTATACTCTCGATATTCTTATTATTGGTCCTCTTGGTCCAAAATCTTCTCCATCTAACATCTGTATTTCACATGTGAAGTCTGGTCTATTGTATACTGGTCTAACTACTATTATTGTATCATATTGATTTTTTAATTCATCTAGATTTCTAGTCTGTATTACTGGTATGTTTAATATTTGTGAAAGTATGTCAACAACTTCATGATAGTCAAATGATACTATTATTGCTGTTTTTGCCTTTTTCTTAACAACTCTTCTTATAGGCATGTCGACTATAAGTTTAACACCTATAAGCTTTATTATGTATGGTAACCATCTATATGTTGAGTTTTTATAATCGATCTCTATAAATTTTATAGCTATAGGATTACCTCTTCTAATAGTTATATACATTATATATGTTGCATTTCTCTCCATAGCTTTAACAACAAGTTGGTCAAGCGACATTCTACCTCTATTAATTTTTATAGAATTTGGAATTGCTATAGAGAGTTCATTTAGGAATTGTCTAACTCTAAGATTGGGATCTCTAGATGATGATAATGCTATTCTATTAACTTTGAATTCTTTCCTAACTACGGTACTTATCCTCTCTTTGCTCTTTCTCTCCACCTCTGCTTCTCTCTCTCAATAGCTTTTAACTCTTCAGGAGCTAGAGTCTTACCTAGAGTTGTCTGTGGAACCCATGCACCTCCAGCAAATGTAAATCCACATTTTGGACATCTCCAAATACCAAATGCAAGTCTCTCCATTCTAGTTACAGATCTACATCTTGGACATCTATGCTTACCTCTCTGCTTAACCTCTATTTGAGTAACTTTTCTCCTAACACCCATTCCATATCTAGCTCCAAATCTCCCTGCAGGACCTACAACCTTCGTATGGCTGAAAGGCATGGTATGTATATGTCTATGTCTTCAATATTTAAATTTTTATACTATCATAGTTGCTAGATTTGCAATTGATGGCCATCTAAGTGCTGCTTCCATAGCAACAGGACCGTGAATTTCTGTACCTTTTGGATTACCAAGCTCGTCAGTTATTACTACTGCATTATCTTCAAACATTATCCATGTACCATCAGGTCTTCTATATGGTTTTCTCTGTCTAATGACTATAGCTCTCATAATTTGCTTTCTCATTTCAGGTTTTCCCTCTCTAACAGATACGACAACCATATCTCCAACAGATGCTCCAGGTATTCTTCTATGTACAGTCTTAGCTTTACAACCACATACACCTATAATTCTCACAAGCTTAGCACCACTATTATCAGCTACAGGAACTAGACTATTTATGAAGATCGCTGGAGGTATATGATACTTCCATGGAACACCTACCTGTCTTGCAGTACCCTTCTTAGCCATGTGTGTACTAGAGTTATGCTAATCTTTAAAATGTTTCTTCAATACATGTATATGGTGAAGAAGAGATCAGCGACTGAATATTGATGAACGCTATCCTAGCTGATTAAACTCTCTCAACACCTACAAACCTTCTAAGTCCTGGAAATAGCTCAAATACATGCTCTTGAACTGCTATAGCGTAGTACTGTAATGCAATCTCTATAAGTAACATCAATCCAATACCACCACTAAATACCTGTAGTAGATCTCCAAGTGCAGCAATCAAACCTGACAATATTCCGCTAGTTATGGTTAATGCAAAGATATACTTCTCCAAATACTTAGCTATTATTCTCAGGTTTGGTCTAAAGCCTGGAATACTAAGCTTAGCTTCAACAATATACTTAGCCTGATCTTCAGCAGACATTCCAGCTATGTTAACCCAAATGTATGCATATATTGTACATAGAACAACATATATCACAATATGAGCAACAACATACTGTGGAGTAATATTTGGAGGTGGTGGTGACCATAGGAAGTAGAGTACAGAGTTTGGACATGGAACATATCCACCTCTACCATAAGGTTCTAAACATGCAAGCCATTTAAGTGCTGGATTATGCATTGCTGCATAAGCAACATACTGTAATGCATGTGATATTAATATTAGTGTGAAGGCTGTGAAGATTATTGGAAGTACTGATACATACATGACACGTAGAGGAAGACTATACTTAATACCTCTATACTGTGGAATTGATAGTGGTATTGGTACACTAAGCATCTCTAGATAAAGTATGAAGAATCCTAGCAATACTGTAGCTATAAGTCCAACAACAGTACCACCTCTAAAGAACGAGTAGAATAGGTCTGTTGGAAAGCTACCTCTAGCAACTGCAGCAATAACTGCAGGAATTATACCTACAGGTAGACCATCAGGACCTATAACAGGAGAGAAAGTATACCAAAGTACTGTCTTTGCAATACTTACAAGTATGAATAGACTAATACCACTACCAAGACCCCAACCATTAGTAATCAAGTCGTCTAGCAATAGTATTATTAGAGTAGCTATTAGAAGTTGAACAATAACAGCAATCTTCAACGGTATTGTAGGTACACGAAGCATACCAATAGTCACAGCTACTAGAGCTTCAAAGAATGCAATTATGAGAGATAGTAACTTCATAAGAGCATTAAATCTAGCTCTATCAACAGGATCTTCAAGATCAATATCTAACAATCCTGAAAAAACTAAAATCTCCAACAATATACCTGCAATAACTATAGGACCAATACCAAGATGTGCAAGTGTTCCACGACTAGTTGCAAAAATTAGTGACATAAGTCTAAGAATACCAACACTTGGAGTTGCAGTCTGGTAGACTCCGTATAGAGGTACAACCATCATCATTAAGTATATCGTAACAGCAACAAAAGTCCATAAGAGTCTAGTAGTTAATGGTTGTGGAGTCTTAGGTCTAGGAACAGTAGGCATTAATCTTAGTATAGGATCCAACTTCTCAATTAGAGATCTTACCTGAGACACGTCTCAGGTCGTGACTACGATCGAATTGAAAAATATTACCCTAGAGAGATATATTGAAAACTTCTCTAACAGTGTCCAATATAGTTCTCAAAATTTCAAAATCATCAACATCATACCTATCTAAAAGCTTCATAATTACTCTACGAGCAACTTCACGTGCCTTATTAATAACTTCAAGACCTGTCATACCAAGCTTATCAATATAGATATCAGGTCTAGATCTAACATAATCATAGTCTAGACCTAACATCTCTAATATAACTCTAATTATTGATGGACATCTAAAACTATCTTTATGAAGTATAGCTAATACATATTCAACACACCTATCACTACTATATTCACATCCAAATATGTGTAATCCCATGTTAATTTGAGTATTCTTAACTAAGTCTATAGTTCTATGAATATTTTCAATAGTCTTATCAGGATCATCGTAAACTTCTATATTCAACTTTCTAGCATATTCAACAATTTTAGAATATATAATATCCATTCTAGACTTATCTCCAAGAGATTTAGCTTTAGAATACTGATTTAATAGATCTTCTAAATTTTCAAAAACTTCTGGAATTGACATTGGCGGATATACATGATCTATAATTGTTGCATATCCGCGTCTCTTAGCTATAACACCTTCCATAGGATTAGTAACAACATAGACATATAGATGTGGCATATCGTCAATACTAATCTCAGGCCAACAATACCAACTTAATCCAACACCTTTTCCAGGTCTAAATTCTAGATATCCGTGAGTTCCAAAATGTATAACTAAGTCAGCTTTAAACTTCCTACTTATCCATCTATAAACTGCAAGCCATTGATGTGGTGGTGGTATTGTAGGGTCATGCAATATCTTACATACCCTACCATCACATCTAGGTCCTGCACATCCAAACTTGGGTTGTAGCATAACTACAACATTGCCAAATTTTAAACCTGGAATAACAAACTTGCCATTGTATAACATTCCCACAAATACATTCTTCAAAGAACCACTCTTCAACTCTTCAATACTTCCCCAAGTCTCTATCATCCTCTTCTTAACACTTTCAGGAAGTTCTTCAAACCATGAAGAATATTCTTCAATATCTACAAAATCTAAAACACCACCACGAGATACAATATCTTCAACACTAGTCCACCTAAACTCACTTATAGCTCTCCTCTCTAGAAACAGCTTTGCAAGCTCCTTACCATCTCTAGGAATATTCTCAACGTTATATCCTAAATCTTTCAATCTCTTCAAGACTCTCACAACACTCTCTAAAACATCAAGACCAAGACCAATAGCAATATTTGCTTCAAGACCCTTACATGGAGCATTATGTAGAACTATGGCAATCTTCCTCTCACTAGGAGACTTTCTCCTAAGAGTAATCCACCTCTTAACTCTCTTAGCAATATATCTAACATGCTCATCAACAGACTTAACTCCCAAAATAAGACCACTATCAGTCCTGCAAGTACCTGAGACAACTATAGGTTCAATAAGACCATCAACTTCAGGCATTATAACTTGATATACTTGTGTAAGATAGTCAAGACCTTGTTCAGAATTCAACCACTCTTCAACAGATCTATACCACATCAATATTGGTCTCATAACGGGGACGTCCAAAATCTTCAAAATCTCAAACTCATCACTAACCACATTAAATCTATCAGATACTAGAGGTCTATTAGCAAAGAAGAAGCTAGTATAATCAATTAGAAAATCTATAATAACTTTACCATCTTTAATAAAAAATTCTCTACAAGAATCTGCCTTAGATGGAGCACCTGTAATGGGATCTCTATGACCATATGTAAATACAGGAATTACACCAAGATCCTCATCTTCAAGTGCAAATATAAGCTTATCAACAGTCTCTAAATCATTATTAATCCAATAAGATCTATAGAAGAGTAATCCAACTAGAGGCTTATCAGACTTATAGTATTTAGATAGATAATCTTTAATATTATTGAAAATTCCAAGCTTTGGATGATATATACCATGCCATGGAATCTCTACAGGATCTTCAACGTTAAGATTAAGACCACCAATCTTTGCTAGATATAGTATTAACCTTCTATAATTTTCAGAACCACCATACATGAAGTATTCTCTACACCTCTTAACAACTTCAAAATCAACATTTGAAATATTGATAGTCATTAAGTCTATAGATATAATACGACATCTATCTTTAATACTTTCAAGAATATCTTCAAGATTTTTAGGAATTGTATAGCTATATATGAATACTACATCTGCATTTTTAATAAAATTTAAATCTTCTAAACCTCTATCAATATCTCCAATATACATGACTTTAATATTAACATTATTGAGAGAACTTTCAACTTCTTTAGCAATATCTCTCAAATATGTTACCTGTCTACCTCCATATCCTATAATTATGCTGATATTCACACTATTACCTATGCTAAATATTAAATAAGTAATTCTATCTTAAGAGATCAATCTCTCTTCTAAGAGCTTTAACTTTCTCGATATCTATCATACCTCTACTATCTTTAACATATGTTCCAACTATGTATCCATGTGCTGACCTATAGTGTTTAACATTGTTTATATTTATTCCTGATCCCACAAGTATGGGAATTTTTGATATCTTAACTATATTGTCTAGAAATTCTACTGATGGTGGTTTGCCTGTTCTAGATCCTGTGATTATTATAAAGTCTGCTCTACACCTATCATAGTACTCCTCTACAAGATCTTCAATATTTTGTGAATATAGTGATACTGCATGCTTAACTCTGAGATCAGCCAATACTTCAACTCTAGTATTTAGACTTCTCAAAGCTCTCAATACACGTCCAGCCTCTGGCTCTATAATACCTTCAGGACATATAATTGGTTCACAATATGCATTACATCTGATAAATTTAGCACCTGTGAGTGAAGCTATGATAGCTGCCTCAGTACAGGCATTTCTAAGGATATTCACACCAACAGGTATAGACAATGTCTTAGCAACTTCTCTAACAATTATAGAAATAGAAACTAGTGTTTCAAATGGTGGTACTTTAAGAAATGGTTTATCATTAAAATTCTCTATAATAACACCATCAGCACCACCTTCTTCAGCATTTTTAGAAGATCTTAATGCAAAATCTATAATATATTCAAAATTTGAACAATATTCTGGAGATCCTGGAAGTGGTGGTAAATGTATAACACATATTAGTAACTTCCTACCCTTCTCAACAATATCTCTAAGATACATACTATAGATGTGCTAATACTAGGAGTAGATAAACTATAACGAAGATGGGAATACCAACCTTCAAAGCATGTTTAGCCCACTCTACAAATCTAATCTTCAATCTAGATGCAACAATTATGTTAGGTATATTTCCAGGAATTAAAAATCCTCCAGATATCAATGCTGAAGTTATGAAAAATACAACATCTTTCAAAGTTAATGCTGGAGACACAAGTGCAGCTACTAGAGTAGCATTGTCAACAATAGCAGACATAATTCCCAACAGATAGAATAGGTCTGAACTTAGTTTAGAGAAGTATAATTTTACTAGAATTGAGTAGCTTTCTCCAAGAATAACTAGACCCATAATGAACAGGTATATCTTACCTGCACGAATAAAAACATCTTTCAAACCTTCTTCAACTTCTATATAAGCTTCTTCAAGATACTCAACTTCCCTCCTCTTAACTACAATTCCTGAAAGTATACTAAACAGGATTACTAGAGGTATGACAATTATTCCAAAAGTATCTACTAGAAAGCCAGGACCTGTATAGTAATGAGCTTCTTTTAACTTAGCTACAAGTATTGTTGATAGTGGTTCACCAACAGGTGTTAAAACTGCACCAATTCCAAGAGCATAGCATGAGTAGATACTATACAATATCTTACTTCTCCTATCAATCTTCATAGATTTAACAATCTCTGAAAGTATTACAGCTGCAACAATTACAGATATGAGACTTGAAGATATTCCAAGTATCAGTGTTATACATGCAAGAACTATGTGCATATGTTTCAACTTTACAATCCTCTCGGCAAATCTATCAATTCTACTTCTCAGATAGTATGCCAATATTCCAAATATCAAAACTACCTGTACTATACCAATAGGAAATCCATGAATCATTACAGGTTCTTTCAAAGCTTCAATCCATACATCTACATCAAATATCTTCCCAGTTATAGTACCTGCAACTACACCCATTGAGAATAGAAAAATTTCAAGATTTTCCTCAATAATTCTTACAGTTGCAGGAAGTATTAATATTAATGCAAGAATTATGAATAGTAATATTGATACTATTTGAATCATCTATTCAAACTCAGGACAGTGCTTACCTATTTTTAAACGTACTCTTCGGAAGATAGCTACATCTTGATCATTATTCGTATAGGTACATCAGCTCTAAATTCCACAACTATACTAATAACTTCCTCACCTAGATACTTACCTAGATATGACTCAACAGCATCTCTAATCTTTCTAAGAACTGAGAGTTTGTCAGATAATGACTTATATACAGACTCTAACATCTCATACTCCTCTATTGGTTTTGGATCAATTATAACTCTAAGACCTGATATGTATATAGTTGTTGAAAGTGTTGCAGATTCTCCAGATATCTCTTCTACAAGTTTTCTAATACGTTCATACTTACTCTTCCTCTCCTTAACATTTTCAAGCATTGTAGATATCTCACTAAGCCTTCTCTCAATTTCACTAATCTTATCATCTAGATACTTGATGAACTCTCCTATACTTCTAAAAACTAGAACATCTAGATCTGCACTCATTGAGAATATTGTTAAAACTGTATTAATATACTGATCGTACAACTTGAGAAGATGCTTGAGAAGTCGATAGTGGAGGAATTGAAAGGTATAGACATGACTCAGGAAGAGATAATGGGACTATACTTAGCACTACTACAGATAAGATTTATAGCACTAACATACGACTTCACAGAAAACATAGAAGATGAGCTAGATAGTATAATAATGAAACAAGTATTCTACAGACATTTTGAAGAAAATGCAGGTAAAATACTTGAAAAAACATATGAAAAACTGATAGAAATATTCACAAAACATCCAGAACTCAAAAAGGCTAATATAAGAAATAGATTTATAGAAATATATGAAGAAGAATTTTCAGAAGAGATAAGAAGAATATATCTAAAATTCTTAAAACCATGGCTAATGCCAGATCCATGGAGAAGAATAACTAAGAATATTCTTGAAAAAATTTCAAGACGTGAATACACACTTCACGATCAAACATTTATGGGAACAGTATCCATATGGGAGGGAGAACTCATAAATGATGTACATACAGTACAAAACCTATCACTATTAGAGAAGTATCTTCTAATAAGTAACCTATGCACATTTGGATATAACGTATATCTAGTATTTCCATTCTACATACAGGAATCAAATATAAAGAAGATACTAGACATACCTCAACTAGAACTTGCATTAGAAAATTTGAGAAGTAGTTCAGAATTAATCGAAGGTATAAGATCTGTAGTAAGTAAATTATTCACAAACATAGAAGTAGTACAACATGATAAAGGTATCTTAAGAATACTACATACAGTACATAATGGTAAGATATCAATATCAATAGCAGACTTAAAATATTTTAAAGACATTGATGAAATATTTAGAAAGATACCGAACTACGACATAGCAATATTAGTAGCAGAGAATCGTGATGATGTGAAGAAGATGGAGAATATGTATAGATATGGTAGATATAACACATTTACAATAGATATGAGTACAAGTCTAGAGTCAGGAACGTTAGAATTATTGCAAATATTATCAAAATTTTTAAAATAGTATACTGAAAAGTATTATTGAGTGATGACTTAGGAGCCCCCTGAAAAACATGATGACGCTACGGAGCTGATTATTAAAAATTGTACTACAATGTATAGAGTGATGAACGTCATGCTTGACCGAAAGGTGAGGATGAACGGGTCTCTGAAAAGTAAAATTTATAAAGAGGTTCGAGAAACGTGACGTAGACAGATACGGGCCGTAGCTCAGCCTGGTCAGAGCGGCGGGCTGTAGCCAGCCGCCGCTCGCACATCGGCTGGCTGAGACCCGTAGGTCCCGGGTTCGAATCCCGGCGGCCCGACCAATCCTTATTACTTCCTAATACGGTTCTATGTAGAATTTCTGTAGGTCGTATGCTATGTATGTATTTTTGAAATATCTTCTAGCTTCTTCAAGTAGTTTATCTTCTAGACCTTCATATCTAGCACTTATATGTGTAAGTATGAGCATCTTCACGTTAGCTCTAGCCGCTATATTTGCAGCATCTATAGTTCTAGAATGACCTTGACTCCACACATCTTCAGGTTTTTCATCTCCACTAAATGTTGCTTCATGTATTAGTACATCAGCATCTTTTGAAATTTCTACAACATTTTCACATGGTGCAGTATCTCCTGTATATACTATGGTTAGTGGTTGTCTTCTTCTCAACTCTACAACATCTTCAGGTCTTATAATTCTACCATCTTCAAGAGTCACAACATGACCTGTATGTAGTAATTTCCAATATCTCGTAGGTATGTTTAACTTCTTCGCAACTTCAGGTTTAAACTTACCTAGAGGTATATACCATCTCAATCTATATGCAAAATTTGTTGTAGAGTGCATAGTCTTGATACATGATATCTCTAGATCATCTTCTGCAAGAATGATCTTAGGATTAGTATCATTAAAATCTTCAATTTCAAATATCTCAACCTTGAATGGTAGTGTATTTAGAAATTTTATACAGCTCTCTAACATATCGAGAAGACCTACAGGTCCAAAAATTTTGAGATTCTTAACCCTACCTAGAAGAGCCATACTTGATATAAGTCCTGGAAGTCCAAATACATGATCTCCATGTAGATGTGTGATAAGTACAATATCAATCCTACATACAGAAACTCCAACCTGTAATAATCTATATTGCGTACCTTCACCACAGTCAAGTAATATGTACCTTCTACCATCATAAACTAGTACTGATGGTAAACCTCTACTTCTAGTAGGTGTTCCTGCTGAAGTTCCTAAGAATTGAATAATAAGCCACTTCACACCTATATCAGGCAAGTCTAGAGAACAAATCTTTAAAGTCTATATACAACTAGACTACGACTATGGTTAAAGGAACAACATCATTTGGAAAGATGAGTAGTGGAAAGACACATATAAGATGTCCAAGATGTGGAAGACATGCATATCATGTAAGAAAGAAGTACTGTGCAGCATGTGGATGGGGTAGAAGTAGGAGAATTAGAAGATACTCATGGCAAAATAAGAAGGTTAACAAAGTTAGAGTGAGATAGAATGAGAAAAGACATAAAAACAATAATAATATTAACGGCAATAGGAATAGCAATATCCTGCATAATAATAGCAGCAACAGCATCAATAATAAACTCATCAAAACCAATCATAACTAAATGGAAAGTTGGAATTAGAGTACCTGTAGTAGAATATTATAAAGATATTGAGAAGATATTAGAAAACACAAAATATAAATGTATAGTAAATACAGGAATCAAAAATAGACTATTCATAGTAATCCCAATATCTATAAACTACATTAAAAATAATAGATCTAGCGTAATAATTAGAGCAATAAATATGAGTATGAGTAAGGTCTCTAAGATAATTCTAATACCATTCTCAATAACTATGAATATGACAAAACCATCAAAAGAGAAGATAAATAGTACAATACTAAGTATAAAACTAGTACAATACTGTGAAAAATTTGGTATAGAAAAATTTATGAAATTAATAAATGAGAGTTACAGTAATGTAACCAGAGTTTTAGATAGTTTAAAGATAAATGTAACAGATAGAGAAATTCGAAAGATCTTCTACAACTCTATTCAATATGCTAGATCATCAGCAATTAATGGATTATTACAAAAAATGGAGTACTACCTACTCATAACTGAGACTGAGCCATACTTCACAGTTTGCAATAGTGGAGATCATGTATGTGTTGCAACTGGAATATACAGGCTAGGTATTGTTATTGAAAATGTTAAGACTCAGATACCTTATGGAATTACATAGAACCTATACTTGAGTGTATTATAGTTATTGCTTGTGAAATAATTAGATATTCCATATATGCAGCGACTATCAGTAGTATGGCACTAATACAATATTTCAATAATGTTGATAAAATATCTCTACGATCTATAACACAGTGTTTAAATATTTTTATTGTAAATGTTAAACTAGCTTCTAGAGCTATTGCATATGCCAATATCTCAATTATAGCATATGGATATAGTATGGTTACTAGTAGTGCAAATATTAGAGTTACAAGTCCTTGAGGTCCTGTACCATACTTAGACTCTACATATACTCCCAATATCTGTCCTGTGTTCATCATTATTATAAATGCGTATAGAGGACCTATGATAGGCATAAACATTCTTGTAGCTTGTGCAATATTATTTCTAAATATTCCTATAGGCCCTTCTTCAATAACTTTCTCAATATATTGAGTAGTTTTATGTATTAATTTTATAGGTGTCTTCTCTGTGTATGTGAATGCTATATATGCTGACAATGCGTATATTAATATGAGTACGAGATAGCAGACTAGGATTTTCAATATCGTTATTGTCAATCTCTTTCTATCTTTACCAACTTTCGTTAATACTCACCTATCTCTCTACTAGTGTTCTTAGGTGTAATTAAAGTCACTCTCACTTCACAAGTATTTAAAGATCTTTCAATTGTAACTACAAGCCTTTTACAGTATCTTAGAGCTTTTAATCTCTCAATAAGCATGTCTAGAAATTCTTCAAAATTTGAATTTCCATCATTATTAAATATTAAGATCTCATAGACTTTTCTCATATATTATCAATACCTAAAGATGTTATTAATCCCATATATCTACAAATTACGCTAGTGGCACTTGACTATAACTTTCAGTCCTCTCCTCTCATCAGCTATTTTAAATCCTTCCTCAATATTTTCAAGATCTACAATATGTGTTATTGAAGATTTTAGATTTAATTTTCCTCTTCTCAACATATCTATAACATGTTCCCAATCATCCCACATTCCACATCTAGATCCTATTACTGTGATCTCATTAACTACAAGCTTTGTATAGTCTATACATGAGTATTCTCCATGTGTTGATTTTGCAATAATTATACCTCCAGGTCTAACAATTTTCAATGCATATTCAATACCTGTTGAAGATCCTGATGCTTCAAAAACTATGTCAGGTCTATCTTCAACATCTTTAAAAACATTCTCAACATCCTGTAGTGTTACTATTTTAAAATTTTTGAAATATCTAACTCTTTCACCACCTTTAACAACGACCTGTACGGAATATCCACAAGCTTCAAATATGTTAGCTGCAAGATATGCTAATGGTCCCTGTCCAATTATTACACATCTCCTACCAACATTTCTAGGGATTGAGTTTACTGCATGTAGAACTGCTGCTGCAGGTTCTATAAGTACTGCATCTAGATCATCTAAATCATCTACAAAGTGTATATTTCTATAAGGAACAGCTACATATTCTGCAAATCCACCATCAATATCTATACCTATAGCTTTTCTATATATACAATGTGTGTAGAGTCCTCTAATACAAAATCTACATCTACCACATACAACATTAATCTCAGATACAACCTTCCTACCAATAATATCTCTAGGAACTTCAGATCCAACATCAACTACCACTCCAACAAACTCATGACCAGGAATTATCGGTATTTTTCTAGGAACATACTTCCACCTATACATTGCAATATCAGTACCGCATATTCCAGCATACCTAACCTGAATAAGTACCCATCCAGGAGGTATTCTAGGAATATCAACTCTACAAACCTTAACCTCTCTAGGACCCTGTAAGAGACAGGCAAGCACTGAAATTAATTAATACTAATAGACTTGTAAAAGTAGTACTGTGAAAAGTAGTAATATTGGAATATTGACAGTAGTACATCCATCTAAAGGTGATGAAATATACAAAATTCTAGAAGACATGGTTAGAGAAATTGAAAGTATTCTAAGAAAGTCAGTAGAATTTAAATATGTAGAAAATTTAGAAAACATTGAAAATACAATAAGAGAACTATTAGATAGATGTGATAGATTAATAATATGTCCACTATATATTAGAAGAGGAACACACTACATACAGATTGAAGATATTGTAAATAGAGTAATAGATGAGGAAAAGAGAATTAAGATATCAATAACAAAACCATTACTATACAGTGAAGAGATACTTAAGAGCATAATTGTAGAAATTTTAAGAAATATAGATGAGATTGATAAATTGAAGAGGTATATTTTAGAGAATACAGGTGATTATGAGATATTGGTAGAGTTGAGATATAATAGAGATTTTGAAATTATTAAGGACAGTGTTAAGAATAGTAAAGTTATAGTATGTGATGATATGAGAGTACTATCATATATAAATATTGAAGAGACTATTCCAGGAACTAGAATAATGTTTGAAGAAGATTCAAAATACTTCTCATATCCTCCAAATAGTATTGTTGTGATAGCTTCAAATATTGGATGTTTAAAGAAAGTTTTAGATTATGTAAATATGGGTATTAGACCAAGTCTAATAATTGCAGTACCACCAACATTATCTAGAGATGACATAACGCTTAAACGTGATATACTTAACATAGATATACCAGTAATAGCAACTGCAGGAAGTAGGGGAGGACCCCATATAGCTGGTCTAGTAGTGTCGTACATAATGAGGGAGATTAGGAATGAGTGAAGATAGACCTGAACCTCTTTCAGCACATCTACAAGAACTTAGGAAGAGGATGATACGTGTAATTATAGCTTTCGTTATAGGCTTCATACTTGGATGGCTACCTGTACCAATGAATAATAGTAGTAGTAATATACTATCTGCAATATTCTTAATGGAGTATAGACCAATAGCTGCATATATATACTACACACTTGTAGTAAGACCATTACCTAAGGAAGTTAAAGTAATTACTCTAGGACTATTAACACCACTAGAAGTAGCATTCTACATATGTGTATTATTGGGAGCTGTAATTGCAGTTCCAGTACTATCATACGAGTTATATCAATTTGTTAAGAGAGGATTGTATAAACATGAGAGAAGGGCATTCAAGATATATTTCACAGCTGTATCATTACTATTTGTTGCTGGTGGAATATTTGGATACTACATAATATATAACGCACTTATAAGACTGTACTTAATTCTCTATCCAATGTTTGGACTTAAACCATACATACTTGCTAGAAATATAATGAATGAATTTCTAGGATGTGTAACATTCTCAGGAATACTATTTGAAACTCCTATAATAATGTTAATACTATCTAAACTAAATATGGTAAATCCAAAATCCTACGTAGAGTATAGACCTGTAGTGTATGCTATAGCAATGATATTGATAGCAATATTCAACCCTGACCCAACACTATTAAGCTCACTTATATGGGTTGCAACATTCATAGTATTGTATGAAGTTGGTATATTAATATCAAAAAGAGCCATCTCTAAATCTAAAATATGAAAGTTATGTATTAAATCTCAACAGGTAGACTATGAATGTCTAAGATGTGTAAGGATGATATAATTGAAAGAATAGCACACCACGTAAAAGAGATAATAAAACTTCTAGGTGAAGATCCTGAAAAGCCAGATCTAAAAGAAACTCCTATAAGAGTTGCAAAAGCACTACTAGAATTAACAGAAGGATTGAGAAGTAGACCACCAACAATAAAATTCTTCAACACTATAAAACATGTTGAAGGTCTAGTAATTATAAGAGATATAGAATTTGTAAGTCTATGTGAACATCATCTACTACCAGTACTTGGATACATATCTGTAGCATATAGACCATCACAACCACAAGTTCCTGGACTTAGCAAAGTTATAAGACTTGTACAATGGTATTCAAGAAGACTAATACTTCAGGAAAGGTTCACTAGAGAACTAGCAGAGCTCCTATTAGAGAAGTTGAATGCAAAGATGGTATATTGTAAAGTATGTGGACTACACATGTGTGCAATGTTGAGAGGTGTTAGATCTAGAACTTCAAAATTAATAACAGAAGCATGGGCTGGAGATATAGATAGAGATGAGATAGAGATGTTAAGAAAACTAGTTAAATGTAAAGTACCTAAAATATAGTTGGTGAGTCTAGTCTGGACATAACAGCATTTTTAGAAGATAGGAATGTTGAAGAGGAATGTATATTAATGAGAGATCCAAATCCTGAAGAAGCTGTACAGACAATAAATAAGTATAGACATAGAAGAGTAATAGTAATCTATGGTAAACTTAGAGCATATTATGAAGGTAGAGCAAAAGCAAGTATAGAACTAGCACCAAGACTAGTAATAATAAAGCCTGACGGTTCACTACTAATACATGAATCAACAAAAAGAGAACCAGTAATATGGCAACCACCAAAAGCAACAAACTACGCACTTATAGAAAATGGAATACTAGTATTGAAATCTATAAGAACGAACCCTTACGAAGTTGTTAAAATAGAAATACCACTACCATACTTTATAGGCCTCTTCGAGGTTGGATATACGGAAAATTATAAAGTTGAAGGTAGTGAAAAAGATATTGTAGATTTCCTAGTAAAGAATCCAGATATAATAGAGCCAGGACTCAAGATATTAGCAAGAGAGTATCAGACAATTGCTGGAAATGTAGATATATTAGCAGAAGATAAGGACTCTAACATAGTTGTTATAGAGGTTAAGAGAGGTATTGCAGGTCCTGAAGCTGTACATCAGTTGAAGAGATATGTAGATGTTCTATACAAATCATTTAATAGGCAGATACGTGGAATACTAGTTGCTCAAGACATATCTTCAAGTGCTTTCAAATACTTGAGAGATTATGGTTTTAAATTTGTTAGAATTAGTAGGAGAGTATTAGAGAAAGTTCAATCACAGATAGTTAAAAGTTAGATTATGGTGTTAAATATACTATAAATGTCAATACTAACAGTATTATTATTACCAGAACTACATGCTGTACATATATTGAACCTATACCTTTAACAAGTTCTCTAGTCTTAACCTTATCCTCACCAGTCTTACAGGTTGCGTGTAGTATTAATGCTGCAAAGAATAGTATTGAATCTGCTGTTGGTACAGCAAAGAGTAGTGCTATCATACATGCTAATACCCCCCTAACAACAGTCATTACTGGTGTTGTAACACTTGTTATTGGATAATTTATACATACTCCAAGATATGCAAGTTCTGCAGATGTTATACCTGCACCAACTATTGGAACTAGAGGAAGAATGTAAGATTCTGCAATACCTAAAGCACTTGTCTCAACTTTACAGACATTTTTAGCTATTGTTAAAGGTATTTCAATACCTAGACCTGCGACAAAGCTAGCTATGTATATTAATGTACTTGCAAGTATTAGAAATAGCCATAATCTATAAAGACTATCTTTAGGTCTCTTAAACATATCCATCACTTAAGTAGTCTAGCAAGTGCATGTTTTATACATACTGCTGGTATCTTTGTTAAATCTAGATTAAGCTCTCTACTAAGCTTAGCTAAAGCTTCAGGTATTGAAGAACAATTACCAACATACCTCTCTAAAAGTGCTGTAACATCTTCAACACAACTCCAGGGATACAATATCCAATACTTAGGATCAATCTCAACAGCCCAATAATCAGGAATGTACTTAGCCTTACCCTTCTTAACATGTATTGCAGCTGTCTTAACATTGACATCTCTAAATCTTTGACATATCACATCTTTAGCAAATTTCAAAGTATCACCAGTATCAGCAACATCATCAATAATTAGAATTTTCCTACCTGAAAGATCTTCACTAGGAATATCATGTCTAATCTTAACTTCTGGAAGTGTACTTCCAGGAGATGGCCAATGCTCTAGCTGTATTACAAGTACATCCTTCACATTAAGTATATCACTAGCAACAATTGCAGGCACTAGACCACCTCTAGCAATTGCAAGTATCATATCTGGATTCCAAGAACTTTCAATTATCTTCTCACAAAGCTTCACTATATGACTATAAGCATCTTCCCAAGATAGTGTAATCACTGAAAGTTCACTACTCACGACCACATAGCTGTAAGATGAGGTTTATTAAAACTAAATCTCAAGAATAAGATTACTAACATTCAAAAAATTGAAAAGTAGTATGGCGGCCCCGCCGGGATTTGAACCCGGGACCTACGGCTTAGGAGGCCGCCGCTCTATCCAGGCTGAGCTACGGGGCCTGGTGTGTAGTATTTGTTGGAGTTTTATAAGTTTTAGAAAATGAAGATTTATAACTTCCAAATATAGGCTAGCATATAGATGAGGTTAGTGGGGATCTCTGAGTAAGTGATGATTAGGTCCCCCTAACCGATATATACTACAGTAATATTCGCAACATTCCACATACCGATCTTATATATACTTGAAGTACTATCTTAAACATGAGCTACGTAGAAGTTGGTAGACCTATCACAACTGGAACAGGTGAAGCAACAGTAGACACATCGATAAACATGATAGCTCAAGACATAGTTGCTACAGAGGTAACTGTTAGAGATACACTTAGCAAATTAGCACCAACACATGGAAGATCTATAGTACGTGAACCACCAATAGACATCTACGATGAAGGTGATAGAATAGTACTCATAGTAGACATGCCAGGAATACCGAAGGAGAATATCAAAGTTAGAGTTAGTGTAGACTCAGTAGAGATATCAGCAATACCTCAAAATGTCAATAATGGAAGGATATTAAGAGCAGAAAGATTAGCAAACTTTAAAATCTATAGAAAAGTACAGCTACCCTACAGAATAAAGATTGGTGAAGTAAGAGCATATTTGAAAGATGGTGTACTATATATCTACCTTCCAAAACTAACAGACACTACTGAATCTCTAGATATCACGATAGAGTAGCTAGATTCTACATAGAGGATAATCTCTTTTAAAAGTATCTATTGGTGATTTATAGACAATGAAGGGTTTATATATATCGCTAAGACTATACTATTCTTAGGCTAAGGAAATGGAAGACATAACATATGCAACAAAACTTCACGAAGCAGAGACTAGAAAAGTACAACTCACAGGAGGTGCAACATTAATAGTATCACTTCCAAAAGAATGGACTAGACAAGTAAACTTAAGACCCGGAGATGAAGTACTAATACTACCTCAACTAGACAAGTCACTCCTAATAGTGCCTAAGAGAGCATTGAGATTTCCACACTTTGAAGCATATATAAATCTAAAAGATATTAAAGATGTAGATCAATCAAAAATAGAGAGACTACTAATAGCATACTACCTAGCAGGTGTAGACATACTTAGAATAGAGTTTAATGGAGACAATCCTGAAATTAGAAGACTAATTAAGAAGATTATAAGAGATAAACTAACGGGAATAGAGATAATTGAGGAAAGTAGAGATCAACTAATATTACAAAATCTAGTAAGTACAATAGACACAGACATACACTCACTAATAGTAAAAATGTTAAAATCTATAATAAACATGTTAAACGATCTAAAGCTAGGAATTGAAAAATGTGACATACCAATACTCACAGACCTGATAGATAGAGATGAAGAAGTTGATAGATTCTACTGGTTCATTAGAAGACTATTAAAGAAGACATTAGCATCAGGACTTCTAATGATATCAATATCTATGAAAGATCCAAGAAGTATATTAGAATATTCAACAATTGGAAAAATGTTAGAGAGAATTGCGGACAATATAGCAGAAATAGCTAATGAATTAACACAGAAGATAGGTGATAAAATTGTAGAATTGCCAAATACAATAATATCAGGAATATCGAAAGTAATAGATATGCAATTAAGACAATTAGAGACATTAATAGAAATATTATCGAGTAGAAAATTAACATTTAATAATATAAATCAGGTAATTGACGAATCTAGAAATATGATAATATCGGAAATTGAGAAATTACTATCACAAATGTATATGGAAAACATTCCAAGCCATCTAACAACATCACTAAGATTAATACTATACAACCTATTACGAGTTACTGAGTACACCATAGATGTAGCTGAAGCACTACTAGACATGATCATAGATAGTATGGTTAAAATAACATGACACTTCTAACAGGAACTTCACGAGATAGCAAATATACTTCAGAAACTCTCCTAACACCACGCCTATAATCTAGACTAACAAGAACACACTTCCTGAGAACATCATCTACGGAATTCATATAAATCCTAAACTTCTCAAACACATCTCTAACATCACTACCATGAATAGTTGTAAATACTTGAAGTCCAGAGTTTATAGCAATTCTATAAGCTTCAAAATGATCTTTCTCTCGAAGTTCACCAATAATGAGAATACCACCACCTCTATGAAGAACCTTCTCAATCTCTCTAACTCTACCAAATATTGACCTATATTTCACAACTAGAAAATTATCAGGAAACCATAATTCATCAACTTCATCAATACACACAACTTTCACATTATTCTTAATCTTCAAAAATTCCAAGACTAAGGCATTCAATAAAGTCGTCTTACCTGAACATGGAGGTCCAAATATGATAAGACTATAACCATCTTTAACATATTTCAAAATCTTAGATAGTGTAGAGATGTTTATCATTTTAAATCTTAATAAATCATCTATAGTATATGGCTTTCTATGTATTCTAAGATGAATAACAAAATCTTCAACACAAGGCCATACATCAAGACTAACTCTAATTCTAAGTAGATTCTTTATATTAATTGAAAATAGTGCTGAAGGCTCATCAAATGTTACATCACAACCTGACAAACTTGCTAAATTTAGAATACTCCTATAAACATTATATAGTTCTACTTTATCTACATCTACCTTCCTTATAATACCTCCCCTATACATTATAAATACTCCACGATTTGTTATGTATATATCTTCAACATTATTATCAATTACATAGTCGGATATTATATCTAATCCTAGAGATTTCAATAATATCCTAACTATATGCTCAACATTATCTATACAAAGCTTGCAGAGGAAATATCTAACATTTATAAACTTTTCAAGTGTTGGCAATCCTGAGGGCACTACTCTAGATATTAACTTACAAAATAGATATTCTACAACCTTTCTATCAACATTATTCAACCTTTTTAGAACGCTCTCATACTCTTTAATACATCCATCTAGAGGTTCTCTTTCAGATTTTTGAATTATGAAGTTACATGGAAATTTCTTACAGTTTAAACATCTAGATATTAGTAATACTAGTTTTGCAAGTTCTCTATACATTTTATCACTCTTTTAATAATCTTTCAAGTTTTCTAACATGTTCTCTCAACGTTATTGGACTAACATTTAGTATTGTTGCTACATCTACAGGTGTTACAGGTATCTTACTTCTCTTTGCTGCTAGTAGTATTATTGCTGCTGCTATTGTTCTGGGGCTTTTACCATATATTTTTCTATTCAAGATTTTTGACATTATTTTATGACAATTCTTTAGAAGCTCCATCTTCACACAATCTTCTAATGATAATCTTGACACTATATATTCAACATATGTTTTAACTCTATCTGTAGTTGTATTTACGATCTTTCCAAATCCTTCAATTAGTATTCTAAAAATTTCTGAAGATGATACTTTATGACCAATCTTCTGAAAATGTTCTACGATATCTTTAGGCGATATTGGTAAGTTATGTATTAATACTGCGTAGAGTACTGCTGCTGCAGCTATCTTATAACTTGAGATATCTCTCTTATCAATATCGGATCCGTACTTCTTCAAAAGTTTTCTCAATACCTCTATCGCAATTTCGACATGTCTATCACTTAGACCTAATCTATGAGCAACAATTTTCAAACATGTCACAGCTTTCTTCTCAACTCTCAATCTAGATTTAACATTTTGATCTAAGATCTTCAACTTACCCATATATAACTTCCTCCTCTCTCTAAGTGGTAGATCTTGAATATTCACATCTAGACTAACTTCATCAACTGTGGGTGTTATTGGCTCATTATCTAGCTGTGATCTAGATGGTAAATATAGAACATCTATAACAGTTCCACATCTAGTACAGACATACTCTCCTCTCTCAACATCAAGTATGACACTGCGAGTCTTACAGTAGGGACAGTACACGTAGATTATTTCGGATATGTTAACTATAAACTAGGCGTATACGTAATCTTCAATGGTATGTCTACACCAAAACTTTCATCTTCCTCTAATTTTCAATCCAACATACACCTTCTCACCAACTTCAGGTTTTATATCAAACTTCTTCAACTCCATTATAAGTCCACCAATAGATATTCTGATAACATTTTCAGCACTATAGTATACTACTCCCCACATATATACATCCCAGTTTGTCTTATAATTTTCATCTTTTACATTGTCTAAAGATATCTCAACACTACTATTTTCACTAATTCTAACTTTAGTAAGCTCTTCAGGATATTCTAGATATATCTCTCTACCTGAATCATCAACCATGTATATAGCTTTCAAACCTGAGTAGTCTGGAAGGCTCTCAACTTTCAAAACCTTAAATACACCTCTAAACTTCATCTCTGTCGCGTCTAGATACAAAATATATAAGTTTGACTAACATGTAGTATATGTCCTCGTTCGTATCAGAAGCCTCTCGAAGATACATGTTAGAGTGTGTAAATATGCTAAATAGAAAGGTTAGAGTATTCACAGTTGAAGGATCTATATGTGAAGGTACATTGCTAGGATTTAACGATAATATGGATCTAGTACTTGGAGATGTAACAATACAGCAAGGAGATAAGAAGGAAAAATATCCAAGAATGATAATACTTAGACATTCAATAAATAGAATATCACTTATAGAGGAAAGATTAGATCTAAGAGAACTTGCAAAAATATTAGAAAAGTACTTTCCAGGAATGGTGAAGTATGTTGAAGAGGCAAATATAATACTTATAGGTGATAGAGTTAGAGTATCAGAAGCAGGAGTTGAAGGTTCAGGACCACTAGCAAAGAGAGTTAAAGAGATATTTGACGAATTTTTGAGAAGTAGAAGCAGATAATGTTTGAAATAGTAGATAAAGATCTTGCTGGACGTATAGGAAAGATATACACTAAGAGTGGAGTAGTTGAAACACCAGCACTATTTCCAGTAGTAAATCCAATAAAACAGACAGTAGATCTTGAAGAAATTAAAAAGGTAGGTTTTAATCAAATAATAACAAATGCATACCTAATATATAGAAATTATGGAGATATATGCATAGACACTGGAATACACAATCTACTAAATTGGAATGGTATAGTAATGACAGACTCAGGAGCATATCAACTAATGGAGTATGGTGAAGTTGAGATAGATCCTGACACAGTATTGAAATATCAGGTAGATATTGGTTCAGATATTGGAGTAATACTAGACATACCAACAAGAGCTGAAGTTGATAGAGATGTAGTATTTCTAGAAGTTGAAGAGACTTTAAGAAGAGCTAGAAGAGCAATAATGCTTAGAGATGAGTACGATCCTGAGCATAGAATGCTACTAGTAGGACCTGTACAGGGTGGTGAACATGTAGATATTGTAGCATACTGTGCTAGAAAATTATCAAAATTAGACTTCGACATATATGCTATTGGAAGTGTAACACTATATCTAGAACAGTACAACTATACAAAAATTGTAGAGACAATAATAGCAGCAAAATTAAACTTACCACAAAACAGACCTATACATCTATTCGGTGCTGGTCATCCAATGATAATACCGATAGCAGTAGCTTTAGGAGTAGACATGTTTGACTCAGCTAGCTACATACTCTACGCTAGAGATGATAGAATAATGCTACATGACAGAACGGTAAGATTAGAAGATATAAAGATTGAAAATATACCATGCACATGTCCAATATGTACAAAATATAGCGTCAAGGAGCTTAGAGAGATGTCAAAAAATGAAAGAGAGAAACTAATAGCAATACACAACCTCTACATACTAAAGAGAGAGATTGACGAAGTAAAACAGAGAATTAGAGAAGGAACATTATGGGAATATCTACAGGAAAAATCTATGAGTGATGCAAGACTAAGACAAGCACTAATACTAATATCTAAGATTAGTAGAAAACTGTTGAAGATAAGTCCAACAACTAGAGGAGATGTACATGGTATAGATATTCAATGTATGTTAGATATATCAAGACCACAATATACACAACACATATATAAACTATGTAGAAGATATGTACCACCAAAATCAAAAGAAATACTACTAATACTTCCAGAACCAAATGAAAGACCATTTAACAGAAGTTCAATATTTGTAAAACTATGTAATAAACTTGAGAAATTAGGAATATTAGATAAAGTACATATATGCTTTCTAAGTAAGATATTTGGAATAATACCACACGAAATATCTGACATATACCCATTAGCACAGTTTGAATATGTTAAAAATTTGAAATGCTTACAAAATCTTGAGATAGTCTCAATATATAACTATCTTAAAACCCATGGAAGTAATTATAGAACTATAATATTAGTACTACCTAGAGATGAAGCTTTCAAAATATGTAGAATAGTTAAAAAATTACTAAATAACTGTAAGGTTGTTATATACAGTGTTGGTAGAGAAGAGTCATGGACATCATATATAGATTCTATATGTAGTATGGTGTTCCTTCACGTCTCTTCTGCTCTTCCTCAATAGCCTTCTTAATCTGTAGTAACTCTTCCTCATACTTAGTAGCTAATTCTCTAAGTTTTTGAATATCTACAGGAACGTTAAAACATTTTGAAAAATATTCAATACCCACAGCAGCTGCAGATGGATCAGCTCTCCACTTATATGCATATGGCAATATTGCAATTGCTGGAAAACTATTTCTCTCAAACTCAGACAACATCAATGCTAGTGGACCAACAACATTGAAGAATAGATCCATCTCCTTTGCATCACATTTAGATATGTTTAATTGTTTAAATTTTGTAGTTGTAACAACTCTAAGAGGTGAAGGATCATTACCTCTTGTCTCACTATCAAGACCTCCAAATAGTATAGACATCTCATACCCATTCTCAATAACCCAGCCAACCAGGATCCTAGTTAGCGGATACATGAGTTTTTCAAAAAATCCCCAATTTGCCATAAATATAGTTACACCACACTTCTCAGAATGATATAATTCTCCTGGAGTTGTTATATTATCTTGATTTAGAACATATCCACAATATGCAGGTTCTTCACTCATCTCAATATATCCAACTCTCTCACAATTTAATGCAGATATTAAATATCTAACAGATATATGACCTACAAGTCCAATTCCATGAAATCCTGTTATGAAATATCTTCTATTTAGTATAGGTTTATAAAGTACAACTCTAACATTTCTTGCTACATTCTTCATGAGATTTACAATATGTGAAATATTTTTAATAAATTTCCTACATCTTAAATCCATCCTTCAACTTCTTAATGATGTTCATCAAAGCTTCAACTTCTCTATACTGGTCACTCTGTACTAGATATGCATCATCTCTAGGACATTTAAAATCATAATCATAAGCCTCATCTACAGTATATCTTCTGAAACATGTTGGACAGTAGTAATATGCTTCATTTGAAATACTCTTCAAGACATGTTCTAAAATATTTAGAACATTCTTAATCCTACTTCTCAACATCCTATTAATAGATTCAGAATCTATATACCACCTAGTCTCATATCTACCTCTATCAGGATCTATAACCTCCCTCTCAACACTTACTAAACCATGTTTAAACAATATCTGCAATATCTTTCTAACTTCACTAGTCTCAACATTAAGCTGTGTTGCAATTTTATCTTCAGACAATACTTCACCTTTCTTTAATAGTAGGAGTACTGTCTTTACAGCAATTTTACCAAGCTCAGGACTATCATATTCAAAACTTACAATTCTCTCAACAAGATTTAGATATATCTTCAATTCAGGAGTTATCTTAAACCTGTCCTGACTCATTTATCTCACCTTAAACAACAACTTTAGTACGACTATATTTAACACCTATACTATCAAGCCAACTCAATATCTTATCAATATGTAGATTTGATGTTCTAATAATAACATGACCATCAGCTTGCTCAATCTTAGCATACTTATAAACCCATTCAGGAATTTCCTGAATATCTATATCTACATGAACTTCCTCAGATGCAAGCTTCATCAATATTCTTCTACGAAGTTCATCAATGTTAATACCTTTCTCAGCAGATATGACAACTGGATTGGCTAGTCCAAAATCTCTAACAATACTAATCTTAGTCTCAACATCGCTATCATTATCTACAAGATCTACCTTATTTAATACAGGTAGAATCTTGTCATATGGTATTGCTAGATCTCTAAGAACTTTCAAACTTGTATTTAACTTCCTCTTAAACTCATCAATACTCTCACTAAGGTCTAATATTAGCAATATTAGATCTGCCTGTGATATCTCTTCAATAGTTGCATAGAAAGCCTCTATTAGTAGTGGTGGTAGATCATCTATAAATCCTATAGTATCTGTAAGTATTGCCTTAAGACCACCTAGATCAATCATGCTTGAATATGTGCTTAATGTTGCAAATGGTTTACCATCTCTATATTTCCACTCTTTACAAAGTCTATTAAATAGTGTAGTTTTACCAGCCATTGTATATCCTGTAAGTACTATTTCAGGTAGTCCTCTCTCCCTTCTCTTAGATATTAACATCCTCTTCTTACTTCTAATATCTTTCAACTCCCTAGTGATTGTTGCAATTCTATTTCTAACATATCTATAATATGCCTCAACAGCATACTCACCAGCACCATGATAACCTATCTGCTCACCCATCTTTGCAAGTCTAATATACTCACGAATAAGTGGTAATCTATGCTTCAATTTTGCAAGCTCTATCTGAAGCTTAGCTTCTCTAGTACCAGCTCTCTGACTAAAAATTTCAAGTATAAGCTCAACCCTATCAATAATATTAACATTAAGCTCTCTCTCAAGATTGAAGTGTTGTTTAGGCTTCAACTCATGATATGTAATTACAGTATCAATATCAAACTTCTTAATCAAGTTCTTAAGTTCTTGAAGCTTTCCAGGACCAACATAGAATCTAGTGTCTGGTTCTCTCTCTTGAGTAATTACAAGTTTTGAATTATATCCTGCAGCTTCTGCAAGTAGTTTAAATTCTGCAAGCTTCCTATCATGGATTACAGTATCTACATATACTAACGCTGCATTTCTAATATACACTAACTAGTACTATATTCTACAGATTTATAAACGCAATGGAGCATAATCTACTCTTCATCTCTCCTCCTAATCTCAATAATATCACCAAGAGTAAGCTCACTTCTACCTCCTCTCGATATTGGAATTTCAGGTGTTTCAACCACGGGAGTTAGCAACTTCACTCTCAAAACTTTCTCTAACTTCCTAGCAAGCTCAACATCAGGCATTAATTGACCTTCCTCAATTCTTCTAATAATACTCTCCTTAACACCAATAAGTTTTGCAAGTTCTTCTCTAGTTAAGCCTAGATTTTCTCTAGCTCTTCTAACAATTTCTGCATAATTTTCAACAACTTCAAACTTTTCAGGTCTAATACTTATCTTAGATTGTTGACTCCTAGTAACAATTCTAAACGTTGTAGATCTAGAACCTTCTCTAACTCTAATACTAGCACTAGAAGATACTTGACTAGGCTTAACCTGAACTTTCTGCTGCTTAATATCTAGACTTCTCCTCCTATTAACAGCATACTTCCTACTACACTCCTCACATAGAACTAGAACAGCACCTTCAATCTCTACAATAATTGGTTCACCTCTAATAGGATTACCACATATATCACAGTAGTACATGTAGAACTACCATGTAGACATACTTACAAACTTGTTAAAAAGTATTTTCAATAGATGACAATACCTGACAAGATACATAGAGAGACAATAATTGGAAAACTATCGTACCTATACGGTAGAGAAATTGTAGAGAAGATAGATCTTGAAGATGTAAAATATGTACTATCATCAACAGGTAGAGTTAGAGATGTATATATTAAAGATAGGCTAGTATTTACATTAAGAATGAGTGATGGATATCTACTACCAACAATTGAAGGTTGTAAATATGTTAAGAATAGCGTAGTTGTAAACGAAGAAGCAGTACCATTTATCAAGAGTGGTAGATCTGTAATTGCTAAATCAGTAGTAGACATATATGGAGATCCAATACCTGGAGAAGAAGTTAAAGTATGCTCAAGAGATGGTCAAATACTTGCAGTAGGGAGACTACTACTCAGTGAGGATGAGATTAGAAATGCTAAGAGAGGTATAGCTGTGAAGGTTAGACATTCATCTAAATCATGAAGAACTTTGTTTAGCTGTTTCTGTCTTCGTTTCAGACTTTGGTGGATATTCCTTAACATTGCCTATCAATATTAGTAGAGTTATCAACTTCTCAAGCTCTACATCTCTATTCATTATCCTCTCAATCAACTTCTCAATAGCACCCCTACCCCAGTAACCTTCCATCACAATACCAATATTCTTATCCTTAATACCTACAAGTATTGTTGGTGTACCTCTAACTCCAATATCTTTCCCAATCTTCTTACACGTCATGACAACTTCAACTTCTTCAGGTTTTGCATTAGTATCTTTAAGAGACTCTATAACTTTCTTATCATCCTGTCTTGAATATACCTTCCTTAAAACTTCAAAAAATACTTCAGGATTATTTCTAAAAATTCTTCTAAGTACTACATGTGCATATTCTGAACCTCTATGTACTGGAAAATCCATGTAGTATAATGTTACTTTTCCCTCTCTAACAAGCTTTTGTAAATATTCTTCACATTCTCTATACATTCTAGCACATGCTGGACAGTCTACATCAAAAAATATTACTAAGACTATGTTTGCATTATCAGAACCATACTTAAGACCATACTCATTCAACCTCTCTAACAGCTTATCAAGACCTAGAACTATGTAGAGATCCATTTTTCCATCACAGCTCTAAATGAGAAATTAATAACATTTTCTTCATGCATGAACATTTAAAAGTGGGATGATATACTGAGCATACTATGTCTAGTCAAGTAGCTAGTAGACAACCAACAATGTTTGGAATTGAAGTACCTAGATGCACATCATGTAATAGACCAATAGCACCTGATGAGAAAGGTGTCAGATTTCTATGTCCAAACTGTGGACAAGCAGAAATTTGGAGATGTGAAAAATGTAGAAAACTTGGAAATACTTGGAGATGTCCTGTGTGTGGTTTTGAAGGTCCTTAAAAAGAGTTGTCATAGAGGTATAACATATTAACTCTACACATTCAATCTTTGACAGGTCGAACATGGCAGATGTACTTTTAGTATATAAGGTAGTTCCAAACGATCCAAATGTGAACTATGACGAACTTAAGAATAAGATTAGAAGTGTTTTAGAGCCAAAGTACAGAATAGACAAGATTGAGGAAGAGGAGATTGGATTTGGAATAAAGATGCTCAAAGTATACATAAGAATGCCTGAAGCATCAGAAGAACACTCTAGTGATGATATTGAGAATAAGCTTATGAGTATTGAAAATGTGAGTGGTGTTGAACTAGAATACTTTACAAGACTTGGATTCTAAAACTTACACACAGCTACATACTAGAAACACAACAAACGCTTTAAATAGCAGAATAATCATCACCTTCCTAAGGGGTGTGTTAACGTGTCTTTCATATCAGAGCATGGTGAAGAGTGGATTGAGCTTAGAGTTATAGAAGCAAGACAGAGAGATGCAAACAAGCCCATAGTTAGGATAGATCCTGAAGTAATGAGAGAGTACGGTATAGAGCCAGGAATGGTTGTTGAGATAGTTGGTAGAAGAAGAACAGCAGCAAAAGTATGGTATGGACTACCTGAAGATGAGGGTAAACGTGTGATAAGGATGAATAGTATAATGAGAAAGAATGCTGATGTCAGTGTAAATGAGAAGGTCAAGATTAGGAAAGTTGAACCAAAACCAGCACAGCTAGTAAAGCTAGCACCAGTATCAATGTCCATAGCTGTAGATCAAAACTTCACACAATACATAAAGCAGAGATTGAGAGACTACGTACTATGTGAAGGAGACCTCGTACAACTATCAATACTTGGACAAGTACTGACATTTCAGGTAGTTCAAATAAGACCAGCAAACATAGTTGCAATAATTACTGAAGATACAAACCTAGTAGTATATGAAAGACCAATAGAGAACATAAAGATACCTAGAGTCACATGGGAGGATATTGGTGATTTGGAGGAGGCTAAGCAGAAGATTCGTGAGTTGGTTGAGCTTCCTCTTCGTCATCCTGAGATTTTTAAGCATTTGGGAATTGAACCTCCGAAAGGAATACTTCTATACGGACCACCAGGA
>CAZNTG010000014.1:0-18757 GCA_964575955.1 uncultured Thermoproteaceae archaeon
TGTTGAAGGTTCTAAGTGTAAGGTTTGTGGTGAAGAAATAGAAGAAGGAGAAAACGCATTCAAAACACTATCAAACATATACAAACACTTCAAAGAAAAACACCCAGAAATAATAGAAGAAGTAAAAACAAAAATATCATAACAATAACTATAGAAAAATAAAATCCCTCTTTTTCCCCATTCTTAAAAATCTAAAAAGATCAGCATGTTATGGTATCTTCATCAATTCTGCGTGGGTTCAATTCATCACTCAGAAGATTTATCTACCTCAAAATATTAAAAACTATCTAGAACCCCACCTGGCCTCAGCTCGCGGGACAGACCGTGATGGTCTGGATGACCGCGACTGCGGTAGGGTGGGGACAAGTATAATGATGATGCGCGTGAGGTATGAATTAATGATTATGCACCGTTTAAACTGATTTTAAACACTTCTAGATATCGAGTGGTCGTTAATTCACTTAACATATATTTAAGATCCTCTATATCAAAAACATGTCTCAGAGAGACTTAAGAAATATGAAAGAGTTAGCAGAGTTTACTATAAGACTTGAGAAGTATAGATATACATTAAGTATAACTACAAATTGGATAATCTTTGGTTCGATATCTACATCAATATTATGTATAGCTACTGCCATGATCTTACTGGATGGTGTTGTTAATATGGTTCTAGATATTCCATACATATGCTTAATATCTATATTTATAGCATTTACTGCAGGTATTTTAACGATGAGATTAGTAAAGTATGATTACAAACCAAAAGATTTTGATGAGATTAGAGTTTAAAAAAAAATATACTAATTCGCATATAATATTCATAGTTATATTCCCAATAGCGTATATGTTAGTATCATTTTTAAATATTTCAATATTTCTCAAATGTTATCTATATTGTACTATATGGTATATATGTCTGGGAATAGCACATATAGTAGTATCTCTATTTGAGAGAAAGCTTGTAGAGAAGAAAATAGTACCTGTAAATACTTCAAAGATTGCAGGAATAGCTATAATATGTACAGGCCCCATATGCTACATACCCATACTACTACATAGTGAAACTATAGATCACTCATTAATATATGGAGGATTGATAGATGTTGGACTTATATTAACGATATACTTCATAACTTACATCATAGGATTTATGAAGATTGTTAAAATACTATATGCAGAGTAGTAGAGATAATATTGAGAAGATTATAAGAGAATTACAGAATGAAGATATGTTAAATATTAGGAAGTTTCTAATATTGACAACACTATATCTATTAAGAAGAACAACAATTACAGATCTTTCAAAGATATTGAAAATTCCCTTAAGTACACTACAAGATTTATTGAAAAGACTTGAAGAACTTTGATATGTTAAAGTTAGGAGGAAAGTTATAACTAGTAGAAGTGTTAGAACTATTGTAGAGATTACTGATCGTGGAGTTGAGAAGTATCTAGATGTGTATAATAAGTTAAGAATATTAGTTAGACATTTAGATAGTAATGTTGGTGAAGAGGACTTGCCCTGCTGAGTATGATGAAATTACCGCAGACTGATCTTAACATTATTAATATATAGGTTCTTAACATATTCTTCAAACTCTTTTATAAGTCTATTATAGTTTTTCTCAACCTTCAACTTAACATTTAGTATAACTCTATCCTTATCTAAAGTAATATACTTACCTTCAGCAAGCTTATTTAGAATATAGTTAGCAACATCTTTACCAAGCCAAAAGCATAGTAATCTGAAAGTTTTCAAATATCTTAATCTTGAACTACCTCCTCTAAGTGCAAGTTCTTCAAGGATGTATGTTGCAATTTTTACTCTATGATCAATTTGAGACATGTTTTAGAAGTTTAGAAACGTACTTATATACTTCAACAATATCCTTAACAGAACACTTCCAAGAATATCCATACCTGTCTACAAGAAGGGTCTTAATACCCAGCTTATCAGCTGGCTCAAGATCGTATTGAGGATATGCAGAAACGTGAAGAATATTCTCAGGTTTTTCATCTATATATCTTAAAAATCTTTTAAAACATTCAATATTAGGTTTATAACATTCCAAATCTTCAGCAGTAACTATAATATCTATAAGATCATCAAAACCTTTCACAGTATTTTCTATAAGTCTACGTTCAGTATTTGAGAAAATTACAACTTTAACATCAAGTCTTCTCAACATCTTCAAACCTATTAAAGTATCAGGAAATGGTGGAGACTTAGAAAATAATGTTGGAAGTATATCTATGAGGTCAGTATCAACATTATCACAACACTCATATAAACACTCTCTCAATATTTCAGAATACTTCTTATACACTCCAGAACATACTTTCTCAAATTCGCATCTTAAAAACTTGTTGAGATATATTAAATATCTATCACCATATAGATATTTGAAGAAGTTTTCAAAAACGTATAACCAGTCTACTAGAGTACCATAACAATCAAATGATACAACCTTTATCACATAAATTCAGATTTTGAGAATATATTTAAATATTTTGAAAAGTCTTAGACTTATCTAGAGATACTGTATAGTTTATCTTTACTAGAGAACTCCTAATCTTTGATAATATTCTACATATCTTTATCACATCACTACAAGATACTAAGTCTGAAAGTTCAAAACCTCTAATTATTACATCTAAAACATCCATTATTGGTTTTATAACTATACTACTCACATTATTTGATACATAATCTATCAATGCACTTCTCAACATATTAACTTGCTTAGAATCTCCTAACATACTTAAGATAATGTTGCATATAGGCACATTCCTATAAACATATGCGAGACTTCTACTAATTAATTCAGAAAAACACGATGGTAATAACTCACTTACCATAAATATTGTTGAATATATCGAATCTAGAAGATTTTCATCTTTAAACACATCTCTACGCTTTATAAGATTTTTAATATATGTTAAATATGTCTTAAATTCACCATTAGATAACAAGTACATTATTAGAAGTCCTACACTTGATGTTAATGGTCTTAAAGATATTGAAAATATATCTAGATAATCTTTTAAGAACTCTCTACAAATCTTCATACATGTGTTATAGAACTCTTCCTGTAGAAAATTTAGATAACCTCTACAAATCTTAATTACACACCTATCATAGTCTACATATGTTGGATAAATACTAACATCATCAAAAATTTCTAATCCAGGCTTTTCCAAGTTAAATATCTCAAAAACAACATCTAGATACGTATAGACAACATCTATAATAGGCATATAGTACATTAAGATATTGTAGATACGTAATATTAAGTACATGTCTTACTATCTCCCATACCTCACCTTACTTTTTGGGAGCTCTCACTTAGGCGTATCCTTTGCCTTGATATCTCTAGATTCAGCGTAGCATTCACAGAGCTATAAGCGTAAATGATGCTGTGCTGTTATCGGTCTTCAACATTTTGCTACTTATCTTAATTCTGTGGTAAATCGGTAACAAGCATATTGCGATTAATAGCTCTCAGCTTAGTATCAGCAGACAATTACATGGTAAAGGCATATCACCTGTACTGCACAACGGGTCAAGTTGTCTGCAGGTTCGCTCGTAATGTAGCATCGAGCAACTTCAACTAGTCTAGGAGGCTGATAGGCTTGAAGACCCTAGTGGTCGTTCTCAGTGTTACACTGTCTCTTAAATAAGTGGTTGAGGATACACCTAAGTGCTAATCTCTAGTATATCATACTACGTATGGACAGTCTATAGAAACTCTCGCACAACGTTGTGAAACGATAAAAATTGTAACGTAGACTAGGGTTGTATTGAACGTTTATGATAAGTATTAAGAGTCAAATGATAGGTAGTATCAGAAGGGGAGGTGTAATCTATGATGTGCAACTTGACGAGACTTGCTAATGAGTGGCTAGTACTGTACATTCTCGAGGAGTTGCAGAATATAACTGTCAGAGACTTAATGCTAATACTATTCTTGCTTGACTATATTACGAAGAAGCGTCTCGGTAAAAGCATAACTAGAACGAGATGGTGGAAAATACAGGACTCCTCTGTAGACTTGCCAATATGGAACTATTACTTCGAGAGAGAGCTTCAATCTTTAGCTGCTCGAGAACTTATCGATATGCACACTGAGACCTCAGTTAAGGTCGAGGTGGAGTATCTTAAGAGAATTATTGCGCAGTTGGAAGAATTAAAACCTCTGATCCATAAATTATATAAGCTAGAAAATCTGCTGCATGAAAGAATAGCATTACGAGAACCCATAAAGCCGGAAGAACTCGACATGTATAAGTATGAGCTTAAACGTATACTAAGCAGCCTCATTTCCATAAGTGAACTTGTAGGTGAGCTAATAGATGCAATATCGCGTATGCCAATAATTAGTAAGGTCCTAGTACCCATACCTACACTGAGACTTAAGACTGTTGTCACAGTTACTGAGGGAGGGAGGAAGGTTAGGAGAGAAATTGATGTCTCTTATGTATTTTCATTCAAAGAAGTTGAATTAGTTAAACATATAATTAAGACCCTAAGGGAGAGGTATTACCTAATTCTTAGTGGAGAACTTACAAGGCTTGTAGATAATTTACCCGAGGTCAAGCGAACACCAGTCGGATGTGCTGTAGTGATAACGAGTTCAGCAGATACAGAGTTAAGGAAGGTGTCATCTATTCTCAAAAAACTTAATATTGAAATAACGCAACCAGTAACGATAGAATCACTACGACGTATTATCGATGAGATACAGGAGAAAATAAAGAGAGGTGAAGTTCCTGAACATCCAACATGGGAACATTGTATAGAGCTTGAAAATCTTCTGGAGTTCTTGCAAGAAATTGAAAAGTCCTATCGAGAGTTATGTTCAAAGCTAGGCATACCTAGCTAGATTTACGTGAGTTGTATTACTGAGGTTGTAGAGTCTGCACGAAGATGTCTACAACATTATTTTTACCTTGATAGAGAGTATACAATCAACGTGAGTAGAGGTGTAGCACACATGTCGATTCTCATATGTGGTAAACAGCTTATTCTTACTCTAAGATTTCATTGTACAAAAGACTACGCAGTGGTGTTAAGACGTAAATGTGAGAATAAATGCAAAGAGCTCATAAGATGGGATAACGCACATCATTACGATCATGTACATGATTATATTCGACATTGTGGAAAGGCAAAACCTTGGGAATATACGCCTGAAAACAATGTAGAAGGATTCTTTCAAAAGGTTGCTAAATACATAATGTGCATTAGTGAGGAAATATGCAAAGATACCATCTGTCAAGACCCGTAGTAAAAGTCACACTAAATTCAAGATTCTCGTATACGTTACGACAATCCCCTACAAGTCTCCTTGGAACAATACCGCCCTTTCTAAATGGCTTAATGTGTGTCTCTGGAGAGCACGTCCCAATAGCTAGCCTGCATAGTAATGTTGCATAATGTGTCCATTCCCGCTACTGAGCTCAGATATATCTCAGCTGAGGGCAAGTTTTTTGTAATGAGATTGTAACACTCCTCCACACAGCGATGTCTACTCCATAGGAGCGACAATACTAGGGACACACCATGTATTATATCAAGTATGATTACCTAACCTAGAGATTACACGTAGGTTTGCCTAGACAGTCTTAGACACGTTCCGCAACACTGAACACTATATCTCAAATAACGGTATGTTACTACTATGTAATTGCAAAGATAGGACTTTACTAGTGAGATTGCTACTCAGAAAGAACCTGACGAAAGAAGAGATCCTCACTAGGATTCCCATCTGCACATGTAGTAGGTTATTACTATATAGAATGAGTACCTTTATTGCATTTATCACAATACTGCAGAGGTATCACGTTGAGAGTTTTTAAAATACACAAGTACTCACACAGTTAGACTTGAGGTTAAGAATGGTACGACTATTCTGCGAAATATTCGTAAATCACCAATCATCATCTTTAAGAGACCTAGCACCGCCGTGGTATACCGTGCGGATTATCGATATGCGATACCTCTTAGAAATAAGATCCTAACAATTGACACCTTAGGTCTTCTCGCAATCAAGCATAGTAGTCCTCTAGAACTACTTGCTCAAGAACTCAATCCTATATGCAACATGACTGTTCATACATATACTGGCCCCATGGAGGTATGTGCATTTGAGGTAGCGGACAGTACACTCTATAATCTTACTTGTCCTTGACTATCTTTAACCGCTTAATAGCATCTGGTCTCTGAAAAAGCTTGTTAGACATATATTCATGAGATCGAGAAAAGTGAAATGAGATAGAACAACGAATTGTTCGTGAGATTTTTGCCTATCAAATGTTCTGCTATTTACGATGTTGTAGAGTACAAGTATTAACCCTCTATTAAGTTTTGCAATACCAGTAAGCTTACGGCTATATAACCCAGTACACCGAACAGCAGATATGTGGCAAGTTGACCTTAAATGTCGTGCAAGGCTTAGGTAGGCTGACTTCACGCATATGAGGAATACATACTACAAGAATTTACCCTTTAGGGCTAACTCAACCCTAATCCTAAAAAGTCTACCTGTACCATCTAAGTGCCTGACAAATCTTAGAAGAATATCACGATAATTTTCAAACTACCTCTTAACATCATGGTTATATATTCTAACGTACTCCTGCTTATCGTTAACAGTCACAGTGAGGGATGACTTATAAAGACATTGAGAGCCTATCATCCTTTCAATCAGCGCTATTAACCTCGATCATCATTCACACAGCCTGGGTTCATCATTCTAGTATAAATTTACTTATGGTGATATTGTTTATAAGTTTTCGAATTTTTAATTTTTTCAATGATTGTATTATCATTTCCTGATGATGTTAATCGAGCTCGAAGATTAGCAGAATTGTTAGGTTTTGATTTTTTCTGTGTTGAGTATAAGGTATTTCCTGATGGTGAAGATTATGTTAGAGTTCCTGTAGATGTTAAAGATAGAGATGTTGTAGTATTTTCTAGCCTGTATCCAGATCAGGATAGGAAGATATTTAGAACAATATTGCTTTTAGATGCTTTAAGAGATTTAAATTGTAGAAGTCTAGTACTTGTATGTCCATATTTAGCATATTCAAGACAGGATAGGAGATTTAGAGATGGTGAGGCTGTTAGCTTGAAGACTTTAATAAAAATATTTGAAAATTATGTAGATTACATACTTACAGTTGATGTACATAAACCTCAAGCATTTACTAGTAGTAAAGCTGTGTGTATTAATGTTGAACCTTTTGAAAAATATGCAAAATATATAGAGAATAATGTTGGTAGAGAAGATTTAGTTATTTTAAGTCCTGATTTTGGCTCATTATGGAGAGCTGAGAAAGTTGCAAAGATTTTAAATGTTAATTATGACTATTTTGAAAAGTATAGAGATAGAGTAACTGGTCAAATTACTATGAAACCTAGAGAAGTTGATGTTAAGAATAGAATTGTTATAATTATAGATGACATAATTGCTACTGGAGGAACTATTAGAGAAGCTACAAGAATATTGAAAAGTATGAATGCTAAAGAAGTCTATGCATTAGCAACTCACTGCCAATTTTTAGATAATGCTGATAGAAAACTTGTAGAGAGTGGTGTAAAATCTATAATATGTTCAGACACTATAGAGACAGGATATAGTAAGATAAGTGTTCTAGATCTAATAGCTGAACATATACATAAAATACTTTCTAAATAGAAGACCAATTTTAAATAAGTGTATACTGACATAATCACAGTGTCTAATAGTGAAATTATCTGTGGTATCGATGAAGCTGGTAGAGGACCTGTAATAGGTCCTATGGTTATTGCATGTGTATGTGTTGACTCTAATGATATTGAGAGATTGAGGTCTCTAGGAGTTAGAGATTCTAAATTACTTACACCAGATAGGAGATACTTACTCTATTCAAAGATTAGAGAAATAGCTAAATATGTAGAGTACGTTATTGTAAATCCTGAAGAAATTGATAAATATGTAGAAGATAGACTTCTAAATAAGTTGGAATTTGATAAGATTGTTAAGATTTTAGAGAATTTAGTTAGAAAGTTTAAAAATGTTAAAGTATTTATAGATTCACCAACAGTCAATTCAGAGAAGTTTAGGAGAGATCTTGAGAATATATTTAGAAATTTAGAGATATATGTTGAACATAAGGCTGATCTAAATATCGTTGTCGTATCTGCTGCAAGTATAGTTGCTAAATGTGTGAGAGATCTCGAGATTGAGAAATTGAAGAAGGTTTATGGAGATTTTGGTAGTGGATATCCTAGTGATCCTAGAACAATAAAATTCTTAATATCATACATATCTAGACATGGTAAATTACCACCTATTGCTAGAAAAAGTTGGAAAACTTGTAAAAAATTGATAAGTGAATTTAAGAGAGGTAAGTTGATGTGATGAAGGTCTACAGCACTGAAATTTGATGATAATGGTCGGGTCTGAGAAATGTTAATATTTCCAACATATCGAAAAGCTATATCATGAATTTGATTGTTCAATATGATAGATATGTTGGTCTTAGTCGTGAAGAACTTTATAATATATTGAAGATCTATGCTGAATCTATAAGTGATGAAAAGATTAGAAATATTGTTATTGATCTATTAGAAAATCCTATAATAACATTCACGAGAGTTGAACCGAAGATTAGTATATTTGAATCACCTGCAGCACCTGTAAAACACCACGCATATCCAGGAGGACTAATAGACCATACTATCAGTGTTGTTGAACTTTCACTATCTATAGCAAAGACATTTGAGAAAATTTATAACATATCTTCAAATTTAGATTTAATAGTTGGTGCAGCAATTCTTCACGACTTATTTAAATATTATCAATATGAGCCAGATCCTGTAACTGGCGGTGTACGTCCAAGAAGTGATTGGTATCTTAGTCATGAATTTTCTATGATTGCTGAACTTACAAAACGTGGTGCTCCTGATGATCTTATACGTGTGATAGCTGAGACGCATGGTGCTGTTAGTTTTAGTAAGATTGAAGGTCAGATAGTACATCTTGCAGATAGTATTGATTCACAATTTGCATCACAGATACAGGATATTGTTTGGAGAGTTTGTGTTGATATTGAGATACAGAGTGATGGTAAGTATAATGCAAAGAAGATATTTAATAAATTAATGAGAGTTAAAAATCTATTTGAACTTGCAAGAATATACTATAAAGATGGTAGAGAATCATTAAAGAGATGTATTGTAGAATCACTAAACCTTGATATAAACATATAGAGACAAGGTTTAAATATCTCTAAAACATTTAAGTTAATACATGTCAAGTAAGCAGTCAAGTTCAAGTGAGGGTAAAACAGGATGGCCAACTCCACCAGTAATACCACAGGAAGAGTGGAAGAACTATAGGTATAGAGGATACACATTTGAAGAACTTCTAAAAATGCCTATGGAAGAATTCATAAAGTTACTACCTGCAAGACAGAGAAGATCATTAATGCGTGGATTAAAGCCTGAACATAGAAAGCTTCTTGAGAAGATTAGAAAGGCTAAGAAACTCATGGCTGAAGGTAAGAAGGTTGTCATTAAGACTCATTGTAGAGATATGATCATATTACCAGAGATGGTTGGATTAACAATACATGTATATAATGGAATAACATACATACCAGTATACATATCACCATGGCATATAGGTCACTATCTTGGAGAATTTGCTCTCACATGTAAGATAGTGCAACATGGAGAGCCAGGACTTAAAGCTACTAGAAGTACACTACACGTTGCAGCAAAGTAGTACTATCACAATACCTACAAGTTTTATATAGTTCCTAACCAGTTTTAAACCTATTCTAGAAACCTAATATAATGTCACCTCAAATTAATAGAAAGATAGGATTTATTGTAGCTACAATAATAGCAGCTGTAATAATATGTGTATCAGCAATAGTCGTATATTATAGCAACACGCTCAAAACTTCACATATTTCAAAATCTAGAATACCATCATTAATAGAGCAAAATAAGACTAAGACTACACAGATAGAGCATAAACATAGAGCAAAATCATGTCTAGCTGGAATTTTGATATATAATGTAAGTAGAGCAAAGCTAAACTTCATACTAAATATATCACACTACTTTGGAATTGTAGCACATAGAGGATCAGGAACAGTGTATGTAATATTTTTTGTCAGTCCAACATGTCCCTTCTGTAAGACTGAGATATTAGCACTATACAAAGATATTCTTAATGGAAACTTTACAGGTAATCCAACTATAATAGTATTTCCAGTACCTGAACATGGATTACCAGATGTTTTGAATGTAGCAACGCTACTATGCATACTTAACAAGTATGGTAATGACACCGCATTTAGAGCATTAATCGATATGTACCATAGGTATTATACACAGAGAGACAATATATACAATATATACTATCCAAACATTGTTAATATATGTAAAATCTTCAACGTAAGTTTAGATAAATGTATAGGATTTAAGAATATGACTATAGTGTATAGAAAGGTAAGTCAAGGTTCAATAAATCTATATGCATCATTTATAAACTGTACAAAAGAGTTTTATGAGAAATGTATAAACGAGACTAAGAATTCTACAAAATGTATACAAATGTGCTATGCAGGAATATATATGAAAATTTCAAATAGCATAAGTAGGCTGTATAATAAGCTTAAGACAGAGAATGTAACAGTTCAAGATTTTACTAGTGATAACATGTTTATTAAATCTATAAAATCAGACTTAGCATGGTTTTATATAAACAAGATTTTAGGTAAAATTGATCTACGCGAGCTTGGTACACCTGAGATAATGTACATAAATGTTAAGAAGAGAGAAGTGTTAGTATATATTGGTCTTCAAATCCCGTTTTCAGAATATTCTAAGTATAGTAGTGAGATTTGGAGCGTAGTTGTGCCCAAGAGTATTGTGCCTAGAGAGATTAGGAATATAATCTATAACACATTTACAGGATGTTTAGATGTTGTAGAATGATTTAGTATATTAGTATCTTAATGCTATTCTAAGTAGTGTATTAGCCCTTTCTCCACATATTGGATCTCTAAGATCTTTAATTTCACTACTAACATCTTTATCTATTGGTGTTCCAAGTGCGTCTGAATCTGTAAGTTCCTGTATCTTTAATCCACATTCTTTTCTACCACACCACGGTATTTCAACTATGTTACCCTTATCTACAAGTTCTTTTGCTTCCTCTATTTTTGATACTAACTTTATTCTACTTGTGAGGAAGTTCCATGCTTCTTGTCTAAGGTTTTCTATAACTTTATTGAATAGGTATTTTAATGCTTCTATAAGTTCCGTTCTATCTACTTCATATTTTTCAAATGTGTCTCTTCTAACTACTGTAACTTTTCTACTTTCAATATCTTTTGGCCCAATTTCTATTCTTATAGGCACGCCTTTAAGTTCCCAGTAGTAGTATTTCCATCCTGGTGTTTTATCTTCTCTATCATCTACTACAGCTCTTATATTACTACTCTTCAATTCTTCAAGTATTTTGTATGCTTCTTCTCTAACCTTCTCTTTGACTTCTTTATACATTATTGGTATGATTACTACCTGTATTGGTGCTATGTTTGGAGGTATACATAGTCCTCTATCATCTCCATGTAATGCAAGCATTGCAGCTATAGATCTCTCAGATATTCCGTAACATGTCATGTGTACATAATCTCTCTTACCATCAGGTTTGAGATACATAACTTCAAAAACTTTTGAGAAGTTTGTACCTAGATAGTGTATTGTACCTATCTGAAGTGTCTTACCGTCAGGCATTATTGTATCAAAAGCTATTGTATATACAGCACCTGGAAACTTATCCCATTCAGGTCTTATAGATATTATATATGGTACACATAGTTGATCAAAATATCTCTTATATATTTCCAATGCTTCTCTAATCTGTCTTTCAGCATCTTCACGATCTGCATGAAATGTATGTGCTTCTTTAAACATTGATATCTCTCTAAGTCTAATCATGGGATGTGTCATCTTTGTTTCAGCTCTAAACACATTAACTATTTGATATATCTTGAATGGTAGATCTTTATGATCATAAATCCAATTTTTAACCATTGGGTATATAGCAGTCTCACTAGTTGGTCTTAATATAAGTCTCTCTTCACCACTAAGACCTTTAGTTACCCAAAATACTTCCTGTTCAAAATTTCTAAAATGTTCAGCTTCTTTAGAGAAGAATTCTTGTGGTATAAATACAGGAAATTTAACCTCTTCATGACCAGTCTCATCGAGAAGTTTTCTTAATAAATCTTCAACATTTCTCCTAATCTTCATACCATATGGTCTCCATACATAACAACCCTTTACAGGATATCTAAAATCATAAATCTCACTCTCCATTATAACACTATTAAACCATTCTATGAAGTTTCTCCACTTTTCTCTAGGTCTACTCTGTCTCTCTCGAACAATTCGTAGTGATTCAATTTGTGTGGCAATAAGTATCCCCTGATTTGAGTTTAGATATGTTATATAAACTTTTTCAGAAAAGAAATGAAATACTCTCCTCAGGACTAATCTCACTCTCCCTAGATACACAGACAGTAGGTGATACACAAATCTTGCCTCTATCAGGAATTATGAAGAATTTTAAATATCTAATACTTCCTGATCTATCAACAACAGGTACTGTAAGTATATTACCATCAAAAGTAATCTCATAACTACCTAAGTATGTTAGATTACCATAATTATAAACTTCTATAACAATCTTCTCAAAAATCTTACCATCAACATGATTAAGATCTACACTAGTATCTACAACATCTATAATAAATCCATACTTTCTAAATATATGCCTCAATGAGAATACTAAAGTTCTAGGATTTATTATGTAGAAGTTTGATATAGATTCTACAGATTGTAATACACTTCTCATAATATGCATCAACTCTCCATAATCTAGATTTGATAAATCTTGCTCAATATCAACTCTATACTCAACATTTCTAACGTATAGAAGATATATTAAGGATACTGCTTCATATGCAGGATTATTAAACATATCTGTCCAATATCTATACAAATTTATATTCCAATCAAACTCTCTATAATATCCATACTCATCTACTATTACTACAAGATTTCTAGCAGATATCTTATTTAAATCTCTCATACTTAGAGTCTCATCACCGTATCTAGACACTACAATTATAGTATCGTTATCATGAGCGTTCTCCATTATACTCTTGTACACGTCTACGTGATCTTTACGTATACTTACAATTTCTTTAAATGTTTTAATTGGAATTCTAGAATATCTAACTAGATCTCCCAATTTTACTCTCCTCTTAGTAACTATGATGTATTTTGATAGTTTAGTAGCTATGTACGCTGTTCTCAATAATACACCTGCATAGTATATATCTTCAGGATATGTGTAGACTATTGTCAGCATCCGGGTTATCACCATCTACTCAGTCTAGGATACCTTCATCATTTCTTGAAACATTACTTCTGTAATTAACATTACTAGACTAGTAACTACATTATAACTCGTTCCCTGTATATTCATTGGAATTCTAACAACCTGAACTCTAGAACTATCAATTTTTACTAACTCATCCTTAGGTATTCCAATATCTTCAGCACCTACAATGATAGCTATATCACTACTAGATAGATCTACCTCATTAACATATTTATCTCCATATGTCTCTAATACAACATACCTGATATTTCCATCATCAATACTCTTATAAGCTTCCTCAATATCTCTATAGTATAGAATACCCTCAATATTTGGAATTTCAATATCCTCTCTCTGTATATACATGGGTTTTATATTATTAGCCCTACATATTTGAACAATATCCTCAATATTCTTCAAATTTTTCAATTTATACATTATAACATATCTAATTCTCATAAACTAGATATTGTACTTATTGAGTCTAGAATAAACTTAACTCCAAGTATTAGAAAGACAATACTAAACATAAATCTAACAATCCTTACAGAACTCTTCATAAGTAATTTAGAACCAACTCTAGCACCAATAACTAGTCCAGGCATTATGTAAAATGCTATTAGATAGTTACAACTACCTGATATAAGTTTAATAATTGCACTAATGAATGACATCGGTGTAAAGCAGATTAATGATGTACCTATAGCAATTTTGATAGGTATATTGAAACCATAAGATAACACAGGAACTAGAATTGAACCTGCACCCATACCTAAAATTCCAACTATAAATCCTGAAAAGATACCTAGCAGAGGTATTACATTGTTTGAATTAAACTTAATATTGAATATAGGTACTCTCCTATTAAGATTCTCTAACATAGATCTAGATGATACATATATGAAGTATATCCCTACCAATATCTTCAATATCCATGATACATATCTCAAATATTGAAATATTATTGAACCTAATATCGTACCAACTATTCCAAATGTTGTAATGCTTGGTATTATGTCCCTTTTAAAATTTCTTAATCTTAGATGCATTAAACTACTAATAAGACCATTCATGAATACTATTAAGTTTGTAGTACCTATAGCGATGTCTATGGGGAGATTTAGTATAAATGTTAAGAATGGTAAAACTGCAATACCACCACCAATACCTAGAAAGCTACTTAAGAATCCTGATACTATTCCTATAAGTATAGATTCTAAAATTATTACTGTGATGTTCATAAAGTTTTGATTTATAGAACATGTTTTTAAATATGTTTTAGTTTTGATTTTTGTATTAAGTATGTTTTGTGTAGTTGTTATTATTCTCTATCTGAAGTATTTATCCAAACTTTCAATCCCAGCTTCTAGTCTTCTCTTATATTCATTACATAGTTTATGTGCATATAGTATTGGTATTGGCATTTGTGATCTTGTTTTTAATAATGATCTAACTATTCTACATGCTGTTTCAAGTGTTATTAAATTTCCAACACTTACATATACATACTTGTTATAGTGTTTTAATGCTCTTCCAATAATATCTCCTGTCTCTGGATCTACTATATTACAATAATCTTCATTACAATCTCTCAACTCTCCATATAGTAGAGATTTTGCACATCCTACAGTTGGTACTTTCATTACTACTCCAAAATGTGCTGCAATTCCAAGTCTATATGGATGTGCTTTTCCATGACCATCTACTAAAACTACATCAGGTTTTATATTCAATCTTCTATATGCCATTATCATAGGTCTCAACTCTCTTAAAGATAGTAGTGTAGGTATGTATGGAAATTCTATCTTCGTAACTATGCATGCTCTATCTATCAATTTTCCATCTATGTCACATACAGCAGCACATGCAATACCATATTCTCCATCTTTAGAATATCTATATGCTAGATCTATTCCACATACCTTCTCAATCCTAGTTAATGTATCTACTTCCTGAATTCTCTCTGATAGTATTTTCTGCATATTTCTAAGCTTTTCAAGACTATAATCTTTCGGTAATCTAGACTTTGCAATTATGTCAAACTTCCTTCTATTTTTCATTCCTTATCACTCTCTTCAAAAACTTCTCTATAAACTTTCAATCTTGCAATCATTAGATCAGCTCTAGTTATCTCAACCATCTTCCTTATAAAATCAACCTTACCTCTAAGACCTGGAACTAATGCATCAGGTATAACTATTAGAGATAGATTTTCATAAATCTCCTCCATATATTTAAATATCTTCTCAGCATACTTTAAATCACCATTTCTCAAACTATCGACAACAATTCTTCTAAGTTCACCAACAACATCACCTAAACCTAAGAGATATGGTACTACCTCGACATTTAACTCATCTATTGTTGGTATTCTATCTCTACAAACTATCTCATAAAGTATCTTCGCTTCAACATACTCAGTTAATGGTCCATATATTAGTCCACTATAGTATAGTTGTGGATATTTTTTAACTTCTTCAATTATCTTCTTAATAATATCTTCAAGCTTTTCTAATTTATTTTTAGCTTCTTCAATATTTTTCTTATGTATTGAATGTATTATCTCTCTTGACATTTTTACAATATCTCTACTCTCTTTAATAACTCTATCTCTAACATCTTCTAAAATTTTCAATTCCTTCTCTATATTCTCGATAGTTTCTCTTAACATCAACATGTCTTTAAGATTAAATAAGGCTTAAGAATTTTGTACATATAGATACCTAACCGCCCTGAGAACCCCGAGAAAGGGGTATCTATGAGGGGTCTGGACTTGCCCCCCGCATTATTGTTCTACAATTTCAAATTCTGCAATTGCACCATCCTCAGTTATGTACGGGTACCTCTTAGTAAATTTAGCATTTAAAAATATTCTAGGACCCATAGCTAACAATATCATCAATACCCAAGGGCATAGATGTTCTTTTCTACTCATTCTAGAGTGTAGTTGTCTTGCAAGTACACATCCAACTACATGTATTGTTAATATATTTCCATTTCTCTTAATTTGAATATCTTGAACTATCTTAGCCTTCTTCAAACTATCTTTCAATCTATCAACACCTAGATTTAGAAGATCTTTAACACATGGACAATCACCAAATATGTCTCTAACAAGTTTAAGCATCTTAATACCATAGACTAGAGGTAACGTACTTACAATCTCCTCTAACGCATACACAAATATACATCTAACACATAGTAGAGATAGTAGTACCCTATAGTCAATTATGTCACCTCCCGATCCACTAGACATAAACACACATAATCACCTTAAAAAGATCAACAAAGTACCACACTAAAAATAGTCATAAATATGTCAACAGATACCAAATAAAGATGAACAGAGAAACACTTAAAAATAGAAAACCTTAAAAAGGCGTAGACAATAAAGAGAACAAGCCCCGGTAGTATAGCCTGGCCCAGTATGCGGGCCTGTCGAGCCCGTGACCCGGGTTCAAATCCCGGCCGGGGCGCCACAAAAAGGCGCTTCTATCACTCTAACTTCCACTCACATATTAGATAGATTATGAGGTTGAAGCATATGCACATCAACATGCACTTCTAGATACATGTTTGAAAGTTATAGACAAGGTATGTTAATAAGTATAGCATAAATTTCTAAGAATAATTAAATCAATCTAAGAGGTTGTTAAGAAAGATAGAATAGATATTAGCGAGGATCATAAATCACTATCAATGGTAGGTATGTGCCCTAAGTATACTCTTGAAAAATGTAATATTCTACATATCCAAAAGACTTGATAAAATTAAAAATTAATAAAGTCAATTAAGTTACTATTCTTAATTCAGTATGAAGTTAGGAGATCACTCATAAGAAGAAATACATTATCAGGTATCTGTATGATAACGAGCTAAATATCTAACAAACAAGACTAGCTAAAGAAATTACTAACACTATACAACACCTAATTAGCACAACACAACGACTTCTCATTCAAATCTAAAGCTAACGCTAAACAAGTTGAATAACACAAGCAGTAACATACTAAAAATTCAACTTCCCAAACTGCATCTCGTAACCTCCGTATTACTCTTTTTTGTATTACTTGTTTCTTGTGGAAATGTTTCTCTTCAGGAGAGTTGAATTGTTGCATTTTCCTAATGGTAAGACATAAAAACATGTATGCAGAAGATAAGTACAGACAACAGGAAATAAAAAACCAAAATAAAAACCTTCAGAAAAATCTAGAAAAGAATCGAAAGTCAGTTCTCTTCTGATCTTTCTTCGAAGTTCTAATAGGAAAAATCTAGAAAAGAATCGAAAGTAGTCTTATGTCCTCAATGTCCTCCGCCTCCTCACCTGCTGGGAAAAATCTAGAAAAGAATCGAAAGTCTTTTTCAATTTCTGGATCTGTTTCTATATACCAATATCTTCTGAAAAATCTAGAAAAGAATCGAAAGGCTGGTTAGACGACATTAACGGTAATGTTGATATCTACATGTCTAGAAAAATCTAGAAAAGAATCGAAAGTAAAGCTTATATACCTGCAACGTTCAAACTTATGAAAAATCTAGAAAAGAATCGAAAGTTTTACACCTTGATATACAGTTGACACATCTATACTTTCACCTTCAGGAAAAATCTAGAAAAGAATCGAAAGTGAAGAGCTTTCTGAGCAATACAAGAATAATAAGTTTGTGAAAAATCTAGAAAAGAATCGAAAGAGTTTTCATGGTCTTTATCACCTTCAAAAACGTATATGTCTATAGAAAAATCTAGAAAAGAATCGAAAGTTGGGTTGAATGTTGGTACAATTGCAACTTTTGCTCCTGACACGAAAAATCTAGAAAAGAATCGAAAGCAACTATGGTGCAATCGGTTGTATTCAAAATAGTATTTGGAAAAATCTAGAAAAGAATCGAAAGACTTCCTTTCCATCTTCTGTCGTTCCGGTTGTTATTATCGGTGAAAAATCTAGAAAAGAATCGAAAGGTAGTAGATAGTAACGTATGACTTACATCTTCAACATGAAAAATCTAGAAAAGAATCGAAAGTTCTATTTCTTCTGGTTTTAAACATGTCTTACGCATGTATAGAAAAATCTAGAAAAGAATCGAAAGGCCTCATCACTATTCAACACCTTAACTATCTTTCCACCATCGAAAAATCTAGAAAAGAATCGAAAGATATTAAATATATGTCTATGACAGTTAGGATAAAAAGCACAGAAAAATCTAGAAAAGAATCGAAAGTCCAATGTGGCATAGAGTTTCATTTACAATTATAGCGAAAAATCTAGAAAAGAATCGAAAGACTGTGCTGTGACCATGATAGC
>CAZNTG010000015.1:0-83942 GCA_964575955.1 uncultured Thermoproteaceae archaeon
TTATTCATTTTATTCATTTTATTCATTTTATTCATTTTATTCATTTTATTCATTTTATTCATTTTATTCATTTTATTCATTTTATTCATTTTATTCATTTTATTCATTTTATTCTAATTGCATGCACGTTCTGAGTTGTTATATTAGTTGATTTATAATTTTATTTATATGGTAAGAGAATAAGGTTAATAAAGTGGTCTATAGGATACAGTTATATATGTCTGAATCATTAAGCTCTGCAATAGATAGGGCTGTTAAGAGATTTATAGATATGTGCGGAGATCATGTAGAAGAGGTGGTTATAACAAGACCTGATGGTTTGATAGTGTATGCATATGTTCCACCTGGTTCTAAGTATGATGCTAGAGGTATTGCAGCATTAGTATCGCTATTGATGGGTTCTAGTAAGAGGATATATGGACAACTTAGGGGAGGCGATATAGATTCTGTAATAATTGATGGTAAGAGAGGTAAGATACTTATAAAGTATATAGACTTGGATGGATCTGGAGTATATGTTAGTGTCATAACACCTACTGACAATCCTGAACCTAATATCGGTCTAATACTATTAGCATTGGACAATCTTGGAAATAGGCTAAAGGAGATATTTAAAGGTGTATAACTATAAGACTGTATAGCGTATGGTGAGTCGAGTGAGTACATTAATTCTCGGAAATATAATCGAAGCTCTTGTAGATCTAGTTGGCGAAGAAGCTGTTACAACAGTTATACGTGTAGCAATACAGAGAACAGCTGAAGAGCTTTTATCAATATATGGTGTCAAGTCTGGCGACTTGAACACACTATCAAGAGAGTTGTCAGAAATTATGAAGAAAGAGCTAGATGTAGAATTGAAGGTTAACATTCAGGAGAATGGAAATAGGATAGTTCTTGAAATCGAAAATTGCAAATTTGGAACTTTGCAGAGCTTAATGCTTCAAAAGGTTTCAAATGTCTTAAAATCTCGAAAATTATGTATCCTAGCATTATTATGTCTATCGCTAATCGAGAAAATTTTGGGTAAAAGGTACGACGTTGGTACTATAATATGCGAGAGTGGTAAAGCGAGAATAGAAATATTAAGTCCAGAACTATATCTAGCGAGAGGATTTTGAACCCATATAGGTAACACTTCTAACCACTCAGTATAGAGATGTTAAGCTTAAAAATCTCGCATATGAACTTATCAAAATGTCCCATACTGAACCTCTCTCAACTGTACTAGATAAGATTGTGAGAAAATTTGTAGATATGTGCGGTAAAGCTGTGCAAGATGTAGTAATAGCTAGGTCTGACGGACTAGTGGTGTATTCATATAGTACAAGCTTAAATCCAACGCAGAGAAGAAGCATAGCTGCACTAATCTCATTATTGATGGGTTCTAGCAAGAAGATATATTCTCAATTGAGGGATGACGAACTTGTGAGTATAATAATGGAAGGTAGAAGAAGTAAAATAATATTGAAATCTATAACCTTACCATCAGGTAGAGACGTCTATGTTAGTGTGTTAGTCTCTTCGGTTGATGAAGGTGAGCCAAATATCGGATTAATATTGTTAATGTTAGATAATCTTGTAGAAAAGCTAAGAGAAGTATTTAGGTGATTTATATGACAGTTGGAGAATATAAGATTGGTAGACTACTTTTAAAGAATATAGTTGAGAGTATTGCTAATTTAGCTGGAGAAGATGCATTAACAACAATAATAGATATGGCTTCTCACAAAACTGCGTTAGAGCTTATGAAATTGAGTAATGTATCGTTAGAGAAGGTTTCTGATGTTAGAGAAGCTTTTGAGAAAGCATTTTCAATTCTTAGAAGATTTCTAAAGTTTAACATAGAGAAGATAGATATTCATAATGATGGTATTAGTATAAGTATTAGAGGATGCGAATGCATATTCTCAGTTCCTGAACTTAAAATTATGGATAATGTACGTAGTATGTTGAGAGCTAGAAAGTTATGTATATTAGTGTTAATGGCATGTTCAATAGTTGAGACATTGATAGGTCAGGTATATACTATTAAAGATATGAGATGTATTGAGGGTAATGCAGATATCGTATTAACGAGTAGCATCTTCTAAGCTACTTTCTAAGTAGTTTACTAACTTTTTCATATAAAATTTCTAATATATGCTCATCTGCATATATGCCAGATGGTGGATCTACAAGTTTTTTCAATCTTATAGGTATGCCATCTAGTCTGTATGCTGTTCCCTCACATTCAATTCCTGTTAATGCTACAGGTATTACAATATCAGCATATTTCAAAGTTTCACATACTTTAGGTGTTAGTAATATTACAGGTATCTTTTCAACATTCTTCATAACTTCTCCAGGAAATGATGCTGCTGGATCTGCACCTGCTACAAATAGTAGATCTGTCTCTCCTCTTCTCAGTATATCTACAGCTGTTGTTACTCCAGGTATGTATCTTGGATATCTTTTAGATAGATCAATACCGAATGGTGCTCCATAAGTCCATAGAAATACCATATTCGCACCTGTAACGTTGAAGTGTCCTCTCATTGCTATTATTATAGCTTTTGTATGTTCATTAAGTTCTTGAATTATCTTTATTGCCTCTTCAATATTCTTAAACTTACCACGACTATGTGTAAGTCCAACACCGAAGAATAGTATTACGTAGTTTGCTTTTCTTAAATCTTCACAGAATTTTTCAAATTCTTCAACACTTATTCCAGCGATATTATCCTTTTCAATTTCTAAATCTCTAAGACACATTCTAATACCTGTCAATATCTCATAGTCACGACCAGGTTTTACTATAAATTGAGTATCTACATCTTTAACATACTCAATAGCATTTACAGGACATATACGTATACATAATCCACACTCTCTACACTTGGAGATGTCTACATCATAAGTCTTTAAACCAAGTTTACCAATTCTCTTTCTAATAACTTCAGGACAAGATTCAAAACACATGTCACAACCTGTACATCTTTTAAGATCTATACCTGTAGGTCTTTGTGGTGCTACATCTCTAACATCTATGATGTATACCTTTCTATCTCTCCTACCTTTAATGAGCTTACCCTCCCTATTTATAAATCTGTATGTGAAATTTGGATGTGCATGTGAAGGATTCCAACCCCAAAAAATTACTAGATCTGCATAATGTGTTGTAAATCCTAAAGTAAAATCACTATGTCCAGTCTCTGCAACAGCCATGAGTGTTGGTCCATGACATACAGATGATGTATTATCAACAACACCACCAACAAGTTCAGCAATTTTTAAACCAAGTCTAATAGCTTCACATGTAGTACAACTCCAACCGTAGAATAGTGGATATCTAGAGTTTACTAGTAGATTAGCAATTTCATCAATAGCTCTCTCAAGATCTACCTCTACAAACTCACCATTCTCTCTTCTCTTAAGTGGTTTCAATACTCTATCTCTATGATAATTTACAAACTTAGCTCTACCTATAACACAACATTCTTCAACATCTATAATCTCTTCACCACACATCTTAACTCTAACACCATCACACAATAATCCACAGAATGGACATACAGCTCTTAGAAACTTTATAGAACCTCTACGCACTACTCTATCTCCAATTCCAGGAATATTCTTCAAAAATTGTAATTCTTTATCAACAATATCTTCCTGCTTATCAACTTTACATACTCTCACTCTAACCTGCTTGTAGTTTGGTGTTGCTGAAGCTTCAGTATATGGTGGTATTATCTTATTAATATATGATCCATATGGTACAAAGATAACACCTTCAGGACATGTATTATCAATTTTTACATACATATCTACACAATTATCTTCTCTACATACATAAACAACATCACCATCTTTAACATCTATCTTCTCGGCATCTTTAGAATTTATATGTATAGTTTTGACACATGTCACATATTCTCTAGAAAATCTACCAAAATTTTCAAGATAGTAACCCTGCTCTATAGATCTTCCTGTTGTTAATAGAATTTCAATACATCTATCAACTTTAGACATGGAAGTACCTATGAAGGTTTTTCAATAAGTCTAATCTTTTTAAGTAGTTTACCATCACGTGAATGTGGTGTTCTTACAAGTTGATCATTATACTTCTCAATTTCTCTAGCCTCATCTGCAAGTTTTGAAGCAATAAACATCATTTCATGAGCTGCGGATGCTATTAACGTATATTTTTCCCATTCCTTAATCTTAAAACATGCCTCTGTAGTTAGCTCAGCTACATGTCTAGCAATTTCATATGCTGCAATAGCTTTAGATAATGCATATGGATTTTTAATTTCCGAATATTCAATAACGTGATATTTATCAAATACTACTCTTGGAAGTTCTACCTTCTCACCACTCTTCAATTGTTCTACTACTCTATCAATATTCTTAACAATACATCTATAAACTCCACATACAGTTAATACTTTTATAACGTATGTATTGTACATACACATCTCAGACATATCTAGAAATTCTCTTCTAGCACCAATCATAGAGTCTGCAAGAACTATTATATATCCATAACCATCCTCTTCAAGCTTCTTAACAATACTCTTAGCAGCTCCATCACTAATAACTATTATTGGTTTATTAGAACTTTTTAATAATTCTCTAATCTTTGTAGGTCCTGGAAGAGATGCATTTGGACTAACAACAATGTATAGATCATGATTATCTTCTAAAGCTCTCTTTGCAACTTTTTCACATAGATCTTCAATCATTTTTGAACCTGTTGAATATACAACAGTTCTAATATCTTCTCTATCAGCTCTCTCATCAAGTGCATATTCTAGAAGTACTGATGAGCCAATACATCCACATTTAACAACTCCAATACTAACTATCTTAGACACCTAGTAGAGCTATTGTACAGATATTTAAGTTTAGGCATAGTTCTATAACGATAGATTGTTAAGAAGATTATCAATATTGTAAAATTTGAGAAGAAATTTAGAGCGGTTAGGAATCCGAACTATTGCTATAAGGAGTGTAAAGTTTAAATATGTAAAACACTTATTAAGTAACATGCCTTTTGTAGATATAGCAAATGAGGATATTAGAAAACTTGTTGAAGAAGCCGAAAGGAGAAATATAGATACACCACATGTTAGAAGATTGAAAGTTTCTCAATGTAAGATTGGTAGAGAGGGATTATGTTGTAATGTATGTTCTGAAGGACCATGCATACTCTCTGAGAAGTATCCATATGGTGTCTGTGGTCTAAATGTTCATCAAGTTGTAGCTAAAAATCTTCTTAGACATGTTGCTGCAGGTGTTGCATGTTATGTACATGTTTGTGAAAATACTGCTAGATCATTGTTAGAGTTAGACTATGTTAAAGATAGAGATAAGCTTGAGAAAGTATGTAAGATATTTAACATAGATGTTAATCATAAAAGACTTGCTAAACTAGTTATCGAAGACATATATAGACCTAGATGGATTGAAAGTTTTATAGTTACTAAACTTGCATATAAGCCAAGACTTGAAGTATTTAGAAGATTAGGAATAGTTCCAGGCGGTGCAAAATCTGAGATTGTTGATGCACTAGTTAAGACATCTACAAACTTAAACGCTAATGTGATAGACATGCTCTTACATGTATTGAAACTTGGACTTATCATGGGGTATGTCGCTCTTAGAATGAATACCTGGATGAATGATATAATACTTGGAACTCCAAAGGTTGAGATGTTAGAGTCAGGTATTGGTAAGATTGATCCAACATGTGTAAATATATTAACTACAGGACATCAGACAGTACTACAACAGGCAGTTATTGAGTATGCATCTTCAAGTGAAGCTCAGGAATTAGCTAAGAGAGCAGGTGCATCAGGTATAAATATTATAGGTGGTACATGTGTTGGTCAAGATATACAGTCAAGATGGACATATCTCAAAAATAGCTGTTTTATAGGTCAATGCGTTAATAATTTTGGAACAGAACCGTTAGTTGCTAGTGGACTTATTGATGCTGTTGTTTCAGAATTTAACTGTACATTTCCGGGACTTACAAATATTTCAAAAATTACAGGAACAAAATTGATAGCTATTGACGATGTTGCATATATTGAAGATGCAACACTACTACAGTGGAGTCCTGAAAAAGCTAGAGAAATTGCTAAGAAAGTTGTTGAACTTGCAATTGAAGCTTTCAAATCTAGATCTAGAAGGTTAGAAAGGTTTGGAAAAGTTAAGAAAGCTGTAGTAGGATTTAGTGAAGATTATATAGAGAAGAATCTGCTAGATAGGTTACTACAGCTAATAGCTGACTGTAAGATTAGAGGTATTGTAGCTCTTGTAGGTTGTTCAAATTTGATAAGTAGAGGTCATGATGTTTTGATTAGAGATTTAGCAATTGAATTATTGAAGAGAAACATAATGATATGGACTGCAGGTTGTACATCATATGGTCTTCAAGGTCTTGGATTTATGAGTGAAGAAGCATTAAGATATGCTGGAGATGATCTACAAGATGCTTGTAGAGAATTGAACCTACCGCCAGTGTGGGATTTTGGATTATGTATGAGTATTTCAAGAATAGTATACATAGCTGAGAAGATATCTGAGAAGTTGAATGTTGACCTACCTGACTTACCTATAGCTGTCTCAGCACCACAATGGCTTGAAGAACAGGCACTTGGAGATGCTGCATATGCATTAGCATGCGGCTTTCTACTTCATGTATATCCATCACCGTTCATAGATGGTTCAACAGTCGTCAAATCTATACTTACTGAAAAGCTTGTAGATATCACAGGTGGCAAACTATATATTGAGGATGATCCTGTGAAAGCTGCTGAAACTATTGAAAAACATATTAATGATAGAAGGAGGAGATTAAATTTAAAGACTTAACTTCTAGATTCTAACTCTCTCTTAAACTCTCTCCTTAAAAATTCTAACAACTCTATTGGTAGTATTAGAAGAACTTTCTGATTAGGATCTTTAGATATATCTGAAAGTGTGTGTAATACTCTTAGTGTTAATGCTGCAGGTGTTTTTGATATTATCTCAGCAGCTTTTGCAAGATTTTCAGCAGCTATAAGCTCTCCCTCAGACTTTATAATATTACTACGTTTCTCTCTTTCAGCCTCTGCCTGTCTTGCAATTATACTCTTCATATTTTCAGGAATTATAATATCTTGAAGTTTTACAGATACAATCCTTATACCCCAATCAACAGCAATTTCATCAACAATCTTTCTAATAATCTCACCAATCTGCTCACGCTTCTGTAATACATCATCAAGATCATGACTACCAATAACATCTCTAAGCACAGTCTGTGCATATAGTATTGTTGCTCTTCTATAATTTTCAACATTTAGAATAGCCTTTTCAGGATTTTCAACCTTAAAAAATACAACACCATTAACTTTAACAGACACATTATCTCTAGTAACAACCTCCTGCTCAGGAATATCAACAGCACGAACACGAAGATCAATCTTTCTCAAACTCTGCACTATAGGTGCAATCCAAACAATACCAGGATTTAACAAACCTGAAAATTTACCAAGAGTAAACAACACACCACGCTCATACTCATAAATCACCCTAATACCAGCTAAAGAATATATCAAAACTATAAAACACAAAACTTTCAACCAGATCGGCCCAATAAACATGCCAACTATAGACAACACAACCAAAGTCCAAAAAACACCCCACTGACTTGGATTCCTATACCTAACACTCACACAATCGAAAAACATCGAAAAAATATAAACATACCTACCTGAAGGTATAATCATACCTTCTAAACACATTTTTACACAGAACATGCTATAGTGAGATTAGAAATTCCGTATAGAAGAATCTACGAGTATCTAGTCCTCAGCCTTGTACATCATTTGCGGGTCTTATGTATATCGACTCTATTGGTAACGAGTATCCTAGTGACATTCTTACATGATTAATAAACCTTTTCAATTTTTCATTGAAACGTCTATCGCATGTAATTACGATTATTCTATCTTTTGAGGATTCTATCTTAGATATGTAAATGTCAAGGTATATCCCTGCAAGCAGGACAAGATCACCATTCTCATGTCTATAGCTTATCCCGATATTTTCTAGAAATTTATGACATTCTTCGAGTGTCTTCGAACCACATACTTTTAAACACTCCACTTCCCAGATACTTAAGATACTCTTCATTATAAGCTCACTAAGTTCATCAAGAATCTGTATTAAGCTTTTGTTAGATAGTAATATAAGCTCATTAATTATTTCATAATACTTATCTAACATTCTTATTAGAGGTATTGATGTAGCCTCATCACGTAGTTGCTCTAATACTTGTACAAATCTTTTAATAAAATAGATATGTTTAAGCTTCGTAAGATGTCTCGACAATATATGAAGTATATAACTCGCATAGTAAAACTCTCTATAGCCATAACTCAGCACAAGAGAATCTAACTCTTTTGCAAACATTTTCAATCCATCTTCAATATTATTGAAGTAAATCTTGCTTAGTTTTCGTAATATCTCTACGACTCTTCTTGAATATCTTCTAAAATATTTTTTACTTTCTATAACTTCTTCAGTAATGGGATGGTATAAGTTGTATAGTTGTTTGAGAGAACTTTTTAATGTTATTTTAATGAGTTCTCTAGTTACGTAAGGTATGACAAATTTGATATCAGCCCTAGAGCATTTTAAACCAATTTCTTGAAGTTTCAAGCATAATTCTCTCCTGGTAGTACGTGCAAAAATTCCAACATCAGGGATGATGAGTATCATATTTTCTTCATTGATTCTATAATCATCTCAAGAATTGAAATTAAGATGTCTATATTTTCAACAATTAGCCTTGTTGATATAATATCACAATATATCATGTTTGTATATTCAAATAATTGTCTTAGATTTATCTTTCTCAATTTATACATGTGAATTAGAACTGCTAATACAAAATCGAAGAAGCCGGCTAACTGCTGTAGAAGTTGAAGTATTTCGAGTTTAGTATAAGGTCTCTCGGTTATTAGGTTATAGAGACTCCTATATAATGATTGTAATATTGCAATACTTCTATTAATAATGACCATCAGTTCTGCCTTTTCGCCATGTCTAATCATCTCTTCTATGAGCTTATCTCTAACATGTGTAGTAAACCACGTATAGAGTTCGTATACCCTTGCTATCTTATTTCTGACATCGTATAATTTTAAGAGTTTAGGTATCTTCTCAATATACTTCCTGACATCTTTAATTACTGATGAGAAAGTATTGGAAATTATTCGATAGATATCGAATGTAGAACTTATATTTGAAAGTGATATGCAATGTCTTGCACATATATCAACAATCTCATATATCGATTCAATAAGTTCCCTAAATTCTTGACTATCAATGCCTAAAATTGTTCTAACTCTCTCTACTATAATGTCAATATCAGCATAAAGCTTGCGATAAGTATGATAAGGTTCCGAGATTAGAGAGTAATGTAATTCTTGTTCGATAGTGTTCTTAATATCCCTGTCTAAAACCAGTAATTCTATCCTACCTAGATAGCTCATTGTATATCAATTTTAGATAAAGGTCTAGCTTTTCTAACTTCCGGAAGTTCATACACATATCTCAACAATTCTTCCAATTTCCTAAATCCCCACTCATTGATTACACTATCAATCACTTCACGTATAGACTTGTCAGAAATTATATGTTCCTTAATATCGGTAGTGTACACTTTCATATTCTTCCTATACTCACTTCTAACTAATCCATACATTTCTAATACATCTAAAATTGTAAGTACATCTTTACTAAACGGTCCATACCACCATAGAACCCAGTCAAATAATGGTTCAAAACCTCTATGTGAAAATTCTCTATCAATTAGATAGAGAAGTTTCATTAATTTTGTTTTTCCACATTTTCGAAGTCTAGATAGTACGTACATTATAATGTCAATTCTTAACTTAAATTTTTCAACTGGAGATTTCACATAATATCGAGAACTTACAAATATTAAATACTATCTGTCTACTCAGTCTGGGACGGCTTCTTCATTTTCTGTATCAGGAGTTTTCATCATTAGTCTTGTCTTGCATTTCTTATCTTTATATCATTTTTCTCTATTATTAGTATTTTTGGTTCTACGAAGCTGTATGGTCCTGATTTTGATGTGAATATTGTTAGTACTTTCTTATTATGGTTCCATTTATATCCCTGTGAATTATATTCATGTGCTCTTACTATCATTTTTAGGTTGTTTTTTGTTAAGAATTCTTCTGTTACATCTTGACCCCACCAATATATGCATAATCCACCTTCTATACATCCTCCACGTAGGTAGTTTGGTACAAATCCCTGTACTTCATCTGAAGGGTCATTCCAAAGTATTTGAAATGCTATTGGATCTTTTGGTTGTTCATCACATTTTGGTATTTGTTTAACTTCTTCAGGTTTTGCTAGTCCTCTAGCTAGTCCTCCATGTACTGCAAATATCTCATTATTTACTAATGCTGCATATGGGAGATTACAGTATACTGATTTGAGTATTGTCATATATATTAGATAACTCTTATCTTCAAGTTTACTCTGAAGTTCAAATATGAAACCATACTCCAAGTTCATGTATGGTGATTCATGATTACCTCTAAGCATGTATACATGTTCAGGATATTCTAACTTCAACATTAAAACTCTTGTCAAAGTTTCAATCTGATATTCACCTCTATCAACATAATCACCTAGAAACAGAATTTTCCATTCAGGTGGTCTATATCTAGATAAGATACTCTGTAGAGATATGTAATCACCATGAAGATCACCAACAATAACAATCTTATCACCACTCAACTCAACAAGCTGACTTTCAGATTTTAACAAACTTTCAATCCTATCCTTATTATCAACATAGAAGTTTACTATATCGTCAATAGTTAAATCAGGCATAGATATCATGTGTAGACCTTACTGATAAACATTTATTATATATTCCCCATATACACATAGTTGAATGTGGAATGTGAAATATTAGCTGAATTTCAAAAAATTACACTACATAGACTAGTGACATTAGTTAGAAATATCTACTCTAAATTTAAGATATTTCCAATTGATATAAGTATTAGAAGTGTTGTAGAGTGGATTTGTAGACTAACATATACATACTCAGAATGGAAAGATATGTTAAACATGTATATAGAAATTTCAAATTTTAACGATCTATGTGAAATACTTAGAGAAAAGAAGCTACATCTAATATATACAAGATATGGAACATATCTAGACTGTATATCATTTAGAGATTATGATGGAAGTGAGATAATTACAATATGTGAAGATCCAGAACTTAAGAAAGAATTTAAAAGGATAGTAATCTTAAACCTCGAGAGGATTTTAAAATATGTTAAAGTGAGGATTAAAGTAATTGCACGTAGAGGTTTAAAGATTGGTAATTACATATTTGAAATTCCTGAGTATAGTACATACTTCACAATACCAATATACTACATACTACATGTAGGTGGCATTAATGAAAAATTACTAACATGGGCTATATACTCATCAATTGCACTTAGTAGAGAGATAATTAATGATAGTATGATTGCACTTGGAATACTATTCTTTAATAGAGAGTTGATAGAGGTTGACTATGCTAGATTCTTTATGACCGATTTTGAGATTAGGAAGATTGTAGAGTATATTCCAGACATAATGATTAGAGAGAAAGATAGAATACTAACATTGACATATCGTGGTAAAGACCTCTTGAGATCTATAAGAGTTGGATCTAGTATATTAAAATTAACATATTTAGACTATCTAGAATTTCTATTAAATGGTGTAGAGATAAGACCTGTAAGACTATTCATATACTAGACTAGGTTATCGGTCTATATTGTGGTCTCATACTTAATCTTCTAGGCATATAGAGTCCACATCTTGGATAATTATCAATCTCTCTTTCAATAGTTTCTACTAGCTCTTCAATACTCATCTTCCTCAAATTCTTCTCACCTCTAATTCTAACTGTGAGAATGTTTGAATTAACTTCTTCTCTACCTATAACAACTATGTAGGGTATCCACATCTTTTCAGCTTCTCTAATTCTCTTACTCACAGTTTCATCTCTATCGTCAATATCAACTCTAATACTTCTAGATTCTAAAATATTCGCAATATTTTCACAATATTGTAAAAATTCTGTAGTTACAGGTATTAACCTAACCTGTATTGGACATATCCATGTTGGTAATCTTGGAATTTTTCCACACTTCTCATCTATTGCAGCTTTTTGAAATAGAGCGTATATATAACGTTCAACACTGCCGATAAGTGCTGTATGTATAATTACAGGATACCTATCCTCTCCTGTTGATGTTCTATACTTAATTCCAAATCTAGAAGCATTACCAATATCAATCTGCATTGTAGCTATCTCTCTAGGTCTTTCAAGCTCATCAATTATGTGAAATTCTGCATTTAAAACCCAATAATACTTCTTCTCTCTAATAACTTTGACTAATATTGGCTTATCTTCAATCTTTGATAGTTGTTTTAAATATTCAACGTTGTTAATATAGAAGTCTTCAGTAACATTATATAGAGATACATAGTCAAGACCTATCTTCCTAATTTCATCAAATATAACTTCATGAACTTTCAAACACATATTTTTAGCATCTTCAAGATCTTTAGTAAATATGTGTAGATCAGGCATTGTAAATTTTCTAACTCTAAAACATAGTACTGTCTCTCCTGGCTGTTCATATCTGTAACTATCTGCAATTTCGAGAACACCAAAAGGTAAGTCTCTATAGCTTATAATCCAGTCTTTAATCATTGAAAATTGTTGAAAACAGGCTGCATATCTTAGAACAAGTTTTTCACCATCACTATCTATTATGTACATTCTTTCTCCAAAAAGTTTTGCATGTTCTTCTATTGGTTTACAGGATAGCTTAAACATATTTGTACCACGTACTTTAAATATGGGTATTCCAAGTCTATTAGCAACTTGCCATGAATATTTTTCAACTAGCTCATACATTATACATGCTTCAGGTCCAAATCTCATATGTCCAATATCTGACATGGGCTCCCACTCAATTCCAAACTTCTTACAGTATGTCAAGTATCTAGGCTCCTCACCACCCTTCAATTCTTCTCTAAGTGCTTCTTTACTTACAAGAATGTCAAAATCTCTATACCTACCTCTAAACTTTGTTAAGTACTCATCAACCTTTAGAACTTCACCATCAGGAGTTATAACTACAAAATAACTTTCAACCTCAACTTTCTCTCTCTTCTCTTCTCCAATCTTCAATTCCTTAATCTCAGGTTCATAGCTTCTACTAAGTTCAGATAGTGGATGACCATAACATCTTATTTCAAAACTTTTATAATATCCGAATGGTGCAGTTATGACTTTAATATTTCTACTTTCAGCAATTTTCTTAGCTATATCACAAATCTTCTCATATATCTTAATAGCTTTTGAAGGTTTTGCAAGTCTAGAACTTAGATGTGCATATGGGTATATTACTAAATTTTTAGCATTAACTTTATAGAATACTTGTAATATATCTTCAATAATTTTAGAGAGATAATTCTCATCTTCAATATCTACATCTTCAATCGTTGTAAATACTACTAATGCATTTTCTGCAGAAGCTTCAACTCTACTACTATCAATATCTGGAATATCTTTCAAAGCCTTCTCTCTAACTTTATACCAAAACTTCTCAGCATGTATTAGTAGTATCCTCACAGAACGTAGTTATTGTAGTGTAAGATATTTTACATTTATGCTAGTCTTTTAGCAAGTTCAAAAACTATATCAACTATCCTGTAGAACTCTTCTATATTTGAAAAATGTGAGTATAGGTATATGCATCTAGAGTTTGGATCATAAGCAACATGCCTTATAGGTAATCTACAATTATTAAATATTTGATAAAAAATTCTAGAAGTCTCATAATCATCATATAGTAAAACCTTACCATTATCTAATACTTCTCTATTAAAATTCTTATCACTATCTTCCAATATCTTCATTGAAAACTTCACATCACATACATGAACTTCACCTCTATTAACATCTTTTGAATATCCTAAAATCATCATAACTCTATCACCTTTACCAAATATTTTTGACACGAGATAGTAGAGTAAACTACATCTTGGTAATGTTAAAAATGATATTAACACATCTCTAGGTTCTTCATCTCTGACATACCTAGCTCTAAAACCAATATATGGACCTATAATATCATATTCCTTACTTACAGGTCTAAATTTATTTTCTAGAAATTTCATACTATCATTAATATATTTGACATTTACATCTCTACCCTTAAAATATTGATATATTTCAAACAGTATGAGAATTATTGAAAGTATTAGGATGTATATACCGATGTTGAGTATCACCATCTCGATAAGTGTGTTGTAGAAGTGTTATTGGTAGCGGGGGGTGGATTTGAACCACCGACCTCGGGGTTATGAGCCCCGCAGGATACCTGGCTTCCCCACCCCGCTTGTTCGTGTTTTAGTGTTTGTGTAGTTTTTTAAATCATTCTCTATGTAGTTGTAATATTCCTGATTGATGTTTGTGCTATTTTTATCTAAAGTTTTAAATATTGAACATTATTGTTAGTTGTGTGATGAGGTTAGCTAGGTCTGAATTGCTGATGAACCCTCTGCGCTTCTGAACATTCTGCATTATTGACATAATTCTTTAAAATTTATGAATCTAATCTTGTACTTAGTATGGCAACGTTCGGTCTAGGTCTTATGATAACTACGTATATATGTTTTATAATACTTGTAGTAGTGTTTGCTAGTAGAGCAGGTAGAGTTGCAACATTACCAACACCTATAAGATGGGAGATATATCCTGTTCCTCATGAAGAACCTGAGAAAGCTCATCGTGGAAGTTCTTATTATGAAGATTTAGAGTGGTGGAAGAAGCCTAGACATCTATGGCATGCAGGTGAGTTGAAGGAGACTTTGAAGGAGATGTTATTTATGGTTAGACTTTTTGAGAGGAAGAGAATTGTCTGGATATTTAGCTATCCATTTCATGTAGGTATATACCTAATACTTGCATGGATAATACTACTATTCATAGGTGCTATAACTGAGATATGTGGACTACCTGTAGCTGTACCTGCAAGTACAGTACACTACACAGGTCCTCTAAAGTATTTGATAATCGGAAACTTCGCACCATTCAATCACCCATGGTCGATATTCCTATATGTGGTGACTATGATTGCAGGATATGTAGGTGCTGCATGTCTAATATTTGGATGTGTTGGATTGATAGTTTTGAGATTTGCAAAATCTGAACTTAGAAGATATACAAGATTTGCAGACTATTTCAACCTATTCTTCATACTTGCAGTAGTAGTATCAGGATGGGTTGCTGCCGCATATGATCCAACATTTACAATAGCTAGAGAATATATGAGAGCATTACTAACATTTACTCCAGTCGAATATCTAATAGCTAAATTTGGAATTACTGGACTACCACCAGCAGTATCAGTACAGGTAGTCATATTTGAAGTATTCTTAGCGTACTACCCATTCACAAGAATGATACATGGACCATTAAAATATGTTAGCTATCACAAAGTTGCTTGGGATAATGCACCAAGAATACCTGGAGTTAGGACTAGTCTAGATGCTCTAATAAACAAGTATCTAGACTATGTATTAACTTGGGAAGGACCACATGTACCTAAAGGACATAAGTGGAGAGATCTTAGAACAGTCTGGCCCGAGGTGAGAAAAACATAAAACATACTCAAAAATTTAAAAAGGGTGTAAATTATGTCTTCTGCTAAGTCAAAATCTAAGATAATTCCTGAAGAGAGACTTAAAGATCCAAGTAAGTTAAGACCAGAAGATCTAGCAATTCCTGAGGAAGTACAGGTTACACGTCTTGTAGATGAGTGGTTAATGCCTCTACCTTTCATAAAGCCTGAAGAAGAACCAAAACCAAAACCACCCCCTGAATCATGGAGGAAGGAGATGCTTAATCTACTTCTAGATGGTTTTGCAAATTTCCCAATTTTAAGACCAAAATCTAAGGAGGAGGAACAGGAAATTGTTAGGAAGTTTATTGAAGGTATTAAGAAGCTGTTCTCAATTCCAGACAATTGGACTCAGATAAAGCCACTAATACTCACAGTTGAGTATTGTGCTAGATGTCAAACATGTGCTGAAGTATGTCAAATATTTATATCAGCAGGTAAGAGACATGAGTATCTAAGACCAACATTTAAGACAGAGATTCTGAGAATGCTATATGAGAAGTATGTTAAAGGTAAGAAGAATGTTCCAATAGAAGCAAACATATACCTCATAGCAAGACTGTACGAACTTGCATATAGATGTACTGTATGTAGAAGATGTTTCCAATTCTGTCCACTTGGACTAGATCAAGGAATTGTAACTAGAGAACTTAGAAAACTCTTCAGTCAACAGTTTGGTTGGGCACCTAAAGAACTACATGAACTAGGAACAGTACAGCAGTTGAGAGTTGGTTCATCAACAGGTACATCACCAAAAGCAATGCTTCAAATGGTTAAGTGGATGGAGGAGGATATTAAGGAGAAGACTGGTAAGAGGATTAGAATTCCTGTTGATGAGAAAGGTGCAGATATATTGATAATACACAACTATGGAGAATTTCTATCATGGCCAGAAAATCCTGAGGCATTTGCAATAATATTTGAAGAAGCAGGAATTAGCTGGACTCTCGCAAGCATACCACCAGGATATGATGCTGTAAACTACGGACTATACTACGATGATGTACAGCTAGCTAAGATAGCTATGGCACATCTAGAAGTTGCTAGAAAGCTAGAGGTTAAGAAGGTTATTATTGGTGAGTGTGGTCATGCACATAGAGCACTTATACAACTAGCAGATAGAGTACTACCTGACGATTTGAAAGATATACCAAGAGAATCATGTATGCCACTACTCGCAGAGCTTGTAGAGAAGGGTAAGCTAAATCTAGATCCTGAAAAGAATAACTTCCCAGTAACACTACACGATCCATGTAACATGGTTAGAATGATGGGTATTGTAGAACCACAGAGAAGAATACTCAGAAAGATATGTCCACTATTTAGAGAGATGGAGCCACATGGAGTAAAGAACTTCTGCTGCGGTGCAGGTGGTGCATTTGCAATAATGTATGGATACAACTTCCCAGACTGGAAGTATAAAGTTGCTGGTAGAATGAAGGTTAAGCAGACATTAGAAGCATTTAAAGATTGTATTGATCCAAAAATACCAAAGTATCTATGTGCTCCATGTAGTAACTGTAAAGGTATGATTAGAGACACATTCACATACTACAACATATGGGAGAGATTTAGAATACTGTATGGAGGTCTAGTAGAGTTGATAGTTAACGCAATGGTAGATATAGAAAAGCCATTCATAGAGTGGGAGTGGAGATAAAAATCAGAGGTACTCCCTATCTTCACTATTCTGCATAATCCTCTGTTCATCACCTGCAATATATCCTTAAGGTATGTCTTAAATTTTTGTCATATCTAAACCATTCTTCTCGAGGTGGTTAAGAATTGTTTCAAATAGAGACATCATAGTACTTCCAGAGGAGTATGTAGATATTTTAAAATGTGTAGAATCAGGTACAACATCTGTAGATGAGATATCTAAGAAGATTGGTAGAGATGTTAGTTCACTAATGAGAATATTGGCAGAACTTGAATATAGAGGTCTTATTAGAACTTTAAGAACACCTGTAAAATATGTAGAATTAACTGATGAAGGATTAAACTATGCAGAGGTTGGATTACCTGAATATAGACTATTAACACATCTAAAAGATAAGTTTAAGAATGTAAATGAGCTAAGTCTTGAAGAATTATTGAATAGTTGTAGAGAGATTTTTAGTGAAAAAATGTGTAGTATAGTGATTAGTAATTTAGTGAGAAGTGGATTGTGTAGAATAGTTGAGAAGAAGTTAATATTTAGAGAAGGTATTGATAATGCTTTAAAAGTTGTTGAAGAAAAGCAGAAAATTCTTGAAGAATTAAAGAGATTAAGTACTGTTGAAATTTCAATACTTCCACAAGATATTGTACAAGAGTTTCAAAAGAGAAAGCTTGTGAGAATTCGTGAGAAAGTTAAGATAAGTATAGAATTGACTGAACAATGTAGAAAACTTCTAAATGAAGGTAAGATAATACCTGCTAAGGTTGTAACATCATTAACGTCAGAGATGTTGAGAAGTGGTGAGTGGAGTAGAGTTATATTGAAAGAATTCGATCTATCAATTCCTGTTCCTGAGAGAGAATGTGCATTTCCACACTTCATGAGAGAATTCTTAAACATTGTTAGAGACATATTCATAGAGCTTGGCTTTGAAGAAGTTCATGGGCCTATATGTGAGATTGAGTTTTGGAATTTTGATGCACTATTTCAAGCACAGGATCATCCTGCTAGAGAAGTTCATGATACATTCTTCATAAAGTATCCTCAATATGGTGAGAAACCTCCTGATGAGTATATAGAGAAGGTGAGTAGTGTACATAGAGATGGGTGGATTACAGGTAGTAGAGGTTGGAGATATGAGTGGAAGATTGATAGAGCATTAAGATTGATATTGAGAACTCAGACAACAGCTGTAACAATTAGAACACTATATGAGAGAGGTGAAGGTGAGTATAGAGTATTCACAATAGGGAAGGTGTTTAGACCTGAAACATTAGATCCAAAACATGCAATGGAATTCTATCAAGCTGATGGTATTGTTGTTGGTAGAGATGTCAAATTTAAACATCTATTAGGAATATTGGAAACATTCGTCAAAAAGTTAGGTCTTGAGAAAGTCATGTTTAAACCAGCATACTTCCCATTTACATGTCCATCAGCTGAAGGATATGTATGGCATGAGAAGCTTGGATGGGTTGAATTTGTTGGATGTGGAGTATTTAGACCTGAAGTTGTGATACCTGCAGGTTTGAAAAATTGTAAAGTACTTGCATTTGGCATGGGTCTTGATAGACTAGCAATGACTCTACTCGAGATTGACGATATTAGAGATATTCATTCTAAAGATATTGAAAAATTGAAGGATTGCTACATGAAGTATATACGTAGAATATGGATGTTGAAGACATGAAGTAACATTTAACTATCTATAGACGCTCAATATAGTGGGAGATCAATATTGTGTCAATAGACTCAGACGGATCAGGACTCAGAGTATATAAAAATGTTAAAGAGCTAATTAGAGGTCTATGGCCAACACCTCTAGTAAGACTTGAATCTTTTGGAGATGTATGGGCTAAATTAGAATTTTTCAATCCTCTAAGTAGAAGTATTAAAGATAGAGTAGCATACTACATAGTTGAGAGATATAAAGTAAAATGTAGAAAGATACTAGATGCAACATCAGGAAATTATGGAATCGCTCTTGCACTACTATCTAAAATATATGGTCTAGACCTAACATTACTGCTACCGAAGAGAGTTGAGAAATATGTCAAGACTATATTGAGAGTAATTGATGTAAATTACATAGAGACTAACATAGAGTTAAATAATGAAGATATGATAAGAAAATGTGAAGAAGTATCTCAAATGTTAGAAGCATGTTTTATAAATCAATTTGAAAATCCTTCAAATCCTGAAGCACACTACCTATATACAGGTAGAGAAATTGTAAATCAATTTAAATCTATATCTAAAAAACCTGACATACTTATAGCAGCTGTTGGAACTAGTGGTCATATATGTGGTATTAGTAGAGCTCTAAAAGAGAATTTTGAAGATGTTAAAGTTGTTGGTGTTGTCTGTAGAGCTGATAGTCATATACCAGGTATGAAACCTATAAATGCTGGTATTAGATGGTTAGACTCTGTAGATTATATTGTCGAAGTATCTCTAGAAGATGCTGTACGTGGTGTTATTGAGGTAGCACGTAGAGAAGGACTATTGATAGGGCTTAGTAGTGGTGCTGTTGTTACTGTCTTAGAGAGATTTGCTATGGAGAAGTTTGGTAGAGATAAGACATATCTACTGATATTTCCTGACGATATATTTAAGTACATTGATACTCTAGATAGAGTATTAAGCATGTTAAAAGTATCTTAACTAAATAACACCGAAAGTTTCACCCCTCTCTATAAGTAATATTTTGCGATAGTTTAAAAAGGAAGTATACTGAATGTATACATAGAATGTTTAGAGTATATGTTAATCACATTAAAGGAAGAGTATTAATAAGTGGTAGAGATGAAGATAGAGAACTAATTAGACAAGGTTGGAAAGTTGTGTACAGAACAACATCATGGAGAAAAGCTTACGAATATGCTAGAAAATTAGCAAACAAGTACGACTACATACTTGAGTGGTATCTTGAAGAGATGTTAACATTCACAACTGAGAAAATATCAACAAAACTCCTTAGTCTTAACTAATCCCGTTAATGTAGGAATAACTATTGCTCTACCATCAGGTAGATATTTAATATCTATAAATCCAGATCTCCATAACTTGAGTATAGACTTATCAACGACAGACTTATCAACACCGTACTGATGTGATATACTCTCTCTTAAAGCTTGTAGAGACATAAATCCAAGTTCTGATAATGTTGATAATATCTCTAAATCAATCCTCTCAAGTCTTTGAGATGATAGTGAAAATGCAATATTACCAATATTGGAGATATGTGTAGATAATTTACATCTAACAATACTATCATCTCTAATCTTAAATACACCACACTCCTTAGGTATTGATGGAATATTTTGAATATATAGTTCATCAAATATATTTAAAAATCTTGGAGGTCTACAGGTAAATATGTAGGTACTATACTTCCTGAATATTAGAACGATATCTAAAATTTGATCAACATCATGTACATAGCATAGTACAGGTTTTTCACTCTTTAATATATTCCTAATATAGTATAGTATTAAGATTGATAAGAATGTTGCAATATTGTCAAATGGTGGAATTATTATACAATTAGCTTCATTTGATTTATCAGAATCTTGACAAATACCTTTTAAAATATCTATGAGATAGTTAAGTTTAACATCTCTAAAGCTGTAGTTTAGTAGATTATCAATAATTTCACATAAATTTCTAGATCTAGATATTACATCTCTAAGTATTCCATATTCTTCATTTGTAATGTTGAATAGTTTTAATATTAAACTCATGATAAATGTCTTAAACTTACTATCTGAGGTATCTATACTCTTATAAATGTTGTAAGTTCCTTCAAATGGTGTTATTAATATTCCTCCACATTTCTTAACTTTACTATACACTACATCAAATGCTCTTAATCCAACTACAATACTTATCATGTAATTTTCTACTCTACTTCTAGACTATTAGAGCTTATGTTTAAAGATTGAGTATGTTAATATATGGCATGATAATTCACGATATACTGAACAAGATAGTTAGATACTACATATCTAAATACTTTAGCTGGCTCTTTGAAGGACCTAGAGAGAATAGCTATGCTGTATATGAGGTGTTAGAGTGTAAAGCTAAGGTTGAGTTTACAAGATCACTACCATATACCATAGTTAGCACATTTATGTCTCCATCATCAATAATAGGATTGCTTGTTCATGAAGGATTTGGATCTATATTCTCAGATGTGTGTTCTACATATTGTAAAGTATATTCTAAAGAAGTTGAAGTTGATGGTGTTAAATATGTTATAAATGGGTGGCCAGACTACTACGACGGTTATAGGGTGATAGAGTTGAAATATACTTCTCATCCTGTGAAAGAACCTGAAAATAGACATATACAACAGGTAAGAATGTATCTATGGCTTACAGAAGCTAGAAAAGGGTATCTACTATACATAACTCCTAGGAAGGTATATGAATTTGAAATTGATAATCCAATGACAAATGAGGAAGTTGTTGAATTAATAAAGAATTGGACATCACCAAGAGATCCTTCAGAATGTACACAATGCATATTTAGATCAGTATGTCCTTACAGTGTTGAGAGAGTTGAAAGACAGTCAAAAGAGCAGAGAGAATAGTTTATTCAAAATTTTGATAATCAGATACAACACTCTCAACCTCTCTCAAAATGAGATCTCTATAAATACTATACTTAAAAGCTTCTCCATGACCGGGAAGTATTAATGTACTATTATCAAGAATATTATCAATCTTCATAATACTTTCAAACATCTTTCTAGGATTAGAATGTGGTAAATCAACTCTACCAATACCACCTTCAAGTATTGTATCACCAGTAATTGCTAGGTCTACATCTTCAAAATATAGTACTGAACTACCCATAGTATGTCCAGGAGTGTGTATTAACAATATGTTTAGATTATCGATACATATTCTATACCCATCTTCAAGTAATATGTCAGGTCTATGTTTTCTATGTCCAAATATGTCAGGATCGTAGTCATATAATCCTAAAGTCATCTTAATTAATTCATGTTCTGTATAGTCATCAAGTAGGTATGCATCAGCTCTATGTATCATAATTCTACAATTTATAAACTCTTTAAAATCAACATTAGCACAAGTATGATCAAGATGTCCATGAGTGTTAAATATATCAACTCTATTAACATCATTTAAAAACTTATGAATTATCTCAGCTATGATGTGTTTATTAGAGATGTTAAATCCTGGATCGACTATAAGTGCATATTCTCCACATTTAACTACGTATGTATTTGTTCTATAGTGGTTAGATATTACTCTAAATATCTTTAACTTATCACTATCTAACAATATTTCCATTAATCTCACTCTTCAATTATTATCTCTTCACTTATTGGTATAATTTTGTCATTAAATATCACAACTCTAATATGAGAACCTTCAGGAATATCTAGATATCCTAGATCTATTACTCTATCTTTAAACTCAGCTATTGTTTTATCACCTCTCTTACGTATCTTCGCAGTATGTATTTCAACTTTTAATTTTCTTATATCTCTCTTAATTATGTCGTTTATATTCATTCTAACGTTTTGTTGTGTATCTAGGTCTTTCATATATACACTATTTCTAGATACTGCAAGTATGTAGTATGCACCTCTACCATCTATAGATATTACATCACCTCTCTTTATATTTAAAATATGTATACTTATTGTTAGTCTTGTAATTGGTCTACCACTTCTATCCATTCCAACAAGCTTATGAGACTCTATCATCCTACTTGGAAATGTTCTATGAATTGCAGATGCTATAGCTCTAGCTATTGTATTATTTGTAAGTTTAATATCAAATCCGTAATCTCTCTCTTCAATATCTATAACAGCACCTCTTTGAACTTCTTCACTTTTAGCAAGTACCTGATTTATTATATGCCTAATAAGCATTAGATCATCTTTAGTATAGTTCTCACCAACATATCTAACCTGTATAAGTGCCTTCTCTTTACCAATAATTATACTTCTACATGTTGGACATACATCTGGTACAAGCTTAATGTATACCTTGTACTCTTCACAATACTCTTCACTAATCTTATCACTAGCCTTACCACATACTACAATTGGAACTTCCTGTTCACCTTCCTGTAATTCGAAATCACCAATATCTACTCTAGATATTATACCTCTAGTTTTTAATAATTCTAAAATATGTTTCTTAATAACATCTATCCTTCTAGTCCATCTACCTCTATAAAGTACTGAACCACAGTTTACACATACCTTAAATGTTAACCTATCAATACTTGGAAGATTTTTAACTAGAGGATTATTTTTCCTGAAACAATTTTCACAAAGACCATCAATAAGCCTATCCGTCTCTCTACCACATATAGGACATATACGTCTCATATCTTCAAGAGTATACTCTCAACATAATAAAATTTTATAAAGATGTAAGATCCCCGCGGCTCGTCAGGTAGCCTCACAGGAAGCCGCCTCGGCTTCCTCAGCTACCATCTCTAGATTATGGAAGTGTATTTATAAACCTTCTATCAAGATATTTAAATACCCCAGCACAGCTGACATGTGAAGAGGGGCCTCTCGGCCTGACTTGGTGATGGTCTTAGAAAAATGATGATCTGGACCTTCAATGATTTGGTGATTAGGCTGAGCTAGGCTGATAAAAAGAAAAAGATCTTAACCTATATTTTATTGAGAGATGTGTTAAAGTTTAGTAAGCAAATTAGAGATCCAGTACTTGGATGGATATGGTTGACAGACGAGGAGACTAGGCTTATAGATTCCTGTCCCTACATACAGAGATTGAGATATGTACATCAGCTAGGTCTTGCACATCTAGTATATCCAACAGCTAGACATACAAGATTTGAACATAGTCTAGGTGTAATGCATATTTCTACAAAAATGTTTCAAACACTTGTAGATAGAGAAAAGAGTTCAAAAATACTTCAAGATCTTATAGATAAACTAGGTATTAAAGATCAAAAAATGTCAACACTACTACAACACTTAAGGATAGCAGCATTACTACACGATATAGGTCATTACCCATTTTCACACAGTCTAGATAACTTCTTATCATCAATACTTTCAGAGATATTGAAGATACCAGAATTTAGAGACATACTAGATGTAGAGGATAGAGATGTAAAATATATAGAAAATATATCATCATCACTATACATAGCTAAAGAACATGAATGTATAACATATACACTACTATCAAAGAATTTGGAATTATTAAAAGTAGTGGAAGAATCCATACCAAATATCGATATTAGACTAGTTAAAGATATACTATTCACAGACATATTTAATCAAATTATAGAACTTAACATAAATATAGAATATATGAAAGATGATATTGATAGAGTTAAAAAATATGATAAAGATATTTTAAAAGGCTTAAAACTGCTTCACAATATAATATCAAGTAGTTTAGACTCAGACAGGATAGACTACATGTTAAGAGATCTATACTTCACAGGTGCTAGTGTAAGTACAAACATAACTCTAGGAGACGTTGAAAGAATATTAACAAATATGGATGTCATTGAAGATGATGAAGGAGTATTAATAACATATAATGAAAAAGCTAGAGCATCATTAGAAGGGTTTGTAATAGCTAGATACAACTTATATAAATGGGTATATCTTCATCATAAAGTTACACTAATGTCAACACTCATGAGACTACTATACATGTTAATATTGACAAATATTGATAAAATTGTAAATATTGAAATGGTTATAAGACATGTTAAAGATATTATAGAATTCTTAACAGGATGTATAGATAGTGTAAGTATTATGAGATTAACAGACTACTACGTATATACAATGTTATCAAGACATTATAAAGAACTTATAGAAGTTTTAGGAAATGCTGGTAAATATATAATAGAAAGTCTACTTATAAGAAAGAATTACTTTAAACCAATATGGAAGAGAGATGTAGAGTTTGAACATATATTAAAAATTGCAACAGGTGAAGATGCTAATCAATTCAATGCTAGAATTGGAGCATTAATATATGAAGTTAGTAAGAATCCAAAAATATTTAATGAACTATTATCAATATTCTATAGAAGATTAATACATGAATTGAAGATAGCTTCAGAAATATACAATATTGATAATCACACCAGAGAGTGTATTGAAAAACTATGCTCAAACTTAGAGAAGGATCCCATAGTTAATGTTGTTATAGGATATGTATACTTTGAACCTGATGTAAATATATACATATCGTCTATAGATAGGAGTAAGGTTGATCTAAAAGATATATCACCACTAACAGTGTCAGTAAAAGAGGCTTGGGATAGATCACCAAAGATATTCATATATATAAATAGTAGTGAAATATCTAACATATGTACTAAAGATAATATTGAAACACTTATGAAGATATTGAAGATATGTATTATAAAGGCTCTAGATTCATCAATTAAGGACTTAGTAAATATATATCCTAAATCTTCCTTGCATAAAGTCCAAATCCTTCAATAGTCTTAATAATTTGAAAGCCAGCCTCTTTAAGCCTCTTTATAACTCCCTTCATAACATTCAAACCTCTATATTTAGAACCTGTAGCTCCTGTATAGTGAAATAATATTCCACCTCTCTTCAATATTCTCCTAAATTCTTTATAAAGTTCTAGACTATATAAATCACCTGTTGTTGACATAAGTCTTGGAGGATCGTGTAGTATATAGTTAAAATATTCATCATCAATAATTTCAACAATATCTAAAATAGATGCGTTAACTATATCAACTTTATAATTTTTCAAGAATGTTGAGTATGGATTAAGTCTAGATATTTGAAGTACTTGTGAATCAATTTCTACAGACAATATGTATGATGCTCCTCTATCTAGTGCAGCACTAGCTGTATATCCTAGACATGCACAGGTATCTAACACTTTATCTCCCTTCTTCACATACAGAACCTTCATCTTGGCATCTTCTATAGGATCTCTCTGTAATGTATGCATTACAATTCCATTAATTATCAATGTTGGAGCCCAATTTTCATATACTTGGCATAGTTTATAGAAGTTATCTTTCCAAAATACTGTCCTGTAGATACCATCTCTATCTATGTATATTAGAGATTTACAAGTTTCATCACTCTCTCTATCAATATAATCTTCTAAGCATTCTAAAAAGTAAGATCTTTCAATACATGTATAATTACCTATTTTAACAATATCTTTATAAATCTCTATTCTGAAGTTAAAGTATGATGTATATGTATATTCTTCACTATTTCTCAATATCATTAATAATCTTTGAGCGTCCCAAAATGTGAGTATTGGCGTATGTATTTGGTAGTTTGAAACTTTCACACACCTCACTATATAATGTAACGTAAACAACACCTCTTAATATCATATAACACATGTATATGTAGATGAGAGACAACTTATCAATTCTAAATGTCAGACTTGAACTAGTTAAGAAACTTTCAGATAGAGAGCTACCTATTGAGGAATTTGAGAAAATTCTACTTGAGTTGAGCAGAGATTTTGAAGATATAGATAGATTGAAAATGAGTATTGCAGATCTCATAAAAGTAAAGAATAGTAGAGTATCGCTAAGCAGAGAAGGATTACTACTTCTATCACTACTTAGATAGAGTAGAGTAGTAGTATAAGTCCTAGGATTATCGATATTAGAAATATTGGAGTAGCATACTTATGGTAAGATTTCATAGAGATACCCGAGAGTCTAACAGCTATGAAATTCGCTAAAGAACCTATGACTGTACCAAGACCTGCAACATTAACTCCATACAACAATGCTATCAAAGTCCTATCCTTAATTGCTTGATTTATTAGGAGTATTGTTGAAGGAACATTGCTAACAAATTGTGAAATTATTATCGAAAATAGGTATGTCCATGTAGGACTACGTATGATATTTGTAAATATGTTACATTTTCTTAAGATAAGTGCAATTTGTCCAAAATCTGCAAACATGAGTATAAATAACAGAATTAGTAGATAGTCAACTTTCTTAAATACTCTATAATTAGCTAGAAGTATCGCAATAACTGTCACTAGTGTTGCAATTATGATCTTATTAAACTCTATCATAACTATGTCAAAGATTAGTAATATCGTAGATATAGTTGCAAGTTTTTTATCTATATCAACCTCAAATTTATAAAATCCCCTAGCATGCACATTTCTCTGACTTCTCAAGTATATGTAGATTATGGATAGTAAACTTATGGATAGTAGAAGTACTAGTGGTGCTGTTATTATGCAAAATTTTAAGAATGATATTTTACTAAATCTCCATATTATTATATTTTGAGGATTTCCTATTGGTGTTAATGTTGATCCTATATTTGCACTAGCTGCAATATCTATAACTATTATAGATTTATCAATTTCTAAAATATCTGCGATATATAGTGAGAGAGGTGTAAACATTATTACAGTACAGTCGTTCATTATAAACATTGCAGATATTGATGATAGTATTGTTAGCAGTATTATTACTAGCTTTCTATTATTTCTACATCTCTCTATTATATCTATAGCTACTTTTTGAAATAGTCTAGATTCTTCAAAACTTCTTGAAAGTAGGATAAATATGAATATTGTTAATATTGTGTCTACATCTACTAATTTTGGTATTTTCTCTAAAAATCTTGGTATAGATATCGCAAATATGATGAATATTATAGCTAGTATTATTAGAAATATCTCCTTTAGAATTAATCTCCTTATCTTATCCATTCTCATCGCTAGATACTTCGTGTATATTTAGACACATCTAATTAACGATATCTAAAAGGGCAATCTTTAAAGAGGGTTTACATATCGTGAATTTAAATGCCTAGAAAAGCTAGAATTAGAATTTGGGGTACTGATCATAGAAAAGTTGAAGAGCTTGCTCGAGAGATAGTTGATATTGCTAAGAAGTGTGGTGTAAATGTGTCAGGTCCAATACCATTACCAACACGTAGATTGATAGTTACTGTGAGAAGAGCTCCTAGTGGTCAGGGATATCACACATTTGATCATTGGGAACTTAGAATTCATAAGAGGTTGATAGATATGGATGCTGATGAGAGAGCATTAAAACAACTTATGAGAATTAGAGTTCCTGAAGATGTTAAGATAGAGATAGAGCTAATTTAGCGAGGTCTAACTTTCCTAAGCTTAATACCAACCATCTCAGAAATAGTTTGAACAACACTTCTCATAATCTTTCTCATCCAAACATCTTGACTTTTAGGAATAGCTGCAGCACCAGCCTTATCATGTCCACCACCCTGTCCATTAAACACGGTTGAAATCTTTCTACAGAGCTCAGCCATAGATATATTATTCAACTTTGTACGTGCAATAATTCTAAATTCTTCATCATGTTCAGAAACTACTACAGCAATATCACATCCAGCATCTAAAAGAACTCTTGCAAGCGATGCTTCATGTGCACTTACATGACTGATACATAATATATTATTATCAAATCTGTAAGCTTCCATCCTCATAATACCTTTAATTCTAGCCATCTTCTCATCAAAAGGTAACTCTCTACTGAATAATGCATTTACAATATTTTCAAACTCTATATCAAACTTCTTCAATAGATTAGACAATATCTCAAATGTTGTAGCGTTAGCCTTAGAAAATCTTCTACTATCAATCAATATTGCAGCTATTGAAAGTATTGCTAAATCTCTATCAACAATATCTACAAGTTCAGGAATTTCTCTATAAATTATCTCACATGTTGATGTAGCATATTTATCAGCAACTATGTGTAGATCTTTAACACCTATATTATCACTCCTGATAGAGTGATGATCTATCCACAAAACTCTCTTCACTCTATTTAAAACATTTGTAAAATTTCCAATTTGAACTATAGAACTTACATCAACTATTATTAGAGTATCGAAATCTCTAATAACTAGTTTATTGAAATCATCAATATAAAACTCATCATAATGTTTCATCTTCATTTTAGTTAAGAAATCTTTAACACTTTTAGATATTCCTTCAGGTATTGATATTATTATCTTACTAAGTCCTATACTTCTTAAATATCTATATATGAGTATTGTTGATACAAATCCGTCGAGATCTGCATTTCTATGGGTTATTATTAGTGTTGGTTCTTGAGAATTGTTTAATAATTCTTTCAATCTCATCCTTACTTACCTTAAAATTTCTTTTTAATATGTGATTAATAACTTTATCAAGTATTTGAAAGCCATATTCAACAGCTGAATCTGCAACTTCTCTCAACATCTCATCTTTAACTAGTAGATCAGTCTCTATGTTTACATCTATCTCGAAGTTTAGTTTCTCATAATCGAGAATTCTAACTGTGACATCGATATCTCTAATCCTCCTACCTTTCAATCTATCAATTATGTAGTCCACAACTTTTGAGGCTACTAGAGATGCTACATATCTGAGAAGTTCTTTACTATCCTCCTCCACCTCCACTTGGTGCTCCACCACCCATTCCTGACTGTCTTAATGCTTCACTAATTTTTGATCTCAATTCTTCAATCTGTTTTCTCAGTAGTGATTCTTGTCTTGATAAGCTTGTTAAATTTAGTTTTAGAAGCTCTTCTCTCTCTTTCAACTCATTTAATGCTTGTTCTTTAGTTACTGATATCAGATATGTTCCAACTATTTTAAATATTCTAGCATCTTGAGGAATTTTTTCAATCTCACTTATAGTTCTTTCAATCTCCTTAATCTCATTCTCAACTTGCTGTTTTAAGACTAGGACATTTTGAAGTTGTGCCTGTAACATCTGTAGTTTCTCTATGTCAGCTTGTAGAGATGGTGGTACAGTCCCACTCATAGTACTATGCTACTTTAACAATCTACTATTTATTTATTTACTCAAGTTCTCCAAACTCTATGAGATAGGTCAAGTATAGACATTTTAGTAGACCGTTAATCACACTTCTAAGACTTGTAATATCTCTACCATATCCAGTAATTACTAGTCTACTTCCTGATAGTTCAATACTACATCTACCTCTATGAAATTTTAATTCTTTTTCAAGAGGTTTCAAACTTCTATATAGGTTATGTATATGTTCTTCAGAATCTTCTAAAATAATTTCAATCTTATTACTCCAATAATCTTCAGCTATCGTTCCCTTCTTCATCTATCTGTCCCCGTGTAGGGTCATCACAGACTTCTGAAGTATTGAACATAATTTATCTGCTAAAAGTCTTGCTATTCTTCTCCTAGCTTCATATGTTTCAGACCCTATGTGTGGTGTTATTATTACTCTAGGATGTTTAACAAGCTCAATCTCCCACTCTTCTTTTGGAGGTTCATTTTCTAAGACATCTAGAGCAGCTACACTTATCTTTCCACTTTTCAATGCTTCTAATAGTGCTTTAGTGTCTACAATCTCTCCTCTACTAGTATTTATGAATATTACACCATCCTTCATCATGTCAAACTCTCTCTTTGAAATCATGTGGTATGTAGATTTTGTTAATGGTACATGTAGTGAAATTATGTCACATTTTGGTAATAGTTCTTCTAGACTGCTTGCAAGCTCTATTTTCAATCTCTCAGCTTTCTCTCTAACATCTGCAATATCGTACGCAATTATGTGCATACCTATAACTTTAGCAATTTCCGCAACTCTAGTACCAATTCTACCTAATCCAATAATACCTAAAGTCTTACCTTGAAGTTCAAAACCTACATATTTTCCCTTTGGCCATTGACCATCTTTTACAAGTCTATCAAATAGTGTTATGTATCTAGCAGCTGCTATCATTAGACCGATAGTTAGCTCTGCAACAGATTCTGTAGGTCCTTCAGGTGTGTTTATAACTTCAATTCCTCTAGACCTCGCATATTCAACATCAATATTGTCAAGTCCAACACCTGCTCTAGCTATTACTTTCAAATTCTTACCTTCATCAATAACCTTTCTATCAACCTTAGTTCTACTTCTAACAACTAGAACTTCATAATTTTTAACAATATTCAACAACTCATCTCTAGATATTCCAGGTCTATAGTCAACATTAAAACCTCTACTAGTCAACTCACTTATCAAATCTTCATCTACAGTATCCGTTATCAAGATTCGAACCATTGTGTACTTTAGTAACTATATCAGAACTAATTTAAGAGTTTTAACTATAGTATACACATACTATACTTCTCTAATACCTACCTGTGCAGAGGAACAAGACTAATAAGACTGGTATACTATAATACGTTCAGGTACACATGCCTGAGAGAGTAGTGATCAGGGGGAGACCAGAAGATTTAGAAAAGGCAGCTACAGAAGAGGCAATTGAGAGAGGTGAAGCTAGGTCAGTAGTTGAGGAAGTTGAAGGTAGGAAAGTTCTACGTATTAGATGGATTACAGGTAAGACATCTGCAGGTAGATTATTTGGAAGGTATGGTAAAGAGGGAAGACCAGACTTCTTCAGACTACTCTTTGGAGCAATTGCAGGAAGTTTGAAAGAGCAGTTTGGTGAGAAGGGTGATGAAATGTTTAATAAATTGAGAGAGTCTAAAGAGTTTAAGGAAAGTCTTTCAAGACTATTTGAAGAGATGAAGAGCTGGTTCTTTAATGATATTGTGCCAAAATATGGTATTGAACCTGGAGATATATTTGTAATAACTGCAGAACTAGAAGTTGATCTAGACACAGGACGTATTGAGTGGAATAGAGATAAGACAAGTATAATATACTGGATTAGAAGTGATAAATTACAAGAGAAGTGTAAAGAGATTGTACAGCCAAGTGAAGAGGTTGAAAAGCTCAAAAAGGCATTAGAAGAGAAAGAAAGAGAGTTAGAACAACTTAGAAGAGAGTTGGAGGAGTTGAAGAAGAAGCTTGCAGCTAAAAAGAAGACAAAGAAGAAAGAGAAAGAAGAGAGTGAAGAAGAGGAGTAATAAAACGTTAAAATTTAGACAAATCCAAAGATGAGATGAGAGATCAAACATGGCTGAGAAACCTGTAGCTAAACCAATATCTTTTGAAGAAATTAAGAAGAGAGTTCAAGAATCTATACGAGATATAAAAGTCAAGATAGCTGTAATATCTGGAAAAGGTGGTGTTGGTAAGAGTTTCGTATCTGCATCAATAGCAGTAGGATTTGCACTTAGAGGATTTAGAGTTGGTGTAATTGATGCAGACGTCTATGGACCAACAATACCGAAGATGTTAGGTGTTTCAAGACCTAGAGAACTACTTGTAGATCAGACTGTTGAGAAGATAATACCACCACACGGTCCTCTAGGCATTAAAGTTATGTCAACAGAATTCTTACTTCCAAGTGAGGAAACACCTGTAATATGGAGAGGACCACTAGTAGCGAGATTGCTAGAAGAGTTCTTTACTAGAGTATATTGGGGTGGTACTGATGTTCTAGTTATAGATCTACCTCCAGGTACTGGTGATGAACCATTAACAATCGCTCAACTACTTGCAGAACAGCTTGATGGTACTGTCATAGTTACAATACCTAGTGAAATATCGAAGAGAATTGTTAGAAAGGCTATAGAATTTGCAAGACGTGTAGAAGTTCCAATTATTGGACTTGTAGAAAATATGAGTTACTTCTACTGTCCAAAATGTGGAGAGAAGTATTACATATTTGGTAAAGAGATAGGTAAGATACTTGCTGAAGAGGCAGGTATACCATTCCTAGGATCAATACCTCTAGATCCTAGAATTAGTGAAGCAAATGACTCAGGTATACCATTCATATTGAAATATCCTGATTCAGAAGCTACAAAGGCAATACTAGACATAGTTGACAAACTACTAGACAAGTTTATGCCAAAACTCACAGGTAGACAAGGATAGAGAAATCTTATAAATTTACAAAGAAGAACTCAGCATAGTGTCATCATTAGAAGACTCATCACTAATAGGCAAAGTTGGAGAAATATTAGACATAGTTAGGCAGCATAATGTGTGGAGAAGATTTGAAACAATAAACTTGATTGCAAGTGAAAATGTTATGTCACCACTAGCCGAGTATGTGTATCTTAACGATATGATGGGTAGATATGCAGAAGGACCAACAGGTGCAAAATTGTATCAAGGTACTAAGTATATGGATATTCTTGAAAGAATTTGTGAAGAACTACTTTCAAAATTATTCAACTCTAAGTTTGTAGATATTAGACCAGTATCAGGAACTGTAGCTAACATAGCTGCACTATACGCCGTCACTGAGGCTGGTGATCTTGTTGCATCACTTCCAATATCTGCAGGTGCACATATAAGTCATAGAAAGGTTGGTGCTGTAGGTGTATTAAGATTAAAAACTGTAGATCTACCATGGAATTCTGAAATATTTAATATAGATGTTGATAAGGCAGTTAAAATAATTGAAGAATATAAACCAAAAGTAGTAATTCTTGGAGGATCTGTATACCTATTTCCACATCCAATAAAGGAGATTAGTGATGCTGCACATAGCGTTAATGCAGTTGTAATACATGATTCAGCACACGTACTTGGACTAATAGCAGGTAGAGTATTTCCAAATCCACTAGAACATGGATGTGATATAATGACAGCAAGTACACACAAGACATTTCCAGGACCGCAGGGTGGTGTAATATTTACAAATAATGAAGAACTCTCGAAGAAAATTGAAAATGCTGTATTTCCAGGAGTAACATCAAACTATCATCAACATAGATATCCATCACTTGCAATAACAACCATAGAAATGATGATATTTGGAGAACAATATGCAAAACAGATAGTTAAAAATGCTAAAAGACTAGCAGAAGCACTATATGAGAGAGGATTTAAAGTATTGGGTGAAAATCTTGGATTTACACAAAGTCATCAAGTATTGATAGATGTTAGAGATCTTGGAGGTGGTGAGAAATGTGCAAAATTGCTAGAGGAAGCAAACATAATAGTAAATAAGAATATGCTACCAGGAGATAAGAATCCACAAAATCCAAGTGGTATACGCATAGGTGTTCAAGAAGTTACAAGATGGGGATTTAAAGAGGAAGATATGGAAGTTATTGCAGAATTTATGACAGACATATTAATAAGAGGTAAAGATCCAAAGACAATTAGACATAAAGTTGTAGAATTTAGAAAGAGATTTAGAGAAGTTAAATATGGATTCTCAATAAAAGACTTCAATGTAGATAAATGCAGTATAATAGATCTATTGAAGTAGTGAAGTACAGGAATGTGATAACTTTAAAATAGTAGATAACTCTCAAATACGTAATGAGAAAAATATTGATAATACTAATAGCTTCAATACTTACATTAATTACAGTAATCTTAGCTATTCAATTCATATTGAGTAAGCCTATAATAATTATTAAAGGAATATACAAACCAAAGACAAATGTTGAAGTATTTCAATGTAGATTTAATATTGGTGAAATATCTCCAGGCTATCTCTATAAAAAGGTTTGCATGTAGAAGATCTATACAGTCAGACAATGGTTATTATGCTATTAAGTTTAATGTGGAATCTATAAATCTCTTATTTAGTAATGATACAAATTTCACAATAGGAATTACTGATAAGTATGGAAATCTATATGCTGAATATATATGCCATCCTGATAGTGTAGTGTATACACTCTGTATATCGTCAAACAATACTACATGCCTTATTGAATATTTCAGATGTAGACCTACAATATGTGGAATTGAGAGAGTGTGTATAAATTCTAGCTGTGAAGTTCCTGAAAATTCATGTATATTACCATCAGGTGTGTATAATGTACATGTTGATGTTAATGGATATGTAGAACATTACTACAATGTGAGCATCATTTTCAAGATATTTATCAATGCTACCATATATAGTGTTAGAACATCTCGATAATACTCTAGTTTAATTCAAAATAGTTAAACATTTCCTATTTTTGTGTCTAGTAGAGTCTTAAGGAGAATTTTGAAGACTATAGCCATACTTCTTGGAGATGATGAAGGTCTATACATATGTATGCCATCATCATTAGTACATAAGGTATTTGAGAAGATGAATATAGTTTCAAGGGAAGGAGAATTGTTAGATCTTGTAAATGAGGGTTGTGTTAAAGTTCAGAAGTTTGGTAGAGGTTCTAGACTATGTGTTCGTAAGGATGATGAACTTGTAAAAATTAGAGATTTCATATTTGAACCTGAGGTATCTAAGATAAGTTTAGATGAATTTGAAAAACTCTTCGATGAAACATTAATAAAACTTAGGAATAGTTCAGTTACAGGTTTTGTAGATCTTGGAAAAGTTAGAGATTTCATGATGCGTAACTATGGAATACCTGAAGACTTATTCATAAACTATGCAACTAAGTTAATATCTTCTAAGAAGTGGAAATATGCTACATGTCATGGAGGTAGTCTAAGACTTAAGATTTGTGGTGTACAGGTAGGTCTTGTAAAGTTGGTGAGAAGATGAGACATCTAATAGCATCAACTAGACATGTAGGACAGATTGTTGGTAGAAGATGGCAAGAGGCTAGAGAATTAGCGTTGAAATATATTAGACAGGGAAGACCTATAGTAGCAATTGTTGGTAGAGCTGGCTGTGGAAAAACTCACATAATGTTGAGCATCTATGAAGAATTGAAGGATTACGTGAGATCTTTCATAGATACAACAACTCTAGAAAATAGAACATTAAGTACCATAGTTAGTGCAGTTGCATCAACACAAACAATAATAAATCTTGTAAAATATGCAAAATGTTCTAGAGGAGATGAATATTGTAAAAGACTTAGAGAACTACTATCATCAGGAATACACAACTTCATAGAATATTCAAAAAGATGGCCAATAGAATTTCTAAAGGATTTAACAAGACTAGCACAATCTAGAGGATATAGAGGACTTATAATATTCATAGATGAAGGAGCAATATCTAGTGATGATCCACAAATAACACAGTATGTGAGAACACTACACGCATTTAGAAATCTATGCTCACAGATAGAAGGACTACACATAGTATTTAGCATACTTCCAGACGTGTTAGAGTATATAGCTAAGATAGATGTACCACTAATGGACATATTGAGAACAGGACTAGTATACCTACCTGACTATGTTGAAAAAGAAGAAATTGAAGAATTAGCAAAAATATACCCAACAAAGCAAGAATGTCTAAATAAGATACTTGAAAACTATGACACACTACCACCACTAACAGTAAGACAAGCAATATGTCTACTACAGGAATGTGAAAATCCAACAATATGTGGAATAGAGGAAAGCCTAGAAGTAAAAGTTGAATAGAGAAAACAATTAAAACATAGAGAAAAAACAAGAACAGAGCGGTACTCCGCGGACAGGCAAATAGCCGGACACCACCGGCGACGGGGTGTCCGAGGAAACTCCCCCACCGTGCCGCGGGCCCGTGGGGGTAACCCCGATATATGCGGGCGGTGGCTCAAATAAGGGCCGATGAACTACCGCGGGGGGATGGCCCGGGTAGAGCCTGAGAGGAATGTTACAGAAGGGGGGTTATGCCTGTCCGCGGAGTACCGCTGTCTATTTATATCTTCTTCCAGTGTATTACTGTTCTAATCTTCTCTATACATCTCGTACAGTATTTTGCTTCTTTTAGATCTACCTCAATTATTGTGTTTGAGAATGACATTACACATCTCTTATCTATACAATGTTCTAGACATAGTGTATGTCCTAGTTCATGTAGAATCTCCTTCTTCAATCTTTCATAGAATAGATGTTCAACATCTTGATGTGGATAGTATGTTTGTTTTAATCTCTTTGTAAATACTATTGCAATATTTCCACACATCTCAGCAATTCCAAATATGAAGTTTAGTCCAGGTACATAACCATCATGATCAACAACTATAACATACTTTTCAGAGAAATTTTCAGGATTTATACTACTTCTCAAGAAGTTTAATAGTTCTTCACCATTTATCTGATTTCTAGACTTGTTATAGAATTCTAATGCTAAATCTTCAATATTTTCATTAATTATAAAACTTACCTCAGTGCTAACTATACTATTCAATAATTCATCAATATATTCAATAACTACCTCAGGTATTGATATGTGTGAAATAACGTTTATACGTAGCATAGCTATACTTGATGTAGATGATGATTGGTCCCCTCAGCAGATTGATGAAGATCCATTGCAGTGCTGATATTGATCACCTGTAGAAGTACTTGTATGCTAATATTCCAATTATCGTCTTACCATCAACAATTTCACCATTCTCAATCATTCTCAAAGCATCTTCAATATCTACCTCTCTAATCTCCATATACTTCTCTTCAGGACTCATCTCAGCTTGAGGTTTACCTACCTTCTTAAGATTTTCCATAACTACAATATGGATCATCTCATTAGTATATCCTGGAGTTGGGTAGAAACTTATAAGCTTCTTAACAATCTCAGCTTCATAACCAGTCTCTTCTAGAAGTTCTCTCTTAGCACACTGTACAATATCTTCTCCAGGCTTTAAAATACCTGCAGGTAGCTCATATATATGTCTATCAAGTGCTGGTCTATACCTATATTCTAGAAGTATAGTACCTGGTCTTACAAACGCTAACATTGCAACAGCACCTCTATGCTCAATAACATCACGCTCCTGTAATCCTTCAGGAGTCTCTATAACATATCTACACAACTTAAACACCCTACCTTCATATATAGTATCTCTACGTACCAACCTCATAGACACACATCGCATTAAGAACTTTTTAAATATGCAATATAGATAGAATCTTGACATTGAACTTTAACATCTCTAAACTCTTCAATATCTAAATCAACGACATGTATAGAATGGTCAACTTTAAACACTTTTATAAGCTTTATAACATTTTCAAAATTTAGATCAGATATATTACAGGTAATTACGAGCTCGATATTACTATCTCTCTTAAAGCGTAGACGTTTTCTACAGGGAAATTCAAGCATGTTTATAGCAATATGTATTGGAGATACATTATTTACATAATACACACTCTCTTTACACTCAACATTCTTAATAATATTATCAACAACATCTCTATCAAGAATCTTATCAACAAGAATAACACGAATATTTGAAGATTGAGAATTTAAAAATCTCTTAATCTCATACTGTGATAAACTTAGAATATTATCAATATTTTCAGTAGATACAAGCTCTATAATTCTATTAGGAACATTTGGAGTATATAGAACATGTTCAGCAGATCTTAAAAGTCTAAGCGATTTTAAATTTAAATACTTAGGTAATCCAAGACCAATATCAACAATGTACAATCCAGGCTTAATATCATCAGGTTTATGCAATTTCCAAGCCTTACCAGGAATTAGTGAATATAGAGTCCTCCTATTATTAGTTAAATCAAAAACTGTACGTACAATATTCAACTGTTTCAATATTTTTAGAACTCTCCTAATAGTTTTTGGTGAAAGTCCAGTACCTGAAACTATATCTTGAAAAGAGAGATATTGTCTACAATTGATTAAATGTTCAAGTAGCATATAGTTAATTACGCATCTAATAGTCTTAGAAGTTGCAAAGTTGTTACTGTCGCATGTGTTCATAATTCTTCACGATAAATAATGTGTAGACTATACTTTTAAAGATTAGTCCAAAAACTTTATATATTTATCAAAAATAGTGGACAATGACATATACATGCTCTCTATCAATTTCCTTAACATACGTAATACAGTATTAACTAACATGGAAATACTTAACATCTCTAAAACTCCTCCATATACAACACATCTCCAAACTAGATAGCATAAATCATCTATAATACATCTAAAATATACTAATCTAGTAATGTCTAGACTTTGTTTCATATCGACACTCTTCAAGTATTCAATAAAGCTATCTAACTTCTTAACAAAGAATTCAAGTTGATTATATAGATATTGAAGTATCTCAATATTTCTAATATTAAAAACTCTATGAGATGTGTAGTGTATAGTATATATATCGCATAGTAATACTCCTACAAATGTTGTTATTATATAGTAATATTTATCAAATACTTCTTCACACATAGTCTAGTATTGATTTCTTATCTTCAAATCTTAGATCTCTAATACCTTCTATAGATAATTCATATATCTTCCAACTATCATTACAACTTTCTAACACATATATGCAATATTTTTCAGGAAATGATGAATTTAACACTATAGATTTACCAATTTTTACAAGTCTAGTATTAGATTTATGTGCATGACCATGAATTATGAACATTTTTCTATTTGCAATATATTTCTCAAGTTTGTCTGTTCCAAGCATTTTCCAAATTTTGACATTTTCTCCCTGTAGTGTTCTGTATGTTGGTGCGTAGTGTATTAGTAGTATGTTTATACTATTATCATCAAGTTTTTCAATTGTACTTATTAGGTATTCTAATCTTCTTCTATATATTTCATATATATTTTTTATATTTTTTAATTGCCAAATTGTTGGTTTATCAAGTACACCTCTACTACCAATAATTTTAACATTCTTACTATCTATCTCAATCTCTTTTTCAGAATCTTCTAACCACTCTACTTCAGGTATAGTTTTTCTAGCTTGTGCTATTACTTCTTCATAATCTTCATTACCTGGACATGCTATTATGGGTGCACTTGTTATTGATCTTATAGTGAGTACTAGATTTTTGAGACCTTGAATATTTCCTCTCTCCATTAGATCTCCAGCAATTAGTACTAGATTGATATTTTTTAGAAAATCTCTATACTTGTTCAATAGTGTTGAAAATCGATTAAGATACTTTGGAGAATGTATATCTGCTGTAGCTAGTATTCTCATACTGTAACATATCTATCATCAATTAAAACATTTTAGACACTATCACACTCTCAGTGTCAGAGTATGCATAGACTAAACGTGACTATAGAGTTTAAGAATGGTAATGAGAGAGATATTGAGATAGCTGTAAATGAACTAATAGTCTTCTCATGGACAGGTAGGAATATAGATATTGTTAAGAAGCTTGTTGAAGAAAGAGAGAAGTTTGGTATAAAACCAAAAACAATACCAGAATACTACAGACTACAGCCATACCTGATAACTACAAGTAACTATATACGTAAGATATCTGAAACACATGCAGGAGAGGTTGAGTATGTACTATTGATACGTAATGAAGATGAGATATTTATCACAGTTGGAAGCGATCACACAGATCTAGATGCAGAGAGATGTAGCATCTTAGCAGGTAAGCATATGTATCCTAAGGTAGTTGCTAGAAGAGCATGGCCATTAGAGGAAGTTGAAGATCATATAGATAAGATAATATTGAGAAGTTGGATACTTGAAGATAGTAGAAAGGTAATATATCAAGAAGGTTCATTAAGCCTATTAGTAAGACCAGACAAATTGATAGAGCAGGTTAAGGAGATTGTTGGAGATTTAAGAAATGTTGTAGTATTCTCAGGAACAATACCAACAAATACAGGACAGTTAAAAGTTAGTGAATACTTTGAAATTAAAATGATAGATCCTGTACTTAATAGAGAGATATCACACTACTATTGGATTGATTAAAAAACTATATTAACAATTTTAATACATTCTCTCAACATTTCTACAGGATAGAAAATACCTATAATAATGACTAAAGCTGTAAGTATTACTAACGGTATTATCAATCTTCTACTAACATTACTAGATCTATAATTTCTATATAGCTTAATGTAGTATGGCACTGATAGTACACTATTAGCTATGACTAATATTGCAAGCCATACTTGACCACAACTCAATATGTATAGTATTATGAAGAGTTTTGGCCAAAAACCTATGAGTGGCGGTATTCCTATTAAGGATAGTGCATGTATTAGAGATATACCTCTAACATTTCTATAATCAGTATCTAAACCTATAAATAGGGCACATTTAGAAATTGCAACAGAGATTATATGAAATATAAACACTCCAAGACATGGTAGTAGAAGTTTTTCATTTAAAAATCCTACAGATAAGACAGCAATACCATATCCTGTCTGTGCAATAGTTGAAAATGCTAATATATGTTCAATATCTTTTGAAAATAGTGCACCGAGATTTCCAATAAACATTGTAATTATAGAGATTGTAGATAATGTTAAGAATAGTGTGTAGTTCATACTAACATCAATACTATAAAATACTCTACATAATGCCAATATTGCAACAATCTTCATAAACGATGCAAGCATAGCTACAGACTCTCTATCACTACCCTTATATACGTCAGGTATCCACACATGTAGAGGAACAATACCAAGTTCATACGCTATTCCAAAAAGTATTAATAGTATTGGAATGATAATCACGTTACGTAAAACCTCTAGGTAAGATATTCCAAATATGAGAAGTGTTGCACCAATAGCTGAGAATACTAGATATTTAATACAGGAAATTATAGAACTTCTACTTCTAGCTCTAGCAAGTAATGGTGCAAATATTGCAGAAGTTACTAACCATATACATGCTACAGTTATGAAGTTTTTAAACAATATTAAAAATATTGATAGATAACTAATTATTAGATATATTAGAGATTGTGCAGGTGTAAATTTATAATCAACAATCTCTAAACAGGAAGAGGAACATAGTAATACTATCAATATGACTAGTATAGGTATAGCACTACAAGATAGTTCATGATTAAGATTAGCTACATATAGTAGATATATGTATGGTATTGATGTTAAAATTATGCTTAAATATTTAGAAATTTTATACAATCTAAAAATCCATAACAGTAAAATTATGACTATTGATACTGTTAGTAGTAATGTTAATTGTGATAATATAACTTCCATAGACATAGTCTAAATAACGTGTAGAATTATAACAAGTACTAGTAGTGTCATTACTGCTAAAATACTTGCATATGCTAAATCTCTAATAAACTTCTCAACATGTATCTTACTCACTAATCTACATACTCTATCTACAAAACTTCTAGGAAATTTAAAGTGAATAATATTATCTATAATCTTATCAATACTATACATACTACGCATAATTTTTATAATATTAGAACTATGTATTATAGAGTCTATAAGTGTTGAAATTTTATAAATTTCCTTAAACATTTTCATAAATATTTTAGGTATTAACATGTCTATCATGTATGGAAGTCCAAGTCTTAACTTTAAGATTTTGATAATATTTCTAAATCTAATTTTTGAGAAATATCTTATTGCTAGTAGTATACATAGTATAGATATTGTCTGAGATATTATTGTCATTATTGTTATTTCTATACTAATCCTAAAGAAGTAGTACAGTATGTATGGCATGGTCATTATTATTAGAGTTGAATATTCCATAAATCTATCTTTAATATCAACTTCCTCAATACTTTCAATACCTTCTTTCTTAAGTTTCCAAAATGTTAAGATTATCTTCATTAGTAGTAATATTGAGATTATGTGTGTTGTTAATAGTAGTGGTATTGTATATTGTGGTGATAATTCTATAGATTTTTCAGTCATTATAAATCCAAGACTTGGAAAGATGACACCGAACAAGTTTGCTGATGATAGTATTAGTGCAGTATATGCTTGTCTAAATCTTAGAAATACCTTAATATCATCTATAAATCTTGTCTTAGCTACATGCATTGTGTATCCACATGTCATGAATAGACACGCTTTACTTAGACCATGTGCAAGTAGTATTACTAGTCCTAGTATTAGGTAGTCTATGTTTAGAGTATACCAGTATAGTATTGATGTGTATAGTAGTAATCCTACATATATTGTTGTTGATGCTGCTAAGATAACTTTAACTTCTCTAGATGCAAGACCTAGAATACCTGAAACTACAGTTGAGGATAGTGTATAGATTAGTAATGGCTGTACTACACTACTTGGAATGTGTAAATATGGAGCGATTTTAAATATTGTAAATGCACCAGCATTAACAAGTGTTGTAGAGTGTATCATGGCTGATGCAGGTGTTGGACCTGCCATAGCTGTGAATAGCCATTCTGTGAATGGTATCTGTGCTGATGGTACTAATGTTGCAAATATGATTAAGAATTGTACAAGCGTATTACTAATCTTCAACAATGATGGTAGTAGGACAGATTTAGCATATGTAAATGCTAGACAGGAAGCAATCAACATACTACACGTACCAACACTAGTAATCATTATAGCTCTAAATGCTGCCTGTGATGGAGACCATAGTAATGACATTCCTCTACATGTATATCCTTCACCAACATATCTCTCAGGTTCATCTCTATACCAATGACCTATGAGAGAGTAGCTACATAACTCTAAAATATTCCAAGATATTGTAATAGTTATTAAATCGTATGAAAAGAATAGTAATAATGTTCCAAAATACATAAGTGAACTAAACATGAAAAACCATCCTCTTCTATAGTCATCCCATAGATAACCTATAGAGTATAGCTCTACAAGTAGTATTATCAATGTTGCAGATATTGCATACAATATCCATATCTTATCAATACATAATGCAAGTGTCAAGTTTCCAATATCAAAATATTTTAATACTAACCTATGCTTAGTGTAGAAGTATAGATATATTAAAAGTATGAGATCTACAAATGATGCAATACATGTAGCATAGCCTCTTCTAAGTAATAATTCTAAAATTCCTGCAAATATTGGTAATAGTAGTATTGTTAAAACTATGAATATAACCATACTACACACCTCTAGAGAGTATTATATAGTTAAATTTTGATACACCGAATAGTAACATATTCAATACTTGAGGTATCATTAATACTATAGTCAATATTGATAATAATATTATTGGTATATCCATTGAGTAGAGTGGTCTAACTCTTCTAAGATGTTGAGCTGTTCCAAAGTATAGTCTTCTCATTGCATAGAAGCAGTATGCTATTGTTACTAGTAGTGCTATTATGTACATAATTATCATGAATATCTTAAGATTTAGAGAAAGTGCAGCAACAGTATTCAACATTGTCAATGTTAAATATATTTTTGAGAAAAGTCCAATATTAAATATTCCTGATAGACTTATAAATCCTATAATACCAGCAACAGCTACAGGTCTATAGACGTCGTAGAGTCCAAATAGATCTGTGAAAGATCTATATCCAAGCCTTGTTATACAAAATCCACCGAACATGAATAGTAGTGATTTTGCAAGTGCATGTGCTATAAATACTAGAATTAGTGCAACTTCACCAATGTAGTTACACAATGCTATACAAATAACCATGGATCCCATGTGTGAAATTGATGAATATGCTAGAAATCTCTTAATATCATTCTCACTAAGTGCCATAGCTCCTCCATATATCATAGTTATAATACCATAGGCTGTTAATGGTATTGATATTGATTTTAGAAGAGTGCTGTAAAATGTGTGTAATATCTCCATCAATACAAATCCTGCAATACCAATATGGACAGGACTGAGTATAGCACTGACAGGTGAGGGAGCTTCTGCATGTGCCCATGGAAGCCAGAAATGTACCATAAATGTGCCCATCTTTATTAAAAATCCTACTAAGATTAGGAAGAATGCAACATATACATAACCTGCATATTGTATATGTATGCTAGTTATCATAAACGTACCATATTGAACATACATCAATATTATTCCACATAGTACTAACAGTGATGCAACTTGACTCCACACTAAGTACAATAGTGCAACTCTATATCTATCTCCATAACCATACATTAAGATTAGTAGAAAACTTGTAATAGCTGCAAGTTCTAAAAATATGAACATTATAATTAAATTCCTACTATACACCATCCCCATTAGTCCAAGTATGTATAAGATGTATAGTATGTAATATCTTGAAAGATCTAGACCAATCTTCAATTCTTCACATCTATGTTCCATATAGCTTAATGAGTATATTGATACGCATGTTGCTACAATTCCTGTTGTTAATATTATTGGTGCTGATATTGGATTAATCCAGAAAACTACATTTCCAATATATGGTATTTGAATATACTTCTCAACTATGAGTATCGTATGCTTATAGTAGTATATTAGTGATGGTATTAGCATAGATATGCAGGATATTGTAGACATTATGCATCTAGCAATGTTTGATATAGTTCTAAATCTGAGTAGTCCTATCAGGATTGTTATAGCTATTGGTATGTATAGTAGAAATATTTCAATCATACCTACACTAGCTAACCTCTTCTTCAATTTCTTTTTCCTCAATAACTCTATAACCTGATCTAGCAAGATAGTACAGTAATCCTATCATTAATGTTGTCTCCATTATTGATGATGCTATATATGTGAATGTCAGTATTGAAGATCTTATTGGACTTGTCAGATATAGTATTACTAATGCTGTAAGTCCTGATAGAAATAGCACTTCTAGACCAATTAGAAGTCTTACAAGATCTCTACTAACACTTACAACTCCTACACCTATTGATAGTACTATGAATGATAATGCTATTAGAATATTAATAATGTTCACTGGGTTACCCCTCTTCGGCAGAGTTGTATTACTATTAAAAACATTACTACAGTAAGTACTATTAACAGTATTGTGATAGTTCCATATTCTGAATTATTTATAAGTGATGATGTTATCACACTAAGTGAATATTTACTTACAGGATACTTAACACATAGATGCTTAATAAACATTGCTATTGAGATTCCAATAATAGATCCAAGAATGATGATAGGTAAAGCTCTTCTAAAACCTATTACAGGACTCTTCAACTCTATTGCAGATGCTGCAACAATTATAAATGTTATAACAACACCAACATACACTATCAATACTAAGATTGTTAGAAAAATATTTGAAAATATGTAAGATATTGTAGCTATAGTAATAGCAGATATTAATAATAGTATTGCTGCAACAACATTATCTCTAACTTTTAAAATTCCTAAACATGAGACTACACATATTGTAGATAATGTCAACAATATGACTAGTATATCCATACTCTTTGAAAGATTATTGAAAATTTATCTATCACACTCAGGTGGAAAGTGACCAAAACTTCCATAAATTGCAGGTACATCTGCAAGTCTATACCCAACCATTGCATTCATCATTCCGAGTAGATTGTAGTATGATGGTGTTACAATTCTAAATCTATACAATCTCTCACTATCTTTCTGTGGAAATATTTGAATATATGTTAAACCTCTACCTGCTTCAACATATGAGTCACATGATCTTTTTGGAAGTATTAATCTACTGAGAAGTTTAATAATATCTCTAGGTTCTCTAAATTCTATACCAACTTCTCTACATATGTTAATGAGATCTTCAGATACTACACTACCTTTAGGAAGTTTTTTCAAAATTTGTTTAATTATATTAATACTCTGCTCTATCTCTAAAATTCTTAAAAGCATTCTTGAATATGCATCACCACGATCTAGAACAGGAATTTCAAACTCAACCTCATTATAGTACTCATATTTTAGTTCTTTTCTAGCATCATAGTATAATCCTGATGCTCTTAAATTTGGTCCTACCAAATTTAGCTTTCTAGCACTATCTCTATCTAAAATACCAACATCTACAAGTCTTGCCTTTACAGCTGAATTTTCTATAAAGATATTTTTGAAAGATTTTAACCATCTCTCTATTGTGTTTACTGTATTTTCAATAAGTTTAACTATATCTTCATTAAAATCATATCTAACACCTCCAGGTATGATACATGTTGGTGCATGTCTAGAACCTGCATATCTTGAAAATATTTCACATATAGTTTCTCTAAGTTCAAAACACCACATATATCCTGTACTATGTCCAATCATTATTGATAATATTCCAAGATCGTATAGATGTGTACCTATTCTAGAAAGTTCAGCTAATATTGTTCTAATTGCTCTAGCTCTTTCAGGTACTTTAATTTTCAAAATCTTCTCAATACAGTGTACGTATGGTAGTACTATGTTTATAGGATCTGTAAGTGATACTCTCTCAAGTATTGGTATTATTGATATGAAGTGTCTATCTTCAACAATCTTCTCAACTCCCCTATGTACATATCCTGGATCTGGTTCTACATTTTTAACAATATCTCCCTCTAAGAATAGTATAAATCTGAAATGTCCACTTCCTGGATGTTGTGGACCTACGACTAGACTAATCAATCTTTCATTTTTTGATAATTCTTCAACTCTCTCAATAATGAATAGGTTCCATCTAAGCCATGTTTCTCTCCTCTCTTCTCTATCAATTTTATAAGCCTTCTCAATATTCTTCTCCTGTAATATCTTTATAGCTTTTAAAACAGCTTCAGGTAGTGGTGGACATCCAGGAACATACACATCTACAGGAACTACATCTTCAGCCTTAACAACATGATAACTTCCTGAAAATATTCCATAATTAGCTGAGCAGGAACCCATAGCTATGACATATTTAGGCTCTGGCATCTGGTCATATATAAGTCTTATATGTTTAGCCATTTTTCTCGTAATTGTTCCTTCAATGATTAGAAGATTGCATTGTCTAAGTGCTGGCATTGGTAGTACACCATGTCTCTCAGCATCGAATCCAGGTGCGAATACATGTGCAAATTCTACACCACAACATGCAGTTACTAGATGTACTGGCCATAGTGAGTATCCTATAGCCCATCTAAGTACTCTATCTATCATATTTATACCCATTCTTCAAGTCTTGAAGAATATCTTAAACCAATTATTAATGATAACACTATGACAATAACACACATAGCTACTAGATATGCAAATTTCAATACTTGACCACATGTAGATAGTACTAGTATGTACAGTGATGCACATTCAAGACATACTGCCATAAATACAAATCCGAAATATTGCATTATAAGCTTCTTTCTAACTCTATCTATAGGTGGATTACCAGCTTCAAATCTCAAGACTTTCAACCTCTTCAAACCTCTATATCTTCTAGATATTAAAACGCCTAAGATAACTATACATAGAAGTACTAAAATGCAAAATGCGACGTATATAAATACCCAAATCATTTCAAAATATAGAAGCTAAACGTATTAAATATCTTATCACTATACTAAGTGTCTTCAAACTCTGTATCTTCACTAGAGATGGCTGTAATAGATAGAAATTGTGAGTATCTTGGAATTCCTAGAAGAATATTGATGGAAAATGCTGGACGTGAAGTTGCTAAATATATAGTTGAAAATTTTCCAAATATTAGAAAGATAACTGTAGTATCAGGACTTGGAGATAATGGTGGTGATGGTGCTGTAGCTGCTAGATATCTCTACGAGTGGGGTAGAGATGTCAAATTTATACTACTTGGAAAAGTATCTGATTCAAAATCTGAAATTGCTAGACAAAATTTTGAAATTAATAAGAGTATTGGTATAGACTTTATAGAAATTACAAACACATTTGAACTATACGCAAACATGGAATTGATAGTTTCCTGGCCTGAAGTTGTGGTAGATGCAGTGTTAGGAACAGGAATTAGAGGTGCATTAAGAGAACCACAATACTCAGCTATAAAACTCATAAATATGTCAAAAGCATTGAAAATATCTGTAGATGTTCCAAGTGGTCTAGATCCAGATAGTGGAGATGTTAGAGATATAGCAGTTAAAGCTGACGTAACAATAACAATGCATAAACCAAAGAGAGGACTTCTACTAGAAAAAGCTTCTAGATATGTTGGTAAACTTGTCACTGTAGATATTGGAATACCAAGAGAAGCAGAACATGTTGTAGGTCCAGGAGATCTACTATACCTAAATTGGAGAAGGAGAAGAGAAAGTAGGAAAGGTGAGCATGGTAGAGTAGTCATTGTTGGTGGTTCTGATGAATTCGCAGGTGCACCAGCATTAGCAGCATTGTCAGCATTTAGAGTTGGTGTAGATATTGTAACAGTCATAGCACCAAGATCGGCAGCCCATGATATAAGATCACAAACACCAAATCTGATAGTGATACCTATAGAGGGAAGATACTTCACACCACAACATGTAGATCAAGTATATCAATACTGTACAAGAGCTGACATAGTACTTCTAGGTCCTGGAATATCTACAAGAGATGAAACACTTGAATTTGCTGCAGAATTATTTAAAAAACTTGTTGAGAGTGGTAAGAAGATTGTTATTGATGCTGACGGTATTAAAGCAATAGCAAAATATGAACTTACAAATTACATAAAACCAAATACAATAGTAACACCACATCAGAGAGAGTATAAGATGCTTACTGGTATGGAGATACCAAACATATCAAACCCATGGAAGAGAGCTGAAGAAATTTCAAAACAGGTTAAAGAAAAGTTTAATGGAGGTATAATAGTTTTGAAAGGAAATATAGACATTGTGACAGATGGATATAGATGGAAGATAAATATGACAGGTAATCCAGCAATGACAGTTGGAGGCACTGGTGATGTACTTTCAGGAACTGTAGCAGCAATGTGCACTAAATGTCAAGATATGTTTGAAGCAGCATGTATATCAATATTCGTAGTAGGTCTTGCAGGTGATTTAGCAGTGAGAAAATATGGATATCACATACTTCCAACAGACGTAATTGAAAATATTCCAAAAGTGTTGAAAACTCTTCTAGAAGAGGATAGAGAGATAGATATAGTAATGCATGATCAATCTAGAAGATTGCTAGGTAAGTTTGTAGATTAGAGTTCTATTAACTTAAGATTAGCATTTCCAGATTCACACTCTACCGATACTATATCCATTTTCTTCCCTATTTGATGTTCTATTACATATTTAACAAACGACGCTACTGGGCATGGTCTTTTTCCAAACATCTGCTTATAGACATCCCATCTCATCATTACACATCCACACAATCCTTTGAATGTACAATTCTTAACTTCTATAAACATCTCTCTACTTCCCATCTTAAAGTTTATATCATCTACGGCTTTGATCTTACTGCTGGTTAACGCTTTCTTAATACTTCCAAGAAGTTTTTCTAAATCTTTAACATCTTCTATTAGTCCAGATTCAACAGCAAATCTTGCAGCAAGATCTATAGCTAGCTCTATTATTGAAATCGTTGTCTCTCCACCCATGGCTATGTGTGCTGCTACTAGTAGTGTTGTTATTGCTAGATCTTTAATATCTTCGACAGGTAGTTGTAGTTGTGAGGTCATTATAACACCTGTACTATCTTAGTATTTCTCTTATTTTTGAAATATATCTATCAAGTTCAAGTAGTATAAGGCCTAGATTTGCATCATTAGGTGTTAATATTCCTATAAATATCTCTCGTGTATCGATGTTTATCGGTCTTATAATTAACTTACCTGAGTCTCCCTCAATGAGTATTAAACTTACATTACCATTCTTCAACTGTCTAAATATTCTCCTACTGGAACCAACAGCTGCCGTAACCATTGCAGATATAGCTCTCTCATCCATCCTCTGCTCTCTAACTCTGTATGAGAATATGACTAGTCCATCAGGTCTTGTTATCACTAGACCCTCTATATCTGGACTACATCTCGATACGAAATCCCTAGATATCTCTTCTAACTGTCTAGTAACTGCTTCAGGACCACTAAATGGAAGTTCCGTCGACATATATCAATTACTCTTGAATTGGAGTTAATAAACATTTACACTTTAGGCAGTTTTAGGGATATATAAATTAGCGTGATGAGGGATCCCAGAACTGAGAAATTGATGAAGGTCCCCGAGGACGCTGATATGATATTTAAGGTTGAGATACCTCTACACGTGTCAGGAATATGGACAATAGAGTGGCATAGAGATGAAGTAGAGTCAGGATCTAGAGGTGCAGGGTTAGTCCTCGAACCAACAGTTGAAGCATATGTAAAATATCAAAATAACTACAATAATGAAGTGGTAATAAATGGAGAAAAAATAGAATTAAAAAACTTCAAAGTAATAGATAGATTAATAGAGAGTAGAAGTAGATTTAGAATTGAAGTATTTGCAAAGGCAAGACTTGGATATGGATATGGACTAAGTGCAGCATTGTCAATAATATACTCACTATCTAAAAACATGTTTAAAGATGTTGAAAAATGTCTAAAACTTGCACATATATCTGAAGTTAAGTGCTTAACAGGTCTTGGAGATGTCATTGCTGAAGTATATGGAGGTGATATAGAAGTTAGATTAAAATCGGGAGCACCAAAAATTGGGAAAATATGTAAAGTAGTGTTGAGAAAGAAGATTAAGGTTCTAATTACAGAGCTTGAAAAATATTATGAAGATACTAGAGAGATGTTGATGTATAGATTTGAGAGAATTAAGAAGTATGGATTAAAATTTCTGAATATGTTTATTAAGAATCCAGATATTGAAAATTATATATACACATCATACCTATTCTCTAAAAGTATTGGATATATTAGAGATGATATTGAGAATTTCTTAAGAAGTTATAAGAGGTATTATGTAGGTTTTTATATTAAGAAGAGACTTTTAGTAGTAATTCCTGAGAAGGATTTTGAACTTGATATTAAACAATTACTTTACTCTAAATTTGGTAATTGTAAGGTATTCTATACTACTAGTAATGGATTGAGAATAGTTAGCCAAGGCTTCCTCTAACAATACCTGCCTCTACTAGGTATTTCACACTTTCAGCTTTTCCAAAGTTTTTATAGAAGTAGTGTATTAGTTCTCTATGCTTATCTACCCATTCTTCATGTATTGGTTCAACATTTATGTAATTTTTCAATTCTTCTAGATCATCCATGAGTAGTTTAAATGCTTTACTATCCATATACTTTCTAGCCAGTGATATATCTAGTAGTGCTAGATCAAACTCTAGGTCTTTATATATTATTGGTGATATTTCTCTAATTATCAACTCTAGAGCATCTTTACCAAGTTCCTTCTCAACTCTACTAAGTCCACGACCAAGTCCTATAATTGTTGGAGGTATACCCATTGTGTATAATGCTGCTACAAAGTTTATTGCTCTTGGAAGTACTATATTTCTATCTTCAACAATTTCAACAATTTCTCTATCTTCACTAAACATTGCACTTTCCTGAATACTTCTAGAGTATTTTGTAACATCCATTCTATCTCTCCTCTTTGGTATGAAGCTATTTATTATTAATATCTTATCTGTCAATCTTACAATTAGTCTTAGATATTCTGCTACAAGTATTTTACATGCTTTCTTTAGAGTATTCTCCTCATCTTCACCATATATTCTAGGTGCTCTACCAACCTTATCCTGTAGATTTGATAGTACTTCTCTAACAGCATTTGGACCCATGTCAAATCTTATTCCTGACTGTATTGTTACTGTGTAGAACCATCTATACGTATCTGCAAACTCGTTAACAGCTTCAGGACTTAGATGACCTCTAAATGGTAGTCTACCAACACCAATTATTGGGTATATCTTAACACCAAGCTCCTTGCTAAGCTTCCAAAGTTTTGAAAGTGCAATCTTTATACTAATTATAGATGGTGCATGTCCATAGATCATTGCAGGATCAGACTTGCCAATCATTATTCTAGCCTCATTCTTCTCTGTAAATAGTGCAGATTCTACAAGCCATCTCCTTATAAGTCTATCAATCTCAAGCATTACTTCAACATCCTCTATCAATGGAATAACACTAACATCAAAACCAAGTTTTCTACCTGCCTCATCTTCAAGAAGTTTTTGAATATTCCATAATCTTCTCTGAAGTTTTAGTAATTCATCAGGACTTCCAGTCATTGGATTAATAACATACTTAACAGCTTCAGGAATCTCAATGTTCGTTATTAATGATGATATTAGAACTATTAGATGTCTATCAAGATTTTCAAGTCTAGGATTTGGAAGTCTTGGAGTTAGTATGAAATCTCTACCAGCAACATATCCAAGTCTTGTAAGTTCTTCAGCAATCCACTTAACTTGATGATATGGTGTTAACTTTCCCTCATAGTCAACCATCTTCTCATCACAACAATAACCACCAGATTCGAAATCCATAATATCCTTAACAGCTTCCTGAACTTCCTCATTAGCATCAATACACCTACTAGCAGAATCAGGATGTTGAGTACACATTGCAAGCGGTATACCTATTCTAGATAGCTGCTTTACTGAACTCACACAATACTCAAATCTAAAAGTTAGTCACATTTATAAGGTTAATCATGTATCCATGAGAATAATGGTAGATATATATAAGGTTACCGAATTCTTAGATAAGTATCTAGGTGTTCAAAATTTTGAAGATATAGACATAGTAGTTAATGGCCTCGAAATTGAAGGTTCTCAAGAAATTGAAAAAGCCATATTTGCAGTAAGTCTTACAGAGAGAGTAGTAGACATATGTATAGAAGAGAATTGTAATGCAATATTTCTACATCATGGAATACTACTAAGAGGAAGTAGAGGTTCAGAAATAATCTTAAAAACAATAAGAGGAAGTTTTAGAAGAATATTAAAGAAAATACTACAAAATGATATAAACATAATAGCATACCACCTACCGCTAGACGCACATCCAGAAATTGGAAATAATATAACAATAGCAAAAATACTAAATCTAACAAACATAGAGTGGATACCTGAGAAGAGAGGACCACCAATAGGAATTGTAGGAGAGTTAGAAAATGAAAGAGATAGAGAAGAAATACTAAAGATAGTTAAAGAGAGAATTAATGAAAAATCGGTACTACTACCTCACGGTCCTGAAAAAGTTAAGAAAATAGCCATAGTGTCCGGAGCTGGATCAGAGTATGTATATAGATTTAGGAGAGGTGAGATAGATCTACTACTGACAGGCGAGGTTAAAGAAAGTTGCGAAGTATATGCAATAAATGAGGGAATAAATATCATAGTTGCTGGACATTACCATACAGAGCTAGTGGGAATGCGAAACCTTTCCAAAATTGTATGTAGTAGATTTAGTATTAGCACTATGGTGGTAGAAGAAAGACAGAACATTTAACTTTTGCGTTGAATAAACGAAGAAAATGTTTAAAATATACCGAATGAAAATCTGTACCATAGATAGGTGTGAATGCAAAGAAGTACATTTTGCTTATAATTACTCTAGTTGTTATAATAGCAGTACTCGCATTTTTAACTGTATTGAGATATATTAAACAAGGTATATACGTATCTTCACATAAATCTGAGAATGTATTATATAATATTCTTTATGAACTGCTTAAGACTCCAAGTAATGTATCAATATCATATATGCAATCTTACATAGAAGCATCTTTAAAACTTATTTCAAAAGCCGGCATGCCCTTTAGTGCATATTCGCTCAGACATGTAGTGTTAAAATATGTGAATGTCTTTTACACGAAGAAGCCGGGATTTAAAATATTTGGCATTGATGGCAAAGAACTCAACATATGTATAACTAGTAATGTGGGAAGAGAATGTACAAATTTTAGCGATTTCATCTACATAATATACATTTCTAATAAAAGTAGTGTTGAATGTTTTAGAGGAAGTGCTACGATATTAATACGCGGTAAGGTATATAGATTATCAACACACGGAGTATGTATAACTCTGAGATACAACATTACACCAGATGAATTATATAGAGTATACTTAACATCTTTACGAAATATGCTAAACTTAGCTAAGTGTTTAGATGGCCTATGTAATCTAAGGGGTACTGTGAATTATGTACACATGCTAAAGTACTATATTACTAGTCAATTAGCTAGATCGAATGTAGCTTATGTAGGAATAGTTAAGGTATATAAGGAAAGTAGTAGCTTACTAAAATTGCTTAAGCTCAATCTGTGGAAAATAGATTCCTCCGTGAATGTAAGTAAACATGAGCTTAGTGCAGAGGGGAAATTATATTCCTTAAGCAAAAATGTTAAGTGTGAAGTAAGCTTCAAGATAGTAGAAAACTATACTCTTACTAGGAGAATTAATACTAAGTATATACTTTCAATAATTAATAAGATGGAGAGGTTGAATATAAACACATTGTTACTAAAGAAATCTCTAAAAATAAAGTACTTATTATATGCAATAACACTGTTAAGAAATGTATCCATACCCACACCTCTAGTTAGTGTATACATAATGCCGGCTGAATTATCTCTCCTTATATCCCTACTGTATAAATACATATAGTGTATAAAATTGTAACTCTTCTAAAGTCAACCTCATCACATAGCAACATTCTACTCGAGGAACAAAATAGTAATAAATCTCTATACCGATATAGAAGTTAGAGGTGAAGCATCTATGAATGCTCATAAATTCTCAGATAGAAAGAAGACAGATCTGAGTAATGAGGTCGCTAGAATACTAGACGACGTAAAGAAATTCCATGTACATAAGGCTGATGGTACAACTGTAGAGGAGGTTGTTTCAGCACTTCAAGAAGTTGAAAGTGTTATAAAACAGAGGGATTTCGAGGATAAGACCATGATAACAGAGCTCTCTAAACTAGATTTTGAAGAACTAAGAAGAAAAAGAGATTTTTTGATAACTCAAACAAGAAGTCTACTGAGAGATATTTATGTACTTTCATCGCAAATACGAAAGAATGTAAGACTTATAAAAATGATAAATAGAATACTTGAAAAGAAACTTCTAGAGAAGAGAAGCAGCGAGCTGTAAATACATCATGAGATTATAAATTTCACATATTCGTCTTCCTCCGTTGACAGAAAATGTTCTGCTATCTTATGTATTATATCGCTTCTATCATTCTTGATACAGTACATATAGAGTTCTAGGAAGACCTCAGGTAAATCCTTTTCAACTTCTGCAAACTTTAGTCTTCTATAGTTGATCTTGTATATACTTAATCCATATTGCCTTCTTATACTCTCTACTTCTTCATAAACTTCTCTCCGTATGTAATCCATCATAGATAACTTTATCTTGTTTAGTATTACCTTTACATTAGGCTTTCTATTTAAAAATCGTTCAAGAGCTTCACATTGCTTTTTTAAGTATGCAACATGTTCTTTAACAGGTTCTATGACGAACACTATATCATCAACAAACTTCAGTACATTGGCTATGGCTTCATAAAGCCTCATGGATGGTAAGTCAACTATGACAAAGATGTTTCTCTGCTTTAACGCTTGAAATACATCATTGAGAATAGAGAAATCCGCCAATTCTTTAAGCTCATCTGGAGATGCATAGCCGGCAGGAATTATTATAAATGGTTTATTGTCGATTTGATATAGTGTTTTCCTGATATCGCATTTACCTAACAGGTAATCTAGGAGACCATACCTTCCAGGTTCATTGTGACACGACTTGATTAAATCTCTATAGGATACTTGTCTCGATAATTCCTGGAGTATTATTCCAATTTGATTCATATCAATGCTTAGATCAACTAAAACGACTTTGTAAGGTATGTCTGGGTTTTCAACTAGTAGTATTGATGTGAATATACTTAGTGTCGTCTTTCCAGTTCCCCCTTTTTCGCCACTATAGAATGCCACAACTTTCGCGCTCATCTAGAGTAATTGAATTGGAGAAGAGGTTTTAATGTGTGTTCGCTTAAACTTAAATATCGAATTATGAAACTGCTTAGAAAAATATACGAATCTCGCACCCGGTATAACTTCAGGACTATATTTGGGAATTCTATAACAGTTAGAATAAGTGATGGCATGTATATAGTCGAAGATGAGGAAGAGGAAAAAGTTCCGGAAAGACTATACGAAAAGTATATCATACAGGAAATTAAACCAAGCCAACTTGTAAGCGATCTTTTAGCAAGAGAGGATTTAACAAGTGCACAAAAGTACTACATCTTCAAGAAGCTAACTTTTGGTATCTTTACAGCCCCTATATTAGATCCAGAAATAAAAAATATCAATATAAATGATAGATGTTGCATACTAACTCACTCTTTAGGTGATATTATATATGCTGTAAAATATACTCCGTCGGACGTTGAAAAAGTCAGAGTTGCTCTAGAAAGAGAACTTGAGAAGACATGTTCTCTAACAAATCCTATTCTCGAAGGATCTGTAGCTTTCATAGACTTTGTTATGCGTATTAGCGTTACCGCGAGAGGTCTCGGAGTTGCGCCTATGACACAAATATCGATACGTAAGCATGTGAAATCGTACTATACATTAATAGACCAAATAAAATCAAAGTTTATCAATACAACCTTGGCCGCATTGCTAGCTCTCAACTGGGCCATGCCAATAAGCGCATCTATGGTTGTATGTGGCCCAATGGGAAGTAGAAAAACATCACTATTAGGTTGCTTGATACAATTCGTAGAACCAAACTGTATTGTCGGTATTATTCAAGACGATCCTGAGCTTGATATACGTGAGCTACCTGGAATGTATATAGAGTGGCATTGTGCAAGAAAAACTCTCACACATGAGGGAGTGAGAGAAATAAAGTTAGTTGATTTGATATATGCAGCCTTGAGAAAAAATTATCGAAAAATAATCATTGCAGAGGTTAGAAATCCTGAAGAGATATATGCATACATTCAGCTATTGAAAGTGACGTATGGAGCTGGAACAACAATACACGCTCTTAGCATAGATACACTCCAAAAACGTCTTCTATCTGCAAGAGCTGGAGCGTTAACTGTCGATAAATATGATCTAGAACCTATAAAGATGGCTATCATCTGTGGATTTGCTCAGAGAAAACCTAAACTACTTCAGGTAGCACATGTAGACTTCGTTAAAGAGACGTATACCATGATATCCAAGTTTGCCGAAGCAGACTGGATAATAGATGAGGAAAAGGTAACTAAGTATGTAAAGGAATTGGCAGATATAAACAATATACCTCAATCTGAAGCTATAGCGCTTCTAAATGATATAAGAAGATTTCTAGATCTAGCATCAGAGTTAGAGGTCGACCTAGATGCGTATGCATTTAGGAACTACATACTCGACTTGTACAAGTACGGCTTAGACTACGTTAAGAATGAACTGATTAGACTTATGAGCGAGATAACCGTTATAACTCTGTAATGTGGACGCTATATATAGAGGTAGCGGCATTAATATTGATCATAGTATTCTCATTAGCAATCTTGTTTATTTACATAGTAAACAATACATACAGTATGATTACATGCTCGTTCGACAAGATTGACATAGTAAATGTGGGAGAGAGGCTTATAATAACTTCAAGTCCCGAAGATATAGCTGTCCTTATTTACACAATATGTGTTTACTCGATAAATGGGAGCTATGTCTTAAACTATACTACTACGACATCGATAACACCTACATATCTACCTTTGCCATCCCGAAACTGTATATATGTAGTATTATCATCTTCAAACTATAATTTAACGTCGGTGTATACTGGCACACAATCCGGAACTCTTCGTTATACTACATTATATATATCGATGTGCGGCATTCAGTATACCTCACCGGGTTCTGATTGTCAACCTTGGATTCTCATCAACATAACATATGATGAAAATGGTTATATAACTAATGTTCAAGTTTTAGACAAAAGTGTCATGTTTACGAAATATTGTGAAGGTATTCCTATCCTTTACGAGTGGCTGGGAGGACTTATAAAAGAAGTCGCTAGATAGTCTACAACAGTAATGTATACTATAATTGATTTACTCTTTGCAGGTCTCATATTTATCATTGGCGTAGCAGTGATAATTCTACTTACTATAAGCGGAACTACTATAAACGTGTCATTAGGACAAGGGGTATTAACATGTCTATATAAGTATGTTGAAAATGGCCTACTAGAAAAACTTCTTGTAGAACATAACTATCTCAGTATTGAGTCCGTGGTTAGAGGTTGCGGAGCAGAAAATGCTATTATAGAGTGCTATGACGGAAATTGGCAGCTTATAGAGATATATCCCTCAAACACCATTTTAGGAAAATGTGTTCAATATTTATCTTTAGGTCTCGTTTTTAATACGACAGAGATGCAGCGTATTTATGTACTCATCATTTGTATAAAGTAATAATCACGTAAAGCTGAGGTTTTCCAGTACCACTTGTAAAGTTATAGTAGGAGTAGCAATGTATCACGTGAAAACCTTGAGCAATATATAAGTTTCGTGTCTCGGTATACCTTACGTAAGTAACTATATGTACATAATCGGGAAAGGCCACCACTGTCGGACCAACTCTCAGCTTATTAAAACTAGGTGTTACAGCTATATTACCACTACTATATACAGCCATGTTAATAGAGGATCCTGGATACTTTATGACAAAATCTACGCATTTTACAATGTCAGTCTCAATGTTATAACTGAGTAAAATTTGCTGAACTCCAATAAATATTACACAACACATAATGCAGACAAACAACGTTATCAGTGCTAACTCGAGGGCATCCATCAAGTAACCATTAAAAAATTTTGAGAAATTAACGTTTAACAGTATGAAAGAGGTCCGTAAAAGAAACACATTCGGTGGTATAAGTACGGTCATAGTAATGGCACTCGTAATTGCAGCAAGTATAGCAATAGCAGTATACTTCATAGCGTACTTCATAGGATTAAGTAGCAGTGTAGCAGGAACAGCTCAAGCAATAGCAACAGTAGGCAGTTTCTCTACAAGTGGTGTCTCAATAACGGTTAAAAATACCGGCACTGTAGGCATAGAAGGACTTGCCATTGAAATTTCAGGAAACGAAACACAATACATAGGAGTCTATTTTAAGAACGGTACGAACTATCTATCAATAGGTTCAGGAAACACTATTACTATCTTCTGTCAACCAACAACAACGGGTCTCAATTGTACGGCCTCAACATCTCAGCCCGGTATCACAGGATCTATTATAAAAGTCTTCGTAGCGAATGGAACTCCACCCTCAACATTTAGTGATCTAATTTCCTCAACTAGTACAAATACTATACTCGAGATTAATGCAGGCCAGACATATAAGGTGTCAGTGTTAGTTTACTACGCGAATGGAAAGACTCAGTTATTAGCTTTAGGCACATACACGGCCTCTTAGACTTAGGTCTTTTCCAATCTCAAAATACCTCACTCTCTAGATTTCTTTCTTACACCTTCTGTCTTCTAATCTGTTCTCTTTAGATACTACATTGCTTTACATAAAGTAATTTTTTTAGTTATTAGTTGATTGTTATTAAAGATAGTCGTATGGGTTTTAGTTATGTTATAGTAATGGCGCTCGTGATTGTAGCATGTATATGCATCACGATCTATGTCCTTTCAATTATTCTACCCCCCTATATGAATCTTATCTCGTCTTACTCGGACTTTGTAGTTACATCGTACTACTTATCTTCCAAGTTTATTGAGGTTTCTATCAAGAATGTGGGTAGTATGCCCATAGTATCCATAAATATAACAGTGGTAAATACAACAGGAGCAGATATTCTAAATATTAATTTTGGTCAAGATAATTTTGAAATACCTAGACAAGTCTCAGTATCATGTAGTTGTATTTTTAGCAGCTCCTGGTATTGTGAATGCATACCATCTACAGCAGTTAACACTAGTTCCTCTTTATATGCCTGTACTCCATCATCATCATCGATTTCTGAACATCTCTGTACTATTGAAATAGCTAACGATAAACCACTTACACCTGGGTACGTTTATAGGATATATATTTACGTTAAATTTAAAAATGGACTTATTAAAGCGAGAAGCTTAAGTATGGTTGCGTCATCTTAGACCATAATGGGCTTTATTGAGAATGTGTGCGCTATAGTTGGCTGCTCTAGAGATAGTGTCAGTAAGGAGATCCTCATTATAGTAACCTCAATAGTACTGACTGTAGTCATATCGATATTACTAATCTTTATATCAGTTAGGATTCCTAGACTTAAACCAATTCTAGCAATCGTACCTCTTCTCTTTACTATTCCGACTTTGTCTATCTCCAGATGTAAGTGTATATTAGAGTACCTAAAGTTCACAAGCAGTCTAGGTAGAGAAGAACTCTATGCATGTGTAGCTATACTGGTACTTTCACTACTTGGCTCATGGAATTATGTCTCAAGGGTGCTACAACACGGATTTCCAGCAACAGCACGTGTACTAAGAAGTAAATCAAACATAGGTTCAAAATTGTTCAAAGAAGTCAAAGACATAGTCGAAAACATAGTATTCAAGGATGGTACTCTACCACATGTAGCACGTGAGAGAATAATGCATACACTTAGAATGAGTATAGAAGATTATGGAACTCTTACTCAAATTCTCATAACTGGCTTAGCAATGCTCTATATGTTTTTCATAGTAATTTCATTTTTAAGTTTCATGTCCCCTATGTTTAACCCCTCCATGTTCGTATTTATTGTAACTTTTCTAACATTTATATTCTCCGCATTAATAATGTCGAAATCCCCTATTCACGATTATGCCATTACCGAATTGAAGGAAAAAATTAAGTTAATACTACCGACGAGCATAATTGTGTTCATAATATCTCTTATAGTAATACATGATTTTTCGATATCAGCTCACATACTACTCATATCGTTTTTTATATTAGGCTTAGCATTGCTAAAATGTTCCAGGAAAATAGATAAGATAGATAATGCTGTCGTATGGGATAGAGTTCTAAATCTTAGACTTATCAAAGGTGTACCTGTTGATCAGGCACTTCAAACTATTCTTGGTAGAGATGTTTACGAGATATATACAAGAACTTATCCGTTTAATGCAATAAAAAACCTCTTAACACATCTCGAAGATATTGGCGGACTTGGCATAGTTAGGATGTTTAGAGAGATGATCGTGGAGATATTTAATGCTATGAACAAGGTTATGAAAAACGTTAAAGTTAATGTGTTGATGCTCGTAGGATTTGCATTAGCTATGATAGGTATGCAGATATGGTTTGTAACGCTTCTATTACCTGCATTAAAGATGATGAAAATGTTCGGTTTTAGTTTAACCTCAGTTCCAGCATATACAAATTTGCCGATTCAGATGTCCCCCGAAGCGATAGTACAATCATTAAATACAACAATAACATACGTACCCCCAATAGTAACACTTGCAGTATTTATGATAATGCGAGGTTGTAGTAGTAGCACCAGAGCTATGAAAATAGCACTAGTTACAGCAATAGTATTACTATGTACTCAAGTAATAGTGAAATACTTTATAGTGCCGCACCTATAAAATATTCCAAGAAATGCCTACTCCGGCTATAGTATACGCCATAGTGACTATCGGATTAATATCGATATGTCTATTTCTGATATACACTATGTTAGTACATAAGCTTGTTTTAAATAATAGCATTGTCGTTCTAGACTACTATGTCAGAATTGATAGATATGCAGTACTTAAGGTATCATCTAACACTAGCGTGTATGTTAAGGAAAAACCGAATTCGTGCACGATTATAAAACCCAGCAGTGATACTGTCTATGTAATCTGTGACTGCAGATACATGAATAATACGACGTTAGTTATATGTGGAGGAAAATTCTGTAAAGCATTCTTTGTATGGTGTAAATAATGAGACTTACGTTAGCAACTTTCATAATAATGTTGACAATAATTCTAGCAATAATCTTTATTAAGTACAGACCGAACCCTATCTACTACATATCGCTTGAGAAATACTATGCTGCAGATGCACATTGTACAGCATGGGCATATTTAACAAATCAAAGCTTTGCAGAATGTCTAGATACTTTCCTATTAAGAGCTAATTCAAACATTATATATAGTATTATATTGACCAAATATCGATACGATACTGTGCTAGAGAAGTTAAATCTTCAATTGTTGAGGGAAAAGTGTGTGGATATGTATAGCATACTCACTTCGTTAATTACTTTAAGTAACGAAGGCTATATCGTAGTGAATGCCTTGAGCTACAAATATTATAATGGTACGCTATGTCTAAATAGGCCTAAGATATGTTTAAGCTACTGTGCATATATGCTTGTCATCAAGGTAAAGCCTGGTATATACTACGTATTCACCGATAGAGCATTACTTAGTATAAACGTAACAGTCACTAGTACGAGTAATGTCGTATGTACATACAGTAGGACATTACTCATGAGTTTAAACATGTCAGCAATAGTTATTAAATGCAGTTCTGAAACTACAAATTACAAAATTGAAATTATTGATGAAAGAGGTATTAACGTTACTATAAGCTAGTGGTCTCTTTTAAACCCTCCATTTCTAATATCTTCTCAACAAGTCTTTTTAGATACCCACGCTTTACTATATACTGTGCCACTGTTAGAGGACTTTTCTCATCTTTAACTACATCTAATTCTGGCACTATTGTAATATCCAGATCTTTAAGCTCTGAAGGGTCTATATTGAATAGCTTTTTAACAGTCTTGCTATCATACTTGACATTACTAGGCCACATATTTAACACGTATAGGACTCCTATAACCTTCTCTTCTACTTTTATGGACTTCCCTATTTTACTTATCTCCTTAAGTATCCTCATGTATGGTCTAAGTACCACAACAAGACAATCACAGATTTTTAGACACTTTTTAATACTAGTTTCTTCAATATATGTTGGAAAATCTATTATAGCGAACTTGACCTCCCTCTTTAATCTCCTATTTATTATTTCCACTATAGCCCTTATACTGTCTATCAATCTATCATTCATGTGGTCAATGTATGGCAACTGTATTGCCGTGCTTAATGATTGCTCTTCTAAAACATTTAATCTCTTTCTCTCTATACCAACTACTATGAGGTTGCCAAATATTTTTGCTCGAGGAAGTTCCATCATAGTTGAGCTTTTTAAAAGTTCATATATATGGGAACTATCGAAAAGTATCGAAAGGTCGTACTTACTAAATTCTGTAGCAAGAGCCAGCGCAATCGTGCTCTTACCTACTCCACCAATGCCAAAACTAGTCACTCCTACAAACTTGGTCGGCATATTTCACTAAAACTATATCCTTTCATACTCCTTAAAATATATTTAACTTGTATGGAGTTATACTGCTAAGATTGGGAATCGTATAATGAGATTAGTATTTTAAACCCGGATCTAGCTGTAACTATAGGGGGTGCGATGCTTACACGTAAAATCTACGTAATACTACTATTAGTAACTGTGATGTCCTGTATATTAACACTAGTCACCGCATATGGCTACACATTATCAAGATTTGCTAAAGTGATACCAGTGCCTAAAACCTATAAGCCATATCCAAATTACAGAAGCATATATTTTAAACAGATATCATACGTTAAAGTTATAGGAAACGTATCCTCGAACGAACCCGGAACATATTGTATAGACTTATCGAGTTACGTTAGAAATATACCACAGATTAGGAGAATACTGAACAGATTAGAACGTGCTGGATTTATCATAGACTTTAACGTAGAGCTATGTACGGAGTCGAGCAGACCCAAGACGATAGTATATCTCAACAATGTGAAATATATGTTAAATTCGACAGGATTTTTAAGATTAGCCGATGTTGGTGGAAAAGTTGTGAGAATTCTAAATATAGAAGGTGCTAACACGTATTTAAAGATATATGTGTTAGCAATAGATTGGTATAGTGTATTTGAGGGACAGACTTACATAACACTATCCGAGGCAAAGACATACATAGGAAAGTCAGGATTGCTAAAAGGCTACGTCTTCACAACGGCATCGTATCCTCTAGACATACTTGACCTAGTACTAGCCGTAGTTAATAAGTATTCTGGATATGACTTTTGGGGGCTTATAACTAGAGAACTATTATTACGCTTGATAGTTCTCGACTACATACTGCTTGTTGGAAGTATAGGTTATAAGACCAGAACTATATCTGGCGCATGTTTAGGTAACATATGTGTAGTATGTAACTCCTCATGGAGCTTATTTAACTCGCTCAAGAATCTAGAGGAAGCTTTAATGAATCCTACTAAATTGATTAGAGGTTTATACTCGTCATCTTCTACATGTAAGATAGTGAATATAACGTCTGGTAAAATAGTCCCTATAAATCAGACTACGAATTTGACTATTCTCATAAAGGAGGTGTACTGTGGACTTGAACATAGCCAAAAGATAAGCCTAATTATACCGTCATGTAATAAATACTGGTGCATTGTCGGATTCGAAGAGAATTATCCAGTTAAAGAACTTGACCTTAAAAATGTTCATTCAAGGGTGTTTGTGTTCTATACACTTATACCAGAGAAAACGTTCGTAAAAATTTCAAAGTTGTATAATGTAACACTCGCAGCATATGAATACGCATACGTATACTATAATTATACACACAGCATATTAGTGCAACCTATTGTTGAAATAGAGGAACCATATCTATCGAACTCTACGATTAAGTACAGAATAGTTACAAAAACCGTAAGTCTATCACCTCTAGCAGCATATATAGAGGAGAATAACACGCCAATATATAAGGCTGGGTTAACATACACTATATATAACATCAAGAATGGGGAAAATGTCGACATAGTATTGCCAATCGAGTTTAACATATATCACAACTTGACCGTGAATAGTATGTTGTTTAGAGTGAAGTATCTATGTACATTTAATAACGTAAATATCGGCACGCCCAACGTAAGTGAGAGTAGTGTCGACATATCTATACACAATGTTACTAGAGACATTATAGTTAAACCGCTATATGTCTGCAGACCGCTGGTACCAATACCATATATTGCAAGTCTAAATTGTCCTACAATGTACATACCTGGAAAACCTATAGACATAACCGCACATGTAGTGAACCTAGGATCTAACGGTACAGTGACGCTAAGCTTACTTGACAACGGGAAGTACACTATAGAAGTCAAGAATATAACACTAATTCAAGGTTCTTCCGCAGACATTACATTTACACTAACATTTAGTGATAAGGAAGTGCACTACCTATATATCATTAGTGGAAACACAACTTTAGCAATGTGTTCTATAAGACCAACATCTATAACGAGTGTATATCTGAAGATAATTCCGATATCATCAATAACAAGTATAGAAGACCTACTTAGAAGTATTTTAGAAAACTACAATAGTATAAATATATCCAATATATCTTATATTAAAGGTGCAAAGATAGTATCCGTACTGATAGTTGTCAACAATACTCTAGGAAGTATAGCTAATGCATCTGTAATCATAAATGGAGAAACAATTCCTTTAAGATGCAAAGACTTGTCAACAGATATTTTACTATGCAATCTTGAACAACCTGTAATACTAATCAATAAGACAGAGTTAATACTCGAATTTACAACAACTAACGGAAATACTGTGTACTCAAATACTGTCACAATTACTCCAACAACCCAAGTTAATATAACTAAGATAATTACTGATTGGGTTGGTGCAAACGAATTAAGAATAGTGATAATTGCTAATGGACTTAATCTCGTAACAGTGCCAGCAACTATAGTTGGACCTGGATTATACATGTCTATGCCTATTACATTTAATAGTTCGGGAATCGGTGTAATCAACGTAACTCTTAATGAACCGCTACTGCCAGGCGATAATATAAACATAACTATTCACACCCCAGCAAAAGTTGTATCATCAAGCTTGAAAGCTGTACTTATTAAACCGAAAATAATAGCGGAGAACATCACATTTGAGTACCAGAATAATACTATACCTAAGTGTACTTTAGTAATCCCACGATTAAATCTTGTTAACGAAGTTACAAATTGTACTTTCAGTAGCAAATTGCTAGAGTATACGCCAATTATAGTACTTCCTGAAGGATGTGAAGGTGTTATATGCCTACCGTATAAGATCCTTACAATAATAGTAAGACCGAGCTGATATCAAAAACATAGTTCTACTTAGATCTTTCCCTTAAAAATCTATATATCTTTTTTGGACTGTCTTTACTAATCTTTTTCTCATTCTTCTTTTCTGCCTTAGTACTACCTTTAGTTTTTAAGAATATTTTAAAAATATTGAATTTTAGTTTACATCTATTGCTTGAAGTCTTTCTTCTCTGATTAATCTTAAGCTCTTTTTTACGCCTATCTCGCTTCTTTCTGTATCTTAATCTCTGTTTGTGTTTTCGTTGTACGTTTATGACGAATTTTATAAATTTTTCAGGATCAATGTTGTTTAACTTAACCTTCTTCTCCTTGATCTTTTCTTGCGGCATATACGTAAATGTTGTTAAACACTTAATTAACATATTTGTTAATGAGACTAGGTAAGTCAAAGAAGGATAAGGAGGAGAATATAGAAGAATCTCTTGCTGCGGATATTCAACAGATTGGGCTATCTTGCGATGAGTTAGTACTTGATACTTTAAGTCTGCTATCTGAATGTTTGAAATGCTTATCTGAGAAGATTATTGAGAGTTTGAGGTTAAACATAGTAGATATAAAGCTTACTGAAAGAGACATAGCATTACTTAAACAAGCATTATCAACATTAGAAACCGCGGAGAAAGAGATAGAGGCTTACATACGTAAACTGAGAAATAGAATAGAAGAACTATCTAAGAGATGTACCTCATAGTGAAGCAATGGAGGCTATCATGACTGCGATTGTTGCTATCATAATGATTGCCGTTGGAATTATAGCTTTTTCAGCACTCTATGGAATCATTAAAACATCTTATGAGACGCTTTGGGAAAAGATGCTCATCTTTGAACTAGATACTCTACTTAGTGGTATATCTGTCAGAGTGAAGATACCATATCCTCTGGTACAGGTAGATTATAATTACACAGTCAATATAGTGTACCTTGCAAATACCACAAACATCACACTATCAATACATAACGTTCTAGCATATCAGTCCAACGCATTTTCAAATGGAAAATGTACTGCATACATAAGACCTTGGTTAAAAATGGGATCGGCATGTATTAATATAACATTTTATAATATTACGTGTACAGACATTAAGAAATGTCTTTCTCAAAATACCAACACATGTATAATCAGGATATACTCCTTGTGGAGTGGTATAGGTTTAGAGGGCTATATAAGAGCAACCACGAGAACTATAGTGTTCTTTGGAGGAACTGTAAATATAACATCAGACTATTTGAGTCTATGCGGTCTTAAGGATGAGGTAACTCTAAGAAATAAAACCATCATTATTGAAGTGATATTCTATAAGCAAGAAACATCATGAACTTCCAAGGAGAGATGATAGATCGAGTTCTTCTTCTTTTTCTTTCCTCTCCTCAGCATGTTCTGATTTTTTACTTTGCTCTACTGCAGACGTTGTTTTATGAGCATATGATTCTGACAATTTAGAATCTATTATCTTATACATTATTTTTATTATCTCGATAAGATCTTCTTTTTCAAGCTTTGATAATGCCTTGAATAGTAAATCTCTCGTTTTCTGATCTCTTACAGATTTATCAACTAGATACTCGAGAAACTCTGTCTTAAAGACCTCAAACAAGTTAGATACCGAGCCCATGTCTAGAGTATCTGACATGATGGGTTTATCTGTTTTTGCTTCTAACTTTTCACTCGATTCTGTCTGGCTTTTTATTACATTTGTTTCTTTACTTTTTATCTCACTACTACTCTCTTCAATACTTACCATCTCTTTCTCCTCCTCCACGGATACCGGTGCCGGTTCTTCCTTCTTCTCTTCTTTAGGGGTACTCGAAAGTACTAGCTGTTCTGCTCTAGCTTCTTCGAGTCCCTGAAATACATCATGTAATTCTTGGACCAGCTTATCACCTTCAGATTCACTTCTCTCCTTTTTCTGCCTTGAAAATAGAGAACGAAATCTCTCTGTCACCATGTTTAAAATTAGCTTTACGAAATATTAATACGTTATGAGATATGCCGTAATTTATACGCTCATACTAATTTCGTTCATAGCAGTATCGATATACGTATCATACTGCATAATGCATATAGGAATGTCATCAGAAAGGCACTATAGCATTATGACGACTCTACAATGTTTATATAGTAGAAGTATTTGTATAACAACAGAGCCGGTTAAAGTATTAAGTATTAACTTAACAACACCTATAGGTATAGAAAGCATACACATAATAGCTATAGGAGGCATATACTTAATAGTGCCAACAAACGTGAAAACATCCGGAGAGAATTGTACAAAACCTCCATGTATAATCATAAATACACTAAAAGAAATTAAAGTAGAAGAATTATCTACAAGTTAGTAATATGTGTAGAATATGTACATATGTAGGTAAAGTAGATAGAGAAATTTTGAATGAAATATGTGAAACAATGTTAAAAGTTTCTAGACATGACACTATAGGCATACTATCAGGAATAGATGATTACCATCCTGATGGTTGGGGAATATATGCAACATGTAGAGATGTAGAACTATACTTCAGATCTTCGAAACCAATATATGAAGATGAAGATACATTTAAAAACATAGTTAAGACACTATGCAAATTTGAAAAACTACTAACAATAATGCACATAAGGGCTGCAAGCGAGGGAGAGCCTATTGGATTTGAACATTCTCACCCATACATGATAGATTTCGGAAATGTCAAAGTAGTACTTGCTCATAATGGTGCTGTTAAGAAGATAGATATACTAGACAGTATAGGTATGCCATATTTGAAAGATTATGTAACTGACAGTAAAGCACTTTCAATATATATTGCATACATGTTGAATAAGGGTAAGAATATTGATGATATAATTATTGAAATTATGGAAAAATATACAAAGACAGCACTCATGACAAGTATATACATTAGAGATCTCAATAGTAGAAAACTAGTAATTACAAGTCACATAACTGAAAGAGCTAGACGTAGAGAATCATACTATAGATTGTATAAGGTTATTGGAGATGAGTTTACAATATACATGTCATCATCTTTAGTATATAATTCACATATTGAATGTTTAAAAATTTCTAAATGTAATACAATACAACTACCATCAAGATACTACTACGAAATTATTAATATGGATCTATAGTTCAATAATTTCTAAACCATCTTTAACTAAATCCTGTAGTTTTGAAAAGACTTCATCTAAATTTCTCCTATATCTAAATGTTAAGATTAGTTGAATATTTCTAGATAGAGCTCTCTTAACTATTATCGTTGTAACTTTAGTAAGCAGGTCATCTCCCATGAGTGAGTCATAATCATCAACTATAAGAGTTCCGTTATTTCTCAAATTTTCAATTAGTGTACATATGTTTAGTATATTTCTAAATGATGATTCTAGAGATGATACAGGTCTTGAAGTTGATAGATCTTCAATAATGTATTCATCTCTATTCTTAATTCTTCTAACATCTATAATTACCTCTCTATTAAATATTTCGGATAAAATTTTACTAACTCTATACTTTACACATGGATCCGTTAGTAATATCTTATATGTTTCTATATTTGGATCTTCAATATTTGGTATTATTGAGTACTGTGCAATATTGTTATATGGTGTTAATATTTTTATACTTTCCTTTAACATGTTTGGAAATATTTCTTGGTATAGTATTATGAAGAGTTCTCTATCTAGTATTGTTATTCTTGGATATACAACTCTAACATTATATACGCAGTGTGATAGGTAGTGTGCTTCTATCTTTATACTATACTTATCATAGTTGTACTCTCTAATAACGTATGAAAACATTGCCTGTAACATCTCTGATCTTGTTATTTTAGCATCTTCAATTTCTATACCTGTGCTAAGTGTTCCATCACTTACTGATAGTGAGAAGTCTATGTCAAATATAGCATTCTTATTAACGTATGGTAATGTTATTGTTCCTCTAGTATATATGTGTATTCTTTTTGAAATATCATTATCTGGTAGTAGTTCTCTTACTTGATCTATAGCATAGTCATACTCTCTCAATATTGGATCTAGTAGAAATGTTTTTAAACATAGTTTTAATGCATGTACTATACTTGATTTTCCACTACCTGATTTTCCATATATTAAATTTATTTTTGAGAATTTGAATTCTCTCTTATCTTTAAAACATTTGAAATTTTCAATTACTATTTTCTCAAGCATTACTAATCGGCTATATTCATGTTTTGGATATAAAAGTAGTATCTTCTTAATGTCTAGCTAGTCCATGTCTAACCTTATCTACATATCTTAACAAGTCTTGTGCTATTGTTGATGCTTTACAGGATATGTCATCCATATTCTCTCTTATGAACATTATGAGTTCTACACCACCCATTCTAGATATCTTATCTAGAATTTCTTGAAGTTCTACAGCAGCTTTTACAGAGTCTGAAGATATTACACCTAGACTTCTCAACGTTTCTGCAGCTTCTCTAACTTTTCCACATGTTGTTCCGCTAGTGATGTTTCTACATATGTAGAATATCAAGTCTACAGCCATCTGAGCTATTGACGTTACTTTCCATACAAGTCTATATCCGAAATCATCTCTATTCAACATACAGCATATCTGTAGTATTGAGTTAGCTCTATGTTCTACTATTTTAATATTTAAAGGCATGTATAGAATATCCTTAACTAACTATTCAATATTGCTATTCACAGTACAATTTAATAGTTAGTCTACAATACTATAATTGGACAAGATGGAGATTGATCTCAAAGGTGTTAGTGAGAGAACAATAACGCAGAACATACTTAGATATGGTATGGAGAAGCTCATAGATATCTCACAGGTAGATGTTGCAATTGTTGGTGCAGGACCTTCAGGTATGGCATGTGCATACTACCTAGCTAAGGAAGGTTTGAAAGTTTTGATAATTGAGAGAAGACTATCATTTGGAGGTGGTATTGGAGGTGGTGGAATGTTAATACCTGCAGTTGTTGTACAAAAATCATTGAGAAATATATTAGAGAAAGATTTCAAGATAAGATATGTAGAATCTGACGATGTGTTAATAGTAGATCCTGTTGAATTAATAGCAAAACTTGCAGTATCTGCACTAGAAGCAGGTGCAAAAATGCTACTTGGAGTAACTGTTGAAGATATAGTAACTGATAGAGAGAGAAAGAAAGTTACAGGAGTAGTAATAAATTGGACAGCAGTACACATGTCTCAACTATGGGTAGATCCACTATTCATAAAAGCAAACGCCGTAGTTGACGCAACAGGACATGAAGCATCTGTAGTTAGATTAGCAGCAAAGAAATTAAACATAAAGATTGACGTACTTGGAGAAGGACCAGCAATACCTGAACTTGCAGATGATCTAGTAGTTAAGTATAGTAAGAAGATAATACCAGGACTATACACAACAGGAATGGCAACAGCAGCAGTATATAAACTACCTAGGATGGGTCCAATATTTGGAGGTATGATACTTTCAGGGAAGAAGGTTGCAGAAGAAATTATTAGAGATCTTAAAGAACAGAAAGAGGAGAAAGTTAGAGAAGTTGAAACTGGTTAAAAGCTAGACTCTAATTCTCAATCTAGATAGTAAAACTCTAGCAATAACTACAAGACCTGCAAATATACTAATAATAATTCCACAAAGACCTGAAGGTGGAATATTCAAATTTATAGATAGAAATATCGAGATTATTAATGTTATAAAAACTAGACTAGACGTTAGAAATATTGTATATACTGGTCTAACTTTAGCATTTATTAATACTGAACCAGGTATTAGTAATACTGCATATGTTACAAATAGTCCAAGAACATATACACATGCAAGTGTTGTTAATGATATAAGTATTGAAAGTAAGTAGTATAATGCTCTCGCTCTAATAGATGTTGAAAGTGCATAATCATAATCATATGATATCAATATAAACTCTCTATAAAACCATGTAAATAATGTAGAACAGAATAGACAAATTATAAACATTATAAATATATCCTGGTCAGATATTAGAAATATACTACCTGTAAGAAAACTCCACATTCTAGATATCATAAATCCTGGAAGTATAGCCATGAATAGTGCAGCAATACTTAGAAATAGTGCAAATATTGTAGATAAGATAAGATCTCTTTCTGATAATTCACGAACATGTATAATAAATCCGCAAGTTATTAATGATGTAGATATTACAACAATCCAAACTAGTAGTGGATTTATAGATATGTTGAATATGTAGACTATGTAGAATAGTATTGATAATGATGCAAGTATTGCGTGAGATACAGTAACTACTAGAAAGCTTGATCTAGAGATTGATGTGTATGTTGATGTAAATCCTGATACTATAGATATCAATGCTGATAAACATACTAACTTGACTAGTAGATTAATCATGCACAGTATGGTGATCTTGTTGGTATTATTTTCCTATCTTTTTCAGGATAGTGTCTTAAGAACTTATCAATATCTTCAACCATTCTAGAGCTGTATAGTGTAGCTCTACCCTGATTAACTAGAAGCACATAGTCAGACCATGACATTGCAATTTCAATATCGTGAGTTACTAATAGTATAGTTTTTGAATATTTTTTAGCAAGATCTTTCAAATATTCCAAAATTTCAACTTTACTAATCTCATCAACATTACTGAGAGGTTCATCAAGAATTAGAAGTTCAGGATCTTTAACTAGAGCTCTAGCTAATAATACCTTCTGTTGTTGACCACCACTAAGCTCTTGAAAATTCTTATCAAGAATATCTGAAATACCTAACTCATCAACAATCTTGTAAACTCTATCCCACAAAAATTTAGGAATTATAAGTCTTGGTTGAGGAAGTTTTTCAAGTAATCCTGTCATCAATATATCTCTTACAGTTATTGGAACAACATAGTTAATAACATCTCTCTGAGGCATATATCCAATCTTCTCTCTAAGCTTAGTAGGATATTTAGATTTATTAGAAATTTCATAATTAAAAACTTTCAAAATACCTGAACTTGGCTTTATAAGACCAATAATAGTCTTCATTAAAGTAGTCTTACCAGCACCATTAGGACCAATAACAGCTACAAGACAAGACTTTCCAATTCTAAATGATGCATCTCTAATTATGTACTTTCCAGATATTGAGATAGATAGTCTATCTGCTTCAAGTACTAGATCCATGCGGATATTTAATAATTAGAAAGGCATGTATTTTAACCTACCTCAACAGAGAAAGCACAGTGAGAATTGAGAAGATAATCATAATATTGCTAATATTGACCATACTAGTAGCAGCTTTAAGTAATGTAGTTCAATCTAGAGAATGTATAGTAGTTACAGCACCAATAGAGAAGTATGCTCTAGAACAAGTCTTACCTAAAAACTATACCATAATTACAATACTTACAGGTAATGTAAATCCACACTACATACCTGTAAAACCAAGAATGATAAGTAAGGTCAAGATGTGTCAAATATATATTCCTCTATGGCATTTCTCAATTGAGTATAGATTGATAAAATATGCAAAAATAGTAACAACATTAAAAGACTATGAGAAAAATGGATTAAAATTCTTAAAATATCCATACACAGATATAGTAAATTCACATGGATGGTGGCTATATCCAGAGAATATGAAAGCTCTCATAAAATCTACACTACCTAAACTATGCATAGTATATAGGTGTAGTAGAGATATAGTAGAGATTTATTATAGAAAGTTTGATGAAGATATTGAGAAACTTGAACAATACTTAAAATATATAGGTGAGAGAATAAAAATTGAATGTCCAGGGATAGTGATAGTATGTACATCACCAGCATTACAATATCTTGCATATAGTATGAATATTTCATGTATAGTTATTCGAGAAGGATTAAATATTCAAAACATATTTAAGTACTATAGAAATAGGAAGTTTATAATATTAATGGCAAGCTTTCAAAAAGGTACTAGAGAGTCATGGTATTTTAAAGATCTTATCAGAGGGGGTAGAGGAGTTATAATATACGTACCTATTCTAGGTGATGTAAACGTAAACTACACATATACAGGATTTCTCTACACACTTGCTGGAGAGATATATGGTGCATGTATATCTCTAAACAATATGAATAATTCATTCAGAACAACTTCAGAAAACTACTACACATACATTCTCTACGTACTTTCAATCCTACTATCCATATGTCTAGTAATTATAGTGGGATTCTTAAGAAGTTATAAGGTTAGATATTTCTAAATAGTTCATAGGCTTCATCAATCATACTTATAACATTCTCATCAATCTTCTCAGATATATATCTCTTAACTACATTACCACCTTTAGCAACTACTATTAAGAATCTAAATTTTCCATGAATTTTCATTATTGTATTTAGGTAAATTCTAAATAGTAGATATTTATCCTCGTGTATTATAGATATTTCAAGAGGTATTTGAGGTATTCTACCAATACATGATACAGATATCATTGTTTGTTCATTAAATTTTCTAACCTTACTAATGAAGTGTTTTAAAATTTTTACAGATTCTATATTCATATATCCAAAGTTTATACATAAATTTTCGCCAAGTCTACTTGGTGCTAGTATTATTGTATCTTTATCATCTTTTGATATGTTGTTTAAGAATATTGGTAATGACATGACATTAACCCATCTACTGAAGTCTTTGTTAAATATTGAAGACTTTGTTAGATTTATCTTTGGTAACTCTACAAGATCTCCACTTCTAGTAATATAGCATACACCTTCAATACTTCCTGGATCTACTGCTTTTATTGTTGAATGTCCGAATGATGTTATTGCTACGTGACCTCTAATTAAGTCATCTTCAATTTCCAGTTGTGTCAATGTCTCTACGATATCTCTAGGTATCTCATCTGTAGGTTTTGCAATACTTATATTTCTACCCTCGATAATACATAGTGTTATTTCACTATCCTGTTTTCCAACTATTACAGTTACAGGAACTTTAATTAACATATAGACACCTGATGACTATCTAATACACGTTTTAGGATATTTTAAACAAGCTCTTGATTAAATATTACTCTACTAGTCTAGTGTGGAAATTAGTAAGTCAGTCATTGAGCGTGTTCTAACTGTAGTATTTTCAAGTAACTCTAAATGTATACCTCTATCAGATGTTGTTCCTGATGATGTAGATGTTGATAGTCTAGCTAGAGAACTTATGAAAATTAAGAATCTAGTAGTGTACTACAACATTCCTGAAGATGAGTATTATGTATGTAGAAGAGATTCATGTAGTAGAAGGTTGACAGTTCAAGATATTGTAGATGAGTTGAAGAGTAGGTATGATGGTGAGCTTGTACCAAAACCTGAAATTTTAGATTTTCTAAAGGAGAGAGCACCTGCAAAATATGAAGCTATATATAACATGCTTCTAAATGATGGTGTTTTAGAGGAAGTTAACATATCGGGTATGGTATTTGTAAGAATTGTTAAATAGTTACTAGACAATACTCAAGTATTAATGTTGAAGATAGTAGTCCTTGTAAAGACTGTAGTACCGATAGTATCTACAGTTAAGGTAGATGAGAAGACAGGCAGTCTAATACGTGAAGGTGTTCCAACAACATTAAATCCATGGGATTATGTAGCTATAGAATTTGCAATTAAACTTAGAGATGAGTATGGTGGTAAAGTCACAGCTATAAGTATGGCACCACCCTTCGCTAAAGATGTTTTAGAAGATGTTATAGGCATGGGTGTCGATGATGCAATTCTTGTAAGTGATAGAGCATTTGCAGGATCAGACACGTTAGCAACATCCTACATATTAGCATCAGCTATAAAATATGCAATACCTGACTTCGATCTCATAGTTACAGGACAGGAAGCTGCAGATAGCTTAACAAGTCACGTACCTGCACAAATAGCATCAATACTATCAATACCATACATATACTATGTGAACAATATAGTCAAGATAGATCTTGTAAATAAGGTTGTAAATGTTGAGAGAATACTTGAAGATGAAGATAGAGTTGAAGAGTATAAAGTTAAATTACCAGCAATCTTCTCAATATATAAGAAAAATATTGTAATACCAATAAGAGTATCTAGAAAGATAAATGCAAAGATAGAGAAGAAGGTTAAAATAATAACTAATAAAGAATTAAACTTAGAAAGTTCTAAGATTGGTCTAGCAGGTAGTCCTACTAGAGTTTTAAAGGTTGAAAATTATGTATATCAATATAAGAAACCTGAAATATTAGAGAAAGATTTAGAATATATCTCAAAGTGGTTAATAGATCTTATACAGAAATTTAAGGAAGGTGAATAATAATGACAGTACTAGTATATGTAGACTATATACCCCAAAGTAGACAACCGAGACAGGAATCTATAAGTATTGTAGATATTGCATATAGAATATCTAAAAAGCTTAATGAAGATGTTGAAGGTGTTGTAATAAACTCAATAATGGTAACATCAAAAATTAGAGATTTAAAAATATTTAAGAGAGTATACAATGTACGTATAAAAAACATACCTGAAGGTATATATAGTCCAACACTATTTGGAGAAGCACTGTATAGATTTTGTAAATCTAGAAGTGATATAACTACAATACTGTTTCCAGCAACATTAAGATGTAGAGAAATTGCACCATACGTAGCTGCTAAACTAGAAACAGGACTTGTAGCTGATGTATCTGATATATATGTAGATGATAGAGGTGAGATTGTAGCTGTTAAACCAAGTTTTGGAGAAAATATTCTAGCACACATATACATACCTGATAGAAAGCCTAAGATGTTCACTGTAAGAGCATCAGCTAAGACAATTAGAGAACTATATGATACATGTGAAGTAGTTCATGAAGAACTTGATATACATGTTGAGAATATTGAATATGTTAAGAGTAGTCAAATATACGATCCTGATAGTGATATAATGCCTGAAAAGCATAAGATAGTTATTGGAGTTGGTGCAGGTGTTAATAGAGATCTCATAGATACTTTAAAAGCAATAGCTAGAAAGTTAGGAATAGGAATTGCAGCAACAAAAAAAGTAACTGATAGAGGATTATTATCAACAAAATTCCTCATAGGAGAATCAGGAAAGATAATTAGACCAAGACTCTACATAGCTCTAGGAATATCAGGAGCACCACAACATATGACAGGTATTAAAGATTGTAATACGATCATAGCAGTTAACATAGATGAAAATGCACCAATATCGAAATACTGTACATACTTAGTGAAGTGTGATGTAAATACATTAATTAAAAAGATTGCAGACATAGTATTGAGATAATAATGGAATTAAAATTAACACTAATAGACCTGAGACCTGTAAGAAATACTATCATGTTAATATTTGAAGTATATTCTGAAAATTTTGAAATACCAAGAGAACCTGCAATATTGAGATTCTCTAAGTTTGGAGACAACTGTCGTATATGTATAGACTTCATATCTGGTAAAAGTATATGCATTAATTCTGATATATGTTTAGAAGTGTGTGAAGATGTTACTCTTCAAGTATTGTTTAAGTTTAGAGATAGCAAATTTGTACTATTTAAATCATGCTACATTGAAGACTTCAAAATCTATCTAGATTATGTTGAGACTACATAGATCTATATATGATCCTTAGTGAAAAATTAAAAAATATAAGCACAATAATCTAAACGATGGAGAGACTTCCCAACACTTATGCAACTATTCTTACAGCACTTGTCGAATTGTATAATGCGTTACGTAGACCAATAAAGTCTAGAGAAATTGCTGAGAAGCTAAATGTTAATGAAGGAACTATCAGAAATATAATGATTGCATTGAAGATTATGGGATTTATAGATTCGAAAACAGGACCGTATGGTGGGTATATTCCAACTCAGAAAGCTTTTGAATATATAAAATCTCCAAGTGTATCACCACTAGCACATGAGATAGTTCCAATACATATTGGCTCAATGCCTGTAAACGTGTATGCTGTAGGTATAGAGATTCTAGATCTACTGAATCCATTTGGAAATAAGGCTATAGTTAGAACTATAGGAGATTTGAAAACTATCAGGATAGGTGATAAGGTTAGAATTGGCCCCTCACTAAACACTAGGATAGTTATTGAGGGAACTGTCGTTGATAAGAGTGTAACCTCAAATGAGATTGTCGTGCAGATTGATAGAATAATGATAATACCAAGAGTTAAAATTTCAGATATTATGACTAGAAACTTGATAACAATACATAAAGATGTGACATTGAGAGAAGCTGCAGAGATATTTGCAGAACATAGAATACGTGCATTACCTGTAGTTGATGATGATGGTAGAATTATAGGATTAATAACAACTAGTGATCTAGCATCTGCAGTTGCTAAAGGTGATCTAAATGGTAAAGTTATGAACTATATGAGACGTGAAGTACCTGTAATACATATTGACAGTGATATATATGACGCTATTAAACTCATGTTAAGGCATAGAATTGGAAGATTGATAGTTATTGATAGCTCAGGAAAACCTGTAGGTATAGTAACTAGAACAGACGTATTGAAGTACATAGCACTACTAGAATGATATGTGAAATATGTGAAGCTGAGAAGGCTGTAATCACATGTAAGAGATGTGGTAGAGCTGTATGTGAAAAACATTACAATAAAGACCTCGAGATATGTAAAGTATGTGAATTAACACTATGCTACATATGTAGAAGAAGGTCAGCAGTAATGGTATGTGCAGTATGTGGTAGACCTATATGTGAAAAAGATAGTTCTAGGATTGGTCTTTATAGAGTTTGCAATTACTGTCTTCAACAACAGCATAGACAATAATTAATAAACCAACAATAGGTCCAACACTTACCTGAGCTATAGATATTGAAGTTGACACAATTCTACCCTTACCAACCTTAGCTAGAAGTTCATCATTAGCCTTCTCCAAAATTCTATTTAACTCATTTAAAAATTCTAAAATACCAAACCTCTGAACTGAGACTTGACCATACTGATATGTTAAAGGTAGAAATTTTATAGTATATACAATTCTCATTACTCTTTCAATATTTTACTAATCTCTCTTCTTAAAGCTTGACATATATTATACATATCTCTATAAATCTCTTCATCATTAAACTCATCTGGAATATATCTATCATATTCATACCATCTAGGTATAACATGAATATGTAGATGTTCTTCAAGTCCTGCACCTGCAACTCTACCAATATTTATACCAACATTCATATAGTCTGGCTTGACAACTATGTTAATTGCTTTTAAAGTTGCTTTTAAAATTTTAGAGTAGTCTAATAGTTCATCATCATCTAAATCTGATATACTTGGTACATGTCTCATAGGTGCTATCAATACATGACCTCTACTGTAGGGATATCTATTCATTATTACAACACTATGTCTAGATCTGTAAACTACTAGATTTTCATCATCTCTATTCTCCTTCAAGTATTGACATATAAAACACTGCATCTTTCCTCTGAGTCCTGTCCTTATATATGTCAATCTCCATGGACTGAAAAGTATTTTATAGTTTGGCTCTTCCATATTTAATAACATTTCATATTTCTAGGTATTTAGATTTAACCAAAACGATACCAAACGCCAAATCCATCTTCTGGATAACTCCATCTTACAGCATTTAATGGACATACTATTCTACATGTACCACATTCTAAACATGCATCATGGTAAAATACTATATCACCATCAGGTGTTTCTCTATAACAACCTGCAGGACATAGCTTAGTACATGGTCTTATTCTACAATTTCTACACTTGGTATAGTCAACCTCTATGTGAGATTTTAGATGTGTTAAATATGCATTTACTCTAACCTTCTCATCAAAACTCATAATTTGAATGGAGTATGCATGTATTAATATTTTTCACATCTTTCTAAACTTCTTAATATAATCTATAGCTATATTCCATATTGATAATCCATGTCTTCTAGATGCTATATAGAATGCTTCACTCATACTTTTAACATAATCTTTAACTTCTAGATAATTTCTAGCAAAGTCAACTATAAAACCGACATATTTCCTATATATATCCTCAGCCTTGTAATATTGGTAAACTTTTCTAAATAATTCTAAATCTCTAATCATTGATGAATTCTTCATATACTTCATAAGATATTGATTAAATCTATCATAGGTATATTCTCTCTCCTTCTCTCTCTCCATCATATCTACTATAGCTCTAGCTGTGAATAATCCTGAAAGTACTGCATAGTCAACACCTCTAATTATAGGTCCAATATGTACTATATAGCCACCTGCATCACCAATAACTGCAAGTCTATTTACAGGACTTATAGATGGTAGTGGTGTTACAGGTACTAACTTTGCACCATATTCAACACGTTCACCATATTTAACAACTTGTCTAAATAGTGGTAGTTTGTATATATTTTCGAAAAATTTTATTATAGAATTCTTAATCTTGTAGTAATGTGATAGATATATTACAAATCCAATATGTACATATCCTCTATCTATATACATAAATGCACCTCCAGGAATGTATCCGAGAACTTCTCCAAGAGCTAGAACTGTCATACTTTTATCATCTTCAAGATCGAAAATCTTATTAATATCATTAGAATCTACTCTATAGACTTCTTTTAAACCAAGTGCAACATTATCTGGAGATATCTTATCTACAAGTTTTGAATTTTCTAATAATATCCTATTAACACCTTCAGAATCTATTATGAAGTCTGCATTTAAAGTATCTACTCCACATCTAACACCTCTAACATTACCATCCTGTACTATGAGTGAGTCAACTCTAGCACTTGTAACTAATATACCTCCACTAGACTCAACTTTCTGTGCTAAATTCTCTACAAATCTTGTCAATGATGTAACAACACCACCACTCCAATCATCTGCTTCAATAGTGAAGTATAGTGATGTTTTTCCATATGTGAGCATTATAGTCTCACGAATAACTCTTCTACCAATCTTCTGAATATCTTTAGCAATATCTGAAGAATGTTTTTCAATCTCAGATATGTATATCCTACCACCATACATATTTTTAGATCCAGGTCTCTTACCTCTCTCCAACACAACAACTTTAAACCCTCTTCTACATAGTTCATATGCTGCTGCTAGTCCTGCAGGTCCAGCACCAACAATGATAATATCAAACTTATGAGACACCTATCAACTATTTTAAAGATCCTTTTCAGTTTAATGCTTCTATGAGTATCGAGATTGTGTATGAGGACATTAAGAAGGATCTAGCATTACAACATCCTGATGCTTATCACGTAGATATTATTAGAGTAGATGATTGTGGTGATAATCTGAAGATAACAGCTGAAGTTAAGACACCAACAACATATCTAGTATATGAGTATGTTATTGATAAAAATAGTATGAAAATTATTGAGAAAAAACTTCTATATGCAATACCAATGTTATGACATTAAATATTGAAGAGATAATAAACTTCATATCTAAGATACTGTACATAGTTTTGAAAAATGAAATATCTATAGATAAGGCATTTCAGAGAGTTAAAGCTAGATGGAGAAATTTAGAATCATTCAAAGTATATTATGATATAGCACAGAGTGTTGTTAGAGAATACTACAAGTTAAAATACATATCTAAAAGATTGTTTAATTCAGAATCTTGTAAAGATATTGTTAGAACATGGCTTATAGTTGAAGGTTTTAAGTATTTTAAAAAGAGAGATATTGTTGAGAAGTATGTTAAGAAATTGTTCAAGAAGAGAGGTTTGAAAATTGAAAATCTAGAGAGCTACGTATTGGACATGATTGAAGAGTTGAAGTATGTTGACTATGCTCAATATCTATCAATAAAATATTCGTACCCTATAGAGTTTGTCAAAACATTACTAGAACTACTACATCCAAATGATGTTGAGAAAATTCTTGAAAGTATGAATAGTCAGGTAGTGTGGTTAAGAGTAAATACCTTGAAAATAGATGTTGATAAATGTATAAAGATTTTAGAGAGTCAAGGTTTGAGAGTTGAAGTAGACAGAGATATACCATACCTATTGAGAGTTGTTGAAGCTAGAAGACCTGTACATCATGTTGAAGCTGTAAGACAGTTTTTAGCAATACCACAAGATAAGGCATCAATATTGACAGTACATGCACTAGATCCTCAACCTGGAGATTACATTCTAGATCTATGTGCAGCACCTGGAATGAAGACTAGTCTAATGATGCAAATTACAGAAAATAGAGTTCATGTAGTAGCTGTAGATATATCTAGAGATAGGTTGAGAAATATGGTATACATATTGAAGAGGTGTGGTGTTGATATTGATAGAGTAGATATAGTTCTTGGAGATTCAAAAATATTGAAATTTAGAAAACATGTAGATAAGATTCTAATTGATGCACCATGTTCTTCAAGTGGTGCTATAGGTAAAGATCCTGCTATTAAGATAGCTTTGAGAGGATTGAAAAGATTGAGATGGTATGTAGATATTCAATATGGATTAGTTAAGAATGTTGTAGAACAATTTAAAGATATTGAAATTATATATGCAACATGTTCATTACTACCTCAAGAAGGTGAGGAAATTATAGAGAAGATATATGAGAATTATAGTATCGACATAGTTAGACCTAGAATATCTGCATCTTATGGATATTCAAAATATAGAATTTTTAATAAAGTATGTAGAACATTTCCACACTTAGATATGTGTGAAGGATTTTTTATATCTAAAATAGTTTGCTAATTAGGCAGTTGCTTTTGGTGTTGTTAGTTTTTGTTTTATTTTTTCTATTGTTTCTGGGTGTTTTTGTTTGTAGTGTTTGTATATGTTGTTTAGTGTTTTTAGTGCATTTTCTCCTTCTTCAATCTCTTCACCACAAAGCTTACACCTCAAACCCTCC